>CAVRMG010000025.1:0-189175 GCA_963721495.1 uncultured Actinomycetota bacterium | reverse complement strand
GGTGGCGCCAACCACCCCGAGCCCCATCATCATCATCAGATCGTTGCTGCCTTTTTCGTTCATCAGCCGAGCCATCGCCACGGTGCCGCCGGCGCCGATCACGTTGAACACCTCGACGCGACCGGTGATGTCGTCGTCCTCCATGATCTTCACGGCGGTACGCGCCGTCAGGTCGTAGCCGCCGCCCGGACTGTTCGGCACCATCATGCGCAGCCGGTGCAGTCCACTCGCTTCCTCGCCGCGGGTGACGCCGCAGGCGCTCACTAGCAGCGCTGAGACCACGGCGATCACCAACCCGGTGACCATTCGGCGCCCGTTTCGTTCTAACATCCTCGTCCCCAATCACTGATTTGTGATGCTTGTAATACTGGACCCGCAGGTGACCCCCGTTGGCGTGTTCCCACTGAATGAGTCCAGTTTTAGAGTCCTGTGGCCCGATGTCGGGCTGGAAGGGAATGAAACTTATGGCTGGTCGGAAGCGGCATTCCGCGGAGGACATCGTGCGCAAGCTGCGGCGGGCGGACGAATTGGCTGCCGAAAGGAAAGACCGGTGAGGGGGTCGCCGCCGAACTCGGAGTGTCGGCGGCGACGCTGTACAACTGGCGCTGCGCCTACTGCGGCATGGACACGGACGCCGCCAAGGAACTCAAGGAGCTGTGAGAGCAGAACTCCGCCTCAAGCGCCTGCTGGCGAGGCCGAACTGGCAAGGATGTCCTGCGCGAGGTGGCCAAGGGAAAGTTCTGAGCCTAGCGCCAAGCGGCGCGCCGTGGACATGCTCACTACCACGTTGAGCATGTCAGAACGGTTTGCGTGCAAGGCGGTTGGGCTGGCTCGCTCCACCTACCGGCGACTGCCTCAAGCGCAGACGCCGGCCGACCCTGATGCCGAAATGAGGGCTGGCTGCGCGGCTACGTCACCAAACACCCGTGCCATGGGTTCCGACATGCGTGGGCGGCGTGCGGTACGACGAACGCCGTGAAGTCAACAAGAAGAAGGTCCACCGGCTCTGGCGCGAGGAGGGCTTGCAGGTGTCGGGCCGCCGAGAGTGCTGCGGATGGACAACGGTCCGGAGTTCGTTTCCCAAGCGCTGCAACGGTTCTGCGATGGAAAGGTCGGTCTGTCCTACATTCCGCCCGGATAACCATGGGACAACGGCTACATCGAATCGTTCAACAACCGGCTGCGAAAGGAGTGCCTCAACCGCAACCACTGGAACAGTCTGCGCCCATCCCGGTCTGGTCGGGTAACACCGCTGGCCGAGTTTGGATGACCCGCTCGGGCAACCGCCAACTCAACGCTGCCCTGCACCGCATCGCCATCACCCAGATCCGCTTCCTCGACAGTCCTGGCCACGCCTACTACCACAAACGCATCGCCACCGGTAACTCCTCTACCGAAGCCTTGCGCTGCCTCAGACGCCGACTGGCACGCGTGGTGTTCACCAGGCTGCACGCCGACCTGCACCCTCAACAGGCACGCCACGCAGCGGCCTAAACCGGCCTAAACCCGCTCCCTTGACATAGGAGCAACGCACGCTCGCGGCAAAGAAGAGGCTCAGCCGAAGGCTTCGTCGATGATTTCCTGCTGCTCGACGGCGTGCACCTTCGACGACCCCGACGACGGCGCCGACATCGCGCGCCGCGAGATGCGCTTGAGGCCGGTCAGGTGCTCGGGCAGCAATTCCGGCAGCGCGAGGCCGAAGGTCGGCCACGCGCCCTGGTTCGCCGGTTCCTCCTGCACCCAGAAGAACTCGGTGGCGTTCGGGTAGCCGTCCAGCGTGTTGGCCAGCCGCCGATTCGGCAGCGGCGCGAGCTGCTCGATGCGCACGATCGCGACGTCGTCGCGGTTGTCCTTGGCCTTGCGGGCCACCAGCTCGTAGTACAGCTTGCCGCTGGTCAGCAGGATCCGTTTGATTTTGCTGCGGTCGCCGATGCCGTCCTGGTAGGTGGGTTCCTCGAGCACCGAGCGGAACTTGGTCTCGGTGAATTCCCTGATGTCGCTGACCACGGCCTTGTTACGAAGCATCGACTTCGGCGTGAACACGATCAGCGGACGCTGGATGCCGTCCAGCAAGTGCCGCCGCAGCAGGTGGAAATAGTTCGCCGGCGTCGACGGCATCGCCACCGTCATCGACCCCTCGGCGCACACCTGGAGAAACCGCTCGATGCGGCCCGAGGTGTGGTCGGGGCCCTGACCCTCGTGGCCGTGCGGGAGCAGCAGCACCACGTCGGATCGCTGTCCCCATTTGGCCTCGCCGGAGGAAATGAACTCGTCGATGATCGGCTGGGCGCCGTTGACGAAGTCGCCGAACTGCGCCTCCCACAGCACGATCGCATCCGGGTTGCCCACCGAGTAGCCGTACTCGAAGCCCACCGCGGCGAACTCTGACAGCGCCGAGTCGTACACCAGGAACTTGCCACCGGTGGGGGTGCCGTCCTCGTTGATTGTCAGCAGCTGCAGCGGGGTGAACTCCGCGCCGGTCTTGCGATCGATGAGCACCGAATGGCGCTGGGAGAAGGTGCCGCGGCGGGTGTCCTGCCCGGACAGCCGGATCAGCGTGCCGTCGGCGACCAGCGATCCCAGCGCCAGCAGCTCGCCGAACGCCCAGTCGATCTTGCCGTTGTAGGCCATCTCCCGGCGCCTTTCCAGCACCGGCTTGACTCGGGGATGCACCGTGAAGCCCTCCGGGAACGCCAGCTGCGCGTCACCGATGCGGGCCAGCAGCGACTTGTCCACCGTGGTGGACAGCCGCGCCGGGAGGACCTGGTGGGACTCCACCGACTCGCTGGGCTCTACCGCGTGCTTTTCCAGTTCGCGGACCTCGTTGAACACCCGCTCGAGCTGACCCTGGTAGTCGCGCAGGGCGTCCTCGGCTTCCTTGATCGAAATGTCGCCGCGGCCGATCAACGCCTCGGTGTAGGCCTTGCGGACGCCGCGCTTGACGTCGATCACCTCGTACATCGCCGGCTGGGTCATCGACGGGTCGTCGCCCTCGTTGTGACCACGCTTCCGGTAGCACAGCATGTCGATGACGACGTCCTTCTTGAACTTCTGCCGGAAGTCCATCGCCAGCCGCGCCACCCACGCGCACGCCTCCGGGTCCTCACCGTTCACGTGGAAGATCGGCGCACCGATCATCTTCGCCACGTCGGTGCAGTACTCGCTGGACCGTGAGTGCTCTGGTGAGGTGGTGAATCCGATCTGGTTGTTGACGACGATGTGGATCGTGCCGCCGGTCCGGTAACCCGGCAGCAGCGCCAGGTTCAGCGTCTCGGCGACCACGCCCTGACCGGCGAACGAGGCGTCGCCGTGCAGCATCATCGGTACCACCGTGAACCCGTCGTCTCCGTCGCCCTTATCCAGCAGGTCCTGCTTGGCCCGGACCAGTCCCTCCAGCACCGGATCGACGGCCTCCAGGTGCGACGGGTTGGCCACCAGCGACACCTGGATATCGTTATCGCCGAACATCTGCCGATAGGTGCCGGTGGCACCGAGGTGATACTTCACGTCACCCGAGCCCTGCGCCTGCGCCGGGTTCAGGTTGCCCTCAAACTCGCTGAAGATCTGCGAGTACGGCTTGCCGACGATGTTGGCCAGCACGTTGAGCCGGCCGCGGTGCGGCATGCCGATGACGACCTCGTCGAGCCCGTGCTCGGCGGCCTGGTCGATCGCGGCGTCCATCATCGGGATGACGGCCTCGGCGCCCTCCAGTGAAAACCGCTTCTGCCCAACGTATTTGGTTGCCAGGAAGGTCTCGAATGCCTCCGCGGCGTTCAGCTTGCGCAGGATGTACTTCTGCTGCGCCACATCCGGTTTGACGTTTTTTGCCTCCACGCGTTCCTGTAGCCACCGCTGCTGCTCGGGCTCCAGGATGTGGGTGTACTCGACACCGACGTGGCGGCAATACGCGTCGCGCAGCAAGCCCAGCACGTCGCGCAGCTTCTTGTACTCGCAGCCCGCGAAGCCGTCGACCTTGAACACCCGGTCCAGGTCCCAAAGCGTTAGTCCATGAGTCTCCACATCGAGGTCGGGGTGGCTGCGGAACCGGTCCTTGTCCAGCCGCAGCGGGTCGATGTCGGCCATCAGGTGACCGCGGTTGCGGTACGCCGCGATCAACTCGATGACGCGGGCGTTCTTGTCGACGATCGAATCCGGGTTGTCGACGCGCCAGCGCACCGGCTCGTACGGGATGCCCAGCTCGCGGAAGATCTCGTCGAAGAAGTCGTCGGAGAGCAGCAGCTCGTGGATGGTGCGCAGGAAGTCGCCCGACTCCGCGCCCTGGATGATGCGGTGGTCGTAGGTGGAAGTCAGCGTGATCAGCTTGCCGACGCCCAGTTCGGAGATGCGTTCCTCGCTGGCGCCCTGGAACTCGGCGGGATACTCCATTGCGCCCGCACCGACGATCGCGCCCTGCCCGCGCATCAACCGCGGCACCGAATGCACGGTGCCGATGGTGCCCGGATTCGTCAACGAGATCGTCACGCCGGAGTAGTCTTCGGCGGTCAGCTTGCCGTCCCTGGCGCGCCGCACGATGTCCTCATAGGCGGCGATGAACTGGCCGAAACGCATTATTTCGCAACGCTTTATGCCTGCCACCACGAGTTGGCGGTTGCCGTCCTTGCCCTGCAGATCGATGGCCAGGCCCAGGTTGGTGTGCGCCGGCGTGACCGCCGTCGGCTTGCCGTTCGCCTCGGCGAAGTGTCGGTTCATGTTCGGGAACTTCTTGATCGCCTGCACGATCGCGTAACCGAGCAGGTGGGTGAACGAGATCTTGCCGCCGCGGGTGCGCTTGAGGTGGTTGTTGATGACGACCCGATTGTCGATCAACAGTTTCGCCGGAATGGCCCGCACGCTGGTCGCGGTCGGCACCTCCAGCGACGCGTTCATGTTCTTGACGACGGCCGCGGCGGCGCCGCGCAACACCCGTACCTCGTCGTCTTCCCCGCGCCGGGCCGCGGCTGCCGCCTTCGGCTTGGCGGGTGTGTCCGCGGGGGCTTTCTGCTCCGTGGAGGCAGCCTTGCTTATCGGCCGGGTCTTGGCGGGCGGAGCGGGCTTGGCCGCTTGGGCCGGCTCCGGGGCGGGCTTCGGCTCGGGCGGTGCAGCCGGCTCGGCCGGTTCCCCATTGCCGGTCAACGCAGCGGTGTCGGTGACCGGTTCCGGGGAGTAGTCGACCAAGAATTCATGCCAGCTCGAATCGACCGAGGAGGGGTCTTCGCGGAACTTGCGGTACATCTCCTCGACCAACCACTCGTTCTGCCCGAACGGTGAAGTTGAACCACTCATGGCAGCTACTCGCCTCGATTCCTTCTGTCCGGCAAGCGCGTCTGACACCGCCCACCACTTCCTCTAGCGCCCTGTCGGGCGCCGCGGTCAGCCGCTTTTCACCGCGGCGGCCAGGTCCTGGATGTCAGCCATCTACCTGCTGCGGGCTAATCCAAGTCGTAGCCGAGCCGCTTGGCCAGCTTGTGCAGCAGGCCGATGGCGGCATCGGCGATCACCGTGCCGGGCGGGAAGATCGCGGTGGCGCCCGCGGCATACAGCTCTTCGAAATCGCCGGGCGGGATAACACCGCCGACAACGATCATGATGTCGGGCCGGCCGACCGCGGCCAGCGCGTCGCGCAGCGCCGGCACCAGTGTCAGATGCCCGGCGGCCAGCGAGGAGACACCCACGACGTGGACGTCGTTGTCGGCAGCCTGGCGCGCCACCTCGTCGGGGGTGGAGAACAGTGACCCGACGTCGACGTCGAAACCAATGTCGGCGAAGGCCGTTGCGATGACCTTCTGGCCACGGTCATGCCCGTCCTGGCCCATCTTGGCGACCAGGATGCGCGGGCGGCGACCGTCGGCCTCGGCGAACTTCTCGACGAGTTCGGTGGCGGACGAAATATTGCTGGCCTTTCCGACTGCGTCGCGGTAGACCCCCGCGAGGGTACGGATCTCGGCCTGGTGGCGACCGTAGACCTTCTCCAGCGCGTCGGAGATCTCCCCGACGGTGGCCTTTGCCCGCGCGGCGTTAATGGCCAGCGCCAGCAAGTTGTTGCCCAACCCATCTCCCCCATGGGCGTCGGCGGCGCGGGTCAGGTCGTCGAGCGCGGCGAGAACCGCCGACTCATCCCGGTCGGCCCGCAGCTGCGCCAGCTTATCGATCTGCTCGGCCCGCACCCGGCTGTTCTCGACCTTGAGCACCTCGATCTCGTGGTCCTCGTCGACCTGGTACTTGTTGATACCGATCACCGTTTGCTGCCCCGAGTCGATGCGGGCCTGGGTACGCGCGGCGGCCTCCTCGATGCGCAGCTTCGGGATACCGTCACTGATCGCCTGCGCCATGCCGCCGTGCTCGGCCACCTCGGCAATGTGCGCGCGGGCCTTCTCGGCCAGCTGATGGGTCAGCCACTCCACGTAATACGAGCCGGCCCACGGGTCGATCGGCCGGGTGGTGCCCGACTCCTGCTGCAGCAGCAGCTGGGTGTTGCGGGCGATCCGCGCGGAGAAGTCGGTGGGCAACGCCAGCGCCTCGTCGAGCGCGTTGGTGTGCAACGACTGAGTGTGGCCCTGAGTGGCGGCCATCGCCTCGATACAGGTACGGGCGACGTTGTTGAACGCATCCTGCGCGGTCAACGACCAGCCCGAGGTCTGCGAATGCGTGCGCAGCGACAACGATTTCGCGTTCTTCGCACCGAACTTAGCGACCAGCTCGCTCCACAGCAGCCGGCCCGCCCGCAGCTTGGCGACCTCCATGAAGAAGTTCATCCCGATGCCCCAGAAGAACGACAGCCGGGGTGCGAACTTGTCGATGTCCAACCCGGCGTCCAGACCGGCCTTGAGGTACTCCGCACCATCGGCCAGCGTGTAGGCCAGCTCCAAATCCGCTGTGGCACCGGCCTCCTGGATGTGATAGCCGGAGATCGAGATCGAGTTGAACCTCGGCATCTTGGTGCTGGTGTAGCCGAAGATGTCGGAGATGATTCGCATCGACGGCTTCGGCGGATAGATGTAGGTGTTGCGGACCATGAACTCTTTGAGGATGTCGTTCTGGATGGTCCCGGCCAGCTTCTCCGGCGGCACGCCCTGCTCCTCGGCGGCCACCACGTAGAGCGCCAAAATCGGCAGCACCGCGCCGTTCATCGTCATCGACACCGACACCGTGGACAGGTCGATACCGTCAAAGAGTTGCCGCATGTCCAGGATCGAGTCGATCGCCACCCCGGCCATCCCGACGTCACCCGACACCCGCGGATGGTCGGAGTCATAGCCGCGGTGGGTGGCCAGGTCGAACGCCACCGACAGGCCCTTCTGACCGGCGGCCAGGTTGCGCCGGTAGAACTCGTTGGAGTCGGCGGCGGTCGAGAAGCCGGCGTACTGGCGGATGGTCCACGGCTGGTTGACATACATGGTCGGATACGGCCCGCGCACATACGGTGGTTCGCCGGGGAAGCTGTCCAGCGGGTAACCCGCGGCGACCGCGGCGTCCCGGTCGGCGGCGATATAGACCGGCTTGACGTCGATGCCCTCGGGGGTGATCCAGTCCAGCTGATCTGGGGTATAGCCATGCGCGGCCGCCGCCGCGGCCACGTGCTCGGTGACGGCGGCTTCCGTTGCGGGTTCCCCTGCGCGATCGCCGTGCAGCGGGACGTCGGAGAAACTGCCGACGACCGAGGTGCTGGCTGTCATGGAATCAGGCCCCCAATCGGGTGAGCAGGGTCGACAGGACGTCGACCGCGTCGATCTTGGCGGTCAGGTAGGCATCGGGCTTCGAGTCGGCTTCGGCTACCGCCTTCTCCGGCCCGGCGAGGTAGACCTGGGCCACGCCCACCGTGTGAGCCGCCTCGACCACATCCGAGGCATCGGTTCCGTAGCGGGCATCGGTACCACAGATCACCGCCACGTCGGGGTTGCCGGCCTGCAAAACCGTTTGCGCCACACCGGCGGCGTCGACGGTTCCCGGGTGGACGGCCTCGACGCCGCCGGACGCGAACAGATTGGCGGCGAACGTAGTACGAATGTTGTGCTCGGCGAGTGGGCCGAGCGGCAGCAGCAGAACCTGCGGGCGCGACCCGGTCCGCTCGAGGTAGGCATCCGAGCGGTCCCGCAGCGCTTCAAACCCGGCCGCGTAACTCTCGACAGTTGCTTTCAGGTCGTTCGGGGGTAGCGGCGGTTCGGCCAGGTTTGGGTATTCGTTGACACCGGTCAGCGCCGTGCCCCGGTGCGCGATGTCGTCGATCCTGCGGTCGCGCACCTCGGCGATCTGCTCGGCGACGAAGTCCCCGGCCTCGACGAAGCCGCCCCGCTGCTCGATCTCCCGGAAATGCGTCCACGCCTGCTCGGCGAGCCGCTCGGTGAGGTCCTCAACGAACCACGACCCGGCCGCGGGATCGAGCACCCGCCCGACATGGGATTCCTCCAGCAGCAGCAGCTGGGTGTTACGGGCGATCCGCCGCGAGAAGCTGGTCGCGATCCCCGGGAATCCACCGGGGATCGCGACGTCGAAAGGCTGGACGAGCACGGTGTCAGCGCCGCCGACACCCGCCCCGAAAGCCGCCAGCGTGGTGCGCAGCATGTTCACCCACGGATCGCGCTCGGCCATCATCGGCAACGACGTGACAGCGTGCACGGTCGCGGCGCCGCTGTCGGGTTCCCCGACAACCTCGGCAACCCGCGCCCAAAGTTGGCGCGCAGCACGCAGCTTCGCGATGGTCATGAACTGATCGTCGTCCGCGGCGAATCGAAAGCTGATCTGCCGCAACCCATCCCGAACACCAAGGCCGCCACCGCTGAATAGCCGCAGGTAAGCCACCCCGGCGGCCACGCTGCCGGCCAGCTCCCACGACGCACTCGCACCGTGGTTGTGGAACGCCGGGCCGTCGACGGTGACCGCGCGGACACCGCCGTCATATCCGGTGACCTTGGCCGCGGTCGCGACGACGTCGGCCACCTCTGGCGCCGGCCTTCGGCTCAGCGGCGCGGTCAGCGGGTCGGCGCCCAGATCGAGCGACAGCCGGCTGCGCTGATCGTCGTCCAGCCCGGTCAGCAGCGCCAGCACCGCCTCGGCGGCGGCCAGATAATCCGCGCCGGAGACCTCAAAGATCACCGGCACCAGGTCCAGGAAGACATTCTCGAGCAGTCGGTCCAGCTCGGCCGGAGCGACCCCGCCGCGTTCGCCCACCCGCACGACCAGGGCGCTGACGCCTTCGGTGAGCGCGACCAACACCGCACCATTACCGTCGGCCACGGCGGATCCGCCGGTCGGAAACGCTTCAGCGACCTTCCAACCGGACTTGACGTCGCGTCGCGCGTCGCCGCCCCGCACAAACGGCCACCGCCCAGGCAGCGCCGCTTCCCCCCTTGCATCCAGGCTGGTGTAGAGCGGGCGGATCGGGAAGCCGTCGTAGGTGGGCGAATCCAGCAGGCGCTCGGGTTCGGCGGGCAATTCCGACGGGTCACGCCTGGTGCTCTTGGCCAGCACCCCGGCAACAGCCGAACGCCACCGCGAAAGGCGTTGCTCTATATCGGCAGGGTCGGCGGAGATCTGGACGGACACCGGTAACTCCTGTTATCGCAGCGTGTGGCTAACCGGACTAACGGCTGCCACCTGACCATCAGATTAAATTGGCTTGATAGTCCTGAAGCCGGTCATCAGCACGCTGCGCGGGTTGCGCGCTGCGGTGCTCGAATGAGGTGTTGTCATCCGAAGGCAACGGCCATATTGGTCCCGCCTGGCATAGTTTGCTCGGGCTCGGGAACCCCGACCGACTCGCCAGTCGGTGCAGCCTGATCGTCGGGCGCGATGACAGCGGGATCGATTCGGAGTACCCCGTAGCCCGCAACCGCGCCGGCACCGAAACCGGGGGCGAAAACCCGGATCGGCCTGGTGATCACCTGGTCGCGGACCGCGTCGTGGATTGCCAGCGGAATGCTCGCCGAGGAGGCGTTTCCCACCCGTTCGATATTGAAATACAGCTGATCCGGGGAGAGACCGGCGGCCTTTGCCAGGTCGATCACCATGGTCTTGTTGGCCTGGTGCGGGATGATCAGGTCGATGCTGGCCAGAAGCGACTCTGCGACACCATCCGGGTCCGGCAGGGCCCGGATGTCGTCGAGCATCTGCATGAGGTAGCGCCCCGCGAGCGCCTTCACCTCGGGCCCGTAGACCGTGATGTTGTTGGCGAACGCGGGATTGGGCCACAAGATCGAGTTGACCTGGCTGGTCGGGCCGCTGGCATAAGTCTGCATGTACTCGATATCCGGCGGCGAACCCTCGGGCGCGGGGCCGACGACAATGGCGGCCGCGCCGTCGCCGAAAATCATCCGCGATGGCCGAACGTTCCCGATCTTGTTGGAGAACTTTTCCGCGCACACCACGAGCACCGGCCGCCGAACCAGTTGGAGGATTCTCGTGGCTTCGGCCAGCCCGTAGCTGAGGCCCGCGCACGCGGCGACGAGGTCGAACGAGCAGTGCGTCTGCTGGATGCCCAACTGGCCGGAGAGCCAGGACGCGACCGACGGTATCAACCGATCGCTGGTGCAGGTGCACACCAAAACCGCACCGATCTGCTCTGGACCCACCTGAGCGTGAGCCAGCGCCGACCGGGCGGCCCGCAACGAGAGTTCCTCGAGGCTGTCGAAGGTGTAACGACGCGCCTCGATGCCGGTCTTGGCACTGATCTCGTCCGCTGACATGGGCGACCAGTTGTAGGCGCTGTTACGGATGAGGTCCTCGTTGGTACACACAACTTCGCCGTGCACTGCGGCGATGGCCTCGATGCGAGGTGCCACTGCCAAGTCCTTGCGCACGTTGATGGCGGGGTACGGCCGAATGGGCTCGGAAACCTCGGGGGCGGCCGGAACCGCCTGCTTCGGGGCGTGCCCGGAGGCGACGCGGGTCAGGAACAGGTGGACATCAAGATCACGTGGATGAAAGACCACCACGTAGTCGTCGTCTCGCAATTCTTTGACCGCGGTCAGGGCGGCTTCACCACGAGACCACGGATACTGATTGTGCAAGACCATCGACCAGCGGTGTAGCGCCTCAAGCTCGGCCACATCCTCGTTGCAGTCGATGATCTCGGCGTAGCTGTACCGGCGGAAGTCGGGGTCATAACGATTCAGCCGGAGGGTTTGATTCGCGGGGTCAGACAGCAAGTCGGTAACGGTGGGTACGACGGCCGACAGCTTGGTCGCATGGTTCCTGCGATGGCCGAACACGTCGAAGAGGACTTCGAAGATGCTGTCCTCGACCTCGGCGTCCCACTGCGCCGGAAGACCGGGATAAGCAGACTGCACCGCAGATACCTTTGTCTCGCGATCTTCCCACGCCGTCTGGATGGGTATGAAGATGTCGTCGCGGTTACGTGGCACGTCGGCCCAGCGGGTAGGCCGCACGTCGTACATCGTCATCTTGAAGCGGTTGGCCCAGAACAGGTTGAGCGCCATGTCTCGCATCAGCTCGAACTTGGTCTGGTAAGAGCCCGTCTTGATCCGCTCGAGGATGTCGGTCCCCGTTGGCGCTTTGGAATCGAAGTCCCGCCGGATGACGGCATCGAGCTGCTCGATGCTTTCGAAGGTGGAGAAGTCGAGATCGGGAAAGCAATTGGCCGGAAAGACGATCTTGCCATGCTTGTTCAGCTCAAAAGACTGCATTATCGAACCTCTTCGATGAGTCGTTGCGAGATTGAGAACGCGATGCGATCAGGGAGCGGACCGCGACAGACATCACATGTCCAGCCCGCCGTTCACGCCCCAAACCTGTCCAGTGATGTAGCTCGAGGCATCCGCGGCCAGGAAATGCACCACCCGTGCGACCTCCCACGGCTGGGCCAGCCGGCCCATGGGGATGTCGCCCTTGATGCGGTCGAGGACCTTCTCGGGGACGGACTCGATCATCTCGGTCGCCACGAACCCGGGTGTGATTGCGTTGACGGTGACGCCGATACCGTTGTCCGTCAGATTGCCCGCGCGCCCCATCTGGAAACAGGCCTCGCGCGCGAGTGTCTTCGTC
Organism: uncultured Actinomycetota bacterium; assembly: GCA_963721495.1. Lineage (GTDB taxonomy): Bacteria > Actinomycetota > Actinomycetes > Mycobacteriales > Mycobacteriaceae > Mycobacterium. The sequence continues at coordinate 177,178 of CAVRMG010000025.1, read as the reverse complement.
AGGCCGAACAGTCCGGCCTTGGAAGCCGCATAGTTTGCCTGACCGATGGCGCCCGTCTCACCGATCACCGAGGAGACCATGACGATCCGGCCGCTGCCGCGCTCGAGCATGTGCGCCAACGCGGCCTGGGCCAGGAAGAAGGCCCCGGACAGGTTGACTCCGATGACCTTGTTCCATTCGTCTTCGGTCATCTTGGCCACAGTCTTGTCGATGGTGATGCCGGCGTTGTTGATCAGGATGTCGAGACGGCCGTGCAGGTCGATGACTTCCTGGATGGTTCGTCGACAGTCATCCGCGCTCGCGACATCGCCATGATGAACGCTGACCTTGGCGCCGGCACTGGCCGCCGTCAACTCGGCGAGGAACTTCTGCGCGTGTTCGCTGTTCCTGCCGTACCCCGCGCCCACCGTTGCGCCTTGGCTGACCAGGCTCCTACTGATCGCCGCACCGATTCCGCGAGTGCCACCCGTCACGAAAGCAACTCGCCCACTCAGCTTGGTCCCTCGAATCTCCGCGGATCGACGCTCGCTGAGGTCATCCGTGTTAACCGTCGCCGTCATAGTGGCTCCCTTGCCGTCGCTCGATCGATTAATGGCCAGTCTGTCGACAGAACCTCTGCCGAACGCTGATTGGAACGATGATCCCCCTTATCGACATCGGCGGCACTAGAACTTTCCAGGAATTCACTAGGTGAAATAACATAGCCAAGCTTATGAATTAAAGCGCTCTAATCACCGGAACCCAACCGACGTCTGGACAGCCGAGCCTCACGCCAAAGACGTTGAAAGATCTAGCAGTTGACGATCCCCCGGGCCGCGAGCATCAGCTTGCGCACGGTCTGCTTGGATTGTGCCGCCCAGTGTCATCGTTCAGCGCTGTTCGATATAGCGTCTCGTGACCGCGATGTCGCTATCGCCGTGGCCTAGCGCCGTGAGTTCCTCGAAGGCGGCCTTCACGGCTGGCAACAAGACCGGATGCGTGCCGGTCGCCGCCGCCACCGCCGACGCGAAATCAAGGTCCTTGACCATGTACTTCGCCACGCCCGAGGGACTGTAGTCCTGCTGAATGATCTGTTCGCCACGGCTTTCCAGGATGCGGCTCCCAGCGTATCCACCCCCGAACAGGCGGAACAGTTCGGCCAGATCGAGACCGCTCCGTTCGGCGAGTACCGCGGCCTCCCCGAGCGCCAGGATGGTCGACGCGACGATCATCTGGTTGCACGCTTTGGCCACCTGGCCCGAACCCAGGGGACCGAGGTGAACCGGGTTGCCGCACGCGGAGAGCACCGTCCACGCTTCCGCGACATCACGCTCCTCGCCACCGACCATGATCGACAGCGTGCCGGCTTCGGCACCGTCGACGCCGCCGGAGACCGGTGCGTCGACAACCCGCACGGCGCCGGCCGTGGTCCGGGCCAACCGCCCGCCCATCTCGCTGACCCCGACCGGAGACGACGATGAAGCGATGATCAGCAGCAGGTCTTCGGGCTCGCTGGCCAGGATTCCGTCGGGACCGGCCAAGACCTCCTCGACTTGCGGGAGGTCCGGCAGCATCAGGAGGATGACCCTCGCCGCGCCGGCGAGCGACCGAGGAGTGTCATGCCACTCAGCGCCCGCGGTGACGAGATCGGAGTAACGGCCCCGGCGTCGTCCGGTGATGTGCACGGGTCCAGCGCCGCTGTTGAGGATATTGACCGCCATCGGGTGACCCATCATGCCGAGACCGATCACTCCCACGGGGACGCTCTCGTCGGCTGACGTGTTCGACATATGGTCGACCCTAAACTGAGGAACGGCCGAAGAAGGGCGCCGAAGAAGGGCAATGTCAATGGCACACCGTTCCGAGCGTCTACGAGTGGTCGTCGCCACGCCGTTGGCCGAGCAGCTTTGCGAGATGATCGAGCGTCTGGAGCCTCGCATCGACTTGATCCGTGACCAGTCGCTGTATCCCCCGATGCGCCATCCGGCTGACTTCTCCGGGGATCCGTCGTTTCGTCGAAGCCCGACTCAGCAACAGGAGTTCGAGGACATGGTCGACTCGGCCGAGGCGCTCTACGGCATTCCCGATGTCGACCCCGACGCCCTAAGGCGGACGGCGGATGCGAATCCGGGACTCCGCTGGGTTCACACGATGGCGGCCGGCGGCGGCAGCCAGGTGAGGGGCGCCGGACTCAGCGAGGATCAGCTGAGCCGAATCGTCTTCACGACCTCGGCCGGCGTCCATGGCGGACCGCTGGCCGAATTCGCCGTCTTCGGCGTGTTGGCCGGCGCCAAGGATCTGGGGCGGCTGCTCGCCCAGCAGCACAACCGGCGCTGGACAGGCCGCTGGGAGATGGGCCAGGTTTCGGAGATGACCGTCCTGGTCGTCGGTCTCGGCGGCATTGGTCAAGAGGTGGCTGAGAAATTGGCCGGGCTCGGTGCGACCGTCATCGGCACGAGCCGGCACGGCGCGCCGGTTGGTTACGTTGACCGGCTGATCCAAGTGGACGACATGGTGTCGACGGTCCCCGAGGTGGACGCCATCGTGCTGACGCTGCCCGGGACGGCGGCGACGGAAAAACTGATAGGGGCCGACGTCTTCGCCGCGGTCAAGCCGGGCACGATCCTGGTCAACGTCGGCAGAGGCACAGTGGTCGACGAGGACGCTCTGCTTCCGGCGCTACGCGACGGTCGCATCGGGTTCGCGGCCCTTGACGTGTTCGCGACCGAACCTTTGCCCGAAGACAGCCCACTGTGGACCGAGCCGAATGTTCTCGTCAGTCCCCACACCGCCGCCCTCAACTCGGCCGAAGACCGGCTCATCGCCGAACTGTTCGCGGCCAACGCGACCCGCTTGCTTGATGGAGACGAACTCGTGAACGTGGTGGACACCGTTGACTTCTACTGAGTCTGACCCGTTCGACGACGGAAGCGTCGAGCCTCCCTAGACGGCAAAGTGCGGCGTTGTTGAACCTTTCAGCCAACCTGCGAATCTCCGTGCGATATGCGGATAGCGTCTACTCATCGCCGTTGCCCGTCTGAATCGGTGGTAACTGAGCTGGCGTAGACGGAGCCGGGCGTCTGATTCGAAGGAGATCAACATGCCTGACGCTCCGTACACACCGCCGGTCCGCGAGGCAGACGATCCTGAATACGCGGCCAACCTTCGTCGGGCGACGTTGGCGAGTACGGTCGGCAGCGCCCTCGAGTACTACGACTTCGCGCTCTACGGGCTGGCCTCGGCGCTGATCTTCTCGAAGCTGTTCTTCAGCAACCTGGACGAGGGCACCGCTCTTATCGCCAGCTTTGCCACATTCGGGGTCGGGTTCGTGGCCCGCCCGCTCGGCGGCCTTTTCTTCGGCACCATCGGCGACAAGCTCGGTCGCAAATGGGTCCTCGTCGTCACTATCTTGCTGATGGGCGGCTCCTCTACCCTGGTCGGCGCGCTGCCCACCTTCGAAACCATCGGCATCTGGGCGCCCATCCTCTTGGTCTTCCTCCGGCTGTGCCAGGGCTTCGGCGCGGGCGCCGAGCAGGCCGGCTCAACGGTGCTGATGGCCGAGTATGCGCCGGTCGAGCGGCGCGGGTTTTTCGCCGCGTTGCCGTTCATCGGCATCCAGGCCGGTACCCTGCTGGCCGCCATGGTCTTTGTGTATCTCGGCAAAATCCCTGAGGACATTCTCCTCGGCTGGGTGTGGCGGATCCCGTTCCTCGCGTCGATCCTGCTGATCCTGGTCGCCCTGTTCATCCGGATGAGGCTGCGGGAGAGCCCGACGTTCATCGTCTTGGAGAAGCACGAGCAGATTGCCGAGCACCCGATGCGTGAGATCTTCGGGCACTCGCTGCCCAGCGTGCTCCGCGGCATCGGGCTGCGGATGGGAGAGAACGGTGGCTCGTACCTCTTCAACTCCCTCGCCGTCGCGTACGCGACCGGCACCGTTATGGTCGACCGGTCGATCGGCCCGATCGCCGTTGCGGTCGGATCGCTGATCGGGATGGTGTCGGTGCCGTTGGCCGGGCACATCTCGGATCGGGTCGGCCGGGTGCCGGTCTACCGCTTCGGCGCCGCCGTGCTGCTGCTGCTCGCCTTTCCCGGCTGGTACCTGATTTCGCTGGGCCAGGCCTGGCTTGTCATCGTGGTGATCGCCGTGGCCATTGGTTTCGGCGTCAACACGATGCTCGGACCGCAGTGCGCCATGCTGCCCGAGATGTTCGGCAACAAGCACCGCTACCTCGGCGTCGCAGTTTCGCGTGAGTTCAGCGCAGTGATCGCCGGTGGTCTGGCCGGTGTGCTGGGCGCCGCGCTGATCAAGTGGTTCGACGGCTCGTGGGTGCCGCTCGCTGTCTACACCTTCGTCCTGGCGGGCATCACCTTTGCGACGACCTTCATCACGGCGGAGACCCGTGGTCGTGACCTGATCCGCGTCGAGGATGCCCACGACGATGCGAAGACAGGAGTGGTGGCCGCACCGTGAACCCCTTCGACCTGACCGGCACCACGGCACTCGTTAGTGGATCCAGCCGAGGTATCGGGCTGGCCCTCGCCAAGGGCCTGCTCCAAGCCGGCAGCCGGGTCATCATCCACGGCCGCAACGTCGACCAGGTGAAGACAACCGCGCTTGATCTGGCCGAGGAGACCGGAGGTGAGACCGGGGTCAGCACGTTCGATGTCACCGAGCAGGACGCCGTCGACCGCGGAATCGCCGACATCGAGCAGGAGTGGGGAACGCCGGACATCCTGGTCAACAACGCCGGCATCCAGCGCCGCGCCCCGTTCACCGAGTTCACGCTGCAGGACTGGAACGACCTGGTTGCCACCAACTTGACCAGCGCGTTCCTGGTCAGCCAGCGCGTGGCCCGCGGCATGGTCCAACGGGGCAGCGGCAAGATCATCAACATCGGATCGGTGCAGAGCCAGCTGGCCCGGCCCAGCATCGCGCCCTATAGCGCAACCAAAGGTGGAATCGTCATGCTGACCAAGGGGCTGTGCGCCGACCTCGGTCCGCACGGGATCCAGAGCAACGCCTTGGCCCCTGGCTACTTCGAGACCGAGCTCACGCAGGCCCTCGTCGAGGACGAACAGTTCACCCAGTGGGTGACCACCCGCACCCCCGCCGGACGCTGGGGCAAGGTCGAAGACCTCGTCGGGGCCCTCGTGTTCCTCGCCTCCCCGGCGTCGAACTTCGTCAACGGACAGGTCCTGTTTGTCGACGGCGGCATGACAGCAGTGGTCTGAGCGTGCGTATCGCCCGCCTCGAGACCACCGACGGCACCGTCCACGCCATCTGGACCGACGACGGCTGGGCGGTCGTCGAGGACGGATTCGCCAACCCACCGATCCGTACCGGAGTAACCGTTGCGGCCGACGCCCGGCTGCTGGCTCCGTGCCAGCCGCGGGTGCTGGTGGGTATCGCTCACAACAAGACCAACAACAATCACCCGCTTCCCATCCAGGCCTGGCACAAGTCCGTGCGCACCATCGTCGGACCGGGCGATGCCATCCACGCCCGACGAGACGTGGGCACGGTCAACATCGAGGGCGAACTGGCCGTCGTCATCGGCCGCGACACCGAAGGGCTGACCCTGGACACCGCCTTCGACTACGTGTTCGGCTACACGGTGGTCAACGACGTGACCAACGTCGACCGAAACGCCGTCGACGAGAAGACGTTCCAGGGCAAGGGCGGACACGGCTACACGCCACTGGGCCCCTGGATCGAGACGCAGCTCGACGACCCGGAGAACGTGGCCACGACCGTCAGGGTCAACGGAGAGGTGGCGGCGAGATCCGGCAGCTTCAACCTCCCCTCGACCGTCGCGGATTGCATCGTCTACGTCGCTTCGTGGATCCCTCTCGGTCCCGGGGATGTGATCATGAGCGGCGCACCCAATACGTTTGTTGCGGTGACTCCGGGCGACACGGTGGAGATCACCCTCGAGGGCATCGGCTCCCTCACCAACCCGGTCGTCTGAGGAAGCTATGACCCTGCGCAACGGATCCGGTCTTGGGCTCGGTAAACACATTCCCTCAGAAGGGACGCATTCATGAAGGCTCTGGTGGTTCACGGGGCTGGCGATCTGCGATTCGACGATCTGCCCGCCCAGGCGCCCGAACCGGGGCAGGTCCTCGTGCGCAACACCCATGGCGGCATCTGCGGATCGGATCTGCATTACTACAAGCACGGCGCCGTGGGTGCATTCAGCCTGCGGGAACCATTGGTGCTCGGTCACGAGGTTGTCGGCCGGATCGAGTACGACCCGTCCGGTGCCCTCGCCACCGGAACCCCGGTGGCCATCCACCCGGCCACCCCCTGCGGCACTTGCCCGGAATGCCTCGCCGGGGTCCGCAACGTCTGTCGCAACGCCCGCTACTTCGGGTCGGCGGCCAGCTTCCCCCACACCCAGGGCGGCTTCTCCGAATACATGATCGTCCGGCAGGACCAGATCCGGCCGCTGCCAGACACCCTCCCGCTGTCCAGAGCCGTGTTGGCCGAACCGCTGGCGGTCGGCCTGCACGCGCTGAACCGGGCCGGCGGGGTCGCCGGCGCCAAGGTGCTCGTCGGCGGATCGGGACCGATCGGCATCCTCGCCGCCGGCGCAGCCAAAGCGGCCGGCGCCGCGGAAGTCTGGACCACTGACATCCTCGATCACCCTTTGACGATCGCCCTGGACGTCGGCGTTGACCGCACCGTCCGGATCGGTTCCGATACCCTGCCCGATCAATACTTCGACGTGGCGATCGAGGCATCTGGTGCCTCCGTCGCCGTCGGCGCCACCCTCGCCGCGGTCCGACGCCGCGGAGTCATGGTGCAGTTGGGGATGTTCCCACCCGGACCCCGACCTGCTGAGCTGTCCGCCTTGGTGGCCAAGGAAATCGACTACCGCGGCGCCTTTCGGTTCGATACCGAATTCGACGAATCCATCGCCCTGCTCGCTCGTTCCACCGCTCTGGACCCGGTCATCACCCACAGCTTCGACCTCGTCGACGCCGTAGCGGCGATGGACGTGTCAGCCGAGCCGGCCATCTCGGGCAAAGTCGTGCTGCGACTGTCCGACGACTAAGCCCTGCGCCGCACTGTGGTTGCCACACACGAGGTGGGTGTCCCCCCGGCCGAACTGGTCGGGCCGGACGTCAGAAATCCGTAAGCACTCTCAAGCTGGCCCCGTGCCGCGAGTGTGATTGGCTCGTCGCGGGCTCGGTATTGCAACGGTTGTGCATCGAATGGCGCATACACCTTCGAACCGCTGGGTACATCGTCGACACGGCTCGAGGGAAGGTAGTCGCGTGGACGTGCGACAGATGAGTCAAGACAAACGAGAGGCTCTCGCACGACGCATCAGGTCGCGCCTTTCTCACGCCGATGACTCAGCAACGGATCATGACGTGGGCATCGTCGGAGGAGGCGTGGCGGCTCTCACCTTGGCGCTGGAGATACGCCGAGCGCGTCCGACCACGCGGATTCTGGTAATCGAGCCGAATCCCCATCCGGTGCCCGAGATCACCCACACGGTCGGCGAGTCGACCGTTGAGGTGTCGGCACACTACTTGCGGGATCGCCTGGGCTTGGCCGACCACTTGAGCTCCGCACACATTCGCAAGATGGGCCTGCGGATGTTCTTTTCACACGAGCGAAACACCGACATCGCGCAACGGATGGAACTCGGAAGTTCCTCGTTCGCACCCCAGGTGACTTACCAAATCGACCGCGGCAGGCTGGAGAACGAGCTCAACCGGCGCTGCCTGTCGGAGGGCGTCGATATCGCCCTCGGCCGAGTGCGTTCAGTGGAGTTCGGCTCCGAGAACCGTCCGCACACGATTCATCTTCAGAACGGTGACAAAGTCACGCAGACCACGGCACGGTGGGTGGTTGACGCGTCGGGCCGCAACCGGATGCTGCCCCGGCAGTTGGAGCTCAAGCGGGCCAACAAGCACGATTGCAATGCCGCCTGGTTTCGCGTCGCAACGGAGATCGACGTCGGTCGATGGAGCGACGATCCGACCTGGCAGGGGCGCCTCATCGAGGGTGACCGTGCGATGTCCACCAACCACCTGATGGGCGAGGGTTACTGGGTCTGGCTCATTCGGCTTGCATCCGGTGCCACCAGCGTCGGTATCGTGGCCGACCCGGCGTTCCACAGGTTCGAGGAGTTCAACACGCTGGCCAAGGCCAGGGCGTGGCTTCGTGAACACGAGCCGCAGTGCGCCGCAGTTCTGGCGGAGGATGCGCACCTGATCAAGGACTTCCGCGTCATGAAGAAATACAGCCACGGCGCGACGAAGGTCTTCGACGGGCGCGACCGTTGGTGCTTGACGGGGGACGCCGGCGTATTCCTGGATCCGCTGTACTCATCGGGACTGGATCTGGTCGCGATCGGCAATGGTCTGATCACCGACATCATCGCCCGTGAACTGGACGGTGAGGACGTCGTCGCACGAACTCAGATCAGCGACTCCCTCTTCCGATCGCTTACCGAGATGTGGCTGGCCGTGTATCAGGATCAGTACACACTGATGGGTACGCCGACCGTGATGTCGGCGAAGATCATCTGGGATGTCGCGTTCTACTGGGGATTCGTCGGCCTTCTCTACATGAATGGCCGATTCGTGAGTGTCGCCGACGACCCCGGCGTCGTTCCCTACCTCGACGGGCTCATCGCACTGAGTAATCGTGTTCAACGATTCTTCCGGGAGTGGGCCGCAGTGGAGAGCGGCACCTCCGCCGTGCCATTCGTCGATTTGTACTCGCCTTTGAACTTCATGGTGGCGCTGCACACCGCGATGATGGGAACCAGCCCGAACTTCGCCGAACAGTTCGATGCGAATACTCGGCTGCTGCGTCAGCTGGCAGGTCAGCTAGTCGAAACCGTTCTCGCAGAGAAATCGTCGTTGTTCGGAGACGACGATGTCATGCAGCAGGTGCAGGCGTGGCAACGGGAATCGCTCCTGCACGAGCTGCGATCGACCTACCGCCAGGAACAGTCGAGCCACCCGATCAGTGGCGACTGGATCGTCGCCACGTCACCGGCCCTGCAGTCGAGTTGAATCGACTTCTCGCGAAATCGTCAGCTGGGGTTGTGAAGACAGAAGATGACCATGCTCACTGAACACAGCAGTCGCGAGCCGTTGGCGATCGTCGGAATCGGATGTCGCCTCCCGGGTGGTGCCGACTCCACCGAAAGCCTGTGGAACTTGCTGTGCAGCGAAACCGACGCCACGTGCGACGTCCCCGAAACACGCTGGAACGCTGCGCGATATCACGATCCGAACCCGGCGAAGGTCGGCAAGATCGTCACCCGGCGAGGCGGATTCCTCAGCGAGATCGACCAATTCGATCCCCAGTTCTTCGGCATGTCCCCGCGCGAGGCACACTCACTCGATCCGCAGCAGCGCCTGCTGCTGCACGCCACGTGGGAGGCGTTGGAAGACGGGGGAATACCCGCCAACGGATTGGCGGGCACCGACGTCGGAGTATTCATCGGCGGCTTCACCCTCGACTATCAACTGCTGCAGAATCTGGGCCGTACCAGTCGTTACCGTTTCAAGTCCCATTCAGCCACCGGGATGATGATGACGATGCTGGCGAACCGGATCTCGCATGCCTTCGACTTTCGCGGACCCAGCATGACGATCGATACCGCGTGTTCCGGCTCGCTCGTCGCGGTGCACCTTGCGGCGCAGAGCATCTGGAACGGCGAGTGCGATCTAGCACTCGCCGGTGGCGTGAACATCATGATCGGCCCAAACACTGCCATCGCGGAATCGAAGAGCGGATTCCTCAGTCCCGAAGGACGTTCCAAGGCCTTCGACGACTCCGCGGACGGTTACGCGCGCGGAGAAGGCGGTGCGATCGTCGTCATCAAACCGCTTCAGCGGGCACTCGACGACGGCGACGAGATCTACGCGCAGATCCTCGGCACGGCGGTGTCGCAAGACGGCCACACCGACGGCATCGCAGTGCCTCGCGAGGAAGCCCAAGAAGCGGCTATCAGGACTGCTCTTCGACGAGCGGGTGTCGAGCCGACCGCGGTCGGATACGTGGAAGCGCACGGCACCGGAACACCCGTTGGCGACCCCATCGAGTTGCGGGCACTGGCGAGTGCGTTGACGTTGGATAGGCCGGCGACAGATCCCCTTCTGATCGGATCGATCAAGACCAACATCGGCCACCTCGAGGCCGGCGCCGGCGTGGCAGGCCTGATCAAGGCCGCGTTGGTGGCCAAGCACGGATACATCCCGGCCCATCTTCATCTCAAGAATCCGACCCGCCACGTGTCTCTTGCGGAACTGAAGATCGACGTTCCTGGAACGGGTCGGCCATTCCCCGATTACGAACGACGCGTAGTCGGGGTGAACTCGTTCGGATTCGGCGGCACCAACGCCCATGTGGTGCTCGCCGAGCCGCCGGCCCCAGCATGCGCCTCCGCGGTGGATCACCCCCCGCAACTGTGGCCGACGGTTCTGCCGATCTCGGCCCGCAGCGAGGAAGCACTGGTTGCGACAGCCGGTCGGTTAGCAGCGCATCTGGCCTCACACCCCGATGTCAGGCTGTCGGATCTGGGTTACACGCTCGGCCGGCGACGCACTCACCTGAACCATCGGCATGCCGTGATCGCCGACAACATCGCCGATGCGCGAGAACAACTTCAAGCCCTCGCCGACGGCGGGCAGATCGCCACGAGCCGCCCGGAATCCGCCGCACCCAAGCTCGCATTTGTGTGCACCGGGATGGGTCCCCAGTGGTGGCAGATGTGCCGGGGGCTCCTGGACGTCTTCCCTACTTTCACCGACAGCATCCTGCGCAGCGATCGAGAGCTGTCCCGTTACACGGACTGGTCTCTCATCGACGAGCTCCGACGCGATGAGACCAGTTCGCGCATGGCCGAGACCGAGATCGCGCAACCGGCCAACTTCGCCATTCAGATCGCGTTGGCCGAGCAGCTCGCGCATTTCGGGATAAGTCCAGACGCTGTAATCGGTCACAGCGCCGGTGAAGTGGCCGCTCATCATCTGGCCGGTCTGCTCACCTTCGAGCAGGCGATCGAGGTGATCTACCACCGAAGCCGACTCCAGCAGCGCACCAGCGGGCAGGGCCGGATGCTCGCCGTGGGCCTCGATGCCGAAACGCTGATGCGTACCCTCGACGGGACGGCGCTCGAGGAGTTCGGGCGGCGGGTATCGGTGGCTGCGATCAACAGCCCGTCGGCAGTGACGGTTGCCGGCGACAGTGACGTCCTCGACGATGTGGCCCGGCAGTTGGACGAGGCCGGGATCTTCAACCGGTACCTCGCCGTGAAAGTGCCCTATCACACCCATTACATGGATGCGGTGAAGGACGACCTCTTCAGCGCCTTGGAGGGTCTGTCGTCGAAAGCGGCTACGCTGCCGCTGTATTCGACGGTGACCGGTGAACAGTTGGAGCGGTACCACGCCGGCGCCGCATACTGGTGGCAGAACACGCGCGCCACCGTCCTCTTCGAACCGGCGATCAGCCGAATGCTGGAAGACGGCTACACCCACTTCGTGGAACTGGGCCCCCATCCCGTGCTGGCGGCATCGATCTTCGAAACTGCTGGGCAACAGCGGGTCTCGGTGATGGCAACCCAGCGGCGGGATCACGATGACACCCGCGAACTGCTCAATTGCGTTGGCGCACTGCATTGCACAGGCCGTGAGGTTGCGTGGAACATCGTGAACCCCGGTGATGGTGGTCGACTCCTCAAGCTCCCCTCCTACCCGTGGCAGACGAAGCGTTTCTGGAACGAAACCGAGGAAGCAGCCGAAGCGCTGTTCTACGAACCGGTGCATCCGCTTCTGGGGCAATCGATAAGCGCCCTGCATCCCACCTGGGAAGCCGAATTGAGCATCGTTCTCAACGCATTCCTCGCCGATCACCGGTTGCAGGAAAGCGTCGTCGTACCCGGGGCGGTATACGTCGAAATGGCTCTAGCAGCGTCCAACGCCCTCTACGGGTCGAACCACAGTGTGGACAACCTCGTGCTGCACCGCGCCGTGATTCTCGACGAGACGTGCGACCCCATTCTCAGGACGACGCTGAACGAGGATGACGGCACGCTGGAGTTCGCTGCGTTCACCGCCACGGCCGACGGGGATTCCAGATGGACGATCACCGCGACCGCCGAGCTCAACATCCTTCCGACGGCACCGCGCCCTCACGACCCGCCGGACTCTGCCGAGCCGGTCACCTCAATCGGCGGTGACGACTTCTACATCCGGACGCAGTCCATCGGATTCGACTATGGCGACGCGTTCCGATCCATTCAAAGCGTGACCGCGGGGGAGGACTGGGCCGTCGCCGAGATCACCGTTCCACCTGCGATCGTCGACGAGTTAGATCACTTCCGGTTCCATCCGGCGCTCATCGACGGCGCCTTCCAAACCCTCTTCGGCGCACCATTTCTCGGGCAGGAAGAGAACAAGGACCCGTTCCTGCCCACCCGGATACGCCACTGCGCGGTCTACGGTGCACCCGAAGAGCACATGAGGGTCCACGTTCGCGTCCTATCGGCGACCGACGAAGAGGTCGAGAGCGACATCACGATCACCGACCGCGCCGGGAAAACGCTCGCCGTCTTCGACGGGTTCTCGGTGCAGTCGCTGAGCGCCTCGTCTCGTATGTCACCCGAGCGTATCGACAAGGGATTGTTCGAGATTCAGTGGGGCGCCATAGACGACGACGGGTGCGATCAACATGAGAACACCACAGTTGGTTCGTCCTGGCTCATCTTCGCCGACGACTCGGGCATCGGCGCGACCCTCGCCGACGAGCTGCGTCGCCGGGGCCACCGCGTCCTCACGGTGAACCACCAATCGGTCGGTGGGCTCACCGAGATCGGCGGGGGTTACGTGATGAACACCCGATGCCCCGAGCAGATGGGCGAGCTGTTCACAGGCCTCGGCGATGACGTCGACCTCGACGGCATCGTCAACTGCTGGCCACTCGATATCACCGGCAGCCTTTCCGTCGACGAGATCCATGAGCTGGGCGCGTTCACCACGCTTCGTCTCGTCAAAGCCCTCGCCGAGCACGACACCGTCAAGGCCCGCCTTCATCTGATCACCGCCAACGCGCAACCGGCACCCGGAACCCCGCTGCGTGCCGTTGACCAGGCTGCTCTGTGGGGGCTCGGGCGAGTTATCGGTCACCAGGAATTCTCCGAACACTGGGGCGGCCTCATCGACATCGACCCGGACACCGATTCAGCCACCGACCGCGCCGAAACCGCGACACGCATCTGCGAGCACCTTCTCGGTGACGGGTCCGAAGATCAGATTGCGATCCGCGGCCGAACGACATACGTCCCGCGGCTACGCCCGTGCAGCAGCCTGACGAAGCCGTTCCCCACCAAGCTCACCCCTGATGCGACCTATGTCGTCACCGGCGGTGCGGGAGCGCTTGGCCGCGTGGTGACCACCTACCTGGCCGAACGTGGAGCACGCCACATCACGCTGCTGAGCCGAAGCACCATCCCGTCGAGAAGCCATTGGCCGGGACTGACTGAAGATGACCCCCACTTCGCGACCGTCACCGCGATCCGGGCGATTGAACGCCTCGGTGTCCAGATCGCCACCGCCAGTGTCGATGTCGCCGATGGTGAGCAGGTGGCTGCCTGGCTGAGCAACCACATCCGCGACGGCGGCAGGCCGGTCCGCGGAATCGTCCACGCCGCGGGATCGGTCAACGACCAATTACTCATCAACACGAGTGAAGACGACTTCGCCGAGGTGATGGCGCCAAAGGTGATCGGCACCCGAGTACTGCACGACACCTTCAAGGATCACAACCTCGAATTCTTCGTCATGTTCGGATCCGCTGGGTCCACCATCGCGTCACCCGGCCAAGGCAACTATGCCGCTGCCAACGCCTTCCTCGACGCCTTCGCGCACTACCGGGTGGCGCAGGGCCTCCCGGCGCTCACCATCGGGTGGGGACCGTGGTCGGTGGGAATGGTCGAAGAGCTCAAGTTGGAGAAGATATTTGCCCAGCGGGGCATCGAGCTGATCACACCCGCAGTGGGTGCACGCATTCTCGATCGACTCATCAGCCAGAAGACGCCCAGTGTCGTCGCCATCAGCGCCGACTGGAATCGAGCCCGCCAGGCTGGATTCAGCGGACGGCTACCGCCGATGTTCTCGGATCTCGGAAAAACCGAGACAGCCTCTGCTGACACCGAATCCGAAGACTCAATACTCGCCGTTCTCGCAGCCACCCCGGAAGTGGACCGACCGGCCCTCATCGCGGATCATGTGAAGCGCATCGTCGCCGCGGTCTTCGACTGTGCCGTAGATGATTTCGAGGCCGACGACATGTTGGAGGACATCGGCCTGGATTCCATGATGGCGATGGATTTCCGGGTCAGGATCAACATGGTGTTCTCGATCGACCTCCCAGTCCTCGAGATACTTCGAGGCGTCAGCGTGAACTCATTGGCCGATCGAGTGCTCGCCGAGCTCCACTTGATCCATGGCGATGCGCCCGCGGCAACCGAAGAATCGTCGCCACCGCGGCCGTCTGTCGTCGACAGCGACAGTGATGAGCGCTTGCGCGAAGAACAGAGTGCAGTGGACCGGCTGATGGACGAACTGTCGGATACCGATCTGCGAGAGCTGCTGGCTGAACTGGAGGCGGAGGCCGAGTCGAAAGCGGGAGAGGCACACTCGTGACTTCCGTACCGCGCACGAATCAGTCGTCCGCCGTAAGCGTGCGCGGATTGTCGAAGGCCTACGGGCGATTACACGCGGTACGGGATCTGGATCTCGACGTCGGCTACGGTGAGATTTTCGCGATCCTCGGTCCCAACGGGGCGGGCAAGTCGACGACCATCGAGATTCTCGAAGGCCACCGGAAACGCGACGCCGGGCAGGTACGCGTTTTAGGCGAAGACCCCGGGACTGCGGGGCGGAGTTGGCGCGCCAGGATCGGCATCGTGCTGCAGGAGACCAGTGACTTCGGGATGCTGACGGTACTGGAAACCGCGCGCATGTTCGCCAAGTGTTACGGCGAGGCTCGAGCGCCCGAGGAGCTACTCGAACTCGTCGGGCTCGCCTCGAGTTCCGGTTCGAAGGTCAGATTGCTCTCCGGGGGACAGCGCCGCCGGCTCGATGTCGCTCTCGGCATCATCGCCGAGCCCGAACTGCTCTTCCTGGACGAACCGACCACGGGTTTCGACCCCGAGGCGAGACGACAGTTCTGGGATCTCATCAGGGTGTTGGCCTGCGACGGCACCACCATTCTGCTCACCACTCACTATTTGGAGGAGGCCGCCGCTCTGGCCGACCGCGTCGCGGTCATTGCCGGTGGCCGGGTGGCCGCGGTGGATTCGCCGACAAGATTGACCGCTCACATGAACGCGGCCGCGACGGTGCGGTGGATGGAGGAAGACGAGCTCCACGAGGAGGAGACCGATCATCCGACGGAGTTGATCCGGCAGCGGTCGAAGGACGGGGTGGAACTCGCCCAGCTCACCGTCACACGACCCACCCTCGAAGACGCCTATCTACAGTTGATCGGTCTGCAGTGATGGTGATCGAGTCTGCAGAGAACGCTGCCAACCCCCGGCACCGCGCCGATGTTTCGGGATCAGTTCTTCCCTCTCCAGTGCGTATCGGGTTGTCACGCGTCGTGCCCGAGCTGAAGATGTTCTACCGGCGACCCGAACAACTGGCTCTGACCTTCTCGATGCCGGCGGTGATCTGCCTTCTGTTGGGCTCGATCTTCTCGGCGAAGGTGCCCGGCACGGAGACCAGCACCGGTGCCGTCATCGCAGCGAGCATGTTGGCCTACGGAATCCTCTCGACATCGTTCATCAACCTCGGCGTCGGCATCGCGGCAGACCGCGAGACCGGTGCCTTGAGGCGACTGCGCGGAACACCGGCGACCGCGTCGTCGTACTTCATCGGGAAGATCATGCTGGTGGCCATCGCGAGTCTCGCCGAGGCCATCATCATTCTGTTGTTGGGCGTGTTGGTCTTTCGACTCCATCTACCCACCGACGTGTTCGGGTGGTTCACGTTGACGTGGGTGTTCATCCTGGGCATCGTCAGCTGTTCACTCCTGGGCATCTTCGTCAGCAACTTGGCCGCCAACGCCCTTTCAGCCGCTGTCATCACCAACGGTCCGGCAGTCGGCCTGCAGTTCGTGTCGGGCACCTACGTGCCACTCATGGTGTTGCCGACGTGGATGTTGATCGTTGGATCGTTCTTTCCCGTCAAGTGGATGGCTCAGGGATTCCGCTCGGTGCTGTTGCCACCGCAGATGGTCGTCTTCGAACCGGCCGGCAGCTGGGAGCACGGGCGGACATTCCTGGTCCTGGCCGCGTGGAGCATCGTCGGTCTGCTGGCGTGCCTCTACGTGTTCCGATGGTCGGACAAACGCTGATGCCCCCGCTGCTCTCGATCACCTCGCATTTCTTCCTCCAGATCGCCGTCATACTCCTGACCTATCGCCTGCTCTGGCCCGTGTTCCGCAGACTCGCTCAGGTGCAGGTGGTCGCGATCATGGTCGCCGGATTCCTGCTTGGCCCTTCGGTATTGGGGTGGATATGGCCGGCTGGGCAGCAATGGCTGTTCCCCGCGAAGCTGACCATCGGGGCCGAAACGTTCACACACCCGAACCTCACGGTCATCTACGTCGTCGGTCAACTCGGACTCGTGCTCTACATGTTTCTGGTGGGGGCGTCGTTCAAGCTCGACATCCTCGGCGCGCACATCAGACAGGCGGGTGTCACCTCGGCCGCCGGCATCGGTGTCCCCCTGGTGCTCGGTGGCGTCGTCGGATGGTGGATGGTCAGCCTCGGCGGATACTTCACGGATAAGGTCGTGCACTGGCAGGGCGGTCTGTTCGTCGCGGCCGCTGTGGCCATTACGGCGTTCCCGATGTTGGCGTGGATCGTCTACGACTCCGGACTGCTCAATACCCGGTTGGGAACGATGGCGCTGTCCTGCGCCGCCATTGACGACGCGTGCTCCTGGGTGCTCTTGGCGACGGTGGTGGCGACGGCCAAGGGAAGTATGTTCGGCGCGCTTCTGGCCATCGGAGGCGGGCTGGCCTACCTGCTGTTCATGGTCTACGTCGGCCGCCCGCTGCTCGGGAGATTGGAGACGTGGACGCCGCCCCGCGCCGATGTCGAACGCACGGGCGGCTTGCCGATCGCGCATACGAGCATCGTTCTCCTCGTCGTGCTCACCGCGAGTTGGTTCACCGATGTGGTCGGAATCTATTCCGTGTTCGGCGCTTTCGTGGCTGGCACCGTCATGCCACGCGGTGCGCTGCTCGATTCGATCCGCGAGCGGTTCGAACCGCTGGTCGCATACCTGTTGTTACCCGCGTTCTTCATCTATTCGGGGCTGAATACCCAGCTGACCCTGATACTGGATCCTTCCACTCTCCTCATGGCGGCCATCGTGCTCGTCGTATCCTTCGCCGCGAAGTTCGGTGCCATCGGACTGGCCGCGCGTTCGCAGGGAATGAGTTGGTACGAGGCCGGTTCGATGGGAGCACTCGCCAACGCCCGCGGCCTGATGGAACTCATCTTGCTCAACATCGGATTCGAGGCGGGACTCATCTCGGGGAAGCTCTACACCATATTGGCGCTCATGACGATCATCACCACGTTCGTCGCCACACCGCTGCAGCGGCTATTCGAACGCCGCCTCGAGAAGTCGGGATCGAAGTTCGGTCCTGCCGGGGAAGAACCTCAGGGTGAAGTGTCTCAAGCTATCTCGGCATCCGGCTCTTAGTCGCAATTGCATTTGCGATCGTGGTGAGATCATGAGTTGAGCCGCGTGGAATCGAGTCGATACACAAGCGGTTATGTCGAATGGCGGCGCCGCCGATGTGGCCGGCATCGATCCATTCGGTTAAGGCGTCTTCAAGGCCTGCATCTCAACGACCTGGCATCGCCGATCCACGGCATGCCGACCCCAACCCCGCGATGCGGCGATCAGGATAGATGGGCCAGCCGTCCTGACCGCGATCAACCCAGCTGGGTAACGATTCGAAAGCTGTTGCGTTGCAGGATGACACACGAGCGCTGGTAATCCGGACCACGAACACTATAGTCACGTGGTGGACCGGCGAACCGCCCTCAAGCTCCCGCTGTACTTGGCAACGGCCGCCGCACTGATTAGGTTGCCTGTCGCCTCCGCTGAGACGAATCGATGGTCCGCCGACCGCGCCAACGCCTGGTACGCGGGACAGGGCTGGCTGATCGGCGCCAACTATGTCACCTCGACCGCCGTGAACCAGATCGAGATGTTCCAGGCGGGTACCTACGATCCGCACCGCATCGACGCCGAGCTTCGCCTGGCACAGCAGATCGGATTCAACACTGTTCGGGTGTTTCTTCACGATCAGCTGTGGGCTACCGACCGGGTCGGTTTCAGCCGCAGGCTTGCCCAGTTCGTCGGCATCGCGGCGAGTCACAACATCAAGCCGCTCTTCGTCCTGTTCGACTCGTGCTGGGACCCCCGGCCCCAAGCGGGCCGTCAGCGGCCGCCGATGGCGGGCGTGCACAACTCCGGTTGGGTGCAGAGCCCGGGGGCTCAGCGTCTGCAGGATCCGGCCTACACCCGCGTGCTGCAGAGCTATGTCACCGGCGTGGTGGGCATGTTTCGCAACGATCCTCGCGTACTCGGTTGGGACGTGTGGAACGAGCCGGACAATCCTGCGCGCGACTACCGCAAAGTCGAACAGGAGGACAAGCAGGAACTGGTCGCCGCGTTCCTCCCGCACGTGTTCCAGTGGACACGCGCCGTGAATCCGGTACAGCCGCTTACCAGCGGCGTCTGGCAGGGGCACTGGAGAGACCCGGGACAACGCAGCACGATCTGCAGCCTGCAACTCGAGCACTCGGACGTCATCAGCTTCCACAGCTACGGCGACCCGGCCGAATTCGACGCCCGCATAGACGAACTCGCTCCTCTCGGACGACCGATCATCTGCACCGAGTACCTGGCGCGGGAGTTGGGCAGCACCGTGGAAGGGATCCTGCCGGTCGCCAAGCGGCGCAACGTCGGCGCCTACAACTGGGGCTTCGTCGCTGGGAAAACGCAGACCTATCTGCCGTGGGATTCGTGGAAGCGGCCCTACACGTCGCCTCCAGATCCGTGGTTCAGCGATTTGTTGTACCCGGACGGCCAGCCATATGCCGACGACGAGATCCGCGTCATCCAAAAGCTCGCCGGAGTGGAGAGCGTCAACTGACGCTGTCGAGCCACCACTGGCACATCGCACCCGGCCGCGCTCGTCCGCGAGGCTTTCACAAGATCGTTCGACGGGCCCGCCCGATAAGTTCGACTGTATGGCTCTATCACCGGGCATCGTCGGCATGACGTATCTCTACCCCGATCACTACGAGGTCGGGCGGGAGAAGATCCGTGAGTACGCCAACGCTGTGAAGAACGACGACGCCGCGTACTTCGATGAACACGCCGCGGAAGCACTGGGTCACGACGCGATCCTGGCGCCCCTGACCTTCATCTCGATCTTCGGGCTCCGAGCCCAGATGGCGTTCTTTGAACACGCGAACATCCCGATCACGGAGGAGAAGATCGTCCAGGCCGAACAAGGATTGAAAATGCTCCGGCCCATCAAGGCCGGTGACACGCTGTACTGCCACATCCGCCTCGAATCACTTCGCCAGGCCTTCGGGGCGGACGTCCTGACGATCAGAAGTCGCATCACGAACCAGCACGGTGAAACTGTGCAGGAGGACTACACCACGATGGCCGGTCGCAGCGAGGCCTAGTGCCGGGGGGCGGACGGCCTCCAGCGCTAAGCGCCCGCAGGTCAGCGGAATTGGACGTTTAACGTCGCCAGGCCGAAGATCTTTCGGGCATCGGCCTTCGCGGCGACGATGACGACACCGCTGCGGGTCGCCGGGTCCAACGATTTGATCCGGCCGCTGAATTCGATGTCTGCGCCCTCGGTGGCGGACACGATCGCGGGCGCGGACAGCCGCACCGCGTAGCGGGTAACCGCACCGGGGCCGCCCGACCATGCGGAGTCGAATCCGGTACCCAAACCCATGGTGAGCATTCCGTGGGCGATCACATCGGGCAGCCCGGCCAGCTTGGCGTCCTCGTCCCAGTGAATGGGGTTGGCGTCACCGGCCACGCCGGCGAAGTTCACGAGGCACGACCTGCGCGGCCACACCCGACAGCCGCACCTACTACGAGCGCGGACAGTTGCGCTTTGTCATCGAGCCCACCAAGACCTGGCTGACGCCGTCGTGGATGGACCTCAGCTGGATCGAACGCGGCCCGGCATCATGCGCCCCGCCTGGTGGCGGGCCCTGCTATAGCTGAAGAGGCGCGTGACGACCCTTGTACTGCCGACGCCGCACAGATCGCGCACCGTCGGACAGGCGAATTCATGAATGGTGAGCGATGTAGTGGTCCGCGTCTTTGTCTCGGTTGTCGACACCCTTGGTCGCATCACGGTCGGCATAGAACCGCAGCCACTGCATGGCCAACTCGTGGCGAAGCTCGAGAGACGCGCTCTTGATGAAGTCCGGCATCGCCTCGCGCTCTTCCTCATCGAGGTGTTCGCCGTTTTCCTTGCGCGCATCGATGACGGCCTCGAACCACTTGTCGCTGCCTGGCTTGTGCCGGCGCGACTCACGAACCGCGTCGCGAATCGCGTTGTGATCGGTGATGGCGTCTTCGGTCTCGTCTTCCGGATCACCCTCGGGATTACCGGGGTCGTCGCGACCGCCGTGCTTCAGTAACGCGGGGTAGAACACCGCCTCCTCGGCTTCGGCATGAACATCGAGGCGTGTACTGAGGGCATCCCAGATCGCTGCGAGCTCGTCATCGGACTGGGCGTCGTCCAGCCGGAAGAATTGACGACGAAACCAGTCGTGGTCGGCGTAAACGAGCTCGATGATGTCCGCCATAGCCAAAGCCTAGTCAGTCGCGGCCCGCCAAGCCGCCACCCTGCGCCATCGCCCCTCCGGCGGAAGTGGCTGAGCGCTGCCCGTTCTTGAATCGGCGATGGCTCAGGGTTGATCAGCAGGCCGACGCTATTGACACCAGGACGTACGTGCGCACCGGGCCGGGGACCGAGGCACGACACATGGACAGCAGCGGCTCGGACATCTTCTCCGCGAGGACGACTTCGACGGAGCCCGAGTCAGCTGCGAGCTCAACACGAATCCCGCCCTCTTTGTGTTCGACCTTCAGCGGTGACAGGGCATGAATGCGGTCTTCTCCCAATGATTCACGCGCGAAATACTGTGCGGCTTGTACCGCGTGCGGCAGGCAGGTGCGTCCGCGCAAGTACCTGTGGTCCAGCCGCCCGTCGCGATACAACGCCACGAGACCGGCAGAGTCGGTCGAATCGACGCGGCCGTAGCACAGGCCCTCGGGCAACACCAGCATCGTGGCCGCGAACCGGTCGCCGCCCAAATGAGAACACTCCCAGGTGAATTCGGGATATTCCGCCGCGATAACGGCCGCCGCGCTGCGGCCACGCACCGCGCAACACTGATCGTGCTTGCCGTGTGCACACACCGCGACAAGTGGGCCGGTGGCCAATTCGCCGTCGGAACCGTCGAGGGCGATGTCCAGGTACCCGCGAGCGTCGTTCACCTCCCCCTGGTACAGCGCCTCACTGCCCTCATCGCAGTGCGCGATGAACCATCGCCAGCGCGGTGCCTCGGGCCGGCGTCCCGGCCGGCGTATCGCGGTGACCCGCATGCCCGCCACCTCGATGCGACGGCAGATCTTTCGCCCGAGTTCGCGCTCGATGGTCGCCGGAGAGTCGAGGAAAGCCGATTGTCCCCACCCGCCACACAGTTCGAGCATCGCCCACGAATGTCCCGCCCCCGCCGTGCCGTAAATGGGATCCCTTCGCGTCAGCGATTGGTCACTACACGGAGTGCGCTTCGGGGTCATCCTCGCTCCGGTGCGGTGGTGGGCTTGTGCTCGGCCGAGACCACGACCGCCTCGCGCAACAGCCGGCGAATCAGCACCGTCGAGTCTGCGCGGTCGAGGCCGGGCAGCGTCTCTGCATCCGCGACGAGCCCACGATGCAATGCCTCGATCGCAGGGGCGCACGACTCAGGAAACGTGATGGTTCGATCCGGCAGCCGCAGGACGACGCGGCCGTCACGGTGCCGCAGTGCGCCGATCAGGCCATGGCGCCATCGAACCGATATCGCGCCGGCGAGTTCGGCGGCCTCCAACGTCGCAAGTGGCCGGACCGCGACGGGCCGGGTGCGCTCAGCGTGACGGTCGGACAGCCTTGCGGCTGCGCCCTCGCTGAGCTCGGCCGCTCGATCCCGCACGGTATCGACCACCTGCGCCATCACCTTGCTTGTCGTCGCTGCCATTTCGTCGCGCTCGGTGGCATCGATGCCCATCGGCAGAGACTTTCTGAACTCACCGTCCATGGCGAGGGTGTCGACGACTGCACCGACCACGTCGAGATACGTCAACGCCGACACCCCGATGGTCATGTGGATCGACGTGGTGTCCAAGGATCGGGCCGAATGCACCCACCCGCGAGGCAGATACAGCGTGTCACCGGCCGACAGGACGGTGTCGATAACCGGGTCGTCGTCGATTCGCGAAGCGATGGCGTCGCGGTGCTCGGTCCACGGCTGTGAGGGCAGTGGGTGCTCGTGGACAGGCTCGTGCACCGTCCAGCGCTTCTGGCCCGCGGCTTGCAGGACGAACACGTCATGGACGTCGTAGTGGGGGTCGAATCCGCGGGCGCCCGGCGGCGTGACATAGGCGTTGGCCTGCACGGGGTGACCAACGTCGTCAACCATGCACCGAACGAAATCGATCAGGGCCGGCCACAACCGATGCAATCCCTGAAGAACGATCGTCGCGCCGGCGGCGAACTCGGCCAACACCTTGGCCGAGTCCACTTGGTCCGGCATCTCGGCGCCGAACCCGGCCGGCCCGGTGTAGCAATCCCGGCCCAACACGTCGCCGGTCTTGGCCAATCGGATGAACGGCGCGCGTACCCCGCGCTCGGCGATCAACTCGTCGACCGCGGCCGGTGACAGCAAGTCGCTGAAGTCGCGGGGCAGCGCGCCGGAGCGGCTGAGCAGGGGTCTGCGGCCCCAATACTGGGCTGCGAACAACCCAATATCGGTTGCCACACAGCGGCTCAGCATCGAGAAATTCTCACGCGGTTCCGTCGGCACCGCCGTCATTGCCTTCAGGGTTGGAGCCGCCGTCGGCGGTACCCTCGCCTGCGTTTTCGCCCGCGGCATCTCCGCTTGCGGTTCCGTCGGCTCCGCCGTCTTGGCCTTCGGGGTTGGAACCGCCGTCGGCCGTACCCTCTCCGCCGCCGCTAGACGTCGTCATGTCGTCATCGTCGAGTGCCATGATGATCCTTTCTCGTTCTTCACTACAGCCGCGGAACATCGGACTGTTGGTGTCCCGCGTCGGCTGCCACGTGTTTGCGATCACGCGTCAAGGGTGTTCACGCGCGAAGCGCTGGCCAAACCCTGTAACGATGCATATTTAACTTGGTGATGCAGATCAACCTGATACGACTCAACCTGATACGACGACCCCCGTCGTCGGCCGAGGCCGCCGCGGAATGTCGAGGGGCACGCGACAGGTCCGCGCCGGTTGCCACCAAACCACGTCATCGGAATGGCCAGGCTGCTCTCCGGCCACTTCACCAGGGCCACTTCGCCAGCTCGCGACTCGTCCAGTCCGATGTTGTGGAGTACGGTCCGGTGTCGTACCGTCAACCTTGTTGCTTAGCTTTGCTATAGGAAATTTCCTTGCCGTCCGCGCCTGTCGTCGCTCATGAAAGGGTTACGGATGCAGCGGGTTTCGATCATTCGGCGACTCAGTCGGCGCTGGATGGTACTGGTGGCGGTGGCTGTGATCGCGGTGGCCGGATTCGCTGTGTATCGACTGCACGGCATCTTCGGATCTGAGGACGTTACGTCGACACCCAGCGGCTCGGGGAACGACATCGTTCCGTTCAATCCCAAGCACGTGGTCCTGGAGGTCTTCGGCCCGCCGGGGACGGTGGCCACCATCACCTACCTGGACGTCGACGCCCAACCGCAGCGCGCCGACGCCGTCACGCTGCCCTGGGCCTACGACACGACCACCACCCAGCCGGCGGTCTTCGTCAACGTCGCCGCCCAGGGCAACAGCGACTCGATCGGCTGCCGGATAAAGATCGACGACGTGGTCAAGGACGAGAGATCGGTGAACACCCTGAACGCGTACACGTATTGCCTGGACAAGTCCGGATGAGCGCGCAGCGAGTTCCCGACTTCATCAGGCGCTACGCGGTGCTCATTGCGTTGTTCTGGCTGGGCCTGGCGGTGCTGACGAATGTCTTCGTGCCGCAGTTGGAGACCGTTGCCGAATCGCACAATGTGTCGCTGAGCCCCCAGGACGCGCCGTCGTTGCAGGCCAGTAAACGTATCGGCAAGGTGTTCGACGAGTTCGACTCCGACAGTTCGGCGATGATCGTCCTGGAGGGTGATCAGCCGCTCGGCGCCGACGCCCACCACTACTACGACGGCTTGATTCAAAAGCTCTCCCAGGACACCAAGCACGTGGAGCACATTCAGGATTTCTGGGGGGATCCGCTGACGGCGGCCGGCTCGCAGAGCACCGACGGTAAGTCGGCATTGGTGCAGCTGTACCTCGCAGGCAACCAGGGCGAGTCGTTAGCCAATGAGTCCGTCGATTCGGTTCGCGAAATCGTCGAGCACTCGTCGCCGCCGCCCGGCGTCAAGGCCTATGTCACCGGCGCCGCGCCGCTGGTCACCGATCAGTTCGAGGTGGGCCGCCACGGCACCCTGAAAACCACACTGATCACTCTCGGGGTGATCGCATTGATGCTGCTTCGGCTCTACAGGCGTGTCACAACGGTGCTACTCGTGATGTTCACGGTGATGCTCGAGTTGACCGCGTCCCGCGGCGTCGTCGCCGTGCTCGCCAACGCCGGCATCATCGAGCTGTCGACGTACTCGACCAATCTGCTGACGCTCCTGGTTATCGCCGCCGGAACCGACTATGCGATCTTCATCCTCGGCCGTTTTCACGAAGCGCGATACGCCGGCCAAGACCGCGTCTCGGCGTTCAACACGATGTACCACGGAACCGCGCACATCATCCTCGGGTCAGGCCTGACGATTGCCGGGGCGGTGCTTTGTCTGACGTTCACCCGGCTGCCCTATTTCAAGAGCCTTGGTATTCCCGCCGGAACTGGCGTTCTCGTCGCAGTGGTGTCGGCCTTGACCCTGGCGCCGGCCTTATTGATCATCGGCCGTCATTTCGGTCTGTTCGAACCCAGTCGGCCCATGCAAACCCAGGGTTGGCGGCGCATCGGCACGGCGATCGTCCGCTGGCCAGTGCCCATCCTGCTAGTAGCGCTCGCCGTGGCCGCCATCGGCGTGCTCGCCCTGCCGGGATACACGACGAGCTACGACGCCCGTCCCTTTATGCCCGCCAGTGCGCCGGCGAATGTCGGTTACGCGGCTGCCGAACGCCATTTTTCGGAGGCACGGCTGAATCCCGAACTGTTGATGGTCGAAGCCGACCATGACCTACGCAATTCGACCGACATGATCCTGCTTGAGCGCGTCGCTAAGGCGGTCTTCCACACCGACGGCATCGCACAGGTGCAGTCGATCACCCGGCCGCTCGGCACGCCCCTGGACCACACGTCGATACCGTTCCAGATCAGCGCGGGCAGCGCCGCTCAGATCAACAACCTGCCCTATCAGCAGGCCCGCGGCGCCGACCTACTCAAACAGGTCGACGTGATCAACAACTCGATCGACATTCTGCGGCGGCAGTATGCGCTGCAACAACAATCCGGCGCCGCCACCGACGAGCAGACCAAGGCATTCCAGCAGACGGTCGCCACGACCCAAGACCTACGCGACAAAATCGCCAACTTCGACGACTTCTTCCGGCCGCTGCGCAACTACTTCTATTGGGAGCCACACTGTTTCGACATCCCCGCCTGTGCCGCGCTGCGGTCGCTCTTCGACGCACTCGACGGTATTGATGCGCTTACCGATCAACTGAGCAACGTCTCGGGCAGTATCACCAAATTGGATGCGCTGCAGCCCAAGCTGCTCGCCCTGATTCCGCCGCAGATCGCCAGTCAGCAGACCAACCGCGACCTGACACTGACCAATTACGCGACCACCTCGGGTATCAACGACCAGACCGCGGCGGCACTGCAGAATTCGACTGCCCTGGGTCAGGCGTACGACGCGTCGAAAACCGATGACTCGTTCTATCTACCTCCGGAGGCGTTCACCAATCCGGAATTCCAGCGCGGGCTCAAATTGTTCCTGTCACCGGACGGCAAAGCTGCGCGCATGATCATCACCCACGAAGGCATTCCTGCGACCCCCGAAGGCATTTCGCACATTGATCCGATCAGGCTGGCCGCCCAGGAAGCCGTCAAGGGCACGCCCCTGGCGGGGTCCAAAATCTTCATCGCGGGCACCGCGGCCACCTACAAAGACATTCAGGACGGCGCCAAATACGATCTGATGATCGCCGGAATCGCTGCGATGTGCCTGATTCTGCTCGTCATGATGTTCATCACCCGAAGCATCGTCGCCGCGGTCGTCATCGTGGGCACCGTGGCCCTGTCGTTGGGTGCCTCGTTCGGGCTTTCCGTGCTGATCTGGGAGGACCTTTTCGGTATCCCGCTGTACTGGATCGTGCTGGCGCTGGCCATCATCTTGCTGTTGGCGGTGGGGTCGGACTACAACCTGCTGCTGATCTCCCGGTTCAAGGAGGAGATCGGCGCCGGTTTGAATACCGGCATCATCCGGGCGATGGCCGGCTCCGGCGCGGTGGTGACGGCGGCCGGTCTGGTGTTCGCAGCCACGATGGCCTCCTTCGTGTTCGCCGACTTGCGGATTCTCGGTCAGATCGGGACCACGATCGCCCTCGGCCTGCTGTTCGACACGCTGATCGTGCGTTCATTCATGACTCCGGCCGTCGCAGCGCTGCTCGGCCGCTGGTTCTGGTGGCCACTGAAGGTGCGTCCCCGCCCCGCCAGCCAAATGCTTCAGCCCTACGGATCACGCCAATCGGTTCGCCAGCTACTGCTGTGGGAAGACGATGACTCAACGGTCTCCGAAGCGTCGCGGCGCTGACGAATCGTGATGCGCAGCAGCCGCTTTCGCTAGCCAACTCGGGCGAGCTCGTCGGACGGCTCGGGCTCCACCACCGAAACGTCCCGCAGTTTGCCGTTCAACCGCGCGACCCTACGCAGCTGAGCGGCGATGTTCATGGAGGTCAACATCGGGATGCCTCCGATGAACGTTCGAAAGGACGGATGGCCGCCATCGATATGGAGCATGAAAAGACAGCCGACCACGTAGAAGAATCCCATGGTGAACAGAGCCGCGGGTATCGCATACGCGAGCGGCGACCGAGCGTCAGCAACCAGTTCGGCCGCATAATCGACTTCTTCTTTCGACATCGGTTCGCGCTTGCGCAGTTTGGCCAGCACCGATTTATGGGCGCCCACTTCTTCGCCCAGAGGATGGGGTGTCCGCTTCTCCAACCGACTGATGTATACGAATACGCAAGTGGCGAACACGACTTCCATCACGGCTGCGAGGATCGTGAGATCACCCCACTGACCGAGATTCACCGTGTCGCTCCTTTGCCGACTTCGTCTCCTTGAAACGCTACCTGATCTAAGTAATTCCGTCGGATCTCACAGGAACCTGACAGGAACAGGTCAGCGGAAGCGGACGTTCAACGTCGCCAGGCCGAAGATCTTCCGGCCATCGGACTTCGCCCCGACGATGACGACACCACTGCGGGTCGTCGGGTCCAACGATTTGATCCGGCCGCTGAATTCGATGTCTGCGCCCTCGGTGGCCGACACGATCGCGGGCGCAGACAGCCGCACCGCGTAGCGACTCACCGCGCCGGGGTCGCCCGACCATGCGGAGGCGAATCCGGCACCCAGGCCCATGGTCAGCATCCCGTGGGCGATCACATCGGGCAGTCCGGCCAACTTGGCGATGCCCTCGTCCCAGTGAATGGGGTTGGCGTCGCCGGCCACCCCGGCATAGTTCACCAGGTCGCCACGGGACAGCCTGGTGTGGTGCACCGGTAACTCGTCACCGACCTGCACGTCATCGAAGGACGCCGTCCCCGGCGTGCGGGTGCTGCCTCCCCCGGCGATCCGAACCTCGCCCTCCGGGCGCACCGCCTTGTGGTACTCGGCTTCGCCGATTCCGAAGATGTCCACGTCGTGCATCATCGTGTTCTGCACGGCCGTCTTGATCGCCGGATCGAGGTCCTCGGCAGTGAGGCCGACGACGGTGGTGTGCAGGGTGTGCACCCGCTCGCCGGCTGTGTCGGTGAAGGTGTTGGTCACGGTGATCAGGTCTCTGCCGGCGATCCTGCGCACCGATGTCAGTTCGACGTCGACGTACAGTTCGTCGCCGGCCACGATCGGGCGGTGCTGCTCGAAGACTTCCTCGGTCTGCATGTAGGTGTCGTAGCCGACGACCACCTGCTCGAACATGTGGCGATTGCATGTCATGCCCGGGGTCGACGTGAATGTCAGCGGCGCCACCAGGTCCGAATAACCCAGCTCCGCCGCGGCGGCGACATCCCAGTGCGCTGGGTGATAGTCCTGCACTGCGCGGGCGTACTCGCGTACCTTCTCGCGCCCGACCAGGTAGGTGCCGACCATCTGGTAGTAGTGGCCGACGCGCGATTCGAGCGCTGACGTTTCTGCTGCTGCGGTCATGAATATGCTCAACTCTTCTATCGGCTTGCTCGCTGAGGCCGACCAAAGCACACTAACGCCCGGACACCGCGGCGATAGACGCCGAATTCACGCCGATCCGCTTCGACAATGCGGGCCGCCCGCTGGCCACCGGAGCCAGCACCAGCGTTGAAGAAATGACACGACCCGCCTACTCGTAGCTGTCACGCTCGGCGCTGCGTGCGTCATCGGACTCGGTTATCCACCCGGCACGCCGAGCCACAGCAATCTGGCGCTGCTTGCGGTCATCGGAGACCAACCGCTGAGTCACGGCTGACAGCGGCCTCAGCGGGGCTTACCCCCGGCGCGCAGCCGGCTTCAGCGCAGCTGACGGTAGAAAGCCCGGATGTCGTCGACGAGGACCGGGTTCTCCATGGGCGCCGGTAAGCCGGATGTCGTCGACGAGGACGCCGGGTTCCTCCATGGCGGCAAAGTGCCCGCCGTGGTCGACGTCAGTCCAGTGGGTGACGTGATGCTCGCGTTCGACGAATCGGCGGATTCCGATGTCATGCCCGAACTGAATCAGGCCGGTCGGCACACCGGAGGGCCGCGGAGGATCACCCCGGGATGCGGTGGCATAACCGGTGAAGCCCGAGGTTCCGGCGGTTGCGGTTAACCAGTACAGCGTGACGTGTTCCAGGAGACGGTTCAGGCCAGGACGCGGTGGCATAGCCGGTGAAGCCCGAGGTCCGGCGGTTGCAGTTAACCAGTACAACGTGACGTGTTCCAGGAGACGGTTCAGGCCGAGCACGTTCTCCGGTACGCTCGATTGGCCACGTCCACGCCTTGAACTTGTCGACCATCCATGCGAGTTGTCCGACGGGTGAGTCCGTCAGCCCGTAGGCAAGCGTCTGTGGCCTCGTCGACTGGATCGAGATGTACCCGTACTCCTGGTGCATGAAGGTTCCGATGCGATCCAGTCGTCCGGTGCCTCGGTTGGCCACGTCCACGCCTTGAACTTGTCGACCATCCACGCGAGTTGTCCGACGGGTGAGTCCGTCAGCCCGTAGGCAAGCGTCTGTGGCCTCGTCGACTGGATCGAGATGTACCCGTACTCCTGGTGCATGAAGGTTCCCGTGCGATCCAGTCGGTCACGCTCGACGGCGGTCAAGCTGGACGATGGTGTCCTCGTCGACGGTGTCCGGCGGGACGAATACCTGGGAGCCGTTGAGGTGAACACCGACGACCCGATCAGGGACTGCCCGCCCCACCGCCGGGGACACCGCCGCCCCGATATCCCCGCCCTGAACGCCGAAGCGCTCATATCCCAACGCGGACATCAGCGTGCACCACGCGGTGGCGATCCGCTCGACGTTCCACGGCGTGCTCGAGGAGCTCGATTCGACCCGGTCAGCGTAGGCGCCAACGGCGCCGGCAAGAGCACACTTCTACGGATCCTTGCAAGGGATCTCGAGCCGCTCGATGGTGCGGTCAGCGTCGCCCCGGCCGACGCCTTCGTCGGGTGGCTGCCGCAGGAGCACGAACGGGTGCCCGGGGAAACGGTCGCTGCTTACATCGCGCGCCGCGCAGGATGCACCGACGCGACGCAGGCCATGGAGGAAGCGGCCGCGGCGTTGGCGGATCCAGGTAGCGAAACTTCGAAAATCGATCCGGCCGTTGCCTACTCAGCTGCGTTGGATCACTGGCTCGCAACTGGCGCGGCAGACCTCGACGACCGACTGCCGGCAGTTCTGGCCGACCTGGGCTGGACTTTGACGCGGTGCGTGCCGAGTCGACGCCGATGACCGCCTTGTCGGGTGGACAGGCGGCGCGGGTGGGACTGGCGGCGCTGATGGTGTCGCGATTCGACGTCGTCCTGCTCGATGAGCCGACCAACGATCTCGACCTCGACGGCACTCGCGATCGGCTCGAGCACTTCGTCGACGATCTCCGTGGTGGCGTAGTGCTGGTTAGTCACGACCGCGAGTTCTTGGCGCGCACTGTGACCCGCGTCCTGGAACTGGACCTGGCCCAGAACACCACCACCGTCTTCGGCGGTGGCTACGAGAGTTATCTGGAAGAGCGTGAGGTAGGTCGCCGACACCGGCGCGAACAATACGACGAGTTCGCCGAGAAGAAGGCCGACCTCGTCGCCCGCGCACGCACTCAGCGGGAATGGTCGAGTCAAGGTGTCCGCAACGCGATGCGCAAGGCTCCCGACAACGACAAGAACCGGCGACGAGCCGCCACCGAGTCCAGTGAGAAGCAGGCGCAGAAGGTGCGTCAGATGGAAAGCCGGATCGCCCGCCTCGACGAGGTCGTCGAACCCCGTAAGGAATGGACGCTCGAGTTCACCATTGGAGCCGCGCCGCGGTCGAGTTCCGTTGTTGCGACGCTCGACAATGCTGTTGTGCGGCAGGGCGAATTCGTCCTGGGGCCGGTGTCGTTGCAAGTCGACGCCGGCGAGCGGATCGGTATCACCGGCCCCAACGGGGCAGGAAAATCGACCTTGCTGCGGCTACTCCTCGGTCGACTGCGGCCCGATGCGTGGCCGCGCGAGCTTAGGCGCAAACGTCGCAATCGGCGAGATCGATCAGACGCGTGCAGATTTCACCGGGTCCGACCGGCTCGTCGATCGCTTCGAGCGTCGCGTGCCGTCCTGGCCGACCGCCGATGTGCGAACCCTGCTCGCGAAGTTCGGGCTGCGCGCCGACCATGTCGAACGCGCGTTGACGACCTCTCGCCCGGTGAGCGAACCCGCGCGGGCCTCGCGTTGCTGCAGGCATGCGGCACCAACGTGCTGGTCCTCGACGAGCCGACGAACCACCTGGACCTCGCCGCCATCGAGCAGCTCGAGCAAGCGCTCGAAACCTATGACGGTGCGCTGTTGCTGGTGACACACGACCGCCGCATGCTGCAGAACGTGCGGTTAGATCGCTCAGGCTGGGCTCACAACGGTCGCGTTGCCGGCTGACAGGAGAAGATTAGAATCATCCGGGGGAGTGGCACGAAGCGCTTGAGCTTGCCACTCGCTTGGTTGCGGCCCAGGGTCTCGACGGCGCGTATCCGAATCGACGGCCGGACAACGCCGTAGCGCTGCATTGCGGTGACCAACGCCGGAGCCAGAGATTCCACATCAGCGTCTGCGACCACCAGCACGTCCACGCCACCCTCGGTCTGCAACACTTGATATTCGACGATGCGTGAATCCGTGCCGAGCACGTGCCGAAAGGCACTGGCGGGCACCGCGTGTGACCCGTAGACGAAGTCGTCGTCACGACGGCCGCTGATGTCGGCGACACGAGCGAACGCGCTGCCACATGCACACGGGTCAGACATCATCGTGATCTCGTCACCGAGGTCGTACCGGATGAATGGGAACGTACGGTTCGAGAGACCGGTTGCCAGCGTGCGAACCGCCGGTTCGTCGGGCTCCACGGGGGCACCGGTGCCGTCGACGCGTTCTAGGATCACTTCGTCCTCGCAGATGTGTAATCCCGGCCCATGGCCGCAGCCGACGGCCTGCACGCCGAGTTCCGTTGAGCCCCAGAGATTGTGCAAGGGTGCATGCCAGGCGTTGACGATTGCGTCGCGGTCTTCGGGCAATAGCGGTTCCGAGTTGGTGCTGACACGCGAGAGCCGGAGTCGGAGGTCGCCCGCCAGCGAAGCGCGGGCCAGTCGGCCGATGACGCTGGCGTAGCCCACGAGGTGGGTGGGAGCGTGCATCTCGACGGCGGCGAGTACCTCGTCGAACGGGGCTCCGGCTTCAATGACGACGGTTTCCATGCCTGCGATGGTGGGCACGTCGAACAGCGGCGTGCTGGCGTGCGGTGGCACACCAGCCGTGAGTACCGCCAGCCGCGCATTCGGCGTCGATTCGCTGTGCCTTTCGTCACGGGCCTGCATGCGCCACGCAAGGCATGCGGCGGTGATGAAGAACTGCCAATCCCAGACGTACACCCCGCGCACCCCGCTGGAGCCGCCGGAACTGAACACCTGCTGATCTTGACGGGTGTAGGAGAACCAGGTTTGCTCACTTAAAACACGTTCTGCGGCTTGATGATTGAGGTCTTTCGCCGTCACGATCGCATCCCACTGGGCTTGCGCCTCTGCTTTCGTAAGCATTGGAATCGACGCCAGATCAGCCGCCGTCACCGCCTCGAAGTCGAGGCCACGCAGCCGCTCGGCGTAGAAGGCAGAGCGCTCGTGGGCATACACAAGCAGCGAGCGCAACCTCCAGTCGCGGTGCTGTCGAATCTGCTCTGCCGACCAGTCGAGGCGACCCACATGATCATCGAGTGCCGCCTGCACGGCACCGAGGTGGGCGGCGCGGATGCGTTGATATGCGGACCGACCCATACTGCTCCTTCTTCCGCCTGCGAGTTTGACCCACAAAGGAGCGGTACACCAGACCCCGGGTTAGAACTGTTCGCCGCGTCGATCATCGACAGACCGCGCTGCACCGTCGTCCTGTCGCCGACGTATACGAGGTGTCGCCCCGCGTCTGCTTCGCGCGGACCTAGCTGGTCATCCGAAATCACCGAGACGCCCGCCCGACAATGAGCGGATGAACAATCGCGGGCATGCCACGCCACACGACGTCGTCGGCCGCAACTGTAAACCCGTTGGCGCGCATCAGCTCCGCGGTCGGGCGGTTGCAGGCGCATCCAGCAGCGAAGCGGCGCCACGGTTGAAACAGCTTGTCCTGTAACGCCGCGAGCAACCGCGAGCTCGAGCGCACGTGTTCGATGAAGAGCAACTGCCCATCCGGGCGCAGCACGCGTGCGATCTCGCGCAGAGTGCCTTCGGGATCGGGAACGGTGCAGAGGACGAGCGTGGATACGACGGTGTCCACTGACGCATCGGCCATCGGAAGGCGCTCCGCCGGTGCGTCAACGATCCGCGCGCCGCCGCGTCCGTGCCGCTGCAGGCGACGCGCGAGTCTCTGGCGCATCGCCGCATCGGGCTCGGTGAGCACGAGCTCGGCGATGTCGTCGGGGTAAAGCGCAGCGTTCAGCCCGGTGCCGGCGCCGATCTCAACAACCCGCCCGCGGGCGTTCCTCAGCAGCGCCCGTCGCCGGCGGCGCAGGCCCGCGATCTCACTGAGCCAGATAAAGGGGTCGTATACCAGCGCGAAGATCCGCAGCCATGCCGCGGACGGTGGGCTCGTCGCCTGTGTGGTGATCGTCGTGTCTGTCATGGCGGAACCATAGAACCGGCCGCACCCCGCGCGCATCGCTCGGAGCGGCCATCTCTTGCAGATGGCCCGTTCCGGCCAATTCAGAGCAGTCCGAGACGCGCAGCCTCCGCGACCGCGGCTGTCCGCGAGGTGCGGCCCAGCTTGCGGCGGATGTTCGCCACGTGGCGATGCACCGTGTGCGGGCTCAGTACCAGCTGCTCTGCGATCTCGCGGTCGCTCAACCCCCGAGCGACGCACGCAATGATCTCCCGCTCACGACCGGAAAGCAGGACCGGCTCGGGTTCGCTCACGTCGTGCGGCGGCACATGCCCAGGTGCCAGCGCTTCGCGGCACGCGCGGACGACGGAGTCGACATCACCATGCCACGGGAAGTGCGCGCTGCCCTGCAGCGGAATGAACGTCGCGCCTGGAATCGCGGCCGCGACCTCACGCCCCAGCCGGTATGGCACCGCACGGTCGTCGCGACGATGCACGACCAGCGTCGGCCGGCGGACGCAGGGGAAGGCACGCGCGTACATCGAGGCGGTAGACGAGACGTAGTAGCGCGGCGGCGGTCTCGGCATCCGCCGCCTCCCGCTGCAACTTTGCGAAGCGCTCATGCTCGGCATGTTCGGCACTACCGAGGAAGAGGTCGCTGAGCACGCGCGAGCCGAATCCCCAATGCGCACCCACCGCGGCGAGGATGGCATCCGTCACGCGCGGCTCGGCGATCGCCGCCCCGTCGGCATACGACCCGTACAGCACCAGGCGTTCCACGCGCTCCGGAAATGCTGCCGCAAAGGCGATTGCGGTGCAGCTCCCACATGAGCCGCCGACCAGCGACACCCGCTCGAGCTCGAGCTCGTCGAGGAGTGCGCGCAGCATCGCGACTTCTCCATCGATGGTCAGATCCGTCTCGCGAATCGTGCGGTCCGACATCCCGACGCCGAGCCGGTCGTATCGGATCAGTGTGTAGCCTTCTGCGACTGCCTCCCAGAACCGCCGAAAGTTCGGGCTCTGCCAGTCAAGTTCGAGGTGGCTCACCCACCACGCCGGAGCGACGAGCGGTGGACCATCCCCACGTATCTCGTAGGCCACGCGGCGGCCGCGGTGGGGAAGGAATCGGATCTCAGACTTCCCCAGCATCGGGCGAGCCTACGCCGCACTCCTGACCGGTGAGTAGAGCCCAACGAGCAGCGGCGGGAGAAACACATCCCAACGCAGTGTCGAATTTTGACTCATCCGTCAAACACGGTGCTGCCGAGGGGTTTGTCAGCAACAGCTGAATCGCGCTCGAATCGGTGGCGGACCCTGCGACTGTATGCCCCTGATCCTTCGAGAATGGCAAACGGCAGCGTTGCTGTCTGTTCAGCAGTGAGGAGAGACAGATGAGTTGGGTGATGGCGTCGAAAGTGCGCGGCACGCTCACCAGAACGGCGGTGGCGGCAGCAATTGCCGGCGGAAGAGGGGATACCGTCCCCGCGATGGTGCCGTACGTCGACGGTTCGCTCGGCCCCCGGGCACGCCTGGGGCCGTCGCAGAGCATCCGCCACACTCACCGGGCCTCAATCCCGACTATGGGTAACGTCGGTGGTGGTCCTTCGACCCGCACGCAAGAGATCGAGGCGCGATGACAGACACCCCGGCGGAGGTAGTCGAATCGATCGACCCGCCACGGCGGTCCCGGAATTGGCGCCGCATGGCCGTCGTCCTCGCCGTCCTCCTGCTGCTGTTCGGCGCGCCGTGGTGGACGCTGCTGGCATCTGGCACGGCTTGGCCGACGGGCGTCTTCGCAACCGGCACGCTGCTTTTCGTCGCGGCCTTCATCGCACTGCCGTTGTTGATGATGCTCGGCCACGGGCGCCGACATCTCGACTGGGCGGCCGCCGCAGGTGACGGACTGCTGGGTGCGGCCTGGGTCTTGTTCGTCTGGTCGGTGTTGGGCCAGTTGTTGTGGCTGGCGCTGCTCGTCGCAGGAGTCGGCGATCCGGTGCGGTCGCGGGCGACCGCCTGCGTCGTAGGCGTGGTGGCGGTGGTGCTTCTGGTGTGGGGTTATGCGGAAGCGATGCGAGTTCCGCGCGTCAGAAGGGTCGATCTCGCCATCGACCGACTCGGTAGCGGTTTGGATGGCGTGCGCGTCGCGATGATCACCGACACGCACTACGGGCCGATCGATCGCGCACGATGGTCGGCCGCCGTCGTGGCGCGGGTCAACGAACTCGGCGCCGACATTGTGTGCCACCTCGGCGACATCGCTGACGGGCCGGTCGCCGTACGAGAGGAGCAGGCGAGCCCACTGGCGTCGGTGGAGGCCACGTCTGCCCGCGTGTATGTCACCGGCAATCACGAGTACTTCAATGAGGCGCAAGGCTGGCTCGACTACATGGAGAGCATCGGCTGGGATGCTCTGCACAACCGGCACATCATCGTTGAACGCAACGGTGACCGGCTCATCATCGCCGGGGTGGACGACGCCACTGCCAAGGCGTCAGGTGTCCGCGGACACGGCGCAAATCTTGAGGCCGCCCTCACGGGAGCCGACCCCACACTGCCGGTCGTTCTGCTCGCCCATCAACCCAAGCAGGTCGTGCACACGGCGGCGGCTGGCGTCGATCTCCAGGTGTCAGGGCACACTCACGGCGGCCAGATCTGGCCGTTCAACTTCCTTGTCCGGTTGGATCAACCGGTGGTTCACGGCCTGAGTCGACACGGTGAGCGGACTCAGCTGTACACCAGCCGCGGGACGGGGTTCTGGGGCCCACCCTTTCGGGTGTTCGCACCGAGTGAGATCACCCTCCTGACCCTGCGTCGCGCATAGTCCTCGACACCCGGGACACCGACTGTCAGCGGCCCCGCCACTGTGGTTTCCGCTTCTCCTGCCACGCCCGGATTCCCTCGGCCACGTCTTCGGTCGCGCCGGCCACTTTGCGCATCGTCTCCCCGAACCGGACGGACTCGATCCAGCCCATGTTGGCTGTACGCGAGGCCACCTCTTTGGTCGCGCGTTGCGCCAGCGGCGCCGCCTCCGTGAGGGTCCGCGCCCACGACCGCGCCTCCGCCTGCAGATCGTCGGGCTCGACCAGCCTCCACACCAGGCCGATCTCCTTGGCGCGCTCTGCCGTGATCGGTTTGCCGGTCAGCAGCAGTTCCATGGCATCGGCCCAACGGACTCGCTCGGGAAGCCGGATCGCCCCGACGATCGTCGGAACCCCGATCGACACTTCTGGGTACGAGAAGGTGGCTGTAGTCGAGGCAATGACAAAGTCGCAGAACAGAACTCCGGTCAACCCGTAGCCGATACATGGGCCATGCACGGCGGCGATCGTCGGCTTGAACAGTTCCATCCCGCTTTCGAAAGAGTTGATCGTCGGCTTCTCCCAGAAGGTCCCGCCGAACGTCCCCACCGAGCCCTCGCCGTCCTTGAGGTCCCCTCCGGCGCAGAACACGTTTCCGTTCGCGGTGAGGATTCCCACCCACGCGTCCTCGTCGTCGCGGAAGCGCTCCCAGGCGGCGTTCAATTCACGGCGGAGCGCGCCGTTGATCGCGTTGCGTGCATCGGGTCGGTTGAGGGTGATCGTCGCGACATGGTCATCCAACTCGTAGGTGACGAGGCTCATGGCTGCACACACTAGCCACGGCGTGGACTTGGGATCGAGGCCTGAGACTTGTGATCGGTAGCCCCGGTGGGCGAAATGGCTTTCGCCATGGACATTGGTTTCCGACCGTTGGGCATCTCATCAGCGATGCAGCAATGCATTACTGGTCCACATCGCCAGGCATGTGTGTGTCCATTCCTGGTATGCCACCGCCGACCCTCGGATGTCGCGACACCGCCTCGGGTTTGGACATCCGATTTTCGTGGCCCGACAACGTACCTACCGAGAGAGCGCGGGCCGATTACGAGGTGTCGGGGACGGATTGGCTCACGCTCGTTTGAGAAATTCGGACTGGCTCCGTATTTGACGCGGCGCGGGGATTAGAGTGCCGCTCTGTTGTGAGGCCGGCGTCTTGCGGGCGGACCAAATATCCGGCAACACCACTGCACCCAGGGTGATGCGATTCACGCCGTTGCGGTCGTGGAGAAGTTTGATCAGCTTCGCAGTTGGAAATGAAAACTCACATGCACCCGCTACGCAGTTTGATACTTGCGCGCCGCGTCCGCCGGGTCGGTGCCTGCGTCTCCATCGCGGCGGTCAGCGTCGCAGCATTGACCGCATGTGCCGCATTCGAGAACAAGGCCTCGAACAGCGCGTCGACGGCCGCCACGACGAATAGTGAGGTGACCTCACCGAGAACGGACGCACTCACTACCCCGAATCCGATCCCTTCGACGAGCGACATCCCGCCTATCGGGGACGTCTCGTTGGAAATGGACGACCGAGGCGATGTGGGCGAGATCCTCGTCGACGGGGCGGGCCGCACCGTGTACGCGTTCACGATGGACCCGATGAACGATCCCACCTGCTACGACGTCTGCGCCGACACGTGGCTGCCGGTACTGGCCAAGGGTGATCCGGCGGGCGGCATCGGCATCGACGTGGCCGCAGCGAGAGTTACTCCGCGTCGTGACGGCGGCAATCAAGTGACCTACAAAGGACACCCGCTGTACCACTACGCCGGCGACAAGGGCGACAGGGACGCCGGCGGGCAGGGCCTGGACCTCTTCGGCGGTGAGTGGCACGTGCTGACCAAAGACGGGCAGCCGTTGGCATAGCAGGGAGGGTCCCAAAGCGATGGGTGCGGCGCATACGGTCGAGCGATGAAGTTCGACGAATACAGGACGCACGACGCCACCGGTCTCGCGAAGCTGATTGCAGACAAGGCAGTTTCGGCAGCAGAGTTACTCGCTGTCGCACGAGAGCGGGCGGCGGAAGTGAATCCGCGGATCAACGCCATCGTGCGCGACATCCCCGCCTCGCCGACAGACGACCTGAGCGGTCCGTTCGCGGGCGTCCCCTTCCTGATCAAGGACCTCTCGCAGGACTACGCCGGCCTACCCACTTCTGCTGGGTCGCGCGCGTTGTCGACGATGCCTGCCGCTGAGCACGCCACGGTCGTCCAGCGCTGGATCGACGCCGGTCTGGTCATCTTCGGCAAGACCAACACCCCGGAGTTCGGGGCGAAGGGCATCACCGAGCCGGAGGTGTGGGGTCCGGCGCACAATCCGTGGGACCTGAGGCGGACACCGGGCGGGTCCTCGGGTGGATCGGCGGCCGCGGTCGCCGCAGGCATCGTGCCGTGCGCCGGTGCGAGCGACGGTGGCGGATCGATCCGTGTCCCGGCGGCATGCTGCGGTCTGGTCGGCCTCAAACCGGGTCGGGGATTGACCCCCTCGGGACCGACGAAAGGTGAGCCCATGCACGGTGCCGCCGTGCAGGGCGTCGTGTCACGGACTGTGCGCGACACGGCGGCAATGCTCGACATCATCAGCGGCGGCGAGCCCGCCGGGCCCTACGTGCCTGCGATGCCGGCTTCCTCGTTCGCATCGTGCGTCGGCGAGGATCCCGGCAAGTTGCGGATCGGCGTGCGGGTGCCGTCGGCGATCACCCCGACGCCGCATCGCGAGTCGTTCGCTGCCGTCGAGGCAACGGTGCAGGCACTGACAGATCTGGGCCATCACGTCGACGAACTGCCGCAGGCGCCCTTCGACGATGCCGCGCTCGCCCGGGAATTTCTACTGACGTGGTTCGTCTACGCCGCCTGGGAACTTGCCGAAGCCAAGCGGCTGACGGGGGCGGGCGACGAGGCCTTCGAGCGGGACACGCTCATCATGGCGGCACTCGGTCGCGCGACGAGCAGCGTCGACTACGTGAACGCCGTCCAGCGGCGTCACGAACACACGCGTCGGCTGACCGCGTACTTCGAGTCGTACGACCTGCTGCTCACGCCTACGTTGGCGACCCCACCGCCCAAGATCGGTGAGTTCGACCTGCCCGTCGCGCTGCAGCATGCGTCCGATGTGTTGATCAAGACCCGCACTGCACGCTTCCTGCGCTACACCAAGATCGTCGACGACATGGTGGACAAGAACCTTGGCTGGATTCCGTATACGCAGCTGGCCAATCTCACAGGGCGCCCGGCGATTTCGCTGCCGTTGCATTGGACCGCGGACGGCCTGCCGCTCGGCGTCCAGTTCGTCGCGCCGCTCGACGGTGAGTCGCTGCTCATCAGGCTCGCTGCTCAGCTCGAGCTGGCGCTGCCGTGGGCTGATCGGTCCGCGCCGATCTAGGCCACCGCTTCACCGGCTCACCGAACAGCGTCGGCCAGTGCCGAGAGAGTCTGGGCCGCCGAGAACTTCGGCTGCCATCCGAGCTGGTTTCTGGCCTTGCTGGTGTCCATCACCACCGAGGTCCGGCCCGCGTGCAACCACTCCAATGCCGAAGGGACGAACGGAAGTCTCAACATCAACTCCGACGTAGCCACCGCCGCGGCGCGCGGCACCTTCACCGGCCTCGCGCCGAGCGCGGCGCCGACCTCCGACAGCGAGAGCACGCCGTCACCGGCGAGGTTATAGGCGCCCGACGGAGCGCTCGTGGTGGTTACGGCCAGCGCGATCGCGGCCGCGACGTCGTCGTGGTGAATCAACTGCATCGGAGTGCCCGGATCCGGAAACGGCGGTTTGAGTACCGGCAGCGCCTCGATGATTCGACGGGCCGGGCCGGGCAGTCGGTTCCAAGGCATCGCATCTGCCAGTGCGGTTGCCTTCGGCCCCGCGACGATGCACGGCCGCAGCACGAACACTTCGAGCGCGGAACCCGATGTGATTTCGGTCAGAGCCGCTTCGCACGCGGCCTTCTGCTCGGAGTAGTAGTGCTCGGGTGACCCGCAAGTCGGAACATCCTCGGTGATCGGAACCGGGTTGTCGGAGTGGTAGCCGTAGGCGGCTACCGACGAGGTGTACACGAGACGCGGGCATTGGGCCGCCACCGTCGCCTCGAATACGTTGCGGGTACCCGCGAGGTTAACCCGGGCACTCTCCTGGCGAGAACCCATGATGATGAAGGCGAGGTGCACGACGACGTCGGCGTCGGCGACCAGCGCGTCGACGGCGTCGCGGTCGAGGATGTCGCCCTGCCTGTAGACCGTCTTCGACCAGCCCCGCTCAGCGGGATCGAACGGCCGCCGCGCCATGCCGACGATCTGTGCGACCTCCGGAGCACTTTCGAGTGCTTCGATCGTCGACAAGCCGATTTCCCCCGTTGGCCCGGTGACCGCGACACGCAGTGGCATGACAGCTGTCGTTCCCCGTGTGACTGCGGTGAAACGTCGCCGACGTATGTGCCTTCTCGCGTCGGGGTACCCCCGCGGGATCGGGCTACGAACGAAAGGCTTCTATGAACGCGCCGCGACCGCGGCTCGACCAGCGGGATTTGGCTGAAGCCGAGCGCATCGTGGCAGCGGCGGCATCGGCTTTCTCGGCCAAGGTGGTCGGCCAGAACGAACTCAGGGAGTCACTGCTCCTCAGCCTGCTCGCCGGCGGGCACCTGCTGATCGAGAGCGTTCCGGGCCTGGCTAAAACCACAGCCGCGCGTGTCATCGCCGAGTCCATCCAGGGCGGCTTCCGGCGCATTCAGTGCACGCCCGACCTGTTGCCCAGCGAAGGGTCGCACCGCCACCACTTCCGCCACCGCCCGAGGCGACGGCGTCCCCACCCCCGCCGGCGCAGTCCGGCGGTACGGGCGCCGATACGGATACGCTCTTTCGGCTAGAGCCCGGCGCAGGCACACCGTTGGATCGGCTGCAGCAGATACTCCGCGACGCCGCGGCGCGAGACGGTGGCTGACGCCACGTCACCGAAGCTCGTCTCGACTCTGGACTACGGCCGACAATCGCATGCCGAGCGTCGAGCCGAAGTCGCAGCGATGGGTGCCCGGATTCGGCACTCAATACTCAGACGATCGGGTCGTCCTGCGGTCGCTTGACGCGCAGCCACCGGTAGCCGTACGGCTCGAGGTCGATCTCGACCCGACCGTGGTTGTCGAGCGCGATTTCCTTAAGGCCGCCGAGCAGGTCGACGAGGATGGAACCCGGCGGTAGGTTCTCGATTTCGAGCGGGACGAGGCAACTGTCCGACCCGAAGTTGTGCAACGCGGCCATCGCCCAACCTGATTGCTCTCGACACACATGAGCCAGGACCGCGCGGTTGGGCTGTTTGAGGATCTCGACGTTCGACCAACCGGTCTCCGGCTGTTCGCGGTAGGTGTAGATGAGGTTGCGCATGAACCACCAGAAGGAGCCGTGATCGCGGCGTTGGTCGGCGGCGTTGACACGCTCCGGCCCATAGAGTCCCTCGGGAAGCGGGCGAGTGAGCCGCCGCTTCGTCGCGCTGGAGAAGCCACCGTTGTGGCCGCCCGTCCACTGCATCGGCGAAC
This sequence comes from uncultured Actinomycetota bacterium, assembly GCA_963721495.1. Classification (GTDB taxonomy): domain Bacteria; phylum Actinomycetota; class Actinomycetes; order Mycobacteriales; family Mycobacteriaceae; genus Mycobacterium. The sequence goes on along the minus strand of CAVRMG010000025.1, from coordinate 134,934 downwards.
GCACGGCGAGTCTGCCTGGGATGTCGAGGTTCTCGGCCATCCCGATCTCCTCGCCGTAGAACAGGACCGGAGTTCCCGGGAGCGAGAAGGCCAGCGAGTAGGCCATCTTCATGCGCCGCTCATCGCCGCCGAGCATGGACGGGAGCCGTCGCCGAAGTCCGCGGCCGTAGAGCTGCATGTCCGGGTCGGGGCCGAACGCGTCGAAGACCTCCTGACGCTCGCCGTCGCTCAGCTTGTCGAGCGTGAGCTCGTCGTGGTTGCGCACGAAGTTGGCCCATTGACTGGTCAGGTCGAGCTTCGGCCGTTGGCGCAGCACCTTGGCGATCGGACGGGCGTCGCCGCGGGCCATGGCGAGGTAGATGTTCTGCATCCCGATGAAGTCGAACTGCATATTGAGCCCGTCGCCGTCGGGGCCGCCGAAGAATGCCTTCTGGTCCTTGTACGCAACGTTGACCTCACCGAGCAGGACGGCGTCTCCGACCCGGCGGTTGACGAAGTTCCGTACGTCGCCGAGGTACTGGATGGGGTCGAATGCGTCGGGCTTGCCAGGCACGTCGTCCTTGGCGAACAGGAACGGGACGGCGTCCACGCGGAAGCCGGAAACTCCGAGCTCGAGCCAGAAGCCGAGAGTGCGTGAGATCTCCTCCTGCACTTTCGGATTCTCGATGTTGAGGTCGGGTTGGTGCTTGTAGAAGTGGTGCAGGTACCACTCGTTGGTCTTGGGGTCAAGCTGCCAGATGCTGTCCTCCTGGTCGGGGAAGACGACGTCCTTCGGGCTCGACTTCGGTTCGGTCGCGCTCCACACGTAGTAGTCGCGGTACGGATCGTCCGTGCTGCGGCGTGCGGACTTGAACCAAGGGTGCGCGTCCGACGTGTGGTTCATGACGAAGTCGACGATCACCCTGATGCCGTTGGATCGGGCCGTGCGGACGAGTTCGACGAAGTCGCCGAGCGTCCCGAGGCGGGGGTCGACACCGTAGAAGTCCGTGATGTCGTAGCCGTCGTCCTTGCGGGCGGTGGGGTAGAAGGGCATGAGCCACAAGCACGTCACACCGAGGTCGGTGAGGTACTCGATGCGGTCCGTCATGCCGCGGATGTCGCCGGTGCCGTCGCCGTTCGAGTCGTAAAAGGTCTCGATGTCGGCGCAGTAGAACACGGCGTTCTTCCACCACAGGTCGCCGGTGTCCGCGCGCCTCATGTGGTCACCGGCTGCGGAGTGGTGGCGGACATTTGCGGCAGCACATGCTCGCCAAATGCGTCGATGAAGTCCGACTGCTGCTGGCCGACGAAATGCAGGTACAACTCGTCCCAGCCTTGATCGACGTACTCGTGAAGCCATGCCGCGTGTTGAGCCAGGTCGCTGGAGACATGCACGGACCGCATCACCTGCTCGGTCGTGACGGTTTCACCGATGACGTCGAACGCCTTTACCGTCTCGACGTCCCAGGGCACCGGCGGAGCGAACACGTTATTGCGCCACTGATCGTGCGCGACAGCGATGGCCTCCTCATCCGTGGGCGCCCAGCTGAGATGGATCTGCAGACGGGCCGGACCCCGGCCGCCGGCGGCCCGGTAGGAGTCGAGGACCTTCTGAAGCGTTTCCTTGGGCTGGTTGACGGTGATCAAGCCGTCCGCCCACGCGGCGTGGCGTGCGGCGGTCTCCGGGGAGACGGCGGGCCCCACGAGATCGGGGACGGTGTCGGGCAGCGTCCAGAGCTGCGCCCGGTTGACGTTCACGAGCCCGTCGTGGCTGACCTCCTCGCCGCGCAGGAGGCGCCGGATGACGTCGACACACTCGACGACGCGCTGATCACGGAGCTCCTTACGCGGCCACACCTCACCGGTGATGCGTTCGTTGGACGCCTCACCCGATCCGAGTGCGGCCCAGAAGCGGCCCGGGAACATCTGCGCAAGTGTCGCGATGGCCTGCGCGATGATCGCGGGGTGGTAGCGCTGACCGGGGGCGTTGACGATGCCGAACGGCAGCTGTGTCGTAGCGAGTGCCGCTCCCAGGAAGGACCACGCAAAGCCGGACTCGCCCTGCCGGGTGCTCCACGGGCTGAAGTGATCCGATGACATTGCGGCGGTGAAGCCGGCCCGCTCAGCCTGCTGAACGTCAAGAAGCAACTGCGCCGGGTCGATCTGCTCATGCGAACAGTGAAATCCGAAGACCGTCATCTTCAGCGCATACCCATTATCGCGGCCCTGAGTGGTGGTTCGGATTTCCGGAAAGTTCAATGCAGGATGTCGAGAATGTCGTGACGGCTCCGTCCCAGGAGTGAGCGACCAACTAGGGTCGCCACTTGCGATCGATAAGGAGAACCTCATGGCCAAGTACCTGCTTCTCAAGCATTACCGAGGCGCACCGGCGTCCGTCAACGACGTGCCGATGGACCAGTGGACCCCCGCCGAGATCGAGGCGCACATGCAGTACATGGAGGACTTCGCGGACCGCCTGAAACGCAGCGGAGAGTACGTCGACAGCCAGGCCCTGAGGGCTGAGGGCGCCTGGGTTCGCTCCGACGGCGAGGGCAAGCCCCCCGTGACCGACGGCCCGTTCGCGGAGACCAAGGATCTGATCGCGGGTTTCATGGTCATCGACGTCGACTCCTATGAGCGCGCCGTCCAGCTCGCCGGCGAATTGTCCGCCGCGCCCGGCGCCGGCGGCAAGCCGATCCACGAATGGCTCGAGGTGCGGCCGTTCATGAGCGCACCGACGACTGTCACCGAGTAAACAGGCGACGACGCGGTGGACGAGGCCCAGCTCCGGGAGCTGATCCCCGGCGTCCTGGCGGCACTCGTCCACCGCGGGGCCGACTTCGCGACCGCCGAAGACGCGGTCCAAGAGGCGCTGGTTCGTGCCTTCGAAAACTGGGGGACGTGGTCCGTTGAATTCCCCGACGACCCCAAGGGCTGGCTGATAACCACGGCGTGGCGGCGCTTCGTCGACCTCACCCGATCCGACATCGCCCGGCACCGGCGCGAGGTCCTGGTCTCCGACGAGCCGCCACCCGGTCCGGCCGCCTCCGCCGATGACACGCTGAAGCTGTACTTCCTGTGCGCGCACCCGAGCCTCACGTCGGCGTCCGCCGTCGCCCTGACGTTGCGGGCCGTCGGCGGTCTTACCACCCGACAGATCGCGCAGGCGTACCTCGTGCCGGAATCCACGATGGCCCAACGGATCAGCCGCGCCAAACGCACCGTCAGCGAAGTCCGACTGGATCGCCCCGGCGATCTGCGTACCGTGCTGCGGACGCTCTACCTGGTATTCAACGAGGGCTACAGCGGCGACGTCGACCTCGCCGCGGAGGCGATCCGGCTGACCCGCCAGCTGTCCGCGACGATCGACGACCCGGAGGTCCGAGGACTGCTAGCCCTGTTCCTGCTCCACCACGCGCGGCGGGCCGCCCGGACACGACCCGACGGCAGCCTCGTGCCGCTGGCTGAACAGGACCGCGGAGTGTGGCGGCGCGACCTGATCGTCGAAGGTGTCGCAGTGCTGCAGGCCGCGCTGGCGCGCGACCGGCTCGGGGAGTATCAGGCGCAGGCCGCAATCGCCGCACTGCACGCCGATGCGCAGAGTGCCGACGAGACCGACTGGGTGCAGATCGTCGAGTGGTACGACGAGCTCGTCGCACTCACCGACAGTCCCGTCGTGCGGCTCAACCGCGCGGTCGCCGTCGGTGAAGCGGACGGACCCCAGGCGGGACTCGCCGCGCTCGCCGAACTCGACCCGTCGTTGCCGCGGTACGCGGCGTGCGCCGCCTATCTCCACGAGCGGGCCGCGACATCGCCACGGCCGCCGATCTTTACGCCGATGCGGCCGCGCAGGCGCAGAACCTCGCTGAGCGGAATCACCTCACGCTCCGAGCGGCCGCTCTTCGCCAGCGCCACCCAAAATGATCTTGATCATGTTGTCGCACTGTTCATTTGGAGTCCTCGAATACGACTGCGCAATGCCCAGCCCCCGGATACTCTGCGGCAATGACGGCAGCGTTGAATTCAATTCAGCTCGAGACGCCGAGCGATCCGATCTACCTTCGTTCATGGGCGCGGATACCCGTACGGCTACCCGTGTCCGTCTCACCGAGCGACCCCACATTCGACGATCTGCTGTTCTCGGTCGAGCCGCAAGATGTGGGGTGCGGCGTATCTCATTCCCGAGATGGGACTTTCGATGACGACGAGCCGCACGTCGTGCTTTTCACCGGAAGTCTTGCCGGTGAATTCACCATGCGGGCGGTCGACAAGAGGTCCGGCGACGAGGTGGCAGCGTCGAAGTTCCGCGTGGACTACGGCTGGACGGACGCCGACGGACCGCCCCTGCGCGTCATCGGCACCACCGAGGACGCCCCGGCGGTCTTCGACATACTCGGCACGCGCAAGGTCGCGGTCGTCCTGCTCGAGACAACCGACGTCGACCCGTGGCTGGACATCGAAGCCGAAGTAGTTTTGACGAACTTCCGCAACCACGTGTTCGACGGAGTACCGGTCGACGGACATGTCGAGAGTGCCGCAGCCTATCTTGCGGAGGTCTCGTGGCAGAAATTCCATATCGAGAACGCGGGTGTCGTCGGCCCGCTCCGGTTGTCGAAGAGCTGGGATCAGGTGAGCCCGGTCTGGGACGTCGACAGAAAGCTGTGGAAAGGGGTGATTCCGTTCTCCGACGCGGGTGTCGCCGAGATACTCAGGCGCAATAAGGAACTCGCCGAGCAGGGTGAGGGTCCGCTGGTCGATCTCACGACGGTGGAGTCGATCATCTTCGTAGTCCGAGCCTTCGACGGGCCGGACCCGGCAAAGCGGCGCGCCATCTGGCCGTGGGCGACCGGTGGCGGCGCACTTGACTCCTATTACGACGTCGACGGTGATCCGAACACCCCCGACCGGCTCATAGAGACCATTGTGATGCCCGACGATTGGCCGAGTGTCGGCGCAAATCAGGGCGGGCGCATCCGGTACACCGCAGCCCACGAACTGTGCCACAACATCGGACTGTTCGATCAGTACACCGGGAAGGACACCGATGCGGACTTCCGCCCCCGCGACATCACCGAGTGGACGCTGATGTCGAGCGAGCAGAAGTTCCCGAACCTGTCGATCCCCGAGCGTCGCAAGCTCGGTTGGATCGAGTCGGGGATGATCCAGACGGTGCAAGCGCGTCCCGGCGGTGGCGTCGTGGACGTGCCCGTCAACCTGCGCCTGGCCTCCCAGCGGCCCCGTCCGCCGTTGCACGAGTTCACAGCAGTCGAAATAGTGCTCTCAGATACCACCAGCTACTTCCTGGAACTGCGCGGCAAATCCACGGGAACCATTGCGGACCGCAACCACACCGCGCAGATCGTCGGCACCGACTGGACGGAAACCCCGGTCAAGCGGCCGCAACTATTGAGGATGCGGAACGATGCTGATAACGATCGCGGGACGTACAAGGCCGGTGACGACTACGACGAGTCCACCACCACCGAACCCCAGTATCCGATCGATCTCAAGGTGTCGATCGTCAGCTTGACCGACGACACCGCTCAGATCCGCGTCCAGTTCGGCGACCGCAAACCCGATCCAGCGTTGACGCAGTTCTCGGCCGAGATGCATTGGCAGAGCCCCGATATCGAGGTGAGGAACGAGCGCAACGCGGTGGCGCCAGAACTGTTCAACCTCCCGTGGGTCGGTCACCCGAACACGGTCGTCGCCAAGGTCCGAAACGAAGGCAACTTCGCCGCCCCACGAGTCAGAGTCGAGTACTCGGTGGCTGACTTCACCCTCAGCCCCAACCCCGAATTCACGTTCTTCGCAGGCGAAAACCAGGACGTGCCTGTCGGCGGCCCCCCCACGGAGTTCATCGTGAACATGAATACTTCAGCGGCGCCCGCGGTGTTCGCCTCGAAGCACTACTGCATCAAGGCCGAGATCATCCCGTATGTACATCCGACCGAGAAGACAAAGGTCGAGATCAACCCGACCAACAACGTCGCGCAGAGCAACTACACGCGCTTCATCTCCATCTCGTCCAGTCCGGCGAGCAGGGAGTTCGCCAAGGTTGCGCTGTGGGGCGACGCCCGCAGCACGCGCCAGCACGTCAAGGCGCGCCAAACCAGCCCGTTCGCAAGGACATTTGTCGACCATCGATGGGTCGACGTCCAACCCGGTCGCCGCCGTGACGTCACGGTCTTCACCGAGTTCATGGTCGGCGACGAATCCGTCGAAGAGTACGTCGAATCGCTCGGCGGAATCGAGAAGGCTTTCCAGACGCCGAACCAACTGGACCTGTCAGCCGTGCTCGAAAACGGTTGCTCTGGTTCGGTGTTGGGTGGCGCGTCGATCACTGTGCCAGTTGCGCAGCGCACCCGGTTCACCAACTTCGGCCTCGAGCCAGGGGGCAGTTTCGCGTTCGGTTCCGTGGCCGGGGCTGCCGACGGCCCGTTGCTGATCAGTGTCCGACCGGACGAGTCGCCGGACGACGAGAAGGTGTTCACGACGACACTGCAAGGCGGCGATTTCAGCGTCTCCACCGACCACGGATTCTCCGGGCGGATTGCGTTCCGAGCGCACTACCTCGGCGTGCCAGGTTGTGCCCCGTGCGACAGTCGGGTGTTGATCGAGAACGTGTAACTCGGGCGGCGGGTTCTAGCCGCCGCCGGTGTTGATGTTCGACGACAGCGGAATGAAGCCGCCGTTGATCCACACGCCCCAGCGTCCGCCCCAGCCCGAGTACCAGACGACGGGCTGCCCGTTCCAGACCTCGGCGGGCTTGCGCGGAGCATTGGGCGGCGGCACCTCGCCTTGGACGGGCGCCGGCGGCGGGGGAGGCGGCTGGGCACTCACCAGCGAGGCGCCCAGGCCGAGTGTCGCTGCGGTGAGCCCGCCCGCGACCGCGACGGCAGCCAAGGTGTTCTTGATCAAGGTCATGAGCATGACTCCAGCATTGGGACGAAACGGGTTACTTAGCAGGCATAACCACCCTACGCGATGGCGAAAACCTGCGGACGGTGAGGCCTTCCAGCCGACGACCTCCGCACGGCCGGTCGGAGAAACTCGAGGTCCTCGGCGGTCAGCGAACTGGCATCAGTGCTCAGCTATTCCTGTGCCGTCTCGTCGTCCTCGTCAGCTTCCGTCGCCAGAGCCTCCGCTCCCGGGGTGGCCGGTGTGGTCAGAATTTCCTCGGTTTCGTTCCCGGGCTCCGGAGATGTCATCGTCATGTCTTACCCGCGAAGTCACCGGCCGAACCGCTCGGCATACGACAGCTGCGGCATGATGCCCGGGTGACATACCGATCGCCGACTCTGGCCGACGTTATCGCCACCCTGAAAGTCGACCGCGTCGATGACCAACACTTCGTCGCCACGCAACTCGACAATCCAATCCACCACATCGTCGGGGGCCACATCGCCGGCCAGGCGCTCATGGCGGCAAGCCTGACCGCGCCCGGCCGTACGGCCCACAGCGTGCACGTTTATTACGTGCGGGCGGGCGACGCCCGCGAACCGGTCGACTTCCACGTTGACGTGGTACGCGACGGCGGCACACTTTCCACTCGGCAGATCACGGCCCGCCAGAACGACCGGATCCTGCTCGAGGCGCTCGCCTCGTTCACCGTTCCGCTCGACTCGCGCGACTACCACCACGCCATGCCCGACGTGGCTGATCCCGACTCACTGCCGTCAGTTCAGGCGCAGCTGGCGCGCTATGCGGACGAATTCGGAGGTCACTGGGTCCGACCGCAGCCTTTTGACCTGCGCTACGTCGACGCACCGCCGCGTCTCGCGATCGAAATGCCCGAGGCGCCCGCACGTATGCGAATGTGGTGGCGGCCCAACGGATCTGTGCCTGCCGACGACGTCCTTCCCAGTTGTCTGCTGACGTATCTGTCGGGAACAACGATGGTCGAGGTCGCGCTCGCACAACGGCGGGCGACCCCCCTTGGCACGTTCAACGCGCTCATCGACCATGCGCTGTGGTTTCACCGACCCGTCGACCTGTCGGATTGGGTACTCTCCGACCAGGTTTCGCCCAGTGGAATCGGGGGGCGGGGTCTGACGACCTCAACGATGTACAACCGTGCCGGTCAACTGGTCTGCATTGCGACCCAAGAACTCTACTTCGGGCGAGGCGACAGCTGAGCAGTGCGGCGATGTCCTTGCGGCCTCTGCCGGCAGCATCAGGTACGCCAGATAGCACGCCGGATGAGTGCGTGCCAGCCACTGTGCGAAGCGCCGCTGGCAGTCGTGGGCATCAGCCAACGATGCGCCGTGTTCTCTGAGGAACTCGATGAAGTAGTTGCCGATGTGCACTGGGAATCGCATCGCGTTCCGCATTGGCTTAGCCATCATCGCGTCGATGTCGCTCAGCGGGTACTGGTCCTCGACGATGTGCGTGGGATCCAGCCGAAGCAGCGCGTCATCCCAGCCGTCCCAGTCGATCAGCGTGCACTGCGGGTTGACGTGCTGCGAGGCCAGGGACAGCGCCGCGTCGTCGGAGGGGTCACACCGCACCCAACGACCCTCGATCCACACACACACGTAGACGTGTCGACTGCGCTCGCCGGCCCTGCTGCAGAGTCGACGCGGGATTGCCGGTCCGAAGTACTCTCGTCCGCTGACGACCATCACCCCGTAGCCGGCCGGAATGCCGAGGCTGCGCAACAACGCCACCATCAGGTTCGCGGAATTGGTGCAGGTACCCCGACCCCGTCGGAGCGTCTGCGACGCGGTGCGTTGCCAGTTGCCCACCTCATAGGCGATCGCATCGCGGACATAACCGAACACCGCGACCGCAGTTTCCCGATCTCCACTGCTGCGTCGCAAGCTTTCTGCCAGGCAGATGATTTCGGGATGGGACGTATCGCAGAATCGCGTCGCGCGCAGCAATGCGTGGTGATCGCCGAGCCCCGTATCTGCCGCAAGCGCCTGCTGCACGACCCCTCCCAAACCGATCTCTTCCCGTGTGCAAAAAGTAGGGGCTGTCGCCGAGGCGGTCATGCGTAGTCCGCTACCCGACTTCGACTGAAGGCCACACGAGGGGCATGGCACCTAACCCCGTGCGTGTAACGCGTGATTTCTGCGTATACGGTCCAGATATGAGTCGAGTAACGGTGATCACGGGTGGCGCGGGCGGGATGGGTCTGGCCACGGCCAAGGTCGTCGGCCGGGACGGCACCGTCGTCCTGTGCGACGTCAGGCAGGACCGGCTTGATGCCGCGGCCGCCGCGCTGAAGGACCTCGGGATCACCCCCACGGTCGTGAACTGCGACGTCACCGATCGAGATGCGGTCGTCCAATTGCTGGACACCGCATCCGGTCTCGGGACTGTCGCCTCCGTCATCCACACCGCGGGAGTCAGCCCCAGCATGGGCGACGCCGACTACGTCATGCGGACCAATGCCATCGGCACGCTCAACGTCAACGAGGTCTTCTACGGTACCGCCACGGAGGGCTCGGCGATCGTCAACGTTGCATCGATGGCGGCGCACATACTGCCGGAGGAATTGATTCCCACGGCGCACTTCCCGACGGCCTTGACGGACGAAGACGCCTTCATGACGGCGATGCTGTCGGCGTGCGACATCGCTGGTGAGGAGGCGCGATCGGGTATCGCCTACGCGGTGAGCAAGAGCTTCGTCAGGTGGTACAGCACATCGCAATGCGAACGGTTCAACGGCCGAGGCCTGCGCGTCGTATCGGTCTCACCGGGATCCGTCGACACCGAGATGGGCAGGCTCGAGGAGCAGGCCGGTGCCGGTGCGATGGTCGCCGACGCCGCCGTCCCGCGGTGGGGCAAGCCGGAAGAGATGGCCGAGTTGCTGGCCTTCTGCGCCAGCGCCAAGGCCGGCTACCTCACCGGCACAGACATCCTCAACGACGGCGGAGTGGTCGCCTCGATGAAAGAGCGCGCGAGAGTCGCGGCCGAAAAGGTCTGAGCTACAAGGGCGATGACCTAAGCGCGGTACTTGCTCACCAGCGCTGCGAACTCGTCGAGCAGCCGCAGCGATTCGTCGAGCGGCTTGGTGGGCAGGAGCAGCGCCACCTGTCCGAACCCGAGGTCCTCCACGGCGCGCCAATAGTCAGGGTCGGCGGGCGTGCCGAACTGCGCCAGCGGGACATCGTGGCTTGCGCCGTCACGCATCTGCGCGATGCGTCTACTCAGATGGTCCGCGGGAAGGGGGTTGGAGATCCAGCCCGCCTCGTGTCGGATCACTCGCTTGACGGTGGCATCGGAGTCGCCGCCGATATAGACGGGCGGATGCGGTTTCTGGACCGGCTTGGGGCGGATGTACGACGAGTCGAAGTCGACGTACTTGCCGTGATACTCGGCGGGCTCGGTCGTCCACAGCGCCTTGATGGCCTCGATGCGCTCGTCGAGCAACGCGCCACGCGTCTTCGGGTCCGTGCCGTGGTTGCGCAACTCCTCGAGGTTCCAGCCCGCACCCACGCCGAACACGAACCGGCCATTGGAGATCAGGTCGATGCTCGCGGCCTCTTTCGCAGTGGTGATCGGATCACGCTGAATGAGGAGTGCGATCCCGGTGAACAGCTCGATCCGGGAGGTCACGGCCGCCGCTGCGGCGAGCGTGACAAATGGGTCGAGCGTCCGGTAGTAGATCGACGGCAGCTCGCCGCCCATCGGGTACGCAGACTCCCGACTGGCGGGAATATGCGTGTGCTCGGCGATCACCAGCGAGTCGAAGTTCCGCTCCTCGATCGCACGTGCCAGCGACACCGGGTCGATACCGTCGTCGGTGACGAAGGTGGAGATACCGAACTTCATACGCGCACTCCTAGCGGTCGACATCGTCAGCTGCAGCCCCGTTTGACGCCAGAGTATTCCCGACGGAGGGTGACGAGCGTTTTATTCAAGACGCGACCGCGATACCGGGGTCAGGATGTGATCATGAGCGAGCCCACCTTCACCCCGGCCGCCGGGCGTTTCGCGCCGACCCGGCTCTACGATCCCGTGGTCGCGCTGACGCGCGAACGACTGTGGCGGGCTTTGACCGCCATGTACGTCGCGCCCAGGGCCGGCGACCTGATCGCCGACGTAGGTTGCGGCACCGGATCGTTGGCGGTGATTCTGAGCCGGGTGGAGCCCCGCGCACAGATCATCGGGCTGGACCCGGATCCGGAAGTGCTCGCCCTGGCACAGGGCAAAGCCGCTGCAGCCGGCGCGGACGTTGATTGGCGCCTCAGCATGGGCGATGCGTTGGCGGAACCTCTGGGCGAACGCTCAGTCGACACCGTCGTGTCCAGCCTGGTGCTCCACCAGTGCCCACTGCCAATGAAGCGAGCGGTACTCGCCTCGATGTACTCGGTGCTGCGACCAGGTGGAAAGGTGGTGATCGCCGACTTTGGACGGCAGCGCACGACATTGATGCGCTTGGGTTTCCGCATCGTTCAGCTCGCCGACGGCAAGCAGGACACCCAGCCCAACGCTGACGGCGTACTTCCGGAACTACTGTCCGAGAGCGGGTTTCGCGACGTGCGAGAGGCCGAGGTGGTGCCAACAGTCAGCGGTTCGATCTCGGTCTACGTCGCGCGCAAGGAGTGACCGCGGACAATAGGCAGCAGGACTGCGGGCGTGAGGCCCATCATCTCGCGCATCTGGCGGGTGAGATGTGCCTGGTCGGCGAAGCCCGCCGTGATCGCCGCGTCGGCCAATGACTGACCACCCTGAAGCGCCTCCGCGGCGCGCCGCAGCCGCGTCCACACCCGCCAGCGTGCCAGAGGCATCCCGAGTTGCTGCTGCGCCAGAACGCGCAGACGTTGTGGTGAGAGCCCGACCTGCGCGGCCAGGCTCGGCAACGCAATAGTGCTGTCTGCCAATGTGTTCAGTGCCAGCACCAGCCGAGGATCAAGTTCGTCGGACGGACGACTGCCCACTGGGCGGACGTCGTCATCGCTCAGATCGCGCAACTCGGGCGCTGCGGTGATGGCGTTGCCGTAGTCCCGACGCAGTCGGTCGGCGAACACGCAATGCGGCTCGACGAAGTAAGTCAGCACGTCCGGCGTCGCCAGCAGGCAGTGCCGCTCCATCGGGGGAACGAGGAGTGCAGCCGCCCGGTGCGGGAAATCCGACGCGTCCACGACGGAAACGGCGCCTCGCATTCCGATCATGATCTGAAATGCCGCGTGACGGTGCAGCGTTCCCGCCGTTGTCGGGCCTCGATACACCGCGTAGCCCTCGCCGATCGCGAAGCGAGGGATCACGCCGGCAATGCCGCGCGATGTTCTACCAGACACGGACCCAGTCGACGAGCATCTCCGCCGGGTAGGTGCCCCCGCTGGGATCGCCTCCGCCGGAACCGGCAACCGCGAGGTTCACTATCGGAAAGAGCGTGTAACCGGGTGTGTTGAACTGCCAATCGGGCAGGGCGTCGGGCGACACAGTGAAGTACGGTTGCGCGCCGTCGGCGTAGTCGAGCCAGAAGCTCATCCCTGCGTCACTCCACTGGACTCGCCACGTGTGCCACCCACTGTCCGGCGCGATGGTGTGACTGACGTGTTCTCCGCCGTTCAATTTCGCGTGGACGGCGGTTCCGGGCGCCCAACTGCCGTTGCCGTACCACTCCATGATGTCGACTTCGCCGCCGTTGACCGGGCTGTTGTTGGCCAGATACCAGGCCGGCCAGGCGCCGGGGGTGAGGCAGTTCAGTTTGATCCGGGCTTCCCAGGTGGTGTTGATGCCTCCCCTGTACTTGCCGAAGAGCTTGCCGCTGTAGTAGGTGTCGCCGTCCTTGGCGGCACGGATCACGAGATTGGACTTGCCGTCGAGGAAGAGGTTGCGCCGATCGTCGCGGTACTGGCCGACGTTCCCGGGTAGCTCCCAGAACGTCGGGTCCTCCATGTCCTCGCGGGCGTACGCCGGCTCCCATTTGGAGTAATCGGGGGCTGAGCCGGCGGGTCCGTCGAAGTTGTCCTCGAAGCGGTAGCCGCCGGTCGGCGGCGCAGCGTTGGCGGCGGGTAAGGGCAGGGAGGCGGCCAGCGCGCCGATTCCGGCGAGCTGCATCACACGGCGACGATTCATGTCAGGCATCCCAACAGGTAAGCGGTTATGCCTGCCGAGTGCAAACTCGGGACGTCATTCGGTGCGTCGGCGCCTCACGAAGGGATCGGTCCACGACGGTGGCAGATAGCCCTGGTCAGCGCGAGAAACCGTCGACCCGGGCGGCACGATCTCGTCAACCCTGTCGAGGATGTCCACGGACAGTGTCACATCGGCGGCGTCGAGCTTGCGCTGGTTCTCCGGGTTGGACATGTCGAAGCGGGCAGGTAATCGGGAACGGCTTCGCGATTCGGCTAGCTCGCGGTCCTTGCGGTAGCCGCCGGTGAGCCATCCGGTTCGTCCGAGGCCGCGGTACTCCATAGCAGCGACTGTAGGCCCGCATTAGATGAGCTAACGACCACCGATCGTCAGCCCAAAATTTCGCTGCGCCTGTCGGATTCAGTGTGCGTGCTCCAAGCGCTCGCGAATACAGGAGACGATCGGCTACCGTCCGTGAAATGAGTGATGGGACGCCGCCGTCCAGCCAGTCCGGTCCGACTCGCGCTCCGACGAGCACCCGGCGGGCGGTGCTCAACACCGTCAGGGGCTCGGCAGGCAACCTCGTCGAGTGGTACGACGTCTACGTTTACACGGTCTTCGCCTCCTACTTCGAGGCGCAGTTCTTCGATAAGGACGACACCAACTCGACGGTGTACATCTACGCGATCTTTGCCGTCACGTTCGTGATGCGACCGGTGGGATCCTGGTTCTTCGGCCGCTTCGCCGACCGCCGCGGCCGCAAAGCCGCGCTGATGCTCAGCATCACCGTCATGTCGACCTGCTCCTTCGTCGTGGCGGTCATGCCCACGCGCGAGATCATCGGCTGGTGGGCGGCGGTGATCCTGGTGATCGCCCGGCTTGTGCAGGGGTTCGCAACCGGCGGCGAGTACGGCACGTCGGCGACGTACATGTCCGAAGCCGCCACCGCGAATCGTCGCGGCTTCCTGTCGTCGTTCCAATACGTCACGCTTATCGGCGGCCATGTACTCGCGCAGTTCACGCTTCTCATCGCGCTCCAAGTCCTGGACGATGACGCATTGCACGCCTGGGGCTGGCGAATCGGCTTCTTCATCGGCGGCATCGCCGCCCTTGTGGTGCTCTGGATTCGCCGATCGATGGACGAGTCGCTCAGCGAGTCGCATCTGGAGGCCATCCGCGAGGGCAAGGACCGCGACGCGGGATCGTTGAAGACGTTGTTCACCACGCACTGGCGGCCGCTGCTGCTCGTCTTCCTCATCACGGCGGGCGGCACGGTCGCGTTCTACACCTACAGTGTCAATGCGCCCGCAATCGTCAAGTCCACCTTCGGATCTGACCGTGCGCTGACCGCAACGTGGGTCAACCTGGTGGGGCTGATCTTCCTGATGTTGCTGCAGCCCGTAGGCGGCATCATCAGTGACCGGGTCGGGCGCAAGCCACTGCTGATCTTCTTCGGGATCGGTGGGGTCATCTACACCTACGTCCTTCTCACGTTCCTGCCGAAGACGACGTCGGCGGTCATGGCGTTTCTGATATTGGCAGTCGGCTACGTCATCATCACCGGGTACACGTCGGTGAATGCCATCGTGAAGGCCGAGCTCTTCCCTGCCGAAATCCGTGCTCTGGGAGTGGGATTGGGCTATGCGCTCGCGAACTCTGTGTTCGGAGGTACGGCGCCGATGCTCTACCAGGCTGCCAAACCCGATCACATCACCTTGTTCATCGTCTACGTCACGGTGGTGATCGGCGTGAGCCTGCTGGTTTACATCTTCGCGCTGAAGAACAAGGGAGAGACGGTGCTCGACCGCGAGCAGGGCAGCGCGTGGGCGCTACCCGCCCCCGCGGGTCGATGAGCCGGCTGCGCGAAAAGTGTGCGCGAACATTTCGAGGTGGCCGTAGCGACATACCCACGTTCACCCGAACCGACGTCGACATCGTGTGGATCGGGGAGCGCGTCGACAACGGTCCCGCGCCGGCAGGATCACTGACCAGGCCCCGTTGTTCTGCCGCGTCGTCGCCGCCGACGGCAGCGCCCAGCACCCGCTCTACAAGTGACTCGCCACCTAGTCCATCCGCCCGGCGTCGACCACGCGCAGAACCGCCGCACCTTCCTCGTCGGATGCCTCCAGGTCCACTTCCACGTCGAAACCCCAGTCGTGGTCGCCTGCCGGGTCGTCCAGTATCTGCCGCACCCGCCACACGTCTGGTTGTCGGTCGATGATCAGCAGCGCCGGGCCTCGGGCATCGGCGCCGATGCCCACGTCATCGTGCTCGGCGAAGTACGCGCCGATGACCTCCTCCCAGCGTTCGGAGGTCCAGCCTGAGTCGGCGTCGAGCTGTCCGAGGTCGTGCCAGCGTCGCCGCGCGAACAGTTCCACCCGGCGGAAGAGCGCATTGCGGACCATCGCGGTGAACGCGCGCTCGTTCCCGGTCAGTGGGCGCGGGCGAGCCGGTACCGCCACGGGAGCGTCCGGCGGCTGGTCGGGGCTGGTGAGCTGTTCCCATTCGTCGAGCAGACTCGAATCAACCTGGCGCACAAGCTCGCCGAGCCACTCGACGATGTCGGTGACCTCGTCGGTCCGCGCGGCGGCGGGCACTGAAGACCGCAGCGCCTTGAACGCGTCGGAGAGATAGCGCAGTACCGCACCTTCCGACCGCGTCAGCCCGTAGACGCTGACGAACTCCCGGAAGGTGAACGCTCGCTCCCACATCTCACGCACCACGGACTTCGGTGACAGCTGCGCGTCTGCCGCCCACGGATTGCTCTGCAGGTACACCTCGAAGGTGTGCTCGAGCAGTTCCTCGAGCGGCTTGGGGTAGGTGACGTCGTCCAGTAGCTCGATGCGCTCGTCGTACTCGATCCCCTCGGCCTTCATCGCGGCCACCGCCTCGCCCCTTGCCTTGTTCAGTTGCGCCGCCAGGATCTGGCGGGGATCCTCGAGCGTCGCCTCGATCACCGAAACCACATCCAGTGCAAAGGTTTCCGATGCAGCGTCGAGCACGTCGACCGCCGCGAGCGCGAAGGTGGAAAGCGGCTGGTTCAGGGCGAAGTCGGGCGGCAGGTCGACGGTGAGGCGGTAGCGCCGCCCGTCGGCCTCGGGTTCGGCGAGCCGCTCCAGGACGCCGGCCTGCAGTAGCGAGCGAGCGATGCCCACCGCCTCGCGGATGTGCTGCAGTTGCCGCTTGCGCGGCTCGTGGTTCTCGGTGAGCAGGCGGCGCATCGCGACGAACGGGTCCCCGGGTCGGTCGACGACGTCGAGGATCATCGCGGTCGACACCCGCATGTTGCTGGTCAGCGGCTCGGGGCTGGCGGCCACCAGTCGGGTCTGCGTCGACTCGCTCCACGGCACCATGCCTTCGGGTACCTTGCGGCGCACCAGCTTTCGGCGCTTCTTGGGGTCATCGGCGACCTTCGCGAACTGTTTGAGATTCTCCACTTCGTGCTCGGGCGCCTGGACGACGACGGTGCCCGCGGTGTCATAGCCGGCGCGTCCGGCCCGCCCGGCGATCTGGTGGAACTCGCGGGCGCTCAGCAGCCGGGTGCGAGTGCCGTCGTACTTCGACAACGCTGAGAAGACCACGGTCCGGATCGGCACGTTGATGCCGACGCCGAGGGTGTCGGTGCCGCAGATGACCTTGAGCAGGCCGGCCTGGGCCAGTTGTTCCACCAGCCGCCGGTACTTGGGCAGCATCCCGGCGTGGTGGACGCCGATCCCGTGCCGGACCAGTCGCGACAGCGTTGCGCCGAATGCCGACGAAAATCGGAACCCGCCGATCAGGTCGGCGATCGCCTTCTTCTCCTCCCTGGTGCACACGTTGACGCTCATCAGCGCCTGCGCGCGCTCCAGCGCCGAGGCCTGGGTGAAATGGACGACGTAGATCGGCGCCTGCTTCGTCTGCAGCAGGTCGCCGATCGTCTCGTGCATCGGCGTGGTCGCGTAGTAGTGGTGCAGCGGAACCGGGCGTTCGGCGTTGGCGACCAGCGCCGTTGGCCTGCCGGTGCGGCGGGTGAGGTCCTCGCGCAGGAACGTGACGTCGCCGAGAGTGGCCGACATCAGCAGGAACTGGGCGTTCGGCAACTCCAGCAGTGGGACCTGCCAGGCCCAGCCGCGGTCGGGGTCACCGTAGAAGTGGAACTCGTCCATGACCACCAGGCCGATGTCCGCGTCAGCACCCTCGCGTAGCGCGATGTTGGCCAGAACCTCCGCGGTGCACGCGATGATCGGCGCCCCCGCATTGACTGCGGCGTCGCCGGTGAGCATGCCGACGTTGGCCGCGCCGAACACGTCGCAGAGCGCGAAGAACTTCTCGCTCACCAGAGCCTTGATGGGCGCGGTGTAGTGGCTGCGCCGTCCGGACGCCAGCGCCGCGTACAGCGCGCCAATGGCCACCAGCGACTTGCCCGAACCCGTCGGCGTCGCCAGGACCACGTTGGCTCCGCTGACCAACTCGATCAGCGCTTCCTCCTGCGCGGGGTAGAGCACGGTGCCCTGCGCCTCGGCCCACGCAGCGAAGGAGCTGAACAGCTCGTCAGCGTCGAGCGAGGAGGGGGGAAGGAGGGACATCGTGGGGACAAGCGTGCCGCAACGATGCCGCCCCGCTGCAACGGGGAGTGAAACTCAGCCGACGACGGCTGCGCGCTTCTTCACCGGCGGGGTGTCTTGTGCGCCTGTGGTCTCGCGCCGCCGACGGCGTTCCGCACGAGCGATGCGACGACCGAGGACGCGGGCAGCACGATTGGTCAGCGAGTGGTTCTTTCGAGCGAGAAGGTCGAGTTGCTGCCAACTGAGCCCGTCGAGATCGCCATCTGCGTCGTGAGTGGCGATGACGACACAACCTGGGAGCAGCGGGACTGTCTTCGCAGTGAAACTTGAGGTTGCGAGCAGTAGTTCAGTGGCGATTGTGTTGGTGTGGCGCTGGCATCCAGCCGTCGACGGGGCGAACCAGAAGTCGAATTGCCGGTCTGCGCTGGTCAGGCAGACCAGCCCGTGATTGCTAACGAGCTGGTCGATATCGGCTTTGGTGTAAGCGCGGGTTTCATAAACGATTCCGTTGGAGCTGCAGTACAAAACTGTGTTCATTCGCCTGGTCCATTCATCTCTTTCGTTGTTCAGCGGGTGATCGGAGTGATACACCATCCACTGTTACCAGAGTTACCCAAGTGACAACTGAGACAAACCTGAATAACGATGAAGAAACAACGCGTTTAGGAAGCCGTCAGCGCTGAGGTAATGGCCCGCTGAGCGCCGACGGCCGGCACAGCAGGGCGACAATCACGCTCAACACCGCCGCCAGCGCGAACGCCGCCTGCACGCTAACCAGGTCGGCGGTGCCACCGAGCAGCGCCGCCGCAATCGGGCGCGAGCCGACGAACCCAACCAACCACAGCGCCATGATGCGGCCCCGCAACTCCTCAGGGGCGCGCTCCTGCACCACGGTGGCGAGGCCCGTCATCGCTGCACCGAAGCCCAGGCCCGCCAACGCGAAGCCGGCCAATGCGACCGCAGGCACGGTCCCGAATGCCAGCACCACACATCCGGCAGCCATACCGGACAACCCGAGGGACGACACCCGCTGCGAGGCCAGCCGGGACCCCATGTACGCCAGCAGAACCATCCCGATCGCCGCACCGATACCGAAGCTCGCCGACAACATGCCGACCATTCGGCTGTCACCGCCGAGTTGATCGGCCATCGAGGGAGCCAACGTGATCGACGGGTCCGATGCGATACCGACCATCGCCACTGCGATCAGTGCCAGAAGTAGAGGGCGATCCCTCCGGACATACGCGATGGCGGTGCGGACCCGGTAGTCGGTGCCGGAAAGACGCACCGGCGGAGACGGAAAGCGCACCGTGATCAGAAAGATCGCGAACACGAGGTGCAGGACTGCGCTGGCGGCGAAGGCCGCGGCCGAACCGAGATGCGCGGCCAGGTACGCACCCGTCGCAGGACCGACGATGCGACCGACGGTCATCGGCATGCTGTTGAGCGCCATCGCGGTCGAGAGTTCACCGCCGCGAATCAGGTTCGGCACGATCGACTGCATGGCCGGGCCGCCGACGACGAATCCCAGTCCCACAAGCAATGACCCGATGAGTATCGGAATCGCGGCGGACATGCCCTGCAGGCTCGAGTCGAGGAACAGCCACACCGCCGCGAAGCCGGACCCGACGACGCACAGGATTCTGCCGAACAGGATCTGGCGCACCGGATTTCCGGTATCGGCCCACTTGCCGCTTGTGGGGCTCAAAATCAGCTGGGGCCCGAACTGCACCACGCCGACCAGACCGACCATCAGTGCGGACCGCGTCGCGTCGTACATCACGATCGCTGCGACGATGCTGTGCGTCCAGACGGCGACGACCGCGAAATTCTTGCCCCAGAACAGCGCCCCGAAGACCGGGTCGAACATCAGCCCGAGGGCGCCGCGCGGCTGCGGCGGGGCGGTGACCTCCGCGGTCATCGGCCGGCCGATTGTTCGAATCGTTCGGTCAGCCGGTCCAACAGGGTGACCAGCGTGTCGACGTCCGCGTCGGGCCAGTCGGCGATGGTCTCGGCGACCACTTCGCGCCGACGATCCGTCACCGTCGCCAGCGCCTTGCGCCCGACGTCGGTCAACACCAGCACGCACCTGCGTTGATCGTCGGTGGCGTTCGCTTTCGTCAGCAGACCGGCGGCGACGACGGAGGCCACGGTTCGGCTTGCGGTCGAATGCTCGACGGCCATGTACTCCGCGACATCGCTGATGGATGCGCCGCCGCCAGAATTCTCGACCGCGCGAAGCACCCGAAGCGTCGATACGTTCGCCACCGGATCGCCTCCATCGAGCAGGCGGCGACGCCAGCTCGGACGCTGCCGCGCGACATGAAGGCGCGTCAGCAGCTCATCGAGGTGGTCATAGCGCGAGTGCGGCACGTATATATGCATAGCACATACATATTTACCGACCCGAGCCGAGGTGTCGGTCAGATATTGGAGTCGGCGGGAGACGTGTGTGGCAGCGCCGACGCCGCAGTGCCCCGCTCCTCGGCTGATTCGGGAACCGATGCACCCAGCGTGTAGGACGTCATCGACAGCGACCCGAAGGTGTATCCGTCGACGAGAACGTCAGCGGCTTCATTCGCCGCCGCCGCCAAACCGGCGAAGTACACCGACGGTAGGAAGTGGTCGGGTGTCGGCACTGCGGCGTCGAAGTCGGCATGGCCGGCGAGTCGACCGAAGCCGTCCGGCCCGTGCAGCATCTGGGTCCGCGCGGCGTCATCGAACCGCTGTGCCCAGTCGAACCCCTCGTCGGCCAACTGCCACTGCATGCTCGCCAGATTGTGGACGATGTTGCCGCTGCCGAGGATCAGGATGTTCTCCGCCCGAAGCGGCGCCAGTCGCGCGCCGAGATCCAGGTGGTAATCGAGTGGCCGGTCTGCGTTGATCGACAGCTGCACCACCGGAATCGAGGCGTCCGGGAAGGCGTGGTTGAGCACCGACCACGTGCCGTGATCGATGCCCCAGCTGTCGACATCCGCGCCGACCCACGTCGGGTGAACGACGTCGGCGATCTCTTCGGCGAGTTCCGGTAGTCCCGGTGCCGGATAGTCGACGGCGAACAGTTCCTCGGGGAAGCCGTAGAAGTCGTGAATCGTGCGAGGCCTCGTCATGGTCGTCACCGCCGTGGCGTTGATGTACCAGTGCGCGCTGATGGCGAGAACGGCGCGAGGCCGCCGAACGCTACCGCCGAAGTCCCGCCAGGCGGTGGTGAAGCGGTTGAGCTCAAGCGCGTTCATCGGGCTGCCGTGTCCGATGAACGCTGCCGGCATGACGTCGTCGGTCCGGCTGGTCACCTCATCGAGTATGCAGTCAGATGGCCCAGGCAGTCGGCAGCTTATGGTCGAAGCCGTGACGATCACCTATGACGACGCGTTGCGGGAACGGATCCGCGCACACCTGGCGGGTCACGATCGCCGCGCCGTGACCGATCCGACGAAGCGGCACGCCGCCGTCGCGGTGGTGCTCGTGGACTCGATGGTCGGTGAAGACCGCGTCGATCCCGCGCCCGTCGACGACTGGATCGATGGCCGGCCGATGCCCGGGGACCTCGACGGCCGCATGGTCGACGTCTCTGGCGGCGCGGCCTTCCTGCTGTGCCGACGGGCGTCACGGCTCTCGTCACACGCTGCCCAGTGGGCGTTGCCCGGCGGTCGTTTGGACCCGGGCGAGGATGCCGTCGACGCCGCGCTGCGGGAAATGGACGAGGAGGTGGGCGTCACCCTGCCGCGCTCGGCGGTGCTGGGACTGCTCGACGACTACCCGACCCGATCCGGTTACGTGATCACCCCGGTGGTCATCTGGGGCGGCGGACGGCTCGACCTTCGTCCCGCACCCGACGAGGTGGTGGCGGTCTACCGGGTCGGGCTGCATCAACTACTGCGGGAGGATTCGCCGCGGTACATCGCCATCCCGGAGAGCCCGCGCCCGGTCGTGCAGATCCCGCTCGGCAACGACCTCATTCACGCGCCGACAGGCGCAGTGCTGCTGCAACTTCGGTGGCTGTGCCTCGAGGGCCGCCATGACCCGGTCGACGAGCTCGAGCAACCGGTGTTCGCCTGGAAGTAGGCGACTTAGGCGAGTCCACTCAGCGCCGTCGGCAACGGTGACCGCGATGCAGAACGCCCAGACGTTGGGTCGCTCGGGTGAGCGCGACGTAGAGCTCGGCCGCGCCGCGTGGTCCGCCGGCGAGGATCCGGTCCGGGTCGACGACAAGCACGGCGTCGAACTCCAGGCCTTTGGTCTGCGACGGCAACACCGCACCCGGCACGCCCGGCGGCCCGATCACCACGCTGGTGCCCTCACGGCCGCTCTCGTCACGAACGAATTCCTCGATCGCAGTGGGTAATTCGTCCGCAGTCACGCGCCGGGACCACGGCAGCACCCCGCAGGCGCGGACCGACTCCGGCGGCCGGATCTCCGGTGCGAACTCGGCGAGCAGTGCAGCGGCGACTGTCATGATCTCCGCCGGCGTGCGGTAGTTGACGGACAGTGACCGGTACACCCAGCGGTCGGGCACATACGGCTCCAGCATCGTGTCCCATGATCTTGCCCCAGCCGCCGACCGACGCTGGGCCAGATCGCCAACCACGGTGAAGGATCTGCTCGGGCAGCGACGCATGAGCACCCGCCAGGCCATCGCGGACAATTCCTGAGCCTCGTCGACCACAACGTGCCGGTACGTCCAGTCCCGGTCTGCGAGAGCGCGTTCCACAAGTTCGCGGTTATCGCGCTCGATGAAGCGCTCCGCCAGATCTTCGGCGTAAAGCATGTCCTGGGCGAGCAGATGGTCCTCGTCGTCCATCAGATCCTCGCGGCTGATCATGTTATCCAGCACCCCGGCTGCGTACGCGGTCTCTGCCGCCCTCTGCCGCTCGGCGGTGTCATCCGCCGGTTTGTCGCGGCCCAGCAGGTCGACGAGTTCGTCGAGCAGCGGGACGTCCGACACGGTCCAGGCCTCGCCGTCAGCGCGAAACAGCGCCTCGTCTGCGTGGGCGGCGCGCAGTCGTTCGGCCGAACTGTACAGCTGGGACAGCAATGTCTGCGGCGTGAGAATCGGCCAGAGATCGTCGAGCGCGGCGGTGAAAGTCGCGTTGTCCGCGAGTTCGTCGGTCAGGCTCGTCCGCAGCTGCTCCCACGCTTGCCGGTTCTCACGCGTGAGCCAGCCCTTGCCGATCCGCGCTATCGCCCGTTCGGTGAGGACGTACGTGACGATCTCGCGAAACACGTCGCGGGCCTCGTTGTGTGGCTTGCCGCTTGCGCGCGCCTCTTCGCGGGCCCACTCCGCGGTCTCGACGTCGATCCGCACCGTGACGTCCGCCAGTCCGATCGACAGCGGATCCTTCGGCAGCCGCTGCCGATCGGCGACCGCGGCTCGAAGTACGTCCAGCATCTTCAGGGAACCCTTGAGGCGCGTGGTCTCATCGGTGTCTTCGGTGGTGACGCGCAGGCCGGGCATGAGGTCCCCGATGGTCATGAACACCACGTCGGACTCGCCCAGCGACGGCAGAACACGGCCGATGTGGTCCAGGAACGCAGGGGTGGGCCCCACGACCAGCACGCCGTGGCGTTCCAATCTCTTGCGCTGGGTGTAGAGCAGGTAGGCGACGCGGTGCAGCGCCACCACCGTCTTTCCGGTGCCGGGGCCGCCTTCGATCACGAGGACCCCGGGGTGATCGAGCCGGATGATCGCGTCCTGCTCGGCCTGGATGGTCGCGACGATGTCGCGCATCCCCTCCCCGCGCGGTGCGTTGACCGCTGCCAGAAGCGCCGCATCCCCGCGCTCATGGCCACTGGGTCGGCCGAGGACCTCGTCGGTGAAATCGACGATTCGCCGTCCGAGGGTGTGGAACTGCCGACGCCGGCGCATGTTCTCCGGGCTCGCGGCGGTGGCGACATAGAACGCGCGCGCCGCCGGTGCCCGCCAATCGAGCAGCAGCGGCTCGTACTCGTTGTCCGGATCGAGGATGCCGATCCGGCCGATGTACAGACGTTGGTCCGTGACGCTGTCCAGCCGGCCGAAGCAGAGTCCGCTGTCGGCCACGTCCAGTCGCACGACCTGTTTGGCCAGTGCGCGCACCTCGTCGTCGCGTGCGACGAGTGTGCCGCCGTCCGCGAGGTCGATGGGGCCGCGCATCGCGGCGCGGTACCTGTCCTTCACGCGTGCGCGTTCAGCGTCGAGTCGCGTGTAGAGCCCATCCACGTAGCTCTGCTCGGACCGCAGTTCGTCGTCGTCCTGAGTTGACACACGCCCCCAAAAATCGCAGGTTAAAGCCTAGGCCTGGGCCCACGGCCGCAGGCCAGGGGACGATTGTGCGGCATGACCGGGGCCTTGCCGCAAGTCCCCCTGTGCGTTATATCTTGTAAATGGAAGGGACGGGTTCCCTTCCATTCTCTTTCCTCGGGTGGGTCCGGACGGCCCTTGCACCGATCACCGCGCTTCATAGCGGGCGCATAGCGCGCGGAAAGTCGCCGCCCATCAACCGCTCATACCGTCGCGGGCACGTCAATCGATCTAGGAGACAACGTGTTCGCTTCAGAGTTCCGCACTGCAGTCGTCGCCGCCCTGGGTGCCACGCTGATGTCGGCCGTCGTGGCTTGTGCGCCGGGCGCGTCGACGGCATCACCGTCGCAGCCTGCCGGTGACCACGACGCGTTCACCCAGTGCATGACCGACAACGGTGTTTCCGCTCCCCCCGAGGGTGGGCCGGGTGGCCGGGGCGGGCGCGGCGGCCCGGGTGGTCCTGGTGGCCCGGGAGGCCCGCCACCCGGCGGCACACCGCCGGATGGTGCAGCCCCGCCTGACGCCGCGACGCCGCCTCCGAGGCTCGGCGGTCCGCAGTTCGACGGCAACACACCGCCCGCACCGCCCGGTGTCGACCGGCAGACGTGGGACAACGCAACGCAGGCATGCGCATCGCTGGCGCCCGCGCCGCCTCCGCGGGCGTGACGACCCGCGACGACCGTCGCTCTCACCCGTCAGGTACGGCTCAGCTGGAGCTCGGACACTGCCGCGTCGATCTCCGCGACCCGTGCGGCCCCGAGGCCCCAGGGGCGCTCCACACCGACCCGCTTGTCGAGGTCCCACAGGACACACTCTTCACCCGAATCCGCGACCAACGACCACGCGATGACGGTCCTACGCAGCTGCTCGTCCATCGGGTCCGCGTTCGCCTCGATGTGGGCGGGGGCACCGCCGACCGGGTGATGGTCCATGAACTTCCCGTACGCGGTATCGCAAAAATCGCGATACCGCGCTGTGCACAGGATCAGGCCGTGCCAGGCCTCGTCGACGGCGTGCGAGGGCATCCCGATCACCTGGCCGTCACGCAGGGCGGCGGCGCAGCAGCGCAGCCATTGCCGCAACCCGGTCTCGATGAGTTCGCGCGGCTGCCATGGGCATGTCTTGAATACCGCTGGGGGAAGCTCGAGTTCGGCGACGGCGGTGTGTGACCGCTTGAACTCGCCCGGGTGTCGGCACTTCATGTCTAACCGCCGCATCCGCAGCCGCCGCAGCCACCGCAGCCGGCGATCAGCCCCGCCGAGAGCATGGCGCCGGCCTTCTTCGCGCGCGAGTGCTTGGACTCCGGCGTTGCCCCGGCGGACCACAGTTCTTCGGTGTTGACATTCGCGGACAGCGCCCGGGTGCGAGGTCGAAGTCCCTGAATGTCGCGGCGGTAGCGCTCTTCCGGGCTCTCCAGCCGTGCGCGACGGGCCCGTCCGAGCCAAACCAATAGAGCGGCGATGGCGATCGCCACAACGATGATCAGCAGTCCTATTGCCATTGCGGGCCTCCTTGTGCGGCGGGTAGGGCCAAGCATGTGAAAACCGCCACACGTCTGGGAAGAGGAAGTCGCCTTGGGGGGCCGTTTCCTTGCACGATCCATAGATTCAGTCACCGCGACTGCCGCAAACCTGTGGATCGTGTCAGGAATCGTCGCAATCAGTGCAGCGGCCATTCCCTCACCAGCGACCGCCCTCACATGATCGGTAAGACCCACCGCCAGAGGAGGTCCGCCGAAATGCACTCGACGCAACAGGCCCGCCGACCAGATACCGCGAGCCACACGCTGATTCAGCGCTTCTGTGTGGGGCCTGCCGATATCGGCATGGTCGGCATCGTGGACGGCGCGACGCTTATGGAATGGATACACAAGGCAGGCCGCGCCGTCGCCGCGCAGTGGAGTGGCCGTCACTGTGTAACCGCCCACATCGGCAACCTGCACCTCGACAGACCCATCGGCGCCGCCGAACTCGTCGACCTGCACACCAGCGTCGTCTACACGGGGCGCACAAGTATCCACGTACTCGTGACGGTCTATTCGCGCGATCCGATGCGCCGCAAAACTCTTCAAACCACCCAGTGCCCAATTGTTTTCGTCTGCCGTCGACGACGACGGCACCCCGGTGGACGTTGAGCCGTGGACGCCCGTCACCATCCTCGATCTGCAACGCCAGCGGCAAGCGCGAGTGCGGATACAGATGCGCAAACGCATCGACGCCGCGATGGCCGCTCAGACCTACTCCGCGGAGGGCACCGCCCCGCATGCCACAGGGCGGTTTCTCGCCGTCGGCACCAACGTCACCGACGGCGACAGAATCCACGGTGGCCGAGTCCTGCGGTGGATCGAGGAGGCGGCCTGCGGTTGTGGCGCCGAATGGATTGGTGGGACGGCCATCACGTCCTACGTTGCCGGAGTCCGCTTTCATCGGCCGGTCAAGGTGTCCGACGTCGTCGAAGTCACCGCCCGGGTCGTCCACACCGGACCGCGCAGCGTGCACATCAGCGTCCACGTCATCACGATCGGCACCGATGGAGGTCACGCACAGTCAGCCGCGCACGGACTGGTCGTCGTCGTGTCGCTCGATGAGCGCGGCAATGCACGACCTGTCCCGACGTGGGAGCCTCTCTCCGACGAGGACCACCGACTCGATCAACACGCCAGGCACCTGATCGAGTTGCGGCAGTTCATCGAGCCATCGACGATGGCAGCCGAACTGCCCGCCTTCACCGAGCCGGCGCCACTTCACCCCGACGCGATCGCCGTCTGACGAGCGCCGCCCATAAGCTGGGACGGACCACAGACTCCGCGGGTCCAGGCGTCGCCAGAAGGGCGTGAATGTTCATCGTTTTCCTCAGCGCGATCCTGGCGCTGATGAACGTCTACCTCTGGAAGCGGCTGGCCAAGGACACCACCGCCCCGGGGCGCACGAGACGGATCCTCACCGTCGTGCACATGGCTCTCGCGGTGTTGCTTGTCACGACACTCGTCCTGCCGCGCTTCGCCGACGTGACGGCAGCGGGGTGGTACGCGTGGCCGGGCTACCTGTGGTTCGGCCTGATCGTGTACCTGTTCCTGACGCTGCTCGTCCTGGAGCCGGTGAGGCTTGCGCTGCGCGGCTGGGTCAAGCGGGAGCCGACGGTGGCGACGGTTTCCGCCGGAAGCGGGGCACCCGACCTGCCGGATGAGCCGCCCGCCCCGCCGGCGTTGAACCGGCGGGTGTTTCTGGCGCGGGCCAGCGCGGTGGCCGCCGGCGCCGCGTCGATCGGCTTGGTCGGCGTCGGCGCTGCCACTGCCCTCGGGCCGCCCGATCTGCTGCAGCTACAGGTGCGCCTGCGTCGGCTCGACCCCGCGTTCCGCGGATTCCGCATCGCCGTGGTGTCGGACATCCACCTCGGCCCGCTGGCGGGGCGGGCACACACCGAGCGGATCGTCGAGACGATCAACGAGGCGGCGCCGGACCTCGTCGCGATCGTGGGTGACCTGGTCGACGGAACCGTCGAGGAATTCGGCGCAGCGGCGG
Source organism: uncultured Actinomycetota bacterium (assembly GCA_963721495.1). GTDB lineage: Bacteria > Actinomycetota > Actinomycetes > Mycobacteriales > Mycobacteriaceae > Mycobacterium. The sequence continues at coordinate 107,578 of CAVRMG010000025.1, read as the reverse complement.
AACCCTTGCGGGACTTGGTTTCCCCGGAGGGCACGTTCTTCGTCACCGGCAACCACGAGTACTTCGTCGAGGACACCTCATCCTGGCTGGCCGAACTCGAGCGGCTCGGTGTGCGGCCCTTGCGCAACGAGAACACGGCGATACGCCGCGGTGGCGCCGCCTTCGACCTTGTCGGCGTCAACGACATCGCGGGTGAGGACCGCGGCGACCCGCCCGACTTCGGCCGCGCCATGGCGGGTGTCGATCCGTCACGTCCGACGATCCTGCTTGCCCACCAACCGGTTCAGGTGGAGGAGGCAGCGGCCCGTGGCGTGGACCTGCAGCTGTCCGGACACACCCACGGCGGCCAGATGTGGCCGTTCCACTATGTCGTCCGGCTGGTTCAGCCGTCGCTGGCCGGACTGTCGACGGTCAACGACACCCAGCTCTACGTGACGAGGGGCGCGGGGTTCTGGGGTCCGCCGGTGCGAATCGGCGCCCGACCGGACATCACGGTGCTGTCACTCGAGCCGTAGGCGCCGGATCAAGGCATGTGCATCGCGGCCTCGGAGAGGCTGACGATTCATTTCCTGGGGCGCGTGTTCGATCGGCCCCCGATTCTCTAGAGTTCTCAATGGTCGACGCGAGCACGGGTCGACGACCCCGAAGCTTCCGGCTAGACCACGCAATCCGCTGTCACAGACCAACGCCTCCCCGGTCATCCTCGCGGCAGACACCCGTCTGGCCCGGCGGACAGCAGCAGTTGCCGGGCTGGGCCACGGCGACGGCGGGCAAAACCGGCGCGACCGAAAAAGCGGCCGCGAGAAGAGCGCCACTGTCACGGACCATCGCAGACTCATGTCCGGCAGTCCAGGCTGCCGGTCAGGTTCCGCAGAAGGTTCTGTACCTGCCGAAGTCCTCGGGTGCCGGGGCGGCGTATCTCTCGAGGCCGCGCCGTTCGTCATAGGGCGCGCCCACGGCTTCCAGGAGTCCTGACAGCGGATCCAGGTCACCGTCGGTCGCCGCCGCCAGCGCCTCCTCCACCAGATGGTTCCTCGGGATGTAGACGGGGTTGACCCGGTCCATCGTGTCGGCGTCCGGGGTCAGAGGACGCCACCGTGCCAACCACTCGTCGAACCCCGCGAGGTCGATGAACATCCCGCGCGCGGGTTCGGCGTCGCCGCGGGCGGCCCGGCCGAGGTTCCGGAAGAAGGAGGTGAAGTCGACATGGCTGGCGGCAAGCAATGCGAGCAGGTCGTTCATCAACGGCGTCGCCACCTCGTCGACGCCCGTCTCGGGGAGGCCGAGCTTGGAACGCATGCCGGTCGCCAGCGCGGTCTGAGACTGCGGACCGAAGCCGCCCAGGCTCTCCTGCGCGAGGTCGACGGCCTGCTCCTGGTCTTCGGCGAGCAGTGGCAGTAGCGCCTCGGCGAACCGGGCGAGGTTCCAGCCCGCGATCGACGGTTGGTTGCCGTAGGCGTAGCGGCCCCACGAATCAATCGAGCTGAACACCGTCTCCGGGTCGTAGGCCTCCATGAACGCGCACGGTCCGTAGTCGATGGTCTCGCCGGAAATCGTCATGTTGTCCGTATTCATCACGCCGTGCACGAACCCGACGAGCATCCACTGCGCCACCAGCGACACCTGTCGCGACGCGACGACCTCGAACAGCGCGAGATAGGGGTTCTCGGCGTGCACCGCGTCGGGGTAGTGGCGGGCTATGGCGTGATCGGCCAGCCGCTGCAACAGCGCGACGTCACCGGTGGCCGAGGCGTACTGGAAGGTGCCGACCCGCAGGTGGCTGCTCGCGACGCGGGCGAGCACGGCGCCCGGCAGCGGTGTCTCGCGGTGTACGGGGCGCCCCGTCGCCACCACGGCCAGCGCCCGCGTGGTGGGAATGCCCATCGCGTGCATGGCTTCGCTGACGATGTACTCGCGCAGCATCGGACCGACCGCAGCGAGGCCGTCGCCGCCCCGGGCGAACGGTGTGGCACCCGAGCCTTTGAGGTGGAGGTCCCGCAGGCCGCCGCCGGTCGTCGAAAGTTCGCCCAGCAACAACGCTCGGCCGTCGCCCAGGCGGGGAACGTAGCCGCCGAACTGGTGCCCGGCGTATGCCTGGGCCACCGGCGCCGCCCCATCGGGGACCTGCGTGCCGACGAGCAGTCGCCGCCCGTCCGGCCCGCCTAGCCACGCGGGGTCGAGACCGAGTTCGGTGGCCAGCGGCTTGTTGAGGACGAGCAGACGCGGGTCGGGGGCCGCCTCGGCCTGCCACCGGACGGCCAGCTCGGGCAACTCGCGCGCAAAGTGGTCGCCCAGGGTGACGGCCGTATCGGGTGCAACGCTCACGCCACCCAGACTACGGAGGACCACAGGTCGGGTCTGTATGGTGAGGCTTCCGGCAAATGCGTCCGTGGTCACCGCCAACCCGCCACGCCGAGGCAAGTTCACCCGATTAGGAGCATTCCGGTGACTCTCAACACCATCGCGCTCGAGCTCGTTGCGCCGAACGTCGAAAGTGGTCGTGAGCGGGCGCTGGAAGAAGCGCACAAGGTGCTGCGGTGCTCCGCGGAAGTCGGCCTCGAGGGCCGGATCCGGCACGTGATGATCCCCGGAATGATCGAAGAGGACGACGACCGGCCGATCGAGATGAAGCCGAAGATGGACGTGCTGGAGTTCTGGACGGCCATCAGGCCCGAGCTGCCCGGGGTGAACGGCCTGTGCACCCAGGTGACGGCCTTTCTGGACAAGCCGGCTCTGCGGCAGCGGCTGACCGACCTGAGCTCCGCCGGGTTCGACGGCATCGCGTTCGTCGGCGTGCCGCGCACCATGAACGACGGCGAGGGCTCCGGCGTTGCGCCCACCGATGCACTGTCGATCTTCGACGATGTGGTACCCAACCGCGGCGTGATCCTGATCCCGACCCGTGAGGGCGAGCACGGGCGATTCAACTTCAAATGCGAACAGGGCGCGACGTACGGCATGACCCAACTGCTGTACTCCGACACGATCGTCGGATTTCTCCGCGAGTTCGCCGAGAAGACAGACCACCGGCCCGAGATCCTGCTGTCGTTCGGCTTCGTGCCGAAGATGGAGACCAGCGTCGGCCTCATCAACTGGCTGATCCAGGATCCCGGCAACGCCGCCGTGGCCGACGAGCAGGAGTTCGTCAAGCGGCTGGCCGCCACCGACCCCGCAGACAAGCGCAAACTGATGGTCGACCTCTACAAGCGGGTCATCGACGGAGTGGGTGAACTCGGCTTCCCGTTGAGCGTTCACTTCGAGGCGACCTACGGGGTCTCCACACCGGCGTTCCAGACGTTCGCCGAAATGCTCGCCTACTGGTCGCCCGACTCCTGATTTCGCCCAACCGGACAAATGGGCGGAAAAGTGCGAGCAGGCCACGCCATTTCGTCGATCTCGACGTGTGATGCCTGACCCGTCCGCCGCTGAACTGCGCAAGCGCCTCGACGGCCTGACGATCCGCGACGCCGACCGCCTGGGCCGGCGACTGAAGAACATCCGCCGCACCGACCCCGCGAAGCTGCGCCAGATCGCCGAGCAGGTCGCCGCCGCCGAGGGCCTGGTGGCCACCCGTACCGCCGCTGTGCCAACGATCACCTACCCCGATCTGCCGGTCAGTGAGCGGCGCGACGACATCGCCAGGGCCATCAACGACCATCAGGTGGTCATCGTCGCCGGCGAAACCGGCTCGGGCAAAACCACTCAGTTGCCCAAGATCTGCCTTGAACTCGGCCGTGGCATCAGCGGCACCATCGGCCACACCCAGCCGCGTCGCCTCGCTGCGCGCACCGTGGCCCAGCGCATCGCCGACGAACTGGGCACCCCCCTCGGCGACGCGGTGGGCTACACCGTCCGCTTCACCGATCAGGCCAGCGACCGCACCCTGGTGAAGCTGATGACCGACGGCATCCTGCTCGCAGAGATTCAGCGCGACCGCAGGCTCCTTCGCTACGACACACTCATCCTCGACGAGGCGCACGAGCGCAGCCTCAACATCGACTTCCTTCTCGGATACCTTCGCGAACTTCTGCCGCGACGGCCTGACCTGAAGGTTATCGTCACCTCGGCCACCATCGAGCCGGAACGTTTCGCCGCTCACTTCGGCGGTGCCGAAAATGTATCCAGCGGCGGTGCCGAAAATGTATTCAGCGGCGGTGCCGAAAATGTATCCAGCGGCGGTGCCGAAAATGTATCCAGCGGCGGGGCACCGATCGTCGAGGTGTCGGGCCGGACATACCCGGTCGAGATCCGTTACCGGCCACTGGAAGTCGCGGTACCCGCGGACGACACCGACGACCCCGACGACCCCGACCACGAAATCGTCCGCACCGAGATTCGGGATCAGACCGAGGCCATCGTCGACGCCATCGACGAGCTCGCTGCCGAACCGCCCGGCGACGTGCTGGTGTTCCTGTCGGGCGAGCGTGAGATCCGCGACACCAGTGAAGCACTGCGCGGCGCTGTCGATAACCACACCGAGGTGCTGCCGCTGTACGCGCGTCTACCCACCGCCGAGCAGCAGCGCGTGTTTCAGCCCAGCCGCTCGACGCGCCGAATCGTGTTGGCCACCAACGTCGCCGAGACATCACTGACCGTGCCGGGCATCCGCTACGTCGTCGACCCTGGAACGGCGCGCATCTCCCGGTACAGTCGCCGCACGAAAGTGCAGCGACTGCCGATCGAGCCGATCTCGCAGGCCTCCGCCGCTCAGCGGGCCGGCCGCTCAGGGCGCACCGCGCCCGGAGTGTGCATCCGTCTTTACTCCGAGGACGACTTCTCGTCGCGGCCCCGCTACACCGACCCGGAGATCCTGCGGACCAACCTGGCCGCGGTGATCCTTCAGATGGCCGCGCTGAACCTCGGCGATATCGAGACGTTCGGGTTCCTCGATCCGCCCGAACGGCGCAGCATCCGCGACGGTGTCGTGCTGTTGCAGGAGCTCGGCGCCTTCGACGGCGACGGGGTGATCACCGACCTCGGCCGGCGGCTGGCGCAACTGCCCGTCGACCCGCGGCTGGGCCGCATGATTCTGCAGGCCGACGCGGAGGGCTGCGTGCGCGAGATCCTGGTGCTGGCCGCGGCGCTGTCGATCCCCGACCCGCGTGAGCGGCCGGCCGACCGCGAGGAGGCCGCGCGCCAGAAACACGCCAGGTTCGCCGACGAGCATTCCGACTTCACCTCGTATCTGAACCTCTGGCGTTATCTGCGTGAACAACGGAAGGAACGGTCCGGCAACGCGTTTCGCAGGATGTGCCGCGAAGAGTTCCTGCACTACCTACGCATCCGCGAATGGCAGGACCTCACCGGACAGTTGCGCAGCGTCGCCCGCGACCTCGGCATCACCGAGTCCGACGACCAGGAGCCCGCCGACCCGGCGCAGATACACGCCGCGCTGCTGGCCGGTCTGCTGTCGCATATCGGCCTGCGCGAGGGCGACTCTCGGGACTACGCGGGCGCACGCAACTCGAAGTTCGTCCTGGCTCCTGGATCGGTGCTCACCAAACGCCCGCCGCGATGGATCGTCGTCGCCGACCTCGTCGAGACGAGCAGGCTGTACGGTCGCGTCGGCGCGCGCATCCAACCCGAAGTCGTGGAAAGGGTCGGCGCGCATCTCCTTCAGCGCACGCACAGCGAACCGCATTGGGACGCCGCGCGCGGCGCGGTGATGGCCTACGAACGGGTGACGCTCTACGGGCTGCCGCTGGTGCCGCGGCGGCGGGTGGGTTACGCAGCCGTGGACCCGGAGTTGGCCCGCGAGCTGTTCATCCGGCACGCGCTGGTCGACGGCGACTGGCAGACCCGCCACCACTTCTTCCGCGACAACGCAACACTTCGCGGGGAGGTGGCGGAACTCGAGGAGAAGGCGCGGCGCCGCGACCTGATCGTCGGCGACGACGAGATCTACGCGTTCTACGACGCCCGCATCCCCGCGGAAGCGGTGTCGGCGCGCCATTTCGACGCGTGGTGGAAGAAGCAGCGACACAAGACTCCCGACCTGCTCACCATGACCCGCGACGACCTGCTGCGCACCGACGACGACGTCGCCGACCAGCCGGACACCTGGCAGGCCGGTGAACTGTCGCTGCCACTGAGCTACAGATTCGAGCCTGGCACCGAGGACGACGGCGTCACCGTGCACGTGCCGGTCGAGGTGCTCGCACGCCTCGGCGGCGACGAGTTCTCCTGGCAGGTACCCGCTCTGCGCGAGGAGCTGGTCACCGCGCTCATCAAATCACTTCCAAAAGACTTGCGCCGCAACTTCGTTCCCGCTCCGGACACCGCACGGACCGTGCTCGCATCGATCATGCCCGGAACCGAACCGCTGCTGCAGGCCGTTCAGCGTGAACTGCACCGGCTTACCCGCGTGCTCGTGCCGATCGACGCCTTCGACCTCGACAAGCTGCCGCCGCATCTGCGTGTCACCTTCGCCGTGGAGTCCGCCGACGGCACCGAGGTCGCCCGCGACAAGGATCTCGACGCCCTGCAGACACGCCTCGCCGCGCCGATCCGCCGCGCCGTCGCCGAGGCGGTGGCCGGCGACCTGGAACGCACCGGGTTGCGCACCTGGCCCGACGACCTCGACGAGCTGCCCCGCACTGTCGAGCGCAGCAGCGGCGGGCATGCGGTGCGAGGCTTCCCTGCGCTGGTCGACACTGGCTCCGCGGTAGATGTGCGGGTATTCCCGACGGAAGCCGAACAGGCGGCGGCGATGGGCTCGGGTACCCGCAGGCTGCTGCGCCTCGCCGTGCCGTCCCCGGTGAAAAACCTTGAACGGCAGCTTGATCCGCGCACCCGGCTGGTGCTGGGTGCGAACCCGGACGGTTCGCTGCAGGCGCTGCTCGACGACTGCGCCGACGCAGCGACCGGCAGCCTCATACCGGGCCCGGTGTGGACGCGCGACGAGTTCACCGCCCTGCGGGACCGCGTCGCGCAGGACCTGGTGTCGACGACGCAGGCGATCCTCGGCCGGGTCGAGAAGGCGCTCGGCGCAGCCCACGAGGTGGAGGTCGCACTGCCCGCGCCGCCGCCGCCCGCGCAGGCCGACGCGATCGCCGACATCCGCTCCCAGCTCGACAGGCTCATGCCGAAGGGCTTCGTCACCGCCACCGGCGCCGCAAGGCTCGCAGACCTGACGCGCTACCTCACCGCCATCGGGCGGCGCCTGGACCGCCTGCCGCACTCGGTCGGCGCGGACCGCGAGCGGATGGACCGGGTGCACGCCGTGCAGGACGCCCTCGACGACGTGATCGGCGCGCTGTCGCCCACCCGCGCGGCCGCCGACGACATCCGCGACATCGAGCAGCAGATCGAGGAACTTCGCGTCAGCCTGTGGGCGCAGCAGCTGGGCACCCCTCGGCCGGTGAGCGAGCAACGCATCTACCGCGCGATCGATGCCATCGCGCCGTGAGATCGGGTACGTATAGGTGCTATGTCGGGACGTAATGCCCTCATCCGGGTCGGCGCGCTGGTGGCTCTGGTCGCGGGCTGCAGCGGCGGCCAACCCGCCGCGAGTACGGAGACGGAGACCCCGAAGGGGCCCGCCCCCGTCGTGACGCCCGTCGTGCTCAGCGAGATGCCCCACGACACGTCGGCTTGGATCGAGGGGCTCGAGTTCGACGGGGCCGACCTCTACGAAGGCACCGGGGTCGCGGGCCAGTCGCAGGTGCGCCAACTCGACCCGGCCACAGGGGCGGTGTTGCGTGCGGCCCCGACCCCCAACAACTACTACGGCGAAGGGGTCGCCGTCGTCGGCGACCGGATCTGGGAACTCACGTGGCAGGACGGCGTCGCGGTCGAGTGGGACAAAGCCACCCTGCGCCCGCTGCGGGAGGTCCCGGTGGACGGCGAGGGCTGGGGTCTTTGTCACGACGGCGACAGAATGATCCGCAGCGACGGCACCGACCGGTTGAGGTTCCACGACCCGCAGAACTTCGCCGAGACCGGCTCGGTCAACGTCACCCGCGAAGATCAGCCGGTGCGGAACCTCAACGAGCTGGAATGCGTGGACGGGCAGGTGTGGGCGAACGTCTGGCAGACCGACATGATCGTCCGCATCGACCCGGCGACCGGCGTGGTGAACGCCGTCGTGGATGCAACCGCACTCGCACAGAGCCAGGGTCGGAACCAGGAGAAGGTGCTCAACGGCATCGCCCACATCGACGGCGACGAGTTCCTGATCACCGGCAAGTACTGGCCGAAGATGTTCAGGGTGCGTCTCGACGCCCCTCCGGCACTAGCGCGGAATAGCGGGCCCGTCGTACCGGGTTGCCCAACACATGACCTTTGACCCGCGCTCGCTCCTGGCCGAAAGCCGACTCGGTGTCCTCGCGACGATCAAGTCCAACGGCGTCCCACAGCTGTCCCCGGTGACGCCGTTCTACGACCGGGCCGCCGATGTCATCTACGTATCGATGACCGACGGCCGGGCGAAGACCGCGAATCTGCGCCGAGACCCCCGCGCCGCGATCGAGGTCACCAGCTCCGACGGATGGGCGTGGGCCACCGCCGAGGGCCCGGTGACACTCACCGGGCCGGGCTCGGACCCCAACGGTCCCGAGGTCGAGGCGCTCGTCAACTACTACCGCAGCGCCGCGGGCGAGCACCCGGACTGGGACGAATACCGGTCGGTCATGGTCTCCGACCGCAGGGTGCTGATGGCGTTGACCGTCGAGCGCGTCTACGGCGAAAAGATCCGCTGACCCCGGCCGGGTTTACGAACGGCCGGTGTTGTCAACGGGTCGTTTATGGGCCTCGTCGACGTGTATCGAAGAACCGGTGCCGACCTGCCCTTCGGTGACCCGTTGACCTCGCACGGGTGCGAGATGGAGGGCTGGTTCTGGCGCGTCACCGATTCGGCGTCGGGACGGGCGGTGGTGGCACTGTTCAGCATCAACCGGCATCCGGACGGTGACTGGTCGACGGTTGCCGTCGCTGCACATCCCGGCGATCTCGTACGCGCGGCCGCGTTGGATCATGCGCGGGCAGGAGATGCGCCGTTCGAACTGAACGCCGGATCGGCGGGGCGGGGCGCATTCACCGCAACGTACGACGCGCTACACGTCGAACTCGACGACGTCGTACTCGATCTGCGATTCGACGAATCATACGAGTGGCCCAAGGCATTGGCCGGCGGCGGAATCGCGTCGTCGATCCCGTTCCTGAACCAGTACTGGCATCCGTATCGGCTCGGCGGCACCGCGACCGGCGACGTCCAGTTGGGCCCGGACCGTTGGCATCTGGACCGTGCGAAGCTCTATACCGAACGCAACTGGGGCGCAGGCTTTCCCGAGCGCTGGTGGTGGGGTCAGGCACACGATTTCGGTGACGCCGACGTCTGTGTCGCGTTCTCGGGAGGCCGTCTGGCGCTCGGCCCGTTACGCCGCGACGTCGCCGGTGTCGTAGTCAGGCTCGGGGACCGGGTGATCCGCCTGACGCCGCCGACGGCATGGGTGCGGTCCGAGCTGGGAGACCGACGCTGGACCCTGCGCGCGACATCGCTACGCCATCACGTCGAGATAGTCGGCGACGGTGGGCATCGCCAACCGCACGTGCTTCCGGTGCCGCTGCCGGGCGAACGCCGCAACGTCAACACCGACTACGAACACCTGGCCGGTCGGCTGCGGTGCGTGGTCAAAGAATTCGGCAGGCTCGTGTTCGAGGAACAGACCGAGCTCGCCGGACTGGAAGTCGGGAGCCTGCCGGCCTGAGGCGCCCGCTATGGTGACCGGATGCGACGCGCGGGCAGGCCAGGACGTTGAGCCGCAAGCGCGTGGTCATCGCCGGGCTGGGAGACAGCGGCGTGCTGACCGCCATCAAGCTGGCTAAGCATGCTGATGTCGTCGGCATCTCGACCAAGCCGGGCCTTGTCAGCGGGCAGGAGTTGGGCTGGCGGCTCAGCCGCCCGGGAGACTGGGCCCGGCACAACTGGATCTCCTTCGACAAGTTCCGTGGCCTCGATCGGGTGCGCACCGTTCAAGGAACGCTGACCGGCGTCGACCTGGCCGCGCGGAAGGTCTTTCTGGAGCGCCCCGACGGCACGGCCGACGCCGAACCGTATGACGCGCTGGTGATCTCGACAGGAGTCACGAACGGCTTCTGGCGCCGGCCGAACCTGCAATCGGCGGATGAGATCGCGAACGGGTTGCGTGCCGCGCACGACCGCCTGGCGGCCGCCGAATCGGTGGCTGTGATCGGCGGTGGCGCGGCAGCGGTGAGCAGCGCAGCCAATGTGGCCAGAACATGGCCGGGCAAGCGGGTCGGCCTGTACTTCCCCGGGGAGCGCGCGCTGGTGCATCACCACACTCGGGTCTGGGAGCGGGTGCGCCGCCGCCTGGTCGAGTTCGGTGTCGAGCTGTACCCCGGCCACCGGGCGGTGATACCAGACGGCTTCGGCTGCGATGACATCACCAGCGCACCCGTCGAATTCAGCACCGGCCAGCCGCCTGTGTCCGCGGATGCCGTGTTGTGGGCGACCGGTCGAGTCCGGCCCAATACGGACTGGCTGCCGGACGAGCTTCTCGACGAGCACCGTTTCGTTCGCGTCACACCGGAACTGAGGGTTCCCGACCACCGCGGTGTCTTCGCGATCGGCGATGTCGCGGCCACCGATCCGCTTCGGACCTCGGCCCGCAACCGCGCCGATGGGCTGCTCGCGCGAAACATCATGGCCGAGTTCGCCGCTCGCCCGCTGCGCTCCTTCCGTCCTGCGGGCCGGCGGTGGGGTTCGGTCGTCGGGATCCAGCCCGACGGACTGGAGGTCTTCGCGCCCAACGGGCAGGCATTCCGGTTCCCGGCCTGGTCGTTCGAACGGGTCTTGATGTCGCTGATCGTGCGGCGCGGTATCTACCGGGGTGTTCGGGAGAACCGGCCGCTGTCCTGATCAGCCGGCGCGCGGTATCTCGGCGGTGATGCGGTCCAGCAGAGCCGGATACCGGTTGGCCTCGCGGTGATTACCGGGCTTGCCGCTGCTGATCAAACCGGCTGACAGTCCGCGTTCCGGGTCAGCCCACACCGCGATGTTGGTCAGTCCGGTATTGCCGAACGCCGAAGGCGCATGCTTACCGAACGGCCCGAACCTGTTGGAGCCCAGCATGTATCCCATACCCCAGCGAAGCGGCACGAGTCCCGTCGCAACGTCGGGCCGCAGCCTGCGGCACTCCTTGACCGCCCCGTTCAGAGTCTGCGGTGTGATCACCCGCACGCCATCGAGTTCACCTCCGCGGCGCAGAAGCTCGGCGAACCGCGACAGTTCGTTCGCGGTCGATACGGTGTTGGACGACGGCAGCACACTGGTGAGGTACTGCGGGGAGTTCGTGAACGGGATGATCTTCTGCAACGGCCCGCCAGTGGCCAGCTGGAAGATCTTCTGCATCGGCGCGGGTAACGGCTTACCGGTCGCGTGGCTGGGAGCGACCAGCGGAACGTCTTGGGCCGCAACGCCGTAATTGGTCCATCGGAAGCCGAGTGGATCAAGGATCTCGGTTGCGAGAATCTCGCGGATATTTCTTCCGGTGGCGGCCGAGACAATCTCGCGTACCAGCGGACCCCACGTCAGCCCGTGATAGATGTGCATCAGGCCCGGGCGGTGCAGCGGCTTGATCGACCCGAGCATCTCCCGCGTGTACTCGCTGTCGTCCATGCGTTTGAGGTCAGGCCGCGGACCGGTGTAGATGGGGATGCCCGCGCTGTGGGTCATCACATGCCGGATGGTCGTGCGGTCCTTGCCGTGGCTGGTGTAGCTCGGCAGGTACTCACAGACGCGGTCGTCGAGCGAGAAGTGCCCCCGTTCGACCAGCATGTGCACGACGGTCGTCGAGATGGTCTTCGCCGCCGAGTACACGCAGTACGGCGTTTCCGTTGTGACAGGCACCTTTTCGGCGTCCGGAGGGTCATCCGGTGCGTTACCCCAGCCATGGCCGATGGCCCGGTTGAGGACCACCCGGCCGTTGTGCCGCAGGCACAACTTGAATCGCGGGGTGCATGCCCGCCTCATACCAGTACCTGGCCGCCTGCCAAATTCGCTCGACCGACGCCGCATCGATGCCCGAATGGTCTTCCTCACCGACCGCGGTCACCGCGTCGAGGTCGGCAGGCACGCGGATTCTGCCGTCGCCGGTCACGGCCGCCTGTGCAGGGTGGCGGCGAGATGGTGCTGGAGCGGCAGACCGACAGCGCCCATGTTCAGGCGATAGGTCAGTACGTCCCCGTCGACGCGGATCGAGCGACTCAGCGCGGTGACCTCTTTGGCCGACGCGGTCAGGCCGATCGTGGTCGCGGTCAGGTCCATTTCGATGACGCCGGCCGATCTCAGAGTGCCCTCCTGGATCTCGACGATGCCGTTGGGATGGGCCAGCACCCACTCGGCGCGATCTGGCGACGGCGCGCGGACGAACCCGATCTCGGCGTGCAGCGGGCGGCCGTCGGCGCTGGCCGTGGTGCGCTGGCGATACGTGAGGAACGGCTTGCCGACGTGGTCGAAGACGATCTCCTCGGTGTAGCCGAACGACTCGATGGTCGGGTACTCGCCCGCGCCTTCACCCGCCCATGTGCCCAGCAGGGGAGCGAGCACGGCGATGTCGGGGTGAAGGTCGGCCACGACCGTCAGGGTACGGGCGGTGCGCCCTTCGGCCCGCTGAGGATCGCGGGCCCGAGGAATGTCCCGAGCTGGCCCAGCAGATCCCCCGGACCGGGCTGCGGCGGAGGCGCCGCGTCGGTCAACTGCCACGGCTGGCAGTCGTTCGTCGTGAACGCAGTATCACCCGGCTCGATCCGCACCACCTGCGGCTTCTTGGTCAGCGCGTTGTCGACGAGCTTGTCGCCGCTGACCCGCTTCCAGTAGCACGCGCCGTCGGGAACGGGCCCTGCCGTTGCGTAGGTCCCCGGTGCGATGTCGGCTCCGACCGCATACGTGCCGTCGGCGTCGATGGTTGTCTTCGGGGCCGGTGGCGGTGCAGGCGCCGGCGACGGCTGGGCGTGCACTTGACCGGCCGATACACCGGCCGCGACAAGCAACGCCACGGCGAGCGCGGCTGTTCTCGTCGTCTTCATAGGAAGCCAGTCTAAGCGCCTTTCGGGAGAACGGAAAAACCCGCCGCCACAGCAGGGCTGTAGCGGCGGGTTCGTCTACTCGATTGGGCGGACTCAGCCGACCATGAACTGACTCAGCCGACCATGAACTGATCGTAAGCCGACGCGAGTTCCGGCGGCAGCACTGCCACGTTGCACTGGCTCTGCTTGTCACCGATCGGCGCCAGGATGCCACGCAGGTCCTGGTACTCGCCCGGATTGGCGGTGAAGTACCCGCGCAGGGTGTCGGCCGCCTGCGGGCGCGGCTGGCTGAACGCGGTGGTGACCGCCTGGTCTGCGCCCGGGTGGCTGGCGAGGTAGTCGCGGGCGGCGCCCGTTGCCGAGCTGACGGCGCCCGACAGCTCGCTCGCGCTGCATGGGTCTGGTGCGGCCATGGCCGACGGCGCGGCGATGGTCGCCAGAGCCAAACCCCCCAGCAGGGAACCTGCGCACGCGCCGGCGATTCCCCGGCGCACATCAATACGGCTGAACTTCTTCATATGCCTTTCTTCCTTCGTATCGTCTCTGTCTTGTGTTTCCCCGTTCCCGGATCCACGGTAGCGAAACCCAAAGCGGCCCAATCGGGCTCGACAAGTCGCCCACTGCCTGCGCCGACGCCGTTACACCGGGACACGGTGATTTCGGCCGCAATTTGCGCCGAATTCGGTAAGTCACCGAACAGATCGGCGACGAGATCTTGAAAATCCTCATAATTCGGCGGCGGCCCTTAATTGATCGTGATGTCGATAGAGACCGAATCGTTACCGCTGCGGGCAGTAGGTTCGTCCGCGGACGGGTGTCAAACGACGAATGAGGTGACTGTGAAGCTGGATCTGCTCACACCCGGTGTCGAGGTCGGTCTGGTGACGACGAATCTCGAGGCCATGATCGCGTTCTACGAGGGTTTCCTCGAGCTCGAGTTCCAAGGTGAGATCGACTTCCCCGGCGGCTCGCAGCGCCGCTACACCCTGGGTGGCAGCGTGCTCAAACTCGTCACGTACTCGCCGCCTCCGCCACTGCCCGCCGCTACGGGCGGTGGTCGCGCCCAAGCAGGCATCCGGTACTTCACGATCGGCGTGAAGAACCTCCGCGCGCTGGCGGATGGATTCGCCGCTTCCAAGTACGAGGTGGTGGAATCGCTCACCGAGTTCGCGCCGGTTCCGGGTATGGGCTGGATGTTCGTCGCCGATCCCGACGGCAACTGGATCGAACTGTTCGGCACGCTGTAGCCATGACCACCCCGCCGCAGACGCCCACCTGCTATCGGCATCCCGACCGCGAGACGTACGTCCGCTGCACCCGCTGCAACCGGTTCATCTGCGGTGAGTGCATGCGCGACGCGGCCGTCGGACACCAGTGCGCGGAGTGCGTGAACGCCGGCGCAAAGACGGTCCGGCAGCCGCGAACACAGTTCGGTGGCGTGCCGGCGGCCACTCCGCTGGTCACCTATGTGTTGATCGCGATCAACGTCGTGATGTTCGTGCTGCAAACCATGTCGGCGGACCTGCAGAGCGAGCTCGTGCTGATCTCGCCTGCGGTGGCCGACGGCGACTGGTACCGGCTGTTGACGTCGGCGTTCCTGCACTATGGCGTGACACACATCCTGTTCAACATGTGGGCGCTGTACGTGGTGGGCCCGCCGCTGGAGACCGCGCTGGGCCGACTGCGGTTCACCAGTCTGTACGTGATGAGCGCGCTCGGTGGATCCCTTCTGGTCTACCTGCTGTCGCCTCTGAACGCCCAGACCGCGGGCGCATCGGGGGCGGTGTTCGGCTTGTTCGGTGCGATGTTCGTGGTGGGCAAGCGGCTCAACGTGGACGTCCGCTGGGTTGTCGGCCTGATCGCACTGAACCTGGCGTTCACCTTCGTGATCCCGTTGATCAGTTCCCAGAACATCAGCTGGCAGGGGCACATCGGCGGGCTCGTCACCGGCGCGGTGATCGCCGCGGCGTACGCGTACGCGCCGCAAAAATCGCGGACCGCCGTCCAGGTCGCCGCCACGGTCGCGATCCTCGTGCTATTCCTGCTTCTGATCTGGTGGCGCACAGCCGATCTCCTCGCCCTGTTCGGCGTGGCCTGACGGCGCGCGACACGCCTCCGGGAGTTTGCTTGCTGCTCAACCAGTGGTCACCCGTCCATGTCAGCGTGTACACGTGCCCGTCGAGTCGTCGACTCCCGCCCAGGTGGGAGCAGTCGAGCGATTCCATCGGCTCTGTGTGTGGGTGGTCGCGCGCCTGCCGTTCGGGCTGAGTTCCGTTGTCGCCCCGACGTTTCTCGGGTTCTGTCTGATCAACAGCTTCACCTTCGGTGTCGACCTGGTGCTGCTGACCACGCTGCACGGCTGGGTCAACGTCCCGGTGCCGATCGCGGTGACCGTCGCCTACGCGTGCGCGTTCGCGCTGAGCTACATCCTCAACCGGATCGTCAACTTTCAGAACCACGCACCCGTCGGCCCGCAGTTCGCCGTGTACGTCGTCGTCGTCGTGGTGAACTATCTGGCGTTCATCCTCGGTGTCTCCAGCCTGCTGGCCGCGCTCGGCCTGGACTACCGCATCGCTCGCGTTGTGGCGGGAGCGTGCGAGGCGATCTACATGTACAGCACGATGCGCTGGGTAATCTTCCGCGGCTGAGCCGCGAATTGGACTCCGCGGCTGAGCCGCGGAGTCACAGCTCGAGCCGGGAGCCGACGATCACGGTCCGGTCGAGCGGCAGTCCGAAGTGGGCGGGGGCGTCGGCGGTGATGTGCGATGTCGCGATGAACAGACGTGTGCGCCACGACGCCATCTCCGGGGCGTCGCCGGCGCACAGGTCGAGCTTCGACAGGAAGTAGGACGCGTTGCCGAGGTCGATGGGACCTTCGGTCTCTTCAGGGGTGAGCAGCGCCAGCACGCGCGGAACGTCGGGTCGTTCCATGTATCCGAAACGTGCGACCACGTGGACGATTCCGTCGCTGCCGTAACCGAGGTCGTCGTGCGTCAACCGCTCGGAGTCGGGCAGCCGCGGCACCGTCTCCGTCTCGACGGACATGATGATGACGTGCTCGGCAAGGACATGGTTGTGCTCGACGTTGGCGCGCATCGCCAGCGGCGCGGTGTCCTCGCCGCGGTTGAGGAACACCGCCGTGCCCGGGATGCGGATCAGCGGGGGATCGCGGTGCACCAGTCCGTCGACGAACTCCCGCAGCGGCCCTTCCGCCTTTTCCCTTGCCCGCGTGACGATTTCGCGACCCCGCTGCCAGGTCGTCATCACGGTGAAGGCGACGACCGCGATGGTCAGCGGCAGCCATGCGCCGTGCACCAGCTTCGTCAGGTTGGCCGCGAAGAACATCAGGTCCACCAGCAGTAGAGCACCTCCGCCGAGGAGCACTCCCCACAGCGGCCACCTCCACCGCGTTCGGGCGTAGTAGAAGAACAGCGTGGTGGTGATCGTGATGGTTCCGGTCACCGCCATGCCGAAGGCGTACGCCAGCGCAGCCGAACTACGGAACGCGAACACCAGGATCAGCACCCCCACCATCAGGGCACCGTTGATCCACGGCACGTAGATCTGGCCGATGGTCGATGCTGAGGTGTGCTCGATGCGCAACCGTGGAAGATAGCCGAGGCGGGCCGCCTGCGACGCCACGGAGAACGCGCCGGTGATCACCGCCTGCGACGCGATCACAGTCGCCGCGGTTGCCAACAGCACCATGGGGATTCGCGCCCATTCCGGGGTGAGCAGAAAGAACGGCGCCGCCACTGTCGACTCGTCGCTCAGCACCAGCGCACCCTGGCCGAAGTAGCTCAGCGTGCACGCGGGCAGCACGAGGCCGAGCCAGCCGAAGGTGATCGCGCGCCTGCCGAAGTGACCCAGGTCCGCGTAGAGCGCCTCCGCGCCGGTGACGGACAGAACGATCGCGGCGAGCGCGAAGAATGCGATGTGGAAGTGGCCGGCGATGAACGCCAGCGCGTAGGTCGGCGAGAGCGCCTTGAGGATCTCCGGGTTGTCGACGATGCCGTAGATCCCGCACGCGCCGATCGCGGTGAACCACACGATCATCACCGGCCCGAAGAACCGTCCCACGGCGGCGGTTCCGCGGCTCTGCACGGAGAACAGCCCGACGATGATCACCGCGGTGATCGGCACGATGACGTCCTTGAGGTCGGCGTCGATGACCTTGAGCCCCTCGACTGCCGAGAGCACCGAAATCGCCGGGGTGATCATGCTGTCCCCGAAGAACAGCGCGGCGCCGAACAGGCCAAGGGCGGACAGCATCACCGCGGTGCGCCGCCCCCGTGCGCCGGTCCGCCGCAGCAGAGTGATCAGCGCCATGATGCCGCCCTCGCCGTGGTTGTCCGCACGCGTTACGAGCGTGACGTAGGTGAGGGTGACGATGATCATCACCGACCAGAAGATCAGCGACACCACGCCGTAGACGTATGTGTCCTTGACGGGTACTGGGTGGGGATCGGCGGGGTTGAACACCGTCTGCAGCGTGTAGATGGGGCTGGTGCCGATGTCGCCGAACACGACGCCCAGCGCGGCGATGATCACGCCCGAGCGCAGTGCCTGGGTACCGGCCGATTGCTCCACACCTGGGACAATACGGCGGTGGTGTTCGTCGCGGCGGTAATGATCGTGCTGCCCGCGCTCGGTGTCGTCGGCACCTTTCTGCACGACGTGCCCTACGTCGGTCTGGCCACCGCCTACGTGCCCTGGTACCTGCCGCAGCCGGGACGCTGACGGGGGAGATGATGGCGTGATGGCCGACGATGACCTCGACGTTCTGTACGCCGCGAAGCCGGAGGATTTCACCGCGCTGCGGACGAAACTCGCCGCCGAGGCCAAGAAGCGGGGGGACGCCGACACCGCCAAACGGATCACGGCGGCGCGCAGACCCACCACCGCAGCCCACGTCGTCAACGTGCTGGTGCTCAACGATGCGTCGACCCGGAAACGCCTGACTGACCTCGGCGAGCGACTGCGCGCTGCCCATGCGGGCATGGACGGCAGCCAGATTCGCGAACTGACCGCGCAGCAGCGACGCCTCATCGATGAGCTGGCACGAGCCGCCTTCGAAGAAGCCGATGTCAGCGGGCCGACGGCCGCGCTGCGTGACGACGTCACCGCCACGCTGCAGGCGGCGATCGCCGACCCGCAGGTCGCCGCACGGCTGGGCCGCCTCGCCAAGGCCGAGCAGTGGTCAGGCTTCGGCGAGTTCGGTGACACCACAATCGTTTTCAAGCCCACACGCGGCCGCAAGACCGCAGCCGAACCCGAGCCCGAGAAACCCGCGAAGGATAACCCCGCCGATAAAAGGCCCCGTGGCGACAAACAGGCCGAGGAACGTCGCAGGCGACAAGAGGCGCGGGCGACACTGGCCGCCGCGGAGCGCGCCAAGGCGGAGGCCGACGACGCGCTCAACGAACTGCAGGCGGACCTCGCGACGGCCCGGCTGCGCCGCGACGACGCGCACAGGCGGCTGGAGGACGCCGAAAGTGCGCTCACCGCAGCCGAAGACGCCTACGAGCAGGCGAAGCAGGCCAGCCGCGAAGCCGCGGCCGTGGTAAAGAAAGCTAAGGCACGCTTGAAGTGAATGGGGGTGATCGGCAGCGGAACACGTCGATCACTAATTGCGGCAGCGGATCGATCGAGGAGGTAGCCGGTGGACGTGGAGGTGACCGACGGGGTGTCGGTCGTGCGGCTCGACCGACCGCCGGTGAACGCACTGGACCTCGACCTGGTCGAGGACGCGGTCGCGACCCTCGGCGGCCTCGAAGGACCCGTTGTGGTGACTGGGGCGGGTAAGTGCTTCTCCGCCGGCGTCGACCTGCGTGCGGTCCTGGCGGGCGGACGTGAGTACACCGAGAAGTTCCTCGACGCGATGCCCGCCGCGTTCCTCGCCGTCTTCGACTACCCCGGGCCGGTGGTCGCGGCGATCAACGGGCACGCCATCGCGGGCGGCTGCGTCGTCGCGATGGCCGCAGATGTGCGCCTCATGTCAGGTGGATCCGTCGGCCTCACCGAGGTCGCGGTCGGCGTGCCCTTCCCGGCGGCCGCACTGGAGATCTGCCGCTACGCGATGGGCACCTCCGTGTCGCGCGCCACGCTGGGAGCGCAGAACGTCGACGCCCGGACCGCATTGCAGCGCGGGTGGATCGACGCGGTGGTGCCGCCCGATGACCTGCTGTCCGAGGCGATCGAAACCGCCCGTGCGCTCGGCGCGCATTCGCCGTTCGCCTATGCGGCGACGAAGGCCCAACTACACCGGCCTGCCCGGGCGGCCATCGACGCCGCCGCGGAGATCGACCCGCGTGTGCGCGAGGGCTGGCTGTCCGACGAGACCTTCGACCGCATCGCCGCCTACCTGGCCGGCCTCAAGTGATCGCCCGACAGCTGATCTCCATGCTGTCGCTGTCCCGTGCAGGGAAGCTGACACCGACGTAGCCGTTCGCCGGGTCGCGCACGTAGTCGAGGTAGGGCACCAACTCGGCCATCGACGTGTTGTCGGCGACGACGAGCGTTCCGGGCGACAAGCGCGGTTCGAGCAGCTCGAGAACAGGTACATAGAGCTCTTTCCATCCGTCCAGCACGACGAAATCCACCGGGCCGTCGAGACTTTGGAGCGTGACCAACGCGTCACCTTCGAGGACGGTGATGAGGTCGTCCAGGCCGACCTCGGCGAACGTCTTCTTCGCGGCCGTCACCTTCGCGGCGCTGAGCTCAGTGGTGACGACGCGGCCGCCGCCGTTGTCGCGCACCGCCGACGCGAGATGAATCGCGGAGATTCCGAGGGACATCCCGAACTCGACGACCGTCGCCGGCCGTGCCGCGCGCACCAATGCGTACAGCAGCTTGCCCGCATCCTGCGTCACCGGCAGGTAGTACTCACTGAGCGCGTCCGCACGCTCCTGCGCACTGGCCGACTCGAGGCGCGAGAAGTCAGTGTGACCCTCGCGCATCGATGCGAACTGTTCGGCCGATTCGGCGTACATCCGCTCGAGGGCCGTGGCGACTTTCGGGTCCCGAAGTGTGATGGTCACCCGTCGAACCTATCCGCTAGATCTGAACGGTTCCTGAGGGATCGCGTGCCAGGATGAGGTCAGGGCCATGGCCGGTATCGACAGGTCGACACAGCGCGTGATCGCGGTGATCGCGCTCATGATCGTTGCCGCCTGGGCTCTGCGTGGATACATCCCGGGTGGCGAGCGCGTCGCCGAGCGTGAGAAGCCGCAGAGCAACCCGGCCGCGCTCGCGGTCGTCGTGGTGATGCTGAGCGCAGCGGTGGCCATCATCGGGTTCGCGATCATCGTCCGGATGCGTGATCGCCGACCCAGACGCGCTCCGGCGGGCGCGGTGCCGCGCGGGACGGGCGCGATCGGGCGACCGACCTGGCGCTTCGCCCTGATCATGCTCGGCATGGTGATCGGTTGCCTGTTCCTCGTGCTGCTGTTGAGCAGGTGGGGCGGCCTGGAGCCGCCCGAGCAACCCGCGTCCGCTCCGCAGGCCGGCCCCGACGCCACTGCTCCGGTTCCCACGACCCCTGCGCCTCCTCCGCCCTCGGAGTCGGAGCCCGACTCGGCCACCAACGTGGTCGGCTATCTGGTCCCGCCGATGCTGGTGCTGATGGTCCTGGTGGTCATCGGCACGGCGGTCGCATCGCGGCGGCGGGGCAGCGGCGAGGTCCAGTACCCCGTAGACGACGTCGCCGATGTGCCCGCCACCCCTTCGGCGGGGGAATCCCTGGCCCGTGCGGCGGAAGTCGGACTGGCCGAGATCGGCGACCTCACCCGTGAACCGCGGGAGGCGATCATCGCGTGCTACGCGGCGATGGAACGCGAGTTGACCCGGGTGCCGGGTGCGGTCCCCCAGGACTGCGACACGCCATCGGAAGTGCTGGCCCGCGCAGTGGACAACCGCGCGCTGCGGGCCGACAGCGCGACCGAACTGGTCGAGTTGTTCGAGGAGGCGAGGTTCTCCCCGCATGTGATGACGGAAGCGCATCGCGACGCCGCTGTGCGCGTTCTGGAACGTGTGCTCATCGAGCTCCCGGATGACGCGGCGAGGAGCATTACGTGAAAAAGCTTGTAACAGTGGGATTTCTGCTTGTCGTAGGCGTCGAACTGATGGCGCTCGCGTCGCCCGACCGACGGTGGGTTCTCGTCATGTCGGGCGTCGCCGCCGCGTGTGCACTGCTCGCGCTGCGCTGGTACCTGGCGCGGGAATCGGACGCCGATCCCGAGGAGCCGCGTGCCGACGATGCCGCAGAGTCGTTGCGTCGCTGGCTGTCTCGCACCGAGACGTTGGTCAGCTGGGCGGAGGCGACGCGAAAGGACTGGGACCGACACCTGCGGCCGATGCTCGCCCGCCAGTTCGAGATGGCGACGGGGCAGAAGCGGATCAAGGACCGCGCGGCCTATCACGCCACGGGCCAGATGCTCTTCGGTCCGGACCTGTGGAACTGGGTCGACCCGGAGAACGTCGCGCGAGGCGGCGTAGAGGAGCCGGGACCGGGCCGAGAGGCACTCGACGAGATTCTGCAACGGTTGGAGCGGGTGTGACATGCGCACGCGTGGGGGTACTCCCTCGCGAGCCGGGGGCCCACCCGCCCGAAGGGCAGGGGGAGCAATGTGACTGAGCACGCGGGCCTGCCCGGCGCGACCACCGCCGCGAACTGCGAGTCGGTTCTCGACGAGATCGGGCGTGTGGTGGTCGGCAAGCGCGATGCGCTGGCCCTGATTCTCACCACCATGCTGGCCGGCGGACACGTGCTCATCGAGGACCTACCGGGCCTCGGCAAGACGCTCATCGCTCGGTCGTTCGCCGCCGCGTTGGGGCTGGAGTTCAAGCGGGTGCAGTTCACGCCGGACCTGCTGCCCGCCGACCTGCTGGGCTCGACGGTGTACGACATGCAGTCGGGCCGGTTCGAGTTCCGTTCCGGGCCGATCTTCACGAACCTGCTGCTGGCAGACGAGATCAACCGGACACCACCTAAGACCCAGGCGGCGCTGCTCGAGTCGATGGCCGAGGGTCAGGTGAGCATCGACGGCGTCACCCACAAGCTGCCCGCCCCGTTCATCGTGCTGGCCACCGACAACCCGATCGAGTACGAGGGCACCTATCCGCTGCCCGAGGCGCAGCTGGACAGGTTCACGATCCGGCTGGAACTCCGGTACCTGTCCGAGCAGGAGGAGGCCTCGATGCTGCGACGCCGCATCGAGCGCGGTTCCACGGAGCCGACCGTGCACCAGATCGTCGACACGCACGAACTTCTCGCGATGAGGGAATCAGTGGAACAGGTCACCGTGCACGACGATGTGCTGCGCTACGTGGTGTCGCTGGCCGCGGCGACCCGTCAGCATCCGCAGGTCGCAGTCGGCGCGAGCCCCCGAGCGGAGCTCGACCTCGTCCAGCTCGCCCGTGCCCGCGCGCTGCTGCTCGGCCGCGACTATGTCATCCCCGAAGACGTCAAGTCACTCGCCGTTCCATCGATGGCGCACCGGATCAGCCTGCGCCCGGAGATGTGGGTGCGCCGCGTGCATGGCAGCGATGTGGTGGAGGAACTGCTGCGGCGGCTGCCCGTTCCGCGGACCAAGGCGTGACACGCGCACGCGAGCAGCAAAGGTAGCGCCATGTGATCGAGACCCGTAGCACGGAAGTGCAGTTACGTTGGCGCCCTTCATCTCTCACGCTCGCGATCCTCACGTGCGCGGTCGTGGGCCTGGCTGTGGCGGTGATCGGTTCGCTATGGCAACTCGTGGCGTTTGTGGCGCCGCTGATCGGCGTGCTGTGTTCGATCGTTTGGCAGCGCCCGGTTCCCGGGGTAGAGGTGCATGCCGATCCCGGGACACACCGCTGCTTCGAGACCGAAGACGCGCGGGTGACGGTGTGGGCCACCGAGGCGGGGTTCGAATCCGGCACGCTCGATCTGACGGTATCGGTGATCCCGGGGATGCGAATCGAGAACGCAGAGAGCGACTCTCGCGGCCGTCAGATTGTCGTCGTGGCCGCGGACCGGTGGGGCAGGTACCCGATCCAGGGCCGGATCACCGTCGGTGCACGGGGCGGACTGCTTCAAGGCACGGGTGTCGTCGAAGCCGCCGACGTCTTCGTGTTCCCGACGGCGCCGCCGCAGTCCACCGAGATTCCGCGGACCGACCTGCTCGACCGTCTCGGCACCCACCTCACCCGGTACATCGGCCCGGGCGTCGAGTATGCCGACGTCCGCCGGTACGTGCCCGGTGACCACCTGCGCACGGTCAACTGGTCGGTGAGCGCGCGGCGGGGCAGCCTGCATGTCACGGAGCGACTGACCGATCGCGCCGCCGATGTGGTGGTGCTCGTCGACAAGTACCCGCAGCCGGCAGGCCCGGCGACCGAGGCCACCGGCCGGACCGTGCGGGGCGCCGTTCAGGTCGTGCAGAGCGCGCTGCGAAGTGGTGATCGGGCAGGTGTGGTCGCGCTCGGAGACCGTCGCCCGCGCTGGCTGGGCGCCGACATCGGCAGGCGGCAGTTCTATCGAGTGCTCGACGCGGTGATGGCCGTCGACGGCGGCTTCGAGACCACACCCGGAACGTTGGCGCCCCGGGCGGCGGTTCCGCCCGGCGCGATCGTGATCGCGTTCTCCACGATGCTCGACACCGAGTTCGCGTTGGCGCTGATCGACCTGCGCAAGCGCGGGCACACCGTCGTCGCCGTCGACGTGCTCGAGGGTGCGCCGTTCGAGAACGACGTCGACCGCCTTGCCGCCCGAATGTGGTCGCTGCAGCGATCGTTCATGTACCGGGACATGGGCACGATCGGCGTCGACGTGGTGGGCTGGCGCGAGGCCGACACGCTGGAGCAGGCCATGCAGCTGGTGCCCGATCACCGGCGTCGGGTGCGGCGGCGGCGATGAACCGCGCGTTGTCGACGGCATTCGGGCTCGTGATGGTCGCCGCGGCCGCCGTGCAGGCTGACGACGCCGCCCTGGTCGCGGCGGGTCTGGCCGTGCTTGCGGTTTTGGCGGGCAACATCTTTCGCCCGACTGCGACGCTCGCCGTTCTGCTGGCCGCCGCTGTTCTCATCCTCAACGAGGCACCGGCCATGCTCGCGGCGCTGTCCGGGCTCTGCGGTGCTTGCTACCTGGTGCTTCGACATACCGCCGCGATCACTGCACCGACAGTCATTGGCGCCGTGGGATTTACGGCCGCAGGCCTGGCGGCGGTGTCACTGCCGATGCAGCTGCCGTGGGTGCCGCTGGTGGCGCCGCTGGCGGTGGTCGCACTCGTCGCGCTGGCCACACGGCCGTTCTGGGCGGACAGGTCACCCCGCTAGCACGTGGCACCGACAAGTCGCGCTCGTTATCCCCAATCGGTGGTTCATCCACAGAAGGGTGGGGGTGGGGGTTGTGGCGGCCGGGTTTGGTACGTGTGTTCGATAGTGTTGGGGTGTGGGCGAATTCATCACCGGGGCGGCGGCACGCGAGAGGTTTGGTGTGTTGCTGGATCAAGTCGATGACGCCTACGCCGAGATGCGGGAGTTGTCTTCTGATGAGGTGGGTGGTGCGTTTCGGGTGGCGATGGCCGAACGGTTGGAGACTCAGGAGCGCACCAACCGCGGGTTGATGTATCGGGTGTTCGCCCAGATCGCCGACCCGCCCGATGAGGTGGGGTTGGTGGGCGCGCTGATCGACAGCCTGTGGGCGCGGCTGCGGATCCCGCCCAAGGAGATCACCCGCCGGATGAAGGTGGGCGCCCGGATCCGGGAGCGCCGCCAACTGTCCGGCCCGCCACTGCCACCGGAGTTGCCGACGGTGGCCGCCGCGGTGGAGTCGGGGGTCATTGGTGAGGATCATCTGCGGGTGATCACCAAGGCGCTCGACCGGCTGCCCTCGTGTGTCTCGGCGCAAGACCGCACCGATGTGGAAGCCAGCCTGGTCGGTGAAGCCGCCAAGAACGACGCCGAGATCGTCAAGACCGCCGGCCGGCGGATCGATGAGATCTTCAACCCCGACGGCGATTTCGACGAAGCCGACCGGGCCCGGCGGCGCGGGCTGCGACTCGGTGCGCAGGGCCCCGACGGGATGTCGCGGCTGTGGGGCTGGATCGACCCCGAAACCCGCTGCTACGTCGAAGCCAGCACCGCCGCCGTGCGGCCGGGCCGCCACCTGCCCGACGGCACCGCCGCCGAGACACCCGATGACCGCAGCCCGGCGCAACGCTGCCACGACGGCATCAAACTGGGACTGAAGGCCGGCATCGCCTCCGGGCAGCTGGGATCCCATCGCGGGCATCCGGTGACGGTGATCGCGCGCACCACTCTGGCCGAACTGAACCAGGCCGCCCACGCCGTCGCCGACCCTGATGTGCCGATGCCCTTGCCGGCGCGTACCGGCGGGGACACCGCGTTGCCGATGCGTGATCTGATCCGGATGGCCGCCGACGCGATCCACTACCTGGCGGTGTTCGAGGACCACAGCGACCGGCCGATCTATTTGGGCCGGCAGAAACGCCTCGCGACCGCCGATCAGCGCATCATCTGCTACAGCCGTGACGGCGGCTGCACCCGCCCAAATTGTGTCGCCCCGGGCTATCACAGCGAGGTCCACCACAGCCCGGACTGGGCCGCAGGCGGGGTGACCAACGCCGACATGCTGTACTTCGCCTGCGGACCCGACCACGACCGCGTCACCAAGGGGCACTGGCAGACCACCGTCACCGACACCGGACGACTGGCCTGGACCAACGGCACCCGACCCCCAGCGGTCAACCACGCCCACCACCCCGAAGAACTCCTACACGCCGACCCCGACCCACCGGAGGGTGGCGGGAGCTGACGCGACCGCTACTCCGGGTATTCGTCGTGCCGGTGCCACCACTGATACGGGGCGGTCTGGGGGTATCCCTGCGGTGAGTCCTCCCAGTCCTCTTGGCGGCCAAGCGCAGTGATGTCCAGGTAGGCCCACGTCGTGCCCATGCCCTCGTCGCCCCGGTTGTCGATGAAGTAGGTGCGGAAGATCTGGCCGTCAGACCCCTCGGTCCCGTCAGTCACGCGAAGGAACGCATTGGTGCCGTGCCATTCGTCGACACCGAAGTCGGCGTCGAAGCTGTCGGTGATCGAGTACCACGGGACGTCCCAGCCCATCCGCTTCTTCAACCGGGCGATGTTCTCCTGCTCGGCGCGGGAGACGAACACCAGCGTGGTGTCACGGGCATTGAGGTGGGCGAGGTGGCCGACCTGGTCGGCCATCAGCGAGCAGCCGGGACAGCCCTTGTCGGGCCAGCCGTCGACGTCGGGCTGGAAGAAGAACCGGTAGACGACCAGCTGGCGCCTGCCCTCGAACAAGTCGTGCAGGGTGGCCGGACCGTCGGGCCCGTCGAACAGGTAGTCCTTCTCGACGGCCATCCGCGGCATCCTGCGTCGCTGGGCGGCCAGCGCATCCCGGGCGCGGGTCAACTCCTTCTCCTTGACCAGCAGTTCCCGGCGTGCGGCGTCCCACTCCTGCGGCGGGACGATCGGTGGCAGATCCATCGTGGTTCCTCCTTTAGGGCTTCTGCCGGATATTGACCCGGCGAAGCCCCGGAACTCATCGCCGCCGGCCGGCCCGCCCGATATCTTGCATAGTGCGCTTACGGCCACGTAAGCGAAATGCTCAGCGGGACGCTTATATTCGGGAGAGTCGGCATGTCATCGGTCCGGGGTGAGCGAAGCGACGGGAAGGGGGTCCGGGGCGAGCGAAGCGACGGGAAAGGGGTCCGGGGCGAGCGAAGCGACGGGAAAGGGGCTGTGCGCAAGGCAGTCCTCGGTGCGTCGATCGGTAACGCCGTCGAATGGTTCGACTTCGCCATCTACGGGTTCTTGGCGACGTTCATCGCCGCCAACTTCTTCCCATCCGGCGACGACACGGCGGCGTTGCTCAAGACGTTCGCGATCTTCGCGGCCGCCTTCTTCATGCGGCCACTCGGCGGCTTCGTGTTCGGGCCTCTCGGCGACCGGATCGGACGACAGCGCGTGCTCGCGCTGGTGATCCTGCTGATGTCTGGCGCGACCATCGCCATCGGCCTGCTTCCGACGTACTCCTCGATCGGGGTCGCTGCACCGCTGCTGCTGTTCTTCCTGCGTTGTCTGCAGGGCTTCTCGGCCGGCGGCGAGTACGGCGGCGGCGCGGTCTACCTCGCCGAGTTCGCGTCCGAGAAGCGCCGCGGCCTGACCATCACGTTCATGGCGTGGTCCGGTGTCCTCGGATTTCTGATCGGCTCGGTGACCGTCACGCTGCTGCAGGCATTCTTGCCGACCGCCGCGATGGACAGCTACGGCTGGCGGATCCCGTTCCTGATCGCCGGACCGCTGGGTCTGATCGGCCTCTACATCCGGCTGCGCCTGGACGACACCCCGCAGTTCGCCGAACTCAGCAAGACCGAGCAGGTGGCCAAGTCGCCCCTGCGCGAGGCGGTGACCACGTCGTGGCGGCCGATCCTGCAGGTGATCGGACTGTTCATCGTGTTCAACATCGGCTATTACGTCGTGTTCACGTTCCTGCCGTCCTACTTGATCACGACGTTGAAGTACACCAAGACCCAGGCGTTCGTCTCGATGACGCTGGCCACGTTCGTCGCGTTGGTGCTCATCCTCCCGCTGGCCGCGCTGTCGGACCGGGTCGGGCGCAAGCCGTTGCTCATCGCCGGATCGGTGGCCTTCGCGATCCTCGCCTATCCGCTGTTCCTCCTGCTGAACTCCGGGTCGTTGGCCGCCGCGATCACGGCCCACTGCGCGTTGGCCGCCATCGAGTCGGTTTACGTGTCGACCGCCGTGTCGGCAGGTGTGGAGCTGTTCGCCACCACCGTGCGCTACAGCGGATTCTCCATCGGCTACAACATCTGCGTCGCCGCGTTCGGCGGCACCACGCCGTACGTCGTCACCTGGCTCACTGCGCACACGGGCAACAACAAGGCGCCCGCGGTCTATCTGATCGTCGCGGCCGTCATATCCCTTGCCACCGTTCTGACGCTCAAAGAGACAGCCGCGCGGCCGCTTCCCCAGACCAGCGGCCAGCGAGTGGCGGCAGCGATACAGTGAGTATGTGCCGCCACAATCCGACCCTGAGTCGCGGCCTCGACTGACTTCGCGAGGCGCCGCGACGCGTCACCGGATCGTCCTTGCGGCCGCAGAGTTGATGCACGTGCAGGGGGTCGCCGGAACGACTATCGACGACGTGCTTGCAGCCAGCGCGACGAGTAAATCCCAGTTCTACCAACACTTTGAGGACAAGGGCGAGCTGGTCTACGAGGTCATCACCCTGCGCGCTGACGAGGTGTTGTCGTGGCAGCGTCTGCGCCTGGAGAAGGTCGACTCGTTTCGCGGGCTGCACCAGTGGCGAGACGCCATGGTGCAACGGTGCGCGTTGCGTCGCGGGCTGTGGGGGTGCGAACTCGGTTCTCTCGCAGCCGAATTGTCCGATACCGACGATAAAGCCAGGGCGTCGCTGTCCGCGCACTTCACCGAGTGGCGGACACTGCTGGG
The DNA here is from genome assembly GCA_963721495.1 of uncultured Actinomycetota bacterium. GTDB lineage: Bacteria > Actinomycetota > Actinomycetes > Mycobacteriales > Mycobacteriaceae > Mycobacterium. The sequence goes on along the minus strand of CAVRMG010000025.1, from coordinate 79,033 downwards.
CGCCGCGCTGGAGCGCATGCGCGACAGTGGAGCACTTCGCCCGGAGGCCGATATCCGTGCTCTCGCAACAGGATTGCTCGCTGCAGTTGAGGGTGGCTACCTACTGTCGCAGACCGGGCGGGACCCACGGCTCATGCAGGCGGCACTGAACATGGCGATCGGCCATGTGGCGTCGTTCGCGGCCGCCGCAGAATCAATGCTCTGACGGCGGCCGCGTTCGTCGACTGGAAAAGAACCGCGTTCAGCGGTGAGTACCCGGGGTTGCCGTCGGTGCGGGCGGTGCGAGCACGGTCGGCGAGAAGGGGTTGGGCGCACCTGGCTCCAGGCGCGGGGCCTTCTCACTCGGCTCGACAGGAGCCGCCGGTGACGGGGCCGTGGTCGTCGTGGTGGTTGTCGTTGTGGTGGTGGTCTCGGGCGCCTTTTCCTCTTCCTTGGCGCACGATGCGGTGAACATGACCATCGCCGTGATTGCGCTGCCACCGGCGACAGCCGCAAGACGCCGACCCAAAACTGACCTCATGGTTTAGTCCTATCTGTAAGGTAACTGAACTATATCGTCCAAAAAAGGACTCCGTCAACGCCAGTTCCCTGGTCAGCCGTCCAGGGACAGAATGAATCTAGACGATCCAGTCCACTATTGCCGGTTTGGCGGGCAATTCCGACCTTTTTCCAAGGGTCTTGGCAGTTCCCGTCCATAACGTCCCGTTCTTATGAAGAAGCTGGGCGTTCACTGCGCCGCCACCGTCGGCGCGATGGCCGTGACGTCCTCACTGGCGTTCCTGTCCACCGGAGTCGCGGCGGCCGCCGACGACTACGCGGGACAGACATACGCCGACGCGGTGAAGGCCATCAAGGACGCGGGTAAGAAGGTCGTCATCTCCAGTCGGTCCGGCAACGCGCCCGCCGGCGACGACTGCCTCGTCACCCATTCGGAGTTGGCGCCGTGGCTCAAAGGCACGTCCTTCTCCAAGGTGACGGACACGGTGCTGCTCGACCTGAACTGCAACGCCAAGGTCGCGTCGGCGACCCAAGCGGGCAACTCCGCGGCCAGCCCGGAGGGCAGGGCGGCACTGGAGGAGCAGAAGAAGGAGGCGGCCAAGAAGGAGGCGGCAAAGGAGGCGGCCGCACAGTCGTCGGGCTGACGTGCGGCGCCCCACGCTCCCTGCCGATGAGGCACTGACCGGGCTAATGTGAGCGCATGAAGCTTCGGGTGATGCCCTATGTCACGGTCGAGGTCGATGACCGGCTGAGACGTCGGCTGCGGAACAAGGGTGAGCGGTTGCGCCTCAACGTCAGGGCCTACCTGCGTAGCGCCGCTGACGACGTCGACGCGGCGAGCGACAAGGTCCGCGGGCTATGCGACCGCGCGGTGGATCGGGTCGACTCGGTGGTCGCCACCGTCAACGACAAGATCGCTCCCACGGAGGTGCCCACTCGTCTGCACCTGGTAACCAATCGCGAAGCCAGCTAGGCGGTCCGCACTCTGCCGGCCCGGCCGCCGACGACGAATCCACCGGCGATCACCACCAGCCCGATGATCGCCACCGGGATGGACCACGTGCGCCGCTGCGACACCGCCGACGCGCACTGCGCGACGTAATCGGTATGCGGAATGATCTCGTTGAGGATCGGCAGGTTGACGGGATTGCTGTTGTCCGCCTCGCGGGCTGCGGAGTCATCGGCGGCGATCGCGTTGCCGCAGCCGATGCTCTGGTTGTCGGGGCCGATGATCGACACGGGCATGAGCAGACCGATCACGCCGACGAGCAACACGACCGCGCCTGCCAGCAAAACCAACCGCCGCAGATTCATGCAGGGATTAATGCCCATTCGACCAGAGGTCAAACCTCCGAGCTGAACGTCGGGGCATCGATGGGGGCGCAGTCGGGGCGGCCGGGTGTCGCCCAGTACGTTGTCCTTGTCAGAAGTGCGGGCCGTGGTCCGAGAGGAGCTGATCCCCTTTGGTAGGCCATGGTCTGGTGGTGCTGTTCGCCCTGCTTGCTGCGCTCTTCCTGGCGATCGGCATCGTGGTCCGGCAACGCGCCACCATGGACGTCCCCGAGGAACAAGGCGTGAGCGCCGTGATGGTGTTGACGCTCCTACGCCGGCCGCTCTGGTGGGGCGGGACCGCCGCCGCGATCGCCGGCTTCGTCTTCCAGGCGCTGGCGTTGGCCTACGGTTCGCTGCTGCTGGTCCAACCGATACTCGTCTCCGCGCTGCTGTTCGCACTGCCGCTGAGCGCCCGGCTGGCCAATCGCCGAGTAACGCTCGGCGAATGGCTGTGGGCGGTCGTGCTCACCGCCGCGCTGGCCGTGTTCGTATTGTTGGCCAAGACCCGCCCCGGCGACTACGAAGCGTCGGTGACCCCGACGGCGATCGTCGCGTTGGTGTGTACCGCGGTGGTCTCGGCCTGTGTGGTCGTCGCGATCCGCACGACAGGCTGGAAGAAGGCGGTTCTTCTCGCGGTCGCTGTGGGTGTGCTCTTTGGCGTCGTCGCGATGCTCACCAAGCTCCTGATGCACCTGCTGACCCACGACGGGGTTCGTGCGGTGCTCACCACGCCGGTGCCGTATCTGCTTGCGGTCCTTGGCATCGTCGCCGTGGTGCTGCAGCAGTCGGCCTTCCACGCAGGGGCGCTGCAGACGTCGGTGCCGACGATGCTGGTGCTCGAACCGGTCGTCGCCGTCGCACTCGGCGCGGTGGTGCTCGGTGAGCACTTGACTGTCAACGGCGTCAAACTGATCGCGATCACCGTCGCCGTCGTCGCGATGGCCGCAGCGACCATCGCGCTCGGCCGCGAAGAGGGTGCGCTGGAAGCCGAACTCGAGGCCGCTATGGCGAAGCGGACTCCGGACCCGACTCACTAGGTGCCGGTTCCTCGACCTTCACGGGTCTGAGTAGCGCCCACGTGATGAACACGGCCGACACCACAATCAGCGCCAGCCCCACCCACCAGTTGGCCTCCGTGCCGAAGTAGAGATCCACCGGATTGTTATGGGCGCCCTTGTCGCGTTCACGCAGCAGCGCGGGGGCGAAGCCCGCAATGGTCAGCACCACGCCGTATATCCCCAGCAGCGCGCCGATGACGTTCCGGATGTCGAACAACTGGGTCAGCTTGCTTGTCATGAGGACTCCAAATGCTCTAGTGGAAGACGATGTTGAGGATGATGGTCATGACCAGCGCCACCGATGCGAGTGGAACTGGCTTGTAGTACCAGGCTTTTCCGGCGCTGTCGGGGTCGTGGAAGACGTCCTTCGGCGTCTCGGAGTACACCAGTCCGGCCAGTTCGGCCGCCGGCTTCGGCGCGGTCACCATGGTCACCGCCACGCTGACGATGATGTCGACGACGAATGCCGCGGACGCCGCGACGAACGGCACACCCTGGCCGGGCAGGTCGATCACGCCGGTCTTGCCCAGGATGAAAACGCCTATCGCCGAAAGTGTTCCGGCCACCAGACCGGTCCAGCCCGCGGTGGATGTCATCCGCTTCCAGAACATACCGAGGATGAACGTCGCGAACAGTGGCGCGTTGAAGAAGCCGAACAGGGTCTGCAGATAGTCCATCAGGTTCGAGTAGCCGGCCGCGATCAACGCCGTGAAGATGGCCAGGATCGTCGCGACGACGGTGGCCAGCCGACCGACCAGTGTGTAGTAGTCGTCCGGCTTCTCCTTGACGATGTACTGCTGCCAGATGTCGTAGCTGAAAACGGTGTTGAACGCCGAGATGTTGGCCGCCATGCCGGCCATGAACGAGGCCAGCAGACCGGCGACGGCGACGCCGAGCAGACCGTTGGGCAGGATGTCGCGGACCATCAACAGCATTGCGTCGTTGTACGTGATATCGCTGTCGCCACCGGTTTTCAGGTTGATCATGTCTCCGATCGCGGCCGCGGCGATCATGCCCGGCACGATGATGACGAACGGAATGAACATCTTCGGAAACGCCGCGATGATCGGCGAGCGGCGCGCCGAGGAGATCGAGTTCGACGCCATCGCGCGCTGCACCTCGACGAAGTTGGTGGTCCAGTATCCGAACGACAGCACGAACCCCAGGCCGAACACGATGCCGATCACCGACCACACCGGACTCTCGAAGCCGGACAGCGCAGTTCCCGGCCACGTAGTGATCTGTTCGGATACCGTCGCGCTCACCTTGCCGTCGGACACGGTGTCGATCATCTTGTCCTTCAGGCCGGTCCAACCGCCGACACGGATCAGGCCGAACACCGTCAGCGGGATCAGTGCCGCCAGGATCACGAAGAACTGCAACACCTCGTTGTAGATCGCGGCCGACAATCCGCCGAGCGTGATGTAGCTGAGCACGACGATGGCCGCGATGATCAGCGAGAGCCAGCGCGGCCAGCCGACCAGTGCGTTGATCACCGTGGCGAGCAGGAACAGGTTGACGCCTGCGATGAGCACCTGCGCCGTGGCGAAGCTGATGGCGTTCACCAGGTGCGCGCCGGGGCCGAAGCGCCTGCGCATGAACTCGGGAACGCTGCGCACCTTGGAGCCGTAGTAGAACGGCATCATCACGACGCCGAGGAACAACATCGCGGGCACCGCGCCGATCCAGTAGTAATGCATGGTCGACAGGCCGACCTCGGCGCCGTTGGCCGCCATACCCATCACCTCGATGGCGCCGAGGTTCGCCGAGACGAATGCCAGACCGGTCACCCAGGCCGGCAGTCGGCGGCCGGAGAGGAAGAAATCCAGGCTCGAGGAGATCTGACTTCGTGCGATGAAACCGATGCCGATGACGAACACGAAGTAGATCGCGACAAGCAGATAGTCGAGCCAGCCGAGATTGAGCCGCAGCACGTTAGACATCGACAGTCATCAACTCCTTCGTTGGAGCAATCGCATGCTCGAAAGGAAACAAGCCGAACACAAACAACCAGAAACTAACAGCCATATACCCAAAAAGCAGAGAAACTGGTCATATCTGTTTGATAATGTGCGGTTTTTGGATGTAGCTGGTCCGCAGGAATCTCGGAAGGACGCGATGCTCGCCGCCGAACGTCAGCAGGCAATCCTGCGGGCGTTGCACGCAGGCGGAGCCGTGCGGGTCGCCGATCTGGCGGCCGAACTCGACGTCTCCGAGATGACCGTGCGGCGCGACCTCGAAGCCTTGGACGCGAAGAACCTGCTGCGCAAGGTGCACGGCGGCGCGGTGAACCGACACAACCGCGGCGAAGAACCATGGTCATCGGTGAAGGCCGCCCAACAGCGGGAGGCGAAGGCGGCGATCGCGACGGTCGCGGCCGACACGATCGAAGACGGTATGACGATCGCGCTCAGTGCGGGGACCACCACCACCGAGCTCGCCCGCCGACTGCGTCACCGGCCGTCCATCACCGTGGTCACCAACTCATTCAGCGTCTTCCGCGTGCTGACCGACCCCGCGCCCGACGGCGACGATGCGCCGCTGGTCTATCTTGCCGGCGGGGTTCGCACCCCGTCGGATGCGCTCGTCGGGCCGATCGCCGACGCCGCGATCGCGTCCTTCCGCGTCGACGCCACCTATCTCGGTGTCCACGGCCTCGATCCGCAGGTAGGGCTGACCACACCGAACATTGCTGAGGCGCAGACGAATCGAACGCTCATCGGCATCGGCGCGCGCCTGGTGGTGCTGGCCGATCACACGAAACTCGGCGAGGTCGGCGCGAATGTGTTCGCCATGCTGTCGCAGGTGCACACGCTCATCACCGACGCCGGACTGGCCATCGAGGATCGGGCGGCCATCGCCGCGCAGGTCGGCACGCTGACGATCGCGGAAGTGCCGGTGGTGACGTGAACGAGCCGGTGGGGCCAACCAGGTGGACGCTTGCCGACGGCAGGGATCTGTTGTTCTTCTCGCTGTCCGGGCACACCCCGGAGCCGGTGACCGATCGGCGACCCCTGCCACCGCGGCCGGATCAGCAGTCCCAGTTGCGGTTCGACCGCCAGACCGGACAGTGGGTGATCATCGCCGCGCTGCGGCAGGACCGCACGTACAAGCCTCCCCCCGAGGCATGCCCGCTGTGCCCCGGCCCGTCCGGCGAGACCAGCGAGATACCCGCCCCCGGCTACGACGTCGCCGTCTTCGAGAACCGCTTTCCGAGCCTGTCGGGTGCGGGCAGCGCGCCGTTCGCGCTGCCGGACGCCGACGACGCGGACCTGTTCCTCGCCGCGCCCGGCCACGGCCGGTGCGAGGTCATCTGCTTCTCGAGCGACCACACCGGTTCGTTCGCCGATCTGGACCCCGCGCAGTCCAGGCTCGTCGTCGAGGCGTGGCGCCACCGCACCGCCGACATGATGGAGCGGCCCGGCATCGAGCAGGTGTTCTGCTTCGAGAACCGTGGCGAGGAGATCGGTGTGACGCTGACCCATCCGCACGGCCAGATCTACGGGTACCCGTACCTGGCCCCACGCGCGGCGCAGATGCTCCGCGAGGCCCGCGCTCACGCCGACCGCACCGGTACCAACCTGTTCGCGGACATGGTGGCGCGGGAGGTGGCCGACGGCGACCGTATCATCGTGCGGACCGACTCGTTCACCGCATTCGTACCGTTCGCGGCGCGCTGGCCCGTCGAGGTCCACATATATCCGAATCGCTTCGTGCACAATCTCGTTGAACTCACCGAGACCGAGCTGGACGGCTTCGCGCAGATCTACACAGACATTCTGGGCCGGTTCGACCGCATGTATGACACACCGCTGCCCTACATTTCGGCGCTGCATCAATACGCCGATACCGCCGATCAGCGCGAGGGCTACTTCCATGTCGAGTTGATGTCGATCCGGCGAAGCGCCACCAAGCTCAAGTTCCTCGCCGGATCCGAATCGGCGATGGATGCGTTCATCAGCGACGTCACGCCCGAAAGCGTCGCCGCACGGTTACGGGAGCTCCAATGAGTGCGGGTAGCCGCATGCGTGAAAACCATTCGGTGGTCTACGCGGCGCCCGGCCGGATCAATCTGATCGGCGAGCACACCGACTACAACCTGGGCTTCGCATTGCCGATCGCGCTGCCCGAGCGCACCGTGGTGACCTACGACGCCGGCGACGCCGGCCACGTGGCCGTGCGAAGCGATCACGAGGACGGCGAGGTAGTAGTACCCCTCGACACCGGTCCCGGTGACATCGACGGCTGGGCAGCCTATGTGGCGGGCGTCATCTGGGCGCTTCGCCGGTCGGGGCATGAAGTTCGCGGCGGCACGATGTCGATCAGCAGTCAGGTCGAGATGGGATCGGGGGTGGCGTCGTCGGCGGCACTTGAATGCGCGGTGCTCGGCGCGTTGGCCGTCGCAGCGGACCTTCGGATCGACCGCATCGAGCAAGCGCGCATCGCGCAACGTGCCGAGAACGACTACGTCGGCGCGCCAACCGGGTTGATGGACCAACTCGCGTCGTTGTTCGGGGAGCCGAAGCGGGCGCTGTTGACCGACTTCGAGTCGACGACGGTGCGCCCCGTCACCTTCGACCCCGACGCCGCGGGGGTGGCGCTGCTGCTGATCAATTCCCGCGCCCCGCACCGGCATGCCGGCGGCGAGTATGCCTCCCGGCGGGCCTCGTGCGAGCGCGCCGCAGCGGCTCTCGGTGTCGCGTCACTGCGAGATGTCCAGGACCAGGGCATCTCGGCGCTGGACCGGCTCGTGGACCCGGTCGACGTACGGCGTGCGCGCCATATTCTCACCGATAACCAGCGTGTGCTCGATGTCGTTGCCGCACTGCGGCGTTCCGATTTCACCGAGGTCGGTCTGCTACTGACTACCTCACATGCGTCCATGCGCGACGACTTCGAGATCACCACAGCCCACATCGACCTGATCGCCGACACCGCCGTGCAGGCGGGCGCGCTCGGCGCCAGGATGACCGGCGGCGGCTTCGGGGGATGTGTCATCGCGCTCGTCGCCGACGAGAAGGTCGACGCGGTCGTCGACGCCGTGCAGCGGACCGTCGTCGACGCCGGATACAACGAACCCGCCATCACCCGCACCTACGCGGCAGCCGGTGCGGGCCCGTCGACGTAGCGCCGACCTTTACGACCCCGCAAGCGCGAACGTCATCTCGACAGTGGTGCCCTCGTCGGTGCCCTCGACCTCGACATGATCACTGACGGTGCGCATGAGCAGAAGTCCGCGGCCACGGGTGCCAGGATCGGCGGGCGGCGTCTTCCACGAACCGGAGTCGGTGACGCACGACCTGCACGTGGTCGCCGCGCACCTGCGCCTCGATGCGCATCCGTTCGGGGTGGGTTCCCCGGTAGGCGTGTTCGACGCAGTTCGAGCACGCCTCGTTGACGACGAGCACGATGTCGTCGGCGAGCGGTACCCCGATACCGTTGGCGTGCAGCCACTCAGCGAGCCGGTGCCGCACGTCGCTCAACCGGCGCGGCGTCGCCTCGTCATCGATGAGCAGCTTCGACGGCGCCCGTCGATACACCACGATCGCGACATCGTCGTCGTATCCCGACTCCGGCGCCAACCTGCGTAGGACCTCGTCCGCCACATGTTCGACGGACAGGTCGGCGGTGTCGGTCACCACCTCGGCGATCCGGTCGATCTGTTCGTCGATGGATCTGTCGCGGCGCTCGACCAGGCCGTCGGTGTACAGCAACAGCGTGGAACCCGACGGCAGCCGGCGCTGCGCCTGCGGTCGAGGATTGTCTCGATGCACCGCCAGTGGCACCGAGTGGCCGTCGGTCAACAACTCCGGCCGAGGCGAACCACTGGCGAGCACCGGGGGCACGTGTCCTGCGCTGCTGTAGTGCAAGGTCTGCGAGTTCGCATCGGCGATCGCGACGAACACCGTGGCGCAGAACGCATCTGGAATGAACTCCGCCACAGAGTCGAGTTGTTCGAGCAGCCTGGCCGGTTCGGCACCCGTCAGCAGGAGTGCGCGCGTCGATGCGCGCAACTGGCCCATCACCGCCGCGGCGGACAGTCCGCGGCCGACGCAGTCGCCGACGACGATGCCGATCCGGTTCTCGCCGACGGGAAGCACGTCGTAGAAGTCGCCGCCGATCTCCAGCGGCGGCACCGCGGGCTCGTAGCGCACGGCGAACCCGGGCGGCAGGGTGCTCGCAGGCAGCAGCGAGCGCTGCAGCGTCAGCGACGTCTCACGCGCGATCTCGAACTGCCGGACTTGCTGCATGGCCAGGCTGAGATGCCCGACCAGAGCCGTGACCAGGTGGCGGTCCTCGTCGCTGGTCCTGCGTGGAACGCGGTGCTCGAGGCACACGACGACGTCACGTGCGCCGGACAGCACGGCCACGAAGCCGCGGGTCGTACCCGCGCTGGGTGCGGCCCCCACCGGCGTGACGGTCAGGGGCAACCAGTCGCGGGCGTCCTCGAACGTCCGCCGCCAATCCTCTTCCAGGTCATGCCAGTTCGACACCGCAGGGCCGCCCGCCACGTGCACCGTGGGGTCGCCCTCGCTCTGGGGCCACATCACCGCCATCAATCGTTGTGCGTCGAGGCGCTGGCGGCACTGCGCGAGGGTGGCGGCGAGCACCTCGTCGACGCTCTTCGCCACACTCACCGCGGTGGCCAGCCTTGCCACCGCACGTTCGCGCTCCGCGACGGCCCGCGTCGCGGTGACGTCGCGAATGGTCCCCACGTAGGCGCGGTGATCGGCACCGTCGGACGTGACGGCGTTGACACTGATCGCCACCCACCGAACGCGCCCGTCCCGATGCCGGATCGACGTCTCCGTCGTGATCGTGCCCTCGCGGGTGAGCGCCGACAGTCGCTGGTTGGCCTCGGACTCGTCGCCCACCCACGGGTACGGCGGCCGGTAGGGCAGTGCGGCCGGGCCATAGCCGGTGATGTCCACGAACGCCTCGTTGATCTCGACGATGGCTCCGGTGTGGTCGGCGACGAAGAAGCCTTCCTGCAGCGAGTTCACCAGCGCGTTGCGGAACTCGTCGCGGTCGGCGAGATCCTGGGCCCGGGCCCGCTGCAATTCGTAACGTCTTGTGCCGTCGAGGAATCCGCGGGTCGCTACATCGAGAGCCGCCAGCGTCTGCAGCAGGAACTGCAGCGGGGCGGCGGAGTCGGGAGGCGCATCGTGTGCGTCGGCCGTGACGAGCCGAAAGTGGTTCTCGATGATGTCGAGCACGCTCATCCGGTCGCTCAGCGCACGGCGGCCGAGTTCGTGACCGACGGCCAGGCTGGCCTCGTCCTTCGACTCCAGGTACTCCTTGAGCGCGTTGGCGTAGCTGACGTAGAAATCCCCGGGGGCGGTCATGACACGCCTCGATGACGTGCTGCCAGCACCAGCGCGTCGTCGGTCTCCTTGCCATAGCGGCCCACGAGTTGTTCGGCGATCGTCGTTGCGTGCGCGGCGAAGTCGATGCTGTCGAGGTGATGTTCGGCGATGCCGTCGCTCGAGATGATGAGCAGGTCGCCCGGCGTTATCGACACCTGATGCGTCATCAGTGTCTGCGGTAGCCGGTATCCGACGATGCCACCGGCCAGCAGCGCCGACGAGCGGACCTCGAGGCCGGTCGGGTGCTTGGCGACGAGGTCGGCGGTGACGTTGCCGATCCCGATCCAGCTGAGCGTGTCGGTGGCGAAGTTCACTCGCGCCAATGTCATTGCCACACCGCGTGTTTCCGTCAGCGCGCGGTGGCAGAGCTGCATCACCACGTCCAGCGGCTCGGAGCGGCAGCTCTCCACGACCTCCACCGCTCGAACCGCGGCCGCGGCCGCAGCCTCTCCGTGCCCGAGGCCGTCGATCACCCCGAACAGCGCGGCGCCGTCGCCCACGTCGAGCGCGATCGGATGGTCGCCGCACACGTCCTCACCCGGTCGCGGTCGGCGCACCGCCGCCCATTCGATCGGTCCGAACCTGCCATGCCTAAACACGGTCGGGAATCCACTTCCACATCTCGATGACGGTGCCGTTGCCGGGTTCCGATTCGATCTGCAGTCGGTCCATCAGCCTGCGCGCGCCTGGCAGGCCGAGTCCGAGCCCGCGTCCGGTGGAATAACCGTCGTCCAGTGCACGGTCCACATCGGCGATGCCGGGACCGTCGTCTTCGGCCCGTACGACCAGCGCCTGCCTGCCGTCTCGGAGCTGGATCCCCACGCGCACCTCACCCCGGCCGGCGTAACTGGTTATGTTGCGGGCGATTTCGGAGATGGCGGTGGCGATCATCGTGACGTCGGTCAACGAGAAGCCGAGCCGGCGGGCGAGCTCGTGACCGGCTTGACGTGCGGTGACGATGTCGTCGGGATTGTTGATGTCGACGACGAAGTCAGTCGACACTGTCGCGTCCGATCGTCGGTTTGCGGCTGCCGAGCGAACGGTTCAGCAGCGCAAGCCCCTCCTCGAGGTCCAGCGCGGTGTGCATGTCGTCGAATGCCAGACCCAGCTGGACCATCGCGAACGCCACCTCGGGCTGCAGGCCGACGATCACCGTGTCCGCGCCGCGCAGCCGGGTCATGTGCGCGATGGTCCGCAGCGACCGCGCCGCGAAGGAATCCATCACGTCGATCGCGGTGACGTCGACGATGATGCCGTGGGCGCGGAACCTGCTCACCTTGTCCATCAGGTCGTGTTGGAGCCGTTCGGTGTCGGAGTCCGACAGCGCCGCCTGCACGGTGGCAATCAGGATCGTGCCCTGTTTCAGGATGGGAACTGGCATCAGCGTGTGAGGTGCGCTCGCGTAGTAACCCGGATCAGGCGTTCTGCTCGCCGGTGCGGGTCACTTCGTAGCCCAGCAGCCGCTCGGCCTCTTCGATGCCACCCTGCAGGTCGCCGACGGCGTTCATCTTCGACAGGTCCAGCCCGATCGTGACCAGGGTGAGGGCGATGTCCGACGACAGCCCGGTGATGATGACGTTCGCGCCCATCAGGCCCGACGCGTCGACCGTCTGCACCAGGTGGTTGGCCACCGTGGAGTCGATGGTCGGCACACCGGTGATGTCGATGACGACGACCTTGGCGCGGTTGGCCCGGATGGCCCGCAGCAGCTGTTCGGTCAACTGCCTTGCGCGCTGGCTGTCGAGCACACCGATGATCGGCAGGATCAGCAGCTGCTCGCGAACCTGCAGAACGGGGGTGGACAGCTCGCGGATCGCCTCCTGCTGCTGACGGATGATGCGCTCGCGCTCCTGGACGAAGCTGACGCCCACGGTGTTGGCGATGCGGTTGGCCGCCGGCTCATACGCGTCGAGCACGCGGTTCAGCAGGGTGAAGTCGGACTGGTACTTCTCGAACAGGGAGCGGGCCAGGACGTCGCGCAGGAGTAGCACGATGCCGAGGACCTCGTCGGTTTCCACGCCCCGCGGGATGATGCGTTCGGAGAGGTCGCGCGCGTACGCCTGCAGGGCCTCGACGCTGCCGGTCTCGAGCACCTCGACGTAGTTGTCGTAGACCGCGGTCGCCTCGCCGAAGAGTTCCTCCGGCGACATCGCGGTGAGCAACTGCGCCTCGTTGATCCTGCGCGCCCACTCCTCACGCAGGATGGTCCGGTTCTGTCTCAAGTGCTGGACCAGCTGCGGCAGCAAGCCCTCGCTGGAAATACCCGCGGGCGACGTGGCGACGCCCCCACCGGCACTGACGAAGTCCGTCGGATCGGACATCGAATCAGACATCGGCACCCTCCCGGCTTCCACTCCTGTTTCGACCCTAGCCTGCGAGTCGACGGCTGCGGTCGCGATACAACGATCTGTCTGTCGTTCGGCGACAACGAGTTAAGCTCGGCGCACCGCCGTGCCCACTTGCGGCGCCGACAGAAGGACGGCCGTGCCCGCGAAGGATCCGCTCACCACCTCTGTCAGCCACGACGAGGGCGTCGCCGTGCTGTCGGTCAGCGGCGAGATCGACCTGGCCACGATCCCGGCGTTCGAGGCGGCGATCGCCGATGCGTTGACGCAGCGGCCCACGGCGTTGATCGTCGACCTGTCAGGGGTGGACTTCCTCGCGTCGTCAGGCCTTCAGGCGTTGGTCGCGACCCGCGAGAGCCTCACGGGGGCGGCGGGGTTCGCGGTGGTCGCGAACGGCCCCGCGACGAGCCGGCCGATCCAGTTGACCGGCCTGGAGGAGATCCTCTCGCTGCACCCGACCGTCGCCGACGCCAGGTCGGCTGTGACGGGGGATTCGCGACCGCCGACGTGAATTCGATGCGCGGCCGTCAGAACGTTGAGCTAAAGTTCCGATCGCCGGACTGATCTTGGACACAGCTGGCACTAGTCGGGATAGTTAGGACTGCATCATGAGGTCAGTTTTGGGTCGTCGCCTGGCGGCCATCGCCGGTGGCTCCGCAATCACCGCGATGGTCGTGCTCACCGCCTCGTGCGCCAAGGAAGAGGAAAAGGCGCCCGAGACCTCCACGACGACAACCACCACGACGACGACCGGACCTGAGCCGACGGAGAAGGCGCCGCGCCTCGAGCCCGGCGGCCCCAACCCGTTCTCGCCGTCGGTGATCGCGCCGCCCGCGCCCTCGGCCACGCACCCCCGCACTGGTTAGCGCCGCTCGGATCTGCGCGCACGTAGGCTGATCTTGTGGGTGCGCGGTATATCGGCGTGCTGGCGCTGATCGCCGCGAGTGTGCTGATGCTTGTCTCCGATCTGCGCCCCTCGTTGTCGCGCGACGCGACGGACGGCGGTGATGCGATCGCCGGGCCGTATTCGTACCTGCTGGCCAGCTCGACCGACCTCGGGCCCTCGCACAACAGCGACACGCAGCTGACGGTCGCGCTGCACGGGGCCACGCGCCCCGGCTCGGTGTTCGAGTGGGCCGACCGTCGGGGCCTGTCGGTCAGGTGGGAGGCAGGGCAGGACTGGGCCGTGGTGGAGGGCGCCGCGGAGAAGGTGGCCGACGCGTTCGACGTCGAGGTGCACGACTACCGCGGACAGCGCGGACAGGTCTTCTATGCGTCGCCGCAGCAGCCGGCGATCCCTGGTGCGCTGAGTTCCGAGGTCGTCGAGCTGGGCCGGATCCTGGGATACGTACCGCATCACACGTCGCGGACTCCGATGGTGCCGCTGGACGTGCCCGACAAGGGGCTGATGCCCAGCGCGCTGCTGAACACCTACAACGTGGCGCGGCTGGCCGCCGACGGCTACACGGGCAAGGGCACCACGATCGTGTTCTTCGCCTTCGACGGGTTCGACCAGTCCGACCTCGATACCTTCGCGTCCACCTACGGGCTGCCGCAGTTCACGCCTGAGGTCGTCGGCGGTGAGCTCGACGAGCCGCGCGGCGAGACGACGATGGATCTCGAGGTCGCGCACGCCGTCGCGCCGGATGCGCGCAAGGTCGTGTTCAGCGCCCGGTCGACGGTGGCGGGCGGCGAGACGTTCGAGAAGATCGGCGAGATGTTCGCCGAGGCCGATCGGCGATTCCCCGGTGCAGTGTGGAGCTTCTCGATCGGCTGGGGCTGCGACAAGCTGATCACGGCGGCCGACCTCGCGCCTGCGCGGTCCGCGCTGGCGACGGCGCAGACGCACGGCACGTCGGCGTTCAACGCCAGCGGCGACCTCGCGGGGCTGGAGTGCAAGGGCGGCGACGACTGGTCGTCTCCGCCCGGCGACGCCGATGTCGGGCTGGACTCGCTGGCGTCGCTGCCGGAGATGACCGACATCGGCGGGACGACACTGTCCACCGACGGCGACGGCCGATGGCTCTCCGAGCAGGCCTGGTTCGACGTGCCGCTGTCGCTCGGCACCGGCGGCGGGGTGTCCAACCTGTTCGACCGCCCCGACTGGCAGCGCGCGGTGATGCCCGACCAGGATCCCGGCCGTCGATTGACCCCCGATGTCGCCGCGGTGGCCGATCCGTTCACCGGCGTGCGCATCGTGTTCAAGGGGACACCGCTCGTCGGCGGTGGGACGTCACAGGCGGCCCCGATCTGGGCCGGGCTGGCGGCGGTGATGAATCAGTACCTGCTCGCCAACGGCGGCCGGCTGATCGGCGCTCTCAATCCGCAGCTGTACCGAATCGCGGCGGGCGCGCCGCTGCCCGCCTTCCGGGACGTGACGCTCGGCGGCAATACAGTGGCCGACGCGGGGCCGGGCTACGACCTCGTCACCGGTCTGGGCACACCGGACATCGACAACCTCGTGCGCAACCTGCTCATCCTGCAAGAGACGGCCCAATGACCACCCCCGACGATTCCGTTCCGACCACGGAGTGCCGGATCTGTCAGACCGATGTCCCGGCGGGCGAGTACTGCGGACTGTGCGGGTGCCATCTGCAACCGCGGCAGGGAGAAGGCCCGGACTGGCTGCGCATGCGCGACTACGGCGCCGCACCGAACGAGCACCTGCTGCAGCTGTCGTTGGCCAGTTCACTGTTTCCCAATCTGACGCCACGGTCCCGAACCGCGTTCCGGCTCGGCCTAGCCGTCGTGCTGGTGGCCCTCGTCGCATTCACACTGTTGCGGTTGCCCGCCGCGCTGGTCACGGTCGCCGCGCTGGGCCTGCCGTTTTTATATGTCATCTATCTCCGCGAGTCGGATGCCTTCCGCGACTTCCCCGCCCGGACGCTGGTCCTCACGTCCGTGTTGGGTGTCGTGCTCGGCGTGGGATGGGTGATGCTGACGGGCGCGTTGGTGGCCCGCTCCTACGGGGTGGGACTCGGCACCGCGGTCGTCGGGATGCGCATGCTGCGTGACGGCATCGGGGTTCCGCTGGGCGGGGTGATCCTGATGCTGATGCCTGCGGTGATCGTGCGGGTGCTGCGACCTCCGACCCGAGAATCGTTGGACGGCTTCATGATCGGCGTACTCGGCGCGCTCACCTTCACCGCCGCCGCAACGTTGACGCGACTGGCCCCGCAGTTCGGTACCGGGGTGGTCAGCAAGCGCCCGATGGAGAGCCTTCTCGTCGAGGCGGGCATCCGGGGCGTGGCGGTGCCCTTGGTCGCGGCGGCCGCGGGCGGACTGATCGGTGCGGCGCTGTGGTTCACCCGGCCGCCGAGCAAGAAGAACCAGCACCCGGGCGCCGTGCGCTTCGTTCTGGTCGCGCTCGCGGCAGCGGTGCTGGCGGTGTACCTGAGCCTGGGACTGATCGATGTCGCCCACTTCCCGCAGGTGCTGATGCTCGTGCTGTATCTGGCGTTGGCGCTGGTGGCCCTGCTGGTGTTGCGGGTCGGTCTTCATCTGGCGCTGCTGCACGAGGCGCACGACGAGATCCAGTCCGACGAGCCCCTGCTGTGTACGCACTGCGGTCACGTGGTTCCGGACATGGCGTTCTGTCCCGCGTGCGGGGTGGCGACGCGAGCGTCGTCGCGCTCGTCACGCAAGTCCCGGCGGGACGCGCGCCCGGTGCGTGAGGAAGCCGGACCCGAGGAACCATGACCACGTCCCCGACTTTCTTTCCCGGGTATGCGGTTCCGGCCGCTTCCTACCGGGCCGCCCAACCGCGCCGCACCTCACGCACACGGTTGGTGCTGACGTGGCTCGCCGCGATCGCCGTGGTGGCAGGGGCACTGGTCGGTGTCTCGGCGATGATCGAGAAGCCTCCGGTGCGCTACGTGTGCCCGCCGGACTGCGGCAGGCCGCCAAGGGGCACGCCGGTGGAGATCAATCCCCGCTTCACGGCGGCGGACGGTGCGTTCTCGGTGTCGCATCCCGCCGAGAGTCCGGCGTACCGCATCACCACGAAGCCCAACGGGGTGACGGCCGAGTTCCTGGCGGGAGACGGCGGCACCATGCAGTTCTTCAGTGAGCCCGCGGCCAACCGCTCAGACCAGGACATCGCGAGGGCGTTGGTCAAGAAGACCTTCCCCGACACCCGCACCGCATACGAGATCCCCAATGCCATGGTCGGTTACCACTCCGGGTACGGCGAGGTCGCCGACTGCTGGCCGCAGGGCGCCAACAGCAGCTACATGAGGATGCGGGTGCTGGTGATGGTCGCCGTCAAGAACGACGTCGCGTTGGTCGCCGCGGCCGTAGGGCCGTACCACGCGTTCGGGCCCGACTTCGGCTTCGGCAAGCCGTCCGGCGCGAACACCCAGATCGCTTTGGACATGGGCAAGTACGTCAACAGCTTCAGTTGGAAGGGCGATCCGCCGCGCTAGTGGCGCGTGACCGAAGCCCAGTGCGGCGAAGCGCTCTTGTGCTCGGTCGCCGCACCGGTGAACAGGAACTGCCATGCGGCCACCAGCGCCACAGTCCCGAGGAGCAGTGTCGCGGCCAGGTGGACGATCAGCCGCCTGGCGGTCGTGGCGTTCGTGACCGAACGCGGCTGGACGGATCGTCTGACGATCGGGCGATCGAAGGATGGTGCGGTCATTCTCACCTCCCGTTGGCGATCTTTGGGCTGACGGTAGGGGCGACGCCTGAGTGAATGCTCGCGGCGGCCCGGCAGTCGGCTGGCAACCGCTAGGCCACCTCGCCGAGACCGGCCTCGTGGATGTAGCCCCGAGCCTCGGCGACCGTTTCCTGCAACAGGTCCTCCGCATCGGCGTGATCGTGGGTCAGCTTCAGTGCGTGGTGGTTAACCCCCACAGCCGAGGCTAGGCCGTGATGTCACTCAGGCGGAGGCCTTCACCTTGGCCGCGGCGTGCTCGGGCATCGGCTCGTAGCGCGCGAAGGACCGGGTGAACGATCCGGCGCCGTGCGCGAGCGAGCGAAGGTCGATCGCGTACCGGGTGAGTTCGACCTCGGGGATCTCGGCCTTCACCACGGTGCGGTCCTCGCCGACCTTATCGGTGCCGATCACCCGGCCGCGCCTGCTGGCCAGGTCGCTCATCACCGCGCCTACGAAGTCGTCGGGCACCACGACCGACACCACGTCGACGGGTTCGAGCAGGTTCACCTTGGTCGCCGACGCCGCCTCACGCAATGCCAGCGATCCGGCCATCTGGAAGGCGAAATCCGACGAGTCGACGCTGTGCGCCTTGCCGTCGAACAGTGTCACCCGAATGTCGACGACGGGATAACCGGCGCCTGCCCCGTTGAGTAGGCCCTTCTCCATCTGTGCGCGAACGCCCTTCTCGACGCTCGGGATGAACTGGCGCGGAACGGAACCGCCGACCACCTTGTCGACGAACTCGAAGCCCGAGCCCTCCGGCAGCGGCTCCACCTCGATGTCGCACACCGCGTACTGGCCGTGGCCGCCGGACTGCTTGACATGGCGTCCGTGTCCTTTTGCCTTGCCGCCGAACGTTTCTCGTAGCGGCACGCGCAGTTCGACGGTGTCCACCGCGACGCTGTACCGGCGGGCGAGCCCATCAAGGACCACACCGGAATGGGCTTCGCCCATCGTCCACAACACGATCTGGTGCGTTTCGGGATTCTGCTCGATCCTCAGCGTCGGATCCTCGGCGGCCAGCCGCTGCAACCCGACGGCGAGTTTGTCCTCATCCGTCTTGGCGTGTGGTTGCACGGCCAACGGCAGCAGCGGCTCGGGCATGGTCCACGGCTTGAGCACCAACGGGTCCGCCTTGTCCGACAGCGTGTCACCGGTTTCGGCGCGGCTCAGGCGCCCGATCGCGCAGATGTCACCGGCGACCACGGACGCCGCCGGCCGCTGTTGCTTGCCGAGCGGGAACGACAGCGTGCCGATGCGCTCGTCCTCGTCATGGTCCGCGTGGCCGGCCATCCAACGAGGGTCGGGCTGACCGGCCGATGATCCGTTCGAACCGTAAAAGGAGCTGAAGTGACCGGACACGTGCACCGTCGCGTCGGGTGTGATGGTCCCGGAGAACACCCGCACGAGGCTGACCCGGCCCACGTACGGGTCCGATGTGGTCTTGACGACCTCGGCCAGGAGCGGGCCGGATGGATCGCACGCCAGGCTGTTGCGGGGCTTGCCCTGCGGGGTGAAGACCTCCGGCAGTTGGTGCTCGGGAGGCGAAGGGAATGCGCCGGTGATGATCTCCAGCAGTTCGAGTGTGCCGACGCCGGTGGTGCTGCACGCCGGGATCACCGGGAAGAACGACGCCCGCGCGACCGCCTTCTCGAGGTCGTCGATCAGGACCGACTGGTCGATCTCCTCGCCGCCGAGGTAGCGCTCCATCAGCGTCTCGTCCTCGGACTCCTCGATGATTCCCTCGATCAGGCTGCCGCGCATCTGCTCGATCGCGTCGCCGAAGGAGGCGTCGGGATCATGGGATGTGGTGCGCTTGCCGTCGGCGTACTCGAAGTGGGTCTGCGACAGCAGTCCGATCAGCCCGGTGCACCCGCCGCCGGCGGTGCCGGCAATTGAACCGCCGCCGGCGGGCAGGTACAGCGGCATCACCTTGTCGCCGAACGCCTGCTGCGCTGCCGCCAGCGCGTTGTCGTAATTCGCGCGGGCATGGTCGAGCTTGGTGACGACGACCGCCCGGGGCATGCCGACCTGGCTGCACTCCAGCCACAGCGACTTGGTCGGCTCGTCGATCTCCTCGTTGGCCGCGATCACAAACAGCGCGCAGTCGGCGGCCCGCAGTCCGGCCCGCAGTTCGCCGACGAAGTCGGCGTAGCCGGGTGTGTCAATCAGGTTGACCTTGACTCCGTCGTGTTCCAACGACGCCAGCGCGAGGCCGACCGAGCGCTGCTGCGAGATCTCGGCCTCGTCGCAATCGCAGACGGTGGTGCCGTCGACGACTGACCCCGGTCTGTTGAGGACTCCGGAGGCGACCAGCAGGGCCTCGACGAGTGTTGTCTTGCCGCCACCCGATGGGCCCACCAGCACCACATTCCGGATGGCGGCCGGACTGTCCGCGGTGGGGGCGGCTCCGGCCTGGGAAGTCGTCTTGTCTGCCATTGACAGTCCCCTCCGTCGGCAGAGCCGACAATCAGGCCCCGTCGGCAGAGCCGACAATCAGGCCCGGGAGGTCACTCCGCCTCGCGTCGGATCTGTTGATCCACAATTCTCCGAACCGACACCGTGCACAAGGGATTCGATGAGTTTCGGGGCCGTCGATAGTCAGATCGGGTCTAGCGTGCCGGGTCCCGCAGTCGTTCACGCCTGCCACGACGACCAACGCTGCACGGCAACGGTGACGACTGGTCCGTCGAGTGCGAGCCGTTGGTACTGAACGTATTTGCGGCGCAACAACGCGTAGCCCGTGGCCATCTCCTCGCCGCTCTGATGGATCTCGGCCAGGCCGTCGGCGCGAACCCACCACAACTGGGACCAGTCTTCGTCGTAGTTGTCGACCAGCATGCTGACCCGGGGGTTGGCCTCGATGTTGGCCAGCCGCCTCAGCCGTTGGGTGGACTTACGTTTGGCGTCGACCGCGGTGTACACCGTGGTCGTCTCACTGTCGTCGTGTACCGCGAACACCACGGGCACCACGTGCGGCGCACCGTCCGGCCCGACCGTGGCGAGCATCGCGACGGGCGATCCGGCAAACATGGCCGCGGCATCGAATTCGGCCATCGGTCCAGACTATTCCGATTGCTCCATGCACGACGGCGGAGTGGGAAGTACCTCCACGCACGTCCGGCTTGCGGTCGCGCTCGCCGGCAGCTTGTCGATCTCGCCGGGACGTCGGTTGCCCGACCGCCGCCTGAATAGGAGGAAGAGCAGGCGGGAGAGCGCGTTTGAGCTTGCGCAACCCGGCAGGTGGTCGATAGTGATAGGCGTGACCGGCACCGCAGAGGATGCTCAGCCGCGCAGCCCAGGCCGCCCGCGCAGCGAGCAGTCGCGCGTGGCGGTGCTGCGCGCCACCTCGGAGTTGTTGCAAGAGGTCGGTTTGCGAGCCATGACCACCGAGGAGATCTCCAGCCGCAGCGGCGTCAGCAAGGCGACGATCTACAAGTGGTGGCCCAACAAGTACGCGGTGGCCGTCGAAGCCTTCCTGACCGAGATGATGGCCGAGGCGCCCGATCCGGACACCGGCTCCGCGCACGAGGATTTCCGCCGGGTGATCCGCGGGCTGACGCACTTCTACACCGGCGGCAGCGGCCGCGTCTTCGCGCAACTGGTCGGCGAGTCGCAGACCGACCCGCTCGTCCAGGCTGAGTTGCGAACGCATCTGGCCGAACCCCGGCGTGCGCTGATGCGGACCATCTGGGACCGCGGCGTGGCCCGCGGCGAACTGCGGCCCGATCTCGACCCAGACGCCGCGTTGGACCAGCTGATCGGCCCCATGCTGTACCGCCTGCTGATGGGGCATGCACCCCTCGACGAGGCGTCGGCCGACGCCCTCGTCGACGGCGCAATGTGTGGGTTCGCTGTGTGACGCAGGTCATGATCTCCAGCTGAACTCATTTGGGGCGACCTCGCGTTCTACCTAGTGAAACTGAACGTTCAGTTTCGAAATAAGACGAGGAGGAAGCAATGAAGATTCGGTTCATTGCGACGCTTGCGATGGCTGCAACAGCAGCCGCCATTGGGCTCGCCCCTATCGCCGCTGCGGCGCCGACGGGCACCCTCACCACCAACACCGGTGGCGCGACGGTTGTTCAATCGCCAGGTAATGCACAGGTGACCGCCCAGCCGGGCGTCGCCGCGATGCAGGCCGGTCGGACTGCAGTATCCGTTCTTCGGGGGCGACGGCGTGCCCGGCATTGCGTTCCATCACAGCGCCACCATCGCTGATGGTCGAACCAAGTCAGGCGGAGGCGAAAGCCTCCCGCCTGGTTCGTCCGTCAACCGCGGTCCCCGGCGCTGCGGCGCGACGCTGATGGGTGACCGGGTGACCGGAGTGCGAGTCACCCCGATCTCGGGCTGTCTGGTGGACCGCGGCGACGGGCTGCGCGGCCGAAGCGTCTCCGCCGGCTCGGGGCCGGGGGGCGCCGCCGACGGTGGCGGGGGCGGCGGCGCCGGTGGGGGCGGTGGGGGCGGTGCCGGAGGCCGGCTGCTGGTGGCGAGCTCGGTCGACACCGCGGTCGTCGGCGCGGTTTCAGTGACCGACGTGGTCGCGTCCTCCACGCTGCCCGGACTGCGGAACACCAGCAGAACGGCGGCGACCACGAGGGCTGCCGCCGCGGCCGCCGCGGCGATCAATGCGATCAGGGCCTGCTTCCCGCGATACCACGGCGCGGGAGCGGGTTCGAAGTACCAGCTGTTCGAGTCGAACGCGTTGAATGCGCCTTCGGGAACGGGCTCGGGGTCGGTCCAGAAGCCTTCGGCGGCCTCGTCCCAAGGGCCTTCGTCACGGGTTTCGTCGCCCGACGTGTAGTCGAACTCGTCTGGCGGCACCGGTTCTGGCGGCGCGTCATCACCGTCCGACACCTCGGTCCCCGACGGGGATTCCGCCAGGTCGCCGATCAAGTAGTCGAACTCCGCCGAGGCTTCGCGTTCAGCCACACACTGATGCTATCCCGCTTACCAGCACATATGTGCAACGACCGAACTCGGCAGAACACCCTGCCATCGCCGGGCCACCACGGTAGGGTCGAGCGCCGCACATGCATTCGTTCACCGCCGCGACCCGGTGCCGTCATCGCCGCGCCACTGCGTCGCTTCCTGCCCATCGGAAGGTTCGGCAATGAAGTACTCCAGCTTGATGGCGGCCTCGGCCGCATCGGTTCTCCTGTTCACCGGTCTGATCGGCTGTGCACCACCCGAGAAGGACAGCGGGGAGGAACAGGCGCAGTCGGGCGTGAAAGCCGGTGAGGCCACCTCCGCCGCGGATTTCGGCGGCATGGAGGGTCTCGTCGAAGCGGCGAAGAAGGAGGGCGCGCTGAATGTCATTGCCCTGCCACCTGATTGGGCGAACTACGGCGCAATCATCAAGTCGTTCGAAGACAAGTACGGCATCAAGGTGAACTCGGCGCAGCCCGACGCCGCCAGCCAGGAGGAAATCAACGCCGCCAACCAGCAGAAGGGCAAGAGCACCGCGCCCGACGTGTTCGACCTCGGGCAGGCGGTGGCGTTGGCCAACACGTCCGTATACGCCCCGTACAAGGTGGCGACGTTCGACGACATCCCCGCGGCTTTCAAGGACGCCGACGGTACGTGGGTGAACGACTACGGCGGCTACATGTCGATCGGCTTCGACTCGTCCAAGGTGCCCCCGGTGACGAATGTGAACGACCTGCTCAAGCCGGAGTACAACGGCAAGGTCGCCCTCAACGGCGACCCCACCCAGGCCGGTGCCGCGTTCTCCGGAGTGCTGATGGTGGCGCTGTCGCAGGGCGGTTCGGCGGACGACATCGCGCCAGGGGTGGAGTTCTTCCGCAAGCTCAAGGAGGCGGGCAACTTCCTGCCCGTCGACCCGACACCGGCCACCATCGAGTCGGGCCAGACGCCGGTCGTCATCGACTGGAACTACACCAATGCCGCGGAGACCGCGAAACTGCCGAGCTGGCAGGTCATCGTTCCGCCCGACAACGCCGTGGCCGGCTACTACTACCAGGCCATCAACAAGGACGCCCCGCACCCCGCCGCCGCGCGGTTGTGGCAGGAGTTCCTCTACAGCAACGAGGGCCAGAACCTGTATGCGGTCGGCGGTGTCCGGCCGGTGCGCGCCGACAACATGGTGACCGACGGGACCATCGACCAGGCCGCCGCCGCGAAGCTGCCCGTCATCGACGGCCCGGTCACGGTCCCGAGTCCCGACCAGACCGAGAAGGCCACCAAGTATCTGGCCGACAACTGGGCCGGGGCGATCGGCTGACGGCGCGGATGCCGTTCAGCACCCTTTCCCGACGCGTCCGCGAGACGCTGCCGCTGCTTCCGTTTTTCGCCGTCGTCGTGATCTTCCTGATCATTCCGACGGTGACGGTGATCGTCAGTGCGTTCAGGGATGACGCGGCCGACGGCGCAGTGTCGTTCGCCCGCATCGGGGCACTGTTCTCATCCGCTGCGCTCGCCGCGTTGGCCAAAAGCATGCTGCTGTCGGGCAGCACGGCGATCATCGGCGCGGTGCTCGGCGCGGTGTTGGCATGGCTGATCGTGAGCAGCCCGTCCACCTCCATGGTGCGCCGAGCCGTGATCTCGCTGTGCAGCGTGCTGGCCCAGTTCGGCGGCGTCGCACTGGCATTCGCGTTCCTGGCGACGGTCGGCCTCAACGGTGTGCTGACACTGTGGGTCCAGCAGGCCCTCGGCTGGAACCTGGCCGCCTCCGGCTGGCTGTACAGCTTGACCGGACTGATCCTGGTCTACACCTACTTCCAGATCCCGCTCATGGTGATCGTCTTCGTGCCCGCGCTCGAAGGCCTACGCGCCCAGTGGCGCGAGGCAGCGGTCAGTCTGGGCGCGTCGAGGTGGCAGTACTTCCGCGAGGTGGTCGTGCCGTTGTTGACGCCGGCGTTCCTCGGATCGGCATTGTTGTTGTTCGCCAACGCGTTTGCGGCATATGCCACGGCGGCAGCGCTGGTCAGCCAGGGCAGCCCGATCGTGCCGCTGCTCATCCGGTCGGCGCTCACGAGCGAGGTCGTTCTCGGCCAGTCGGGATTCGCGTACGCGCTGGCACTGGAGATGATCGTGGTCGTCGCGGCGGTGATGGTCGCCTACAACGTTCTGGTCCGCCGCACCGCGAGGTGGCTGCGATGAAGCGCGCGGTGCGGGCCGTTCTGTGGGT
This sequence comes from uncultured Actinomycetota bacterium, assembly GCA_963721495.1. Taxonomy (GTDB): domain Bacteria; phylum Actinomycetota; class Actinomycetes; order Mycobacteriales; family Mycobacteriaceae; genus Mycobacterium. The sequence goes on along the minus strand of CAVRMG010000025.1, from coordinate 54,626 downwards.
GGCCTTCGGGCTGTTCTTTCTCTTTCCGCTGTACGCGATGGCGGATTTCTCCACGCGTGACCTCATCGCCGGCGGCCGCACGCTGCAGGCCTGGACGAATCTCGTCACCGACGACGCGCTGTATCAGGCGATCGTGATCTCGCTGCTGCTGGCGGTTTTCACCGTCGCCGCGATGCTGGTGGTCCTGGTGCCGACGATGATCTGGGTGCGCCTACGCGCGTCGTGGGCCAGGGGCGTCGTGGAGTTCCTGTGTCTGTTGCCGTTGACGATCCCGGCGCTGGTGATCGTCGTCGGCCTGCGCAACGTGTACCTGTGGGTGACGTACTTTCTCGGCGAGTCCGCGCTGACATTGACGTTCGTCTACGTGGTGCTGGTGCTGCCGTTCGCATACCGCGCGATCGACGCGTCGCTGTCGTCGATCGACGTGCAGACTCTCGCCCAGGCCGCCCGGTCGCTGGGCGCAGGGTGGACGACGACGATCCTGCGGGTGCTGGTGCCCAACATCTGGCCGGGAATCCTGTCCGCCGCGTTCATCTCGATCGCGGTCGTTCTCGGCGAGTACACCATCGCGTCGCTGAGTGGATACCAGACGCTGCAGGTGCAGATCGTGGCGATCGGCAAGAGCGACGGCCCGACGTCGGTGGCCGCCTCGCTGGCCGTGCTGTTGTTCGGGTTCGCGCTGCTGCTCGTGCTGTCGCTGCTCACCCGCGGACGCCGCACAGTCGAGAGGGTTGTCGCATGAGCTCGAATGTCGCGGGCGTCGCCGTCGACCTCACCGACCTGACCCGGGTCTACGGGGACGCGAAGGCGCTCGACGGGCTCACGCTGCACATCGAACCCGGTGAACTCGTCGTGCTACTCGGCCCGTCGGGCTGCGGCAAGACCACGGCACTGCGCATCCTCGCGGGCCTGGACGAGGCCACATCGGGCACCGTGTCCGTCGGCGGTCGGGATGTCAGCCGCGTGCCCGCCAACAAGCGGGATATGGGCATGGTGTTTCAGGCGTACAGCCTGTTCCCGCACCTGACTGTGCTGGACAACGTCGCCTTCGGTCTCAAGATGCGCGGTAAGGGCAAGGGCGAGAGGATATCTCGGGCCGCTGACATGCTCGAGCTGGTCGGGCTGGCAGCGCACACAGACAAGTACGCAGGCGAGTTGTCGGGTGGCCAGCAGCAGCGGGTCGCGCTCGCCCGCGCGCTGGCGATCCAACCGCGGGTGCTGCTTCTCGACGAGCCGCTCTCGGCGCTGGACGCCAAGGTCCGCGTCCAGTTGCGCGACGAGATCCGGCGGTTGCAGCTGGAGATCGGCACGACCACGTTGTTCGTCACACACGACCAGGAGGAGGCGCTCGCCGTCGCCGACCGGGTGGGCGTGATGAACCAGGGACGGCTCGAACAACTCGCGGCACCGGCCGACCTGTACGCCAACCCGGCGACGCCGTTCGTCGCGGAGTTTGTCGGGCTGAACAACAAAGTGCCCGCGCAGGTTTCGGGCGGGCAGGCCCAGCTGTTGGGGGCGGCGGTGCCGACATTGCCGGGTTCGATCACCTCGGGCGCCGGGCTGGCAATGGTGCGGCCGGAGGCGGTCACGGTCACCGCCGATCCCTCGGGCACGTCGACCGTCAGCTCCGTCGCGTTCCTCGGGCCGATCTCGCGGGTGTACGTCGCCATGCCGGACGGCGCGGTCTTGAGCGCCCAGGCCGCAGGTGCGGCGGCGCGGGCATTCGCGCCAGGCGATCCGGTGACCGTCGGCGTGGAACCGGGCGGCGTGCTCGTCGTGTCAGACGGCGGTCCTGCCTGACCAACCCAGGTCGCGCGCGAGCAGATCCGCCGTCGTCTCGCGGCGTATCAGCTCACGGATCCGGCCATGGCGCACCGCGATGACCGGCGGTCGGCACGTCATGCTGTAGTTGGACGCCATGCTGTGCTGGTAGGCGCCGGTGCACGCCACCGCGAGCAGATCTCCGGGCCGGACGTCGGCGGGCAGTTCGACGTCACGTGCCAGCTCGTCGTCGGGATGGCGACCGGTCACCGTGACGAGCCGCATCGGGCCCAGCTCGTGGCGGTTCGCCAGGACCACAGTGTATTTCGTACCGCAGAGCGCGATCTGCGGGTTGTCGGACATGCCTCCGTCCACGCCGACGAACGTTCGCCCGCGCGACTGCGACCTCACCGACACCACGCGGTAGAGCGCCACCACCGCCCGGGCACTGATCGCGCATCCCTGGTCGACCACGACGCGGGGCCGGGGGAACCGCTCGGCCGCACACGCCTGGTCCAACGCATCGTCGATGACCGCGGCGAGCTCGCCGAGATCCGGCTCAAGAGCGTAGGCGGGAGGTGGAACCGCGTGCTCGCCGCCGATGTCCAGTTCGGTGAGGATGATCCCGTGCGCGGCGCGGATGTCGGCCATCGCGGCGACCATCCGGTGAATCGCTTCGCCATACCCGGCCGGGTCGGTGATCTGCGAACCGATGTGGCAGCACAGTCCCACCAGCTCGAGAAGTGGTTGGGACAGAATGCGTTCGGCGGATTCTGCCACCCAGTGGTGGAGGCCGATATCGGGGGTGACCCGGATCAGCACCCGCTGCCGCCGGCGCGCTTCGCACGCGAGGTAGGCGACTTCCATGAGGGAGTCGATCACGATGCGGCCGACTCCGACGGCGGTCGCGGAGCGCAGTTCGTCGACCGACGCCGCGCTTCCGTGCAGGACGATCCGGGCCGGATCGACACCGGCCGCCAGTGCGACCGCCAGCTCGCCGGAGGAGCCGACGCCGATACCCACACCCTCCTCCGCGACGCAGCGGGCCACGTCGGTGGTCAGCAGCGACTCTGCGGCATAGACCATTTCGACGCCGGGCAGTGCGGCGCGGCGGTCGCGGATGCGATGGCGAAAGTGGGTTTCGTCGAGAATATAGGCGGGCGTGCGGAATTCGTCGGCGATGTCGGTCAGGGCCACATCTCCGATGCAGAGGCGACCCAGCTCGTCGACGCGTGCCGTCGACGGCCAGATCGCGGGGTCTATTCGCGGCGTCGCGGCGCGGTGAAGAGAGGGCAGATGGTCGAGCATTGTCATACCGCCACCGTGCGCCGGCGCTTCGCCTGGCGCACGACTCTTGACGGGCTGTTGACGGTCCGACGGCGAATACTTACGGCTTGCCGTTCAGACGTCCTTGACGGGCTCGATGCCGAGGTCCCGGTAGGTGACCAGTGCTGCGAAGGGGACGTTGCGTTTCGCGAAGCGCCCCGCCGCCACGTCGCCGCGGTCCACCATCGGGATCACGCCGGTGACGACGGCGCCGACGGCCGCCACTCGGTCGAAGGCGATCTCGGTTGAGCCGCCGGTGCTGATCACGTCGTCGACGAGCAGCACCCGGGTGCCGGGTTCCAGGCGGGTGCCTTCGATCCACTGCTCGCGTCCGCGCTGCTTCTGTTCCTTACGCACGGAGAACCACGCCTTACCGGTGACCATCGCGACACCGTGGGCCAGCGGGTCCGCGCCCATGGTGAGCCCGCCGACGGCGTCGAACTCGATCCCGTGCAGCGCGGCGAGTTCGGCGACCGCACGGCTGACGGTCGTGAGCCGCTCCCCGGTGTCGATGGCGTACTTGCCGTCGATGTAGTCGTGGCTGAGTTGGCCACTGACCAATTTGAACGGTTCGGCGCGATGTTCGTAGCCGCGGGTGCGGATCAGGTCGAACGCCGCTTGCCAGGTCTCGGGACGCCCAGAGGATGGAGCCGCATCAGCCATACCGCGATGGTATTTCACGCCTCGGCCGCCGATAATTCAACCCTGCCGCGCCCGGCGCGCCAGCTCGACGGTGGCCGAACGCAATTGGTCGGCCGAGTCGATCGGCGCTGCGTAGCCGACCCGGGTGTAGGCGATCCCGCGGTCGGTGGTGAGCCTGAGGTCCAGGCCGTAGCGGTCGAGACCGGTGCAGGTCGCCGCGGTGGTGTCCGGGTAGCCGCCGAGCACCTTGGCCATCGCGACGAGTGAGTCCGCATGATCGGCGTTGAGGTGGTCGATCGCCCCGGCCGCCTGTGGCTGAACCGGATCCGGCGCGGCGACGGAGTACTCATCGCCGGTGGTCGACTCCATCCGGCCGTAGCCACCGACCCAGCGCACCCGTTGCACACGCAGCACCCAGAGCGTGAAGTCGCTGTAGTCGATGTAGTACTTCGCTGCCGCCACAGCGAACAGGTGCGCTTCACGCGCGGCGGCCCGTTCGTCGCCTTCGGGTGCCTCGACGACGCCGGCGAGGGTCACACGACCGCTGGCGAGCGGGTCGGATTCCGAAGTCGGGGCGACGATCGCGATGCTCGCCCTCGGGTCGGACGCGAGATTGCGACCGTGCTCGGCCAGATTGGAGACGCACAGCACCGGTGCGCCACCGAGCAGTCCATACGTCACGTACGACGCCCACGGGTCGCCGTCCGCCGTCAGCGTGGCAAGTGTGCCGGTGTTGGTCGATCCGGCGATTGTGCGGGCTTCCTCCGCCGCCGACTGGCGAACAGAATTAGCCAGCGCGGTCAGTGGGGGCGGGACCGAAGGGGCATCGCCCGGGTCCCCGTGATCACGTGACGGCACGATCGAACGATACTAGGCGGCCTCGGAATCGCATGCCCCACGTCGATGAGGTCCCTTGCGCAGACCACACCGTTGGTCTCTTCCTTGGTGGAGAGCTTCGCGTCCGGCTGCGGCCGGCGGCCTCGGTCAGCGAGACCAGAAGTTTGCGTAGGCCGGCGAGGATGACTCCGGTGCGGTCCGCGAATGCACCGCGTGGACATCGGGAAGAGCGTCGATCGCAACCCCGTACATGTGCACCGCCACGTCGGACATGCCGACAATTACTTGTGCTTCGCCGTCATTCGGTGCTGAATCAGCCACAGTCACTCGATTCGTGGTCGGGTCGAGACGCCGAAACCGCAACCCATCTCGACTATGGATTCAACCGGTGGTAACCAGCAAACAGGGCGACGTCGGGCGCGGCTTGTTGGGCGATTCAATTCCTTCGGACATGGGTAGGTTTGAACTCTGTATGGACTTAAGCAACGGTGTCAGCGCGACCGGCGGGGTCGCTGAACATGATCCGGCGGCCGGAAGCCACGTCGAAGGCGGCGTGGTCGAACACCCGACCGCCGAGGACTTCGGTCACGCCAGGATGGTTCCCGAGGACCGCACGTGGTTCAAGCGTGCCGTGTTCTACGAAGTCCTCGTGCGCGCGTTCTATGACTCGAACTCCGATGGCGCAGGCGATCTTCGGGGCCTGACCGAACAACTCGATTATCTGAAGTGGCTTGGCGTGGACTGTCTTTGGCTGCCACCGTTCTACGATTCCCCGTTGCGTGACGGCGGATACGACATCCGCGACTTCTACCGGGTGCTGCCCGAGTTCGGCACCGTCGACGATTTCGTCAACCTGCTCGACGCGGCGCACCGGCGCGGCATCCGCGTCATCACCGATCTGGTCATGAACCACACGTCTGACTCCCACGCCTGGTTTCAGGAGTCGCGGCGCGACCCCGACGGCCCGTACGGCGACTTCTACGTGTGGAGCGACACCAGCGAGCGCTACACCGACGCGCGCATCATCTTCGTCGACACCGAGGAGTCCAACTGGACGTTCGACCCGGTGCGGCGGCAGTTCTACTGGCACCGGTTCTTCTCCCACCAGCCCGACCTGAATTACGACAACCCTGCCGTGCAAGAGGCGATGCTCGACGTCCTGCGATTCTGGCTGGACATCGGGATCGACGGCTTCCGCCTCGATGCCGTGCCCTATCTGTTCGAGCGTGAGGGCACCAACTGCGAGAACCTGCCGGAGACGCACGCCTTCCTCAAGCACTGCCGCAAGGTGATCGACGACGAGTTCCCCGGACGGGTCCTGCTTGCCGAGGCGAATCAGTGGCCGGCCGACGTGGTGGAGTATTTCGGCGATGCCAAGACGGGCGGCGACGAATGCCACATGGCGTTCCACTTCCCGCTCATGCCGCGCATCTTCATGGCGGTCCGGCGTGAGTCGCGGTTCCCGATATCGGAGATCCTCGCGCACACGCCGGAGATTCCGGACATGGCGCAGTGGGGGATATTCCTGCGCAACCACGATGAGCTGACGCTCGAGATGGTCACCGACGAAGAGCGCGACTACATGTACTCCGAGTACGCCAAGGATCCGCGGATGAAGGCGAACGTCGGCATCCGTCGACGCCTGGCACCGCTGCTGGAGAACGACCGCAACCAGATGCAGTTGTTCACCGCCTTGTTGCTGTCGCTGCCCGGGTCGCCGGTGCTGTACTACGGCGACGAGATCGGCATGGGCGACATCATCTGGCTCGGTGACCGCGACGGGGTGCGCACCCCGATGCAGTGGACACCGGACCGCAACGCGGGCTTCTCCACTGCCAATCCGGGTCGGCTCTATCTCCCGCCCAACCAGGACCCGATCTACGGCTACCAGTCGGTGAACGTGGAGGCGCAGCGGGACAGTTCGACGTCGCTGTTGAACTGGACCCGCACGATGCTGACCGTGCGGCGCCGTCAGGACGCATTCGCCATCGGCACCTTCCGTGAGCTCGGCGGGTCGAACCCGTCGGTGCTCACGTACGTGCGGGAGATGGCCGAGGACGAGCAGGGCGACACCGTGCTGTGTGTCAACAACCTGTCGCGGTTTCCGCAGCCCATCGAGCTGAATCTGCAGCACTGGAACGGGTATACACCCGTCGAGATGACCGGGCACGTCGAGTTCCCACGCATCGGGCAGTTGCCGTACCTACTCACTCTGCCGGGCCATGGGTTCTACTGGTTCCAGCTTCGGGAGCAGGAGGAACAGCAGCAATGACCGCCGTGAACCTGCCGTTCGACGAATGGCTGCCGCTGCAGCGGTGGTACGCGGGTCGCACCCGGGAACTGGTCTCGGCCGTGCCCGCGCTCACTGTCTCGCTCCGTGACGACCTCGACCTCGTGCTGCTCGACGCGTCCTACACCGACGGCAGCTCGGAGCGCTATCAGGTGATCGTGCGGTGGAACACCGGGCCGATCGAGGAGTACGCCGACGTCGCGACGATCGGCGCGGACGGTGACCGCACCGCCTACGACGCGCTGTACGACCCGGCCGCCGGGCAGTATCTGCTGTCGCTGATCGATTCGTCGGCGACGGTCGGAACCGCCGACGACGCGGTGCGCTTCAGCAGGGAGCCCGACGTCGCTCTGCCGTCTGGACGTCGCGCCGCGGCTATCGGGGGCCGAGCAGAGCAACACCAGTGTGGTGTTCGAGGAGGAAGCCATCCTCAAGGTGTTCCGCCGCGTCACCACGGGGATCAATCCCGACATCGAGCTCAACCGGGTGCTGGCCCGGGCCGACAACCCGCACGTGGCGCGGCTGCTGGGGTGCTTCGAGACGACGTGGGCGAGCTGAACCCTGCGCGCTCGGCATGGTCACCGAGTTCGCGGCCAACTCCGCCGAGGGTTGGGACATGGCCATGGCCAGCACCCGCGATCTGTTCGCCGAGGGCGACCTGTACGCCGACGAGGTGGGCGGCGACTTCGCCGGAGAGTCGTACCGGCTGGGTGAAGCGGTGGCATCGGTGCACGCGACACTGGCCGAGCACCTCGAGACCTCCACCACCCTGTTCCCGACCGACACGATGCTGGAGCGACTTTCAGCGGCCGCGACCGCGGTGCCGGACCTCGAGCGGTACGTTCCGCTCATCGAGGAGCGCTACCGCAAGCTCGCCGAGGAGACGATCGTCGTCCAACGGGTGCACGGCGACCTGCATCTGGGCCAGGTGCTGCGCACCCCGGAGCGCTGGCTGCTGATCGACTTCGAGGGCGAACCGGGTCATCCGCTCGACGAGCGCAGGCGGCCCGATTCGCCGCTGCGGGACGTCGCCGGGATGCTGCGGTCCTACGAATACGCGGCGTATCCAACGGCTGATGGATCAGTCCAGCGACTCCCGCGACGAGGACATCGAGCGCCAACTCGCGGCACGGGCCCGCGAATGGGTCGACCGCAACGCCGGGTCGTTCTGTGAGGGCTACGCGGTAAGTCTCCGGCGCCGACCCGCGCGACTCCGGCCACCTGCTCACGGCGTACGAGTTGGACAAGGCGGTGTACGAGGCCGCCTACGAGGCCCGGCACCGGCCGAGCTGGCTGCCGATCCCGTTGAAGTCGATCGCCCGAATCGTCAGCTGACCGTCGGGGCTGGGAGACCAGTCGCTGCGCAGAATTCCCTACCTCGGGACCGGCTACGTGATGTATCGGAACAGCCCGCAAAGGCAACGAAACCCGACACCATGACTTTCCGAGGCGGACGATGACAAATATGGCTGACGTGAATTTCTGCGTGGTGGGGGCGGGTTTCGCAGGACTGACGGCTGCCCTGAGGCTGAAGCAGGCGGGTCACTCAGTGGCCCTGCTGGAGGCGCGCGACCGTGTCGGCGGCAAAACGTTCACGGTGTACCGCGACGACGGGACGTGGATCGACCGCGGCGGCGCCTGGATCGGGCCCGGCCAGGACGGCATCTACGCGCTGATGAAGGAGTTCGGCGTGCCGAGCTACAAGCAGTACACCGACGGCGAGGCGATGATGGTCGTCGGCGGCAAGCAGTACCGCTACCGCGGCGCCATCCCGTGGTCGATGAGCCCGTGGGCGGCGGCGAACCTCGGGACGGCCATGTTCGAGTTGGAGCGGATCTGCAAGGGAATTCCTCTCGAAGCGCCGTGGCGAGCCAAGAGCGCCGAGAAGTACGACCGCATCAGCCTGGCGAAATGGCTGAACGACCACGCGCCGTCCAAGGCCGCGCATGACCTGTTGGAGACCGCCATCGCGGGGTGCTACACGTCCGCCGCGTCCGAGGTGTCGATGCTGTTCGTGGCCTACCAGATGGCATCGGGCGGCGGACCCGGGTTCGTGCTGGGGTCGAAGGACGCCAGCCAGGATTCGCGGATCGTCGGCGGTATGGGCGCGGTCTACGGGCCGATGGCCACCGAGATCGGCGACTCGCTGCACCTCTCCCAACCCGTCCGGCGCATCGACCAGGACGCCGAGGGAGTCACGGTGCGCTCAGACGACGTGTCCGTCCGCGCGCAGCGGGTCGTCGTCGCGGTGCCGATCTCGATCGCCGGCCAGATCATCTACGAGCCCATGCTGAGCGTCGACCGGTCGTTCCTGCATCAGCGGATGCCGAGCGGGGCGATCTTCAAGATCAACATCGTCTACGACGAGCCGTTCTGGCGCGGCGACGGACTCTCCGGGCAGTCCGCCGCACCGGGGTCACCCGCGACGATCACGATCGACGCGTCCACCGACGGCGGCACGCCCGGCATCCTGTGCGTCATTGTCGAAGGGCCCATCGCGCGGCACCTCACCGCACTGGACGCCGACGAGCGCAGGCGACGGGTGCTGGCCGAACTCGTCGCGCGATTCGGGAACAATGCCGCGTCGCCCGTCGACTACATCGAGCAGAACTGGACCACCGAGCGGTACTCCGGCGGCGGAATGCTCAGCCACGCACCGACCGGCGTGCTCACCGAGTTCGGCCCGGCATTGCGTGAACCGTGCGGCCGTATCCACTGGGCGGGCACCGAGAGTTCGGCCGTCATGTGCGGGTGGGTCGACGGCGCCATCCGGTCCGGGGAACGCGCCGCGGCCGAGGTGATGGCGCGCGAAAGGGTCGGCGTCGCGTAACGGTGTCGGCCCGGCGCCGCACCACCTCTACATGACAACCGAACAGCTCGAATCCACGCAGAAGCACACCATCGATACGGCAGCTGGCTTGGTCGTGCGCTACGGCCTGGCCATCGTGCTCGTCTGGTACGGCGGCCTGAAGTTCATGAACTACGAGGCCGAAGGCATCGTGCCACTGGTATCCGAAAGCCCGTTAATGAGTTGGGTGTACGAGATCTTCTCGGTGCACACCTTCTCGGCCCTGCTCGGCGTCTTCGAGATCGCCGCTGCCGTCTTGCTCGCAGTCCGGCCGTGGTGGCCAAAGGTCTCCATCGGCGGCAGCCTGCTCGCGATCGCGCTCTTCACCTCGACCATAAGTTTCATGTTCACCACCCCCGGGGTATTCGAAGCATCACAGGGCGGATTCCCGGCGCTGTCGCTCACGGGTGGCTTCCTGATGAAAGACATTGCCCTGCTGGGTATCTCCGTATGGACCCTGGTCGACGCGGTGCGGGCACTGCGTCGAATGGAAGGAGTCGATCCCGAGAGGAGCAGGGGCCGCCATGGCTAAGTACACGCTCAACGACGCCGCGGTGGCGCGGGCACGCGAACTGATCGACGCCCGTCAGTACGTGCTCGACAGCGATTGGGGCGACGTGCAACCGAATGCCGACGCGCAGAACTCCTATCTCGAGTCACATTCGTGGGAGGAATACGCACAGTGGCATCTCGGGCTGACCGACGGCGCCACCGACGGCACGAAGGCGCGGTATGCGTTCGTATACGGCGACTTCCGGCGGATTCACCGCACGGGCCTGATCGCCTGCGTGTACCGAGCGGCCGAATGGCGGCACAAGGACGTCGAGGTCGCCGCGCATCACCTGCTGCAACACCTCGACCGCAAGACCGGTCTGGAACCGAGCCGGACTATCGACGGAGCATGAGATCCAGAACGCGCTCGCGCACCGCCGCGGGCGCGTCCTGCGTGCTCGTCGCCTCGTGCAGGAGGCCGACGCCAGCGGCGAACAACACCGACGCGCGCAACGCGGCCTCGTCCTTGTCGAATCCGCTGTCGACGAACGCCTGCCGAACTTCGGACAGCACCAGCCCGTCGCTGCGCCGGACGCTTTGCAGAACTGAATCGTCGCTTATCGCCCAGATGCGCATCGCACGCTCGAGCGCCCAGTGGTCGGGCCGCATGAGCGCCTGCATCAACTCCACCAACCGGTCCCGCGGATCGGTGTGACGAAGGCTCTCCAACCGGCTCCGCCGCTCGTCGTAGAGGCTGCCCCACGCATCGGCCAGCGCGGTGCGGTAGGCCCGCATATCGGTGAAGTGCCAGTAGAAGCTGCCCTTGGTGACTTCGAGTCGCTCGCACAATCGGCCGATGCGCAGCGCATTCGGTCCCACCCTCGGCGAGCAGCGCGAAGCCGGCCCGGACCCAGTCGTCGGCCGTCAACGGGCAGCCGGTGCGGCGCGCCACCGTCATGCAGGGAGCATACGGTGTTACTGACGCCTCCGAAAATTATTCGACCGAAGTGTTGGCCGGTCGTGTCTCGGGAAGGATTCCAAACAGGAGTTGGCAACCGCGGCCGCCGGTAGGTGCCGCCGCTCGTCGGCGCCTACTCCGGCCCGCCCGGCCGGGAGCACGGGAAACTCTGTGCGATCACGGCGGCCACGGTTGCTACAGGCCAGACCGTACCATACGACTTGGTATGGATTGTGGAACTCGGACAGCAAGAATATGCTGGCGCACAACACTTCTGAACTCAGACGCGGCCGCTCTCTGCGAGCCAGTCCTGCTGCCACTCCGCGAAATCCTCGTCGGCGACCATCACGATTCGCTCTTCCCAGGTGTCCAAGTCGTCGGGTCCCAGTCGGTGAAACCGGGATCCAACGACCGTGGGCGCGGCAGGTGGCGGGTCAGGCGGCGACCCGTTCCGCTCACTTCATGTCGGCAAATGTAGAGGCATGTCGGCCAATGTGTCGGCCTCCGGTTTAGCCGGGCGCTGCGTCGGGCAACACGGCATGCATGGCACGCGACGTCTCCGACGACAACCCGCTGACGACAGCAGAGCAACTCGACTCCGACGAGGTGCGCAACGACGACGGCGACGAGGTGGTCGACCCTCCGGAGGAGTGGATCGACGCCGGGGAGGACGAGACGCTCGATGAGCGCCTCGCCGAAGAGGTGCCCGATGTGGGGCCCGACGACATCGACACCCGCGACGCCGATAACTCCACCCAGGAGACCGAGTCGATGTCCAACGACGAACTCGACCATCTCGACCACGAGCAACATGGCAAGCTGCGCGGTCAGGTCGACGGCACCCCCGAGGACGGTGACTCGTTCTTCGACGTGGAGAAGTGACTACTTCCCGCCGACCACCGTCGACTGCAGCACCATCACCGACCTGGCGTCGACCGTCACCTTCGCGCTGGCATCGTGGGTCTGTGCGTCCGCGCCAGGTTCGGCCGCCGTGTCGATGACCGGGAGCCAGGCGGCGCCGAATTGTTCTGGGGGCAAGACGAACTCGATCGCCTCGTAGTGCCCATTGAAGCACAGCACGAAGGAGTCGTCGGTCACTCGTTGACCTCGCTCGTCGAGATCGGGGATGCCCTGGCCGTTGAGGTACACCCCGATCGATTTCGCGAACCCGGACTCCCAGTCCTCATCGCTCATCTCCGAGCCGTCGGGCGCGAACCACATGATGTCGGGCAGTCCGTCGCCTCCCCGCCTGCGTACGGGCCCGCCGGAGAAGAAGCGCCGCCGCCGGAACACCGGGTGTGCCGCGCGCAGCCCTGACACCGACCGGGTGAACTCGATCAGGTCGGTATCGGCGTGCTCCCAGTCGATCCACGACAGTTCGTTGTCCTGGCAGTACACGTTGTTGTTGCCCTGCTGAGTGCGGCCCAGTTCGTCGCCGTGCGCGATCATGGGCACACCCTGCGACAGCAGCAGCGTGGTCAGGAAGTTGCGTTGCTGACGCGCGCGCAGCGCATTGACCTCAGCGTCGTCGGTCGGGCCTTCGGCACCGCAGTTCCACGACCGGTTGTGGCTCTCCCCGTCGCGGTTGTCCTCGCCGTTGGCATCGTTGTGTTTCTCGTTGTAGGACACCAGATCCCGCAACGTGAAGCCGTCGTGCGCGGTGACGAAGTTGATCGAGGCCACCGGCCGGCGGGCGGTGTGCTCGTAGAGGTCCGCCGACCCGGTGAGCCGGTAGGCGAGCTCGTCGAGCGTGGCGGGCTCGCCGCGCCAGTAGTCGCGGACGGTGTCGCGGTACTTGCCGTTCCACTCGGTCCACTGCGGAGGGAAGTTGCCGACCTGGTAGCCACCGGGGCCGACGTCCCACGGCTCGGCGATCAGCTTGACCTGGCTGACCGTCGGATCCTGTTGCACGAGTTCGAAAAACGTCGACAGACGGTCCACGTCGTAGAACTCCCTGGCCAGGGTCGACGCGAGGTCGAAGCGGAATCCGTCCACGTGCATCTCGGTGACCCAGTACCGCAACGAGTCCATGATCAGCTGCAGTGAATGCGGGTGGCCGACGTTGAGGCTGTTGCCGGTGCCGGTGTAGTCCATGTAGTAGCGCTTGTCGTCGTCGACCAACCGGTAGTAGGCCGCATTGTCGATGCCGCGCATCGACAGGGTGGGTCCCAGGTGGTTGCCCTCCGCGGTGTGGTTGTAGACGACGTCGAGGATCACTTCGATGTCGGCCTCGTGCAGGGCACGGACCATCGCCTTGAACTCCTGCACCTGCCCGCCCGGGTTGGGACTGCTGGTGTACTTCGGGTCCGGCGCCAGGAAGCCGATGGTGTTGTAGCCCCAGTAGTTGGACAGCCCCTTGTCGATCAGCGTCGAATCGTTGGCGAAGTGGTGCACGGGCATGAGTTCGATTGCGTTGACGCCCAGGGCTTTCAGATGGTCGATGATCACCGGGTGGGCGACGGCAGAGTACGTGCCACGGATCTGTTCGGGAATCTCCGGGTGCGTCTGGGTCAGCCCTTTGACATGCGCCTCGTAGATCACGGTGTCGGCGTATTCGTGGCTCGGCGGGCGATCGACGCCCCAGTCGAAGAACGGGTTGATGACGACGGACTTGGCTGTGCTGGCCGCCGAGTCGTCGTCGTTGCGGCTGTCGGGATCGCCGAAGTTGTAGCCGAACAGGGACTGATTCCACTCGAACGTGCCGTCGATGGCCTTGGCGTACGGGTCCAGCAGAAGCTTGTTGGGATTGCACCGGGCGCCGGCGGCCGGGTCGTAGGGTCCGTACACCCGGTAGCCGTAGCGCTGGCCGGGCTCTATACCCGGGATGAAACCGTGCCAGACGAATCCGTCGACCTCGGGCAGCGTCACCCGGTCCTCGACCCCGTCGGCGTCGAACAGACACAACTTGACCGTGTCGGCGGCCTCGCTGAACACCCCGAAGTTGGTGCCCGACCCGTCATAGGTAGCGCCGAGCGGGTATGCCTTGCCGGGCCAGATCTCGGCCACCCTCGGGGCGGCCTTTGAACCGGGGACTTGAGTCAAAATTGCACACTCCATACAACAAGGAAAGACAGACGAAGGCGACGATACGGGTGTGCGCGATAGGGGAGCATCACAAGCGACGCACGCCGATCCCGCCCCTCGGAGGTACCCCGTGGCCGCCCGCGCCAACCCGCCTGCTCACCGCACAATTCTGTTGGAGATCGACGCCGGTGTGGCGACCATCACCCTGAACCGGCCTCGGCAGCGCAACGCCGTCGGCGACGGGATGCGTGAGGAGCTCGCGGACGCCTACCGGACCTGCGACCGCGACGACGACGTCCGCGTCGTCGTGCTGACCGGTGCACCGCCGGCGTTCTGTGCGGGCGCAGATCTCGGCGAGGGCGAGGACACGTTCGCCACGCCGGGGGCGGGCTTCAGCGCGGCGGGTATCGACGTGCCCGCCTGGACGCTGTCCAAGCCGGTGATCGCCGCGGTGAACGGCCACGCCATCGGACTGGGGCTGACGCTGGCTCTGCAGTGCGACATCCGGTTCTTCGCCGCCGACGCGCGGTATGGCGTCGTTCAGGTTCGGCGCGGTGTTGTCGGCGACGCTTACTCGCACTGGATCCTGCCGCGGCTGGTCGGGATCGCCAACGCCGCCGAAATCCTGTTGACCGGGGCGACATTCGACGGCCGGCGGGCTGTCGAGCTGGGTCTGGGCAGCCGCGTGCTCGACGCAGACGAGGTGCTCCCTGCGGCGCTCGCGCTCGCGCACGACATCGCCGAGAACACCGCACCCATGTCGGTCGCGGCCAGCAAGCGACTGCTGTGGGACTCGTTGGATCTGGACCGCGCCGCCGTTGGCCGTCGCGAGACCGAGATCCACCTGGCGCTGATGGGTCACGACGACGCCAAGGAAGGGGTCCGGGCCTTCACGGCCGGCCGGCCGCCGAAGTGGTCTGGCAGCCCGGTGGACCCCACCGCCGGATTGCGTTAGGCGATCTCGACGCCGGCGGCACGCATGTACTCGACGGCTTTGGTGGTTGTTTCCTGCGCTACGCCTGCGGTCAAGTCCAGCAGGACCCGTGCTGCAAGACCGGACTTGACGGCGTCGGTGGCGGTCGCCCGCACGCAGTAGTCGGTCGCCAATCCGACGATGTCGATCTCGTCCACACCACGCTGCCGGAGCCAGTCGGGCAACTTCGTGCCGGTATCGTCGACGGCTTCGAAGGCGCTGTAGGCGGCGGAGTGGTGGCCCTTCATGAACACCGCTTCGACGGCGCCGTCGTCGAACTCTGGGTGAAAGTCGACACCGGAGGTGCCGACCTCGCAGTGCCGTGGCCACGACTCCCGGTAGTCGGGGTGCTCGGAGAAATGATCGCCCGGGTCGATGTGGTAGTCCTTGCTGGCGACTACGTGAGCGTAGTCGCGATGGGCCGCGACGTAGTCATTGATCTGGCGGACCAGCGCGGAGCCACCGATGACCCCAAGGGAACCGCCCTCGCAGAAGTCGTTCTGGACGTCGACGATGATCAGCGCGCGCATGCATCGAACCTACCCGCCGAACAGCAGGTACAGCCCGGTGAAGGTGTAGCCGACCATCACGAGCATCATCGCGAGCTGTCCCGTCAGCTGATGCGCCTTGGGCAGCAGACGCAGCGCACTGTCGTGTGCCGCGATCACGCCTGCCACGTGTCCGCCCACCACGCAGCCGACCTTGATGGTGGCCAGCAGCGAAGGATGAAGTGACAGAAAGTAATTCACGTCGGCATCGATGCCTGTCAGCAGGATGACGGTCTGCTGGCCGCGCTCGATCAGGTAGGTCAGGTAGTGCGCGAAGACATAGCCGACGACGATCGGGATGAGCGAATGCGCCATCTGCCCGGGCAGCAGGCGGCGCTGTTCGCGGTCGACTCCTCCGGTCGCCCTGGCGGCCAGCCAGAACGTGGCGGCGACCACGCCCGCGAAGAACAGCAGCCCCGCACTGTTGATGAGTGTCGCGGTCGCAGCCGAGCCGGCGGTCTCGTCGACGAAGCTGCGCCATTGCGGCCGTGCGGAGAAGCTGTCGAACGCCGTCGACCCGAGCAGCACCGACAGCACCGCGACGATGCCCGCCCGCACCGGCAGCGACGGCAGGTGGTCGAACGGGTTGCCGATCGCGATGCGGCCCTCGCGGTTGCGTCGCAGCGCCGACAACCGCGACACCACCATGCTGTACACCTCGAACGGATCCGCGCGGGCGCACCAGCGGTCACCGCACACCACAGCGCCGGCCAACGTAACGGCCAGGTAGACCAGCAGCCAGGTCCGTATCGCACCGAGTGATCCAGGATCGGGGCTGGCCAGTTCCAGCCACACGAACGCGAAAAGGCCCAGCGCCGCCGGCCAGTAGCCCAATGCCTCCGGATACGCGCGCAGCGACCGTCGGCCGCAGCAACCGGTGCACGGTGCGCACCGGTGAGAGCACGCGCCACACCGGCCCGAGCACCAGCGACAGCGCCACCAGCCCGACCCACAGCAGCACGTAGAACACGCCGGGCAGCGGATTGTTCGGCGTCCTGCGGGCCGAAGAATCCGGCAGCCGCCACCCACACCGCGAACAGCAGGCCCGCGATGCCGACCGCCCAGCGCGTGACCGGTGCGTCGACGAACGTCGTGACCCAGGCGGCAGTGCGCGCCCGGGCTTGTCGGGATCGAACCGCGGCCGCCGCCACGCCACCGCCACCACCGCGAACGTGAATGTCAGCGCCCACGCCGCACCGATGAGGGCATAGGTGTACGGGATCGGCAGATCCGTCGAGCCGCCCAGGCCGTGGGCCAGTACGCCTACCGACGGATCGGGGTTCACTGCACTTCGACGGTGGCGATCGTGCGGTTCAGCTGATGCAGCTCGATGTCGACCTTGCCGGGCACGTCGACCGTGAACTGGAATGTCTGGGCGGGTTTGGCCTCGACCTTGAAGGTGTGATCGGGCGTCGAGTGCACGTGCAGTTCGTCGGCCACATCACTGTTGACGTTCACGACGATCGGCTCGTGAAGCTTGGCCTGCAGCTGGTCATTGGTGGGCGTGACGTTGCCGCCCTGAATCATGACGTCGATGTCGAGCCGATCGGGTGGCGCCTGATCGTCGGGCAGGTTCGACGGAGTCACCGATGTGGACCCCGATGGACTGGCCGGCGCCGAGGCTTTATCGGAGGATTCGCCGGATCCGCCGCATCCTGCGGTGATCAGCGCCGCCGAAGCGAGAGCGATGAGTGCTTTCGATTTCGTCACGGTGATCCATCCTTGCCGGAGCTTTCCGTGTTCTCACCGTGAGGCTCGTCGCTGTCCTGCTTGCGGTCGCGCATCGCCACATAGATGACCACGGCGACCACCACGATGGCCGGCAGAAAGGCCGGGATCGCGAGCAGCAACGTGTGGTGGGCGAGCACAGTGACGTCCGCGACGCCCGGCTGTCCCGTCATGCCTGGGCGCTGGGCAGCAACTCGGATTCGACGCCGCTGGCCTCGCTTCTGTTGATACGGCCCGCGCCCCAGGTGAGGCCGCCGATCAGGATCAGCGTGCACACCAGCACGATCAGGCAGCCAACCAGCCACAGGGCCTGGGGTACGTCCGGGTTGCGCTCGCGCTGCAGGATCGTGATCTCTTGGACGAACGGCCGTGTCATGGAAGCCTCGGCGGGCACCTCTTTCGCGCCGATGCCGGGATCTCCCGCGAGATAGATCGGGACCGCGCTGAACATGTCTCCGTCGTGTACCCGCAACAGCGTCTTCCAGGTGCCCCAAACCGGGACGGGATTGGTGGTGCGGTAGTGGCCGGGGCCGACCTTCTCGAGATTCTCGACGACCTCGCCCCGCTGGTTCTCCAGATGGCCCTGCCACGCGAGGATCGACACCCAGTTGGGGTCGTCGCTGAGCAGGTTGGCCGGCGTCAGCTGCACGTCGGCATTCACCTGGCGTTGTCCGCCGCTGGTGGGGACGTCAGTGAGAGTGATTGTGGCCGTGGCACTTTCGGGAACGTGATAGCGCAGGCCGTTGGCGGTGGCGCCACCAATGGCCAACACAGTGAGGACGACCACGCCGATACCCAGCGCACGGGACGGCAACTTCCGATCGGTCAGCACCAGTCCGAACATCGCACCGCAGACGCCGATCAGGATGGCGACAGGCACGGCCATCGCCAGCGCTTCGGGCCACATGCTCGTCGGCCATGGGAAGTGATAGACCGCGTCGATCCACAGCGATTCCAGCCAGAGCCCGATGGTCGCGACGCCCAAGCCGCTGACGGCGCCGAAGACCAAGGGGCGCTTGAGCAACGGCGTCAGGGCGATCAACTCGACGACTATGGCGGGCCCGAGGTACAGCGCGAACCAGTTGATGGGAGAACCAAGTAGCGGACCGACGATCAGCGCGACGCCGCCGCGGAGCGCGATCGCCAGCAGGGCCGCGATGAGCGCCGCGCCGCGACCCAGCATGAGGCGCGCCGCCACCAGGGCGAAGGAGGCCGCGGCAGCGATCAGCATCGGCTCGAATACCTGGCGGAACTGCGGGACACCGAAGTCGAACTCGATCTGGTACACGGACAAGCCGACGACGATGCCGCCGAAGCCCAGATACTGCACGAACTTGATGACGATGCCCATCGGTCGGCGCATCGTCACCCATCGCCTTGAGGCCCTCGTGGTTGAGCATGATCGCGGACAGGGTGGAGAAGCCTGCGCCGCCGATCATCATGAGGTGCGTCGGGCCCCACAGCGTGACGTCCTGGCCGAAGATGCGGTGCCAGATGTCGTCGAGCGGAAAGCCGGTGAGTGCGTACAGGCCGCAGCCGGCCATCAGGAGCCCGCCGACCGGCGCGTACCAGGTCTGGTGATGCGCACGGCGGACGCACCGGGCTTGTCGTAGGGCAGCACGCACGCCAGGCAGCCCGCGACGAACAACAGGAACAGGCCGAAGAGGATGAAGTAGTGCGCGGGATTGGCCAGCGGTCCCGGGGTCGCGGCCTTTGCCGATATGCAGGCTGACGTCCCAGATGAACCCGAACAGCGCGCAGATCAGGGTGGTGATGAACAACGCCATCGGCAGGGCCACCCACGGCGGTCGGTTGAACTTGCGGCCTGCCCACTCGGCCAGGCTGTTGAGCCAGGTGATGCGGCGCTGCCGGTGTAGGTAGCCGATCCACAGCAGCCCCAGCGAAACGATCAGGGCGACGACCGACATGCCGATCACCTGGTCTAGTGCTGCGCCGCCGCCTTCCTTGCCCTGAGCAAGAAACTCCATTGTCATCCCCACCCACTAGGTATCGACGAATCAAACTTGCCCGCCGGTAATGTTGCCAAAACCTACCCATTCGAAACCAGGGGTATCGGGTAAATGCGAATCAGGGTGTGAGGACGACCTTCACCATCCCGTCGGCCTTCTTCTGGAATGTCTCGTAGGCGCCGGGTGCGGAACTCAGCGGCAGCCGATGAGTGGCGAACTGTTCGACGCCGAGCGGGTCCTCGTCGGTGAGCAGCGGCATGATGTCGGGCACCCACTTCTTGACGTTCGCCTGGCCCATTCGCAGCTGAATCTGTTTGTCGAAGAGCGTCATCATGTTGATCGGGTCGGCGGCACCGCCGTACACGCCGGACAGCGAGATCGTGCCGCCTCGGCGCACCAGCGCGATCGCCGAGTTCAACGCCGCCAGGCGGTCGACCCCGGCATGTTTCATCACCATGCGGCCGACCGGTGACGGCAGGAACCCGCTGGCGGTCTGCGCCGCCTCGGCCACCGGCGACCCGTGGGCCTCCATCCCGACCGCGTCAATGACGGAGTCGGCACCCCGGCCCTGCGTGTGGCTCTTGACGACTTCCTCGGCGTCGTCCTTGCGGAGGTCGATGACCTCGGTGCAATAGCTGCGGGCCCTGGCCAGCCGTTCGTCGACCAGGTCGACGCCGATCACTCGGCAGCTCTTGCGGTGCGCCGCAATGCGGCACGCCATCGACCCGATCGGGCCCAGCCCCAACACCACGAGCGTGCCGCCGTCGGGCACGTCGGCGTACTCGACCGCCTGCCAGGCCGTGGGTAGCACGTCGGAGAGGTAGACGTAGCGTTCGTCGGGCCCGTCGTCGGGCACCTTGATGTGTGTGTACTGAGCCTGAGGCACACGAAGATATTCGGCCTGTCCGCCCGCGACCTCGCCGTAGAGCTTGGAGTAGCCGAACAGCGCCGCGCCGGTGCCCTGATCGCGGTTCTGTGTCGTCTCGCACTGACTCTGCAGGCCGTGGTCGCACATGAAGCACTGTCCGCAGCAGATGTTGAACGGGATCACGACGCGGTCGCCAACGCTGAGGTTGTCGACTTCGCGTCCGACTTCCTCGACCACGCCCATCGCCTCGTGTCCGAGGATGTCGCCCGGACTCATGAATGCGCCGAGCACTTCGTACAGATGAAGATCGGACCCGCAGATGTTGGTGCTCGTCACGCGAATGATCGCGTCGTTGGGTTCCTTGATCGCCGGATCGGGCACATTGTCGACGGAGACCTTCCGTCGTCCCTGCCACGTGACTGCTCGCATTCGGATTCCTCTCTGAAAGATTCGTTCGCTTCCCGTGGCGTGCCCGCTGGGGTATGGGCCAAACCTCGGGCCACGATTGGTAGATGGCCGAAAGTGGGACCGTCGTCGAACTGCGGGTGCACGGGGTCTCGGGCACGCCGCCCGAGGCGCTGCTGAGCTGTCCCGTCGAGTTCCTCGAACTGCAGGCCGGTGACAAGTCGGCCGGCTTCTACCGCAGGCAGCCGTGGATCGACGCCGCATCCGGCGGAGGGTGGTCGACATGGCGGCGCGTGACGGAGGCGTATTCGTGGGGCGGGCTGACGTCGGGTCCCGCCAGTCGCGCGCTGTGGCTGCTGTTCCTGCCGTTCATCTTCATCAACCTCGCGCACTGGATGCTGCCGCCCGCGGCCAGACAACGCCGTGCCGCGGCGATCGCAGTGGCCCTGCTGCGGGTGATCGCGCTGTCCCTCACCTTGACCCTGATGCTCGCGGCCGCGGTGGCGGTGATGGATGTGACGGTGTGGCAGTGCGTCGCGTTGGATTATTGCGCCGCGCAATGGGGTCCGCTGGCGTTCCTCGCGTCGATGCCACGCGGGACGCAGGTGTCGCTCAGCGCGGTGCCGCTTGTGGTGGTGATCGTGGTGCTGTGGCGGCTGGGCGGGGAGAACGCCCGCGAGATCGGAAGGCCGCCTGACCCGGCGGTGATGGCCGACGAGGTGCCGCTGGAGTCGGACACGTTCTGGTGCACCGATCCGTCGGTGATGCGGCTGCGCGCCTGTCACGTGATGGCGTGGACCGCTGGGCTTGCCGCGCTCACGCTCGCCGCGCCGCTGAGCTACCAGGCGTCGGCCGCAGGGTTGACCCTGTTGGCCGCGAATGGCGCCGTCCTGGCGATCGCGGTGTTGGCCACGGCGTGGAACCGGGCGACCGCGCGGGGCGGCACGGGCGCGGACCGTTTGACGCGTCCGCTGCTGCTGTTGCGGTGGATCTCGTTGGGGCTGTTGATCGTGTCGTTGGTGTGGGTGGCCTTGTCCGACTCCTGGGCCGGCGTCGAGTATCCGCCCGCACCGACACACTTTCCGGGTCTGCGTGGAGCGATCTACGTCCTCCTCTGCGTGCAGGTGCTGCTGCTGATCAAGCTGTTCGTGTTCACCGGATGGTCTCTGCGCGGGCGGACGAAATCTCCCGACGCCGCGTGGCGCCCGACGCTGCGCGGCTTCACCGCGCCGTTCGTCGCCCTGATCGCCTGGCTTGCCGGTGGCGCGTTCAGTGTGGGCGTCGGATTGTGGACAGCTCAGGTGCTCGGCAATGCCGTCGTGTCCACAGCCGCCGCGACGGCTGAAATCGACCGCAGGACAAAGATACTCGGCGACGAGTCGGCGATTTTCGCCGACAGAGTCAAAGAGCTGGATGCCGACGCTCCGCTGATCGTGCCGCCGCCGTACCTCTGGACGGCCATGGC
The DNA here is from genome assembly GCA_963721495.1 of uncultured Actinomycetota bacterium. Taxonomy (GTDB): domain Bacteria; phylum Actinomycetota; class Actinomycetes; order Mycobacteriales; family Mycobacteriaceae; genus Mycobacterium. Next base: position 32,491 of record CAVRMG010000025.1, on the reverse strand, counting down.
CGTCGTCGTGCTGATCGTGGTGACGATCATCGCCGTCCTGGTCGTGTGGTGGTGGGTCATCCCGCAGCGGACGAAATCAGAACTGCCCGCGGTGCTCGCCGACTATCCAGGCGCAACGGATACCGATGCGCGGGCCCGACAGGTCGCGAAATCCCGCGCGCTGGCCTCACTGACCGACATGGGCGTCACCCTGATCGGGGGTGTGGCCTTGACGGCCGTGGTGGTGATGGCGGTACTCGCCAGGTTGTACCTCTCGGATGAATGGGGGTACGACTCGCTGCCGGGATACTCGCCGACGATCACCAGGGTCAGTGTCTTCATCACGCTGTCGTTGGTGACGGGACTGGTCGTCGTTTCGGTGCAGGCATATCGGGACCGTCAGATGCGGCGAGTGGTGGCGGTGCTGTGGGATGTCATCACGTTCTGGCCGCGTGCGAATCATCCGCTGACGCCACCGTGCTATGCCGAGCGCACCGTGCCCGACCTGCTCGACCGCCTCAGGGTGCTGGTCTCCGATCCCGACACCCGGGTGGTTCTCGCCGCCCACAGTCAGGGCACCGTCATCGCCGCGGCCACGTTGTTGCAGCACGACGACCACACCAGGGAACGCGTGGCGCTGCTGACGTTCGGGTCGCCGCTGCGGCGGTTGTACGCGCGAAACTTCCCGGCGTACTTCGGAACCGATGCGCTGCCGCGGCTGTCTGGGCGGCAGCAGTCGCGGTGGATCAACCTCTGGGCGCTGTCCGATCCCATCGGCTCATGGGTGATCGACAAGGACGACCGCACCATGGGCGCCGCGTTGGCCGGCGTCGACTTCCGGCTACTCGACGTTCAAGCGCTGACACTGCGGTCGGACGGGACGTTTCCGCCGATCTGCGGCCACTCGGGCTTCTGGGTCAGACCCGAATATCAGTCAGCGGTAACAGAACTGGAGACAGAGGTGACTCCGTCGGGAATCGAGACGGACACCAGTGGGACGCGGCCACCGAGCGAGAAGGTGCTATGACGTTCACTCGCTCCACGGAGTGACGGGTCGCTCGCGCCGTTCGCCGTCGACGGTGACATCGAGGTGTTCGTCGAAGAAGCAGACCCTGTCACGCACAAACTCAGCGTCGTGCAGTGGTTCGTGATACGCCCACGCCACGTCCCGCGGGCCGTCGGGCACCGAGTAGTACGTGGCACGGCCCTTGTACGCGCAGTAGGTCACCGTGTCGCTGGGTTGGAGTCGGACGGCGACGTCCTCCCGCGGGAGGTAGAACCGCACCGGCAGCAGCGTCTCGAACAACAGCATCGGCCGCGAGGATTCGGCGAGCAGCCGACCGTCGTGTTCGACCCGCACGAGGCGGCTGCTGCGCAATACGTCGATGCGGCCGAACGGATCGTGGGGGTGGCTGACGATGGGCTCGTCCTCCTCACGCCACTCGAACGCGTCGAACTCGAGAATGACGTAGTCGGCCAGGTCTGGGTCGTCGGGTTTATACGCCGCGGCCGCGCCCGTGTCATCGCCCGCGATGACGTCGTACGCGGTGCCCGGGCAGTAGTGCGTGCCGAAGGGGACGGTCGGATCGAGGACGGGCCGGGAGCTGATACCCGGCAGCCGCACGCCGGCGTCTGATGTCGCCGCCGGGGCGGCTCCGGCCTCGTCGTCGCCTGATTCGGCGCCTGCCGGAACCAGCTGCGCCGACAGCGCGGTTATCGGCACGGCATACGTGGGCACCACGCGGCGCGGCTCCCACACGAGTCGGGCGTCGCGGGTGTCGGCCACCGGCTCGCCGCCGAGGCTGACCCGGATTCGTTTCGCGGTCGGCTCATAGCGGAGCGCGTCGAGATTGCCGGTGATCAGATCCATCATCCTGACGCCCATCGCGGACCCTCTCAGTCGGGGGTGGTGTCACTTGCGGGGAGGCCGCAACACAGTCATCGCCAATCGCATTATGGGGTCGGGGATGCGATCCTTCGCGGAAAGCGCGGCACTGGCCGCTTGCGTGCGCATCGGTGTCCCGCGGCCGAAGATGCGGTTCAGCGGCCCGCCGGTGGGCTCGAGGTCGACGTGCAGCGGCGGTTTGCCGTCGGCGGCGCCCAGCGCGTTGGAGATGACGATGCGCTGGATCTCACTGGTGCCCTCAAAGATGGTGTACAGCTTGGCATCCCGATACCACTTCTCGACCGGATGGTCTTTGATGTAGCCCCAGCCGCCCATCGTCTGGATGGCGCGTTCGGTGGTCCGCACGGCCACCTCACTGGCGGCGAGTTTGGACATCGACCCCTCGCCGCGTTCGAAGGGCACGCCGGTGGCCGCCATCCAAGAGGCCCGCCAGGTGAGCAACCGTGCGCCGTCGATGGCGGTGGCGAGATCAGCGAGGGGAAAGGCGATGCCCTGGTGATCGATGATCGGCGCCCCGAAGGCTTCGCGCCGGTTTGCGTACTCCGTGGCGTATTCCATTGCCGCCCTGGCGATTCCCAGCGCCTGCGCGGCCACCATCGGCCTGGTCTGCTCGAACGTGCCCAAGGTGGCCGAGCCGGAGTGCCTGCCCCCTTCGATGGCTTCGCGGGCCTTGGCGAGCTTGTGGTCGAGCTTCTCCTGCCCGCCGAGCAGATTGCCTGCAGGCACCCGGACGGCGTTGAACTTGAGCTCGGCGGTATGTGAGGCGCGGCAACCGAGCTTGTCGAGCTTGCGAACCATCTCCAGGCCGGGTGTACCGCCGGGCACCACGAACAACGCCTGCCCCTTGTGCCCGAGTTCCTCGTCGACCACGGCGTTCACGACGTGGACGTTCGCGATGCCGCCGTTGCCGATCCACATCTTGTGGCCGTCGATGATCCAGTCTGCGTCCTTGCCCGGACCATCGCGGCGTGCCGTGGTGCGCAGGTTGCGCACGTCGCTGCCGCCTTCGGGTTCGGAGATCGCCAGTGCGGCAAGCTTGAGATCGCCTGGTGTTCCGAAACATTCGGGCGCCCATTCGAGCATCTGCTCCGGTGAGGCCGCTTGGCCGATCGCCGACAGCGCCAGTGCCGGCATCACCACCGCCAGCCCGATCCCGGCGCAACCCCAGAACAACTCCTCCATGAACATCGGCAGGGAGAGGCCGCTCGGATCACCGATGAGATCGCGGTAGAACAGCGGGCTGTAGAAACCCCGGGTCGCCGCCTCCTCCAACACCGGCCACGGGAACTCCTGGCGCTGGTCGTATTCGGACGCCACGGGACGCACCACGTCTTCGGCGAATTCGTGGGCACGGCGGGCCAGGTCATGCTGCGCGGCGGTCGGGGTGAGGTCGAAGGTCATCAGACTCTTCGATTAGCCGCGCGCCGCCATTCCGAAACACTTGTTCACAGAAACAGTTGCCGACAGGAGCAAGCCCCCGGATGCCTGGGTGAAGCATCGCGGGGGCTTGTCCGGGGGTGAGGAATTACTTCACGTCGACGTAGACCGTCTTGTTGAGCAACTTGGTGCTCAGATCGTCCCCTGGCCCACTGTGGTCGGTGCGGCTGTAGGTCTGGCCTGACCGCACTGCGACAACGCTGGACTGTTCCAGCGGTGCGTTACCGATGCGGTTGACGACGACGGTATAGCCCTGTGCCTGGAGATCGCTGATCGTGTCCTGCGCGTTGCCTGGTCCGGAGGGAGCGGCCTGAGCCGATCCCGCCAGTCCGATGAAGGCGGCGGCCAGTGCACTCGCGGCGACGGTGGCGAATCCAAACTTGTTCATCTTTCGGAGCCTTCTTCTTTCTTGCGTTTCGAATTTCGAGCCGTGGCATGGGTCGCGGTTCGCGCTGCAGCTGATCTGGTAAACCGGCAGGTCAGCGATTTAATTCCGGTGGCAGTAATTGATTGCCGGATGGCAGGAATTGCGCTGGGGCAACACGAAATGGCCCACGTACGCCGCCTGACATTGGACCAGCCGGTGTCGTTTCAGCACACTGGGAGCCGATGAAACTCGCGGGCCTGCAGCTGCGCCAACACGACGGAGTGACGTGTGGCCCGTCGGTCGCGGTGATGGCGGGCGCGCTGCTCGATCCGGGTCGTCGTGCGGCCCTGGCCGAACCGGATTCAGGCCCCGCGTTGTTCGCGGCGGAACAGCTGCGCGTGCACGCAGAGGTGAACAGGATCTGGCCGCGTCGCCTTGGCACCACACCTTGGGCCATGGCGCGGGCGCTCACGGCGCAGGGGTCCACGGCCGGGGTCTGCTACCGCTGGCGGTTGTTCCGCGGGCGCCGGGACGGCCTCGCGGATGTGCTGGCCGCCGCCGGCACCGACCGGCCGGCGGCGATGCTCGTCGGGCGGTTCATACCGCGGCACTGGGTACTTGTCGTGAACGCGGCCGACGACATGCTGACCTGCTACGAACCGTCATCGGGGGAGGTGCGGACCGCCGACGTCGCCGCGGCGCGGGAAGCGCGGTTGACCGGTCTCGGTTACCCGCGCCCGTTCGCGTTTGTGGTTCCGCGTTCGAACGTATGATCGAACAGTGGGTGAGCTGCAATCGATTGGCTACAACGGGCAGCCCGTGCAGCAGGCATTCCGCCGGGTCGACCCGCCGGTCACGGTCCAGGTCGACCTCGCCGCCGTGTTTCCCCGCGAGCCGCATCGGACTGGCGGCTACAACCCGGCCGGACTACAGATGCATTCGATCGTGGAGGGCAGATTGTCGTGCTGGGGCGTCTGCGAGCAGGGCTACTGGTGGGGGCTGGTCACCTATGAGATCTCCTACGGCGTGCGCCGCAAGTCGGTGACGCACTGGATCCCCGCGTGGACACTCAAGCGGAAGGCGAACTAGGGGCCACGGTCGTCTTCGGGTGAGTCGTCTTCGGGTGAGTCGCCCTCTTCGGGCAGCAGGTACTTCTGCTGGTGGTGATAGTTGTTCACCCGACTCTCGCCGGTGTCGAGTTGCGGTGGTGGAATCCATTCTCTGAGACACCGCCGCCAAACTATTTCACTGGGCTGACTCCTCCGTGGACGGAGCCACGGCTCTGTAGTTCGTGCGTGAATCAACCGATCGCATCGGATTTCGTACCTTCCCGCAACTGTGGTCCTACGCTGCTGGGTAGCTTCGGGCATCGGGCGGCGGGGGGTAGAGATGCCGTGTGATCCATTCGAGATGGCGTTGGTTCACCGTGGGTTCCGCAGGGAGTTGCACGATGCTGCTGGCCTTATACGCGGTGTCGCTGCCGGTGACAGCCGGCGCGCCGCAGTGGTTTCCGAGCACATCGACTTCATCATGACGGCGGTGCATTTTCATCATTCGGCCGAGGATGAGTTTGTGTGGCCAAGGTTGTCCGCCCGGGCGCCTAGCCGAGCCGCCGAGTTGACCCGGATGGAGGAAGCGCATCGCACCATCGATGATGCCTGCGAGCGAGTTCGGGCCACCGCAGTCGCGTGGGCCGAGACGGGTGACCCCTGGCGTGCCGAGGAACTCGTGTCCGAGATCGCGAGATTCGCGCCTCTCGTCGACGAACACTTCGACGACGAGGAAAACAAAGTCGTTCCAATTATCGCCGAGTACCTCGGCCCAAAGGAATGGAGAAAGTTCCTTTCGCACGGGTCGGCGTTTGTGAGGGCACACCCTAGGCGGGGACTCGCCCTGGGCGGCATCGTGCTCGACGGTGAGTCTGCCGAAACAAGGGAGCGGTTCCTCGGCAATTTGCCATTGCCCCTGCGATCGATCTTCAAGACAATCGGTGACCGCGTATACGCGGGATACCGGGCGCAGATTTACGGGTCGGAGTAGCGCTCCGGTCTTGGTAGTGGCTGGCGACGCCGCGGCGGGACTGTTGATTTCGCTGGAAACCGTGGAACGCGCCATCGAGATAGAGGAGTGACACCGCGGCGCGTGCGACGATGGTCGTCGGTTACGACGAAGGTCGGTGGACCGCTCGCGCCAAGGCGACCCGCATCATAGGTACGTCTTGAGGTGACTGTCGATTCCGGCGGTGAACTCTTGCATCGACCGGGCTTTCGGGGCGAATCCGTCGGCCGCGTGGTACATCCCGGGAACGGCGACCAGCTCGGTCGGCACCCCGCACGCGCGCAGCTTCTCGGCGTACGCCACGTCTTCGACGTAGTACAGATCCAGCTCGCCGACGCCGATCCACGCCGGCGGGAGACCGGATAGATCGTCACGCCGCAAGGGCGCCGCATAGGGCGGCGGTGCGTCCGACATCCGCGGCTCACGACCGAGATACGCCCTCCATGCGAATCGGCTCGACGCAGGAGTCCATACGAGCTGGCCGCGACCCTCGTGATCGTCGCGCAGTACGGCGCGGTCGTCGAGCATCGGGTAAAGGAGCGCTTGAGCGCGAAGGGCGATGCCCTCGTCACGACTGCGCTGTGCGACGGCGGCGGCAAGCCCGCCCCCTGCACTAGCCCCTGTGACGGCGATGCGGTCGGCGTCGATGCCCAATTCGTCGGCGTGCTCCCGCATCCAGTACAGCGTGGTCATACAGTCGTCTAGGCCTGCGGGAAAAGGGTTTTCAGGCGCCAGCCGGTAGTCCGGCGAGACGACGACCGCCCCCAGCTCCCTTGCCAATCGCCCATGAGACATCAGCTCGAGCTGCGGGGACCCGACGATCGTCCCGCCACCGTGGATCGACAGCACACCCGGCCGTGCCGCTTGCTGCCCGTCGGGCGTCGTCACCAGGACCCGCACCGTGGGCGAGCCGACGTGGCGTTCGGTGACGGTCACGCCGGGTCCCGCGGGTGACTTGATCCGGTAGATGCGCCGGATCACCGGCAAGGACTTCGCGTCGTATGTCACCGAGACGAAGGGCAGGACAGCACTGCGGAGCTCGGGAGCGGCCTGCGCCAGTGCGGGGCGCATCGCGATGTATCGGCGCACCGCGAGCGCTGCCAGACCCACCGAGGCGAGCGCTGCAATCTTCTTCATAGATGGTGACCTTCCTCGGTCAAACGATATAGCGCGAGCGCGCGACCTCGGCACGGTGCGTTGACACCCCGCGAGCGCGCGACCTCAGCACGGTGTGTTGACAAGATGTTTACGTGACCAACCGACTTGACGCCCGGCATCGCGCGGAACAGGCCGAACGCATGGCGGCGACTGGCGCGACATGGCAGGAGATCGCCGACCAGCTGGGTTACCGGAGCCGCCAGGCGGCATCGCAGGCAGTGAAGCGGCTAGGTAACCGAACCCCACCCGAGACCGTGGAGCAGGCCCGCGCCAAGCACGACAACGCCCTGCGGCTTCTCCAGCGCAGCAACTTCACCCGATACCTGACGGCGCTGCAGGCTGGCGACGACAACATGGCGCTGCAGTACTCCAAGGAGATCAGGAGCACAGTTGCCGAGCGCGCCAAGATAGTCGGTGCCTACGCGCCGCAGCGCGCCGAGGTGGACGTGAACGTGTCTACCGACGCCAGCGCGATCATCGACCGGATGGAGTCTGAAGTGCTGGCGCTGGTCGCGCAACGTCAATCCCAGCCTGCCCTCGGCGGCGGCGTGATTGAAGGAGAAGTGATCGAGTGACTATGGCGCCCGACGATGTGATCAGGGCGGCGGCGTCGGTCGCCCGCGACGCTGCCGAGGGCCGACTGAGCCCGGCGGCATTGCAGGAGCAGGCAGTGGCCGAGTGCCGCGAGCTGTTCGGCACCGTCGCTGGCCCCGGTGATGCGCTATGGGAGCTACAGGTCAAGGTGGCGCGAGATGTTTTGGCGCAGAAGGGAATTTCTGCCGACGAGCTGACCGAGTGGCTGGCTGTGGCGCGCCAGCACACCCAACCGACCGCGTAGCGCAAGATGAGGCTCCGCTGCGAGCGACCAACCAACTCAACGCCGACGGTCACCCCTACCGTCTAGGGTGAGGCTGTGTGTCGTTTCCGGACGTCAGGCCGCCTGGCCGCAGTATGGGTTGCATTTCTGGTGGTTGCTGGATTCGGCCTGATGAGTTGCGCACGGGAGGTTTCCGGCTCGCCGGTCAAATCAAACGCGATGTTCTCTGTCGATCTCGGTACCGTGCTGCTCGACGCCGACGAGATCGATGAAGTGATGGGTACCAGCGGCTCTGAGGTATTGGATGAGGGAAACGCACCTGACGACACAATCGAAGCGAACCCGCCAGAATGCCACGGGGTGATCTACATCGCTGGCGAAACCGAATACGCGCCTACAAATTTCACCGCGATGCGTTGGCGGATCGTAGGGGCTGCGAATGTCAGCACCGTTGTGGAAATGGTGGCGCAGCTCCCTTCGGTCGCGAAAGCGGATGAGTTCATCGACAAGCAAACCAAGGCGTGGGCAGGGTGTGCGGACGAAGTCATCACCAGCAAAGACAAGGTGAGCACTTCGACAACGCAACAGCGCGTCACTGCGGTGAGGGCACGTCCTCACATCGTGATCGCATCAATCGATATGTCAAGCGAGACGCCTTGCCAGCATGGCCAGCATCTCCTGCAGGCGTTGTCGAACGTCATTCTCGACGTGAGCGCCTGCAGCTACAACTATTCTGATCAGGCCGAAGCGATCGCGTCGAAGCTCGCGGACAGAGTCGACTCCCATTAGTCTCATCACCGCCGCAGGATCTACAACCTCAACGCTGACGGCGTGCCCACAGCCCACGGTGGTGCAAAGTGGTGGCCCGCCACCGTCCGCCAGGTCGAGCACGGCCAGGACGCGGCAGCGCCGCGCGAGGGCCGCACTCCACCGCGCAACCCTGCGGAGGCGGTTTCTGCATGACCCCGTGTCAAGATCAGGGGTATGACTGATCAACCGCTTCAGCCACCGGATGGATACCACTGCGTGCGCTGTGGTCTCGACTCGCTTGGCGATCCGGTGCCTCGCACCGCAACTTGGAGCTGATGCGCAGCCATGGCGTCAACGCCATGCCTACGGTCCATTTCCCCGCGCCCCCGCAGACCATCGATACCTACGCCCGCGAGGGCGTCACGTTCATGGGGCTGGGCGGACAAGTCAGGGGCTCGCCGGCTCGCAACCTTCGGTGGGCACTGTCGGTGATGCGCCACGCCCGTGGACAGAGCAGGACGGGGCCACCGACGTCAACAAACTCACGCTGGCGTGCGGGCCGGACAACCGCCGGGTCGGTGCCGTAGAAGGTGCTCAGCAGACTCGCGACCTCGGGGCGGTATACATCGTGGCCGTTGTAGCGGATCCGGTGCCGCACCGCCGGGTCGCGGGGGTCGTAGAGCGTCGACTTGCCAAACCGCACGCCCTGCAGCCAGTAGGTACTGTCTGTCGACGCTGAAGTACGGGAGCCGCAGGCTCAACTCGCTGGTGGTGCCCCAGCCGTGGAACCGCATCTCTGGCCACCGATCAAGGCGCTGGAAGAACTTTCGGCACTGCCTACCGGACTGAGCGCAGATCTCCCCGTTACGGAAGTTCCGGTTGCAACCCGCGGACCGGCGACGGCTAGGGCTCGCGGGCTTCGCGCGGCGCTGGGTAGGGGTCACCCCCCTCGGCAGCTCAAATCTTCGCGGCTCCGGTGACGGCGAGGATGGTGCTCGCGACCAGCTCGGGATCGTCAATCGTCGGAGTGTGCCCGAGGCCGGGCAGGATGGTGAAAGTCGCGCCGGGTAGGCGGTTTCGGGTGAAGGCTTCGCACAGCTCGACTGGGAGAATCCTGTCTTTTTCGCCCCAGGCGATGGTGACTGGGCATGGCAGGGGGTCCATCGGTGCGACCTGTTCGTCAGTGTTGTTGAAGATGTCGTCGGTGATGGTGCATTCAAGGGGCTGTTCGGTGATTTCGATGGCTAGCTTGTAGCTGAGTCGATCTCCATGCAATGTCGCATCGGTCAACACTCGTCGGCGCATTCCTGGCGATTTCATTAGAAGCGGTGTGATGGGACGCATCAATCGGCCCATCGCTAGGCGGCGTCGCACCCTCTTCCCGACCTGGACCCGCAGACCGTCCGACCACAATCCGCCCGGTGAAAATGCACAGACGGATGCGGCCCGGCCACGGCGCGCCAATTCGAGCGCTATGAATCCACCCATCGAGTGGCCCGCTAAATGTGGCCGATCTAGTCCGCGTTCGTCGAGGTAGCGTTCGGACTCATCGATTACATCCCACATCGTGACGGGTCGCCGCTGCACAACTGGCCCTCCACGATGACCGAGGGCTGACGGTGTGTATACGTCGTGGTGAGCGGATAGCAGCGGCGCGATATCCCGCCATTGATCGCCAGACCAGGACCCGCCATGTAGGAGTACAAGAGGCGATAGTTCCTGGGTCATCCGCCCAGCTTGGCAGAGAAATTCCCTTCCTTTGCGGGTTTTCGCGGAGTATTGGCGAGCCCGGCGCATCTCGGCTGTGAGGCGGGCGGCGGCGCTATCGCCACATCAGTCCCCCAGCGCCGACCGCCCGCAGCCTGTCAGGAACCGCCGCCGATGGTGAAGGTTCCAATCCTGTTGGGCCTGACGACGGCGTGGCCGAATCGCCATGTGGCCCACAGCAATACGCTGTCGCTGGAGAAGTACTGATGTTCGGAGGTGGCGACCTTCGACCTGTCCGACAGCGGACACGATGGCGCGCTGGTCAACCACAACGCCGCTGTAGTCGGCACCGCAGGGTCAACGATCACCGGCAGGGATAGCAGCATCGGTGTGGCGTCGGTGGTGCCAGCACCGAGCAGCGACGAGTTAAGCTCGCTGCCCGCCTTCATCTTTCGTAGTTCGGCCCAGCCGAGGGGGTCGAGCAGGATGTGGCTCGGTGTGCCGAGGTTGTCCTGTAGCGCTGCGATGAGGTCGACCAGGGCGTCGAGTGAACCACTCACGTCGTCGCCCTCGACTACGTTGGCGACGTTGACGAGCCCGGCCACGGGTGCGACAGCGGGCCCGGTCGGGTGCGGGCTCGGCGACGAACGCGAGGTTGGCCCGCCGGGTGACGGCGCGTGACACCGACTGCGACAGTTGGGCGGCGGTGTTGGTTTGGCTCCACTGCTCATTCGAGAGCCGAACCAACTGGGTCACCTTGGCGGTGTGAACCAGCACCTCGGCAACGGCAGGCTCGCCCTCGGGGATCTCGTCGCCCTCGGCGGTGAACTGGGCGTCGTCGTCGTCAACGTAGGCGACGCGCATCACGGGTTCGTCGCCTTCGATCTCACCGGCGACGGTCGTGCATTGCAGGATGAGCGCGTCGGGGACAACGTCGGTCGGCGCGAAGGTGTAGACATCGGGCCGCCACGCGCCCGCGCTGTTGGTGGTCATTGCGGTATGAGCCATGAGGCGCAACCTTTCTCGCAAGGCGCAGCATCGGGCCACGCGGAATGAATCGCTTGTTCCGCGCAGGCGGCACGCCTACGAGTCCCCGCGTCACGCGGGTAATGCCGGGCGGCCTGCTTACTGGTCAGGCAGTTGCGGCGCTGCCCTGGATTCTACTGCGGGCGCGGCGCGAACGCCGCCGTCCAGTTGTTCGGCGCTGCCTCGGCGGGCTTACCCGCCGGTGCGGGTAGTGGTCATGCCACCAGTATCTCATCTGCACAGTCCCTGGCGTGCAATACAATTCGCTGTCATCGCGAGCGCGACAAGCGGGCCCAGCATCTCCGGCGTCGACAGCGCATCGAACGACACGCCTCTTCGTCGTGCGCGGCACGGAGACGTTCGAGGGCGACGATCGCTGCTTCCATCGGTCTACGCCGACTCCCGACGGTTTCTCGAAACCGTGATCAGCCGCCCGCGTAGGTTCCGCTGTAGTGCGACCAGCTTCTGGTCCACGTTGTCCAGCCGCACGAGCAGCGCCTGGCCGTCGGTACGCGACAGCGTCTCCAACGGGAACACTCCGACGGCCCTGCAGCCGGTCTCGATGGCCTCGAGAGCTTCGACGAGTACTTCCTTATCCGAACGCATGTTCGAATACTATCCCCGCCGTCTGACACGTGACGAAAGTGATCCACAGGGCCCTGCCAGGTAGTCATGCTTCGTGTCCGGGCTCCAGATCTCGGACGTCGGCGAAGGTCACCAGCTCGTCGAACTTGACCGGCGCATCGCCGTCGACCGGCTTCAGCAGAAACCCAACGTGGTCCCCGAGGTCGTCGCGGCTGAGCACCTCGCCGACGAACCATCCGGCCGCGTCGTCGAGGATCGGCAGGCCGTGGGGGCCCTCCCGCCATGCGCACCGCGCGAACTTGTCCGTGCGGTCACCGGTCTCGCTGCCGAACAGTCGGGCCAGGTCGCGATGTCGCCGCGGCAGCAGATGGACGGCCAGATGCGTCGCCCGCTGCGCGACCCGAAACGTGTGATTGCGTTCTGACAGGCCGACGAGGAACCGCGGCGGCCCGATGCTGACCTGGCTGGTGAACCCGACGAGGCAGCCCGCCCGCTCGTCGTCGGCCTGGGTGGTGACGATGTACATCGGATAGTCGAGCATCGAGACCAGCTTCTCGAAGGCTTCCATCACTGTCCCGTCGCTAGGGTTGAGGTATGGCCAGAAACTACGCGACCGCCGACGCCGTCGATCTGCCTCGGTTGCTGGAATTCGTCCGACCGCGACATCGCATGGTGCTCACCACGTTTCGATCGGATGGATCGTTGCAGAGTTCGCCGGTGACAGGCGGGGTCGACGAGCAGGGCCGCATCGTGATCTCGAGTTACCCGCGGCGTGCCAAGTCCACCAACCTGCGGCGTGATCCACGCGCGAGCGTCACTGTGCTGTCGGACGAGTTCAACGGCGCCTACGTGCAAGTCGACGGCGATGCGGAGGTCATCGATCTGCCCGATGCCGTCGAACCGCTCGTCGACTACTACCGCTCGATCTCGGGCGAACATCCCGACTGGGACGAGTACCGACAGGCGATGGTCGATCAGGGCAAGTGTCTGATCCGCGTCACACCGACGCGGTGGGGCCCGGTGGCCACCGGGGGTTTTCCGCCGGAGCAGAGCGAGCAATAGCGACTCAGACGCTGTCGAGGTCGAGAACCACCGAGCCGGCCGGGTCGGCGCGGAACTTTCCGCCTCCGGTCGCGCCGGCCAGGTCGCCGGTGCCCGACACGATGCGCATCACCGCCGTCGCGACGCCATCGCGGAACTCGCCGTCGTGCATCAGCACCAGTCCTCCGCGCCTGCCGCCGACGGTCCCCGTGATGTGCTCGATCCCGACGTAGGTCGCCGACTTGTCCGGCGCGTAGGACATCAGCCACTTCGTGGTCGACTCGCCATCGATCTCCCCGGAGTACCGCTTCTTGACCAACGCCTCCGTGAGTTTGGCGTCCTCGTCGCCGCTGTCCTCGAACGGCGTCTCGTCCCAACCGGCGATCTCAAAAGTCGCCTCGATACGTGTGTTCATCACGGCTGATTACCCACGGCGAGGCGTTCGGAATCGATAGGCCGGAAAGCGCGACCCGGGGCGTATGTGGTAGTCAGAGCAGTACGGTCGCGTTGCGTCCGATAGGTAGTCAAACTATAGTCTGGACACATGTCCAGAAGGTTCGGAGTCTTTGAGTGACACCATTTGTCCAGCTCACCGGCCCTGGACTTGTCCGCCCATGCGCATCGTTGTGAGCTGAACATGCGTATCGCTTTGTTGTCGTACCGGAGCAAGACACATTGTGGCGGCCAGGGGGTCTACGTCCGCCACCTTTCCCGCGGTCTCGTCGAACTCGGCCACGAGGTCGAGGTGTTCTCGGGCCAGCCGTATCCCGGCGGCCTCGACCCGCGGGTGCGTCTGACCAAGGTGCCCAGCCTCGACCTCTACCGGGAGCCGGACCCGTTCCGCATTCCGTGGCCCAACGAGATCAAGACGAGCATCGACCTGCTCGAGCTGCTGATGACCTGGACCGCGGGATTCCCCGAGCCGAAGACGTTCAGCCTGCGTGCCGCACGCGCGCTGGCCGACCGACTCGACGACTTCGACGTGGTCCATGACAACCAGTGCCTCGGCAGCGGGCTGCTGACGATCGCCGAACTCGGCATGCCGGTGGTGGCGACCGTGCATCATCCGATCACCCGAGACCGGGTTCTGGACGTCTCGGCGGCACGGTGGTGGCGCAAGCCGCTGGTGCGTCGCTGGTACGGGTTCGCCGAGATGCAGAAGGACGTCGCTCGCCAGATCCCCGAACTGCTCACCGTGTCGTCCTCCTCGGCCGCCGACATCGCCGAGGACTTCGCAGTGTCGCCCGATCAGCTTCACGTCGTGCCTCTCGGTGTGGACACCGGGCTGTTCAAGCCCGCCGAGCGACGCGTGCGCAACCGCATCATCGCGATCGCGAGCGCGGACGTGCCACTGAAGGGTGTTGCGCATCTGCTGAACGCCGTGGCGCGGCTGCGCGTCGAACGCGACCTCGACCTCCAGCTCGTCGCCAAGCTCGAACCCAACGGGCCGACCGAGAAACTGATCGCCGAACTGGGCATCTCCGACATCGTGCACAGCTCCAGCGGCGTGAGCGACTCCGAACTCGCCGACCTGCTGGCGTCTGCGGAAGTCGCTTGCATCCCTTCGCTTTACGAGGGCTTCTCGCTGCCGGCCGTGGAGGCGATGGCCAGCGGCACCCCGATCGTCGCCAGCCGCGCGGGCGCGCTGCCCGAGGTGGTCGGCGCCGACGGTGAATGCGCCCGGCTGGTCACCCCGGCCGACGTCGACGAACTGACCGCGGTGCTCGGCGAACTGCTCGACTCGCCGCTGGAACTACAAAGGCTCGGCGCGAACGGGCGTCGGCGCGCACTCGACGTGTTCAGCTGGGAATCCGTTGCAGCGCAGACGGTTGCGGTGTACGAGCAGGCCTGTGAGCGGGTCGCCAAATGCTGACCGTCGATTACGACCGGCTCAATGTCGGGCCCGGCACCAAGGTCATCGACGTCGGCTGCGGCGCGGGCAGGCACACCTTCGAGGCGTACCGGCGCGGCGCCGATGTCGTCGGGATTGATCAGAGCGTCAGCGATCTCAACGACGTCGACGAAATTCTGCAAGCCATGAAGGACGAGGGCGAGGCGCCTGCTTCGGCGACGGCGGAGGCCGTCAAGGGTGATGCACTCGACCTGCCTTATGCCGACGGCACTTTCGACTGCGTCATCGCCTCCGAGATCCTCGAGCATGTACCGGATGACGATCGGGCGATCGCCGAACTCGTCCGTGTGCTCAAACCGGGTGGCTCGCTCGCGATCACGGTGCCCCGCTGGCTGCCCGAGAAGGTGTGCTGGATCCTGTCCGACGAGTACCACGCGAACGAGGGCGGCCACATCCGGATCTACAAGGCCGACGCGCTGCGCGACAAGGTTCTCGTCCACGGCTTGCGGCTTACCCACACCCATCATGCGCACGCGCTCCATGCGCCCTACTGGTGGCTGAAATGCGCTGTCGGAACGGAGAAGTCGGATCATCCCGCTGTGACGGCATATCACAAGCTGCTGGTGTGGGACATGATGAGCCGGCCCCTGCTCACCCGGACGGCGGAGTCATTGCTGAACCCGCTGATCGGCAAGAGCGTCGCGATGTACTTCAAGAAGCCGGTGGTACCTGTTGTTGTCTCGTGAAGTTCCCGGAGTGCCAGGCGTCCTGACGCCGGCGCAATGCCGCCAGACCGCTCGGTCGATCGCCGCCACGCAGGAGTCCTCGGGCGCCATTCCGTGGTCCGACGGCGGTCACACCGACCCCTGGGATCACGTCGAGAACGCGATGGCGCTGACCACGGCCGGGTTGCTCGAGCCTGCTCGCGCCGCGTTCGAGTGGTGCCGCACGATGCAGCGGCCGGACGGCTCCTGGCCGATCCAGATCCGAAACGGCGTCATCGAGGACTCCAACAGCGACAGCAATTTCTGCGCCTACGTCGCGACCGGTGTCTGGCACCACGTACTGATCACCGATGATCGACGGTTCGCCGACACGATGTGGCCAGTCGTCACGAAGGCCATCGACTTCGTGCTCGACATGCAGCTGTCCGGCGGTGAAATCTCCTGGGCCAGAAGCCCGTCCGGCTTGGAACCCGAAGCGCTGCTGACCGGTTGCGCGAGCATCTACCACAGCATCCGGTGTGCGCTGGCCCTCGCAGACTACTTCAACGATCCGCAACCGGAGTGGGAGGTCGCGGTCGGCAGGCTAGGCCATGTGATCGCCGAGCATCCGGACGCGTTCGTGATCAAGGACCGCTGGTCGATGGAGTGGTACTACCCCGTGCTCGGCGGCGCGTTGCGTGGTGGCGCCGCGCGGTCACGCATCGACGAGCGGTGGGACGACTTCGTCGTGCCCGGCCTCGGCATCCGCTGCGTCGACGACAGGCCGTGGGTCACCGGCGCCGAGACGTGCGAGCTGGTGATGGCGTTGGATGCCATCGGCGATTCGGCCCGGGCGCGCGAGCAGTTCGCGGCGATGCATCATCTGCGCGAAGAGGACGGCTCCTACTGGACCGGCCTTGTCTATGCCGACGGCAAGCGGTGGCCGGTCGAGCGCACTACGTGGACGGGCGCGGCGATGATCCTGGCGGCCGACGCGCTGTCGCGGACGACGCCGGCCAACGGCATCTTCCGCGGCGCCGACCTGCCTCGCGGCCTTGAGGGCGAGTACGACTGCGAGTGTGCGACAAGCGATCACTAGCGCGCTCGCCGTGGGTTGATAGGAATTCGTCAAGCGCCGCAGCGCAGATAGTCTTCCCGCGCAGGTCAGATCGTCTCGCCGGGCACGCCGGAGGTGCGCTCCAGCACCCGCATCGACCCGGTCGCCGACACCTCGCGAAAATCGCCGGTGTCCAGGGCCCTGCGGTAGACATGGTAGGGCGCCTGGCCGCCGTCGTCGGGATTCGGGAACACGTCGTGGATGATCAGCGCGCCACCGACGTCCACCCATCTCACCCAGCCGTCGAAGTCGCGCTGCGCGGCCTCCTCGGTGTGGCCGCCGTCAATGAACAACAGCTGCAACGGTGTTCGCCAGCCGCGCGCCACCGTCGTCGACCGCCCGACCACTGCGACGACGTGATCGTCCACGCCCGCGGCGTCGAGGGTGTGGCGCAGCGTCGGCAGCGTGTCGAACAATCCGGTCACCGGGTCGACCATCGACTCGTCGTGGTACTCCCAGCCCGGCTGGTGCTCTTCGGAACCGTGGTGGTGGTCGATGGTGAAGACGACTCCGCCGCACTGCTGGGCCGCCGCGCCGAGCATCACCGTCGACTTGCCGCAGTAGGTACCGATCTCCACGCCGACCCCGTCTCCGAGGTATCGGAGCGCCGTGTCGTACAGCGTGCGTCCCTCGTCGGCGGGCATGAACCCGATCACCTGGTCGGCGAGCGCGAACAGGCGTGCGGCGGCGTCGGGCAGGGCGGTTTCGGTGGCGCTCATGGGGGCCAACCTACCGTTGCTGGTCAATGGCAGTTGTAGTAGCGTCCGGACATGTGTCCGACGTGGCCCTGGAGTCGACTCGGCGCCGTCTGACCGCCAAGCAGGCCGACACCGTCGATCGTCTGGGCCGGGCCGCGGTCGAGCTCCTGTGCCGAGAGGGTTTCACCGGTCTGACCGTGCGCCGCGTGGCCGCCGAGGCCGGTGTCGGCGCGGCCACCGCCTACACCTACTTCTCGTCCAAGGAGCATCTGGTCGCCGAGGTGTTCTGGCGTCGGCTCGTCGCCTCCCCGCCCGCGGCACATGAATCCGGCGACCCGGCCGCGCGCGTCATCGAGGTGCTCCGGCACATCGCACTGCTGGTCGCCGACGAGCCCGAGTTCGCGGGCGCGGTGACCAACGCACTGCTGGGCAAGGACCCCGACGTCGAGGTGCTGCGACTGCGCATCGGGCGTGACATCCGCGACCGGCTGGCTGCGGCGCTCGGACCCGACATCGATCCGGACATCGTTGACTCGCTGGAGATGCTCTACTCCGGGGCGCTCGTGCGCGCGGGCATGGGCTACGCGTCGTACACGGAAATCGCTGAGCGCCTTGAGAAGTCCGCGCGCCTGATTCTGCGCTAGGTCGCGCTGCGCGGGCCGAGGATGGCCGACGACGCAGTGATGGCCGGCTCGACGATGCCGCGCACATCACGCCCGTCCTCGACGAACAGGGCGGTCAGTTCGCGTAACCCGCCCAGCACGATGAGCGCCAGCGGCCTGGAGAGCGGCGAGATCTGCGCGCGCCGGAAGCCGGGACTGTCGCTGAGGTCGACCAGCATGTCGGTCAGATGTTCCATGGCCAGCCGATGCAGGGGCTGCGCCACCACGCCCAGTGCGGGAAGCTCCCGGATCCAGCTCAGCGTGATCGCAGGCCGCGCCTCGATGTGGTCAACGTACGCGATGACCGCCTGGCGGATCTGCACCTGCCAGTCCGCATCCGGGTCGACGGCGGTGCGGATGGTGGTGATCAGGATGTCGTTGTTCCGACGAAGCAGCTCGATCAGGCAGTCTTCCTTGCTGGCGAACTGCTCGTAGAAGGTGCGCTTGGAGGTGCGGGCGTGCCGGACGATGTCGGCGACGGTGGTGTCGCGGTAGCCGCGCTCGATGACCGACGCAGCCATGCCGTCGAGCAGCCGGTCAAGGAACGGGTCGGGCGTTTCTCCGGAATGCGAATCACGCGCACGTCGGCCCGACGTGCGGCCACCGTCAGCGCAGTCGTCATGTCGCCTCCCTCGAGGCCCTTGCGAAGGGCTGGTACCAAGCGGTACCGTACTACATGAACCTGCGGTACATCGTAGTACCAGGACACTGTGTCCTAAAGAGATGGCTGGGAGTGCCATGACCGACGTAACGACCGTCGACACCAAAGCCCCGTCGAGTCCGGGCACGCCACCACCCGCGGTGCGCCTGCCGAAGCCCGTCCAGATGGTTCTTTTCGCAGGCTTCCGCCGTCGGTTTCTGCGCAGCGCGGCGAAGCGCCACGGCCCCGTCTTCGCCATCAATGTGCCGTTCTTCGGCCGCAGCGTGGTGGTTTCGGACCCCGCGCTTGCGCGGCAGGTGTTCCTGGCGAGCACCGACGACCTGATCAACGTCCAACCGAACCTCAGCCGGACCTTCGGACCGGGTTCCGTCTTCGCGCTGGACGGCAAGCAGCACCGGGCCAGGCGCAAGCTGCTCGCCCCGCCGTTCCACGGGCAGAGCATCCGGAACTACGAGAAGGTCATCGAAGAGGAGACGCTGCGCGAGACGGCCACATGGCCCGAGGGTCGTGAGTTCCCCACGCTCGAACCGATGAACCGGATCACGCTGAACGTGATCCTGCGGACCGTATTCGGCGCCGACGGAACCGAACTCGACTACCTCCGCGAGATGATTCCGCCGTGGGCCAAGCTGGCTTCACGGATGGCCACCCTGCCGGAGCCGCCGTTCAACACGGGCCGCTACAGCCCGTGGGGCCGGCTCGCGGAGTGCCGCCGCAACTTCGACCGCACGGTGTTCGAGCTGATCGAGAAGGCCGAGGCCGACCCGCGCCTCGAGGACCGTACCGACATCCTCGCGCTGCTGCTGCGCAGTCGATACGAGGACGGCACCCCGATGTCGCATCAGGACGTCTCCGACGAACTGCTGACGTTGTTGGGCGCCGGCCACGAGACCACTGCGTCGACCCTCGGGTGGGCGTTCGAGCGGCTTCGCCGCCATCCCGACGTCCTTGCCGAGCTCGTCAAGGAGAACGACGAGGGCGGCAACGAATTTCGCCAGGCGACAATGGTTGAGCTGCAACGGAACCGGACCGTCATCGATGCCGCCGGTCGCCACGTTCAGGCGCCGCACTTCGATCTCGGCGACTGGCGGATTCCGCACGGCTACACGGTGATAATCGCGATCGGCAACGTGCACGCCGATGCAGACGCCTTCCCGGATCCCGAGCGCTTCGACCCGTACCGCTTCGTCGGGACCAGGACCCCGACGGCGTGGGTACCGTTTGGCGGCGGGACCCGCCGTTGCATCGGGGCTGCGTTCGCGAACGTCGAGATGGACGTGGTGCTGCGAACGATATTGCGGCACTTCGTGATCGAGACGGACGACGCCCCGGATGAGAAGAGCCACTTCCGGGGCATCGCCTTCACGCCGAAGGACGGTGGTCGCATCGTGGTGCGTCGCCGCGGATGACCTGCGTCGGCTAGCTTCATCTCATGAGCCTCGTGGACATGATGAACGGCGCCATGGAGGTCACTATCCCTCCGGCGCACAAGATGGGCATCAAAGCGGTCGACGTGCGGCGCGGATATGCCGCCGCATCGGTGCCACTGGCGGGCAACGGCAATCACTTCGGCGTGGTCTACGCGGGCGTGCAGTTCACCGTCGCGGAGATTCTCGGCGGCATGATCGCCATCGCCAGCTTCGACAGCGCCAAGTACTACCCGCTGGTGAAGAAGGTCGACATCGAGTTCACCGCCGCAGCCCGAACCGATCTGCGGGCCGAGGCGTCGCTCGATGAGAGCGAGTTGCGGTCGCGTCGAAACGGAGGCGGCGGAGCACGGCAAGGCCGACTTCACGATGGATGCCGTGGTCCGCGATGAAGCCGGCAAGACCGTCGCTGTCACCCGTGGGCTCTACCAGTTACGAGCACACGGGAAATAGGCCCCTGCGTCCCCTGCGCTACGCGCGTGGGCCCAACGCGCGTGGGCCCTAAACTTCCTGTCGCTTCGGCAGTTTCCAGCCGGCGCGTGGGAAGTGGCAGGTGTACCCGCTCGGGAAGCGCTCCAGGTAGTCCTGGTGCTCCGGCTCGGCGTCCCAGAAGTCGCTCGCGGGAGTCACTTCCGTGACGACCTTGCCCGGCCACAGTCCCGAAGCCTCGACATCGGCGATGGTGTCCAGCGCGACGCGCTTCTGCTCGTCGTCGACGTAGAAGATCGCCGACCGGTAACTGGTACCGACGTCATTGCCCTGCCGGTCCTTGGTGGTGGGGTCGTGGATCTGGAAGAAAAACTCCAGCAGCGCGCGATAGTCCGTCTGGGCCGGGTCGTAGGTGATCTCGATGGCCTCGGCATGGCCCGGGTGGTTCCGGTAGGTGGCGTGTGCGTTCTGGCCGCCGGTATACCCGACCCGGGTGCCGACGACGCCGGGCTGCTTGCGGATCAGGTCCTGCATGCCCCAGAAGCAGCCGCCGGCAAGGATCGCCTTCTTGTGTTCGCTCATGCCTACGCCTCCTGATTTTTGAAGAGCTTCTTGTACTCGCCGTAGCCTTCGGCCTCGAGGTCGTCGAGGTGAATGAACCTCAGCGAAGCCGAGTTGATGCAGTAGCGCAACCCACCCTCGGATCGCGGTCCGTCGTTGAACACGTGACCCAGGTGGCTGTCGCCGTGTGCCGACCGGACCTCGGTGCGCATCATGAAAAGGGAGCGGTCGCGCTTCTCGACTACATGTTCCGCCTCGATCGGTTTGGTGAAGCTCGGCCAGCCGGTGCCGCTGTCGAACTTGTCGACAGAGGCAAATAGCGGCTCCCCGGACACGACATCGACGTAGATGCCGGGCTCGTGGTTGTCCCAGTACTCGCCGGTGAACGGTCGCTCGGTGCCGTTCTTCTGGGTGACCTGGTACTGCTCGGGCGACAACGCGTCCACCGCGGCGGGGTTCTTGTTGTATTGCTGAGCCACATGACCTCCTGTGTTGCCACTTCTATAACCCCAGTGTGGTCCCGATAGTTCCTCGTTACGCGCGCAGGCGGCGCGGTCCGCCGGTCGTGTGATGCGCGGTGTCCGGCACCCTCGAGGTGCCGTTGCAGGACCGCTCGACGACCGACAGGTCGTGAGCGCACACTGACGCTCGACAAACCTCAGTAGAACGTGTTCTAGTTCTGGTTGTGACGAGCAGCACCTTCAGCCGCGACGAGTTGGCCGCGGCGTTCGAGAAATTCGAGGCGACGGTGGACCGCGCGGCTCAGACCCGCGACTGGGATCCCTGGGTTGACCAGTACGCCGAGGACGTCCTTTACGTCGAGCACGCGGCGGGCACGATGCGGGGCCGCGAAGAGGTCCGCCCGTGGATCTGGCAGACGATGGAGACCTTCCCGGGCAGCTACATGACGTCGTTCCCGTCGCTGTGGTCGGTGATCGACGAGCCGACCGGCCGGGTCATCTGCGAGCTCGACAACCCGATGCGCGACCCAGGCGACGGCACGATTGTCAGTGCCACGAACATCTCGATCGTCACCTATGCCGGCGACGGGCTGTGGCGGCGCCAGGAGGACATCTACAACCCACTGCGCTTCGTCAAGGCGACGATGAAGTGGTGTCGCAAGGCTGAGGAACTCGGCACCCTTCCCGACGAGGCGCGCGGGTGGATGAAGCAATTCGGAGGCGCGAAGTGAACTCACTCGTCATCGGCGCCAACGGCTATCTCGGCTCACACGTCACCCGTCAGCTCGTCGGCGACGGCCAAGACGTGCGCGTCATGGTGCGCGACGGCGCGAACACCGTCGGCATCGACGACCTCGAGGTGACGCGGTTCGTCGGCGACATCTGGGACAACGACACCCTGCGTGAGGCGATGGCAGGCGTCGACGACGTGTACTACTGCGTCGTCGACACCCGCGGCTGGCTACGGGACCCCGCCCCGCTGTTCCACACCAATGTCGAGGGCACGCGCAATGTGGTCGAGATCGCGAAAGATGCTGGGCTGCACCGGTTCGTCTTCACGAGCAGCTACGTCACCGTCGGGCGCAAGCGCGGGCGCACCGCTACCGAGGACGACGTCATCGTCGACAAGGGCCTCACGCCGTACGTCCGATCGCGGGTGCAGGCCGAGGAGATCGTGTTGGAGTACGCGAGAACGCACGGGTTGCCCGCCGTCGCGATGTGCGTGTCCACCACGTACGGCGCCGGTGACTGGGGTCAGACGCCGCACGGGGCGATCATTGCGGGCGCCGCATTCGGCAAGATGCCGTTCGTCATGGACAAGATCGAGCTCGAAGCGGTCGGTGTCGACGATGCGGCCCGGGCGTTGATCCTGGCGGCCGAGCGCGGCCGCGTCGGCGAGCGCTACCTGATCTCGGAGAAGATGATCAGCAATGCCGAGGTCGTGCGCATCGCGGCGGACGCGGCAGGCGTCCCGCCGCCCACCAAGTCGGTGCCGCTGCCGATGTCCTACGCGATGGCGACGCTCGGAAGCGTGAAGGCGAAACTGCGCCGCACCGACGAACGGTTGTCCCTCGACTCGCTGCGGCTCATGCGCGCCGAAGCGCCCGTCGACTGCAGTAAGGCCAGGCGGGAGCTGGGTTGGAAACCCGGACCCGTCGAGGAGTCGATCCGCGAGGCGGCGCTGTTCTGGGTGGGGCTGCGGAAGGCCAGGCGAAAAAGTAAGTCCGCCTAGGTCGGGCATCGGTAAGTCCGCGCTGCTGGGGTATGCCCTGGAACGCGCATCGGGGTTCCGGATCGCGCGGGCGGCCATTACCTAGCACTAGGGACGACGGTGGACTACGGGCTTCCGACGGTCCCGTTGGATGCCGCGGGCGCGCAAATGCGTTGCCGCACAACGACGCGAGACGCCCACCGGTGCGGAACGCAAGCGGCTGTGGTGGCGTTGGCGGGAGCGTACTGCCGCCTGGGTAACGCGGCGGTCACATCTGCCACATCAGCCCCCGAAGGCGGGCGCATGATGCTTCCTGAAATGCGGTATCAGATGTGATATCGCTATCACACGCGATACCACGATTCCGACGATCGTTCCGACCCGGACTCGTTACGCATGTGGCCACTGTGCCCAATGAACGTTGGACTTCGAACCGCGTCGAGTTCGGCGCCGCCAGCCGCGCCGATCGTCAGCGCGCTGGTGATCGTCTTGCCGAGACTGACGAACATGTCGAGGTAGTGGTCGGCAGTAGTGGGCGTGGACGTCGATCTGCTTGAATGGCAACGCTATTCGTCGAACGCCACGCCGTAGGGTGTTCAGCCGCTGGCGGGTTGGAGCGCGCCGCGGCTAGCCTCGGAAGCTGTGAGCGAGAAACTGCACGTCGATCTGTCCGGTGCGCAGCAGACCATGCTGGCCACCTTCTACGCCAAGGCGCTCGACGCCGATCTCCCGAAGCCGATCCTCGGTGACCGGTGGGCGAAGGAGATCGTCGACCGCATCGACTACGACTGGTCGAAGACGTCGATCACCAAGGCCAATTCGCCGTCGGTGACCACCCGCAGCGCGCACTTCGACAACTGGGCGAGACAGTTTCTAGCTGTGCACGCCGAGGCCACCGTGGTGCATCTCGGTTGCGGTCTGGACGCCCGTGCCTTCCGACTGGATCCCGGCCCCGGCGTCGAGTGGTACGACGTCGACTATCCCGACGTCATCGACCTGCGCCGACAGCTATTCCCGAGCCGCGACAACTATCACGTCAACGCGGCCTCGGTCACCGATCCCGCCTGGCTGGCGGATGTGCGCTCGGACCGGCCGACGCTGATGATCGGCGAGGGCCTCACCATGTACCTCAAGGAGGACGAGGGAGTCGCGCTACTGTGCCGCATCGTCGACACGTTCCCGTCCGGTGAGCTGCAATTCGACGCCTTCAACCGGCTGGGCATCAAGTCGCAGTGGATGAACGCCGTGGTGCGGCGGTCGGGATCAACGCTGTACTGGGGGATCAACGGGCCCGACGACATCATCGAGGCGGTGCCGGGAGTTCGCCTGCTGGCCTGGGAGTCCCCGTTCGACTCCGCGAGCTTCGCAGACGTGGCCTGGTACTACCGCGTGATGGCCGCAGGGATGTCGCTGGTGCCGTCGTGGCGCTACATGGCCCAGTACCACCGCTACGCGTTCTAGGCGGCCGCTGCTCGCACGCCCAGCACCGGCTGCTTCATCCCGTAGTAGTCGAACGTGGCGTCCCACGGCCAGCGACCGCGCATGTCAGTCCAGACGAGTTGCACTGCGCGCAATTTCGGCCCGAAGAGCATTGTCCCGAGTTCCATGTGTACATCGGGCTGGTCCACATGGACCGCCTCGAACATCGCAATCTCTGACATCGCGATTCGGTCGCCTGGTGCGGGTGGGCCGTTCTGAATCACCTCCGGAGCGAAGTAATCCATCAGAGCAAGTGCCCGATCTGTCGTCACGCCGGTCGCCAACAGTTCAGGTAGACCGAGCTCGTGCAACCCGAGAGTGTATGCGTATGGCCGTCTCTCGTCCGGTACGCACTTGACGACCCAGAGGTGGTCACGGATGGCTGAACGTAGTCCATCGAGGTCGTCCTCCGCGTCGCCGTCGGCGTTGGGGTTGTCGCAAAGCCTGCACATGGCCGCACCTTTCTGTCGTGGTTGCGGCCAGCCTGCGCTCCAGGTCCGACAAGCGCGGATCGCGCGGAAACAAACCGGCTGCGGTATGCGTCGCCGCCCGCTCCCGGGAAATCGCGTCGCTCTCGGAAGGTGGTGGTGCCAGTTGCCAACGTCGGAGCGACTTTGTCGCTCACCTACTACCGGACTGACGAACTTCACCGACAAATTCGCTCATAGCTTGGCACGTCGACAACCACATCTAGATGGCCTTCAGTTCGGCGATGACCTCGGCATAGAGCCTCGCCTTGATCGCCCCGAACACCGCACCGGCTTTCGGAGCGCGTTCCTCGGCCCGCGCGATCGCCACGTCGAGCACCTCGCCTTCGCCACCTGTGGCGGCGACGATGCCTGCCAGTCGGGCGTCCTCGCCCCCGTAGCGGCGTCCGGTCGTCATCGCCTCATGCGCGGTCGTGATCGGCAGGCGCGAGCGGATCAGCGAGTTCATGCCCGCGGTGAACGGGATTCCGAGATCGACCTCGGGCAGACAAAAGTAGCCGCGATCGGCGCGCATCACGGTCAGGTCGTGCGCCAGCGCCAGCATCGCTCCTGCCGCGAAGGCGTGCCCCTGGACCGCGGCCACGATCGGCGCGGGAAAGGCCAGGACGCGGGCGAGCAATGAGTGGACCTCCGCCAGGTTCGCTTCGGATGCGTCCGGGTTCGACGCCATGAAGTCCAGGTCCAACCCGTTGGAGTAGAACTTGCCCACGCCCGTGGTGACCACGGCCTTGGGGCCGTCGGCCGCCTCCACCTCGTCGAGGGCGGCGTTGATCGCGGTCAAGCGATCCGGATGGAATCGGTTTTCGTCGTCACCGACGGTCAACACGAAAACCGCGCCGGTGCGGTCAAGGCTGGTCATCTGCCGATTACACCACCGGGCCGGGCTGCCAGAATCAGACGGTGCCTGCAGCAGGTCCGATCAACGGCCGTGTCTCGGCCTGGTTCACCGGATACCCGGCCACCCGTGCGCCACTGCCGGGCGACCGTGACGCCGATGTGTGCATCGTCGGCGCCGGCTACACCGGGCTGTGGACGGCCTACTACCTCAAGCGCGCCGACCCCTCGGTGCGCATCGTCGTGCTCGAGGCGCGCTTCGCGGGGTTCGGCGCGTCGGGACGCAACGGCGGGTGGCTGTCGGGGTTGGTGCCCGGTGATCGCCACCGGATGGCGAAGCTGTACGGCCGCGACCGCGTGGTGGCGTGGCAGCAGGCCCTCAACGACGCCGTCGACGAGGTCATCGACGTCGCAGGCCGCGAAGGCATCGACGCGGGCATCGTCAAGGGCGGAACACTTCAAATCGCGCGAAACCCCGCGCAGGCGTCGCGGTTGGCCGACGAGGTCTCCGAAGAGATCGGCTGGAATGTCGACGGCATCGCGGCGCTCACCAAAGAGGATTCAGCACAACGCATTCGGCTCGACGGTGTGGTGTCGGCCTACCACAACCCGCACTGCGCGCGTGTGCAGCCAGCCTGGCTGGTGCGGGGACTGGCCGACGTCGTGGACCGCCTCGGCGTCGACATCTACGAGACCACGCCCGCCACCGAGATCCGCGCGGGGCGGGTCGTCACGGCGCTGGGCACGGTCAGCGCACCCGTCGTGCTGCGTGCCACCGAAGGCTTCACCGCCTCACTGCCGGGGCTGCGGCGACGCTGGCTGCCGATGAACAGCTCGATGATTGCGACCGAGCCCATCCCTCAAGACATCTGGGAGTCGATCGGCTGGAACGGCTGCGAGACTCTCGGCGACACCGCGCACGGGTTCTTCTATGCGCAACGCACCGCCGACGACCGCATCGCGATCGGAGGCCGCAGCGTGCCATACCGGTTCGGTTCGCGCACCGACGTCGACGGGCAGGTGCCCGAGCGCACCATCACGCACCTCACGGCGGTGCTGCATTCGGTGCTGCCGCAGACCCGTGACATTCCCGTCGCGCATGCATGGTGCGGCGTGCTTGCCGTACCCCGGGACTGGGAGGCGTGCGTAACCTTCGACAAGGCAACGGGTTTGGGCGCCGCAGGGGGATACGTCGGACATGGTGTCACCGCCACCAACCTGGCCGGTCGCACCTTGGCCGACCTGGTGCTCGGTCAGCAGACGCCGCTCACGGAGCTGCCATGGGTCGGGCACCGATCACGCAACTGGGAACCCGAGCCGTTGCGGTGGCTGGGAGTGCGTGGGATGTATCTCGCCTACAAGGCCGCCGACTGGCACGAGTCGCGCGGCCGCCGCACCACCTCGCCGATCGCCGTGGTCGCCGACCGGATCGCCGGCCGGCCCTAGTTCGATGTCGCCGCCGGGGCGGCTCTCGCCGCCGGGGCGGCTCCGCCACGCGCTTCGGCCTTCTCTTTCAGCCGCTGCAGAGTCTCGGCGATGTGTTCGGCGTTTGCGGACTTGCGGTCCTTGACACCGGTCGCCCATCCCGCGGGGACGCGGAACCAACCGGGTCGACGGTCCCAGGACCGCTCGGTCACCCTGCACGCCCCGTCGCCCGTCGACTCGATGTCGTAGCGCCAATGCGCGACAGGCACCACGGCGCTGCGGACGTCGAATGCGAACACCTTGCCCGGATCGGCGTCGGTGATCGTGCATGTGGTGGACCACGACTTCGTCCCGTGACTGTTCTTGCCCTTGAACTTCGCGCCGGGGTGGGCGGCGTCGCCCTTGACCCACTCCATCGACGTGGTCTCCGCGACCACCTGCGCCATCGCGGGCAGATCGGTGATCAGCGCGTATACGACCCCTGCGTCGGCTCCGATATCCACGCTCGCCTCGACGTCGGCGTGGCCTTGTTCGGTCATGCCCGCGATGCTATTGCCTGTGCAGGAAGAAATGGTGCGCCTCGACACGTTGGCTCTTCTATGAGCGAGCGACCCGTACTCCAGCCCACCGAAGCCCACCCCATCACCGTCGAACCGACCGGCAAGCACGTCACGGTCCGGATCAACGGCGAGGTCGTGGCCGAAACCGACGACGCGTTGACCCTGCAGGAGTCGACGTACCCCGCGGTGCAGTACATCCCCTCGCGCGATGTCGTGTCGTCGGTACTGCGCAAGAGCGACACGCAGACGTACTGCCCGTTCAAGGGCGACGCGAGCTACTACGACGTCGTTACCGGCGGCGGTGTCACCGTCGAAGACGCGATCTGGACGTATGAGGAGCCGTATCCCGCGGTGGCGCCGATCGCCGGTCACGTCGCGTTCTATCCGGAGAAGGCGGACATCGGAGTCACATAGCCTGAAGCGGTGGACAGCTCGATCAGCGTCGAGTTCGACGGGCCGGCGAGCCCGGGAGTGACGTTGTCGCCGCTGCGCCGCGGGCGTGCCGACCCTTGCTATCACGATGCGGATGACGGCGCGATCTGGCGCACCAGCCTGATGCGCAGCGGGCCGGTGACCGCACGCATCACGAGGTCGGCTTCCGGCACCGTCGACTGTGAGGCATGGGGCGGCGGCGCAACCGAATTCACCGAGACACTGGGCGCCCAGCTCGGGCGCGGCGACGACTCATCCGGCTTCTCTCCTGTCGAGCCGACGATCGCCGCCGCACACCGGCGCGTTCCGCACCTGCGCCTCGGCCGCACCGACCGCGTGCTGGAAGCCCTCGTTCCGGCGGTGCTCGAACAGCGGGTCTACGGCAAGGACGCCCGCCGGGCGTGGAAACTGCTCGTCACGAAGTACGGAGCGCCCGCGCCGGGGCCCGCTCCGGCCCACATGCGGGTGCCCCCGCCCGGTGAGGTGTGGCGGCGCATCCCGTCGTGGGAGTTTCACCTCGCCAACGTCGACCCGGGCCGCGCCCGCACGATCGTGGGATGCGCGCAACGGGCCGACTCACTGGAACGACTGGCCGGCCGCACACCTGAGCAGGCCCGCACTGCGCTGATGTCGCTGCCGGGGGTCGGCGAGTGGACCGCGGCCGAAATCGCGCAGCGAGCGTTCGGCGACGCTGACGCGCTGTCGGTCGGCGACTACCACCTGGCCGCGATGATCGGGTGGAGTCTGCTCGGTCACCCCATCGACGACCCTGCGATGGTCGAGCTTCTCGAGCCGTTGCGCCCGCACCGTCATCGGGCTGTTCGATTGTTGGAAGTCAGTGGTCTGGCCTCTAAACCGCGCTTCGGCCCGCGGCAGGCGATCCCAAAACTTGCCGATATGTGACGCGCGTTCACACGCGGTTATCTCCCGCAGACGGTGGGTACCCGTGCCGGGAAGTCAAGCATGCGAAGGAGCTACTGATGGCTACGTTCACCATCCCCGGCCTGTCGAACAAGCAGGGCAACGAGGTTGCCGAAATACTGCAGAAGTCGCTGAGTGCGTACAACGATCTGCATTTGACGCTGAAGCACATTCACTGGAACGTCGTCGGTCCGAACTTCATCGGAGTGCACGAGATGATCGACCCGCAGGTCGAACTCGTGCGCGGATACGCCGACGACGTGGCAGAGCGCATCGCGGCGCTCGGTAAGTCACCGCAGGGCACTCCGGGGGCGATCATCAAGGACCGCACCTGGGACGACTACTCCGTCGGCCGCGACACTGTGCAGGCGCACCTCGCTGCGCTCGACCTCGTCTACACCGGCGTGATCGAGGACCTCCGCAAGGGCATCGACCGGCTCGACGACCTCGACCTGGTCTCACAGGATCTATTCATCGGCCAGGCGGGCGAGTTGGAGAAGTTCCAGTGGTTCGTGCGGGCACACCTGGAGAACTCGGGCGGGCAGCTGGCCAACGAGGGCGCGAAGACCGAGAAGTCGGCCGCCAGCCGGGCCAAGAAGAAGGCACCGGTCAAGTAGTCGCGGCTCGCGGATCTCCGAAGCCGTCGTCCTCGACCTCCAACGCGTCGTCCCGCACCGGACGGTCCGCAAGTTCTTCGTGCGCGCCGAACAGGTACGGGTAGGCGAGACCCGCGATGGCGGCGCCGATCAGCGGTGCCAACCAGAACACCCAGAGCTGCATCGGCGCGCCATCGCCGTTGAAGAACGCGACGCCCGTCGACCTCGCCGGGTTGACCGACGTGTTCGAGATGGGAATCGAGATCAGGTGGATCAGCGTCAGCGCGAGGCCGATTGACAAGCCCGCGAAGCCTTTTGGCGCGCGATCGTCGGTGGACCCCAGGATGACCAACATGAAGATGCCGGTCAGGACCACCTCGGTGATGATCACCGCCCACATCGAGTAGCCGCCGGGGGAGTGTTCACCGAAACCGTTGGCGGCCATGTTGCCCGTCGCGGTCCAGCCCTCCTGCCCCTTGGCGATGACGTAGATGACGATGCCGGCGACCAGGCCGCCGATCACCTGCGTGAACCAGTAGGCGGGCAGCACCTTCCACTCCACGCGGCGGGCCAACGCCGCACCGAGCGTGACGGCTGGGTTGAAGTGGCCGCCGGAGATCGTGCCGAAGGCGTATACGCCGGTGAGCACCGTCAGACCGAATGCCACTGCGACGCCGAGGAATCCGATACCCATCGACACCCCGTCGGCGGACGCGAACTTCGCGGCGAACACTGCGCTGCCGCAGCCCCCGAGAACCAACCAGAACGTTCCGATGAACTCCGCTGCCAATCGGTGCAGCATTGTCGGCTCGCGCATGCGTGACCCCTTTGTTGGTGTGACGCCCCCGCGGTGATGGTGACATGAGTTCATGCCGAGGCGCAGCCGTCGTGTCCGAATCGTGCCTCGATAGAAATTAACGCCGCGGCGACGTGACTTAACCTCCGCTCTACGCGCGTGCGTCGACGCCGCACTGGCATCCGATCACCGCCGAAATGGGATACGTCCACAAAGGTTCGGGGCGCATGACGGTGATGGACCCCGACGGTCCACTCGACACCTACTACCTCAAAGAGGGAGCGTCGGTCAGCGAGGTGGCGTGGCGGCTCGTGGTGGAGGTCATGGTCATATGCTTGCGTCGAAATCAACGTTTTGTGGACGTCTTCTCGAACTTTCGCTGCAAAACGTGGACCGCGACGCATTCAGTCTTCGGTAGTTCTCGAACCGTCACCGCGTCGCCCGATAGACGCCTCATCGGGCATCCGCGCTCGCAGACTGTCATAAATCGGCGCCGAACCCACGAGATGCGCGGTGAGCACGGCCGCAACGGTTGCGGCCATCAACGGCACGAGCACCTCGGTCGTGGCCGTCATCTCGGTGACAAGAACCATCGCCGTCACGGGTGCGCGCACAGTAGCGCCGAAGAAAGCCGCCATTCCGACGAGGGCCATTGGAATCGCCAACTGCGTTGTGTCCCCGGGCCACACGGCGTCGAAGGCTCCGACGAACAGCAGCCCCCACAGCGCCCCCACTGCCAGTAGCGGCGCGAACAGCCCGCCCGGCACCGCAGCCGAGTACGACAGGGGACCGGCGATGAACCGCAGTGCAAGGATTCCGATAACGACGGAGAGAACGATGTGGTGTCCGCCGAGGATGCGCTGAGTCAGGTCATCGCCTCCGCCCACCGACTGCGGGTAAAGGAACATCGCTAACCCGATGATGGCACCGATGACCGCTGCCTTCGTCAGGGTTGGGATACGGCGAATCGCTGCCACGTGGTCGAGGAACCACAACACCAACCAGTTGTACGTGGCACCCAGGCATCCGGTCAGCACTCCGAAGGCGACGAAAAGGGGCAACCACGCGAGAGCCGGAGCGCCGATCGGGTCGACGTCGAAGTCGGCGTGATTTCCCAGGACCAGCCGAGAGCAGCTCACAGCTGCGACAGCTGCGAAAAGCGTCGCCAGCACGGTTTTGACCCGGAACGACTTCGTGACCTCTTCGAGCGTGAAAAGGGTCCCTCCGATCGGTGCGTTGAACGCGACGGCCAGCCCGGCCCCGCCCAACGCCGTCTGCATCATCCTGACTTCGGAAGCGGGCAGCTGAGCACGCCTCGCCGTCTCGGCCCCGATTGCCGCGCCCATGTGCACGGTCGGCCCTTCCCGACCCAGTACCAGCCCCGATCCGATGCTCAACACACCACCGACGAACTTCGCCGGAACCAAACGGAGGAGCGGTGGCCGGACATCGCCCCGATAGACCGCCTCGACATGCTGGATGCCGCTCCCAGCGGCCAGCGGCTCCCACCGTACGACCAGCGCGGCCAGGGTTGCACCGGCTGCGGCGGCGGCCATCGGGACCAGCCAGCCAGGTCCCGGTAGCTTGTGAGCCCAATCGACGAAGTCGATGCGCAGGTCATCGGCGATTTGCAGACACCAGCGAAACGCGCCGCCGACGAAGCCGATGAGGACGCCCGCGACGATCGCCGTAACGCAGATGTGGACCGAACCACGCTTGGAGTCGTCGGGCTGTTCGGGACCTGCACTCGGTGCCGTCATCGTGCTGTACGACCCAAACCGCCTAATCCGCCGCCGGTTTCGCGGGCCTCTGGCATGTGCGGATGCTAGCGCGAAACTCAGCCGTA
>CAVRMG010000024.1:0-83804 GCA_963721495.1 uncultured Actinomycetota bacterium | reverse complement strand
TCCGGGCGTCAGCACGTCACCTGTCTCTACAAGTGCGGCGACGCGTGTTCCAAGCCCGTCCGCAACACCAGCGACAACGAGTACTTCGGCGACATCGTCAAGGCGGTGTCGCGGCGCTCGATACTGCAGGCCGGCGGCATCGCAGTGCTCGCCGTCGCCGGCGGTTCGGCGTTGGCCGCCTGCGGAACCGACGAGCAACCCGCCGCCACCCCCACGTCGTCGGCGCTGCCTGCGGAGACTCCCCCGGGCATGAAGTTCAGCTCGGTCGCGCCCAACAGCGAGGACGTGGTCGTCGTCGCCGACGGGTACGAGCATGCGGTGGTGATCAGCTGGGGCGACCCGGTGCTGCCCGGCGCGCCGAAGTTCGATGTCACCAAACAAAGCGGCGCGGCGCAGCGCGGCCAGTTCGGCTTCAACAACGACTTCGCGGGGCTGCTGCCGATAGACGGCCGGCAGAACCGCTTCCTGCTCGTCACCAACTTCGAGTACGTCTCCCCGCCGTTCATGTTCCCCGGCTACAACGCCGACGCCCCCAACCGCGACCAGTTCGACGTCGAGATCGCCGCGATCGGCATGGGCGTCGTCGAGGTCGAGCGCACGCCCGAAGGACTGAAGCCGGTGATGGGCGAGTACAACCGGCGCGTCACCGCCGACACCCCCATGACGCTCACCGGACCCGCGGCGGGCACGGACTTCGTGAAGACCGCCGCCGACCCCGCCGGACGCACCATCGCGGGCACCTTCGCCAACTGCTCCGGCGGCGTGACGCCGTGGGGCACCGTGCTGTCGGGTGAGGAGAACTTCCACGAATACTTCGGCGCCGCAGAGGGATCGCCGCCGCCGAAGCCCGTGGACGCCGACCGCATGGACCGGTACGGGCTCGCGCTGGAACCGTCGTCGCTGCTGTGGGAGACCTTCGATCCGCGGTTCGACCTCGCCAAGAGCGCCAACGAGGCGAACCGGTTCGGCTATGTCGTCGAACTCAATCCGTGGGATGCCAACTCGATGCCCGTCAAGCACTCCGCGCTGGGCCGCCTCAAGCACGAGGCCGCCAACGTCTACATCGCCGACGACGACACCGTCGTGGTCTACACCGGCGACGACGAACGGTTCGACTACATGTACAAGTTCATCTCGAGCAAGAAGATGCAGCCTGACAACCCAAATGGATCCGATCCGGCGGCCATGGCGCACAACATGACCCTGCTCGACGAGGGCACGCTTTACGTCGCCAAGCTGTCCAGCGACATCCCCGCCAACGAGATCGACGGGTCGGGCAAGCTGCCGTCGAACGGCTCGTTCACCGGCACGGGCACGTGGATCCCATTGCTGCGCACCGGCGCAGGCGGTCAGGCAGAGTCACTCGTCCAAGGCGTGACCGCGCAGGAAGCCGCGGTGTTCACCCGCCTCGCGGCCGACAAGGCCGGCGCCACCAAGATGGACCGGCCCGAGGACTTCGAGGCCAACCCCAAGACCGGCAAGGTGTACGTCGCGCTGACCAACAACGACGAGCGCGGCGCCGCCGGTGAGGCGCCCCCGGACGCCGCCAACCCGCGCAACGACAACAAGAGCGGTCAGGTCCTCGAGATCACCGACAACCATGCAGGCACCGACTTCACCTGGGACCTGCTGCTGGTGTGCGGCGACCCCGCCGCGGCCGACACCTATTTCGCCGGATTCGACAAGGCCAAGGTCAGCCCGATCTCCTGCCCGGACAACCTTGCGTTCGACAGCCACGGCAACCTGTGGATCTCGACCGACGGCAACGCCCTCGACTCCAACGACGGGTTGTTCGCCATCGCACTCGACGGCGGCAACCGCGGTGAGACCAAGCAGTTCCTCACCGTGCCTCTCGGGGCGGAGACGTGCGGCCCGGTCGTCACCGACGATCTGGTGACGGTGTGCGTGCAGCACCCGGGAGAGAACGACGACAACAGCATCGACAACCCACTGTCGCGGTGGCCCGAGGGCGGCAATGGCACGGCGCGGCCGTCGGTGGTCGCGGTGTGGAAGACCGACGGACAGATTGGCGTCTGACCGAAACGGGAATGTTCGCCATGTGAGCTTCCCCATCCGCATCGGCGTACAGCTTCAACCCCAGCACTCCCCGCAGTACGGCCACATCCGCGACGCGGTGCGGCGTTGTGAGGACATCGGTGTCGACGTCGCGTTCAACTGGGATCACTTCTTCCCGCTCTACGGCGATCCCGACGGTGCGCACTACGAATGCTGGACGATGCTGGGTGCCTGGGCCGAACAGACGTCGCGCTTGCAGATCGGCGCCCTGGTCACGTGCAACTCGTACCGCAACCCCGAACTGCTGGCGGATATGGCGCGCACCGTCGATCACATCAGCGACGGCCGGCTCATCCTCGGCATCGGGTCGGGCTGGAAGCAGAAGGACTACGACGAATACGGCTACGAGTTCGGCACGGCGGGCAGTCGACTCGACGCCCTCGCGGCCGCGTTTCCGCGGATCACTTCACGGCTGGCCAAGCTCAATCCGGCACCGACGCGCGACATCCCGATCCTCATCGGCGGCGGTGGCGAGAAGAAGACGCTGCGTCTGGTCGCCCAGTACGGCGACATCTGGCACAGCTTCTCCGACAGCTCCGAGTACCCGCGCAAGGCCGAGATCCTGGACGGCCACTGCGCCGAGGTCGGCCGCGATCCGGGCGTCATCGAGCGGTCCGCGGGCGTCTCGGGCGACAGCGCGGATGCGTTGATCGAGGAGGCCGACGCGTTGGCCGGGCTCGGGGTGACGATGCTGACCGTGGGCGTCAACGGGCCGGATTATGACCTGACGCGCGCCGAGACGCTGTGCCGTTGGCGCGACCGCCGCACCGGGTGACACCGAAGCGGCGTAACGGCTCCGAGGTGGGCATGCGTCGTGAGAGACTGTCGCCGCCATGCCCAAGAAGTATGGGGTCAAGGAAAAAGACCTCGTGGTCGCGCACGTCGTCAACCTGATACTGACCGGCAAGCTCCGGTCGGGAGACCGGGTGGACCGCAACGAGATCGCGCACGAGCTCGGGCTCAGCAGAGTGCCGATTCAAGAGGCCGTCGTGCAACTCGAGCACGACGGGATTCTCTCGACCCAATACCACCGAGGTGCGTACGTCGAACGGTTCGACGATGACGTCGTGCGCGAACACCATGAATTGCACGGCATGCTGACCGGGATGGCGTCGGCGCGCGCCGCGGCGGAGTCGGACAGCCGATTCATCGAGCGGCTCACGGCGCTCACGGAACTGATGCGCACCACAATGGAATCGCGCGCCTTCCAGGAATCGGCGTGGGAGTACCGCAACCTGATCAACGACGCGTACGCCGGCCCTCGGCTGGCCGCACTGATCCGCGCGTCGCAGGCATTCATGCCGCGAGCATTCTGGATCGCATACATGACCAACCATGAAGAGCTGCTTCCGTTCCTCGAGGCCGAGACCGCCGCGATTCAGCGCGGCGATCCCGACGGTGCACGGGCGACCTGTGCCGGGCGATCCGAGCTGATGGGTCGCATCATGATCGGCGAACTGGTGCGCCGCGGCGTGTTCAGACCTGCGGGAGCACCGACCGTTGCGTTCTGATTGGCGCAGAGCCTTCGATGCTGCCGAGACAGACCGGCTCCGTCGCTTTCTTTCGCAAGTACTCTGACGCTTTACGCGTCCGTCCCGCAACTTGGCAGGCACAGACAGGTTAGACTGCCAAATTATGGTGGAGACCGAACCGCAGGTCGCTGAACTGGCCGGGGAACTGCAGCGAGTGCTCTCACGCGTGTTCTCCGTGCTTCGCCGCAGCGACCCCAGCCGGGACGCCACCACCGGTGATCTGACACTCGCCCAGCTGTCGATTCTGCTGACACTGCTGGAGCAGGGCCCCATCAGGATGACCGAACTGGCCGCCCACGAACGGGTGCGCACACCGACGACGACGGTGGCGATCCGCCGACTCGAGAAACTCGGCCTCGTGAAGCGCTCCCGCGACCCGTCCGATCTGAGAGCGGTCCTCGTCGACATCACTCCCGAAGGCCTGGCTCAGCATCAAGAGGCGCTGGCCAATCGGCGGGCGTTCCTGGCGAAACTTCTCGCGAACCTCGGCCCCGAGGAACTCGAGACGCTGGGCAAGGCGCTGGTTCCGCTCGAACGCCTGACCGAATAGCCGGCCTCAGCCCAGCCAATCCAGAACCGCCGCCGCGGTCCATGACTGCTGCATGCTGCCCAGCGGCTCGCCGGTGAACGGCTCGTAGTACTCGGCGAAGGTGCCGTCGCTGACCTGCCGCAGGCCTTCGCGCCGCAGGATCAGGGAACGTTCTGCCCACCCGCGGCGCGCGAAGCACCATGAGAACAGCCAGGTGGTCACCGGCCACACCGGCCCGCGCCAGTACTCGCGCGACCGGAAGTCGCGCGACACCGGGGACGTCGTCGGTATCAGCGCGAACTTCAGATCCGGATGCCCGCAGAACCGCGGTCCCTCCAGCAGTCGCAGCAGGGCGCGCTCCTTGTCGTGCGGCAGCCCGCCGCACAGCAGCGGCGCGAACTGCGCGACCGTCTCGGTTGCCACCCACTTCTCGGCACGCAAGTCGTAATCCCTTGCCGCACCGTTACGTTCGTCGGTGGCGTCGACGACACCCGCACGGAACCGCTCGGCCCAGGAGTACAGGTCTCGCACGTCGGCGCGCGAACGCTTGTGGTCCTCACCGATCTCGGCCAGCACGTCGCACGCCACCGAGAGGATCGCCGACACGAACACGTCCTCGACGGCGAAGCTCATCACCTTGGGTAACAGTTCGTCGTCGTAACGGGCCGACTTCATCTCCTCCAGCAGCCACAGATAGCGGTCGTACTCGATGTCGGACGGGCGCTGGCTGGCGTCGGTGACGATGGCGTTGTCCTCGCGCTGGTACTCCGGCACGCTGCCGGGGACCACGCTCGCGTACGCGCTGTCCCACCGCGGCGAGTTGTCCATGCCGGACTCCCAGCCGTGATACAGCGTGACCCGGCCGTGCGACTTCGGATCGCGGGCTTCGGCCAGCCAGCGGTGCCAGCTCACCAGGTTGTCCCACCGGCGATCGAGGAACGCCTCGGCGACGGCACGGGTGGACCGCCCGCGGCTGCGGGCGTGGTCGAGGATGCGCTGCACCGCGATCGCGTGCACCGGCGGCTGCGTGATCCCGGAGGTGTGCCGGTTGCGCGGCGCATTGGCAGCGAGCGCCGAGGTGGCCCACCGGGCGGGTCCCGGGAAGTATCCGTCGACGCCGTTCGCGAAAACGATGTGCGGGATCATGCCGTTCGTCCACTGGGCCGAGAGCAGCGTGTCGAGTTCGACGACGGCCCGCTCGACGCTCAGCGGCGCCAATCCGATCGCCACGAATGCCGCGTCCCAGCTCCACATATGCGGGTACAGCAACGGCGCCGCGGTGGTCATCGCGCCCAGGTCGTTGCCGCGCAGCAAGTACGCGGCGCGAGCCGCGAGTTGCGTCGGAGCGAAGCTTGGGTCGTGGGGCATCGCCTCCATGATGCGACGGCAGGCCAAGAGTTGCAGGGTCGGTAGGGTGACGACATGCCGACGGCGATGATCACCGGGGCGTCACGGGGACTCGGCGCGGCCATCGCGACAGCGCTCGCGCCGACCCACACACTGTTCCTCGCGGGGCGTCCTTCGGCCGATCTCGACGCCGTCGCCCAGCAGTTCGGGGCCACCACGTGGCCGATCGATCTCGGTGACCTCGACGCGATTCCGGAGGTCGTCGACCCCATCGTCGAGCTGGACGTGCTGATCCACAACGCCGGGGTCGCCTATCCCGGACGCGTCGCGGAGTCGACGGTCGACGAGTGGCGCGCCACTATGCAGGTGAATGTGCTTGGCCCGGTGGCACTTACGCTGTCGCTGCTGCCCGCGCTGCGCAGCGCCGGCGGC
The DNA here is from genome assembly GCA_963721495.1 of uncultured Actinomycetota bacterium. Taxonomy (GTDB): domain Bacteria; phylum Actinomycetota; class Actinomycetes; order Mycobacteriales; family Mycobacteriaceae; genus Mycobacterium. The sequence continues at coordinate 77,888 of CAVRMG010000024.1, read as the reverse complement.
CATGTCGTCTTCGTCAACTCCGGCTCGGGCATCAACGCGTCCCCGGGGCTGGCGTCCTACTCGGGCAGCAAGTTCGCGCTTCGCGGGTTCGCGGACTCGCTGCGCAACGACGAGCCGTCGCTGCGGGTGACCTCGGTACACCCGGGCCGGATCGCCACCGAGATGCAGGAGGGGCTGATCGCCTACGAGGGCCGCGACTACGACCCCGAGCAGTTCCTGAGCCCCGAGACTGTGGCGAAGGTCATTGCCGACGCGGTCAATACGCCCCGCGACGCCCACATCCACGAGGTCATCGTCAGGCCCCGGTGATTTGTGTGCGATAACCCGCGCTCAGCGCGGATTACTGCGCACAATCACTCAATGATCGACGCTTGCGAGGCATCGTGATCTCGGCGGCTCGGCAGAAGTTGCGTGACATCGCCGAGGCGGCGAAGGCCGTAAAACGCCTGCGTGACACCGGCATCCTCGACCTCGGCAATCTGGGCACGACGCTGCAGGCGGCGAAGAACGCCGGCGTGTACGGCCCGCAGGCGTCGCTGGCGATCCAGGGTGGCCGCAAATTCGCGACATTGCCTGCGCTCGTCGACGAGCGCGGGACGTTGACCTACAAGCAGGTCGACGACCAGTCGACGGCGTTCGCGCGCGGGCTGAACAGTCTCGGCATCGACGAAGGGTCGGCGGTAGGTCTCCTCTGTCGCGACCACCGCGGCCTCATCCTCGCGATGGCCGCATGCGGCAAGCTCGGTGCCCCGTTCGTACTGATGAACACGGGGTTCGCCAAGCCGCAATTCGCGGACGTGTGCGAGCGGGAGAACGTGAAGGCGGTACTTCACGACAGCGAGTTCGCCGACCTCCTCGACGCGCTGCCCGCCCGCCTGCCCCGGGTGCTCACGTGGGTGGACGAGGGGACCGACCCGCCGGCCGGCGCGCAGACGATCGACGACATCATCGCCGCGAACTCATCTGAACCGCTGCCCGCACCGAGCAAGCCGGGTGGGTCCGTCATCCTCACCAGCGGGACGACCGGGTTGCCGAAGGGTGCACCACGGGCCAAGGTGTCGCCATTGGCGACGGCGGAGCTGGTCGACAGAATCCCGTTTCCGCGCAAGGGGACCATGGTCATCGTCTCGCCGATCTTCCACGGCACCGGCCTGGCGACCTACCTGATCGGTGCCGCATTGGGGAACAAGGTGGTCACCACCCGACGGTTCAAGCCGGAGGGCACCCTGCAGCTGATCGCAGACCACGAGGCCGACATGCTGGTCGCCGTCCCGACAATGCTGCACCGCATCGTCGAACTCGCCCCCGACGTCATCGCCCAGTACGACACGTCGTCGCTGAAAGTGATCGCGATCGCCGGGTCGGCACTGACGCCCGAGTTGTCCAACCGCGTGCAGGACACCTTCGGCGATGTCCTCTACAACATCTACGCCTCCACCGAGTGCGGCTTCTCCACCATCGCCACCCCAGACGAACTGCGCATCGCTCCCGGAACGGCGGGCCGCTCGCCGGTGAACTCCCAAACGGTCTTGTTCGACGAGCACGACAGGCGTGTCGACGGCGCCAACAAACGGGGCCGGATCTTCGTTCGCAGCGCTGCGCGTTTCGAGGGATACACCGACGGCCGGAACAAGCAGATCATTGACGGCTACATGTCCAGCGGCGACATGGGTCACTTCGACGAGAACGGCCTGCTGTTCGTCGACGGACGCGACGACGACATGATCGTCTCCGGCGGAGAGAACGTCTTCCCGCAGGAGGTCGAGAATCTGCTCGTCGAACGCCACGATGTCTCCGACGCGGCCGTGGTCGGTGTCGACGATGCCGAGTTCGGAAAGCGGTTGCGTGCCTTCGTAGTTCTCAAGCCCGGCGCACAGCAGAACGCGGAACAGATCCGGCTCTACGTGAAAGACAACCTGGCTCGCCACAAGGTGCCCCGCGACGTGGTTTTCATCGACGAGTTGCCGCGCAACCCCACCGGCAAGCTGTTGCGTCGGGCGTTGGTCGAGATGGATGTCGACAGCTAGGCGACGATGTTGACGAGCCGGCCCGCGACCACGATCACCTTTTTCGGCGTCGCGCCGTTGAGGAACGCCTGCACCTTGTCGTCGGCCAGCGCCGCAGCCTCCAGCGCGTCGGCGTCGGCGTCGGCGGCCACGGTGATCCGCCCGCGGACCTTGCCGTTGACCTGCACCGGGTACTCGACGGTGTCCTCAACGAGGTACTGCGGGTCGGCCACCGGGAACGGCCCGTGCGCCAGCGAGGCGTCGTGGCCCAACCGCTTCCACAACTCCTCGGCCAGGTGCGGCGCCAACGGCGCGACCATGAGCACCAGCGGCTCCAACGCCGCCCGCGCGGTCACACCCTGTTTGGTCAGGTGGTTGGTGTACTCGATCAGCTTGGCCGCGGCGGTGTTGTTGCGCAGGTTCATGTAGTCGTCGGACACCCCGGCGATCGTGCGGTGCAACTGCCGCAGCGTCTCGTCGTCCAACGCCTCGTGCTCGGCCACGCGTTCGGTGCCCGTCTGCTCGTCGACCACCAACCGCCACACACGCTGCAAGAAGCGGTACGCGCCGACGACGTCCTTGGTCGCCCACGGCCGCGACGCCTCGAGCGGACCCATCGACATCTCGTAGACGCGCAGCGTGTCGGCCCCGTAGATGTCGCAGATCTCGTCGGGCGACACCGAGTTCTTCAGGCTCTTGCCGATCTTGCCGAATTCCTGGGACACCTCGATCTCGCCGTCGGGCCCGTCCCAGTAGAACTTGCCGTCGCGTTCGATGACCTCGGCGGCCGGCACATAGGAGCCGCGCGAGTCGGTGTACGCGAACGCCTGGATGTAGCCCTGGTTCACCAGCCGGCGGAACGGCTCCCGTGAACTGACGTGGCCGAGGTCGTAAGAGCACCTTGTGCCAGAACCGCACATACAGCAGATGCAGCACTGCGTGCTCGACGCCGCCGACGTACAGGTCGACACCGCCGGGGTCGTTGGGGCCGTGCTCGGCCGGCCGCGGACCCATCCAGTAGGCCTCGTTCTCCTTGTCGCACAACTCTTCTTTGTTGTACGGGTCGGTGTAGCGCAACTCGTACCAGGAGCTGGCCGCCCACTGCGGCATCACGTTGGTGTCGCGGGTGTACGGCTTGAAGCCCGTCGCCGAGGTCCAGTTCGACGTTCACCCAGTCGGTCGCCTTGCCCAGCGGCGGCGACGGCTCGCTGTCGGCGTCGTCGGGATCGAACTGCACCGGAGCGTAATCCGGGATGTCCGGCAGCTCCACCGGGCAGCGCCGACTCGGGCAACGGGTGCGCGCGGCCGTCGGCGTCGTAGACGATCGGGAACGGCTCACCCCAGTACCGCTGTCGCGCGAACAGCCAGTCGCGCAGCTTGTACTCGACGCGGGCCTGCCCGCGCCCGTCGGCGACCAACCGGCCGCGTGATCGCCTCCTTCGCCGACGCGACGCTCAGGCCGTTCAGATAGTCGGAGTTGACCAGCTTCACCGTCGCCGCGAGTACGCCGCCTGCGAAATATCGCCGCCGGCAACCATTTCGACGATCGGCAGCCCGAACTCGTTGGCGAACTCCCAGTCGCGCTGATCGCCGCCCGGCACCGCCATGATCGCGCCGGTGCCGTAGCCCGACGCAGCACGTAGTCGGCGATGAACACCGGGATCTGTTGACCATTGGCCGGATTGCGTCGCATACGCGCCGAGGAACACGCCCGTCTTGGCCTTGTTCTCCTGGCGCTCCAGATCCGACTTCGCCGCGATCGTGGCGCGGTAGGCGGCGACGGCCTCGGCGGGCGTCGCGCGCCGAACGTCCAGCGCGGGTCGACGTCGGCCGGCCACTGCGCGGCGACCAGCTCGTCGACCAGCTCGTGCTCGGGCGCCAGCACCATGTACGTCGCACCGAACAACGTGTCGGGCCGGGTGGTGAACACCTCGATGTCGCCGGCGTCGGTGCGCGAACTGAACCGCTGCCCCGTTGGACCGGCCGATCCAGTTGCGCTGCATGGCCTTGACCTTGTCCGGCCAGTCCAGCAGGTCCAGATCCGTCGAGCAGTCGGTCGGAGTACGCGGTGATGCGCATCATCCACTGCCGCAACCGTTTCCGGAACACCGGAAAATTCCCCCGGTCGCTGCGGCCGTCGGAGGTGACCTCCTCGTTGGCCAGCACGGTGCCCAGACCCGGGCACCAGTTCACCAGCGAGTCGGCCCGGTACACCAGCCGATACGAGTCGACGACGTCGGCGCGCTCACCCGCCGACAGCTCCGACCACGGCCGGCCGTCATCGAGAGTCCGGCTACCGGAATCGAATTCGGCGACCAGGTCGGCGATGGGCCTGGCCTTGTTTGCCGTCGCGATCGAACCAGGCGTTGTAGATCTGCAGGAAGATCCACTGGGTCCACTTGTAGAAGTCGACGTCGGTGGTCGAGAAGCTACGGCGGGCGTCGTGGCCCAGCCCGAGGCGGCCCAACTGCCGCCGGAAGTTGACGATGTTCGCCTCGGTCCGCGTGCGCGGATGGGTACCGGTCTGGACCGCATACTGCTCGGCGGGCAGCCCGAACGCGTCGAACCCCAACGCGTGCAACACGTTGCGGCCGGTCATCCGGTAGTAGCGCGCATAGACATCGGTGGCGATGTACCCGAGCGGATGCCCGACGTGCAGCCCCTCCCCTGAGGGGTACGGGAACATGTCCTGGACGAACATCTTGTCGGCGGGCACCGGGGCGCCATCGGCCGCGGCCAACGAGCCGACGGGGTTGGGCACGTTGAACGTCCCCGAGTCCGCCCAGCTGTGCTGCCAAGCACGCTCGATCTGCCCAGCGAGCTCCGCGGTGTAGCGCTGCTGCGGGGCGTCCGTGCCGGCGTCGGGCGATTCAGTCACGTGAACAGGGTATAAGCCCGCTGATCGCAGGCCGCCCGCGAGCAGGCAGTACACCCGCCCGCGAGCGGGCAGTTCGGCCGAAGCCGGCCACGGGTTGGTCTCGGTTCCGTCACCGGCCGGTCAGAGCTTGGTTCCAGGTGTGTTCCAGCCCTGGTGACTCTGGCTTCGCCCTGGATACAGTCGGCGCCTGACCAAGGGCATGACGAGCCCCTCCAGTGGAAGGACCGACGTCGATGAACGAGATCGCCCGACGCTGGAGGACTCCGGCAACAAGTGTGGCCGCGGCTACCGTCGGCGTTTTCGTCTTCGCCGGCGCCATCGCCTCGGCCGAGCCCGTGCTGCCGCTGCCGCCGCAACCCGGGCCATCCGCGGTGTCGCAAACCGCGCCCCTCACGCCTACCGCCGCCTTGACCCCGGCCGCTCCCAACGCGGCCCTGGCCGTACCGCAGCTCGCTCGGCCAACCGGGTGCGGCGGCCGCGGCAGCCGCGGCGGCGCCCGGTGGCATCGCCACGCCGCAGGTCGGCGCACCGGCACCGGCACCGGTGGCAATCACGCCGGCCTCGACGGGCACACTGACCGACTTCTTCAAAGAGAAGGGCGTGATCCTCGAACCTCAGGTCAGTCACGACTTCAAAGCGCTCACCATCGTGCTGCCGGTGCCGCGAGGCTGGGTGCAGGTGCCCGACCCCAACGTTCCCGATGCCTTCGCCGTGATCGCCGACCGCGTCGGCGGCAACGGTCTCTACTCCTCGAACGCCCAGGTCGTGGTCTACAAGCTGGTCGGCGAGTTCGACCCGAGAGAGGCCATCAGCCACGGCTTCGTCGACAGCCAGCAGTTGCCCGGCTGGCGAGCCACCGACGGATCGCTGGCCGACGATCGGCGGCATGCCGTCGTCGACCATCGAGGGCACCTACCGCGAGAACGCCATGGTGCTGAACACCTCGCGGCGCAACACCATCGCGATCAACGGTCCGGACAAATACCTGGTGTCGCTCGCCGTCACGACCAGCGTCGACCAGGTGGTCGCGGCGGCCGAGGCCACCGACGCGATCGTCCGGGGCTTCAAGGTCAGCTTCCCGACGGCTGCGGCGCCCGCAGCGCCGGGCCAGCCAGTGCCGGCGGGCCAGCCCGCGACGACGGCCCAGCAGACCACGCCGCCGCAGACCCCCCAACTGCTCGGAGTCCCAGGATAAGGGCCTGTCCCCCCGGGCGAAGCCTGGCGCCCGGGGGGACGCCCAACACGGCACCGCGCACGACGGCCTCGTATTGTGTGGCCCATGCTCATCGCCGCCGTGCTCTGCCTTTGCGCCGCGGTCGTGATCGCCGCTCTCGGCGTGTGGCTGCTGACCCGGGCCCGCTCAGGTGACCCCACCGCCCTCGTACTCCGCGGGGTTGCGCCCACCCAACTGGCCGCGGCAGCGATGCTGGCCGCCGGCGGCACGGTGGCGCTGTCGAGCCATCCGGACACCGCCCTGGTGGTGGTCGTCGTGTGTGTCGTCGGCGCCGGGAGCACGGTAGCGGCCGGCTGCTGGCAGGCGGCCAAGGTCGTCGCGGGCAGGGAACCGGCGGGCGCATGTGGCGGCGCGTGCGCAACGTGCACACTGTCCTGCAGCTGAACGTCTCGGCGCCCCAGCGTCTTTCAGTTGCGGCTGATGTCGATCGGGTGGGTCGCCAGCAGCGAAAGCGGTAGCGGCTGACGGCGAAGGACCCGCGCCCACAGGTCGACGCGTGGCTCGACGAGGACGTCGGTCGGCATCGCGGACAACACGATCCAGTCGTCGCGCTCGATCTCACCTTCGAGCTGGCCGATCGTCCACCCCGAGTAGCCCGCGAAGATTCGCACCCCTTCGATCACCGGGGCGACCGCGTCGGGATCGGCGTCCAGATCCACCATCGCCATGCGGCCCTGGACATGCCGCAGCCCGGGCAGGCCGCTGGGGTCCACGCCCACCCGCAGCGTCGCCAGGCACAGCGCGGCGTCGCGTTTGACCGGGCCCCCGATGAACATCGTCTTCGGCTTGGTGGCCAGCTTCGCCCACTGCGGCAGCACGTTGTACACCGCCGTCTCACTCGGCCGGTTCAGCACCACCCCGAGCGTGCCGCCGTCGTTGTGCTCGACGATGTAGATGACGCTGCGCCGGAACGTCGGCTCCAGCAGATCGGTGTTGGCGAGCAGCAGCGTCCCGGCCCGTACCCGGTGCGCCGCAGGCGCGATGAAATCCTCCGGATCCTCTGACTGCGCCACCCCACCATCATGGCATCAGCAACCACTCATCGTGGCGAACAAACCCCGGCCGCCGGGATATTTGTACGGTGGGTTTGGGTAGCCGATCATCCGATATCGCTGAGTACGACAACAGGACGTGATTTCCGTGGTGAACGTGCGCGCACCTTTGACGGTGTGGCGTTCGGTGCGCGACCTCCCCGAGTTCCGACGGCTGCTGGAACTGCGCATGGTCAGTCAGTTCGGTGACGGCTTGTTCGCGGCGGGGCTCGCGGGAGCGCTCCTGTTCAACCCCGAGCGCGCCGCGACGCCGTTGGCGATCGCCGGCTCCTTCGCCGTGCTCTACCTGCCCTACTCGCTGGTCGGTCCGTTCGCCGGAGCGCTGCTCGACCGCTGGGACCGGCGGCTGGTCCTCGTCGGCGCCAACATCGGCCGCCTGCTGTTGGTATTCATCATCGCCATACTGCTCCAGATCGGCGCAGACGATCTGGCCATCCTGGTCGCTGCGCTGATCGTCAACGGATTCAGCCGCTTCGTCTCGGCCGGCCTGTCGGCGGCTCTGCCTCACGTGGTGCCGAGGGACCAAGTGGTGGCGATGAACTCGGTCGCGACGCTGGCGGGGGGCGCGGCCGCGGCCCTCGGCGCCGTATTCATGCTGGTGCCCCGGTGGCTGTTCGGCGACGACGATACGGGCGCGGCGACGATCATCTTGATCGTCGCCGTCCCGGTACTGATCGCCCTGTGGCTGTCGTGGCGCTTTCCGCCGCACCTGCTCGGCCCGGACGACAGCGCCCGCGCGATCCACGGGTCGGTCGCCTACGCGGTGGCCACCGGGTGGGCACACGGTCTCCGCACCGTCGCGGCTGTTCCGACGGTGGCCGCGTCGCTGGCCGGACTGGCCGCTCACCGGATGGTTTTCGGCATCAACACCCTGCTGGTGTTGGTGATCGTGCGGCACACCGACACCCAGGAAGTCTCGGGCCTGGCCGCCGCGGCGATGTTCGGCAGCGCCTCGGGCGTCGGATCACTTTTGGCCACGGTGCTGTTGCCGCTGGCCGTCGGGCGGTGGGGGCGCTATGCCACCGCGAACGGCTCCCTGGCAGTTGCCGCGCTCGTCCAGCTCGCCGGGGCCACTCTGCACATCCCCATGATGGTCATCTGCGGCTTCCTGCTCGGTTGGGCCGGACAATTCGTCAAACTGTGCGTGGACAGCGCGATGCAACTCGACGTCGACGACGCCCTGCGCGGGCACGTCTTCGCGGTGCAGGACTCGGTGTTCTGGATATCGTTCATCATCGCGATGACGCTGTCGGCGACCGTGATTCCCGCCGACGGGCAAGAACCGGGTCTGGCCCTCGCGGGCGTCGGGGTGTACCTGCTCGGCCTCGCTGCGCACGCCACCGTCGGCCGTCGCAGGCAACCAGCGGGCTAAGGTGACGGGCATGGCCGGTGCCGAGTCGATGGTCGCCGATCTGCGCGCCGAAAGCGACGAACTCGACGCGCTCGTGGCCGAGCTTCCCGAATCGCGATGGGCCGAGCCGACGCCCGCGCCAGGTTGGTCCATCGCCCACCAGATCGCGCACCTGCTGTGGACCGACCGCGTCGCACTGATGGCCGTCACCGACGAAGCCGCCTTCGCGGCCGCGCTCGAAGAGGCGGCGAAGGATCCCCTCGGGTTCGTCGACGCGGGTGCCGAGGAGTTGTCCACCACCCCGCCGTCGCGACTGCTGGCCGACTGGCGCCAGTCCCGCACCCGCCTGCACGACGAACTCCTGACCGTGGCCGAGGGCCGCAAGCTCCCGTGGTTCGGACCCCCGATGAGCGCCCCCTCGATGGCCACCGCCCGGCTGATGGAGACCTGGGCGCACGGCCTCGACGTCGCGGACGCCCTCGACGTCGAGCGGCGCGCCACCGCGCGGCTGCGTTCCATCGCGCACATCGGGGTGCGTACCCGCGACTTCGCTTTCTCCGTCAACGGCCTTGCGCCACCGGCAGATCCGTTTCTCGTCGAGCTCAGTGCACCGGACGGCTCGTCCTGGTCATGGGGGCCCGAAGACGCCGAGCAGCGGGTGGCCGGCTCGGCACTGGATTTCTGCATGCTGGTCACACAGCGACGGCCACGGGCGGCGCTGGACGTGACCGCGACGGGTGAGGACGCCGAGCGATGGTTGGGCATTGCGCAGGCATTCGCCGGGCCGCCGGGGCCGGGTCGCTAGGTCCGGCCGCAACCTATCGTCGAGATTGCGCTCGTGGCTGTAGGTCGCGGCAACGACCGTCAGTGCAATCTCGGGCGTAGCAGCTGTCATGCAAGCTCGTCGGCGCCGTCGGCCCTGCCGTCACCGTCGGCGTCGCTCAGCTTGAGGTCCCACCGACCGTCGGCGTCGGTGTCGACGTAGGCCTGTTCAGCGCTCACCGCACGGTCGGCCAGCGCGTCGCCGTCGGAGTCGAGAAGTCGGTCGTCGGCCTGACCGTCGGCGTCGACATCGACCACCGGCCCTCCGCTGTGCTCGACACCGTCGAGCCCGAACCATCGCAATTGGCCGGCCCGGTCGACGCTCACCGCCCAGGTGCCCGTGCCGTCGTCGGTGAAGTAGGCAGCGGCGCCGGGATGGTCGCGCACGAGGTGGTCGGCGAGGCCGTCTCCGTCGAGGTCGGCCATCGCGTCGTCGATCAGCCCGTCACCGTCGAAATCCAGACCGAAAGCGTCCAGCGCTCCGTCACCGTCGATGTCGATATCGGGCTGCGCGGTCCACATGGTGGCCGAGCCGTCGCCGTCCCCGAGGCAGTACTCCATGACCGATCAGACGGTGCGGTCGCCTCTGGCGTTCCACCACTTCGTCAGTTCGTCGACGGCTTCCTCGTGCGACAGCGGCCCGCGATCCAGGCGCATCTCCTTGAGGTGCCGCCATGCCTCGCCGACCTGCGGTCCGGCCGGAATGTCCAGGATCCGCATGATCTCGTTGCCGTCCAGGTCGGGACGCACCCGCGCCAGATCTTCCTTCTCGGCCAACTCGGCGATCCGATGCTCGAGATCGTCGTAGGCGGCCTGCAGTCGCGCCGCGCGGCGCTTGTTGCGAGTGGTGCAGTCGGCCCGCACCAGCTTGTGCAGTTGGGGCAGCAGCGGGCCGGCGTCGGTGACGTACCGACGCACCGCCGAGTCGGTCCAGCGGCCAGTCCCGTTGGCATCCGCGTAGCCGTGGAACCGCAGATGTAGGTACACCAGCTGCGAGACGTCGTCGACCATCTGTTTGGAGTACTTCAGCGCCCGCAGTCGCTTGCGCGTCATCTTCGCGCCCACCACCTCGTGGTGGTGAAAACTCACCCCGCCGTCCGCTTCGTGCTTACGGGTGGAGGGCTTGCCGATGTCGTGTAGCAACGCCGCCCAGCGCAACACGAGGTCGGGGCCCCCGTCCGGCAACGGGTCCTCGAGGTCGATCGCCTGCCGCAACACCGTCAGCGAATGCCAGTACACGTCCTTGTGTTGATGGTGTTCGTCGATGGCCATCCGCATCGCGCCCACCTCGGGCAGCACGACATCTCCCAGCCCGGTCTGCACCATCAGGTCGATGCCGGCCACCGGGTCGGCCCCCAGCAGCAGCTTGTCCAGTTCGGCGGCCACCCGCTCGGCGGTGATCCGCTCCAGCTGCGGTGCCATCTCGACGAGCGCCGCGACCACCCTGGGCGCGACGGCGAACCCGAGTTGCGAGACGAACCGTGCCGCCCGCAGCATCCGCAACGGGTCGTCGCCGAACGACTGCTCGGGTGCAGCAGGAGTGTCGAGCGTCCTGGCGCGCACCGCCGCCAAACCGTCCAGAGGATCGCGGAACTCGCCGGGACCGTCGGCGGTGATGCGGACCGCCATGGCGTTCGCGGTGAAATCGCGGCGCACGAGATCGTCCTCGAGGCGCTCGCCGAAACGCACCTCCGGGTTGCGCGACACCTGTGTCGTAGGTGTCGGCGCGGAACGTGGTGATCTCCATGCGATCGTCGCCCTTGCCGACCCCGACCGTGCCGTACTCGATGCCGGTGTCCCAGAGCGTGTCGGCCCATCCGCGCAACATCGTCTGGATCTGCTCGGGCCGGGCGTCGGTGGTGAAGTCGAGGTCGGTACCCAGCCTGCCCAACAGCGCGTCGCGCACGCTGCCGCCGACGAGGTAGAGCTCGTGGCCGGTGTCAGCGAACACGCGACCCAGATCGCGCAACACGCTGTCATGCCGGTTCAGCGCGATCTGCGCGGCCGCCAGCAGTTCGGCGTCGGAAGCTGATTCGGGCACGTTCGGACAGCCTAATGTGCAACGGCTCAATTACGACTGGTGAGTGTCGCGGGAGCGCATCTTTGTGGCAGCTACTATCGCTTGGGTGTCGGACGGCGAACAGGCCAAACCACGACGTCGCCGCGGGCGGCGTCGCGGCCGACGCGCGGCAGGTCCGCCCGAAGCCACCCCGGATCTGGGGGTACCCCCCGCTCGCGGGGGGTACAACAACTCCGCTGCCGGCGGCACGAAAGACCACACCAACGGGCAGCCCAAGCCCCAGAAATCCCGCCAACGCCGGCCACCCGAGCGGCTGCGCACGGTGCACGAGACCTCGGCCGGGGGCCTGGTCATCGACGGCATCGACGGTCCCAAGGACGGGCAGGTGGCGGCACTGATCGGCCGCATCGACCGACGCGGCAGGATGCTCTGGTCGCTGCCCAAGGGCCACATCGAACTCGGTGAGACGGCTGAGCAGACCGCGATCCGCGAGGTCGCCGAGGAGACCGGCATCCAGGGCAGCGTGCTCGCCGCGCTGGGCAGCATCGATTATTGGTTCGTCACCGAGGGCCGCCGCGTGCACAAAACGGTGCACCATTACTTGATGCGCTTTCTCGGCGGGGAGCTGTCCGACGAAGACCTCGAGGTCACCGAGGTGGCCTGGGTCCCGCTGATAGAACTGCCGTCCCGGCTGGCGTACGCCGACGAACGCCGCCTCGCCGAGGTCGCCGGTGAGTTGATCGACAAGCTGCACGCGGACGGGCCCGCCGCGTTGCCGCCGCTGCCACGGAGCTCGCCACGGCGGCGGGCCCAGACGCACTCGCACACCCGCAACCGTCGTCCCGACGAAAATACAACTCGGCGGACGAACGGCTGCGGCCAAGGACCGTGACCACCGCGGGGCGCCTGCTGGTCGTGATCGGGCTGTTGGCGCTGGCCGTCGTTCCGATTGCGATGCCCCGCGCCGCCGCGGACGAGCCGGGATCGACACCGTTCCTGTCGGTGCGCATCGACCGCGTCACCCCCGACGTGGTGACCACCACCAGTGAACCGATCGTCACCGTCACCGGCACGGTGCGCAATGTCGGCGACCGCCCTGTGCGCGACGTGATGGTGCGACTCGAGGACGCCGGCGCGGTGAAGTCGTCGGCCGGACTGCGCACCAACCTCGCAGGCAACGTCGACCAATTCGAACCTGTCGCTGAATTCGTCACCCTCGCACCGGAATTGGCCCGCGGGCGCACTGTTCCGTTCACCCTCTCCTATCCGCTGCGCTCCGCCGGACAGCCGTCGCTGAGCGTCAACGAGCCCGGTGTATACCCGGTGATGGTCAACGTCAACGGCACACCGGACTACGGCGAGCCGGCCCGCCTCGACGACGCCCGCTTCCTGCTGCCGGTGCTCGGCGTGCCGCGCGATCCGGCCACCGACGCCGACGCGCTGACTGCGGTGGTGCCACCGGATACCTCCAAACCTGTCGGCCTGACCATGCTGTGGCCGATCGCCGACCGGCCGCGGCTGGCCGCGGGTGCACCCGGTGGCACCACACCGGTCCGGTTGATCGACGACGACCTCGCGACCTCACTGGCGGAGGGCGGGCGCCTCGACACGCTGCTGTCGGCGGTGGAATTCGCGACCGGCCCGCAGGTCGATCCCGACGGGCACATCCTCCTCTCGACGTGCCTGGCCGTCGACCCCGACCTACTCGTCACCGTCAACGCGATGACGGGCGGCTACGTCGTCAACGACGGGCCGGACGCCGGGCCGGCCACACCCACACACCCCGGCGCAGGCCAGGACGCCGCGGTGGACTGGCTCAATCGGCTCAGGGCGCTGGCCCAGCGGATGTGTGTCACACCGACCACGTACGCGCAGGCCGACCTCGATGCGCTGCACCGGGTCGGGGACGCAGGGCTCAGCAGCGTCGCCACCAACGGCGCGGGTGACATCGTCGACCAGATTCTCGGCATCGCATCGGTCCGCGGTGCCAGCCTGATCGGCGACGGGCCCCTCACCGGGCCCGCGGTGCAGCTGCTGTCGGCTCAGGGTCAAACCGTCGCGGTCGGCGCTGCCGACATCGTGGCGGGACCGGAGTCCGAAGGCGGGTCCGACACCGCCGAAGCGGGTCCCGCGAACCTCGCACCGGTGCGCTACTCGAGGAACCTGGTCGCGTCACCGTTCGACCCTGCGGTCGGCGCCGCCCTGGGCGCGGCGGGCGCCGAACCGGTTTCGCCGTCGTACCTCGACACCTCCCTGGACATCCCCCTGCAGCACGACTCGGAGGCGGCGCGCCGACAGGACGCACTGGGCGCCCTGATGTGGCGGGCGTTGCAACCCGGCATCGCGCCGCGCACCGAGATCCTCGCGCCGCCGATGGTGTGGAGTCCGAAGCCCGAGGACGCGCAGGCGATCCTCACCGCGGTGGCCACCACGATCAACGCCGGGATGGCGCGGCCCCGCCCGCTGACCGAGCTGATCACCGATGGCAACGCGGTGCCGCAGAACGCGTCGCCGCCGCCCGAGTCGGACCTCGGGGATCCGCGCGGACGTTTCGACGATTCCGTCGTCTCCGGAATCTCGACGGTGACCGGCCGGCTGTGGGGCCTGACTACGGCGTTGACCACCGATGAGCGCACCGGACTCACCGGTTACGGCTACACCGCGCCGCTGCGTGAGGACTCGCTGCGTGCGCTGAGCCAGTCCGTGCCACCGGACGCCCGCAACGGCCTTGCGCAACAACGCCTCACAACAGTCGGCCGCACGGTCGACGACTTGTTCAACGCGGTCACCATCGTCAACCCCGGCGGCGCCTACACCCTGGCCACCGAACGCAGCCCGCTGCCGCTCGCCCTGCGCAACGACCTGCCGGTGCCGATCAAGGTCAGGCTGGACGTCGACGCACCCCCGGGGATGACAGTCACCGACATGGGCGTTATCGAGCTGCCACCCGGCTACCTGCCGCTGCGGGTGCCGATCGAGGTGCACTTCACCCAGCGCGTCGCTGTCGACGTCGCGCTGCGCACCGCCGACGGACTTTCGCTCGGCGAACCGGTGCGGCTGTCGGTGCACTCCAACGCGTACGGCAAGGTGCTGTTCTTCATCACCCTGTCCGCGGGTGCCGTGCTGGTGCTGCTGGCCGGCCGCCGGTTGTGGCACCGGTTCCGCGGTCAGCCCGACCGCGCCGATCTCGACCGGCCGGATCCCCTGGAGGTGGCGCTGCACTTCGACGACGAGTCGCGCCGCGACCCGGTGAGGACCGGCAGAAAGGACATCGCCGGTTCCGCCGGCGGGGGTGGAACCGCCGGTTCCACCGGCGGTGAGAAATGAGTACCGCTGGGCGGCGTGGCCGCCCTGGAACACCCCCGCCGCGGGTCGACCTCGGTGGCCCGCTGCCGCCACGCTGGGGGTCCCCGCCCGGGGCCGGCGTCCCGCGCAACCAGATGGCCGGACCTCCGCCGCCGCGCCGGCGACCCGCCCAGCCACCGCCGCGGCTACCCCGCGGACCCGCGCCTCGACGTCGGGCCGGACGCCCCGAACTGTCCGACGCTGCCGTGGTGTCCCGCTCGTGGGGCATGGCGTTCGCAACTCTGATCAGTCGGCTCACCGGGTTCGCTCGCATCGTGCTGATCGCCACCATCCTGGGTGCCGCACTGTCCAGTGCCTTCTCGGTGGCCTATCAACTCCCCAACCTGATCGCGGCGCTGGTGCTGGAGGCGACGTTCACCGCGATCTTCGTGCCGGTACTCGCCCGCGCCGAACGCGACGACCCCGACGGCGGCACCGCGTTCGTGCGCCGGTTGGTGACCCTGGCGACGACACTGTTGCTGATCACCACCGCGTTGGCCGTCGCGTCGGCGCCGCTGCTGGTCGGGCTGATGCTGGGTGACGACCCCCAGGTGAACCGCGAACTCACCACCGCGTTCGCCTACCTTCTGCTGCCGCAGGTGCTGTTCTACGGGTTGTCCTCGGTGTTCATGGCGATCCTCAACACTCGCAACGTTTTCGGGCCGCCGGCCTGGGCGCCGGTGTGCAACAACATCGTCGCGATCGCCACCCTCGGCCTGTATCTGGTTGTCCCCGGCGAACTTTCGCTGGACCCCGTGCAGATGGGCAACGCGAAGCTGCTTGTTCTCGGCGTCGGCATGACGCTGGGCACGGTGACCCAGGTCGTGGTGCTACTCGTGGCCATCCGACGCGAACGTGTCAGCCTGCGCCCGCTGTGGGGCGTCGACGACCGCTTGAAACAGTTCGGCGCGATGGCCTCGGCGATGGTGCTCTACGTGCTGATCAGTCAGGTCGGATTGATCGTCGGAAACCGAATCGCCAGCGGTGCTGCGGCTTCCGGCCCGGCCATCTACAACTACACCTGGCTGGTGCTGATGCTGCCGTTCGGCATGATCGGGGTCACGGTGCTGACGGTGGTGATGCCACGGTTGAGCCGTAACGCCGCCGCCAACGACATACCGGCAGTCCTGGCCGACCTGTCGCTCGCCACGCGACTGACGATGGTCACGCTCATCCCGATCGTGGCGACCATGACCGTCGGCGGTCCCGCCATCGGCAGCGCGTTGTTCGCCTACGGGAACTTCGGCGACGTCGACGCCGGCTACCTCGGCATGGCGATCACGCTCTCGGCGTTCACCCTGATCCCGTATGCGCTTGTGCTGCTGCAACTTCGGGTGTTCTATGCCCGCGAGCAGCCGTGGACTCCGATCGCGCTGATCGTTGTGATCACCACTGTCAAGATCGCGGCTTCCGTGGCCGCGCCTCACCTCACCAACGATCCCGACCTGGTGGCCGGCTATCTCGGCCTGGCCAACGGTCTCGGCTTCCTGGCCGGCGCCACGGTCGGCTTCTACCTTTTGCGCGCGAACCTCAACCCGCCGGGCGGCCGGCTCATCGGCCTGCAGGTGGTGCGGACCATCCTGGTCACGATCTCCGCATCGCTGATCGCCGGCCTCATCGCCCACGTCGTCGACCAACTGCTGGGCCTCGAGTCGTTCACGCGAAACTGGGGCGGCACTGGGTCTTTGCTGCGACTGCTGGTGCTCGGCTTGATCATGATGCCTACCGTCGCCGGTGTCCTGCTGGCCGCGCGGGTACCGGAGGCGCAGTCCGCGCTGGCCGCCGTCCGACGTCGACTCGGCCGTCGCGCACCGGTAGCCGCACCGCCACCCGCGCGGCCCGACCGAGCACCATCAGGCAGGCCCCTCACGTACTCTGATCAGAGGAATTCGTTCGCGCAGGGACTTCGGCCCAGCCCGCCGGTCATCCGGCGCGGACCTCCGGCGGCGGTAGCCGGGGACCCGATGCGGAAAGGACCAGCGGTGAGCAACAAACCCGCAGGCGGCGCCGCGCCGGGTCCCGACAGCACCGCCACCACCAAGATCCCGCTGCCGCCGGCCGGCGACCGGGAGCCCGCGGTGCCCGTCGACGGCTCCCAGCCGGACCTGGCCGCCCACGATTTCCAGCCCGACGTGCCCGACCACGAAGATGCCGCCGAGTTCGCCGACACGGAGGGGTTCCCGGTGGAGGAGCCCAACGGCACGGCCCCGATGCCGCCGTCCGGCAAGCAGTCCTCGATGCCCGCCTCCGGCAAGCAGTCCTCGATGCCCGCCTCCGGCAAGCAGTCCTCGATGCCCGCCTCCGGCAGGCCGCCCGCCGATTACGGCGGCGATCCCACCCGCGAATCGCTGCCCTTCGACGTGCCGCGGGAGCCGCCGATCGAGGCGGCCACATCCGATGAGGACGTCCACCTCATACCGGGCGCGGTCATCGGCGGAGGCCGCTATCGGCTGCTCGTCTTCCATGGCGGCCCGCCGACCCTGCAGTTCTGGCAGGCGCTGGACACCGCCCTGGACCGGCAGGTCGCGTTGACGTTCGTCGACCCTGACGCGACGCTGTCCGACGACGAGCTGCAGGAGATCCTGTCGCGCACCCTCAAGCTCAGCCGCATTGACATGCCCGGCGTCGCCCGGGTCCTCGACGTCGCCAATACCGGGTCGGGCGGTCTGGTGGTCGCCGAGTGGATCCGCGGCGCGTCCCTCGCCGAGGTTGCCGAGACGGCGCCGTCCCCGATCGGTGGTGCGCGGGCGATCCAATCGCTGGCCGCGGCGGCCGACTCGGCGCACCGCTCGGGTGTCGCACTGTCGATCGACCACCCCAGCCGCGTGCGGGTGAGCGTCGAAGGCGACGTCGCGTTGGCGTTCCCCGCAACCTTGCCGGAGGCCACACCGGAGGACGACATCCGCGGTATCGGCGCGGCGCTGTACGCGCTGCTTGTCGACAGATGGCCGCTGGCCGAGTCGGGAGTGCGCAGCGGATTGGCTCCCGCCGACCTCGACGCCGCAGGACAACCCGTCGAACCCCGCGCTGTCGACCGTCACATCCCGTTCCAGATCTCGGCCGCTGCGGCCCGCGCGGTCCAGGAGGGTGGCGGCATCCGCAGTGCTCCTACTCTGCTGAATCTGCTGCAGCAGGCCACCGCGATCGCCGACCGCACCGAACTCATCTCTCCCGTGGACGAACCCGTGTCGCCGCCGGCGCAGCGGGTCCGCGAGCGGCGCACCGACGATCCGGAGACGCAGGCCCGCCGCCGCAGAGCGCTCATGATCGGGCTCGGCGTCGGCGGTGCCGTCATCATCATTGCGCTGATCCTGTTAGCGACCGTGCTGAGCCGGATTTTCGGCGGTGTCGGCGACGGCCTAGGCGGCGACGAACTCGGCCTCAACGCGCCGACCGCGTCGGAGTCCGGTGGCGGTGGCGGTGGCGGTGGCGGCGACACCGTGAAACCTGTTTCAGCGACCGTTTTTTCACCCGAAGGCGAGGCCGACGCGCCCACCGAGGCAAGGCTCGCGATCGACGGCAACCCGGCCACCGTCTGGCCGATCGACACCTACACGGACCCGGTGCCGTTCCCGAACTTCAAGAACGGCGTCGGTCTGATGCTTCAGCTGCCGAAGCCCACGAAGATCGGCGAGGTCACCATCGACGTCAACAGCACCGGCACCGCGGTGGAGATCCGGTCAGCGCAGACGTCGACGCCGTCGTCACTGGCGGACACCACGGAGCTGACGCGGGCCACCACGCTCCAGCCGGGGCAGAACACCATCAAGGTCGAGAACGCTGAGGCGACCTCGAACCTGTTGATCTGGGTGTCCACCCTCGGCACCGTCGACGGAGCCAGCCGCTCGGATTTCGCGGAGATCACGCTGAAGGCGGCGTCGTAGTCGGCGCTAGTGAGCGAGTAATGCGCCGTCCGATCAGATCGGCGTGGGCGTTCTGATTCCAGCGGCCCTGCCGGACAGATCTCAGCGCTTACTGGCCGGGAGACGGCAACCGGTGCTGCCGGTGATAAGGGCAGCCGCCTGCGATCCGATTCGCAGAGTGGTGCCGGTGTCGCTGGAGAATTGGACATCGTGGTCATTGGGCGCGTCCTTGAACACCGTCACGGTCAAGGCGCCGAGCATGTGGGCAGCCTGTGAGGAGATGTCGTATGCCTGCTTCCAATTGGCTTCCGGGATGGGCACATCGGACACATAGTTGGCCAGCAGGACCTCTTGGCCGTCCGATTGCTCATAGGGCGGGCTGCAGCCACCACGGCTCTCCTCACGGCGCCACGTGAACGTCACAGTCGGCGCGATAGCTGAGATCTGTTGGCCCACATGCTCGATCGTGGACTTCATCCGCGCCTGAGCATCTTCCAGCGACGGTAGGGACTTAAGGGATGTTGCGGCCTGGCTTGCCTGGCTGGGATCGGTTGGCTGGTAAGGGTTCTTCACGTGACATCCTGTTGCTACTAGGGCGAACGACGTGACGCAGGCAATGGCGCCGAGCTGGCGCAATGGATGCGTTGTTCTGAGTGTCATCAGCGGTGTACTCACTTCTGCGGGATGGGTGTCGCGCCGGCAATGACGGCGGCGATGTTGTATCCGGTGGTGTAGAGCTGCTGGTGCTTGCTGTCCCAGCGGGGATAGTCGCTGTGGCCGCTGGCCGCGGACAACGTGCGGCCGTCAGGCGTTGTAACCTCACCGGTCGCCAGATGCGTGAAATTCGGGTTCGTGGCCGGATTGGGCCCGAATTGACCCGCACCGCTTGCGTCCAGCGCCCCCAGTGCCGACTCTGCCAGCGCGTTGAAGGGCGGCGGCAGTGCCGCCGCGCCGGCATGAACCAACGGCGGCGCGTCGTACACCTTCTGGATGGGGTCGTCGGGGGTTTCCATGGTGAAGACATGACCAGGCTGCAGTCCCAATTGTTGGGGGGTGGTGGCTTCGATGCCTGGGGATCCGTAGAACAGCGCGTTGTCGACGCCGTGGTTTCCCGGTTCTTGCAGAGCCAGACCGGTGGTGAGCGATCCGTAGGAGTGGCCGATCGCGGTGAGATCCAGCGGGCCTTGGTGGCTGGCGTTGATGCCGTCGTAGAACCGCGCCAGATCGTGCGCGCCGGCTTTGGCCACGTCGTCGTGGCTGACTTCCCATCCGCCCGCCAGGGATGCGGGAATGTTGTCGGTGCCCGGCACTTGCGGGGGGTCATAGCCGATCCAGGCGACTGCGGCGACGGTTTCGTTGCCCCGTCCCGCCAGGTCGAGTTGGGCGAGCGCTTCCTTGCGAGCGTGCATCGCCTCGTCGGCCATGCCGTCGATGCCTCCATGGACGGTGGTGTTCAGGCCGGGTGCCGTGACCGACACGTGGGTCGCCGTGTCTGGGTCGCCGACGGCGATCGCGGCACGGGCCTGGCGGCCGGTATGGGTGTCGAGCAGCATCAGTTTGCGGTCGGGATTGTCCTTGACCGCTTTGTCGACTGCTTGCAGGTCGGGCAGATACTTGGCGCCGTTGGTGGCGGCATCGTATTGGCGTTGCCAGGCTTCGTATTTCAATCGGTCATCAAAGATCGCGCCTGGCTTGTTGGGAGGCGGAATGTTGTGTCCGTTCGCCCAGTCCGGATGTTGATTCCTAAGGGCATCGGCTGCGGCTTGGGCAGCCTGCGCCTGGTGCAACTCGCTGTCGAGCGTCAGGCGGTTGTAGTAGTCGCGATCGACAGCCGGCATACCGTCATGGTTGCCGATCGAATGGTCGCGTTGGAAGAGCGCGTCCTTCTCCTCGGACGTGAGCTTCGCCCACAGATCGCCAAACTGCTTGGGATCCTCCGGCAACGGCCTCGACAGTGCGTCGAGGACATCGGGGCGTGTCTCCGGCTGGCCCGCCGTGGCGGCATCGCTACCAGCGGAGGCGATGGCGTGAGCCAGACCGGCGTCGGCGTTATTGGCGGCAACAAGTAACTGCTTGATCCGGGTTTCCAAATCCGCCTGCTGCAACGCGTAGATCGGGTCGCCGACCAAGCCCTTGTTCAGTGGGGTCACGTCTCCAGTCGCCATGTCAATCGAGAAGCCCTCGCGTTGGGCGTCGCTCTGGATGCGCTGCAGCGTTGCCCTGATGCCCTCGATCTCATCGGCGGCGTTCCCGGTGGCCGCCGATACCCGCGCCATCTCCTCGCCGTGCGATGCGAGAAAGGCACTCAACTTGTCGAGTGATGCGCGGGCGGCGTCGCCGCCGCTGCCTTGCCAACTGGCGATGAGTGGCAACTTCGTTAAGCCCGTTCTGACCTCATCGGCGCTCGCGCCCCGTTTGGCCAGGGCCTTGGAGACCTCACGGATAGTTGAGGCGTCCCACCGCTCGATGTCGGCCAGGCTGATGGCCATTAGAGCTCGTCGTCGAGTTTTCTTGCGCTGTCGGCGTCGGTGTCGGCGTATCCGGCTGCCGCCGCGCGGAAGGCTTCGCCGTGCGCGGCGATGTCGCCGGTCATCTCGGCCGTCGCTTCCTGCCACTCGACAAATTTCGCCTGTAGCGCTGCGGCTGAGGCTCCCACCCAGCCGGCCTGTGCTTCCTCGATCGCGCTGTTGGCGGCAGTGTGGGTGGCAAGGAACTCGGCGTGATGCATGTCCATGTGATCCGACGACATCTGCAGGTCGATCGGCTCAACCTTGACGTGGTCGGCCATCACACACCCCTTCGCCATGAACTCAGCAAACACCGGCCGAGCCAGAATACCGTGCCGGCACTCTGGCGTGACGCGCCGATTTCGCTGCGCAATCTCTGTAGCCGGGTAAGCGTGCGCATATTACCTGCGCAAATGAACCGGCAACCGGTGGACAGCGACTAGCCTCGTCGGCGGCCGAGCCGGCTATCCCCAGCCCCGCAAAGATGTGTCGGAGGGCACCCCCGGCGCCGTTTAGTGTTCGGCTGTGGGGACCTTCGAGGCGCGATCCGGACAACACCGCACCGACGCGGAGTTGCTCGCGGCTCATGTCGCTGGCGACCGGTACGCGTTCGAGGAACTGTTCCACCGCCACCACCGCCAGATGTACCGGCTCGCCCAGTTCACCAGCCACAACCCCGACGACGCCGCCGACGCGCTGCAGGACGCCATGCTGTCGGCACACCGCACCGCCCGCACGTTCCGCAACGACGCGGCGGTCAGCAGCTGGCTGTACCGCATCGTGGTCAACGCCTGCCTGGACCGGCTGCGGCGCAACAAGTCCCGGCCGACCACTCCCCTGTTGGACGACACCGGTCATGTCGGTGACCCGATGCCGCGGGTGGACACCGCGATCGTCGTCGAACGTGCGCTGATGCGCCTTCCCGTGGAGCAGCGCGCGGCGGTGGTGGCCGTCGACATGCAGGGCTACTCCGTGGCCGAGACCGCCCGCATGCTCGGTGTCGCCGAAGGCACAGTGAAGAGCCGGTGCTCGCGTGCGCGGCGCAGGCTGGCCGAGGCGCTGGAGTATTTCGCGATGACAGACGGTGGAACCGCGGCCGCCTCGTCACCGTCTAACCCCCCGTGATGGAGACTGGCTGACGTCAGGGCGACCGGCGGGAGCGGCGATGGACAACGGCACGGACCCCGAACCCGATCCTGCCGTGATCGAGCGTGTCCGTCGTGATCTCGCCGCGCTGCGATCGGATGAGGCGTCCGCCCCCAACGTGCCGCCGGACGTAACCGCGCGGGTGGTCACCGCGCTTCGGGCTGAGCCGGCCCATTCGTCACGGCGGCCGCCACTGCGACGGCACCAGCTAGTCGGGCTCGTCGTCGGACTCGGCGCCATACTGGCCGGCGTCGTCGTCGGCGCGTCGATGCTGGTCCGTGATCCGGCACCGACATCGTCCTTCGGGCCGACGGCGAAGCAGATCACGGTGCCGCGGGCCGCCGACGCAATCCCGCTGCCGGTGCCGCAGATCGTCGCCCTGCTCTCACAGGCCCCGGACTACGGCCCGCTCAGCGACGCCCAACGACGCGAGTCCTGCCTCGACGGTCTGGGCTACGCGGCGGGAACGCCGGTGCTCGGCGCGCGGCCCCTGGACATGCACGGCAGGCCCGCGGTGTTGATGCTGCTTCCCGGAGAAACACCCGGGGCGGTGGTGGCCAAGGTCGTCGAGGCGAACTGCAGCGCGGCTCACACCGGCCTGTTGGCCGACACTGTGGTCAGCCGCCCGTAATCTGTCCCCCAGGCCTGGCGGGAACACCCCGGCTTAGGCTGGTGTTGACACCCGTGCCGAGGAGATGCGGCAGGAAGGCGAAAGGCCCTGATGACCTCTACCCCCAAGGTTCATGACCTGATCGTCATCGGATCCGGGCCCGCGGGTTACACCGCTGCCATCTACGCGGCGCGTGCACAGCTGACCCCGCTGGTGTTCGAAGGCACGCAGTTCGGCGGCGCACTGATGACCACCACCGAGGTGGAGAACTACCCCGGCTTCCGCGACGGCATCACCGGGCCGGAGCTGATGGACCAGATGCGCGAGCAGGCGCTGCGCTTCGGCGCCGACCTGCGCATGGAGGACGTCGATGCGGTATCCCTGGACGGCGCCGTCAAGACGGTCACCGTGGGCGACGAGACCTACCGGGCGCGTGCGGTCATCCTCGCGATGGGTGCCGCCGCGCGCCACCTGGGCGTGCCCGGCGAGGAAGCGCTGATCGGCATGGGCGTCAGCACCTGTGCGACCTGCGACGGCTTCTTCTTCCGCGACGAGGACATCGTCGTCGTCGGCGGCGGTGACTCCGCTATGGAGGAGGCGACGTTTTTGACCCGCTTCGCCCGCAGTGTGACCGTCGTGCACCGCCGCGAAGAGTTCCGCGCGTCACGCATCATGCTGGAACGCGCCCGCGACAACGAGAAGATCACCTTCCTACTCAACACCCAGGTGACCTCGATCGAGGGCGACCCCAAGGTGAGCGGTGTGCGGTTGCGCAACACCCTCACCGGTGAGGAGTCCAAGCTCGACGTGACCGGCGTGTTCGTCGCGATCGGCCACGACCCGCGCTCGGACCTGGTGCGCGGTCAGGTCGAAACCGATGCCGACGGCTACGTACAGGTCAAGGACCACAGCACCGCGACGTCCGTGGAAGGCGTGTTCGCCGCGGGCGACCTCGTCGACCACATCTACCGACAGGCCGTCACCGCGGCGGGCACCGGCTGCTCGGCGTCGATCGATGCCGAACGCTGGCTGGCCGAGATCGGTTCAGCCCCAACCGATGAAGAAACCTCAACACCCGTTCGATAGGAGTTTGACCATGGCTGAGACCACTGCTGGAAAAGCCGGCTCGTCTACCGTGACCGTCACCGACGATTCGTTCTCCAGTGACGTGCTGTCAAGCAGCACCCCGGTCCTGGTGGACTTCTGGGCCACCTGGTGCGGTCCGTGCAAGATGGTCGCCCCGGTTCTCGAGGAGATCGCCAGCGAGAAGGCCGGCCAGCTGACCATCGCCAAGATCGACGTCGACTCGAACCCCGCAACCGCGCGGGACTTCCAGGTCGTCTCGATTCCCACGATGATCCTGTTCAAAGACGGTGCTCCGGTGAAGCGCATCGTCGGCGCAAAAGGCAAGGCCGCGCTGCTGCGCGAACTCGCTGACGTGGTCTAACACCGGGATTTGGCGGCCCGGACACTCGCCTGGCGTTTTCTCGAATCGTAGAAACGTCTGAGACAATGCTGTCTAGCGTGCTATGCCTTGCCGGCGCCCAGAGCCGGCGTCCGTGACCGAAAGGCCGCCTATGTCGAGTCTGCGTCGCGGTGACCGCGGAAGTGCGGTCACCGAGATACGGGCTGCGTTGTCGTCCTTGGGCATGGTCGACAACCCGGACGCCGACCTCACCACCGGTCGGCACGTCGCGCTCGACGTGTTCGACGACGATCTCGACCACGCGGTGCGCGCCTTCCAACAGCACCGCGGGCTGCTGGTCGACGGGATCGTCGGCGAAGCGACTTACCGTGCGCTGAAAGAGGCTTCGTACCGCCTGGGCGCCCGCACTCTCAACCATCAGTTCGGCGCGCCGATGTTCGGCGACGACGTTGCGACGCTTCAGGCCCGACTGCAGGACCTCGGCTTCTATACCGGTCTCGTCGACGGGCACTTCGGCCTGCACACTCACAACGCACTGATGTCCTATCAACGTGAGTACGGGCTATATCCGGACGGCATCTGCGGCCCGGAAACGTTGCGCTCCTTGTACTTTCTGGGCTCACGGGTCACCGGCGGCTCGCCGCACGCGATCCGTGAGGAGGAGTTGGTGCGGACCTCCGGACCGCGCCTGTCCGGAAAGCGGATCATCATCGACCCGGGCCGCGGTGGCGACGATCACGGTCTGATCATGCAGGGCCCCGACGGACCGATCAGCGAGGCGGACATCCTGTGGGACTTGGCCAGCCGTCTCGAGGGCCGGATGACCGCCATCGGTATGGAGACGTTCCTGTCACGGCCGGCCAACCGCTCGCCGTTCGATGCCGAGCGTGCCGCGACCGCCAACACGGTGGGCGCCGACCTGATGATCAGCCTGCGGTGCGCCACCCAACCGAGCCCGGCCGCCAATGGGGTCGCGTCGTTTCACTTCGGCAATTCGCACGGCTCGGTGTCGACCATCGGACGCAATCTTTCCGACTTCATCCAGCGAGAAGTGGTGGCGCGCACCGGATTACGTGACTGCCGCACACACGGGCGGACATGGGATCTGCTGCGGCTCACCCGGATGCCGAGCATTCAGGTCGACGTCGGCTACATCACCAATCCGCGCGACCGCGGGCTGCTGGTGTCCACCCAGACACGCGACTCGATAGCCGAGGGAATCCTGGCCGCGGTCAAACGGCTCTATCTGCTCGGCAAGAACGACCGGCCCACGGGCACATTCACTTTCGCCGAACTCCTCGCCCACGAACTTTCGGTCGAGGCCGGGCGCGTCAGCCCGACATAAC
Organism: uncultured Actinomycetota bacterium; assembly: GCA_963721495.1. GTDB lineage: Bacteria > Actinomycetota > Actinomycetes > Mycobacteriales > Mycobacteriaceae > Mycobacterium. Next base: position 52,282 of record CAVRMG010000024.1, on the reverse strand, counting down.
CGGATCCGCGTTCAGCGGGGACTCGCTCCGGCCCCGACGGGCTGCTGAAGCTGAGCGGTTTCCAACAGACGCTCCAACGCCGCCTCTACATCGGCCTTCCAGCCCAACCCCTGCTCGAGTTCCAGTCGCAGCCGCGGGAAATACGGGTGCTGCGAGACCACCACGAAGCCAGCGTCCTGCAGGAAGTCGACATCGAGGACGCACTGGTCGACCGAGCAGTCCCCCAGCGCATCGACAACCGGGCGTAGGACCGGCGACACCAGCGTCGGGTCCACCAGATCAGTCACGTCGGCCGTGCGTCCAAACGCTTCGAGCGCACGCACGCCGCGCCGCACGAGGTCACCGACGACGGCCGCGATCAGGCTGCGTGGCAGCGCCTCTGCTCCGTAAGAAGACTCCACCCCCAATGTGGTGAGCAGCACGGCGTCGGCGCTGACCGGACCGGACGGGAAGCGCCGGGCGCGCGGAACCGCACCCGGCGGAGCGTAGAACGCGTAACCCAGGCATGGTTCGTCTCCGGTCGGCATCACCGGGTCGTCGCCCATCGAGTCGGGGCACATCACCGCCATCTGGCCGCAGGCCCCCCACTCGAGCATGACCATCGACAGCCATGCCTCCTTTTCGAACTCCGGGTCCGAGAGATGACTGCCACCCGATTGCCCCTGGAGGGTCGACGGGTCCACCTCCCAGTACACGCACCGGCGGGCGTGCTTGGGCAGCTGCTCGAACGCTTCGAGCCGCAGGGGCGTGATTCGTGGCGGCACTAGACTCCCCGGGTTTCACACGGTGCTGACGGGCACGGCTGCCACTCCAGGATAGAAGGGCGCGGCGCGGATGGCCGGATTTCTTCCCTGTGAACCGGCTGGGGCGTCAGAGTTCGCGAAAGCTGTTGGCCCACATCGTGTTTGCGTGCGCAGCCGGCGTCCACGGTCGCCCTTTCGGGAGTTTGTGTCACAGTGACGTAATTACCGCGTGTCGTAGGTCAGCGGTTCGACGCGCTCATCATTTCGACAATCCGCTGGAGGTCCTCCACCGACCCGAACTCGACGACGATCTTGCCTTTGCGTTTGCCGAGGCTGACCGTGACGCGCGTGTCGAACGCCGTCGACAGTCGCTCAGCAACATCCTGGAGGCCGGGCATATGGATCGGCTTGCGGCGCGGCGCCGTGGGTGTCGAGGTGTCGGCGCGGTTCGCCAGCGTGACGGCCTCCTCGGTGGCGCGCACCGACAGACCCTCAGCCACGATGCGGGCAGCGAGCTCCTCCTGATGTTCGGGGCCCGCCGTCGAGCGAGAGCAGCGCGCGAGCGTGCCCGGCGGACAGCACACCGGCCGCGACTCGCCGCTGCACCGCGATCGGCAGGCGCAGCAACCGGATCATGTTGGTGATGAGCGGGCGGGAGCGTCCGATCCGGGCCGCCAGTTCATCGTGGGTGACGCCGAACTCGTCGAGCAGCTGCTGATAGGCGGCCGCCTCTTCCAGTGGGTTGAGCTGGGCTCGGTGAATGTTCTCGAGCAAGGCGTCCCGGAGCATGCTCTCGTCGGCGGTCTCGCGGACGATCGCGGGGATGGTCGCGAGGCCTGCCTGTTGGGCGGCGCGCCAGCGGCGCTCCCCCATGACCAGCTGATACCGACGTGTGGACTCGCCGGGCATTGCACGGACCACGATCGGCTGCATGAGGCCGAACTCGCGGATGGAGTGCACGAGCTCGGCGAGCGCCTCCTCGTCGAAGACCTGTCGCGGCTGCCGCGGGTTCGGATCGATCGCCGACGGGTCGATCTCGCGGTAGACCGCGCCCACGTTGTTGGAGTCCGACTGACCGCCGATGACGACGTCGGCTGCCGCGTCACCCATCCGCCCCAGTGACGACTGGTCGCCGTCGGCCGGGCCGGTCGGGATGAGCGACGCCAGACCGCGGCCGAGACCGCTGCGCTTGCTTTTCGGTTGGGTCATCTCGATCTCCTTCTCGCGCAAGCGCTCATGGGTGGCGTCGGGTCTGCTCGCAGAGCGCTCATCGATTTCGTCTGCTCTTCGCGCAAGCGCTCATCGGTGCTCGTCTGTCCGCCTTGCCCTTCGAGCGGGGGGTGCCCCCACTTCGCGCAAGCGCTCATCGGTGCTCGTCTGCTCTTCGCGCAAGCGCTCATCGCCGCTCGGCGATCTCGCGGCTGGCATCGAGATAGCTCATCGCACCCCGCGAACCGGGGTCGTAATCGAGGATCGTCATGCCGTAGCCCGGCGCCTCGGACACCTTCACGCTGCGCGGGATGACGGTCCGTAACACCTTGTCTCCGAAGTGTGCGCGGACATCGTCGGCAACCTGATCGGCCAGCTTCGTCCGGCCGTCGTACATCGTCAGGATCACCGTCGAGACGTTCAACTCAGGATTCAGGTGTGATTTGACCATCTCGATGTTGCGCAACAACTGGCCCACACCCTCGAGGGCGTAGTACTCGCACTGGATCGGGATAAGCACCTCGGGAGCAGCCACCAACGCGTTGATGGTGAGAAGCCCCAGCGACGGCGGACAGTCGATGAAGACGTAGTCGAAGTCGTAGTCCTGCAGCGCGCCGAGCGCGGTGCGCAGTCGCCCTTCGCGGGCCACCATGCTGACCAACTCGATCTCGGCACCGGCGAGGTCGATGGTCGCCGGCACACAGAACAGCCGCTCGCTGTGCGGGCTGCGCTGGAGCGCAGCCTGCAACGACATCTCGCCGATGAGTACCTCGTACGAAGAGGGGGTTCCCTCCCGGTGGTCGACGCCGAGCGCGGTGCTGGCGTTGCCCTGCGGATCGAGGTCGATCACCAGCACCTGCAACCCCTGGAGAGCCAGGGCTGCGGCGATGTTGACGGCCGTCGTCGTCTTGCCCACGCCGCCCTTCTGATTGGCGATGGTGAAGACACGTTGGCGCTCCGGGCGGCGTAGTCCGCTCTTTGCGGCGGCGTGCAGCATGCGCACCGCCCGTTCTGCCTCCGCGGCGATCGGGGTGTCGACCGCCGGCGGGTCGGTCCACACGTCGGCCGGGCCGGGCGCACCGTCCCATGTTTCACGTGAAACATCCGGGTTCTCCGATGCGTCTACCGACGCCGGCTCGGGCGATGGGGCCGGTGTCCCCCCCGGCACCGCGGCCGCACCGGCCGGCTCTGGAACGGGGCTCATCCTCGTCTCCTCCCCGTTGACCGTCGGCCGACCGGAGTCCGCCGGCGCGCTACGACGACGGTCGCGGGTGGATCCAAGTAGTCCGCGCAACATTTCATCACCCTTACATCTATGGCCCCGAGCGACGTCAGTACGCGCCGGTGCTCGAGGACCTCCTCTTCGGCGCGCTCGCCTTTGACGGCCAGCATCTGGCCGTCGGAGCGCAGCAGCGGCAAGCTCCACTTCGCAACTTTGTCCAGCGACGCCACCGCCCTGGAGACCACCGCGTCCATCTCCCCCACCTGTTCCCGCACGGCCGCCTCTTCGGCTCGGCCGCGGACGATCGTCACGTCGATTTCCAACTCTTCGACGACCTCGCAGAGGAACTCGCTGCGCCTCAGCAGGGGTTCAATGAGGGTCACGCGAAGATCCGGGCGGGCCAGTGCCAACGGTATCCCGGGCAGGCCCGCGCCACTACCGATGTCGGCCACACGCGCGGTCGGCTCCAGCAGTTCCGCGATCGCGACACTGTTCAAGAGGTGACGGTCCCAGATCCGGTCCACTTCACGCGGACCGATCAGACCGCGCTCCACCCCGGCGCCGGCCAGGATCTCGGCGTAGCGCCGAGCGCCCTGCAACCCGGATCCGAACAAGGTGTTGGCCGCGTTGGGCGCCGCCGACACCTCGTCATGTTTCACGTGAAACATCCTCCGGATCCCGAGCGCCGACGGCTTCCCGCTGCAATGGAACTACACAGATGTAACTCTGGCCGTCAGTCGACGAGGACGACCACGCGTCGCGACGGCTCGACGCCCTCGCTCTCGCTGTGGACGCCATCCACCGCCGCCACCGCATCGTGCACGATCTTGCGCTCGAACGGCGTCATCGGCGCCAGCTCCTCGCGATCGCCGGACTCCAGCACCCGCCGCGCGACCTTGTCGCCCAGGACCGCCAGCTCGTCGCGGCGACGCCGGCGCCAGCGCGCGATGTCGAGCATCAGCCGGCTGCGCTCGCCGGTCTTCTGGTGCACCGCCAACCGCGTCAACTCCTGCAACGCATCGAGCACCTCGCCCTTGCGCCCCACCAACTTGTTGAGGTCGTCGCCGCCGTCGATGCTCACGATGGCCCGGTCCCCTTCGACGTCGAGATCGATGTCGCCGTCGAAGTCCAGCAGATCCAACAACTCCTCGAGGTAGTCGCCGGCGATCTCACCCTCGGCGACCAATCGCTCCTCCAGATCGTCGGAGCTCGTCGCGGCGCTCTCGTCGCCGGTCTCCTCGGCGATGAGTTCCTCGCTGCGTTCGGTCGTGTCAGCGTCCGTCATATGTGTACCTCCCTCATCCACCGGTCTCGCACCGGTCAGGTCAACGCTTGCGCTTCTTGGGCCGCGCACCCGGGCGCGGAGTCGCTCCGGGGCGCGGGGTTCGGTTCCCTGTGCCCGAGACCGTCTTGCCCGGGGTCTTACCGTCGACGGAGCCGTTCTCCGTCACGCTGTCACTGATCTCCGCGCCCGCACTCGTCGTGATCTCCGACGCTTCGCTCTGGGACTTGCGTGACCGAGCGGGCTTCGCGCCCGGGACAGGGGCGTTCTTCGCGCGCCGTTCCTGGGCCTCGAGCTTCTTGGCCTCTTCTTCCTTCTCGATCTTGCCGAACACGTAGTGCTGCTGACCGAAGGTCCAGATGTTGTTCGAGAACCAGTAGAAGATGATCGCCAGCGGGAGGAACGGGCCACCGGCGACGACGCCGAGCGGGAAGACGTACAGCGCCAGTTTGTTCATCATCGCGGTCTGCGGGTTCGCGGCCGCTTCGGGACTCTGGCGCGCCACCGATGCCCGGCTGTTGAAGTACGTGGCGATGCCCGCGAGGATCATCATCGGAACCCCGACGCCGATCACCGCTGCACGGTTGAATTCGGTGAAGGCCTCCAATCCGTGCTGCTGAATCATGGTGGCGCCCAGCGGCGCACCGAACAGATTCGCGTCCAGGAAGTGCCCGACGTCGGTCGCGCTGAACATGTAGTTACCGAGCGACCGGTTCTCTTCCACCGACAGGCCCAGACGGCCGATGCCGGTCTGAGTCCGGTTGAACGACATCAGCACGTGGTACAGGCCGAGGAACACCGGAAGCTGCGCGAGCATCGGCAAGCAGCCGAGGATCGGGTTGAACCCGTGCTCCTTCTGCAGCTTCTGCATCTCCAGCGCCATCCGCTGGCGGTCCTTGCCGTACTTCTTCTGCAGCGCCTTGATCTGAGGCTGGAGCTCCTGCATCTGCCGCGTGGTGCGGATCTGTTTGACGAATGGCTTGTAGAGGATGGCGCGCAGGGTGAACACCAGGAACATCACCGACAGCGTCCAGGCGAAGAAGTTGTCGGGCCCGAGCACGAAGCCGAACGCCTTGTACCAAACCCACATGATCGCCGACACCGGGTAGTAGATGATGTCCAGGCTGAACCAACTAAACACGCGTCTCGCTCTCTGCTCGCGATACGGGGGTACCCCCGAGATCGTCGGCGGCGTCCGGATCTCCTCGATACCCGTCTGCGTCTCGGCGCGATTCATGCGCGGCGTCGCGACATTCCGGTATCGGGTCCCATCCTCCCTTATGCCACGGCCCGCATTTCAGCAGCCGAACCATCGCCAGCCATCCGCCCTTGACGACGCCGTACTCGGCCAGCGCCTCCACCGCGTACTGGCTACACGTCGGCGTGAACCGACACGTGGGCAGCCGCAGCGGCGAGACGGTGTGCCGGTACAGCTGGATTAGATAGATCACCGCGCGTGCCGCTGACGAACTCGCTGAACGCGTCACCGAGACGCCCCGCTCTTGGACCGCGCGCGCCGCAAGGCCGTCCGTAGCTCTTGTTCGAGTCGCGCAGAGATCGCGTACCGGCTGCCGGGCAACGCTCGGATCACCACCCGGTCGGCGGGATCCAATTCGGCGATCACCGTGCGGGCCACATGTCGCAGCCGACGGGCCACCCGGTGTCGTTGCACCGCAGTACCCACCGATTTCGCTACGACCAGACCGATCCTCGGCCCATCGCCGTGCTCCGAATCGTGCCGCAATGCGTGCACGACGAGGTCGGGTTGCGCAGCGCGCACCCCTTGACTGACCGTGGCACCGAATTCAGTCGACCGCGTCATCCGGTATCGCGCCGGAAGCACAACGCTAGATCCTGCGTCGAATCACGCAGTCAGCTTGCGGCGACCCTTGGTCCGCCGGCTCGACACGATCGCCCGGCCTGCCCGAGTCCGCATCCGCAGCCGGAACCCGTGCACACGCGCGCGGCGCCGGTTGTTCGGCTGAAAAGTCCGCTTGCCCTTGGCCACGGCTGTCTCTCCTCGTTTCCGTCTGGCGCCCGCAGCCCACACCGATGCACAGTCATGCCGGTGGGGACGCGGTTGCCGTTGGTAAGCTCGTCCGTCTCGCTTAGCCGGCGCGGTCCCCAACAGATCATTGGGTCGCAGCCGTGCCGCCACGTGCGGGCGACTGTTCGAGGGTACTGACGAGATTTCCCTAGGTCAAACCTTGCTCCTGTGCGCGAGCATCGGCACCGAAATCTTTACATCCGCCCCAGCCGTCACGGCCTCCCGAGACCCGTAAACCAACCCTCGGTCAATGTTGCAGAACGGTTGGCACCCGAGCAGAAAACTGTTAGCTTCTGCCAATGTCGTTTCGATAACGAAACGGCGACAAACAACGAAGCGGGGATGCCCACCACGTCGCGAGCCCACAGAACGCAACACCCCTGTGACGAGCCCCGGCCCGCGGCGTCCTTGCCGGTAGACAACCGAACGACGACGGCTGTCCTGTTTCCACAACCTGTGGATAACTATGTGCACAGTTCGTCATCGTTCCTTTGGCCATTCCTGAACCGGCCACAAGGGGGTGCGCGTCATTGACTGCTGACCCCGATCCCCCCTTCGTGGCGGTATGGAAAACAGTCGTCGCTGAACTCAACGGTGACATCGATACGGTCGGCCTGATGAACGGCGACGCCGGCCCGCCGGCCCTCACGGCCCAGCAAAGGGCGTGGTTGAAGCTGGTCAAACCCTTGGTCATCACCGAGGGATTTGCCCTTTTGTCGGTTCCGACGCCATTTGTGCAGAACGAGATCGAGCGCCACCTCCGCGAGCCCATCATCACCGCGCTTAGCCGTCAGCTCGGTCAACGCGTCGAGCTCGGCGTCCGCATTGCCGCCCCTGACACCGACGAGACCCTAAACGGACTGGCCGGCGGCCCGACCTCCGTCACCGAACCCGACGAAGTGGATGAAGACTCCGAGGCCCTCGCCAGTGCCGAAGAGAGCTGGCCCACCTACTTCTCCACTCGCGCGCAGAACACGCCGGCCGATGAGGCCGCCGCCGTCAACCTGAACCGGCGATACACCTTCGACACATTCGTCATCGGCGCGTCCAACAGATTCGCTCACGCGGCGTCGCTCGCGATTGCCGAGGCGCCGGCCCGGGCCTACAACCCCCTCTTCATCTGGGGCGAGTCCGGCCTGGGCAAGACACACCTTCTGCACGCCGCAGGAAATTACGCCCAACGGCTGTTTCCCGGCATGCGCGTCAAGTACGTCTCGACCGAGGAATTCACCAACGACTTCATCAACTCGCTGCGCGACGACCGCAAGGCGTCCTTCAAGCGGAGCTATCGAGACATCGACGTGCTGCTGGTCGACGACATCCAGTTCATCGAGGGCAAGGAAGGTATCCAGGAAGAGTTCTTCCACACCTTCAACACCCTGCACAACGCCAACAAGCAGATCGTCATCTCCTCGGATCGGCCACCCAAGCAGTTGGCCACTCTCGAGGATCGGCTTCGCACCCGATTCGAGTGGGGGCTCATCACCGACGTGCAGCCGCCCGAGCTCGAGACCCGCATTGCGATCCTTCGCAAAAAGGCGCAGATGGACCGGCTCGACGTGCCCGGCGACGTTCTCGAGCTGATCGCCAGCAGCATCGAGCGCAACATTCGCGAACTCGAAGGCGCCCTGATCCGTGTCACCGCCTTCGCGTCACTGAACAAGACATCGATCGACAAGTCGCTCGCCGAGATCGTGCTGCGCGATCTCATCTCCGATGCGACCACCATGCAGATCAGTACCGCGGCGATCATGGCCGCCACTGCCGAATACTTCGAAACGACCGTCGAGGAACTGCGTGGCCCCGGCAAGACACGGGCGCTCGCGCAATCCCGACAGATCGCGATGTACCTGTGCCGCGAGCTGACAGATCTGTCGTTGCCGAAGATCGGCCAGGCGTTCGGCCGGGATCACACCACCGTGATGTACGCCGAGAAGAAGATCCGCGGCGAGATGGCCGAACGCCGCGAGGTTTTCGATCACGTCAAGCAACTCACGACCCGGATCCGTCAACGCTCCAAGCGTTGAACCGCCCTCCCAATCGTATTCCTGCTCCGACAACGTCCTTGCACGCCCAAAAATCTTTGAAAAACTTCTGCACCGTCGGTATCACTTGTCACACGCCGGCGGTGTGCACGCCGATGTGCACAACTTGGGACCAACCATCGAATGCGTCGCCACTCGCTACACATCCGCGGACATCTCCACAGCGTCCGAACAGTTGACGTCCATTCATCCACAAGCCACCGACACCGGCACACGGCCGCCACCCAGCGCAGACACACGTTCATCCCCAATGCGCACAGGCCCTAATACTGTTGCTTCTAAATCTCCATAGATTGCTCTTCGAAGAAGGCACCTGGGGAACGCGCCGAACCTTCCTCGCCGGAGCGGTTCGCAGAGCCGAATGTCAGCCCGATCGATTAGCTTTCAAGTTGAGCCCGAAAGCTCTACGGTGATTCAGCGACAGCCGTTACGGTCGTCACGACGCACCGATCGAAGGCGTGTTGAGACACCAGGAAACCGCTGCATAGCGCTTGTTGTGTTATTTATCGAAGGGACCGTATGGACGTGGCGACAACAACTGTTGGTGTCACCGATTTGAAGTTCCGTCTCGTGCGCGAAGACTTCGCCGACGCCGTGGCATGGGTGGCCCGCAACCTGCCCAATCGACCGACCGTCCCGGTCCTGGCGGGTGTGCTGCTCACCGGTTCCGATGACGGTCTGACGATTTCGGGTTTCGACTACGAGGTGTCGGCGGAAGTGCAGGTCGCTGCCGAAATCGCTTCTCCCGGCAGCGTTTTGGTCTCCGGCCGGCTGTTGTCGGACATCACCCGAGCTTTGCCGGCCAAACCCGTCGATGTCAGCGTCGAAGGCACGCGGGTGTCGTTGACCTGCGGCAGTGCCAGGTTCTCGCTGCCCACGATGGCCGTCGAGGACTACCCGACGTTGCCTGCCCTCCCGGAGGAGACCGGTGTCGTTTCGGCGGATCTGTTCGCCGAGGCGATCGGTCAGGTGGCGGTTGCCGCAGGCCGCGACGACACGTTGCCGATGCTGACCGGGATCCGTGTCGAGATTTCCGGCGAGAATGTCATCATGGCGGCGACCGACCGCTTCCGGCTGGCCGTTCGTGAGCTGACGTGGTCGACGGTGTCCGCCGACATGGAGGCTGCGGTGTTGGTCCCGGCCAAGACGTTGGCCGAAGCGGCAAAGGCCGGCTCTGACGGTTCCGATGTGCACTTGTCGTTGGGCGCGGGCGCGGAGATCGGCAAGGAAGGCCTGTTGGGGATTCGCAGCAATGGCAAGCGCAGCACCACTCGCCTGCTGGATGCCGAGTTCCCGAAATTCCGTCAGCTGCTGCCCACCGAACACACGGCCATGGCGACCATCGGTGTCGCCGAGCTCACCGAAGCCATCAAGCGTGTGGCGCTGGTCGCGGATCGCGGTGCGCAGGTGCGCATGGAGTTCTCCGACGACGTACTGCGGTTGTCGGCCGGCGCGGATGACGTCGGCCGGGCCGAAGAGGATCTCCCTGTCACCTTCGCCGGTGATCCGCTGACCATCGCGTTCAACCCGACTTACCTCACGGACGGGCTGGGGTCGTTGCACTCCGAGCGCGTGACGTTTGGTTTCACGACACCTAGCCGGCCAGCGGTGTTGCGCCCAGCGGGTGAGGATGATGGGGATATCGGTGCGGCGGGACCGTTCCCGGCCGCGCAGACCGATTACGTCTACCTGCTGATGCCGGTGCGCCTTCCGGGCTGATCGGCCTGACGCCACGAGAGGGACGCACATGCAATTGGGTCTGGTCGGTCTGGGCAAGATGGGCTTCAACATGCGGGAGCGCCTGCGTGAGGGGGGGCACGAGGTAATCGGCTACGACCCCAGACCCGAGGTCACGGATGTGCCGACATTGCGTGCCCTCGCCGAGGCTCTTGATGCACCACGCGTCGTATGGGTGATGGTGCCGTCAGGGCGCGTCACTGACGAAACGATCACGTCGTTAGCAGAGGTATTGAGCCCCGGCGATCTGGTGATCGACGGTGGTAACTCTCGTTACACAGAGGACGGGCCACACGCAAAGTTGTTGGACGACAAGGGCATTGCGTTCATCGATGCCGGCGTATCCGGTGGTATTTGGGGGCTGACCGAAGGCTACGGCCTGATGGTGGGCGGCAGTAAAGAGGACGTGGCGCGGGCGATGCCGATCTTCGAGACGTTGCGCCCACCCGGTGAGCTGGCGGACGGGTTTGTCCATGCGGGCCCCGTCGGTGCCGGCCATTACGCCAAAATGGTGCACAACGGCATCGAGTACGGATTGATGACGGCATACGCCGAGGGATACGAACTGTTGGCCGCCGAGGATTTGATCGTGGACACCCAGGCCGTCATCCAGGCGTGGACCAACGGGACGGTGGTGAGGTCCTGGTTGCAGCAGCTGCTGGCCAAGGCGCTCAAAGAAGATCCGAACTTCAAGGACATCAGCGGCTACACCGAAGACTCCGGCGAAGGCCGGTGGACGGTAGAAGAAGCCATCAATCACCGCGTGCCCATGCCCGTGATCGCGGCGTCACTGTTTGCCCGTTTCGCGTCTCGTCAGGAGGACTCTCCGACGATGAAGGCGGTGTCGGCGTTGCGCAACCAGTTCGGCGGCCATGCCGTGAAGCGGATCAGTGAGTCCGGATAGTTGTACGTTCGCCACCTCGGACTCACCGACTTCCGATCGTGGCCGCGCGTCGAGCTGAACCTCGAGCCGGGCCGCACGGTTTTCGTGGGCCCGAACGGCTTCGGCAAGACGAATCTCGTTGAAGCACTGTGGTATTCGGCGACTCTGGGTTCGCACCGCGTCGCCACGGATGCGCCGCTGATCCGTGCAGGCGCCGAGCGAGCCATCGTGTCGACGATCGTCGTCAACGAGGGCCGCGAACTCGCGGTCGACCTGGAGATCAACGCCGGGCGGGCCAACAAGGCACGGCTGAACCGCTCCCCCGTGCGTGCGGCCCGTGAGATCTTGGGCGCGTTGCGTGCGGTGCTGTTCGCGCCGGAGGATCTCGCGCTGGTGCGCGGTGACCCCGGCGAACGACGCCGGTACCTCGACGAGCTCGCAACGACTCGGCGCCCGCAGGTGGCGGCGATCCGTGCGGACTACGAAAAGGTGCTACGTCAGCGGACGGCGTTGTTGAAGTCCGCTGCGACCGCCCGCTATCGCGGTGACCGCAGCGCGATCGACACCTTGGACGTGTGGGATGGCCACCTCGCCACGCATGGGGCGCAACTCATCGCGGCGCGGGTCGACCTGGTGAGCCAGCTGGCGCCGGAGGTCGAGAAGGCCTATCAACTGCTTGCGCCGGCGTCGCGGCCTGCAGCGATCCGGTACCGCAGCGGTGTGGAGGTCATCGAGCTGGAGGCCGATGCCGGAACGGGAACCGCCGAACTGTTCGAGGCGGCACTGCTCGACGCACTGGCACGCCGCCGCGACGCCGAACTCGAACGAGGAGTCTGCCTGGTCGGTCCGCACCGCGATGATCTCGAGTTGCGCCTCGGCGACCACATCGCCAAAGGCTTTGCCAGCCACGGCGAATCGTGGTCGATGGCACTAGCCTTGCGGCTGGCGGCCTACGAGCTGCTGCGTGCCGAGGGCGGAGATCCCGTGCTGCTGCTCGATGATGTGTTCGCCGAACTGGACAGTGCCCGCCGGCAGGCGCTGGCCAACGTTGCGGCATCGGCCGAACAGGTGTTGGTGACCGCGGCTGTACACGAGGACATCCCCGCGGACTGGGATGTGAAGAGAGTCGAGATTGTCATGCGTGACGATGATGCGGGCCGGATCTCGGAGGTACGGGAATGACAGACGATGTGGAACCCCCGCCGCACCTGGCCCATCTAAAGGGCATGGATCTGGTGCGGCGGACTCTTGAAGAAGCACGGGGTGCGGCGCGCAGCCAGGGTAAGGATGTGGGCCGCGGTGGCCGGAGCGCACCGCCACGCAAGGTCGCCGGGACCAGCCGACGGCGCTGGTCGGGGCCCGGCCCGGATTCCCGTGACCCGCAGACGCTCGCGTCGGTGGCGCGTGACGTCGCCCGCAACCGGGGTTGGTCGGATCGGGTGGCCCAAGGCGCGGTGTTCGGCCGCTGGCAGACGGTGGTCGGCGAGCAGATCGCAGCCCACGCGACGCCGACTTCATTGAACGAGGGTGTTTTGACGGTTTCCGCCGAGTCGACGGCCTGGGCCACCCAGTTGAGGATGGTGCAGGCGCAACTGCTCGCCAAGATCGCCGCTACGGTCGGCGACGGCGTGGTGAAATCACTGAAGATCGTCGGTCCGGTAGCGCCGTCGTGGCGCAAAGGCCGCTACCACATCGCCGGCCGAGGGCCCCGCGACACGTACGGATGACGTCGGTTGCCGCTGATGGCTCAGAGCCGCGAGAACGCCGCGAGCGCCGTTCTCAAGCGTCTTGACGCACCACGGATCGAAAAATTCCACAGACGGCGCGAATAGGTACGCAGAAACGCCGCCTCAGAATCGGTCCTGACGGTGGTTGACGGTAGGATGGTTTCATGACTTGCCGGCGGTAACAGATCCCCGCCAGAGCACACCCCATCAGAGAGTAGGGAAGCTTCCGCCCGTGGCTGCTGCGAAGAAGAAAGAATACGGCGCCTCTGCCATCACCGTTCTCGAAGGATTGGAGGCCGTCCGCAAACGTCCAAGCATGTATATCGGCTCCACCGGCGAGCGCGGCCTGCACCATCTGGTGTGGGAGGTTGTTGACAACGCGGTCGACGAAGCCATGGGCGGCTTCGCGACCAAAGTCGACGTGCGAATCCTCGAGGACGGCGGGGTCGAGGTCACCGACAACGGCCGCGGTATTCCTGTCGAAATGCATGCCAGCGGTGCACCCACCGTCGACGTGGTGATGACCCAGCTCCACGCCGGCGGGAAGTTCGGCGGCGAGGACAGCGGCTACACCGTCAGTGGCGGGCTGCATGGCGTGGGTGTGTCCGTGGTGAACGCGCTGTCGACTCGACTGGAGGTCGATATTTCCCGTGACGGCCACGAGTGGTTCCAGTTCTACGACAAGGCTGTGCCGGGCACGCTCAAGCAGGGTGAGAAGACCAGGAAGACCGGAACCACGGTCAGATTCTGGGCGGACCCCGACATTTTCGAGACCACAAACTTCGACTTCGAGACCGTCGCGCGGCGACTGCAGGAGATGGCCTTCCTCAACAAGGGGCTGACCATCACGCTCGCTGACGAACGGGTCGCCGCCGCAGCTGTCACAGAGGAGGTCGTCAGCGACACGGCCGAAGCCCCGAAGTCGGCCGAGGAGAAGGCCGCCGAGGAGGCAGGCCCGCACAAGGTCAAGAACCGCACGTTCCACTACCCCGGCGGGCTGGTCGACTTCGTCAAGCACATCAACCGCACGAAATCGGCCATCCACCAGAGCATCGTCGACTTCTCCGGCAAGGGCGAGGGTCACGAAGTCGAGATCGCGATGCAGTGGAACGGCGGCTATTCGGAGTCGGTGCACACCTTCGCCAACACCATCAACACGCATGAGGGCGGCACCCACGAAGAAGGGTTCCGCGCCGCGCTGACCTCGGTGGTGAACAAGTACGCCAAGGACAAGAAGCTTCTCAAGGACAAGGATCCGAACCTCACCGGCGACGACATCCGCGAGGGCCTGGCCGCGGTTCTGTCGGTGAAGGTCGCCGAGCCGCAGTTCGAGGGCCAGACCAAGACCAAGCTGGGCAACACCGAAGTGAAGTCGTTCGTTCAGAAGATCTGCAACGAGCAGCTGAGCCACTGGTTCGAGGCCAATCCCGCTGAAGCGAAAACCGTTATCAATAAGGCGGTTTCGTCGGCGCAGGCACGTATCGCCGCACGCAAGGCGCGCGAGCTGGTGCGACGCAAGAGCGCCACCGACATCGGCGGGCTGCCGGGCAAGCTGGCCGACTGCCGGTCCACCGATCCCCGAAAGTCGGAACTGTATGTGGTGGAGGGCGACTCGGCAGGGGGCTCGGCGAAGAGCGGCCGCGACTCGATGTTCCAGGCGATTCTTCCGCTGCGCGGCAAGATCATCAACGTCGAGAAGGCGCGCATCGACCGAGTCCTGAAGAACACCGAAGTCCAGGCGATCATCACCGCGCTGGGCACCGGCATTCACGACGAGTTCGACCTCGCCAAGCTGCGTTACCACAAGATCGTGTTGATGGCCGATGCCGACGTAGACGGCCAGCACATCTCGACGCTGCTGCTGACGCTGCTGTTCCGATTCATGAAGCCGCTGGTCGAGAACGGCCACATCTTCCTGGCGCAACCGCCGCTGTACAAACTGAAGTGGCAGCGCAGTGAACCGGAGTTCGCCTACTCCGATCGCGAGCGCGACGGTCTGCTTGAAGCCGGTAAGAAGGCGGGCAAGAAGATCAACGTCGACGACGGCATCCAGCGCTACAAGGGTCTCGGCGAGATGGATGCCAAGGAGCTGTGGGAAACCACGATGGATCCGTCGGTGCGAGTGCTGCGCCAGGTCACGCTGGATGACGCGGCGGCCGCCGACGAACTGTTTTCCATCCTGATGGGCGAGGACGTCGAGGCTCGCCGCAGCTTCATCACCCGGAACGCGAAAGACGTTCGTTTCTTGGATGTTTGATCCGCGACGTACAAAACCACTAGGGCTGAAACCACATGACTGATACCACGTTGCCGCCGGGCGACGCAGCAGGCGATCGCATCGAGCCGGTCGACATCCAGCAGGAGATGCAGCGCAGCTACATCGACTACGCGATGAGCGTCATCGTCGGGCGCGCACTGCCGGAGGTTCGCGACGGCTTGAAGCCGGTGCACCGCCGCGTGCTGTACGCGATGTTCGACTCCGGCTTCCGGCCGGACCGCGGCCATGCGAAGTCGGCGCGATCGGTCGCTGAGACGATGGGCAACTACCACCCGCACGGCGACTCGTCGATCTACGACACCCTGGTCCGGATGGCCCAGCCGTGGTCGCTGCGCTACCCACTGGTCGACGGTCAGGGCAACTTCGGCTCACCGGGCAACGATCCCCCGGCGGCAATGAGGTACTGCATCACGGGCGATGCCTTGGTGCGGCTTCCGGAGGGCCGAGAGATCCGCATCGCTGACGTTTGCCCGGGTGCGCGACCGAATTCGGATAATCCGATCGAGCTCAAAGTCGTTGACCGTCACGGCGATCCCGTCATTGCCGACCGACTGTTCCACTCCGGAGAACATCAGACGTACACGGTGCGCACCGCGGAGGGCTTCGAGGTCACCGGCACGGCGAACCACCCGCTGTTGTGCCTGGTCGATGTGGCCGGCGTGCCGACACTGCTGTGGAAGCTGATCGAGGAGATTCGTTCCGGCGATGTCGCGGTAATAAGTGCCGAGGCCACGGTTTCTGATGAAATTCCGTCGAAATCCGTCATAAACCGTAGCGTCGGCGAATTCCTGAGGCAGTTCGGCGACGACCCCGACGCCGCGGCAATCGCCACTGACCTCACCGACGGCCGGTTCTACTACGCACGGGTCGCGTCGGTGACAGACGCGGGCGTGCAGCCTGTATACAGCCTGCGCGTGGACACTGCTGACCACGCATTCATCACCAACGGCTTCGTCAGCCACAACACAGAGGCACGTCTCACTCCGCTGGCGATGGAGATGCTGCGGGAAATCGACGAGGAGACAGTCGATTTCGTCCCGAATTACGACGGGCGCGTGCAGGAGCCGACTGTCCTGCCCAGCAGGTTCCCTAACCTGCTCGCCAACGGCTCGGGTGGCATCGCGGTAGGCATGGCCACCAACATGCCGCCGCACAACCTGCGCGAGCTCGGCGAGGCGGTGTTCTGGTGCCTGGAGAACTTCGAGGCCGACGAAGAGGCCACGCTGGAGGCGGTCTGCGAACGCGTCAAGGGTCCGGACTTCCCCACCTACGGACTCATCGTCGGATCGCAGGGGATCTCCGACACGTACCGGACCGGCCGCGGGTCGATCCGGATGCGCGGTGTCTGTGAGATCGAAGAGGACAGCAGAGGCCGCACCGGGATCGTCATCACCGAACTGCCGTACCAGGTCAATCACGACAACTTCATCACCTCGATCGCCGAGCAGGTGCGCGACGCCAAGCTGGCCGGCATCTCCAACATCGAGGATCAGTCCAGTGACCGGGTCGGGCTGCGCATCGTCGTCGAACTCAAGCGCGACGCCGTGGCCAAGGTGGTGCTGAACAACCTCTACAAGCACACCCAGCTGCAGACCAGCTTCGGCGCCAACATGCTGTCCATCGTCGACGGTGTGCCGCGCACACTGCGGCTCGACCAGCTGATCCGGCACTACGTCAACCATCAACTCGACGTCATCGTGCGGCGCACCACCTACCGGCTGCGCAAGGCCAACGAACGGGCCCACATCCTGCGCGGTCTGGTCAAGGCGCTCGACGCACTCGACGAAGTCATCGCGCTGATCCGGGCGTCGGAAACCGTCGACGTCGCCCGCCAGGGCCTGATCGAGTTGCTCGACATCGACGACATCCAGGCCCAGGCCATCCTCGATATGCAGCTGCGCCGCCTGGCCGCCCTGGAACGGCAGCGGATCGTCGACGATCTCGCCAAGATCGAGGCCGAGATAGCCGACCTCGAGGACATCCTGGCCAAGCCCGAGCGCCAGCGCGCCATCGTGCGCGACGAACTCAAGGAGCTCGTCGACAAGTACGGCGACGACCGGCGGACCCGGATCATCGCCGCCGACGGCGACGTCGCCGACGAGGACCTGATCGCGCGCGAAGAGGTCGTCGTCACGATCACCGAGACCGGCTACGCCAAGCGCACGAAGTCCGACCTGTACCGCAGCCAGAAGCGTGGCGGCAAGGGTGTGCAGGGCG
Source organism: uncultured Actinomycetota bacterium (assembly GCA_963721495.1). Taxonomy (GTDB): domain Bacteria; phylum Actinomycetota; class Actinomycetes; order Mycobacteriales; family Mycobacteriaceae; genus Mycobacterium. Next base: position 34,892 of record CAVRMG010000024.1, on the reverse strand, counting down.
CAGGGCTGAAGCAGGACGACATCGTCAACCACTTCTTCGTCTGCTCCACGCACGACTGGATTCTGTTCTTCACCACGCAGGGCCGGGTCTATCGCGCCAAGGCGTACGACCTGCCCGAGGCGTCGCGCACGGCACGCGGCCAGCATGTCGCCAACCTGCTGGCCTTCCAGCCGGAGGAGCGCATCGCGCAGGTCATCCAGATCAAGACCTACGAGGATGCGCCGTACCTGGTGCTGGCCACCCGCAACGGCCTGGTGAAGAAGTCCAAGCTCACCGACTTCGACTCCAACCGCACCGGCGGCATCGTCGCGGTCAACCTCCGTGACGGTGACGAGTTGGTCGGCGCGGTGCTCTGCTCGGCCGAGGATGACCTGTTGCTGGTGTCTGCCAAGGGCCAGTCGATCCGATTCTCAGCAACCGATGAGGCGCTACGCCCGATGGGCCGCGCCACCTCCGGTGTGCAGGGCATGCGGTTCAACACCGACGACCAATTGCTGTCGCTGAACGTGGTGCGGGAAGGCACATATCTGCTGGTCGCCACCGCCGGCGGTTACGCCAAGCGGACGGCGATCGAGGAGTACCCGGTGCAGGGTCGCGGTGGCAAAGGGGTGCTGACGGTTCAGTTCGACAAGAGGCGTGGCAGTCTTGTCGGAGCGTTGATCGTCGATGACGACACAGAGTTGTACGCCATCACCTCAGGTGGGGGTGTCATCCGGACGGCGGCTCGCCAGGTGCGCAAGGCCGGGCGGCAGACCAAGGGTGTTCGTTTGATGAACCTGGGAGCGGGCACCACACTGATAGCCATCGCGCGCAACGCCGAGGAAGGCGACAGCATCGACGAGGTCAACACCGACGTCGGCGAGTAGCCCAGAGTCGTGACCAGTAAGGAGCCGTAGGTGAGTTCACCGAACGAGCCCGGACCCCGCGCGGGTGACGGGGGCGCGAACGGTTCCAGCTCGGCCCCAGAGCCCGAGGGTGGCTCGCTCGGCGGTGCGGCGTCGCGCGGGCCGCTGCCGGGCGGTTCGACACCCGAGCGGATCGCCGACGCGACCGACGTCCCGCCGTGGCAGCGGGGCCCGGCCGCGCGTGCGGCCAAGCCGGCCAACCGGCCTCCGGAAGCACCTGCGCGCCCTGACTCGACGGCCCGTTCCGAGGCGCCGCGCCGCGGCAACGGCGGTGCGACCGGGCACACGCCCGGCGTCGACGCTCGACTGAACCGGTTCCTCGCCGGTGGCGCGGCGCCGGCGCCGCAGCAGGAGCAGGACGCTGCGGGCTGGGCCGACCCGCCGGAACCGGCACGGCCCGAGCAGTCCGTTCGGCCCGAGCAGTCCGTTCGGCCCGAGCAGTCCGTTCGGCCCGAGCAGAATGTCCGGCCCGAGCCGTACGCCAGTGAGCTTCCCGACCTGTCCGGACCCTCGCCGCGCCCGGCGCCGCGCAAGCAGGCACCGGAGCGCCCCGCGCAGGAACCGGCGAGCCGGCCCACGGCCCAGTCCAGCCGGGCGCCGGTGGCCAGGCGCCATCAGGGTCCGGTGCGCGCCAGCATGCAGATCCGCCGGGTTGACCCGTGGAGTGTGCTGAAGGTCTCGTCGGTGCTCTCGGTGGCGCTGTTCTTCGTCTGGATGATCGCCGTCGCTTTCCTGTACCTCGTGCTCGGCGGCATGGGCGTGTGGAGCAAGCTGAACAGCAACGTGGGCGACCTGCTGACGAGCGCGAGCGGCAGCTCCGGCGGCGAGCTGGTATCCAGCGGAACCATATTCGGCGGCGCGGCACTGATCGGTCTGGTGAACATCGTTCTGCTGACGGCGATGGCCACCGCCGGTGCGTTCATCTACAACCTCACCACCGACATCGTCGGGGGCGTCGAAGTCACCCTGGCCGATCGCGACTGAGCCGGGCCCCGGATCCGCAGGTTTGGGCCCGAGCTTACGATTGCGGTAGTCTCGTCGCTCGGCCGTACCAGGCATTTCGGGGCTATAGCTCAGGCGGTTAGAGCGCTTCGCTGATAACGAAGAGGTCGGAGGTTCGAGTCCTCCTAGCCCCACGGAAAGGTTCACACCATGAGGCTTGTGGTGCTGCTCGCCACAGGGGTCGCCGCGGTCGTCGCCGTGACGATCTGGCGTTCCCGGCACGGCGTCGAGGTGTGGCACGCGGCGGCCGACGTGCCGGCCTGAACATCTCAACAAGGGGCCTTAGCTCAGTTGGTAGAGCGCTGCCTTTGCAAGGCAGAAGTCAGGGGTTCGAATCCCCTAGGCTCCACTCAAGAACGACAACCCTTGCCACACAACACCGTTCGGTGATCACGGCTTGGGCGAAACCTCCACACTGGGCGGAAGCGTCGACGGCTCCGGTTGCGTCGAGCGTCGGATGATCGAGAAGGCCACCGCTCCCCCGGCCAGCGCCACCACACCGAGCGCGGCCAGAACGAGCGGGCGCCGCCGACGACGGGTGCGCGCCTTCTGGAGTGCCTGCGGCAGGTTGGACACCACTTCCTGAGCGGCGGCGAGTTCCTGCGCGATGGTCTCCTGCGCGGCCGCGAGTTCCTTGCCCAACTGATCCTTCACGCGACTGCGGCGGTATTTGTCGCCGAGCCACGCCGCCGAAGACTGCGCTCCATCCAAACCGAGGCCCAACGCCCCCCAGGTGACGTCGACCGGACCGACCGCCGAGTATTTGAGGCCGCGGGACAACCGCCGGCCTGGGGTCAAGGGGGTCTCGGTCTTCGCGCTCATAGGGCACCTCTCTCGCGGCCTGAAAGGAATCGGTACCAGCCTGCCATCAACCGCACCGCAGTGGTGCCCGTTGAGCATGGAAGCGGGCGTGGCACACTGGCATCCCGTGACGAGCCCCATTCAGACAGCGACTGCGACGCTGCACACCAACCGTGGTGACATCAAAATCGCACTGTTCGGAAACCACGCGCCCAAGACCGTCGCCAATTTCGTGGGACTGGCTCAGGGCACCAAGGACTACAGCACCGAGAACGCGTCGGGCGGATCGTCGGGTCCGTTCTACGACGGCGTGATCTTCCACCGGGTCATCGACGGATTCATGATCCAGGGCGGCGACCCGACCGGTACCGGTCGCGGTGACGCCGGCTACAAGTTCGCCGACGAGTTCCACCCCGAGTTGCAGTTCGACAAGCCCTATCTGCTGGCGATGGCCAACGCCGGACCGGGCACCAACGGATCGCAGTTCTTCATCACGGTCGGCAAGACGCCACACCTGAACCGCAAGCACACGATCTTCGGTGAGGTCGTCGATCCCGAGTCGCAGAAGATCGTCGACGCGATCGCGACGACCGCGGTCGACCGCAACGACCGACCGACCGATCCGGTGGTCGTCGAATCGATCACCGTCGCCTGAACCTCAGGTGCCGGCGTAGCCGGCGTCAGTCAGTGCGTCGAGCACGTCGAGTGGGTCGGTGCCCAGATCCCATCGGGTGAACACGAACAGCCGATCCTCGATGGTGTCGATCTCAAGTAGGCGCACTTTGCGCGCGATCCGGCGAAACTCCGTGATGCGGATGAGCTTGATATCGGCGCGCCGCAATTCGGTCGTCTGCCAGAGACCGCGGCTTACCAACGCGTCATTTCTGATTGCCAGCTTTGGCCGTGCGCGCCACGACAGACTTGCGAACGCAATTAATCCGACCGCGGCAATGCCCAAAAGAATCCTTCCCGGAGGGTCTGTGATCAGCGTCACAGCGCCTGTAGCCAAGATAAGTCCGCCTATGAAGCACGCTGCGATGCCAAGTGTGGGCGGACTCCACTCAGTTTGCTGCACTGGTACTCAACACCCTCTTACCGTGGCCAATGCAGTTATCCACAAGTGCTATCCCCAATGGGGATGAATCACATCCGTGTGATCCGATGACCGCGAGGTTGCTGATCGGGTAACGCGCGGCGACGAAGATAAATTCATCCCGCTCGTTGTGCCGCTCAGCGCCAACGCATCGTGAGCAACAGGCCACTGATCATGAAGGCAAAGGCAATCGCGTAGTTCCACGGGCCGAGGTCCGCCAGGAACGGGATGGCAGACGACGCGAGCTGGAACACGAGCAGCCAGACCAGGCCGATCAGCATCAGGCCGATGAAAAAGACAACGAACCAGGTGCTCGACGGCCCAGCCTTGACCTTGACCGGGGTCCGGCTCACCGGGCTGATGGTGAAGTCGTTCTTCTTGCGAACCTTGGACTTGGGCATGGATACCTTCGGGACAGTCGGCGTCACACGGTGCGACGATGTACGTAGCCTATCGCAGGCACCACCCGCAGGAGACCACCGATGAAACGCACGCGCCAGTCCGCATGGCGGTTCGGCGTGCCGGTCGTCTGCCTGCTGGCGGGCCTTCTGCTGGCCGCCACCCACGACGTCTCCGGCGGCGGCGACATTCGGCGCAGCGACGCCCCGCGGCTGGTCGACCTGGTGCGCGAGGCCCAGCAGTCGGTGGACCGGCTGACCGCCGAGCGAGACTCCCTGAGCACCACACTGGATACCCATCACGGCGGATCGCCGGGGGCCGACGCCGCACTCGCCGCGATCACCAAACGATCCGCCAGGCTCGCCGGCGACGCCGGCCTCGACCCTATGCGGGGAGCGGGTCTGGTGGTCACCCTCAACGACGCCCAACGCGACGCGGAGGGCCGCTTCCCACGCGATGCCTCCCCGGACGACCTCGTCGTGCACCAGCAGGACATCGACGCGGTGCTGAACGCACTGTGGAGTTCGGGCGCAGAGGGCATCCAGATGCAGGACCAACGGATCATCGGCACATCGGCCCCGCGGTGCGTGGGAAACACGCTGTTGCTCAACGGACGGACCTACAGCCCGCCGTACGTGATCACCGCGATCGGCGACGCGCCCGCCATGCGGGCCGCCCTGTCGGCGGCGCCGTTGGTCACGCTCTACCGGCAGTACGTGGTGCGGTTCGGCCTGGGGTACACCGAGGAACCCCGCGCACAGGTGGATCTGGTCGGGCACTCCGAGCCGGTGCGGATGCGCTTCGCCAAGCCCGTGGGACCCATCGGTTACTAGTGACTTCGGCGTGACCGGTAGCGCTGAGCGCGACGAATCGTGCCGAGATCGCTGCGGTAACCTGGGCCGATGCAGGTTCTCGTCGTCGACAACTACGACAGCTTCGTGTTCAACCTGGTCCAGTATCTGGGCCAACTCGGGGTGGACGCGCAGGTGTGGCGCAACGACGACGATCGGCTGGCCACCGACGCAGCCATCGCCGCTGCCGCTGCGGCGTTCGACGGCGTCCTGCTCTCCCCCGGGCCCGGTACGCCTGAGCGCGCCGGCGCCTCGATCCCCCTCGTGAAGGCCTGCGCGACGGCGGGTACCCCACTTCTTGGAGTGTGCCTGGGCCACCAGGCCATCGGCGTGGCTTTCGGCGGCACCGTCGACCGGGCACCCGAGCTGCTGCACGGCAAGACCAGTACCGTGTATCACACCAATGCCGGTGTGCTGCAGGACCTTCCGGACCCGTTTACCGCGACGCGCTATCACTCGCTGACCATCCTGCCGGATACGATGCCCGCCGAGCTCGAAGTGATCGCCCGCACGGAAGGCGGCGTCGTCATGGGTGTGCGGCACGTGGAGCTGCCGATCCATGGTGTGCAGTTCCACCCCGAGTCGATACTGACCGAAGGCGGGCACCGGATGCTGGCCAATTGGCTTGGCTTCTGTGGTGCGGCACCGGCCGAGGCGCTGGTCCGTCAGCTCGAGGACGAGGTCGCAGGCGCGGTGGCCGCGGCTACGACGCGAAGCTCAGCGTGATCCGGCTGTCGTAGCTGACGCCGGTGCCCGCGGTCGGACTCTGGCTCACCACGGCGTTGGTGCGTTGACCGCTGTTCTGAACATCTGCACCACGGTCGAGCACCCCGGTCCAGCCCAGCGCCCGCAGCCGCGGTTCGGCGTCCACCCAGAACATGCCCCGCACGTCCGGCATGACGAACTGATTGCCCCTCGACACCTGTAGTTGGATCACCGTATCGACCGGAACTGTCTGTCCCGCAGGTGGATTGGTGCCGAGCAGCTGACCGGCCGGGGTGGTGCTGTCGATGTCGACCGGGACGGACTTGGTGAACCCGGACGCAGTCAGAATCTGCACGGCACTGTCGAGGGATTGGCCCTTCACATCCGGAACCGGCCGAGTCTCAGGGCCGGCACCCAGGACGATGGTGATCTCGTTGGTGATCGCCGACGTCTGGTTGACCGGTGGGTTGGTGCCGAGAACCTTGTCCTTCATCTCCGCCGTGGACGGCGACGACGACGGCCGGAACTTCTCGAAGCCCGAGTCGGCGAGCTTCTGGACAGCATCGTCGTAGCTGAGGTTTCTGACGTCGGGAATCTCGCGCTGCTCGGGACCCGTGGACACGTTGAGGGTGACCTCGTCGCCGGCGTTGACGGACGAGGCGGCACCCGGGTCGGTGTCGATCACGTGATCGGGCGGGACGCCGGAATCGGGCTTCTGCTGGGTCCGCGTCCTGAAGCCGCGGTTCTGGAGCTCAGCGATCGCGTCAGCCGACGCTTGACCGCGCACGTCGGGGACCTGCACAGCGCGTGGGGTGCCGCCGAACATGTTGATCGCCAGCGTCACCACCACGGTCAGCACAGCCAGCACGACGACCGCGATGAGCCAACGGCCGACCGATCCGCGGCGCTCGGCCTCGATGTACTGGGGTTGCGGGCGCCCGACGGGATCGATGGGCTCGGTCCGGTGATCGCCCGGCTGCGCCGACATCAGCGAGCTGCGCTCGGCGTCGGTGAACACCTTCGGCGCGTCCGGCTGCTCGCCGCTGTGCACCTTCACCAGGTCAGCGCGCATCTCCGCTGCCGTCTGATAGCGGTTATCGGGGTTCTTGGCCAGTGCCTTGAGTACGACGGCGTCCAGCTCGGGTGGGATGCCCTCGTGCCGCTGTGACGGGGGTACGGGATCCTCGCGAACATGTTGATACGCCACCGCGACGGGCGAGTCGCCGACGAAAGGCGGCTCACCGGTGAGCATTTCGTACAGCACGCAGCCCAGGGAGTAGACGTCGGAGCGGGCGTCGACCTTCTCACCGCGCGCCTGTTCTGGGGACAGGTACTGGGCGGTGCCGATCACCGCCGCGGTCTGGGTGACGCTGCTGGCGTCGGCCAGCGCCCGCGCGATGCCGAAGTCCATCACCTTCACGGCGCCGGCCTCGCTGATCATGATGTTGGCCGGTTTGACGTCGCGGTGGATGATCCCGTGCTGATGGCTGAAGTTCAGCGCCTGGCACGCATCGGCGATGACCTCGATCGCACGCTGCTGCTCCATCGGGCCGTCGGTGTGCACGATGTCGCGCAGCGTGACGCCCTCGACGTACTCCATCACGATGTAGGGCAGGGGGCCGCTCGGGGTCTCCGCCTCGCCTGTGTCGTAGACCGCGACGATGGCGGGGTGATTCAGCGCGGCGGCGTTCTGTGCCTCCCTGCGGAACCGCAGGTAGAAACTGGGGTCGCGGGCCAGGTCTGCGCGCAGCACCTTGATGGCCACGTCGCGGTGTAGCCGCTGATCGCGCGCCAAATGGACCTCGGACATACCACCGAAGCCAAGAATTTCGCCGAGTTCGTATCGGTCGGACAGGTGTTGCGGGGTTGTCATTGCGATATCTGTTCTGGGGGCGAGGGCGTCACCTGCACCTTTGCAGGCGACGCGATCGCATTGTGTCGGGTTACCCCGGATTCTTCTCCACCATGACGGACGTCGCCCCGTTCGGTCCAATCCGGCATCGCTGTCGGCGAGTACGGGGTGGTCTGGGTGATCGTGTTCGTGATGGTCGGCGGAGGCGTCTCGTTCTGATCCTTGCGATCCTGCGCATTCAGCACGATGAGGATCGCGATGACGATCGCCAGGGCGCCGAGCACCCCGGCGGCCCACAGCAGGGCACGCTGGCCCGCGGAGAACGTGCGGCGGGCCGGGGGAGGAGGGCGATGACTGCCGACGGGCGGGCGGGGCCGGGCGGCGGCGGGCGCCGAGGTGCGCACGGTCAGGTCAGCGGCGGCGCGGGCCTGGGCAGCCGACGGTACGGCGGCGGGTGTCGCCCGCCCGATCGACGGCGCCTGGTTCGGCCGCGGCGGACGTCGGCCGGAGCGCACGGCAGCGACCGCGTCGGCGAACAGGCCGCCCGAGCGGTACCGCATGCCCGGATTCTTGACCAGAGTGATCTCGATCAGTTCGCGCACATTGGGCGGCAAATCGGCGGGCAGCGGCGGCGGCGTCTCCTTGATGTGCTTCATCGCCACCGTCAGAGCGCCGTCCCCGGTGAAGGGCCGCTTGCCCGAAACTGATTCGTAGCCAACGACTCCCAGTGAGTAGACGTCGCTGGCCGCCGTCGCGTCGTGACCGAGGGCCTGTTCGGGCGCGATGTACTGTGCGGTGCCCATCACCATGCCGGTCTGAGTTACCGGGGCGGAGTCGACGGCCTTGGCGATGCCGAAGTCGGTGAGCTTCACCTGACCGGTCGGCGTGATCAGGATGTTGCCGGGCTTGACGTCGCGGTGGACCAGGCCCGCGGTGTGCGCGACCTGCAGGGCGCGGCCGGTCTGCTCGAGCATGTCCAGCGCGTGGCGCAGTGACAGCCGGCCCGTGCGCTTGAGCACCGAGTTCAGCGGCTCGCCGTTGACGAGTTCCATCACCAGATACGCGGTGCGGCCCTCGCCGTCCATGTCGGTTTCGCCGTAGTCGTACACGCTGGCGATGCCCGGGTGGTTGAGCATCGCGACGGTGCGCGCCTCGGCGCGGAACCGTTCCACGAACTCGGCGTCCTCGGAGTACTCGGCCTTGAGCACCTTGACCGCGACGCGTCGGCCCAGGCGGGAGTCGATACCTTCCCAGACCTGACCCATACCGCCGGTGGCGATCAGCCGCTGCAGCCGGTAGCGACCCGACAGCGTCACTCCGACGCGCGGGCTCATGGCTCGACTCCCACTCGTCCCCTGCCCTGCGGGCGTGGGCCCACCGGTCCTCGCTTCGCGCGAGAGCTTGCGGTTCGCGCCATCGACCGGGGCGGCTCCGTGATTGGATGTCGCCGCCGGGGCGGCTCCGTGATCCTCACTCGCGCTCGTCTTCGCGGGCTCATGAGCCCTCCCGCAGCGCCGCGGCGATGGTGGCGCGCCCGATCGGAGCGGCCAGCGCCCCACCAGTGGCAGCCAACCGGTCGCCGCCGTTCTCGACCAAAACCGCGACAGCGACCTTGGGCGTCTGAGCCGGGGCGAATGCGATGTACCAGGCATGCGGCGGGGTGTTGCGCGGATCGGTGCCGTGCTCCGCAGTGCCGGTCTTCGATGCGATCTGCACGCCGGCGATGGCTCCCTTCTGCTGCGTCACCTGCTCAGCGGCGACCATCAGATCCGTCAGTGTATCGGCGACCTCGTGCGACACCGCTCGCCGCTCTTCCTGCGGAGCCGCTGTACTGATATTGGCAAGGTCGGGTCCCTTAAGGCTATCGACCAAGTACGGACGCATCGTCACCCCGTCGTTGGCGATGGTCGCGGCGACCGACGCGTTCTGCAGCGGTGTCACCGCGACATCCTTCTGACCGATGCTCGACATACCCAGGGCCGCGTTGTCGGAGACGGGCCCGAGGGTGGACTCGACAACCTGGAGCGGAATCACCGGGGGAGGGGTGTCCAGTCCGAACGCGAGCGCTGCGGACCGCAGCGCGTCCGTGCCGTTGTCGAGGCCGAGTTGGACGAAAGCCGTGTTGCACGACTTGGCGAACGCCTGACGCAGAGTCGTCGTCGGGCCTGCGCCACACGACGACCCGCCGAAGTTCTCCAACGTTGCGGTGCTGTCCGGCAACGGGATTCGCGCTGCGGTGGTGAGCTGGGTGTTCTCTGTGGCGCCGCGCGAGAGTGCTGCCGCAGTGGTGATGACCTTGAATGTCGAGCCGGGCGGGTAGGTTTCGGAGATCGCCCGGTTCAACAGAGGCGAATCGGGGTTGTCGCGCAGCTGCTGCCAGGTGGCCGACTGCTCGTCCATGTCGTGGGTGGCCAGCAGGTTCGGGTCGTACGACGGCGCCGAAACCATCGCGAGGATCTTGCCGGTGGACGGCTCGAGCGCGACCACCGAGCCTTTGCACGGACCGTTGCAGCCGGCCTCCATCGCATCCCAAGCCGCTTGCTGCACTTGGGGATTGATGGTGGTGTCGACGTTGCCGCCGCGTGGGTCGCGGCCGGTGAAGAAGTCGGCGAGCCGCCGACCGAACAGCCGTTGGTCCGAACCGTTGAGGATCGTGTCCTCGGCGCGCTCGAGGCCGGTGCTCGAATATCGCAGCGAGTAGAACCCGGTGACGGGCGCGTACGTCAACGGGTTGGGATACACGCGAAGGAAGCGGAACCGGCCGTTGGTCGACACCGAATACGCCAGCAACTGACCGCCGGCCGAGATCTGGCCGCGCTGACGGGAGTACTCGTCGAGTAGCACGCGTTGGTTACGCGGATCCGAGCGCAGGCCGTCCGCGGTGAACACCTGGGTGAGGGTCGCGTTGGCGAGCAGCAGCACAACCAGGGCCATGACCGTGACGGCGATGCGGCGGAGCGAGGTGTTCATACCTTCTCGATCACCTCGGTGCTCACCGCCGCGATCGACGTCGCCGCCTGCGGACTGGTGACGATCGGGCGGCGCGCGGCATGGGAGATTCGGACCAGGATCGCCAGCAGCAGATAGTTCGCCAGCAGCGACGAGCCGCCGTAGGACATCCACGGCGTGGTGAGTCCGGTCAACGGGATCAGCTTGGTGACACCGCCGACCACGATGAACAGCTGGATCGCGAGGGTGGAGGCCAGACCGGCGGCCAGCAGCTTGCCGAAGCTGTCACGCACGGCGATCGCCGTGCGTAGGCCGCGGACGATCACGATCGTGTACAGCATCAGTACGGCGGCCAGTCCGACCAGCCCGAGTTCCTCGCCGATCGCCGCGATGATGAAGTCGGTGGACGCCGCGGGCACGGTGCCGGGCTGGCCATTACCCAGACCGGTGCCGAAGATCCCCCCGGTGGCGAAGCTGAACAGCGACTGCACCATCTGGTATCCGGCACCCTCGGGATCCGCGAACGGGTCGAGCCAGTTCTGCACGCGAACCTGGACGTGGCCGAAAAGGTAGTACGCCGCAACGCTTCCCGCGGCGAACAACGCCAAGCCGATGACCACCCAGCTGAACCTGTCGGTGGCTATGTAGACGAGCACCAGAAACGACGCGTACAGCAGGAGCGACGTGCCGAGGTCCTTCTCGAAGATCATCACGCCGACGGACGCGATCCACGCGGCCAGCAGTGGTGCCAGGTCGCGCGGGCGGGGCAGGTCCATGCCGAGGAAGTGCTTGCCCGCGCTGGTGAACACGCTGCGCTTGGCCACCAGAACTGAGGCGAAGAAGATGAGCAGCAGGATCTTGGAGAACTCGGCGGGCTGAATTGAGAAGCCCGGCAGCTCAATCCAGATCTTGGCGCCGTTCTGCTCCGACATCGAACGGGGAAGCACCGCGGGAATCAACAACAGGATCAGGCCGGTGAGCCCGCACAGGTATCCGTATCGCGCAAGCAGGCGGTGGTCGCGCAAAAAGATCACGATGAGCGAGAAACCGATGACGCCGACGAGGGTCCACAACATCTGCTGGTCGGCGGTACCACCCAGCCCGTTCTGGATCAGCTCACCCTCGGCGAGGTCGAGCCGGTGAATCATCACCAGACCGAGGCCGTTCAGCAGGGCGACCACCGGAAGCAGGAGCGGGTCGGCATACGGCGCGAATCGCCGCACCGCGAGATGCGCGCCGGTGAACAGCGCCAGATACGCGACGGTGTACTGCACGAGATCCCAACGCAGGCCCTGCTCCTGATTGGCCTCGACGAGCAGAAGCGCCGATGTGGTGATGACGACGGCGAACCCAAGCAGGAACAACTCGGCGTTGCGCCGGTTGGGAAGCGGGGGAGTGACGGCCACGGGTGATTGCGGCTGCGTGGTCATGACAATTCCCGGCAGTTCGTCCCGGGTTCCGGCGGTGGTGGGGGCAGCGCTGTCACGGTCTGCGACGGCGCCGGCGCGGGTGTTGACGGGGCAGGCGAGCCGGGTGACGGCGACTCCGAGACGGAGGGGGCGTCCGCAGCGGGGGGAGGTTGCGAAGCGGAGGGAGGTTCCTGCGTAATCGTGCGCGGTGTCTCCGCTGCAGGCGTCGGGCCACCCGTCATCGAGGGTTCACCGGGCTGGCTGGCAGGCGGATTATTGGGCACTCCAGGCGAGTTCGTCTGAGCAGGCGAGTGCGGCACCGAGCTTGTGCGGGGCGGCGCGGGCGGAGCGCAGACCGGCAGCACCGATTCGTGCGCAAGCTTGTGGATCTGGTCGATCGCCTCCTCCAACGACCCCGAGGGCAGGCCCGCGACGACCTGTGCGCGCTCGGAGGGCCGCATGTCGTCGACACTCAGCAGACGACAATTGTCGCGAGATTCGCCGGGGGAGACGAGCGACAACTCGTTGCGATCGTTCAGACAGCCGACCGTGAAGGGCTCCTGCAGCGCTATCCCCAGAAAGGAGCCCTGAACGCCCCGCATGATCGACACCGTGCCGTCGCTCGCGGCGACGTAGTAGTTGCTGCGCACGATCTCGCGACCGATGGCGAGGCCGACGAGCACCACCAGAATCAACAGCGCGGCGGCGATGAAAATCCGCCGCCGCGATCGCGGTGCACGAACCGGTTCTTCCGGCGGGGGCTCAACACGTTTGGCCACATTGCGCCGCGGATTGAAAGCTGACGCGCGACCCGCCGCCGTGTTGGGCGGCGCGGACTGATCGTCGGCGCCGGACACCGCACCCGCCAGAATCGGCTGGGTCTGGCCGTAGTCGTAGTCGAGGACATCGGCCACCACCACGGTCACGTTGTCGGGTCCGCCGCCGCGCAACGCCAATTCGATTAACCGGTCGGCGCTTTCGTCCACATCGTCGATCTGCAGCGCCTCGAGGATGGTCTCGTGGCTCACGGGATCGGACAGCCCGTCCGAGCACAACAGGTACCGGTCCCCGGCGCGGGCTTCGCGCATGATGAGCGTGGGCTCCACCGCGTGACCGGTCAGCGCCCGCATGATCAGCGACCGCTGCGGATGGCTGTGCGCCTCTTCGAGAGTGATGCGGCCCTCGTCGACCAGTGTCTGAACGAACGTGTCGTCCTTGGTGATCTGGTTGAGCTCGCCGTCGCGGAGGAGGTAACCGCGGGAGTCTCCGATGTGCGCGAGCCCAAGTCGGTTGCCCGCGAACAGGATCGCGGTCAACGTCGTGCCCATTCCCTCGAGCTCGGGGTCGGACTCGACCTGCGCGGCAATGGCGGAGTTGCCGTCCCGAACCGCGGTGTCGAGCTTGCTCAGCAGGTCGCCGCCCGGCTCGTCGTCGTCGAGGTGGGCCAGCGCCGCGATCACCAGTTGGGAGGCGACCTCACCGGCGGCGTGACCGCCCATGCCGTCGGCGAGCGCAAGCAGGCGCGCGCCGGCGTACACGGAGTCCTCGTTGTTCGCGCGTACGAGGCCGCGATCGCTGCGGGCCGCGTATCTGAGCACCAGTGTCACGGGCGTAGCTCAATTACCGTCTTGCCGATTCGAACCGGCGTGCCCATCGGAACCCGTACCGCCGTAGTCACCTTCGCCCTGTCGAGGTATGTGCCGTTGGTCGATCCTAGGTCCTCTACGTACCATTCCGAACCTCGAGGCGACAGCCTGGCGTGCCGTGTCGAGGCGTAATCGTCGGTGAGAACCAGGGTCGAGTCGTCGGCGCGGCCGATGAGCACCGCCTGGCTGCCCAGGGTGATGCGGGTGCCTGCGAGTGCGCCGTCGGTGACGACCAGCTGACGTGCCACATTTCGCTTGCCGCGGCTGGGCAGCAGTGAACCCCGCAACGGCAGTCCTCGTCGCACCATGACCGCTCCGGTCGGCGCGTAGATATCGGTCCTCAGGATCCGCAGCACCGACCAGATGAACAACCACAACAGCAAGAGGAAGCCGACGCGTGTCAGTTGCAGTACTAACCCCTGCATCTGACGTCCTCTCCGTCCCCATCCCGTTTCCGTGGCATCGGCAACAAGAATCAAAACGCCACCTCGGCAACGTCACGATATATGGACGGCCACGGACATGAGGGTGAAGCCGACAGCTTCCCCCGCTCGCGGGCGACTCAAGACCAGCCGAGCTTCAGGTTCTCAATGCACGCGGACGATGATCTCGGAATGCCCAAGCCGGATCACGTCGCCGTCGGCGAGTTGCCACTCCTGCACCGGCGCATTGTTGACCGTCGTGCCGTTGGTGGAATTGAGGTCCGACAGCAGTGCCACCTGGCCGTCCCAGCGGATCTCCAGGTGGCGACGTGAAACGCCGGTGTCGGGCAGCCGGAACTGGGCGTCCTGGCCGCGGCCGATGACGTTCGCGCCTTCACGGAGTTGATAGGTCCTGCCACTGCCGTCGTCAAGCTGCAGTGTGACGGCAGCGCCGGCGGCGGGGTAGTCGCCCTGGCCGTAGCCGTAGCCCCCGGCTGCGGGCTGACCGTAGTCGTAGCCGCCCGCAGGTTCGCCGTAACCGGGCTCGGCGTATCCGGCGCCGGCCTCGCCGTAGCGCCCGTAATCGGGCTGGGCCCCATAGCCCTGGTCCTGGCGGCCATAGGCCTGCCCGCCGTACCCCCCCTGGTCGGGATAGCCACCTTGGTCGGGGTATCCACCTTGGTCGGGATAGCCGCCCTGGTCGGGGTATCCACCTTGGTCCGGATACGCCGGCCGGGGTTCGGGACGGCCCGGAGCGGGCGGTCGGCCGTAGTCGCCAGCGGGTGGGCCGTAACCGGGCTGGCCCGCCGGGGGACCGTATCCGGCGGGCGCCTGGCGGTAGCCCTGGTCGGGGTAGCCACCGCCGGCGGGCGGGCCGTACCCGGCGGGCGGACGCTGGTCGTAGGACGGCGGCGGGTAGCCCTGTTCGGGGTATCCACCCTGGTCGGGGTATCCGCCTTGCTCCGGGTAGCCGCCCTGTCGCGGCGGGTAGCCCTCGCGCGGCGGGGGATAGCCGCCCTGGTCCGGCGGCGGGTACTGGCCGCGCGGGTCCTGCCCACGCTCGTCCGGCTGACGGCCGTACCGGTCGTCGTAATACTCGTCGGCGGGCCGCCCCGGGCCCGGGCCGCCGTGTTGCGTCGGGTTGTCGCTCATCGGTACTCCTGATTCTGCGTTGGACGAGAGTTCTCGGTGTGGGGCGGGATCGCCAGTGGTGGAGTCGGGATTGACCGCGCCACGCGCGCGAAACTGTCCGGTGTGCAGGCTGGATGATTGTTCGAACCTGACGACCACATCACCATACGTTTGCCATCCCTGCTCATGGATGTAACCCTCCAAGTGCTTGGCGAAAGTCGCTGATGTGAGGTCCGGGTCGGCACTCACCTTTTGATAGTCAGGCACACTGAGGGTAATGACGTAGTCGTTCGGCGCCAAAACTCGTCCGCCGAGCACTTCACGAACGCCGGTGTCGGCCTCCCGGCGAAGCATCGCCTCGACCTCTTGCGGAACAATCGATCCGCCGAAGACCCGGGCGAATGCGTCGCCGACGGTCGATTCGAGTTTGCGCTCGATGCGGTCGACCAGACCCATATCACCGCCCGCCTCACTCGTCGTTGTCCGTCGATTCTGCCCGTGCTGCCGCTCAACCGCGTGTCGCCTGGCCACAGTCCTTGCCTGCATGGTATCGGCCCAGCACAACGGTGCGGGACCAACGGAATTCTGAGAACCAGATCTCGGCAGGTCGGCAGCGTCACCGGGGCGGCATTCGCGCTGCTGGCAGCCCCGGGCTCCGGATCGGTACGGGTTGGGGAGCGGGCTGCCGTGCGTGATAGGCTCCCCCGGTTGTTGGGGCGAGTGGCGGAATGGCAGACGCGCTGGCTTCAGGTGCCAGTGTCCTTCGGGACGTGGGGGTTCAAGTCCCCCTTCGCCCACAATTAGCGGTTCTACGAACTCCAGGCGCTCAGGTCACGAATGCTTTCAGGTTCGTGACCTTTGTGTTTGATGGGGCACGCCGTGCGTTCGTTCACCGCCCACGGTCTCTACGTGCTGATGCAGCTGGCCCAGTCGACCGAGGGCGTGGACCAGGCGAGCCAATTGGTTGCCAAGGGCATCGAGTTGCAATCGTCGGAGATCGACAAGTTCAGGGCAACTGACCCCGCCGAGTCCACCCTCTCGGCGAGCTGGCTGCGCGCGGTGTCCCGAGGCGGTCACCGAGGATGCGACGCACCCCGCGGTCGGCCGGGCAACGAAGCACTCAACCGGCATCCCGGTGACCGTCGCGGCTACCGCGACCTGAAAGTATCTCAGCGTGGGAAACAACGAGCGGGCGAAGATCGTCATGACCGACGAGGAGATCGCCGAGTTCATCGCGCGCAGCCGCACCGCGACGATGGCGACCGTGCTCTCCGACGGGCGGCCGCACCTTGTGGCCATGTGGTACGCCGTCGTCGACGGTGAGATTTGGTTCGAGACCAAGGCCAAGTCGCAGAAAGCGGTCAACCTGCGTCGCGACCCGACGATCACCGTGATGATCGAGGACGGGCAGAGCTACAACACACTGCGCGGGGTGTCGATCGACGGGCATGCCGAGATCGTTGACAATCCGGAGACCACACTGCGCGTGGGCATCAGCGTGTGGGAGCGGTATACCGGGCCGTACTCGGACGATATGCGCCCGTTCATCGACCAGATGATGAACAACCGGATCTGTGTGCGGGTGGTGCCCACCCGGATGCGCAGCTGGGACCACCGCAAGCTCGGCATGCCGGAGATGCCCATCGGCGGCAGCACCGCCGAATACCTGTAAGGACGAAATGGACGCGAATAAGAAGCCAGCACAGCTGAACTCGCCGTTCGTGACCACGGTCATGAAGTACGCCGGCAAGGCCCACGTGTGGGTGTACCGGAAGTCCGGCGGGAAGATCGGCGCCAACTGGCGAGTCGGCGCGGGGCTCAAGAAGCCGGTGCCCACACTGTTGCTCGAGCACACCGGCCGAAAGTCGGGTAAGACGTTCGTCTCGCCGCTGGTGTACATCAACGACGGCCAGGACGTCGTCGTGGTGGCGTCGCAGGGCGGCCGCGACACCGACCCGCAGTGGTACCGCAACTTGGTGGCTATCCCCGACGTCTACATCGAGATCGGCACGGATCGACGCAGTGTGCGCGCGGTGACCGCGAACGCCGAGGAAAAGGCGAGGCTCTGGCCGAAGTTGGTGGACGCCTACGCGGACTTCGACACCTATCAGAGCTGGGCCGACCGCGAGATCCCCGTGGTGGTGCTCAAGCCGCGTTGAGCCTGCGGTGCGATTCATCTCACAGTGCTGAATGTTGGCAGCCGCGGAGTTCGGGTAGTCAAGGGTTCAGGTGCAGTTGAGCGCCGACCCAATCCGTCTACGCCTAAGGGGCTATTACTGATGACTACCACCGAAACCACACTGCTCGCGCAGTTGCGTACCGTGCTCGACCTGACCCACACGGAGATTCAGGTCGCCGAGACCCGCGTGGCGCAGGCCCGCACCGAAGCCGTACGAAAAGAACTGACACAGAACGCGAACAACGGCCGCATCCGCGCCGAGGCGATCGAAAAGGCGATCCGCGATCTAGGCGGTTTCCCCGACACCATCGGTCCGTTCCTGGGCCGTGCCGCCGCGGCGGTGAAGGCGCTGACCGAGCAGGCGCAGCCGTTCGACGAGGCACTGCTGGGTGACTTGGCGCTGGAGGATCAGCTCCTCGACCGGTCGCGCTACATCAAGGCGCTCGCGGTCGCGGCCAAGCGCACCGACGTCCAGGAACTTGCCGACCGCTTGATCACCGCACACTCCGCAACCGTCAACTGGTTGACGACGGTGCTTGCCGAGGACGCCCTGGGCGGACCGGCGGCACTGCGCCGCACACCGTTGCAGGCGGCGGCGGGGACCGCAGTCAAGCTGGTGAACCTGCCGGGGCAATGGTCGGCGCAGTCGGTCGAGCGCGTCGCGGAACTGGTGCGTTCTGCAGGCCCGGCCGTCGATGACCTGGTCCGTCGCGCGCAGCATGCCAGTGACGTGGCGCTCAAGGCACTCGGCGCCTCGCGCGACGCCGCGCTGCAGAGCGCCGAAGCCGTGGTACGTGGGGAGGGTGCCGAGCAAGCCGCGGACGCGCTGCACAGTGCACGTGCCGCCACCGGCGTCCTCGGCGCCGACGAACTGCCGATCCCTGATTACGACGAACTGAACCTCACCGATGCCGTCGCCGCGGTGAAGGAACTCGAGGATCCGGCCGACATCCGGGCGATCATCGCCTACGAGGAAGCGCACAAGGACCGGCAGCGGTTGGTCTCCGCCGGGCAGACCCGCGTGGCCGACATCGCGCAGGAGGTCGTCGGACTCAGCTGATCCCCGACCACACCGAGCACCCCGCGACCACCGGTCGCGGGGTGTTTCGCATGCCGGATCAGGGGTGCGGTGGATTGAAACCCGGGTTGGACAGCGCGGTGGCGACGGCGCTGCCGATCGGGCCGAACTCATCGACGATGGTGGCGACGCCCGTCGCGACACCGGCGTGGCTGTAATGGGTCAGCGCGGCCAAGCCAAGGTAGGGACCCTCCGGCAGCCGGCTGAGCGTCAGCGTGTAGTCGGCGTTGATGAATTGCAAACCGCTTGGGCCGTAATGGGTTAGCGAGCTGGCCATGTCGCCGGCCATCGCAGCGCGGGTGAACGCGGTGAGCGGTTCGCCGTCGACCAGCGGGCGGACGTCGCGCACCCAGATGTATTTCGGGCCGGTGTGCTCCCATGCACTGAGCCCGAAGCCCGGACCGGGCGTGTGCTGTTCCTTGCCGTAGGTCCACACGAGTGTGGCCAGCCCCCGGGGAACGGGTTCCGGGGTCGGGGGAAGCGGCGGCATGGTCACCGGTGACGTCCATATCTCGTCGGTTGGTTGTTCGCCGCGGCGGAGAAACAGTCCGCTCGCGCGGGCCACGACGGTGTCCTCCTGCGTGACGACCGCGTCGACCAGCTTGAGTCGCCGGCCTTGCCGGGTGACGCTGGTCTCGACGCGCACCGGCGCCAGTGCGGCGGGCCGGAACAGGTCGACCGTCAACCGAGACGGCTGGAAATCGGGATCGCCGGCGTCGCGTTCCAGGACATAACCGACAAGCCCGCCGAGATAGTTGCCGCTGATCGTCTGCCCCCACGGGCCGCGCGCGATCGGCGCGGGAACGAACATGTCACCGTCAGGGGTGAAGAACGCCGACGGCGTGCGGTCGTGCTGCGCTGTGTCGACAGCACTGTCCCTGGTCGTCATCGGAAATGACGATATCGGGCGGCTTTTGCTACGCGTCGGCGGTATCGACCACGTCGTCGAACTCGGGGTGCTTCTTCACATACGCCGCCACCATCGGACACACCGGCACGATCCGCAGTCCGGCATCTCGCGTCTGCTGCAGCGCGTCGCCGATCAGGATCGTCGCCAAGCCGCGCCCCTGGAATGCGTCGTCGACCTCCGTGTGCGGAAAGGTGCGCCGGCCGTCGCGATCGGCGAACTCGGCATACCCGGCGGGGGTTCCGTCCACCGCGATGGTGAAACGGTCGGCATCCTTGCTGACGGTCGTGGTCGCCCCGGTCTTGTCGATGGTCATGTCGTCTCCTATACCCCGGGATTGGGTCGCGGACGCAACGTCGCGTGGGGCAGCGGCGGGGCGGGCAAACGGGGCGTTGGACCGCTGTAGCCTTCGACGGCCCCGAACCGGTGGTCGTGCTCCTCCCACTGTTGGCGATACGTCGCGATGTCGTCGTGGCTGCGGCCGACGAAGTTCCACCACATCACCAGCTGCTCGGGGAACGGTGTGCCGCCGAGCAACAGGACGCGCGCGGGACTCTCGCCGCGGTTGACGAGGTTGAGCCGATCACTACCGGCGGACTGGAACGCGAGGTCGGCGACATTGAGCGTGGTGCCCGCGACTGCGACGCTGCCCTGATCGAGCAGCACACCGTGCTCGAAGGCGCGGTCGACATCGAGCGTCAGATCGGCGCCCGGATCGAGGTCCAGTTGCGCACCGAGCAGCGGCGTGAACGTGTGCACCGGTGAGCGGGCGTCCGCGAGCTCGCCGAGGAATACCCGCACGGTGGCGTTGCCGAGCGATCGCGGCAGCGGTACGAAATGCGCGAAGTCGCGGCCGGTGTCGCGGTCGGAATCGGGCAGCGCCACCCACAGTTGCGCGCCGTGAAGGACGGTGGTCGCCGATGTCGACACCTCGGAGTGGCAGATCCCTGAGCCTGCTGTCATGAGATTCAGCTCGCCGGGCCGGACCATCGCGTGAACACCGGCGCTGTCGCGGTGTTCGACCTCGCCGCTGAACAGCCAGCTGACGGTCTGCAGGCCGGTGTGCGGATGCGGAGGCACGTCCATACGGGTGCCGGCGCGGACGTCATGCGGTCCGTAATGGTCGGCGAAACACCACGCCGCGATCAGTGAACGCTCCCGTTGAGGAAGTGTGCGGCGCACCCGGATCGCGCGTGGTCCGCCCAACGGCACCTCGCGCGGATGCAGTACTCCGGCGAATGGCAATGCCGCACAGGCGACTTCGGCCGGCGCGATGTCGGTGTTGCTCACCCCACCACAGTAAGCCCCATCCTGGGGCCGGCCCTCTGAGGCACCGTCAGCTGGCCGAATGGGCAAGCGACCCGAGCGACAAGGGCAGCGTCGTATTCGCCGCATTCTGGAGTCACCTGTGCTCAAAGGCTCGAGACATGCCGCAAGGTGACCTGCTCGGCGCCGCCGTGGCAAATCCGAAGAACACCACGGTGGAGACCCGGTCACCCATTATCATCCTGAACTTTGGTGTCGGAAACACGCCGGTTGCGCACTAGGAGGAACAGTCCATGAGGCAACGGAGCCGTCGGGGTGGTCGGAAGACCGGAGATCGTGCGGCCCGTTACTACGCCCTCGCGTTCACGCTGGGGCTGACCATCGCGGCGGTGTCCGGCTACGGCACAGCGTGGGCCGATTCCACGGGCACGGATTCGCGGGACGGGTCGGCCACCCATTCAGAATCGGCAACCGGCACTGGCAATGCAGCCGAACGCAAGCACTCCCCGGCGTCGACGGATGTCGGGCCGCAAGCTGGAGACCCCAAATCCGGCGACCCCAAATCCGGCGACCGCTCGTCGCCGACTAGCGCGGGCCCAGCGAAAGGGCCCGCCACTCAAAACCACACGGCGACTGGCACTCTGGACGCACCGACCGCGACGACCCCGACTACCAACGACGATTCCGCCGACGGGACGGAGAGCACATCAGGGCACACCAGTGCGGCCCCACCATCCGCTGAAGGCGATGAGGTGTCCTCGACAAGTGCCGGTTCATCGGCCATTTCGGGGACGCCTGATGCGGAGCCGGCGCCGGCTCCGCTGCCACGGGAGTCCGCCACCACATCGGCGGCTCTCCGCGCGACCCCGGATAAGGCCAGTTATTCGAAGAAGGCGCTGACGGTCGGAACAGAAGCCACCGCCACCGCCACCGCGACGATCGACATATTGCGAGCTCCCGCGTCCTCACCGACGAGCGATGTTGAGAGAAGCTTCGGACGCGCGGCCCCGGCCAGTGCATTGCGCACCGACATCGCGTCCGCCGCCAGGCCATTCGCCGCGACAGTCAGTACGGCGGCAGTCGACACGGCACCGATCACGCCCGGGGCGGTGTCGCCGATCGCCAAGATCGTGGCCCTGCCCGGGCGGATCGTGAATGCCGTCCTGCAGCTGGTCGGAATCACCACCTCCGCGAACACAGGACCCAGCCCGATCTCGCCGGCGCCGTTCGCCCACCTGTTCTTCGCCGTGTTCCGTCGCCTGGAGCACGCCATCGGACTGGACTCGCCTCTCTCAGGACAACCCGTCCCGCCCAGCCTCACGTATACCGGCCCGCTGGACATACCCACTCCGACGGTGGCCCAGTTCCTCAATGCGTCGGCCACCGAATACGTTCTCGGCGGGGTTCCCGGGGGTTTGACACCGTTCACCGTTCACGGTTGGCCGATGAGGTCCCTTCACCTGGCTACCGGCGAGGATGCCACGGTGTGGGTGACGCCGCAGAATCAGATCATCATCGCCTATTCGGGAACGACCGGCGGCACCAATCTGCTCTTCAACCCGCTGATCGCGATCAGTCAGCTGCTGACGGATTTCCAAGCAGGTTTCGGCAACACGACGCCGAAGGCGTTCACCCAGGCTCTGGACTTCGCACAGCAGGTGCAAGCGGAGGCGGCGGTACAGGGCTACGCGCCGGACAGCATCTTCGTGACAGGACACTCGTTGGGCGGCTGGGAGGCGCAGTACGTCGCCCAACAACTCGGTCTGAGCGGCATAGGATTTGAAACTCCCGGCCTGTCCACCACGGTTGCGGGCAACGGGTCCGATGCGCTGTTCGTCAGCACGGCCACCTACGGCGACATGGCTGCCTACCTCGCGAGTGACTTGCCGGGCCTGTACCCCTTCACGCCTTACTCCTACGTCCCCGGCGGAGGGCTTCATCCGCACTACGGCCCGATCGTGCTGCTGGGCGATCCCAATGCGAACACGCCGATGGTAAATGCCGCCGGACTGTGGCGGAAGGGCATCGTCGGCAGCCTGATCGCCGTGGTCGACCTGCTCGGCAATTTCTTCGCCAGCCACCTGCCCGGCGTTCAGGCGTACAACCTCGACGTGGACCCGGACCCGGGCGTCGTACCGTGGCTGGGGATCAATGGCGGTCCCGTCCGCACTGGATTCGGGGAGATGACCATCCCCGAATTCGTCCAGGCAGCATCCGACGCTGGAATTCTGGTGAAGCCCTAACCAACCAGTACTCCTGCGAATGGCGATGCCGCACAAGCGACTTCGGCCAGCACGATGTCGGCGTTGCTCACCGATCCACAGTAGGCCTCAGCCGGGACCGGTCATCGCCGAACGGATCACGTCGAAGTCGTGGTCGTCGATCGTGAACACCCCGAAGCGGAACTTGTACCCCCACCGCGCCTTGTCCTCGATGAAGTCGAGTTCGTCGAGTAGTGGCCGGATGGGTGTCTCCACACATTCCAGGAAGTCGACGTTGCGACGCCATGGCGAAAAGTCCGGCGCCACGTCCTCTTGGTACGGCTCATCATCGGCGACCTGCCCGATCGCTGTGAACGCCTGCAGCGGTTCACCGTCGGGGTAGGTCTTCTTCGGTGAATAGAAGATGATCCAGTCACCGCGTGCCATCTTGCGCAGCATGTTCGGCTTGCCGTGGTTGGCCTGCGTGAAGCGGCCGCGCACCCCGCGCTCGACGTGGTCACGGCTGACCGTGTTTATCCAGTTCGTCATGACCGCACGTTAAGGCCGACGCCCGACATCCGCCGCCCTTACGGCGGCGCCTGTGGATAACTTGCCGAAGCCCGGAGTTCCGCGGAATCCCAAGCGGTCGCTCAGCCGCACCGACATTTCGGTGAGTGAACCAGCATCCCGGTGTGATGGCCCTGGAATCGGGTATCCCGCGCGCATTGGGAAGGGAGCGGGAACATGGCGAAAGATCACGGTCCGAGTGTCAAGGACGACAAGCAATACGAGGGCTTGCGAAAGAAGGGCATGAGCAAGTCGCGGGCGGCGGCGATCGCGAATTCTCCCGGCGCTTCCAGTAAGGGCGGCAAGAGCTCGGGCAGCGCTCAAAGTAGCCGCAACAGCGGCAGCGGCAGTGGTGGAAACCAGTCGCAGAAGAAGGCCGCGGGCCGTAAGGGCGGGAAGAAGTCGAACTAAAACGTCAGGCGAGTACGGCGGTAATCGATTCGTGCACAGAAAACTTACGACACTCCACTGCCGATACATCCGCGCCATCAAGCTACGACGGCGCAAGGGACTTGTGTGGCGGAAGGTGAATCTATGGGATTTCCGAAGCAGCAGCAAGAAGCACCTGGGCCCGGCGGCTGTTATCGGCAGTTCTTCGGTGAACTCCGATATGCCTTCCCCGACACTGGCGCCGTATGCCGCGACCAAGGCCGCGATCGCCAACTTTTCCGCCAGCTTGGCCCAACTGTTGGGAGACAGAGGTATTCGCGTGAACAGCGTCGCACCCGGACCGATCTGGACGCCGCTGATTCCAGCCACGATGCCGGAGGAGAAGGTCGCCAACTTCGGCGACGACACACCTTTGGGCCGGGCTGGCCAGCCTGCCGAGCTTGCGTCGGTGTACGTGTTACTGGCCTCGGATGAAGGCAGCTACATATCCGGTGCGCGGGTGGCGGTCACCGGTGGCCGACCCATCCTGTGAGCGCGGCCCGCTAAGAACCACCGGGTGCTCAGCCCAGAGCTGTCGCGGATCAGCCCGCGGGAAGGTGGTATCGGCACTGCGCGAGGTGGTCCAAGCGCGTCAGTCCGACGACCAGGTCGTCCACGGTCGGCAGCTCGTTGTCGGGGTCACAAATGGACAGCAGACGCCGTACATGGTGACTGCCGATGATGGTCCAATCCACGTCGCCGCGAGCGCAGCGCACGCTTAAGTAGTACAGCGCTGTGAAGGCCTGGCTGCCGGCGAAGTCAACGGCGCGCAGGTCAAGCACGAGCTGCTTGGAAAACCGAATATGGCGCTCAACGTAGCGGCCCAGATCCCGAGCGTTGAGGGCGTCGATGTCGCCTACGACGGCGACGACCACCCGGGTTGGAGCCGAGTGGCGCACAACGAACGTTGCTCTTCCGCAGCGTTGCAAGTCATCGGCTTGCGCTTCATTCGGTTTATGAAGTTGGACGGTGCCTAGGGCAGCCATCGCACATCTCCCAAGTGTTCTTGCATAGTGGGTACTGGTTTGGTGTGCCGGACAACTTCGCTGCGGAGGCCCTGGACTCAGGGTCATGCGGTGAGGCACGTCCAGCAGGCTGGAAGCTCAACCCCACTAGAGGGTAGTGCGGATCGCGTGGGTGATGTGCAAACTTCAACAAACTCTCAGTTATGAGTTCTCGGTTGAACTTTCATGGTGTTGAAGAAATCGTGGACCACCTCGGCGCGATCGATCGCACCTCAATCACGACGGATTTCGTCGTACGGTTTGCGGGCGATCGCGTAAGTGGTGGTTGATGTGGGGTTTCTTGGCAAACCAAATTTGCGGAGATGACAACCGCGCATTGCGTCAGCACGCGACGACGCGGAACGTGTCCAATGACGGGTCGGCAGGGTCGGGGATGTTCATGCCCACGGCACGTCCGCTGCGAAGATAGTCGACAACGACATTGTTGAGACGTTCGCCTGGCGGTTTCCTCTCCGTCGGCGTAGGAAAGCGTTGCCATCGCCCGCAGGTGCTGCGGCAGGTCGAGTGCAGCGCTCAACGATTCGTGTCCGTGCTCGGCCATGTGACGCCGCCAACCGTCCAGCGCCCCGTACAGGAGCACGTTGGAGCGGCTGGAGCGCGGGAGAAAGCTGTCCAGCAGAACCAATCGGCAAACCGCCATAAGCCTCGGCGCAAGATAGCCATCGCACATGGCGAGGATTGGCGCGCCCGGCGCGACCCGCACCACAAGCAGGCTTGCCGCTAATGCGCGAGGATAGGGGGCGCTATCTCGACGACCCGAATATCGGCTGGCGTCGTTAGAACCAGACTTTTCGACCGCCGACGGGGCGGCCGACTGCGCCAAGGATCCACAGGATAATGCCGACCACCACGAGGATTCCGCCGATGGTGTACAGGATCGAGAGGCCGGTGAAGTAACCGATCAACAGGAGGATGATTCCGAGCACAATCATGAGCGATCCGATCCGAAGCGTAGGAACTAAAGGAACTGGCGCAGACAGGATTGCCGGATCTGGCGAATTCAAACCCTTCCTGGCCCCCAGTGCCGGCCAGTTGCGGTCGGTATTCACGGAACCACCTCGGTCACCAGATCGGGAGAAGCGATTGCCTACTCGCGGCACTCGTCATCGTCGGAGATATCGGAATCGTCAACGGGGCGACACGGTTTGAGTTGACCGGCAGGTGGGTGCACCAAACCCATCGCGCCGCCCGGCGGCCGAACGACGGCGACGCCCGAACGCGGGATGTCCTCTAGGGGGTCAGCGGGTATGTCTACTTCTTCTTGGGACCTTTGCCGCGGCTGTTGCCGTTGCCGCCCTTCCCATTGCCACCGGCCGGCGGTCCGTCCATGTCATTGGACTGCCGAATGACCGGTGTTGTCGGCGGCGGCGGGGGAAGCGGGGCAGGCAATGCGCTGGTCGGCGGGGATGAGGGCACCGACGAGGCGCTGTCGCTAACGGGTTGAGATGGCGAGGGCGTCGGAGCGTCGGGCGCGAACGCGACGACGACCAGCGCGAGCGCCGCGATGAACCCAGCGCCCGCCAGCGCCCGCTTCGTTCTCGTACTTGCCGCGCGAATCACACCGATCACAAGTGGGTGTGCCCCCGATGGAGGGGAAATGGAAGGCGGTGTGAGGGGTGGCGAGTCGAGCACCTTTGTGGGAGGACGAGTTTGGCGCGGGCTTTGGCTGTAGCGCGGAGCCGGTGGCTGTCCATAGAGGGCGCTGCGCATTTCGTCGGCGCTTGAGAAGCGCTGGCGCGGCTCGCGAGAAAGCGCTCGCTCGATCGCGGCGGCCAATTGCGGTGAGACGTCGGGTCTTACCGCATGGACCGGCGGCGGGGTGTCATAGAGGATCGACTTGGCCAGGGCGCCGATGTTGTCGTCTGGCCCAAACACGTGGCGACCGACGAGGGCTTCGTAACCCGCGACGCCGACCGCATACAGATCGTCAGCGACTGAAGCTGGTGCACCCGAGAGTCTTTCGGGGCTCAGGTACGCGAGGGTGCCAACGATTTGCCCGGTCAAGGTCTGTGCTGCCCCACCGGTTTTGGCGATGCCGAAATCGGCCAATTTGTAGCCGTCACCGGTTGCGGTGTGCAGGATATTGCCAGGCTTGATGTCGCGGTGCAGTATTCCTTTTGCGTGGGCGGCCGCTAATGCGGCGAGGACATTGCCGAGCATCGCCCATACCCGAACTTGAGGCAGAGGTCCGAGGGCGATGTCGTCGGCCAGCGTCCCACCAGGCAGGTGCTCCATGACAATGAACGGGGCGCCATCGTCTTCGCCGTAGTCGTGTACGGCAACGATGTTGGGATGGTTGAGGCCCCCGGCCGCCAAGGCTTCGGCCGCAAATCTGTCCTTGACTCCGGGTTGCGAGAAGACACCCGGGTGCAGCATTTTGATCGCGACGGGACGGTCGAGTCTGTCGTCCCAGCCGTCGTGCACTACCGCCATGCCGCCACGCCCCAGCACGCCGCGCAACTCGTAGCGGCCCAGCAAGACTGTGCCGTCTGGCATAGAACGGGAGGTGCTCCTGCAAACAGGCGCTGATCCTGTGTGGCGCATCCCGTCTATTGCGCTTGACATCGCTAAGCGCGCGCTCGCGGAAGGCAAAAAGCACATAAACCTGGGCCGAACTTCGGATAGCCGCACGCGGGGCAGACGGTCATAGGGCCCATAGCCGAGTCGGTCGAGCGTTCCGCACTCCGCATGACCGAGAGCGCGTGTACTGCGCCAACGGCGTCCTGTTGTCCGTTCATCGATCTGTCCTTCCCGACACGTAGACAGGTGGTACCCGCCGCCGGAGTTAATTAACCCATCCGTCAGATCGTTGCGTAAGCAAACTAATTGTTTCGAGGCGATTCCTCCGTGTGCGAGTATGCGTCGAGCGAACACGGCAGCGGAGATCGAGCCTTTAGCAACGTGAACTGTTTACCGGAGGCACTGCGTCGGGTACCCGTACATCCGAGAGGGTCAGGGCCCTGTCGTTAGATCGGCGGCTCGGGAAATTACTCCTCAATCGTGGTCGTTGGTCAGTTCAGCGAGTTGAGCGCCGCAGACCCCGAGCAGAAGGGAACCACGATGAAACTCAAGAAAATTGCAGCGACAGCAGCAATGAGCGGAGTACTCGGTTTCGCAGCAGTGGGGATTGGCGCGGCTACAGCCTCGGCAGATGACCACGGACGCGGCTGCTGGCCTTTCCCATGCGACACCTTTCAGGGACCCCCGGGGCACAACCCGTTCGGGCCGCCGGGTCAAGTTAAGAAGGATGCCTGGCTGGGTCCGTTCCCGAATCCGGTCTACGGAGTTCCGCCTGGTCACTGGGACGAGATCCCGCTCTGGACTTGGCCGCACTAACAGAAAGCCCTTCTCGGCGGGCTGACCTTCAGCCAACGAAGAGCTTCCGGTCAACACCTGGCTGGTGACAGTGGGTTCAAGGAGTTGCAGCGCTAAAAGGGACTGCTGTTGGACTGCCACCGGGCGTCTTCCGGGCGCGGCCCATATTTTCGGGCGTACGCCTCGTGGATGCGGGCGTTCTTCCTACGGTTGATCGCGTCCACCAAATTCGGGTCAATCGCATGTTGAGCGAGTCGGTGGCGGCGCCAAACCTTGTTGAGCGCCAGAGCCATCAATACGGCCCAGATATAGATCGGCGCCGTCATCTCCAGATGCACGTACAGCGATGCCGGCAGCAGCCAGAGCGGTGCGAGCACCAGGAAAGGTGGTATCGCCATGCGGATCATGTGTCGGCGGACGGCTCCATGATCGGCGAGGTCGTAGGCAACCCATTCGCGCATCGAGTCGGGCAAACGCCGCCCGTACGCGTAGGCGATGTACTGCAGCGGCCCTGGTCTGTTCATCGCGGATCCGTTTCGTCATCGAGGGCGCCGGTCGCCAGCGCGGCCGCGTTGACGCGGCTGAGCACCTCATGGAGGCGTTCGAGCTCATCGAGGCCGACGCCGAGCCGCTCCACGACCGCCGGAGGAATCTTCAGCGCGCGGCGGCGCAGCTGAACACCCGCCTTGCTGAGTTCCACGTCGGTGGCTCGCTCGTCGACGGCACTGCGGGTGCGGGTGATCAGGCCGAGCGCCTCCAACCGTTTGAGCATCGGGGACAACGTCGCCGAATCCAGTTGCAGCGCAGCGGCGATCGCCTTGACCGACAGCGGACGATCGACGTTCGACTTGTGGTGGTCCCACAGCGCGAGCATCACGAGGTACTGCGGATGGGTCAGCCCGAGCGGTTCGAGCAACGGGCGGTACACCGCCAGCACCGCGCGGTTGGTGACCGCCAGCGCGAAGCACACCTGCCGTTCGAGGGCGAGGGGGTCGATGTCTTCCGCTACCAGCGTCATGACACCACCATACGCTGTTAGATAGGACCCTAACTAATAGGGTGCTAGGTATCACACCTTGTTAGCATCTGACGCCATGTCTGATGAGGTGATCCGCGACGACCAT
This sequence comes from uncultured Actinomycetota bacterium, assembly GCA_963721495.1. GTDB lineage: Bacteria > Actinomycetota > Actinomycetes > Mycobacteriales > Mycobacteriaceae > Mycobacterium. The sequence goes on along the minus strand of CAVRMG010000024.1, from coordinate 5,636 downwards.
GCGGACCTGTTGCGGCGTCGTGCGCTCACCGAGGACGCGGCGCGGCCGGACGCCGTCGAGCGCAGGCACGCCAGAAATGGACGTACCGCCCGGGAGAACATCGCCGACCTCGTCGACGCGGACTCGTTCGTCGAGTACGGACGCTTCGCCATCGCCGCCCAGCGCCATCGCCGCGATCTCGCGGATCTGATCGCGCGGACCCCAGGTGACGGCCTGGTGGCAGGCACCGCGCGGGTCAACGGCGAGCTGTTCGGCGATGAACGGGCCGCCTGTGCCGTGCTCTCCTACGACTACACGGTGCTCGCAGGCACCCAGGGCGCGTTGGGACACCGCAAGAAGGACCGCCTCTTCGAACTGATCGAGCGCATGCGTCTGCCGACCGTCTTCTTCGCCGAGGGCGGCGGGGGACGACCGGGCGACACCGACTACCCCGTCGTCTCCGCACTGGATGCTCGCGCGTTCAAGCTCTGGGCGGTGTTGTCGGGCCTCGTGCCGCGCGTCGCGATCGTGAAAGGCCGCTGCTTCGCAGGCAATGCTGTCATCGCGGGTTCGTCGGACCTGATCGTCGCCACCGAGGACGCCTCGATAGGCATGGGTGGGCCTGCGATGATTGCCGGCGGCGGACTCGGCGACGTCCACCCCGACGAGGTCGGCCCGATCAGCATGCAAGAGCCCAACGGCGTGGTCGACGTCGTCGTCGCCGACGAGGCAGAAGCGGTGGCGGTGACGAAACGCCTGCTCGCATACTTCCAAGGGGCGACCGCGCCCGGCGACATCGGCGACCAAACACGGCTGCGCACAATGGTTCCCGAGCGTGCCCGTCGCGCCTATCCGGTCGCCCCGATCATCGAGACGCTGGCCGACGAAGGGTCGGTGACCTTCCTGCGGCCCCGCTTCGCGGCCGAGATGGTGACCGCGCTCGCCCGGATAGACGGCCGCGCGGTCGGTGTCATCGCGAACAACAGCATGGTGATGGCGGGCGCCATCACGGCGGCCGCCTCCGACAAGGCCGCCCGCTTCTTGCAACTGTGCGACGCGTTCGGGCTCCCGGTCGTTTCGCTTATCGACTGCCCGGGCTACATGGTGGGGCCGGCGGCGGAGGCCGAGGCGCTGGTCCGACGTGCGTCTCGCATGCTGGTCGCCGGCGCCGCGCTGAGTGTTCCGCTCGTCGCGGTCGTGCTGAGGCGCGGATACGGACTCGGTGCCCAGGCGATGCTCGGTGGCAGCCTGCACGAGCCCGTTCTCACCGTGGCGTGGCCCGGCGCGCATCTCGGCCCGATGGGACTCGAAGGCGCCGTTCGACTGGGCCTGCGCAAGGAACTCGAGGCGATCTCCGCCGACGATGAAAGAGAAGAGCGCGTGCGCGAGGCCACCGCGGCGGCACAGGAGAATGCCAAGGCGCTCAACGCCGCTCAGCTCTTCGAGATCGATGACGTGATCGACCCGGCCGATACGCGTCGCCTCATCATCGACACCTTGGCCGCGGCCACCATGCATGAACATCGTCCGACGAGCAGACGTTTCGTCGATACGTGGTAACGGGTAGCCGCCCGCCGCCCACCCACCGATCCGGCGCCGGGCGGACGGCGCGGTTGGTGACCGCCAGTGCGAAACACACCTGCCGCACAAGGGCCAGAGGATCGACGTCGTCCTCGCCTAGTGGCATCCCCACGTCTTAGGCCTATAGATAGGGCGCAAACTAATAGCGCACTATCCATCGGTGGGCACCGCAGGCCCGCTGCGCGCGTCTACTCAAGCGGATTCGTGCCGGGATGACCAGCTCACCACTGCGCGTGATCGGCAGGATCGGGGCAGTTTCAGAGAAATTGTCAAGACCTGTGGATCGGGGTTCTTCAGGCGACCTCCGTTGCGGCTTGCTGAGCACCGTCTGAAGGCGGTTGATGCGGGGTGATGTCGGTGGGCCGTTCGAGCAGTTTGCCTTTGTGGAAGACCGCCCGGCCACCCACCTCTGAATCTGGAGAACGCGAGCCACAGTTCCAGCCCAATCTGCCGATCGCGGCAATAGGTGCGGCACTGCCCGCGCGAGCCAGTGCGCGCAGCGCTGGCAGCCCGTTTGGGGTGTCGGCGGTTACCCGGGCTCATTCGGCTTCGGGCATGGATCCTGATAGTCGATGTCCGATGAAACCCATTCCTCCCATTCAGCGCGGGTCATGGTGGTAGTGATCTTGTCGCAGAGTTCGTCGTGCCAGCGGTTCGGGCCTGGCCAGAGAATCCACCCGTCTGATCCGCGGGACACGATGTGGTTGCCGTCGGCGGTGAAAGCCAGACGGTCTACGGAGTTGGCGCCGACCATCGGATTCCCAATTGGCAAGCCGGTCTGGGCATCCCATAGCTGCAGATGTGCTTTGACGTCGGCGGAGACGACGTAGCTGCCGTCGGGACTGAAGCCCAGCGCTACGATCCCTGACGTGCCCGAGGGGTCGGTCAGCCAAGGTTCGCCAACTGGTTCTCCGGTCGTTACGTCGTGCATACGCAAGCCTTTGATCGTGGCGACCAGCATGCGTTGCCCGTCCGGGGTGAGGGCGGCGGCAGAGAGTGGCCCATCGCCGTCCTGGTTGGCGATGTCCATGAGGTTGCCGCCCCGGTGAGTCAGGGGGGTTCCGGCGAGTTCACCGGTGTCGGCGTCCCATACCCGCACCGCGGACGGTGTTGCGTCGGGTGCGTCAAAGACGTTGCCTGTCGCCTCTATCCTGTCGTCTACCGTGTCGTCGCTGGTTATGAAATGCATCGGTGACGTGCTGAGCAGCCGACGCCCGTCGGCGCTGAAGACCACATTGCTCACAATGTCTTCGTCGACGGGCAGGACTGTACCTCGGGGTGGACTGGCCGTCAGATCCCAGAGCCAGGGGTCGGACTTGAGGATCATCGCGGCGAGTCGATGCCCGTCCGGACTGTAGGACAGCCCGATTGTCGGCGCCGGTGGGCCGGACAAGATCGGGCCAGCAGCCGCACCTGTGTGCGCATCCCAGATCCGCACCGTATGGTCGGCGCCGCCGGCGGAGGCGATCGCCTCCCCGTCGGCTCGCCAGGCCAACGCAGTGACCGGGCCGTCGTGGCCGGTCTCAATCGTCCGGGTGCGCTCGCGAGTATCCATCTGCCACAGCGCGATGTCAGATTGGTTCTCGACGTCTCGGGTGGCCACGGTCTGTCCGTCGGGACTGACGGCCGCGGGCAGCGCGGACCCCTCAATGAAAGGGCCGGGGATCCAGTCTCCAATCGCCCGACTGGGTTCGGCAGCCCAGACGTGGATTGTGTTGTCGCCGGCGCTGATGATGTGGGTGCCGTCGGTGTCGTCGGCGCTGTAGGCCACCCGGACCGCTCGTGCAGACTGGTGTCACGCCCGCCGAGCGCAGCAACTTCTTGCCGCGTGACGTCGAGAGCTCTATCCGGCTGTCGTTCAGCGCAATCCTCGTGGCGGCGGAAGCGGCGAAGGAAACATGATTTTGCTTAGTAACTGGGCTGGGATTTCTATCCTTGGCAGGACACGCAACCGTGCTGACAAGAGGACACCATGCGGAAAGCGCTAATCGTAGGAGTCGATTACTACGCCACCCTCCCGCGCCTCAGTGGGTGTGTCAACGACGCGAACGCGGTGAGGTCGGTCATCGAACGTCACGCTGACGGAACCCTGAACTTCGTGAATCCTGACGTTCTGGTCGGTACAAGCGCGGCTGAAGTCGTCACCAAACGCAGGTTGAAGGAATCGGTCGAGGAGCTTTTTGCGGACGACTCTGAGATAGCGCTGTTCTATTTCGCCGGCCACGGCCACGCCGAAGCGACGGGAGGCTACCTTTGCGCGAGCGACGCTGAAGCCGCTGACGACGGTCTTGCGTTGTCGGAGGTGATGACGTTGGCGAACAAGTCTGGGGCACAGAACAAAGTCATCATTCTCGACAGCTGCCATAGCGGAGAAGCCGGCAATGATCCGATCGACAGAAACATGTCCGAACTAGCCCAAGGTGTGACGATATTGACTGCGTCCACCTCGAGTCAGTACGCGCTGGAAGTGCCGAGCGGCGGAGCCGGAGTCTTCACTACGCTATTGGTTGACGCGCTGAACGGAGCGGCGGCCAATCTCATGGGCGACGTCACGCCCGGCAGTGTGTACGCGCATATCGATCAGTCGCTCGGACCCTGGACGCAGCGGCCGGTTTTCAAGACGAACGTCAAGAAGTTCATCTCGTTGAGACGGGCCGAACCCCCAATTTCGTTCGCGACTCTGCGAGCTTTGACTGCACACTTCCCGAAGCCCGACCACAGATTTCAGCTGGACCCGTCGTATGAGCCCGAGCGCACGCCGGAACAAGCGGCCGATCCCGCCATTCCCGCTCCAGACCCTGCGCATACCAAGGTTTTCGCCATCCTGCAGGAATATGCCAGAGTGAACCTGGTCCGCCCCGTGAATGAAAAACACATGTTTCATGCCGCTTGGCACAGTGAGTCGTGCGAGTTGACTGTGGTCGGCCAGCACTATTGGAACCTTGTCGACAAGCGATTGATCTAGAAGCGTCGTCGCCAGCGCGGCTGAGTTGGATCTCAGCCGGGCGCCGCCGGCAATCCCGGGCACAGCTCTCCCTGGTACTCGATGTCCGGCGAGATCCAGTCGCGCCACTGGTCGCGGCTCATGTTCGTGATCAGTTTGTCGCACAACACTTCTGGTGTGGCGATGGCTGGCCAGAACCGCACGGTATTGTCGCGGCCGCCGGTGGCCAGGTAACGCCCGTCGGGGCTGAAATCGACATCCCTGACCGCATTGGTGTGACCGATCAGAGGACCGCCGACGGGTTGACCGGTGGCGGCGTCCCACAATCGGACGGTGTTGTCCTCTCCGGCGCTGGCCAAGCGGTGCCCATCGGGACTGAAGGCGACAGCGTTCACCATCGCGGTATGCCCGGTCAGCGGGGCACCGATGGGTTGACCGGTATCGGCGTTCCACAATCGGATTCTGGTGTCGTCCCCGGCGCTGGCCAGGCGGTGCCCGTCGGGACTGAAAGCAACGTCGAGCACTTGGATGGAGTCGCCGGCAGTGAGCGGGGCGTCAACAGGCTCACCGGTATCGGCGTTCCACAACCGGATCGTGCCGTCTAGGCCGCCCGCAGAAGCGAGCCGGTGTCCGTCCGGGCTGAAAGCGACAGCCGACACTGTATCGGTGTGGCCGGTCAGCGGCTCGCCGATGGGTTGGCCGCTATCGGCGTTCCACAACCGCACCGTCCGTCGGCCCCGCCGGTGGCCAACCGGTGTCCGTCCGGACTGAAGTCCACCGAGGTCAGCCAAGCGGTGTGCCCGGTCAGCGGGGCGCCAACAGGCTGGCGGGTGTCGCCGTTCCACAGCCGCACCGTGTTGTCTACGAGCGCACTGGCCAGCCGCCGACCGTCGGGACTGAAGGCCACACCGACCACGACGTCGGGAGCCGAGAAGGTTCGGTTGGCATATAGATCCCACACCCGCACCGTGCCGTCTTCGCTCCCGCTGGCCAACCGTGTTCCATCGGGGCTGAAGGAAAGCACGCCGACGATGTCGGTGTGGCCGGTCAATGCTGCGCCGACGCGTTGGCCGCTAACGGCGTCCCACAGCCGCACCGTGTTGTCGTAACCGGCGGTGGCCAGCCGGTGCCC
>CAVRMG010000023.1:0-78480 GCA_963721495.1 uncultured Actinomycetota bacterium | reverse complement strand
GGCCTTGTTGAGGTAATCCAGATCCTCGGCTTCGCAAGCGAACATACGAAATCTCCTTGCTTGTCATACAGGACGGAATCTACGGACCTTGACTAGGGAGCACTAGTGATTGAGCAAATGCTGACAACGACTGGCCGAAGTACATTCTAGTTTCACTCGGCGATGTCGAACCCTTTGACGACCTTTGTCGGTGTTATCCGAACGATAAGCTCGCCTGGCACGCCGTTGCGCCGACCATACTCTTCGGCGCGGTCTGCACCCATGTAGCGGCCTCCGATGCGGGTTGCGGTGTCTAAGAGCTCATCTGGGTCTTCACTGGTCGACGCGGTGCCCTGGATTTGCACGAAAGAGTAAGGAGGGTGCTGATCGTCGACACAAATCACGACCCGTGAGTCACGGCTCAGCGCTCGGGCTTTGGCGGTCTGTTTTGCCGTGTTGAAGACCAGCTGATTCCTGTCAACTATGAACCACACTGGTGCGACGAGCGGTCTGCCGTCTGCGGCGACGTAGCCCAGCTTGCCCGTTCGAGTGCCGTCGGAGAGGAAAGCGATTACATCTTCGGAGAGTCCGTCCATACCTCTGAGGCTAGGGCGCAGATGTGACGGCAGGACACCTTGCATCGTCGTTGGAACACGCAGATGTTTTGAAGTGCTCATGACACCGACTGGCCGAAGAACACTTCAGGGAACACTTGTGAGCAGCATAAACGCTGCCGATACGCACCGCCCGACCCGTTCCTCGGCTTAGAATTCCGCCGTGTTCTCGGAGACGCGGTATGCGCTGAACGGTAACTTGCGTGTCGCCTATCGCGCGTCGCGCGAAGGTCCTCGCGACATCGTGTTCGTCCCCAACTGGTTCACCAACTGCGAGGTTTTTCCGGAGCTACCGTCGATGCAAGGCTGGGTCGAGGCGATGACATCGCTCGGGCGGCTTATCTTCCTCGACCAACCGGGCACGGGCGCGTCCGACCCGGTCTCGGCGGGTGCGTTGCCGACGTTGGAGCAATGGGCCGACAGCGTCACGGCGGTGTTAGACGATCTCGGGAGTCGCGAAGCGGTTCTCGTAGTGATCGACGGCGCGTTCGCGACCGGCGCGCTGTTCGCGGCAACACATCCGTCGCGCACCACGGCGCTGGTTGTGCTCGAGGGCTACGCCGATCCGCTTGCCGAACGCAACACGGGACCCACACCCGAGGAAGTCGTTGCCTTCATGAGCACCATGTGGGGTACGGGGGAGTTCCAACATGTGATGAATCCGGACATGCCGTGGAACGAGGAAATCCGGGCAACGTGGGCTCGACTAGAACGCTTGGCGGCGAGCCCGGGGACAGTCGCACAGATGTTTCCACTGCTGATCGAATTGGACGTGCGGGCGGTCCTCCCGACAATCCGCGTGCCTACCCTGGTCGTACAGCACGCGGACAACCCGCTTATCTCGTCGGCGTCGGGCAAATACATAGCGGATCACATACCGGGCGCGAAATACGTCGAGCTCCCGGGCCGCAACATGCACCACTGGGTCGAGCCCTGGCGCACGTCCTTCCAGGAGATCGCCGAGTTCCTCACGGGTGAGCAGGCAGAGGTGGCCGATGATCGGGTTCTGGCCACGGTGTTGTTCACCGACATCGTCGACTCGACGCGCCGCGCCGCAGAGATGGGTGACCGTGACTGGCATGCGTTGCTTGACGCGCACGACGCCGTCGTGCGTGTACAACTCAATCGCTTCCGTGGTCGTGAGGTGAACACGTCGGGCGACGGGTTCCTGGCGATGTTCGACGGCCCGCAGCGAGCGATCCGCTGCGCCATGGCAATTCGCGACGCGGTGCAGGCGCTCGGCATCGAGGTGCGGGCGGGGTTGCACACCGGCGAGTGCGAAGTCCGCGGCGACGACATCGGCGGCATCGGCGTGCACATCGGCGCGCGGGTGAGCGCACTGGCGAATGCGAACGACGTGCTGGTGTCCAGCACGCTTAAAGACCTCGTGATCGGGTCAGGACTCGAATTCGAGGACCGCGGCGCTCACGAGCTGAAGGGTGTGCCCGGCGACTGGCAGCTGTTCGCCGTCGCCTCTAGGTAGCGGTGGATTTCGGCGCCGGCTAGAACGGTGGGGGTTTGTTGCGTTCGGCGATGCGTTCGGCGGCCCCGGGTTCGTTGCGGCGGCGTTGGTCGGCGATGGCTTTGGCGCGTTGTTGGGTTCGGGTCTGTTTGCGGCGCGGCATCATCAGCCCGCGACTGGTGGTTTCGCTGCCCGGGGCGTCGCCCGGTATGTCGCGGGCGGTGACCGCGGCGGTGGGTCGGCACAGGCGCGGGAACAACAGCCGGCTACCCGGATGGGTGGTGTAGGTCTGCCCGTGCGGTGAGGTCCACACCACCGTGGCGTCGGGGAGTTGGCGGTCTCGCCAGCCCCAGGATGTTTTGAGTAGGTGGTGTTTTCGGCATAAACATTTCAGATTCGCCGCCTGCGTCGGCCCCACCGGATACGGGATGGTGTGGTCGACATCGCAGACGTCGGCGGGGGCGTCGCAGCCGGGGAACCGGCACGTCAGATCGCGGCAACGCACGAACGTCGCCAACACCGCCGAGGGAATGTAGCGCCGCTCTGGTCGGGCTGTCGCCGGGAAACACGATCGGCACGATCTTCGCGGTGTGCGCGAGGGTGGCCGCCAGCAGCGGCGCGGGCAGCATCGCGCCACCGATGATCACCGCCGGCGCGGTGGCCGCGAACCGGGCGATCATGTCCTGCGGGCGGGGGCTGAGCGCGTCCCGGATGGTCATCTGCCGCAGCTCTGCGGCGGTGGGCCCGGGCGCCGATTCCCCGTCCAGCTGCACCGCAGTGTCATCGGTCAGCGATTCCTGCTCGGCGACAACGTGAACGACCACGGTGCTGGGCTGCACCCGCGCCGCGTCGCAATCCGCGGAGCCTCGCAGCCGCACGCCAGCCGGTCGCCGCCGTGACCCAGCGCCCCCAGCGCATCGGAGCGGCGCTGCTCGATGGTGCGCGGATCACCGTCGCACACCGCCCGGGCCATCGCGTCCAGGCGCTGGTCCAGCGCGTCGGCGTCGGCGGCGAACAGCAGCGCCTCGATGGACGCCGTGCCGCTGCCGTCGGTGCCCGCATGGACATCGACATGGCGGCCGCGGGCGTGGTCCTGGCTGCGCCGCAGCGCGGCGGGGTCGTAGCGGTCCACCCAGTAGTCGATCTCGGTCTCGGTTTTGGCCGCCGACAGCGGCCCCCACCCGCCGATGCGCGCGGCCAGCGCACTGTCGACCGTGGCCCGGGCGTCGCGATCGCGGATCAGCCGGGTCCGCGCGATCACCGCAGCCACCACTCGATACGAGATCGCCCCGGCGGCGAAGACCTGCGCCGACCCGCGGCAGGTCCCGCAGCTCCAGGGCGACGGACAGTTGATGCGAGGCCACCCCCAGCGACACGTTCTGGGCGGCGGCCACCGACGCCGCCACCGCATCCCAGTTGTCGATGCACCACAGCTCCCGATCGGCGGACCCGTCGGCGGCCCGCAGCCGCTCGAGCTCCTCGGCGATGGCGGCCAGGCGCCGCGCGCAGGCGGCGTTCTCCACCCGCGCCCACGCCCCCACCGCAGCCGGGGCGCGGCTGCCGGTGGCCGCATCCACGAGTTGATCGAACATATGAGCGAACCTACCCGCAGCCCGCGACGCATCCGCCCAGCTCAACCCCAACCTGTGGATGAAACGCCAATTGGGGATAAGTTGCTTCGGGTGATTCAAAAGGTTGCGGGATCTGCGCGCCACCCTGTTCGGTGGACCGACGAGTCGGGGAAGGACGCCGCGTGACCGAGCCGAAACGAGACAACCTGCTGATCGTGCATTGGCACGACCTCGGCCGCTACCTCGGCGTCTACGGGCACGACGACGTCTCCAGCCCACGGCTCGACCAGCTCGCCGCTGAAGGAATTCTGTTCACCCATGCACACGCCACGGCGCCGCTGTGCTCGCCGTCACGCGGGTCGCTGTTCACGGGACGCTATCCGCAGAGCAATGGCCTGATCGGCCTGGCCCACCACGGCTGGGAGTACCGGGCGGGCATCCGGACGCTCCCTCACATCCTGTCGGAATCCGGTTGGCACACCGCACTATTCGGGATGCAACACGAGACGTCCTACCCGTCCAAGCTGGGTTTCGACGAGTTCGACGTATCGAACTCGTATTGCGAGTACGTGGCCGAGCAGGCCACGAACTGGCTCGCAGACCCTCCGGGGCAGCCGTTTCTGCTCACCGCCGGGTTCTTCGAAACCCACCGTCCCTATCCGCGCGATCGCTATGAACCGGCAGATGCCACAGGTGTCGACCTACCCGACTACCTGCCCGATACCGCAGACATCCGGCAGGATCTTGCCGAGTTCTACGGGGCGATCACGGTGGCCGACGAAGCCGTCGGCCGCCTGCTGGACGCGCTTGCCGCCACCGGCCTGGATCGCACCACCTGGGTGGTGTTCATGACCGACCACGGACCTGCACTGCCCCGCGCCAAGTCCACGCTGTACGACGCCGGCACGGGCATCGCGATGATCGTCCGGCCGCCACGCGACGCCGCCATCGCGCCGCGGGTCTACGACGAACTGTTCAGCGGTGTCGACCTGGTGCCCACCGTGCTCGATCTGCTCGGCGTCGATGTCCCTGCCGAGATCGACGGCCTCTCACACGCCGACAACCTGGCTCACCCGCACACCGGGCCGGCACGCACCGAGGTCTACACGTCGAAGACCTACCACGATTCGTTCGACCCGATCCGCGCCGTACGCACCAAGGACTACAGCTACATCGAGAACTACGCGGCGCGGCCACTCCTGGACCTGCCGTGGGACATCGCCGAAAGCGCCCCCGGCCAGACCGTGGCACCACTGGTGCATACGCCACGGCCCGGGCGCGAGCTCTACGACTTGCACGAGGACCCGACCGAAGCGCACAACCTGCTCGGCCCCGACGCATCCGACAAGGCCGAAGCCATCGCCAACGACCTCGCGCTGCTGCTCAACGACTGGCGCATGAAGACCAACGACGTCATACCGTCGGAGTTTGCAGGCACGCGAATTGCAGAGCGGTACACCGAAACCTACCTACAAATCCACGGACCGACGATCACCAGCCGATCGGCCATCGCGTCTGAACGCGGCATCGAAGACGAGCAAGCATCAGGGCAATAGTTATCGTCACGGTGATTGTTAAGCCCCGGTATGTCAGGCGATTTGAATCCGGTTAGGCTCACGCAAATGTCAGACCATCCGACCGCTTACCTGGTCCTCGCGTCGCAACGCAGCGGCAGCACGCTGTTGGTCGAATCTCTCCGGGCGACCGGTGTGGCAGGAGAGCCGCAGGAGTTCTTCCAGTACCTGCCCACCACCAGCATGGCCCCGCAGCCGCGGCAATGGTTCGCAGACGTCGAGGACGAATCGATCCTGCAACTGCTCGATCCACTGGACGAAGGCAAACCGGATCTTGCCCCGGCCGAGATCTGGCGTGACTACATCCGGACCGTCGGCCGCACCCCCAACGGGGTATGGGGCGGCAAGTTGATGTGGAATCAGACTCCGCTTCTGCTGGAGCGCGCGGCAGGGCTGTCCGAGCGATCCGGCGACGGCCTTCTCGCCGCGATCCGCGACGTCATCGGCAGCGATCCGGTTCTGGTATACATCCACCGGCCCGACGCTGTCTCCCAAGCGGTTTCGTTCTGGCGCGCCGTGCAGACCCGGGTTTGGCGTGGGCGGCCCGATCCGCGACGGGACTCCCGGGCCGAGTACCACGCCGGCGCGATCGCGCACGTCGTGACGATGCTGCGCGAGCAGGACAAAGGCTGGCGGGCCTGGTTCCACGAAGAGAATGTCGACCCGATCGAGGTCGCGTATTCGGTGTTGTGGCGCAACCTCACTCAAATCGTAGGCGACGTTCTCGAGGCACTCGGCCAGGATCGCGGCCTCGCGCCCGCACCGGTACTGGAACGCCAGGCGGATCAACGCTCCGACGAGTGGGTGGACCGGTACCGCGCGGACGCGGAAAGGGAGGGTCTTCCCACATGACGGTTGACACGCTGCATGTCGACGAGTTGCGACTGCTCGAAGCCGAGGCGGTTCACATCATCCGCGAGGTGACTGCCGAACTGGAACGGCCGGTGCTGCTCTTCTCGGCCGGCAAGGACTCCATCGTGCTGCTACGCCTGGCGGAGAAGGCGTTCCGGCCGAGCCCGCTGCCCTTCCCGATCATGCACGTCGATACCGGCCACAACTTCGACGAGGTCATCGAGTTCCGAGATCGCCGGGTCACCGGACAGGGGCACAAGCTGATCGTCGCCTCCGTCCAGGAGTCGATCGACAGCGGCCGGGTTCCCGACCCGGGCCCCGGAGCGTCCCGGAACCGGCAGCAGACCCGCACACTTCTGGATGGCCTGGAAGCCGGTGGCTTCGATGCCGCGTTCGGAGGCGCACGCCGAGATGAGGAGCGCGCCCGCGCCAAAGAACGCATCCTCAGCTTCCGCGACGAGTTCGGACAGTGGGATCCGCGGGCGCAACGGCCCGAACCGTGGTCGCTCTACAACGGCCGGATCAAGAGGGGCGAACAAGTTCGGGTGTTCCCGCTGAGCAACTGGACCGAGTTGGACGTGTGGCGTTATATCGAGATGGAAGGCCTTGAGCTGCCATCGATCTACTTCGCGCACGAGCGTGAGGTCTTCGAGCGCGACGGCATCCTGCTTGCGGTGTCGGAGTACGCCCATCCCGCCGGCGGTGAAAAGGCGTCGGTGGAATGGGTTCGGTATCGCACCGTCGGTGACCTGACCATCACCGGTGCAGTGCGCTCTCAAGCGACCGACATCGAGAGGGTGATCGCCGAGATCTCGGCGGCCACGGTCTCGGAGCGCGGGGAAACGCGCGCCGACGACCGCACATCTGTCGCCGCGATGGAGGACCGCAAGCGTGAGGGGTATTTCTGATGAGCCGTTTGCGCCGCCATGAGCGCTCCCGCGAAGAGCCATCGCCGAAGAAGCAAGGACCCAGCTGATGACCCGCCAACTTCTCCGAATCACCACCGCCGGATCGGTCGATGACGGCAAGAGCACACTGATCGGACGGCTTCTGCACGACACCGACAGCCTCCCGACCGACCATCTGGAAGCCGTCACCGACGAGGAAGGCATCGCCGACCTGGCCGCGCTGTCCGACGGTCTGCGTGCAGAACGTGAGCAGGGGATCACCATCGACGTGGCCTACCGGTTCTTCTCGACTGACGCGCGTAGTTACATCCTGGCCGACACACCTGGCCACGAGCGGTACACCCGCAACATGTTCACCGGTGCGTCCAACGCCCACGTTGCGGTCCTTCTCGTGGACGCCCGCGCCGGAGTGCTGCGGCAAACCAACAGACATGCGCGCATCGCAAAGCTGTTGGGTATCAAGCACTTCGTCGCGGCCGTCAACAAGATCGACCTGGTCGACTTCGACCAGGCGAGGTTCGACGATGTCGTCGTCGAGCTTCAGCAGGTGGCCGCGCGTCTCGGCGGCGTCGACATCACGGTCATCCCCATCGCCGCCAAGCTCGGCGACAACGTCGTACACCGGTCCGAACGCACCCCGTGGTACGAGGGACCGACGCTACTGGAGTACCTCGAGAATGTGGAGTTGTCTGCGCCGCAACCGGAGACGGACAAGTTGCGGCTGCCGGTGCAGTGGGTGTCGCGGCCGACCCCGGAACAGCGCAGGCGCTACACCGGCCGGCTCTCCGCGGGCACACTGGAGGTCGGTGACCCCATCGTCAGCCTTCCAGCGGGTACCCGCTCGACAGTGACTCTGGTCGACACCCTCGACGACGAGCGAACGACGGCCGTTGCCCCATTGTCGGTTTCCATCGAGTTGTCCGATGACATCGACGTCGGTCGTGGGGACGTCTTCGTCAGTGGCGCCGACGACGCCTCCCTTCCGGTGCTGGCACGCGAACTGGACGCAACGGTGTGCTGGTTCCTCGACAGCCCGTTGCGCGCCGGTGACCGGCTCGCACTCAAGCAGGGCACCCGCACGGTTCGCGCCACTGTTCAGGCACTCCATTCCCGGCTGGATCCCGAGACTCTCGAAGAGCTCGACAACCCAGTAGAACTGGTACTCAACGACATCGGCGAAGTGACGCTGCGTACGAGTTCTGTCGTCGTGGCCGACTCCTACGCCGACGACCGCGACAGTGGTGCGTTCATCCTGATCGACGAGACGACCAATGACACGGTCGGCGCCGGCACGATCATCGAACCGCGCGAAGTCAAGCCGGGCGTGCAGACGCGCAACGACATTCGTTGGCATCCCTCGGCATTGGATCGCGGTCACCGCTGGTCCGCCACCAATCAACTGGGCGCCACCATCTGGTTCACCGGCCTTCCGGCATCGGGCAAGTCCACAATCGCCGTCGCCGTGGAGCGGGCACTGGTCGAGTCCGGAGACGTGGCCTACCTACTCGACGGCGACAACATCCGGCATGGCCTGTCGGATGACCTCGGCTTCTCGCCGGGCGACCGTGCCGAGAACATCCGGCGCGTCGGACATCTCACCAGGCTGTTCGCCGATGCGGGTGTGGTGGCGCTGGCATCGCTGGTGTCGCCGCTGAAGTCAGATCGCGACATCGCCCGTGCACTCAGCCACGCTGCGAAGCTGCCTTTCATCGAGGTCTACGTGTCCACACCCGTCGAGGAATGCGCGAAGCGAGACCCCAAAGGGCTCTATGCGCGGGCACGCGCTGGTGAACTCAAGGGTCTCACCGGGTTCGACGCACCGTACGAGGCGCCCGAGAATCCGGATCTCGTGCTGGATACCACCGGCGCAGACATCGACAAGCTGGTCGCGCAGGTCATCGAACTGCTGAACCAGAAGCGGTCCGCCTAGTTCACCTGAGCGACAACGAATATCCGGCGAAACGGAAAGAACGTCGTGCCGTCGGAACGCGCGGGATAGGCCCCGTCGAGTATCGGGATCAGTTCCCGGCGAAACTCCTGCCACTGTGTGTCGGTGAGCCGGCTCTTCACCGGTCGCAGGGCCGTCCCGGTGATCCATTCCAGCACCGGATTCTCACCGGTCAGTTCGTGGACGTACGTGGTCTCCCACGCGTCGACCCGACAGCCCGCGTCGGTGAGCAGTTCGGCGTATCCCGATGGCCCGTCGACCTGACCCTCGCGGAACGGGAAGTCCCGCAACGGCTCTGACCATCGTTCCTCGCGCGCAAGCCGACGAACGGCTTCGTGCGATGGGGCGTCGAAGTTTCCCGGCACCTGCATCGCGATCCACGACCCGGAGGACAGCTGACCCGCCCATCGGGTCAACAGCTCGGAGTGCTCGGGCACCCACTGCAATACGGCGTTGCTCAGCACGACGTCGGTGTCGGGCGCAGGCGTCCAGGTGTTCACATCGCCGACATGTGCGTCGACACCGCGTTCGCGGGCCGCCTCGACCATCTCCGGTGAGTTGTCCCATGCCTCGATGACGGCGTCGGGCCAGCGCTGCGCCAGGCTGACGGTGAGGTTGCCCGGTCCGCATCCCAGGTCGACGACGCGCCGCGGAGATTCGGCTCCCACCCGCGACATCAGGTCGAAGAACGGGCGCCCACGGTGATCGGCGAACGCCAGATAGACGTCGGGGTTCCACATACCGTCAGTCTGGCACCGCCTGGACTCACAGCGGGTTCGCAGGCGTGGCACAGGCCGGCGACCGCGACGAGCGGCACCCTGACCCGGTGACCGTGACCCGCGAACGGTGGGCGCTTGCCGCCCTCCTGGCCGCGACAGCCGTCCTGTACCTGTGGAATCTGGCGGCCACGGACTTCGGTAACACCTTCTACGCCGCCGCCGCTCAGGCCGGATCACAGAGTTGGGCCGCCTGGTTCTTCGGTTCGCTCGACGCGAACAACTTCATCACGGTCGACAAACCACCCGCGTCGCTGTGGGTGACCGGGCTGTCGGTGCGGTTGTTCGGCATGAACAGTTGGGCGGTGCTCGCGCCCCAGGCGCTGATTGGGGTGGCGTCGGTCGCGGTGTTGTACTTCGCGGTGCGAAGGGCGTTCGCGTACCCCGAACAGGGCGCGGCGGCCGGTCTGTTGGCGGGTGCGGTTCTCGCATGCACACCCGCGGCGGCGCTGATGTTCCGCTTCAACAATCCCGACGCGCTGCTGGTGCTTCTGCTGACTGCGGCCGCCTACTGCACGATGCGCGCGGTGCCCGCGGCCTCGTGGCGCTGGCTGGTGGCGGCAGGCACCCTGATGGGCTTCGCGTTTCTGACCAAGATGCTGCAGGGCTTCCTCGTGCTTCCCGGGTTCGCTTTGGCCTATGCACTGTTCGCGCCTACGAACTGGGTGAGACGGGCCGTCCATCTCCTGGGGGCCGCAGCCGCTGTTGTCGTAGCGGCGGGCTGGTGGGTGGCCGCGGTCCAGCTCGTGCCGACGACCACGCGGCCCTACATCGGCGGGTCCACCGACAACACAGTGCTCGATCTGGCGTTCGGCTACAACGGGATCGGCCGCATCGTCGGCAGGCACGGCGAGTCCGACGCGATTCGCGATTGGCACGGCATGTCGGCGTTCGGCAGTCGCCCCGGAATGCAACGCCTCTTCACCGGCGAGATGGGCAATGAGATCGCGTGGCTGCTGTTGGTGGCACTGTTCGCGGCGGCGTTTGGGGTGTACCTGGCCGCGCGGCGAAAACTCAGCCGAGATGAACTGTGCGCGTTGACGTTGTGGGGCTGTTGGTTGGTGGTCACCGGCGTGGTGTTCAGTTTCATGGGCGGCACAGAGCACCCGTACTACACCGTCGCGCTGGCTCCGGCGATCGCGGCGTTGATCGGCCTGGGTGGACTGTGGGCGTGGCGACGCCGGTCCGTCTGGGACGGCCGGTTCGCAATCGCCGCGATGGTGGCTCTGGCGGCCGAACGGTCAACAGTACTGTTGCGCAACAACCACTTCGGGGCCGCCTGGTCGGGACTGATCGCGGCAGTGGCCGTTGCCGCAGTGGGGTGCGTGGTCCTGCCCCATCCGAGGGCGGCCGGCGTTGCGGCGACGCTCGGACTGGCAGCCGCGATCGCCGGCACCGCCGCCTACTCCGTCGTCACCGCGGCGACCCCTCATCACGGTTCGATACCGTCCGCCGCGCGGTCATCGAGCGTGACCGGCCGCTGGATGTCCGACGAGGCGGTCAACAGACAGTTGGCGGCCCTGCTCAGCGCCACCCACACGACGTGGTCGGCGGCGACCAACGGATCTCAGTCGGCCGCGGTGCTGGAGATCGCCTCCGGCACCTCGGTGATGGCGGTGGGAGGCTGGAGCACCGACCCGGTTCCCGCACTGCAGCAGTTCATCGACGATGTGCACGCCGGCAAAGTGTCCTATTACATCGAGGCCGGCCGCGCCGCGACAGAGGAGGCTCGGCACGGCGAGGTGATTCGCGGCCCCAATCGGAGCATCTCGCACACCCGCGAGATCGCCGACTGGGTCGCAGCGCACTACCCGGCGACCACCATCGGTGGATCCATGGTTTACCGACTGATCTGACCCCGCGGGTTACCATGCGGACGTGACCAGTTCGGACACCACTCCGGTGGATCCGCCCATTCCCGTTCCCGACGTTGCCGGCGCCGACGCGACCGTCCGCGGCCTGCCCCGCCGTGTCGACCTCACGCTGCGCCAGCGGCTCATCGTGGACGCCTCGGCCGCCGCCGACATCGGCCTCCGAACCGCGATCGCCTCTCTGCTGGCGGCAACGATGCTTCCGACCATGCTCGGCGGGCTGCGCCGCGGCCAGTCGCAGGCAGAGCAGGAACAGCTGAGGTTCTACACGCAGCTGGCCGCCGCGAAAGATCCCGCGCTGTCCTTCCCGGCGCCGACCTCGGTGCCGCGCGTGTCGTCGCGACCCGCCAGCCCGGTCGCCGAATGGATCGCCAAGGGCAACGTGCACAACATCCGGTTCAACAGCAGCTTCGAGTCGGTCAACCCGGCGTTGCGTGATCAATGTCGAGGCTTCGTACGCAACAACGTCGTACACGCCCAACACTGGCGCCACGACGACGGCCCACACCCGACGTTGTGCGTGATCCACGGGTTCATGGGATCGCCATATCTGTTCAACGGCTTGTTCTTCTCGCTGCCGTGGTTCTACCGGTCCGGCTACGACGTGTTGCTGTACACACTGCCGTTCCACGGCGGCCGGGCCGAAAAGGGCTCTCTCTTCAGCGGTTACGGGTTCTTCGCCAACGGGTTCGCAGGTTTCGCCGAGGCGATGGCCCAGGCGGTGCACGACTTCCGTTCGGTCATCGACTATCTGGAGTTCACCGGCGTCGACCGCATCGCACTGACGGGGATGTCGCTGGGCGGTTACACTTCGGCGCTGATTGCCAGCGTGGATGACCGCATCCAGGCGGTCATTCCGAACGTTCCCGTCGTCGCACCGGACCAGACTGTCGACGAGTGGTTCCCCGCCAACAAGGTCGTGCAGTTGCGGAATCGACTGTCCAAGACGCGCCCAGAGCTCACCACCGCCGCGACGCAGTACGCCTCACCGTTGAACTATCCACCATTGGTCCCGAAGGACCGCAGGCTGATCATCACCGGGCTCGGCGACCGGCTCGCCCCGCCAGAGCAGGCCGAAATGCTCTGGGAACACTGGGATCGCTGCGCGTTTCACTGGTTCCCAGGAAATCACATCCTGCATGTCAGTCAGCCGGACTACCTTCGCCGCATGACTCGCTTCATGCGCGACTTCATGTTTGCGTAGCAAGCGCCCCACCCACCGGCCACGCGACCCGATCCAGCAGACCCGATGTCAGCGGATTGCTCGGGACGCCCAGGCGCCCAACGGTTCTCGGGTCCACGGCAGTGAGCAGCGGCGCGGTGCGTACTGCCTCCGCAGTCCTGACGGCGGCCGAAGTGCGGCCGTGGTGAGAAAGTCGGCAATCGACCTGTTCTCGGTCGAACGGCTCACCTGGGCCAACGGGCATGGCCCCAATGATCGCCGCGTGCAAACCGCCGCGGGTGGAACCCGGGAAATAGCCGCGTATCGGCTAAACCAGCGGGCGCCCCGTGCGGATCCGCCAGTCCAGGTCTTTGAGCATCCAGTTGAACGGGAACCGCCGGACGAACCTCGGCAGCAGGGTGTTCACCCGGCCGAGCGCCGCCATCAACCGGTTGAACCGACGCTGGCGAGCCGCGTCCCACGGCAACTTCATCTCATCGCGGAATCGTTGCGGCAGAAAGCCGGTCGTGATGAACAGGTTGACGGCATCCAATCGCCGTTCCAGCCCGCGGGGGAGCCTCACGCCGGCGATCCGGCCTGCGGCAATCGGGAACAGGTATTCGTGGACAGCATCGTCGATGTGGATCTGCTCGAGCGACTGCTGCCAGTACTCGTCGAACGCCTTCCGGTCGGCAGGCCACATCTCTGCGGGCACCTGCAAAGTGGTGCCGAGCGCCATGCCCTCGCGATAGTGGCGGTCCGCCGCTTCGTCATCCATCTCCCCGATGAAGATGCGATACACGTCGACGAAACCCTTGTAGAGACACGCCGCCACCCACAGCTGCAGATTCTTGTCGAACGCGTTGTACTCGACTGGGCTGTCGGGGGTCGAGTACACCTGAGCGTGCGATTTGTTGACCGCTCGCCGATACTCGCTCTTCTGTGTCTCCGTCCCCGAGAGCGCCACCGCAAGATAGGTGAACGTGGTTCTCGCCCGCTTGATCGGGTGCCGGTCGGCCCGTCCGCTCTCGACCCGACTGTCCTTCACGCCGTAGCCGACACCGGGTCGGGCGAGCTCCATGATGACGTTCGCCGCTCCGGACAGCAGCCCGACGCCCGCACCGTCGTCCGCGGATGCCATCCATCGTGGTGGCCGCCGCCCACCCGGCAGCACTGGATCGTTGATTCCACGCCCCACGTGGTCGATCGGCTCGCTGACCGTCATTGGCCACCCCTATCGGCAAATGTGAGAACGCGTGTTTCCTAATCTTGCCCCGCGCGGGCGACAGGTGTCAAGATGGCCTAATGGCACAGGTCCGGCCCTACCGCGGCATCGACGCAGCCGAGCGCCTCGCCGGGCGTCGTCGCCGCTTGCTGGACGCCGGTTTGGAGCTGCTCGGCGCCGGCGACCAGGACCCCGCCGAACTGACAGTGCGCGCGATCTGCGGCCAGGCCGGCCTAGGCGTTCGGTACTTCTACGAGAGCTTCACCGACAAGGACGACTTCGTCTGCGCGGTCTTCGACTCCGTGATCGCCGACATCGCCGCCACCACCCAGGCGGCCGTCGCGTCGGCACCGCCGGACGAGCAGGCCCGCGCGGGCATGGCCAACGTCGTGCGCACCATTTCCGCCGACACCCGCGTGGGTCGCCTGCTGTTCAGCGTCGAACTGTCCAACACAGTGATCGTGCGCAAACGCGCCGAGTCCACGGCCCTGTTCGCGGCGCTGCTCTTCGCGCACGCCGGCGCGTTAGGGGCGCTGGACAACGACCACGTCAAGGCCGCATCGCATTTCGCGGTTGGCGGAGTGGTCCAGACCATCAGCACGTGGCTGTCAGGCGAAGTCAGCCTCGACCACGACCAACTGGTGGATGTGCTGGCCGCGTTGATCGATCAGCTGGCCGGCCTTCCGCCGCAAACCTAGGCGTTCACCCGGGGCCGGCGATCTGCCGCGGTCTTCGGTGTCGTCTCGGTGTCGCTTTCGGTGAATTCCTTGGTCCAGCAGGCAAACTCGAGGGTGATGCCATCTGGATCGAGGAAGTAGAACGAGCGCACGTAAACGCCGGGATGCAGGGTGGGCGACGCCTGCATCTCGCTCTCGTCGTGGTTGAGCACCGGGCCGACCCGCACACCCTTTTCCTTCAGACGCTTCCGGTAGTCGTCGAACTTCTCGGCGGGCACGTGAAACGCCAGATGGTTCATAGTGCTCACCGCGCTGACGATGTCCCCGATACCCGGAATGGCTTCCGGTGACGAGATTCCCGGGACCCGGTCCGGGGCGTCGGCGAACCAGAAGAACGCGACACAGTCGCCGTTGCCCGCGTCGAAGAAGAAGTGTTGCCCCATACCGCCGGGCAGGTCGAGTGACTTGATCAACGGCATGCCAAGCACATTGCTGTAGAAGTCGACGGTCTTCTCCATGTCCGAGCACACGAGTGCGACGTGGTTGATGCCGCCGAGTTCGAACTCGGAATTGGGATTGTTCGGCTTGATCATCTCTGGCCGCTCCTCTGGTCAAGCTCGATTTCTGAATCTAACATCAGGTTCAGTTTGGATCAATGGTCAAGGAGAGGCCGTGACTGCTAGCTCGCGCGTGCAGTTACCGACTCTGCGCGGTCGGCAGACGCAGGCGGCCATCGACGCAGCGGCTCGGTCTGTGATCGCCCGCAAAGGCATTCTTGCAACGACGATTTCGGATATCGCAGTTGAGGCGGGCAAATCCACGGCGTCGTTCTACAACTATTACGACTCCAAAGAAGCGATGGTCCGCGAATGGGCGCTGCGATTCCGTGACGAGGCCAGGGAGCGGTCCCGTGCGGCGGCGGAACCCGGGTTGCCCAATTGGGAACGGTCATATGAGGCGGTGGCCGCGCACTGGTACACGTATCGCCACCAGTTGGCCGAGATAATCAGCGTGTCCCAGCTGGCCACGGTCAGCGACGACTTCGCGCAGTACTGGAACGACATCTGCTCGCTGCCGATCGAACTGATCACCCACATGGTGAAAAGTGCGCAGCAGCACGGTTTCTGCGTGGATGACGATGCCCACCTCGTTGCTGTCGCGATGGTGTCGCTGCTCAACCAGTTCTGCTACACACAACTGTCCGGGAACAAGGCGGACTCCGTCGACGACCAAGCGTGCATCACCACGTTGGCCAACATCTTCTACCGGACGATCTACCACAGGGGGACGGCATGACCAGAGCACCCGCGGGCGGAGGAACACCGGGCGTAACCCGCGAGTTCGTCGGCCTGCAGTCGGCCACCGCACGTCGGGCGGGCGCAGGCGGACACCCGTGCCAAGGCCTCTACCACCGCGGCGTCGGGCGCAAACCGAAGGTCGCGATCATCGCGACGCACTATCAGATCGACTTCTCCGAGCACTATCTCGCCGATTACATGGCGACCCGTGGCATCGGATTCCTCGGCTGGAACACGCGTTACCGCGGATTCGAAAGTAGCTTCCTGCTCGACCACGCGCTGGTCGACATCGGAGTCGGCATTCGCTGGCTGCGCGAGGTTCAGAGCGTGGAAACTGTGGTACTACTGGGCAATTCCGGTGGAGGTTCTCTGATGGCGGCGTATCAGGCGCAGGCCGTCGACCCGCACGTGACACCACTGGAGGGCATGCGGGCCGCGGCGGGACTCACCGATCTGCCGCCGGCCGACGGTTACATCGCCAGCGCTGCGCACCCGGGTCGCCCCGACGTGCTCACCGCGTGGATGGACGCGTCCGTCGTCGACGAAAACGACGCTGTCGCCAGTGATCCCGATCTCGATCTGTTCAACGACGAGAACGGGCCGCCGTACTCCGCGGCGTTCATCGAGCGCTACCGCTCAGCACAGGTCGCACGCAACAACGCCATCACCGACTGGGCGGAGACCGAACTCAAGCGCGTTCACGCCGCCGGCTTCTCCGACCGCCCGTTCACCGTGCTGCGCACCTGGGCAGACCCGCGCATGATCGACCCCACGCTCGAACCGACCAAGCGGCCGGCGAACATGTGCTACGCGGGTGTTCCGGTCAAGGCCAACCGATCGGCACACGGCATCGCCGCAGCCTGCACGCTGCGCAACTGGATCGGCATGTGGAGCCTGCGGCATGCCCAGACCCGCGCCGAACCCCATTTGGCGCGGCTCACCTGCCCGGCGCTGGTCATCAACGCCGAACAGGACACCGGTGTGTACCCGTCGGACGCGCAACGCATCTACGACGCCCTGGCCACGACCGACAAGGCGAAGTACTCGATCGACACCGACCACTACTTCACCACCCCGGGCGCGCGCAGCGAGAAGGCCGATACCATCGCGAAGTGGATCGCGAAGCGGTGGCACTAGCCGTCGACTCTTCGCGCGAGCGCTCGATGCTGAGAGTCCTCGCACACTTCGTTCCCGGCGACAAGGTCCTACAATTCCTTGCACCAGAATCGGATTGGCTCGACATCCGCTACTGCGCCGAGGATGACGACAAGACGTTCTATCGCGAGCTAGCCGACGCCGAGGTGGTCTGGCACGTGCTGCGGCCGATCACCGGCGACGACCTCGAGAAGGCCACCCACGTGCGGCTGGTGCACAAGATGGGCGCAGGGGTCAACACCATCGACGTCGAGACCGCGACTCGACTGGGCATCGCGGTGGCGAACATGCCTGGCGCGAATGCTCCCTCGGTCGCCGAGGGCACCCTACTGCTGATGCTCGCAGCGCTGCGCCGGCTGACAGAGCTGGACCACTCCACCCGCCAGGGCACCGGCTGGCCCTCCGACCCGAGCCTCGGCGAGACCGTGCGTGACATCGGCGGCTGCACCGTCGGACTGGTCGGCTACGGCAGTATCGCGAAAAGGGTGGAGGCGATCGTGAGGGGCATCGGCACTCCGGCTTCTCAGGTGCTGCACACCAGCACCCGCGACGACGGCCATCCCGCCTGGCGTCCGCTGCCTGAGCTGCTCTCCGCCTGCGACATCGTGTCGCTGCACCTGCCGCTGACCGAGCAGACAGAAGGCATGCTGAACCGCACCGCGCTGGCCCTGATGAAGCCCGATGCGGTGTTGGTGAACACGTCCCGCGGCGCGATCGTCGACGAGGACGCGCTAGTCAACGCGCTGCGCTCCGGCGGACTGGCCGCCGCGGGCCTGGACGTCTTCGCCGTCGAACCGATTCCAGCCGACAACCCGCTGCTCACGCTTCCCAACGTGGTGATGACGCCGCACGTCGCGTGGTACACCGCCGACACGATGCGCCGTTATCTGAGCGAGGCCGTCGCCAACTGCCGCCGCATCCGGGACAGCCGGGATCTGGCCGATGTGGTGAACGGTATCGTGGGTCCCAACCGACCGGTTAATAGGGAAACCCCGCCACATTGAGGTGCAACTATGCCCATCGCGATCACGACTGAGCACAACGACCTGGCCGATTCCGTCAGGTCCCTGGTGGCGCGAGTCGCGCCGTCGGACGTGCTGCACGAGGCGCTGGAAACTCCGATTCCGAACCCTCCGCCGTACTGGAACGTCGCCGCCGAACAGGGCCTGCAAGGTGTGCATCTGGCGGAATCCGTTGGCGGACAAGGGTTCGGCATCCTCGAGCTGGCGATTGTCGTTGCCGAGTTCGGCTACGGCGCGGTTCCCGGCCCGTTCGTCCCCTCGGCGATAGCCAGTGCGCTCATCGCCGCTAACGACCCCGACGCCAAGCTGCTCAACGACCTGGCCTCCGGCGAGGTGATCGCGGCCTACGCCCTCGACTCCGGGCTGACCGCCACCCGGCACGGAGACCGCCTGGTCATCCGAGGTGAGGTGCGTGCCGTTCCCGCAGCCGGGCAGGCGTCGGTGCTGGTACTGCCCGTGGCGATCGACAGCGGCGAGGAATGGGTGGTTCTCGACGCCGAGGCGCTGGAAATCGAGCCGGTCAAAAGCGTGGATCCGCTGCGGCCGCTGGCCGATGTGCGCGCCAACGCCGTCGAGGTCGGCGATGACCTCGTGCTGAGCAATCTGAGCCGTACGCACGCGCGTGCGCTGATCTCCACGCTGCTGTCCGCGGAATGCATCGGCGTCGCGCGCTGGGCCACGGACACCGCCACGGCGTACGCCAAGATCCGCGAGCAGTTCGGCAGGCCGATCGGTCAGTTCCAGGCCATCAAGCACAAGTGCGCAGAGATGATCGCCGACACCGAGCGCGCCACCGCCGCGGTGTGGGACGCCGCCCGGGCCATCGATGAACACAGCCAGAACCCCTCGGATGAAACCGCTTTCGAGTTCGCGGCGGCCGTTGCCGCCACCCTGGCGCCCGGTGCGGTGCTGCACACCACACAGGACTGCATCCAGGTGCACGGCGGCATCGGCTTCACGTGGGAGCACGACACCAACGTCTACTACCGCCGCGCCCTCGTGCTCGCCGCCTGCTTCGGCCGCGCCAGCGAGTTCCCGCAGCAGGTGGTCGACATCGCGACGAGCACCGGAATGCGCAGGGTCGACATCGATCTGGACCCGGAGACAGAAAAGCTGCGCACCGAGATTCGTGCGGAAGTCGCCGCGCTGAAAGAGATTCCGAGCGAGGAGCGCACCACCGCGATCGCCGAGGGTGGTTGGGTGGTGCCCCATCTGTCCAAGCCGTGGGGACGCGCATCGAGTCCCGTCGAGCAGATCATCATCGCCCAGGAATTCGGCAGCGGCCGGGTCCGTCGCCCGACGATGGGCATCGCGGCCTGGCTGATCCCGTCGGTCGTCGCATTCGGTACCGACGAGCAGCAGCAGCGCTTCCTGCCACCGACGCTTCGCGGCGAGATGATCTGGTGCCAGCTGTTTTCCGAGCCCGGCGCCGGGTCCGATCTCGCCAGCCTGACCACCAAGGCCACCAAGGTCGACGGCGGTTGGCAGATCACCGGCCAGAAGATCTGGACCACCGCCGCCCAGTACGCGCAGTGGGGCATGCTACTGGCTCGCACGGACCCGAGCGCGCCGAAGCACAACGGCATCACCTACTTCCTGCTTGATATGAACAGCGACGGCGTCGAGGTGAAGCCGCTTCGGGAGTTGACCGGCAACGCCATGTTCAACACCGTGTTCATCGACGACGTCTTCGTTCCCGACGACATGGTGCTCGGCGAGGTGAACCGCGGCTGGGAGGTCAGCCGCACCACCCTGACCGCCGAGCGAGTGTCGATCGGCAGCAGCGAGGCGCCGTTCCTGCCGAACCTCAATGGCTTCGTCGACTTCATCCGCGACGGCCAGTTCGATCAGATCGGGCAGAACCACGCCGGACACCTCATCGCCGAAGGGCACGCCGCGAAGGTGCTGAACATGCGCTCGACCCTGCTGACATTGGCCGGCGGCGATCCCATGCCCGCGGCGGCCATCTCGAAGCTGTTGTCGATGCGCACCGGCCAGCATTACGCCGAATTCGCGGTGTCGTCGTTCGGCACCGACGGAGCCGTCGGCGACCTCGAGACCCCGCAGGGCAAGTGGGCCGAGTTCCTGCTGGCCAGCCGTGCCACCACGATCTACGGCGGCACGTCGGAGGTGCAGCTCAACATCATCGCCGAGCGGTTGCTCGGCCTGCCGCGAGATCCGTAAATCCGCTGGCAGTGAGGCGTACCATCAAAAATAGTCTCTTGCGTAAGAGCGTTTGGTGGTAGTGATGACCAATCTCGAACACCGGATCGCGCGTCTCGTCGTCCTGACGTCCGCCGCGCTGAGTTTTCTGGTCGCGCCGACGGTGCTGCTGTCGCAATCGGCGGCCCGGCCAGAAGCTGCGCCCTGCTACAACGGCATTGTTCCCGGTAACCCCTACATCCCGTCGTGCAACTTCGGACCGCGGATCCCGAGGGCCAGCGGCGGACCGCCCGACCAGACAGCGGTCATCGCGTGCCGCGACTTCCCAGGATGCCTGTCCTGGTACATCAACCATCCGCACTGAGCGCCGTGAACCGCGACGTCGAGAAGCGCTTCGACCGTCCCGACACGTTTCACGCGGCGGCGGTCTACGTTTGCGCCGTCGTCGCGGCCGCGGGCATCGTCTTCGCGGTATACGCGCTCACCGCGCGCGAATCGGTGGTTGCGGCTTCGCTGGTGCCAGCCATCCTGTTCGGCGGCGGGGTCGGTGCCTTCGTCAGGACCTACCGAGAATGGAAGGCCGAGGGGGCGTGGCCGGCCTGGCAGGGCGCCGGCTGGTTCCTGCTGACTCTGATGCTGGTGTGCCTGTCGATTCCCGGCGCCGCGATCCAGGCGACCTAGGAATCCCTGCCGAGCTTCTACTTCTGTCTATTCGTCGTCTCCGCCGACTTCTGTCTGTTCGTCGTCTCCGCCGACTTCTGTCTGTTCGTCGTCTCCGCCGACTTCTGTCTGTTCGTCGTCTCCGCCGACTTCTGTCTGTTCGTCGTCTCCGCCGACTTCTGTCTGTTCGTCGTCTCCGCCGACTTCTGTCTGTTCGTCGTCTCCGCCGACGGCCATTTCGCGGAGTTCCTGCTTGAGGATCTTGCCGGTCGGGTTGCGCGGCAGCTCGTCGAGGAAGATCACCTCACGGGGCACCTTGTAGCGGGCCAGGTTCTCCCGCACATAGGCCTTGATGGTGTCCTCGTCGATCGAGGCCCCCTCGGTCTTGACCACGAAGCAGCGCAGCCGGTGGCCCCATTCCTTGTCCTCCACGCCGAGCGCGGTGGCCTCCACGACCTCGGGATGCCCGCTCACCAGATCCTCGATCTCGGCGGGGAACACGTTCTCGCCGCCGGACACGATCATCTCGTCGTCACGGCCGCTGACGTAGAGCAGCTCGTGCTCGTCGAAGTAGCCGACGTCGCCGGAGGACATCAGCCCATCGATGATCTGCTTGTGGCCGCCGCCGGTGTAGCCCTGGAAGGGGAAGGTATTCCCGACGAATATGCGGCCCACCTCACCCTGCGGCAGCTCGGCGCCGTTCTCATCGAGAATCTTGACCTTGACGCCCTTGACGACGGGACCCACCGTTCCGGGGTTGATCGACAGATCCTTGGGCCGCGCGATGGTCGCGAACGCTATCTCGGTCGACCCGTAGAGGTTGTAGATGACCGGACCCAGATCCTTCAGCGCGCGAGTGGCCAGTTCGGCTCCCAGCTGCGACCCCGATACGAACACGATGCGCAGCGAGGACAAGTTGGGCTTGGGCTGTGTCTTGTCGAGTTCATCGAGGATGCGCGACAGCATCACCGGAACCACGACTACCGCGGTGACCTTGTTCTTCTCGATGTCCGCCAGCACGTGTGCCGGCTTGAAGCGGCGTCGCAACACAAGCGTGGAGCCCAACATCATCGCGATGGTGGCGTGCAGGAAACCCAGAGCGTGGAACATCGGCGCCGGAAGTGACGTCACCTCGTTGGCCTTGAACGGCACGTGGGACAGAATGCCGCCGATCGGAGCCAGCGACGGCGGGGTGCTGCGGTTGGCACCCTTGGGCGTACCGGTGGTGCCGCTCGTCAGGATGATGATCGACGAGTGTTTGGTCGCTTTGGGCGCCTGGTGCGAACTGCTGCGCGCGACCAGGTCGGCCAGGGTCTCGTCGGTGCTGCCGGACGGCTCGTCCTTGTCGGGGTTGGTCGCCAGCGCGCGCAGCTTGCCGAACTCCGGCTCGGCCTGCGAGACGGCGGCGGTGTACTCGTCGTCGTAGATGATGACCTTCGCGCCCTCGCGGTCGGACACCTCCTTGATCTGCGGCCCGGAGAACTCGCTGTTGAGCAGGATGATGCGGGCGCCGGTCCGGGCCGCGCCGTACACCGAGACGAGGAACCACCGGTGGTTACGCGCGAGGATCGCCACGCCGTCGCCGCCCGTGACGCCCATCGCGCGCAGCCCGTTGGCGACGGCGTGCGCCGCGTCGTCGAGTTCTTTGAACGTGAACTCGCCGTCGTCGTCGATGACGGCGGCGCGGTCGGGGGTACGGCGCGCGTTCAGTGCCGGAATCATGCCGAACTCACCCCAGCGCCGGATGTCGGCGAGGAACGCGGCGATGTTCTGCGGCGCCTCAAGCTTCAGCGCGCCGGCTTCGAACATCTTGCGGGCGTAGTGCAGTTCCGCCGACCCGCGCTCGGCATACTGCTGGATCTTGGCCGCTGCCTGCAACGGAAGATCAGTTAGCTTGGGCATGAACCCACAATATGTGACGAGCGTCGCAGGGCGGCTCGGAACCTAACATGGACCTATGCCCGCGCCACTCCACCTGGAGGTCGACGGTCAGCAGGTGCCCATCACCAATCCGGACAAGGTCCTCTTTCCGGATATCGGGGTCACCAAGATGGACCTGATGCGCTATTACGTGCGCGTCGCCGACGGAGCGCTGCGCGGGGTGGCCGACCGGCCGATGATCCTCAAGCGGTTCGTCAAGGGGATCACTGAGGAGGCCGTGTTCCAGAAGCGCGCCCCGGCGAAACGGCCCGACTTCGTCGATGTCGCCGAGTTGAAGTACGCATCGGGAACGTCGGCCAAAGAAGCGGTCATCCGCGATGCCGGCGGCTTGGTCTGGGCGGCCAACCTCGGCTGCGTCGACCTCAATCCCCACCCGGTGCGCGCCGACGACCTGGCCCATCCCGACGAGCTGCGGGTGGACCTGGACCCCATGCCCGGGGTCGACTGGCGGCAGATCGTCGAGGTGGCGTTGGTCGCCCGTGGTGTGCTCGAGGACTACGGGCTGACGGCATGGCCGAAGACCTCCGGCTCACGGGGCTTCCATATCTATGCGCGCATCGAACGACGGTGGCCGTTCAAGCAGGTCCGACTGGCCGCGCAGACGATCGCGCGGGAGGTGGAACGGCGAGCGCCGGAGCAGGCGACCAGCCGGTGGTGGAAGGAAGAACGCGAGGGCGTCTTCGTCGACTTCAACCAGAACGCGTTCGACCGCACCGTGGCGTCGGCCTACTCGGTGCGCGCCACACCCGACGCGCGGGTGTCGACCCCGCTGTTGTGGGACGAGGTTCGCGACTGTCGGCCCGAGGCATTCACCATCGCCACCGTTCCCGACCGGGTCTCCGATTACGGCGACCCGTGGGAGGGAATAGACGACTCAGCGGGCGCACTCGATGCGCTGCTTGACCTCGCCGACAAGCTCGGCCCGCCGGAGAAGGCGCCGCGCGGCGCACGGAGCCGCGGCGGCGGCGACATCGGCGCGAAGAAGGGCACGGGCCGACGACAATCGGTGATGCCGCTGATCGAGATCGCCCGCACGAAGACCAAAGACGAAGCGATGTCCGCCCTGGACGTGTGGCGCGAACGCTACCCGTCGGTAGCTGAAAAGCTGGAACCCGCAGATGTTCTCGTGGACGGAATGCGGGGCCCCAGTTCGATCTGGTATCGCATCCGGATCAATCTGCGACACGTTCCTGAGGATCAGCGCCCGCCGCAGGAGTCGCTGCTCGCCGACTACAGCCCGTGGGAGAACTACTCGGGGCCGCAGTGGATGCGCGGCGAATAGGGGGCGTTTGCTACACGCACCAAAACATGTTCTTACCAAAGTATTAGCGTTGGCACCCGGTTGCCTTACTTTGGCTCACTACCTTGAGGGACAAGTGATCAAGGGGAGGCGCCATGTACGGCAATCCGGCGTTCGACTGTTCCGGCGCTCAGGTTCATGCGGTGTGCCGACAGTTAGCCACAGTGGTGACGGTCGACGGCGTGGTGGATGACACCAATATCGAGCGCGTCGCCGCACTCGCACTTCGCTTCGTCATCGCCGAGAAACCCTTCGTGCTCGATCTCAGCAATGTGAGTTCCTTTTCCGCGCATAGTGTTTCGCTGCTCTCCCTGGTCGACGAGCGGTGCTTCAACAGCGGCGTCGAGTGGACGCTAGTCGCAAGCGACACGGTGCTGCGCACACTACGGGCCGCCGGGCTGAGCTTCCCGGTGGCCGATTCGGTGCCCGACGCGCTGCACTATTTCGGCGACTGCATCACCGAACGTCGCTGCTTGCTACCGATCCTGACCAAAAAGACTGCGTAGCGAAAGGGGTCCCAGGTGCTACTCGACATTCGCTGGCTCGGATACCTGCTTGGCCGTCGGCACGCGCCGGCCAAGCGCGCAGTGCACGCCGGCCGATAGCCGCAGAGTCGACACGACCTACCTTGGGGTATGCGCTGGATCGTCGACGGCATGAACGTGATCGGATCGCGCCCCGACGGCTGGTGGCGTGACCGCCCCCGGGCAATGAAGACTTTGGTCGAACGGCTCGAGCATTGGGCGTCTCATCAGGGTGAAGACGTCACGGTGGTGTTCGAGCGTCCGTTGTCACCACCCATCGAATCGTCGGTCATCACGGTCGCGCACGCGCCGAGGGCGGCGGCCGACTCGGCCGACGACGAAATCGTTCGGATCGTCTCCGCCGCCGATGATCCGCAGCATTTCCGCGTTGCCACATCCGACCGGGCGCTTTCGCAGCGCGTCCGGGCCGCCGGTGCGTCCGTCTACCCCGCCCAGAAGCTGCGCGATCTCATCGAACCTCGCTGACCCGCTCGCCGGTCGAGTTCGCGAGCAATCTCAACGCCGTCTCCGACGGCGAACCCGCGTGTAGACGCACAGTGTCTGGTCGGGTCCGCCCGGAGCGCAAGACACTCGGAGTCCACCGTGAGGGTCACCGACCAACAGGTTTCGTAGCCGAATCCGGCGTCCAGGCGGGCGAGCGGCCGAGA
Source organism: uncultured Actinomycetota bacterium (assembly GCA_963721495.1). Lineage (GTDB taxonomy): Bacteria > Actinomycetota > Actinomycetes > Mycobacteriales > Mycobacteriaceae > Mycobacterium. The sequence goes on along the minus strand of CAVRMG010000023.1, from coordinate 53,130 downwards.
TGGCGAAGCACGCGATCGAGGTCACTCGCCCCGTCTGTGGGCGTCAGGGCCCGCCCGAAGGGCGATCCGTCGTCTGCGCGGAAGTCACCGTCCGGAACACCGAGTGCCACCGGCAGCACGGCGCGCACCACGTCGGTCGGCAACGCGAAGGGGACATCGACACTGCGAGCGACGTCCCAGCCGTGAACGACGTAGTCGACGAAGTGAAACCCGATCGCCATCGCACCCGGAACCGTTGCGTCGGGTCCGAATTCGGGCAGCGCGAACATCGCTTCGAGCACACCGTCGGCGCTGAACGCGTCGAGCAGATCGGCGGCGGCCGCTGTGTATGCGCCGACCGGGTCGGCGTTCACCGCATCGGTGACGCGTGCCGGCTGCCATATTTCGCGGTCGGCGCCGTTTCCTCGGGCCGACGCGGCAAATCCGTGGTGCTGCACGGTCATATGCGCAAGCAGGTCAGCAAGGCTCCATCCGGCGCACGGTGTCGGCCGATCGAGGTCGTCGACGGTGACGGATGCGACGACATCGATGGATGCTTCAACTGCACGGCGGTGGAATGGGCGTAGATCTTCAATCGTAGGCATACACCTACGATAAGCGAATGTAGATAATCGGTCAATGTCTAATATTCGTCCATGCCGTCGAAGGCAAGACGCCCCGACCTCGCGGCGATGCTGGCGCCGCTGATTCGCGAGTTGGTCGCCGCGGAGCTTCCCGTGCTCAACACGCACGACCTGTCGATGTGGGGCTACAGCGTGCTGCTCGCTCTCGACGATTCGCCGATGCGGACGCAGGCAGCGCTTGCCGAGGCCATCGGCGCCGACAAGACGCGCATCATCCCGACCCTCGACGAGCTGCAGGCCAGGGGATACATCGAGCGCCGACCCGATCCCGACGATCGACGTGTGCGCCTATTGGCGATCACCGAATCGGGTCGCGAGGTGAAGGACGCGGTGCAGGAGGCCATCCAGCGCGGCGAGGAGCGTTGGCTGTCCGTGCTGTCGGCTAACGACCGTCGACTGTTCCTGCGCGCTTTGCAGGAAATGACGCGCGTCCGCCACGACCCTAGGGTCTAGGAATGAATCGCCTCGATCGTTTCTTCGAGATCTCGGAGCGGGGGTCGACGGTCGCCACCGAGGTGCGAGGCGGCCTGGTCACGTTCATCGCGATGGCCTACATCATCGTGCTGAACCCGATCATTCTGTCGGGCGCCGACGATGTCGATGGACACAAGTTGGCCTTCGACCAGGTCTCGGCGACCACGTCGCTCACCGCAGGCGTCATGACCATCCTGTTCGGCCTCATCGCGCGGCTGCCGTTCGCGTTCGCCGCCGGCCTGGGAATCAACTCGTTCGTCGCGACGACCCTGGTCGGCACGCTGACGTGGCCCGAGGCGATGGGCCTGGTGGTCATCAACGGCCTCATCATTGTGATCCTGGCCGCCACGGGCCTGCGGAAGCTCGTCTTCGACGCGGTGCCGATGCAGCTCAAGCTCGCGATCACCGCGGGTATCGGCCTGTTCCTTCTGTTCATCGGACTCGTCGACGCAGGCTTCATCGGCTCGACGGGCGTTCCCTCGCCGCCCGTCGGTCTCGGCGCCGGCGGCCTCGGTTCCATCGGCACCGTTCCCACCGTCGTGTTCGTGTTCACCCTGCTGCTGACAGGTGTTCTCGTGGTACGGCGGGTGCGTGGAGGCATCCTCATCGGGCTGGTGGCGGGCACGCTCGTCGCCGTTGCCATCGAGGCGATCTGGCACCTCGGCTCGGCGATGGAGAAGCCCGGCGGGTGGAGCCTGTCGGTGCCGACGCTGTCGGGCTCGCCGTTCGCGCTGCCCGACCTGTCGCTGGTCGGCGAGTTCACCCTGCACGGCAGCTTCGGCCGTATCGGCGTGCTGGCCGCGACCATGTTCGTGTTCACCCTGGTGTTCGCGAACTTCTTCGACGCGATGGGCACCTTCACGGGTCTGGCTCGCGAGGCCGGGCTCGCCGACGACCAGGGCACCTTCCCGCGACTGCGCTCGGCGCTGATCGTCGAGGGCGCGGGCGCGGTCGCCGGTGGCGCGACATCGGCGTCGTCGAACACCGTGTTCATCGAGTCGGGTGCCGGTATCGAGGACGGTGCCCGCACCGGCCTCGCGAACCTCGTCACCGGCACCCTGTTTCTCGCGGCGATGTTCATATCGCCGCTGGCATCGATCGTGCCGACCGAGGTCGCCGCCGCGGCGCTGGTGATCGTCGGCGCGATGATGGTGTCGCAGTTGCGCCACATCGAGATCTCGGAATTCTCGGTGGCACTTCCCGTCGTGCTGACCGTGGCCGTCATGCCGTTCAGCTACTCGATCGCCAACGGCATCGGCGTCGGCTTCATCGCGTGGGTCGTGATGCGCTCAGCCACCGGAAAAGTGCGCGAGATCAGTCCGCTGTTATGGGTCGTCGCAGCGGGCTTCCTCGTGTACTTCGCACGTGGGTGGATCGAGTCGCTCATCGGCGGCTGAGGATGGGTAACCTCCAAGCCATGACAGGGATGCCATGAGCGCCGGTCTGTTCGGACTTCTCGACGACGTTGCGGCGCTGGCGCGGTTGGCCGCGGCCTCGGTCGACGACATCGGCGCCGCGACCGGGCGTGCGACCGCCAAGGCCGCTGGCGTCGTCATCGACGACACCGCGGTGACCCCGCAGTACGTACACGGCATCACTGCCGATCGCGAACTGCCGATGATCAAGCGGATCGCGATCGGGTCCCTACGCAACAAGCTGCTGTTCATCCTGCCCGCGGCCCTGCTGCTCAGCCAGTTCGTGCCGGTGGTCATCACACCGATCCTGATGTTGGGTGCCACCTACCTCTGCTATGAGGGTGCCGAGAAGGTCTGGGGCTGGTTCCCTGGGCACGACGCCCACGCCGCACCGACCGCGACGGTCGGCGAGGACGCGGAGAAGCAGATGACGGCGGGCGCCATCCGCACTGACTTCATCCTCTCGGCCGAGATCATGGTCATCGCGCTGAACGAGGTTGCCGACCAGTCGTTCTGGCCGCGGTTCATCATTCTTGTCGTGGTGGCATTCGTCATCACCGCCGCGGTGTACGGCGTGGTCGGGCTGATCGTGAAGATGGACGACATCGGCTTGAACCTCGCGCAGCGCTCGTCGAAGTTCATACAAAAGATTGGGCGCGGCCTGGTCGCCGCGATGCCCAAACTTCTGTCGGCGCTGTCGACCATCGGCACCGTCGCGATGCTGTGGGTGGGCGGGCACATCCTTCTCCAGGGGACGGACACGCTGGGCTGGCACGCCCCCTACGGATTCGTGCACCACCTCGAGGAGCAGATCCACCACGCGGTCGAGGGGATCGGCGGCGTGCTTGCCTGGCTCGTCAACACCGCGGCATCAGCCGTCATCGGACTGGTCGTCGGCGCCGTCGTGGTGGCGATCGTGCATGTGCTGCCGTTCGGCGGCCATAAGAAGGCCGACGAGAAGCACTGATCGAGCCTCCGGAGGGATTCGAACCCCCAACCGACGAGGTAGAAGCTCGCCGCCCTGATCCGTTGAGCTACAGGGGTCTGCACCGGCTGGATGGCAAGGTCGCCCTTGTCGGCGGCGCTCTCTCTCAGCCGGGCGGCGAGCGAACCTGCGGACCCCGCACCAACCACAATGAAGTCGTATCCGCTCGTGGTTACACGTTCAGAAATGGCCCGCCCTCTCAGTCGTCCGAAAGAGGTTGTACCCGAGCTGGTTACGGAGACAAAGTTGTCCGGTTCATGTGATCGTCGTCACCAACGCTCCATCGCCGCGCCTTGAGCAGCGCTACGGGATTGCCTCCGATTCGCCCCGCCGTGATGTCAGCGACTTCACAGTATGGCCGCACCATCCCAACAGCCGGCCGCGCGACAGTGGAACCATGCCTCGGTGAGCGGAAGGGGCCAAATGATTGTTTCGACCTCGGGGACGGCGCCCTCTGGACTGACCGGGTTCATCCGCGACAGCACGTCCTTCGACGATGTTCCCCTCCATCTGCTGCCCGCTCTCGCCGACGACCTTGATGCGCGGTCCGCCGGTTTCTACAGCGTGATTCGCGATGGCGGCACGGTTCGGCTCGGGCAAAGCTCCTCCCACCGGATGAACCCAAACGGCCAGGCCACCTGGCGGCAGCAATTCCACCGCCTCAATCCTGTTGGGACGGCCCCGCCGATACCGGGCGGGACCGGCCAGGCGTTCTCCCTCGACGAATGGCTCGACTTCCCAGCGTTTCTCCGCTCATCGGCCTACGGAACGTTCTGGGGACCGATGGGGATTCATCACGTACTCCTAGCGCGAATCGCCCACTCCGACACGGAGTGCTTCGTGCTCGGATTCCACCGAGGGGCCGCTGAGCGTCGCTTCTCCGACGCGGATGTTGCCCGGTTGGCTGCATTACTTCCGCTATTGGGCTCGACGTTGAGCAGGGTTCGGCTGGCGGAGGACCTAAGCAAGCTGCGCGGCCACGCGGCACTCGTGCCGATGTCCACCGCGCTCACCCGTCGCGAGCGTGAGATCGCCGCAGACGTCGCTGAAGGCTTGGCCAACAAGCACATTGCCCGCCGCCGAGGCCTCAGTGTGCACACGGTGGAGAACCACCTGCGGTCGATCTTCCGCAAGACGGGTGTAGACAGCCGCACCAAGCTCGCTCTCGCAGCCAGCGCCGATGGCTCGTATCCGATTCCTGCGTAGCCGATCTCGACAGCCGCTCGCGGTTGGTTAGCGCTCGCGAGGGCGATCGCTGAGAACCTCCGCTGGGTTCGATACCCATGGATGCGTCGCAATGTTGTGCGGCAACCGCCCCTTCGACATCCGCTGTGACATATCCCTCAAGAGATTTGCTATGTCGGCACCGTCACAGCGCCCAAGGCAGTTCGTACGCAACGACTTTCACCGTGTGTGCTGGTACAGCGCGGCGAATGCGGTAGGCCCACTACCGGCCGTAACGGCGGCACCGACGCTGTGGTAGTCGATTTCGACCATGGCTGCGGGCAACACCAACTCGCTAGCGTGGCGAGTAACGGGCCACCGGTCGAAGTGATTGCCAGAGTTGCCTTTCACCGGGTGCAAGGCGGGCGGTCGTTGTGACACACGTTGACCGGACCAAAGGAGCCAAAGATGAGGCGCACCATGACTGTCACTGATCGACACGAGCGCACGTGCGGCGCCCGTGACCACCTTATCCGTGATGTCGCACAAGACAATGCGATGAAGGAACCCGATGCCGACAGGATGCGGACGTTCTACGCCGAGCATGCGGCCGCAATATCGCGCTATGCCCTGCGACTGACCGGTGACCGAGCCCTCGCCGAGGACGTCGCGCAGGAGACGCTACTCAGGGCGTGGCAGCACCCCGAGGTGAGCAGCGACCGCGCGAGATCGGCACGCGCCTGGCTCTTCACTGTTGCCCGTCATTTGATCATCGACGACCGGCGGAGCGCGAAGTTCCGCAACGAATCGGGATCCGCGGACGTCGAAGGAACCTACGACCGCGCCGGCCCGGATGAGGTGAATTCCGCTCTCGACCGATTGCTGTTGAGCGACGCCCTGGCCCGGCTATCTCCGTCGCACCGTGCGGTGATAGGGCGGTCGTACTACCAGCGCTGGACGACTGCGCAGATCGCCGCCGACCTCGACATCGCTGAAGGCACAGCAAAATCGAGGCTGCACTACGCCGTGCGAGCGCTGCGGCTCGCATTGCAAGAAATGGGATACAGCGATACGCGGAGATCGCAGCAGTCGAACGAATGAACCGTACGCGGTATCGCATCGTGTTACTGACGGAAACCATGACGACGGAGTCATGGCGCTGTGTTCGGTAATCGCCACGGGGAGTTCCCTCTGTCAACGTCGTCTGCAAATGGCCCAACCGCCCCTCCACCTTTGGTGCTGCTGCATCCTCTGGGCTCCACGGGAGCGATGTCATGGGCGCCGCTCGCCGAGTCCCTTCGAGCAGTGGGCTATCGCATCGCGACGCCAGATCTGCCCGGACACGGGGCCTCCCGCGACACCCTGTTTTCGTGGGATAGCGCCAGCGAGGTGGTCTATGCCGCGGCTGAGCGGATCGGGCCCGGAAAGCCTGTTCTTATCGGCCTTTCGCTCGGTGCGGCGATTGCGATACACAGCGCCCAGCGGGAGCCGACCAGCTTTGCCGGTCTGGTACTCAGCGGTGCGGGAGCCTGTTGGAACGATCGCTACCTCAGGAGCGGGTTGACTGTGGCCGCGGCCGTCGGAGCGCTCTCCGCAGCGGTAGGCCGCCGCGAACTGCTCGCACACGCCGCAGGTGTCCGGGGCCGTGAAATCCTGACTGCGGCCCGCGCCATCGACTTCAGGCCAGCCGAAATTTGGTGTGCTGCACGGCAGTTGATGCAATTCGACGTTCGCAACGCACCTCCGCCACCGATACCGTGCGCCGTCATCGTGCTCACCGATGATCGGCGGATGCCGCCAGGGCTTCAGCGCGCGCTCGCCAGGTACTTGGGCTGCCCGCACGTCGACGTCACCGCGGACCATGATGCGCCGGTCCGCCAGACCGCCCGATTCTCCGACGGTGTACAGGCCGCGCTCACGGCACTAACAGGAGGGTACCGATGACCACACAGGTCCACCACAGCCACGATGCCGTCGTCATCGGTGCCGGACCAGCCGGTCTCGCCGTCGCACGTGAACTCGAGCATGAGCACCGCATCAGGCCGCTCGTCGTCGACCGTGCGGCGGCGCCTGCGATGTCCTGGCGCACGCGGTATGACAACTTTCGCCTCAACACCACCGGGTTCTTGTCGCATCTTCCGGGACAACGGATCCCGTTGACCGCCGGCCGTTGGCCAACGCGGGAGGACATGGTTCGCTATTTCGATGACTACGTGCGGCAGCAGAACATCTCACTCGAGCTGGGATGTGAGGTCAACGGGATCGACCGCACGCAGGCCGGCTGGCGACTCGACACATCGTCAGGCGAAATCCGGACGCGCGTCGTCGTCCTCGCCACGGGCAACTACCGCACGCCCCGCATCCCTCCCTGGCCAGGCCTGAATCAGTTCACAGGCGAGCTCGTTCACTCCGGCGATTTCAGAAACGCTTGGCCGTTCCGCGACCGCGACGTCCTCGTTGTCGGCGCAGGCAATTCGGCCGCCGACATCGCTGTCCAACTCGCCAACAACGGCGCACGCCGGATCTGGCTTGCCGTCCGCACACCGCCGCATCTTGTGCGGCGGGCCGTCGCGGGATTTCCGTCGGACATCTTCCTCGAGCTCTTCGCCTGGGCGCCCGCGACCGCGGTCGATCCGATCATCACGCTTTCCGAACGCGTGATGTGGGGTGACCTGTCGGCCTACGGCTTCAACAGGCCGCCACTCGGGCTGAAGGCGACGGTGGAACAGACTGGCCGCATCCCCACGCTGGCCGACGAGCTCATCCACGCTGTGCGACGCGGCCGCGTCGAGGTCATCGCCGCCGTGGAGGCGGTCGAACCCGACCGCGTTGTCCTCGCTGGCGGCAACTGCATACCGCCGGCGGTGATCATCGCGGCCACCGGCTTCAGCATGGATCTCGACGGCTTGGTCGGCCACCTTGGCGTCCTCGACGAACGCGGCAAGCCGCGCGGCGGATTCGCCTCGCATGTCGGCGACGGAATGTTCGCGATCGGCTACGGCATTCCCCCCAATGGCCCGCTGCGCGCGATCCGCCTCGCCGCCACGCCGCTGGCACGTGAGATCGCCGCACACCTGGCGACGCCGCCACACATCACCGGAGGTCAGGTGTCACAGCTGATGCACAGCTCTCGTGGACCAAATCACGTGGATAAAAATAGGTTTGGTCCTACCGCCTGAGATGCGCTGGCGCCGTCTGACTGCCTGTGAACTCGGCCACTTCCGATGAACGAACGCTGTTCGCCACCCGTGTCCTTGGTGACGGCTGATCCAGACGGCGACCAGCGCCGCCATGCGAAATCAAGGGGACGTAATGGTTCTGATCTCCATCGAGAAGTACTTCTTCCGCGGGATGGAAGACTACGAGTCGGCCCGTCGGTTGACGGTGTGGAATGGCCTACTGCCAGACCGCTTTCCCGACGTGATCGTGCAGGCCCACGACGTCGACGACGTGGTCGCAGCGATCCGCTATGCGCGTGACAACGGCCACAAGGTCGGCGTACGTTCGGGCGGGCACAGCTGGGCCGCCAGCCATCTGCGCGACGGCGGTTTGTTGCTCGACGTCAGCCGGCTCGACCATTGCGCTGTCGACACAGATCGCATGACCGCGGACGTCGGGCCGGGCAAGATCGCCAACGTCTTTGCGGCCGAACTCGACTCGCAAGGACTGTTCTTTCCTACGGGCCATTGCGAAGGCATTCGCCTCGGCGGCTATCTGTTGCAGGGCGGGTACGGCTGGAACAGCAAGGTGCTCGGACCGGCATGTGAAAACGTGCTTGGCCTTGAGGTTGTCACAGCCGAAGGTGATCAGCTCTACTGCGACCCCGAGAAACACCCCGACCTGTACTGGGCCGCCCGCGGATCCGGCCCTGGCTTCTTCGGCGTGGTCACCTCGTTCAAACTGCGGATTCACCGGCGTCCGGCCGTCTTGGGCACCTGTCTGTACATGTACCCGACCGAGCTCGCCGACGAGGTGTTCACCTGGGGGCGCTCGATAAGTCCCGAGATCGACGACCGCGTCGAACTGCAAATCCTCACAACGCGCGCCTATCCGGCAGCCGGGATCGACCGCCCCGCGATCACCATCGCCTCGCCAGTCTTCGCCGAATCGGAAGCCGAAGCGGCGAAAGCCCTTGCCGTACTGGACACCTGCCCGGTTGCCGATCAGGCGATGATCAACGTTCCCTATGCGCCGACAAACCTGGCCAGCTGGTACACGGCTGTGATGACCAATTACCCAAAGGGGCACCGGTATATCGCCGACAACATGTGGACGTCGGCTTCAGCGGAAGAACTACTGCCGGGCATCCGCAACATTATCGAAACGATGCCACCGCACCCCTCGCACTTCATATTCACGGGCTGGAACCCGTCCCCGGATCGCCCGGACATGGCGTTCAGCGTCGAGGACGAGATCTATATGGCGCTGTACACCGTCTGGCAGGATCCGGCCGACGACGAGCGGTACCGCGACTGGGCAGCGTCCAACATGGCGGCGATGTCGCATCTGGCGACGGGCACCGCCCTCGCCGACGAGAATCTCGGTCGGCGCCCGGCGAAATTCATCACCGACCCGAACATGGCACGCCTCGACAGGGTGCGCGCGAGCTACGACCCAGACGGGCGCTTTCACAGCTGGATGGGGCGGGGATGAAAAGAGCTGTGCGACAGCACTTCTCCGGCAGGCAGTCCACGAGTCGCATGCCGACACCGGCGGCGCTTCGGATCCTGGTCGTCGGCGCCGGAGTCGGCGGCATTTCCATCGCGCGGGGATTGCTGGGAGAAGGACATGACGTCACTGTCTTCGAACAGCGACCCGATATGCGTCCCGGTGGCGGCGCGGTGACCATCTGGTCCAACGGCTCGATGGTTCTGGAGCAGCTGGGCGTCGACATGGACGAGGCTGGTCAGCTGCTGTCGACCGTGCGGATCACGACATCGAGCGGTCGCCCGCTCGCGAACATCGACCTGACCGCGATAGTGGACCGACTGGGCGGACCTGTTCGGATGGTCCCACGTCGAGTCCTGATCGACCGCCTGCTCGAGGATTTTCCGGCCGATCGCATCCGATGCAACTCCCGATTGGTCGGCGTGGTCGCTACGCGCCACGGGGTGCGGACCGAGTTCGAGGACGGCAGTTCGGCCGAAGGGGATCTGTTGATCGGTGCGGATGGTCTGCACTCAAAGGTTCGAGATATCGCGGGTGGGCCGCCCGCGAAACCGACCGGCTGGTGTAGCTGGCAGGGACTGATCACCCTCCCGGACATCACCGACAAGGACGTCGCGCTGCAAGTCATCGGCGAGCACGGAAACCTTGGCCTGTGGCCGGCGGGCGGCTCGGATCTACAGTGGTGGTTCGACCTGCCGTGGACGCCGGACTTCGTCAGACCGGATCGTCCGATCGACATGATCCGGGCCAATTTCGCAGGATGGTCCGACTCGGTGGATCGGGTACTCGCGGCGTTGACCGACGACGACCTGGTTGGTTCGCCGTTCCCACACTTTCGGCATCCGATTCCTCGCGCGCCGCGCTATGGCGCGGTCACGTTGCTCGGCGATGCGGCACACGCGATGCCGCCGATCCTGGCACAGGGCGCCAATCAGGCACTGCTCGACACAATGGTGTTGCGCAAGGCACTTTCGGATTTCAGGAAGGGATCCAACGGCAACAACGGTGAACTCTCGCGCGCGCTGCGCCGGTACGAGAAGACCAGGAGACACAGGGTCACGGCCGTGTCCTGGGTGACGTCACGGCAGATGTCGCAGAGCGAGTCAGTGTTGAAGCCGGCCGCCATGATCTCTGACTCGTTCGGCACCTGGGCGATGACGACATTTCTGCGTTCGATAAGCCACCGCAGGATTTCGGCGGAAGTCAACCGAGATCTGTCCAACCGGATCATCCAAGCGACAAGTGAGGGGTGAGACGATGTCGAGGAAGGTTAAGGTGCCCCCCGCCAGGTTGGCCCGCATCGTCGAGTGGACGCGCCACCACCTGAGTCGGCTGCATCAACGGCTGACACCTCCGCCGGCAGCGATGTTGGAGATGATCATCGCCGGCTGGACGTCGCAGGCGATCACTGCGGCAGCGCAACTCGGTGTCGCCGATGCCCTTGCCAACGGGCCGCTGACGATCGACGAGCTGGCGGCCCGCGTGGGTGCGGACACCGACGCGCTGCGCCGACTGCTGCGGGCATTGATCAGCCGCGGCATCTTCCGTCGTCGCCGCGACGGCCGCTACGAGTTGAATTCCCTTGCCGACACGCTGCGTTCCGACGCGCCGGCATCGACGACCTGGGCGGCGCGGTTCTACGGGTCGCAGGAACAGCGCGAGCGCTGGACGCTGCTGGCTGATGCTGTCCGAACCGGGAATTCGATCGTCCCGGCGTTGCGCGGCAAGTCGAGTTTCGACTACTTCGCCGAGGAACCCGAGCTGGCCGAACTCTTCAACCAAACCATGACGAGTGTTTCGGAGATGACGGATGCACCCGTGGTCGCCGGTTACGACTTCAGCGTCCACCCCACGATCGTCGATGTCGGTGGCGGGCACGGCCCACTTCTGGCCACCATTCTGGCGGCGGCTCCGGCCTCGCAGGGCGTCCTGTACGACCTGCCGTCGGTCGTCGCGGACGCCGCGAGTCTGTTGCGCAAGCACAATGTCGCCGACCGGGTGGTCATCGCCGAGGGGTCGTTCTTCGACAGCGTCCCGTGCGGTGGCGACGCCTACGTCCTCAAGAACATCGTCCACGACTGGCCCGACGAGAAGGCGCTTCAGATCCTCCGGAACGTTCGTGCCGCAGCCGGACCCCGAGGCGCGGTGTTGCTTATCGAATTCGTCATTCCCGAGCACGACCGTGACTTCCCCGGGAAATGGGTCGATCTGGAGATGCTGCTGAACTTGGGTGCCCGCGAACGCACTGCGGCCGAGTACCGAGATCTGCTCGCCCAAGCCGGTTTCCGTATGACACGGGTGGTGCAGACCGCTTCGCCACTGAGCGTGATGGAGGCCAGAGCCGCCTAACCGCGCGCACGATGAAAGGAATGCAATGACACTCATCGCCCTCGAGGAGCACATGCTTCCCGCCGATCTCGTCGACCAGGTGAGGCCGGCCTCGACGGCACATGACGCGCTCATCGCGAGGTTGGTAGACGTCGACGAGCAGCGACTGCGGGTCATGGACGAGGCGGGCATCGACATGCAGGTTCTGTCGGTCCCGGCGCCGGGATCCCAGCAGGTACCCGGCGAATGCGCGGAGAGGCTCAGTCGAGCGATCAACGACCGGTGCGCGGATACCGTCGCGGCCCACCCCGACCGGTTCAACGCGTTGGCCACCCTTCCCACCCAGGTCCCGGATTCCGCAATCGTGGAAGCCAAACGGGCGATCGTCGAGCTGGGATTCTGCGGGGTCGTCATCAACGGTCACACCCACGGCCGATTCCTGGACGCGCCCGAGTTCGACGAATTACTCTCTGCCATAGAGGAACTCGATGTTCCGATCTACCTGCACCCCACCTATCCCCCGGAGCAGGTCGCCGATGTCTACTTCAGCGGTCTTCCCGGGCAAGCGGGCGGGGCCTTGGCCACGGCAGCCTGGGGATGGCACGCAGAGACCGGCCTGCACGTGCTGCGGCTGGCGGTTGCCGGCGTCTTCGGCCGGCATCCCAAGCTGCAGATCGTCGTAGGACACATGGGTGAAAACCTGCCGTTCTCGCTGATGCGGGCAGACGCCGTGCTGAGGAAGGCCGACCCCGGCGCCCCTTCGGTGGCCGACGTCATCCGCGAACACGTGCACATCACCATCTGCGGCTACACCACCACCCCGCCGCTGTTGTGCGCCCTGCAGGTGTTCGGCGCCGACCGCGTCATGTTCGCCAGCGACTACCCTTTCGGCGATCCTGTCGAGCATTCGAATTTTCTGGCTGAGGCGCCGATCAGCCCGGCGGACCGGGACAAGATCGCATACCGCAACGCGCAGCAACTGTTTCGGCTCTGAACGCGTCCGCACACGACGGAAGGAAGGTATCTGCGACCGGCCGATCGGCACTGGTCGCCCGCTTGTACAACACCGACGTCCGCAGCGTCTCGATTACGATGACCATCAACACCTCTGACGAACAAGCCGTCTCCTACTCGCCGAAGCCCTGGAGTCTTATGCCTCTTTTCACCGTCACAATGCGTTCCGGGAGAACGGTTTCAGAAAAGGACGCACTGTCCGCCGCCATTCATGAAGCCAGCGTCAGCGCTGGTTATCCAGAGGACGATCACTTCCAGAGGTTCATCTCTTTGGCGAGATCGACCGTGCCAGTAGTTCCTTTGGTGGCGGCCGTCCCGCTCTGCCGGTCGAGGTGCGGCCGTAAAACACTCACTCGCCTAGCATTCCGGCAGGAGCTCTCGTCGACGCAGCGCTGCACGGCCAGACGTCCGCTGGGCTTCAGTAGGGCTGATCGCCTTTGGGCATCACGTAGTCGGAGATCGGACCGGAGACGCCGTTGACCGTGGTCCCGCCGTTGGTAATGCCTGGGGCCATCGGCAGCATGCTCTGCGGGAAGCCGAAAGTCGGCTCGGTGATCGCGTTGAGCCGGGCCATGTCCTCGGCGGTGAGGCTCACATCGAGGGCACGAATATTGTCCTCGAACTGCGAGAGCCGGCGCGCCCCGATGATGATCGACGTCACCGCCGGCTGCGCGTGAACCCAGGCGAGAGCCACGCTGGCGACACTGGTGTCATGCGCTTTGGCGATGATCTCGAGTTCGTCGACGACGGCATAGGTCTTCTCGTTGAGGAACCCCTCCACCAACGCGGCGCGATCGGACTTGTGCTGGCCGGCGCTGCTTCGTGTGTACTTTCCGCTGAGCGCACCGCCGGCGAGCGGTGACCATGGCGTGATCCCGAGGCCGAATTCACCGGCCATCGGCACCAAATCCTGTTCGACGGTCCGTTGGAGCAGCGAGTACTCGATCTGCAGGCCGATAAACGACGACCAGCCGCGGAAACGCGCGATGAGGTTTGCTTCGGCGATCTTCCACGCCGGGGTGTCCGAGACGCCGAGGTAGCGCACCTTGCCGGCACGAACAAGGTCGTCGAGTGCGGCCATCGTCTCCTCGATCGGAGTGTTGGCGTCCCAGATGTGGAGCCAGTACAGGTCGATGTAGTCGGTTTGCAAGCGCCGCAGTGAGTTTTCGCATGCACTGATCAGTGATTTGCGGCCCGAGCCACCACCGTTGGGATCGCCCGGATACAGGTTGCCGCTGAACTTGGTGGCGATCACCAAGCGGTCGCGGCGGGCGGGATGGCGCCCGATGTGATCGCCGATGATCTTCTCGGAGTGGCTCTTGGTGTAGAAGTTGGCGGTGTCGATGAAATTGCCGCCGAGGTCGACGAACCGGTCGATGATCTCTTCGGACTCCTCCACACTGGAACCCCAGCCAAGGTCCTCGCCGAACGTCATCGCCCCGAGGCACAGCGGGCTGACGCGTAGACCGGATCGTCCGAGAGTGACGTAGTGATCCAACGGCATGGGCGGGTCTCCCTCTGGTACATTGTTCACTTACATGTTTGTTTATTTATGAACTAGTTTAGCCTCTGAACTATCGAGGTGGCAAGGTCAATGTCAACCGAAGATGCGGCGAAGATCTGGTCGCTGAACTATCGGGTGCTGCTGTCGGTGATCGCTTCCGTAGAGGCCGACATCACCGCGTTGGGGCTCGACTCCAAGGAGCTGTTCCTGCTCGCTGAGATCGACGAGCATCCCTACCCAGCCGAGCTGGCCGTGACAATGAGCATGCCGAAGCCGACGGTGACGGTTTACCTCAAACGGCTTGAGGCCGCCGGATTCGTGCTCCGCGAGATCGACCCCACCGATCTGCGACGCCATCGCCTCCAGCTCACTCCGGCCGGGCGCCAAGCGACCACGGACGGCCTGGCGCTCTTATCGGATGGGTTCGGCAAGCGACTGGAGCGACTAAATCGCGCACAGCAAAAGGAGCTCAAGAAGCTGCTCGAACAGATTCTCTGACTACCGACGGCGCAGGCCGGCGGCGGCCTCTTGCACTACCTCGGTGATGGCCTCGACCAACGGGCTGTCGAGCTTCCAGCACTGCCAGAAGAGCGGCACGTCAAGGTGCGCGTCGGCCACTCGCACGAACGAGCCGTCCACCAGTGCAGGCGTCGCCAGCGTCTCCGGGAACATGCCCCATCCACGTCCGGCCCGGACCGCGCTACCGAAGCCTTCCGCTGTCGGAACGAAGTGTTGCGGCCCTGTGATGTCTTTACGAAACACTTTGCGCACCAACATGTCCTGCAGTGCGTCGTCGCGATTCCATGCCAACGACGGAGCCGTCGCGACTGCATGCGCAGTGAACCCGTCAGACAGGTGCCGCTCGACGTACGACGGACTGGCCACCGGCATGTACCTCATCACCCCAATCGGCCGCACCCGGCAACCCGATACCGGCGTGCGCTCGGTCGTCACGGCCCCCATGACCACGCCCTCGCGCAGCAGTCGCGCCGAGTGGTCCTGGTCTTCGATCCGGATGTCGAACAACACGCTGTCCAGTGCGTCGAAGACCCCGCTGAACCACGTCGCCATCGAATCGGCGTTGACGGCCAACGCAATACGCGGTGATGCCCCGTCACCACCGCCCATCTCGGCCAGTGCCTCGGCCTCCAACAGCGTGGTCTGCGCCGCGAACCGCAACAGCGGAACCCCCGCGGCCGTTGCAACACAGGGTTTCTCCCGCACCACGACCACCTGGCCCACCCGCTGCTCGAGTGCCTTGATGCGCTGGCTGATCGCCGACGGGGTGACATGGAGGCGGGCCGCCGCGGCATCGAACGACCCGTATTCGACCACCGCCGCCAAGGCCGCCAACTGCTGACCGTGGATCTGCATATTAGCAATGCTAATGCATATGAAGAATCATTAGCTGTACTGATGCGCTGTCGGTACCTACCGTCAAAGCATGAGCTCTCCCCTGCTTGTCGGCTTCCTCGCCTCGCTCACGCTGATCGTCGCGATCGGTGCCCAGAACGCGTTCGTGCTGCGTCAAGGCATTCGCGGCGAGCACGTGGCGGCGGTCGTCGCGGTATGCGCAGTGTCCGACATCGTGCTCATCACCGCGGGCATCGCGGGTGTGGGCGCGTTGATCGCCGCGCATCCCGGAGCCCTCGGTATCGCCAAGTTCGGCGGCGCGGCGTTCCTGAGCGGCTACGGCCTGCTCGCAGCGCGTCGCG
Source organism: uncultured Actinomycetota bacterium (assembly GCA_963721495.1). Taxonomy (GTDB): domain Bacteria; phylum Actinomycetota; class Actinomycetes; order Mycobacteriales; family Mycobacteriaceae; genus Mycobacterium. The sequence goes on along the minus strand of CAVRMG010000023.1, from coordinate 37,240 downwards.
CGTGGCGGCCGTCCACGCTCACTCCGTTGGACAGCGGCCCCGCACGCCTTCTCGAGGTGCTGGTCACCTGCCTGGCGCTGACGTGGCTCAACCCACACGTCTACCTCGACACCGTGGTGCTGCTCGGCACACTCGCCAACGAGCACAGCGGGCAGCGCTGGTTGTTCGGCGTCGGCGCGGTCACCGCGAGCGTGGTGTGGTTCGTCAGCCTCGGGCTCGGGGCGCGTCGCCTCTCCCGCTTTTTCGCCACCCCGCTCACCTGGCGGATCCTCGACGGGATCATCGCCGTCACAATGATCGGACTGGGCGTGTCGCTGGCCGTGTCCTGAGACAATCCCCCGATGGGGGAAGGCGAACCAGCGCAGGGGTTGCGGGACCGTAAGAAGATCCGGACCCGCGACACCATCCGCAGCGAGGCCATGCGACTCATCGTCGCGAACGGCTACGCCAACACCACCATCGAACAGATCGCCGCCGCCGCCGACATAGCACCCAGCACCTTCTTCCGTTACTTCCCGACCAAAGAGTCGGTGCTGATCGCTAACGACCTGGACCAGGTCGCCGTAAACGCGCTGGCCACCCAACCCGCAGACTTGTCTCCGGTCAAGGCGTTTCGGCGTGCGCTCGAGATCACGCTGGCCACGGTCTCGGCCGCCGAGTGGCGTCTCGAGCGCGCCCGCCTGCGGGTGGTGCTGTCGGTGCCCGAACTGAAAGCAGCGCAGTTGGACGAGTATCACCGCACCGTGGCCCGACTCGCCGAGGCCGAAGCCCGGCGCAGCAGCCGCGACGCGGACGACCTCGAGGTCCGCGTATTCGTGGGAGCACTGGCCGGCGGTTTGATGGCCGCCCTGGACGGCCCTCCGTCCGGCCTGGCCGACAGGATGTACCGGACCTTGGACCTCATGGAAGCGGGTATGCCTTTCAGATGACCGCCGCGAAGAAGTCCGTGTTCATCACCGGCGCCGCAGCCGGGATCGGCAGGGCGACTGCCCTGACATTCGCTCGAAAAGGATTCACCGTCGGCGGCTACGACATCGACGAGGTCGGCCTCAAGTCGCTCACCGACGAGATCGAGCAATTCGGCGCGCAAGCCATTGTCGGTCACCTCGACGTCACCGACGCCGACGAGATGGCGCAGCGGGTCGGCGAGTTCGCCAAGGCCGCCGGAGACCGGCTCGACGTGATGATCAACAACGCAGGAATACTGCGCGCCGGCAGATTCGAGGAGATGGACGTCGGTGGCCATTTCAAGGAAATCGACATCAACGCCAAGGGCGTCGTCAACGGCCTGTACGCCGCATTCCCGTATCTGAAAACGACGCCGGACGCGGTCGTGGTCAATCTCGCGTCCGCATCGGCGATCTACGGTCAGGCCGAACTCGCGAACTACAGCGCGACGAAGTTCTTCGTCCGCGGCATCACCGAGGCGCTCGACATCGAGTGGAATCGGTACGGCATCCGGGTGATCGCGATGTGGCCGCTGTACGTGCAGACCGCGATGACCGACGACATCAAGACCGGAACCACCGACTCGCTGGGAATCCGGCTGACAGCACAGGATGTCGCCGACGCCATTGCGGCAGCGACGGAACCCTCGTGGCTGCGCCGCGCCATCCACCAGGTGCACTTCCCCGTCGGTTCGCAGTCCAAGGTGCTCGCGGCAAGTTCCCGGTTCTCGCCTGGCTGGCTCACGCGGCTGGCCAACAAGAGACTGGCGCATTCCTGATGTTCAGAATGACGGTCGAAGACGTCTTCGTCATCCGCAATCGGGGCGTCGTCGCGACCGGCCGAGTGGAGGCCGGCACGCTGAGGGTCGGTGACGTCGTGAGCGTCAACGGCGGGCCGGGCGTCGTGGTGGACGCCATCGAGAAGTTCCGCAAGAAGATCGGCGAGGCGAGCACGGGTGAAAATGTCGGCCTGTTGATCAAGGGCATCGAGAAGAACCAGCTCGACCGCGGCGATGTGCTCACCTCTACATCTTCGTCCTACGGCGAGGCACCGCCCATCTGATCCGCCACGACTTCTGATCCGCCACGACTGCTTTCGTCCGGTCGCCTTCGATTCGTGCTGAGTGCAACCGGTGACGCCTCGGAACCGGTGCTGGTGAACAGCGTGTGGTCGTGAGTTGTCAGTCCAGTTTCGTAACGTTATGGCATGTCCGAGCGCAGGTTTCGCCACACCTCGCGGGTCTACCGCCGAGCGCTGCTGGCAGATCGTGGTCAACGATGTGATGTCCGACCATGTGCAACTGTTCGTACGGGTCCGATCGACCGCTGCAGCAGCGGCGATGATCCGGCAGTGCAGCGGTCACACGGCACGCGTTTTACGCCGAAAGGTTCCGCAGTCGGGCGCCACGCGACGGCGTTGTGGTCGCCTTTTACGTCGCCGCCTCGGTCGGCGCCCTCTGGGAGTCGACGGTGCGCCGCTACATCGAGCACCACTGCGAAGCGGTGATGGCGTCATGAGACGGTCTTACGTATTTCGGCTGCATCCGACGGCGCGCCAAACCATCGCCTTGGCGACGTGCGTGGAGTCGCACCGCGAGCTGTACAACCCGGCCCTGCAGGAACGCCGGGATGCATGGGCGCACAGCAAAACCCGGGTGTACTACGGGGACCAGTCTGCACAGCTGACCGAGATCCGGTCGGCGCGCCCGGATCAAGCGTTGTGGTCGTTTTCCAGTCAGCAGGCCACGCTGCGCCGCCTCAATACGGCGTTCGCCGGGTTCTTCCGCCGCGCCGCCGCCGGGCAGAAACCTGGCTACCCGCGATTCAAGGGGAGGGCACGGTTCGACAGTGTGGAGTGGCCCAAAGACGGCGACGGCGCGCGCTGGCTACCCGAAAAGCGGCGGGTGTACCTGCAAGGCGTCGGACGGGTCAAGGTCGACGTGCACCGGCCGGTGCAGGGACGAGTGAAGACGATCCAGATCAAGCGCCAAGGGCGGCGCTGGATGCTGGTGCTCTCCTGTGACGATGTCCCAACCAATCCGCTGCCCGTGACCGGCGCGCAGGCCGGCATCGATGTCGGCATTGCCAGTTTTGCCACCACCAGCGACGACGAGCACGTCAACAATCCACGCTGGGGACGTAAGGCGGCGGACCAGCTGGCTGCGGCGCAGCAGCGATTGGCCCGCGCCAAACGCCGATCAAATAACCGCGAACGCAAGCGCGAAACCGTCGCGGCCCGGCATCGCAAAATTGCCAACCAGCGCAGGGACTTTCACCACAAGCAAGCCCGCGCCCTGGTAGACCGCTACGACCTGCTGGTAGTCGAAGATCTCCAGATCACCAACATGCTGCGGCGGGCTAAACCCGTGCCCGACCCCGACAACCCCGGTCAGCATCTGGCCAACGGAGCCCGGGCGAAGTCTGGGCTCAACAGAAGTATCAGTGACGCCGGCTGGGGCCGGTTCATCTCGATTCTGCGCGCCAAAGCGGAAGACGCTGGGCGCACCTGGATTGAGGTCGACCCCCGCCACACCTCCGACCGGTGCGAAAAATGTGGATACGCGGCACCGGAGAACCGCGTCACCCAAGCGGAATTCGAATGCCAGCGATGCGCGCATCGCGCCCAAGCTGACGAACACGCCGCACGCAACGTCCTACGGGCCGGACTGGCCCTTCACGCCCAAGCCGCGTGAAAAGAATCCGGCGACATCCAGCCGTCGGAGAAGTCACGAACGAGGATTGGCTCGCCTCGGGAGCGATCGCCGGCGAGGACGCATTACAGATCGCGACCATCGTCAAGACCACGCAGAACGCGCTGATCGGGGTCGTCGCAATCGCATTGACCGCCTACTTCGCGTTGAAGGTGGAGCGCAAGTCCGCCATCCCAGAAGGAGAAGCGTCGAGGCCGTCGCTCGGGCAGTTCTGGGAGCGGTTCCCCAAGTTCGTGCTGGGCTTCGTCGCCGCGTCCATCATCGGCACGCTGTATCTGCAGTGGGTGAGCGACGGCAAGGCGACTATCGCGACGGTGAACGACCTGCGCACATGGTTTTTGATCTTCGCGTTCGTCTCGATCGGCCTGGAGTTCTCGCTGCAGGGCATCAAGGACGCCGGGTGGCGGCCCATCGCGCTGTTCGCCTCGGCGACGGTCGTCAACATCGTCGTCGCACTCGGCCTCGCCGTCGTATTGTTCGGCAACTTCCAGGTGAGTTAGCTACTCTCGCCGGGTGCCTGGTTCGTTGTCCCGGCGGGGTTTCCTGGCGTTGACGGCCGGGGCGGCGACGTTCGTGGCCGCGTGCGGGTCGAAGCCGGGTGAGGTCGCGGACGACGGCTCGGTCACCGTCAAGCACGTCTTCGGCGAGACCAAGATCCCGGCACCGCCCAAACGAGTGGTCAGCGCGGGCCTCACCGGACAGGACGACCTGCTCGCGGTCGGCATCGTGCCGATCGCGGTGACGGACTGGTTCGGCGGTGAGCCGTTCGGCGTGTGGCCTTGGGCGCAGCCGAAACTCGGGGGCGCCCAGCCGGTGCTGCTCAACCTCGCCGATGGCGTGCCGGTGGACCAGATCGCGCCGCTGAAACCCGACCTGATCGTCGCCACCAACGCCGGACTCGACCAGGACACGTACAACAGGCTGACGGCCATTGCGCCGACAATCGCGCAGTCGGACCAGGACGCGTTCTTCGAGCCGTGGAAGACCCAGGCCACGACGATCGGTCAGGCGGTGTTCAAGCACGACGAGATGCAGGCGCTGATCGCCGCGGTCGAGGAGAAATTCGCCACCGCGGGCACCAATAATTCCCAGTTCGCCGGCAAGAGGGTCCTGCTGCTGGAGGGGCGCCTCGAGAGAGACGCGGTGCAGGTGGCCACGCCCGGCTGGCGCACCGACTTCCTCACCCAGATGGGGTTCGCGATCGCCGACAGCGGCGGCGCCTCGATACCCCGCGACCGGATGCCCGGTGTGCTCAGCTCCGCCGACGTCTTGATCTGGACGACCGAGAGCGACGAGGAGCAGGCCGCTCTGCTCGCCGACCCTGTCGTCGCGCGGCTGGGCGCCAAACGCAACGTCTTCACCGGCAAGGAGCTCGCAGGCGCGATCGCGTTCGCGTCGCCGCTGTCGTATCCGCTGGTGGCCGGCCGGCTGCCGGCGGCCATCGTCCGCGCGCTGGCCTGACAAGATGTCGGGGTGACTGCCACCAGCACCGAGCCGCAACACCGGGGTTTCGCGACCACGGGCTCGGCCTACTATCCGACGCTGGTCGCGGCTTTCACCGGACTCGTGCTCATCTCGAATGTCGCGGCCACAAAGGGCATCGCCTTCGGGCCGATCATCGGCGACTGGTCACTGATCACCGACGGCGGATTCATCGTGTTCCCGCTGACGTACGTCATCGGCGACGTGCTCTCCGAGGTGTACGGCTTCAAGGCGACCCGGCGGGCCATCTACATCGCCTTCGCGATGGAGGCGATCGCGGCGTTGACGTTCTGGCTGACCGCCATCCTGCCCGCCGCGGACTTCTACACCAACCAGGCGGCGTTCGAGGCCGTGGTGAAGCCGTTCACGCAGCTGATCATCGCCGGGCTCGCCGGCTTCACCGTGGGGCAGACGCTCAACGCGTGGGTGGTGGTGCGGATCAAGGAACGCACCAAGGAGAAGCATCTCTGGGCGCGGCTGATCGGGTCGACCGTCGTTGGCGAGTTCGCCGACACGGTCGTGTTCTGCAGCATCGCCGCGAGTGCGATCGGCATCGACACGTGGCCGGTCTTCGTCACCTACGTGGCGCTCGGCTGGGGGTACAAGACCGCCGTCGAGATCGTCGTACTGCCGGTGACCTACCGCGTGATCGCGTTCATCAAGCGCCGCGAACCCACATATCAGCCCGCAGTTTGAGGCTTCGGTAAGGCTCCTCTGGCAAGGCTCACAGAGCATGATTCTCTGTTGCTACTCGCGGGTAGGTTTAGGGGCATGAGTGTGACAGCGGATGTGATGGACGCGAAGGCCAAGAAAACCGGCCCCGCCACGATCCATGACTACGGGGATCAGGCACTGCTGCTCGAGTTGGACAACACCGACGAGGTGCTGGCGTGGGCGGACGCGATCCGTGACGCCGAACTGCTCGGTGTTCTCGACATCGTCCCGGCGTCGCGCACGGTACTGATCAAACTGGCTGGTCCCGGATACCAGGCCCCGACCCGGCAGCGACTGGGCAAGCTGCACGTCACGCCGGAGGCCGTGTCGGATTCCACCGCGCCGGTCGACGGGCGTGTCGACGTCCAGATCGATGTGGTCTACGACGGTCCCGATCTCGACGAGGTCGCCCGGCTCACCGGGTTGACCGCCGAGCAGGTCGTCGCCGCGCACACCGGAACACCGTGGCGCGTCGGATTCGGCGGTTTCGCACCGGGTTTCGTGTACCTGATCGGAGGTGACAGCCGGCTGGAGGTCGGACGTCGCGCCGAGCCGCGGACCAAGGTGCCCACCGGGTCGGTCGGCCTCGCCGGTGAGTTCAGCGGCGTGTATCCCCGCGAATCGCCTGGCGGCTGGCAGCTGATCGGGCGTACCGCCGCGGACCAAGCGGCGCTGTGGGATGTCAACCGTGAGAAACCCGCGCTGTTGACCCCGGGAATGTGGGTCGCGTTCCGGGCGGTGCAGTCATGACAACACTGGAGATACTGCGCTCGGGCCCGCTGGCGCTGGTCGAGGACCTCGGTCGGCCGGGCCTCGCCCACATAGGGGTGAGCCGCTCCGGCGCCGCCGATCGCCGCTCGCACGCCTTGGCGAACCGACTCGTCGCCAATCCGGGCGAGTGCGCGACGATCGAAGTGACGTTCGGCGGCCTGTCGGCGCGGGTATCGGGCGCCGGCAACGAAGGCGTGGCCATCGCCGTCACGGGAGCCGACACCGACCCGGCGATCAACGGGATTCCATTCGGCACGAACAGCATTCACTACGCCCACGACGGCGAGGTGATCACGCTCGGCGCCCCGCATTCGGGGCTGCGGACCTATCTGGCGGTGCGCGGCGGCATCGCCGTCGAACCCGTGCTGGGGTCCCGCTCATACGACGTGATGTCGGCGATCGGCCCGCTGCCGCTTCAGCCGGGCGACGTGGTCCCGGTCGGCGAGCACAGCGACGAGTTCCCCGAGTTGGATCAGGCGCCGGTGGCCGCGATCGAGAACGACGTCATGGAACTGATGGTGGTGCCGGGTCCGCGCGACGACTGGTTCGTCGACCCGGACGTGCTGATCCGCACCAACTGGCTGGCCACCAACAAGAGCGACCGGGTCGGGATGCGGCTGGTCGGCATGCCCCTTGAATACCGGTGGCCGGACCGTCAACTGCCGAGCGAAGGTGCGACCCGCGGAGCAATTCAGGTGCCGCCGAACGGCTTTCCAGTGATCCTGGGGCCGGACCATCCGGTCACCGGCGGATACCCGGTGATCGGCGTGGTGGCCGAAGACGATATCGACAGGGTCGCCCAGATCCGCCCCGGACAGACCGTGCGGATACATTGGTCGCGACCGCGTCGCCCGTTCGAAGGCACCGCATAGAACGCACGCGGCTGGTAAAACGGCAGTGTGCACGCGCACAGCTCCGGCGCTCCTCACATCCGCGGGGACCCGGTTCCTCGCGTCCACCGCGCCCGCCTGATCCACACCTCCGATCTCGACACCGAGACCCGTGAGGACGCGCGCCGAATGGTCATCGACGCCTTCGGTGGCGAGTTCACCGACGCCGACTGGGAGCATTCGCTCGGCGGCATGCATGCGCTGATCTTCGACCACGGCGCCCTGATCGCACATGCGGCGGTCGTCCAGCGGCGGCTGATGTACCGGGAAACCGCGCTGCGGTGCGGCTATATCGAAGGCGTCGCAGTGCGCGAGGACTGGCGAGGACAGGGCCTCGCCACCGCCGTGATGGACGCCGTGGAGCAGGTCCTGCGCGGCGCCTACCAACTGGGCGCGCTGAGCGCGTCCGAGGCGGGCAGACACATCTACGAGACTCGGGGCTGGCTGCCGTGGGTCGGTCCGACCTCGGTGTTGGCGCCCGCCGGGGTTACGCGGACGCCCGATGACGACAACGGCCTGTTCGTGTTGCCCGTGACCTTGCCGGACGCCATGGTGTTGGACACGACCGCCGAGATCACCTGCGACTGGCGCGACGGCGACGTCTGGTAGCGGCGTAGCTTGGGCGTAGTGAGCACTCCACAATCTCCTCAGGCCTTCCGGCCGGACCGCGAAACGTTCGACAAGCTCTACCGCGGGGAACCTGCCTTCGAGGGGGCTCCCGCACCCACGGCAGTTCCCTGGGACGTTCATCAAGCGCAGCCGCAGTTGATGGAACTCGAAGCGCTGGGCGGTATTTCGGGCGAGGTCCTCGACATCGGCTGCGGCCTCGGAGACAACTCGATCTATCTGGCGTCGCATGGCTATTCGGTGACCGCACTCGACGGCTCTCCCTCCGCCCTCGAGGAGGCGCGGCGTCGCGCCGACGAGGCAGGCGTGCTGAATCCGAATGCCGGCTCGGCGGGCGTGACGTTCGAGGTCGCCGACGCCACAAACCTGACCGGATACGACGGCCGGTTCGACACGGTGGTCGACAGCGCGCTGTACCACTGCCTCGACGAAGCGGACAGGCACGCGTACGTCGCGGGCCTGTACCGCGCGACGCGGCCCGGTGCGCGCCTGCATCTGTGGTGCTTCAGCGACGGCAACATCAACGGCGTCATCGCACCGAGGGGAGGGGTGGCGGAAGCCGACATCCGCGACACCCTCACGGCCAACGGGTGGCGCATCGACTTCCTCGGGCCCACCACCTACCTGGGCAACGCCGTGAGCTTCGGCGGTGGCGAGAACGCGTTCGCGAAGGCGATGGAGGAACGGATGCCGCCCGAGGCGCTCGAGCAGATGCGGGCGGTCGCGGAACGGTTCACCAAGGTCGCCGAGTTGCTCGACGGCGACCGGATCCACCTACCGTTTACCGTGGTGCACGCCCACCGCGCCGACTGACAGCGAACCTCACGCGCGACCCCCGTTCCGGGTGAGCGGAAGTTCACGGCGGGGATATCGCATAGCACTCCCGGGCAATAAAGCCTCCCTACCCTGATGTTATTGACGACACATGGCGGGTGACACCGCCGCAATGACCGAGTAATCGGTTGGAAACATCGACTGAATACACAGGTGCAATGAGTGAGCCCGCCTGGGCACCGCTCACCGGATTTCGGGTGGCGGTGACCTCTGCACGCCGTGCCGACGAACTGAGCGCGCTGCTTCAACGCCGCGGCGCGACCGTGACCAGCGCGGCAGCGATCGAGATGGTGCCATTGCCCGACGACGACGCTCTACGGGCGTACACCGAAGCCTTGATCGCTGAGCCGCCCGACATCGTCATCGCCACCACCGGCATCGGTTTCCGGGGCTGGGTCGCGGCGGCCGACGGCTGGGGGCTGGCCAACGACCTGATCGTGGCTCTGGGCAAAGCGCGCATCGTGTCGCGTGGCCCCAAGGCGACGGGAGCGCTGCGCGCCGCGGGACTGCCCGAGGAATGGTCGCCGGACTCAGAGTCCTCACGCGAGCTGCTGCACTACCTCGTCGAGGGCGGCATCGCCGGCCATCGCATCGCCGTGCAGTTGCACGGCGCCACCGAGGAGTGGGATCCGTTCCCCGAGTTCCAAGACGAACTGCGCGCCGCCGGTGCGGAAGTGGTGCCGATCCGGGTCTACCGCTGGCACGCCGCTCCCCGCAACGGGGACTTCGACCAACTGGTGGCGGGTATCGCCGAGGAGAAGTTCGACGCCGTGAGCTTCACCTCAGCACCGGCGGTCGCGTCGGTGTTGATGCGCGCCGGGGAGATGGGTGTCGAGGACCAGGTGCTCTCTGCTCTGCGCACGACCGTGCACGCCATGTGCGTCGGGCCCGTCACCGCCCGGCCATTGGTGCGACTGGGTGTGCCGACGTCGGCGCCAGAGCGAATGAGGTTGGGCGCGTTGGCCCGTCACATCACCGATGAGCTACCCACACTGTGCTCACGAACCATCCGGGTGGCCGGTCATGTCCTCGAGATCCGCGGCACCTGCGTGCTCGTCGACGGCGCCGTCAGGGCAGTGTCGCCCGCCGGGATGGCGACGATCCGTACTCTCGCGCAACATCCCGGCGCGGTGGTATCCCGCAATGCGCTACTCGGCGTACTGCCCGGCGGCGGCACCGACACGCACGCCGTCGAGACGGCCGTGCTGCGGCTGCGAACTGCCTTGGGCGACAAGAACATCGTGTCGACGGTGGTCAAGCGAGGCTATCGACTGACCGTCGATGAAGAATTCCCCGCAAGCGGGAGACGACCCGAGGCCGCCGCGTTATGAGCTACCCGGCGTTCGCCGGAGCCCACATCCTGGTGGCGCACGGAACCCGCAAGCAGACCGGCGTAGCGCTGGTCGCCGACCTCGCGGAGCGGGTCTCCGCAGCGCTGGGCGCCAAAGTCCATGTGGCTTTCGTGGATGTCCTCGGCCCGGCACCCAGTGAAGTGCTGGCCAACCTCGACGAGCCCGCTGTCGTGGTTCCCGCGTTCCTCTCCCGCGGCTACCACGTGAATGCGGACATCCCGGCGCATGTCGCCGCGAGCGGACATCGCGACGTCCTGATCACCGATGCGTTGGGTCCCGATCCTCAACTGGCACGGATTCTGGCCGATCGTCTCGTCGAATGTGGTTGGGGCCAAGGAGACTCGGTCGTGCTGGCGGCAGCCGGAACGTCGGACACGCACGCACAGTCCGACCTGCGGCGCGCTGCCGCACTGTTGTCGGCGGTGATCGGCGACCGGGTGGAACTGGCTTTCGTCGCCACCGGTGATCCGAAGGTGGCAGACGTGGTCACCCGGCTCCGCCGACGAGGCGCACGACGTGTGGTCGTCGCGTCATACCTGTTGGCGGAGGGCCTTTTTCAGGATCGCTTACGCGACAGCGGTGCCGACGCCGTAGCCTCCCCGCTGGGCGCGCATCCAGCGATGGTCCGGCTGATAACAAGCCGGTTCCGGCGCGCCCGGCTGGCGGTCGCCGCCTAAACGGCCGCAATAGCCGCGCAGCGGTCTCGATCGAATCGTTCTGCGTGCGAGGCCTCACCGCGCGCACCGGCCTGTGCCGTATCGCCCCCGTCCTTGCCGACGCCGGATAGCCGATTGGCCGGTTCGCTACGCGCCGATTTCGACGTTTCCGTCGGCGGTCACGCGCGTCACGTAAACGGGCAGCGTGACGCCTGCGTCATCGAGGCAGACCCCGTCATCGAGCCCGAACGCCTGCTTCTTGATCGGTGACTGCACCGTGGGGCGTCCCCCGCGGTCGCCCACGATGCCGCGCGAAATCACCGCGGCGCCCGAGAACGGGTCGACGTTGCCCACCGCGTGCAGTGAGCCGTCGTCCAGCCGGAACAAGGCCGCCTGTGTCCCATCGGCCAACAGCACACCGACGCCACGGCACGGGATCAGCCGATCGTAGGCACACGCCGCGGTCCACACCTGAATGTCGTTGACCAGGGTCATTTTTGGGGCACCTTTGGTAGTCCGATGGGAACTTTGCGGCCTGATCGCTCCGTGAACTCGACCGTGGGATCGGCGACATCGGGCGCGTTGACGAAGGACACGAACCGCGACAGCTTGTCCGGGTCTTCGAGCACCCCCTTCCACTCACACGCGTAGCCCTCCACGTGACGGGCGATAGCCTCTTCGAATTCGGCGGCCAGCCCCAGCGAGTCATTACAGACGACGTCGCGTAGATGATCCAGCCCGCCGTCGAGGGCATCCACCCAGGGCGCGGTGCGCTGCAGCCGATCGGCCGTGCGGATGTAGAACATCAGGAACCGGTCGATGTAGCGCACCAGTGTCTCGTCATCGAGGTCGCCGGCGAGCAACTGCGCATGTTTGGGCGTCATGCCGCCGTTGCCACCGACGTAGAGGTTCCAACCGTTCTCGGTGGCGATGACGCCGACATCCTTGCCGCGCGCCTCGGCGCATTCACGCGCGCAACCCGACACACCCATCTTGATCTTGTGGGGGGCGCGCAGCCCTCGGTAGCGCAGTTCGAGGTTGATGGCCATCTGCACCGAATCCTGTTGGCCGTAGCGGCACCAGTCGCTGCCCACGCAGCTCTTCACCGTCCGCAGAGCTTTACCGTAGGCGTGCCCCGACTCCATCCCGCCCTCGACCAGCCGCCTCCAGATTTCGGGCAGCTGATCGACTCGCGCACCGAACATGTCGATGCGCTGGCCGCCGGTGATCTTGGTGTACAGGTCGAAATCCCTTGCGATCTCGCCGATCAGGATCAGCTGCGCGGGCGTGATGTCGCCTCCGGGCACCCGGGGCACGATCGAATAGCTGCCGTTCTTCTGGATATTGGCCAGGAAGTGGTCGTTGCTGTCCTGCAGCGACGCCTGCTCACCGTCGAGGATGTGTTCCGAACTCGTCGATGCGAGGATCGATGCGACAGCGGGTTTGCATATGTCGCAACCCTTTCCGCTGCCAAAACGCTCGATCAATGCGGTGAATGTCCGGATCGATGTCGCGGAGACGATCTCGAACAGCTCGGCGCGTGACTGGGTGAAGTGTTCGCAGAGCGCCTTGGACTGTTCGACACCCTCGGCCTCGAGCAGTTGCTTGAGCAGCGGTACACACGAGCCGCAGGAGGTGCCCGCCAGGGTGCACTTCTTCAGCTCGGGCACGTCACAGCAGCCGCCGGCGATGGCGTCGGTGAGATCGCCCTTCGTGACGTTGTTGCACGAGCAGATCTGCGCGCCGGCGGGCAGCGCGCCCACGCCCAATCCCACACCGGCACCATCGGAACCGGCCGGTGCGATCAACGCCATCGGGTCACCGGGCAGCTGCTCGCCAACCATGGGACGCAAGATTCCGTAAGACGAGGCGTCGCCGACGAGAACGCCGCCGAGCAGCCTCTTGGCATCGTCGGAGAGCACCAGCTTGGCGTAGGTCTGTTTGACGGCGTCGTTGACCACCACCTCCAGGCAGTCCGGCGTGGTGCCCATCGCGTCGCCGAAGCTGGCCACGTCTACACCGAGGAGCTTGAGCTTGGTCGACATGTCGGCTTCGGGGAATTCCGCTTCACCGCCGAGTAGTCGATCGGCCGCGACCTCGGCACTCGTGTACCCCGGACCCACCAGGCCATAGCACCGGCCCTCGATCGCAGCGACCTCACCGACAGCGAAGATGTTGGAATCGTGAGTGGCACAGGAGAGATCGGTGAGCACACCACCACGCTCGGCGATGTCCAACCCCGCGTCGCGGGCCAGCTCGTCGCGCGGCCGCACGCCCGCGGCGAACACGACAAGTCCGGTGTCGATGGCCGTCCCGTCGCTCAGCGTCACCCGTATCGAGTCATTGTCGGCGGACCGCCGAACGGGCCGATTGCGTTGTGCCGGAGCGATGGACGCGGTGCCGACGCCCGTGTGCACAGAGATGCCGAGCTCACTGATCATCCTGCCGAGCAGGGCGCCGCCGGCCTCGTCCAACTGTTGAGCCATCAGCCGGGGCGCCATCTCGACAACGTGGGCGTGCAGCCCGAAGGAGCGCAGTGCGTTGGCGGCCTCCAGGCCCAGCAGACCGCCACCGATGACCACGCCGACAGCGTGGCCGGCGTCGCGTGTGCGTTGTGCGTCGGCGCGTATCGCGTCGAGATCGTCGAGGGTGCGATAGACGTGGCACGACGGCAGGTCGTTGCCCGGCACCGGGGGTACGAACGCATAGGAGCCGGTGGCCAGGACCAGTGCGTCGTAGGAGATGCGCCGGCCGAGCATCGTGGTGACGTACTTCTTGACCCGGTTGATCCGGGTCACGCGATCCTTCAACACCAGTTCGACCAGTTCGTCGCCGGCGTAGTCGTTGCCCGGCAGGCCCATCAGGCCGCGGTCCCAATGTTCGGTGTAGCCGGTGAGCCCGACCCTGTCGTAGGCCGCGTCGGCCTCCTCGGCCACCACCGTCACCCGCCACTGGCCACCGTCGTCGCGACTTCGCAACGCCTCGACGAACCGGTGACCGACCATGCCGTGGCCAACGACCACGACGTTTCTTGAAGACCGCATGGCGCAGAGGTTATGCAGCGGAGATTGCCGCAATGTCGCCTTGTGTGAAGCGCCCATCACGGTGTCCTCACCATCGTCGAGCGCCAGATGTGAGCAGATTCGCTGACGGCGAACGCCCTGCTGGAACATGAGCGCTCCTGACTCAAGTTAAGGGAATAGCGGACCGGTGCGGTGCCGGTCACGACAACCGAGAAGAGGAAACGATGAGCAAAGTGACACTGCGTACGCGAGGAGCACTCGAGCCCCTGTGGGGCCGACCGACCTTGGAGATCGACCGCTGGCTGAAGGAAGGCGTGTTCGAGGGCTTCACCCCGGCCGCCGAGATCGTCAAAGACGGCGAGGACGCGGTTGTGCGCCTCGAATTGCCGGGAGTGGACGTCGCCAAGGATGTCAACGTCGAGGTGGATCGTGGCCATCTGGTGATTCACGGTGAGCGCCGCGACGAGCATGCCGACGAAGACCCTGCGAAGGATGGTCGCACCCTGCGCGAGGTCCGCTACGGCTCGTTCCGCAGGTCATTCAAGCTGCCCGCGCATGTCGCATGCGACGCCATCTCGGCGTCCTACGACGCGGGCGTGCTCACGGTACGGGTGGCTGGCGCCCACAAGGGTGCCGAAGCACAGCGCATCGAGATCGAGAGCAGGTAACTCTCGCGACACCGGAGCCGGTGGAGCCCTAGGGGTTCCACCGGCTCTGCCGAGTCAGCGCTGGAGCCTCAGATGTGGCCGGCGCTCGACGACGTAGTCGTCGCGTAGGGATCGGTGGCCTGCGGTTCGTCGGACGGCTCATCGGCGTCGGATTCCTCGCTGGTGGATCCACTCGTCGGCGAGCCGGGAGCGACGCGGTTGTCCTCGCTGGTCTGCACGCTCGGCACCGAATAGGTCGTCGTCGACGTCGAGGATGTGGTGTACGTCGAAGGGGTCGCCGACGACGAGGGAATCGGCACCGTGTCGGGAACCTTCGACGACTCCGAGGTGCTGATCACCGCGTACACGAGCACCGCCACCAGGATCAGGGCCGCCACGCCCGCAGTCATCACGAGCGGCTGCTGGTCGTGCCAGTCGGGCTCGTCGTCACTCGCCACAGCCGGAACCCTATGCCCAGCGCTGGAGCAACTCCTTGGCCCGCCCGGACAGCGCGCCCTGCAGGAACGGCCCGAAGCTGATCCGGCCGACGCCGAGCGGTCCGAACGACGCGGGATCCGACTGGTCGGGTTGGGCGATCGCATTGATCGGCAGGGGAAGCTCGGATGCCAGGCGCCGCAATGTCTCCGGATCGTGGAAGCCCACGGGGTACAACACGTCGGCGCCTGCGGCGGCGGCCTCGGTGAGCCGCGCGATCGCGCGGTCCACGCGATCGGACTCATCACCGTCCTGGCGTAGGAACAAGTCGGTCCTGGCGTTGACGACCACGTGCACTCCCGCAGCATCGGCCGCAGTCCGCAGCGCACCGACGAGCTCGGCGTGTTCACTGGCCGATCGCAGCCGGCCGCCCTCGCTGTGGACGGTGTCCTCGATGTTCAGGCCGACCGCGCCGGCGTCCAGCAGCCCCTCGATCAGACGCGTCGGCGTTTCGCCGTACCCCGACTCGATATCCACCGAGATCGGGGCGTCGACGGCCGCGGTGATCTGTTTCACGCGGGTGAGCACGTCGTCGAAGGTCATCCCCTCCTGGTCGGCCTTGCCGATCGAATCGGCCAGCGGGTGGCTGCCGACGGTCAGCGCGGCAAACCCCGCGTCGACCGCCAACCTGGCCGACCAGGCATCCCAAACCGTCGGCAGGACGACTGGGTTTCCGGGCTGGTGCAAGGCCAACAGGGCATCGGCGCGCTTCTCGAGAACCTGGTCGGACATCGGTCAAACCTCCGCTTCAGACGTGATCTGTCTCACTACGTACTGCATGATGTGGCTAGCACTGGGTGTCGTACTGTGATGCCTGACACCCTTCAGCCCAAGGAGGTCAATTGTCCAGCACTAGTGAACTTGCCGAGCTGCACGAGCTAATCGGAAGCCTGCGGCGATGCGTGTCGTCGTTGGCGTCAAGATACGGCGACAGCCCCGCCACGCGTCGCATCGTGAACGACGCTGAACGCATCCTCAACGACATCGATCGCCTTGACATTGACGCCGAGGAGTTGGAACTCGCCCGTGGCGTAGTCCATCATCACCATGCCGGGGAGAGAATCCCGATCCCGGACACTCAGTACGACACCGACTTCTGGCGCGGCGTCGACGACGAGGGTCTGGGCGGCACGCGATAAGCGCGTGACGATCCCACCGGGATCCGACAACATCGAAAGGGAACCGTGAGCGCACCCACCGCCGACCGCAAGGCGACCGGCGTTTTCTCACCGGGCCGTGCCGAGATTCCGCAGCGCACCCTCCGCACCGATCGCTGGTGGCAGTCGCCGCTGATCGTGGACCTGGGTTTCGCCGCGTTCGTGATCTATGCGACGGTTCGGGCATTCCTGCAGAACAACTACTACGTCGCGGAATACAACTACCTGACGCCGTTCTACTCACCCTGCATCAGCAAGGGATGCGTCGCGGAGGCCAGCCACTTCTGGCCGCAGATCCTCCCCGACGTGTGGTGGCTTCCGTTCGCGGCGGCATCGCTGCCGTTTTTGCTGCTGTTCCGGCTGACCTGCTACTACTACCGAGGCGCCTACTACCGGTCGGTGTGGCAGTCCCCGAGCGCTTGCGCCGTGGCCGAGCCGCACGCGAAATACACTGGTGAGACCCGCTTCCCGTTGATCATCCAGAACACGCACCGCTACTTCTTCTACATCGCCGGGGTCATCTCGGTGATCAACACCTACGACGCGATCGTGGCGTTCCACTCGCCTTCGGGCTTCGGATTCGGTTTGGGCAACATCATTCTCGTCGTCAACGTGGTGATGCTGTGGGTCTACACCCTGTCGTGCCACTCCTGCCGCCACGTCGTCGGCGGCCGCCTCAAACACTTCTCCAAACACCCCGTGCGGTACTGGATGTGGACACAGATCAGCGTGCTGAACACTCGGCACAAGCTGTATGCATGGATCACCCTCGGCACCCTTATGTTGACCGACTTCTACATCATGCTCGTCGCCAGCGGCACCATCAGTGACCTCAGATTCATTGGCTGACAAGCAGTTTCAACACAGTTGTACGTGAAAAGGCAAGTGAGGATATATGACTGAGCCCGAGGCTCTTCGCGCAAGCGGCTCATCACAGGTCGAGCGGCACGAGTACGACGTTGTCGTCATCGGTGCGGGCGGCGCGGGTTTGCGTGCGGTGATCGAGGCGCGTGAACGCGGCCTGAGGGTGGCCGTGATCACGAAGTCGTTGTTCGGTAAAGCGCACACTGTGATGGCCGAGGGCGGTTGCGCCGCCGCGATGGGTAACGCAAATCCCAAGGACAACTGGCAGGTCCACTTCCGCGACACCATGCGTGGCGGCAAGTTCCTGAACAACTGGCGCATGGCCGAACTGCACGCCAAGGAAGCGCCAGACCGCGTCTGGGAGCTGGAGACCTACGGTGCGCTGTTCGACCGCACCAAGGACGGCCGGATCAGCCAGCGCAACTTCGGCGGTCACACCTACCCGCGTCTCGCGCACGTCGGCGACCGCACCGGCCTGGAGATCATCCGCACACTGCAACAGAAGATCGTGTCGCTGCAGCAGGAGGACAAGGCCGAGTTCGACGACTACGAAGCGCGCATCCGTGTCTTCCACGAATGCACCATCACCGACCTGGTCAAGGATGGCGACCGGATTGCGGGCGCATTCGGCTACTGGCGCGAGAGCGGCAACTTCATCCTCTTCGAGACGCCGGCGGTGGTGCTGGCCACCGGCGGCATCGGCAAGTCCTACAAGGTGACGTCGAACTCGTGGGAGTACACCGGCGACGGGCATGCGCTGGCGCTGCGTGCGGGCGCGACGTTGATCAACATGGAGTTCGTCCAGTTCCACCCGACCGGCATGGTCTGGCCGCCCAGCGTGAAGGGCATCCTGGTGACCGAGGGTGTGCGCGGCGACGGCGGGGTGCTGAAGAACTCCGAGGGCAACCGGTTCATGTTCGACTACATCCCGCCGGTGTTCAAGGGTCAGTACGCCGAGAGCATCGAGGAAGCCGACCAGTGGCTCAAGGACAACGACTCCGCGCGCCGCACCCCCGATCTACTGCCCCGCGACGAGGTCGCCCGAGCCATCAACTCCGAGGTGAAGGCCGGGCGGAATTCCCCCCACGGTGGCGTTTTCCTCGACATCGCGTCGCGGCTGCCTGCCGAGGAGATCAAGCGGCGGCTGCCGTCGATGTACCACCAGTTCATGGAGCTCGCCGAGGTCGATATCACCAAGGAGCCCATGGAGGTCGGCCCGACGTGTCACTACGTGATGGGCGGCGTCGAGGTTGACCCGGACACCGGTGCGGCCAAGACACCCGGGCTGTTCGCCGCGGGCGAGTGCTCGGGCGGCATGCACGGGTCCAACAGGCTGGGCGGCAACTCGCTGTCGGATCTGCTGGTGTTCGGCAGGCGCGCCGGGATGGGTGCCGCCGATTACGTTCGCGCATTGTCCGACCGCCCGAAGGTGTCCGAGGAGGCCGTCGACGACGCCGCCAAGCTGGCGCTCTCGCCGTTCGAGGGTCCATCCAACGGAGATGCATCGGAGAATCCCTACACGTTGCAGCTCGACCTGCAGGATTCGATGAACAGCCTGGTCGGCATCATCCGCAAGGCCGACGAGGTGGCCGCGGCGATCGAGAAGTTGCAGGAGCTGCGGGAGCGCTATAAGCGCGTACGGGTGGAGGGCGGCCGGCACTTCAATCCGGGCTGGCATCTGGCCATCGACCTGCGCAACATGCTGTTGGTCAGCGAATGCGTGGCCACGGCTGCACTCGAACGCACCGAAAGTCGCGGCGGCCACACCCGCGACGACCACCCGTCGATGGACTCGGCCTGGCGGAAGACGCTGCTGGTGTGCCGCGCCGAAGGTGACACGGTGGTGCCCGACGTCGCGATCACGCGCGAAGACCAGATCCCGATGCGAGAAGACCTGCTCGAACTCATCGAGGTCGAGGAGCTGGAGAAATACTTCACGCCCGAGGAACTCGCCAACCATTCGGCAAGGAGAAGCTGATGAGCTACCAAGCGAACATGCGGGTGTGGCGTGGCGACGAGGGCGGCGGTGAACTGCAGGATTACTCGGTCGAGGTCAACGAGGGCGAGGTCGTGCTCGACATCATCCACCGGCTGCAACAGACGCAGACCGGTGACCTCGCCGTGCGGTGGAACTGCAAGGCCGGCAAGTGCGGGTCGTGCTCTGCCGAGATCAACGGACGGCCGCGGCTGTTGTGCATGACGCGGATGTCGACGTTCGACCCGGCCGAAACCATCACGGTCACGCCGCTTCGGACCTTTCCCGTGATCCGCGACCTGGTCACCGACGTGTCGTTCAACTACGAAAAGGCCAGGGAAATCCCGTCGTTCACGCCGCCGAAGGACCTGCAGCCCGGCGAGTACCGGATGATGCAGGAGGACGTGAACCGGTCACAGGAGTTCCGTAAGTGCATCGAGTGCTTCCTGTGCCAGAACACCTGCCACGTGGTGCGCGACCACGAGGAGAACAAGAAGGCGTTCGCCGGCCCGCGGTACCTGATGCGGCAGACCGAACTCGACATGCACCCGCTCGACACCCGGGCGCAGCGTTCGGTGCAGGCGCAGGAGGAGAACGGCCTGGGCTTCTGCAACATCACCAAGTGCTGCACGGAAGTGTGTCCCGAGCACATCAAGATCACGGACAACGCGCTGATCCCGCTGAAGGAGCGCGCGGTCGACCGCAAATACGACCCGGTCGTATGGCTGGGGAACAAGCTCTTCCGGCGGTGATGTGGGGGACTCTCCTCGCAGGCTGGGGGCCCACCCGAAGAACAGACGACGGTGATGAGCGCTTGCGCGAAGAACAGAGGACGTTGATGAGCGCTTGCGCGAAGAACAGACGACGAGGTTGAGCCAGGCGTTCTCGCGGGTAGCCTTCACATAGCAGCCAATCAACAGCGAAAGGCAGCGCTATGAACCTGCGAGAGCCCCATAGCATCAACGACATTCGCACGGCGATTCGCGAGCTCAGCACTCGCGCCGAGCTGGCCCGCAAAGAGGGCCGCACCTCCGACGCCGACGAGATCGAACAGCGCATCAACGGCTATCGCGAAGAGCTGGCCGCGCGTCCCTGACCCGGTCGGGGCGCTACGCTCCCAACCGACGGAATGTACTGCGGTGGAAGACGATCGGCGGCACATCAGCATGCACCGTGATGTTGCTGACCCTTAAAATCACGATCGTGTGATCCCCGGCCGGGATGAGCTGTTCGATCGCACTCTCCAACCACACGCTCGTCCCGTTCACGAACACGGCGCCCGATTCCCGCGACACCGTTTCGAGGCCGGCGAACCGGTCGCCGGTCTTGGCGGCAAGGGCGCGGGCGGCGTCGTCGTGGGATTCACCCAAGACGCTGATACCCAGAGAGGGCAGCGGCTTGAGCTTCGGCCATGTCTCCGAGGTGTTCTGCACACAGAAGGAGACCAGCGGCGGATCGAGCGAAACGGGCACGAACGTGCTCGCCGCCAGACCGACACGGATGCCGTCGACTTCGGCGGCTATCGCGATGACGCCGGCCGGGAAATGCCCGAACGCCTCCCGCAGCGATGTGGGACTCAGATCACTAGCGCTCATCGCCTCCATCTTCACACGTTCCAGGGCCGTAGCACCCGCACGGTAAGTTTGGCGCATGCTCCGGCCCACTCCCATCTCCGTGCTGCGCGAGCGTGCCCGTCTGCAACCCGACGCCTGACACCCCGCCCGCATGTGGATCACCCTGCTGGTGATGGCCGTCGCCGTCAGCTTCGAGCCGTTCCGCATCGGGATGACGGTGCTGATGCTCAACCGTCCGCGGCCGCTGCTGCAACTACTCGCGTTCCTGTGTGGGGGCTTCGCGATGGGTGTGAGCGTCGGTCTCGTGGTGCTGTTCGTCGTGCGCTCGGCGGTGAGTCCCGCGCAGTTCACGTTGCCCAGGGTGCAGGTGGTGATCGGGGTGCTCGCGCTCCTGATCGCCGCCGTCGTCGCGGTCCGGCCCGCGACACCCCTTCCCGGTGGCGACCGCTTCTCGGCGTGGGCCCGCCGACTCGCCGACGGCCGCTCGCTGTGGTTGGCGGCCGTCGCGGGGCTCGGCATCGCGCTGCCATCGCTCGACTATCTTGCTGTGCTGGCGGTCATCGCCGCCTCCGGTGCGGGGGCCGACACACAGATCGTTGCGCTGCTGACCTTCAACGCCGTGGCATTCGCGTTCGTCGAGATCCCGCTGCTCGCCTACCTGGTGGTGCCGGTGCCAACGCAGGCGTCGATGACCTCGCTGCACGGCTGGGTCCGGTCTCGGCGCAGACGCGACGTAGCGGCCCTGTTGGCAGCCGTCGGATGCGTGCTGCTGGTCGTCGGCGTTTTGGGCTTGTAGACCGGTAAGCGCCCTATGGCCGGGGTTGATTCAGCACGTACTGCATACCGGCGAGGAGCTGCGAGATGGGATCGGCGCCGCCGCCAAAGGCGGCCTGCGAGGCCGGTGCGGTGACTGCGGCGGGGTCGTAGCCAATCACCGGATCCACCGAAATCGGAGCGGTCAGCGGATTGTCGTTTCGTGAATATCCCGCGTCCACCATGGGCTGCAGGACCCCGTCAAGCTGATTCAGCGTGCCTTCATCCACCCCGAGGTATTTGAAGGGCAACACCAGAGGAAGGTGCTGCTCGGGGATCAGATACGTCGTCGTCTTCGCACCCTTGGAGTTGACGGTCGTCCTGATGTTCTGCGGCGGCACCATGCTCGGGTTGGTGAACGCCACCGCGGTGTGACCGGTCGCGAGGCCCACGATCGCGTTCGCGAGGGACATCCAGTTGTCCGGCCTGTCCGGCCAGTCGGCGATGCTGTCGTATGCCGAGACGAATTGGTAGGTGTCGTACTGGCTCTCCACCGGAGGCGGCATGCGGAAGTCGAGTGAGGGTACGACGCTGCCGACGGGGAACATCTGCGTCAGGAAACTCTCACCGAACGCGTGCTTCGCAAGCGGGTCGCCATATGTCGCGAAGCTCAACGTATTCGGAGGCGGCGCGGTCGGATCGTATGCGAGCTTCGCCTGCACGGCGTCGAGCACCATCGCCCCCTCGGACAAGCCGATCGCGGTGCCGGGACCACCGTTGCGGATCGCCGTTTCCAGGTTGCCCTCACCCTCGTCGACCGACTCGCCGATGCTGGCGTCGTCGATGCCCAGGCCCGGAAAGAAGTCATCCAGGCCGCCGATGCCTGGAAACAAGCGTTCCAGGGTGTGTCCCTGAACCTGACCCGCGGGATAGTCGACGATCTGCCGATCCAGTCCGGGGAACCAGTCAGCGCCCGTGCGCTTTATGTACTCGTCATAGGGAATGCCCAGAACGTGTGCGCCCCCCAGTGCGTAACCCCGGCCCGGCGTCCCCAGCGGTGGTGGCCCGTTGTCCGGTGCCCCGTGGTCTGGCGTCCAGCCGGCCTGCGTGTCATCGGCGGCCGCGATCCCGGACCCGAAACACCCTGTGACGCCGACGGTTACCAGCGCAGCGACCACTGCGAGTGGTCTCCGCATACCCACTCCCGCCTGCTCGACTACCCGTCTGGACTGAACCAGACCTTACTCCGCCCCCCGGCCGACGCCTGCGACAGTGGCCGCGGCGGCGACGCGATCGACCGTCGTCCGCAGACGGCAGAGATCACGGCGACCAACAGCGTCAGGAGGCCGATCAGATCTGACCAACATCGGTGATTCTGGCGCGCCCCACCGACTGGGCTTAGTGGTCCAACCGAATGAATTGTTCCTGCCGGTACTGCTCGACGCAGGCGGCGCGCCGAATCTTGCCGCTAGTCGTGGTGGGAATCGACCCGGGTGGTACCAGAACGAGATCGCCGACATTCAAGCCGTGCGCATTGGATATCGCGGAGGTGATGTCGCTCTTGACCCCGCTGAGCCAGTGCATCGCCTCTACCGTGGAATTTCCTCGCTTCTTGACCTCGATGACGGTGACCAGCTTCTCGGTACTGTTCACCGGAACCGAAATCGCCGCGACCCGACCACCCGTGATCCCTTGGACCGTCGCCTCGATGTCCTCGGGATAATGATTACGACCACGAATGATGAGCAGGTCCTTGATGCGGCCGACGATGAACAGCTCACCATCGGAGATGAAGCCCAAATCGCCGGTTCTCAGCCAGGGTCCGTCAGCCGTGCCCGGCGACGCGTCGACGAGCGTTGCGCCAAAGCACCGCTGCTCCTCCGGTGGCCTGCTCCAGTAGCCGGCCGCGACATTGTCGCCATGGACCCAGATCTCGCCGACCACGTCCTGCGGGCATTGCCGGTTTGTGTCGACGTCGACGATTCGCACCAGTGGTGACTGCGGCAGTTTGTATCTCACCAGCGCTGAGCCGGCCCCGGCCGCACACCGCTGGGCGCGGCCCGCGGACAACTCGTCGACGTCGAAATGGACAGCCTCCGACGAATCACTCCAGATGCCAGCTGCCACGAAGACGGTTGCCTCCGCCAGTCCGTATGAAGGACGCAGCATGTGGTCCCGAAAATTGAAGTGAGCAAACCGATCTGCAAAGCGTTCCAAAGTGGCCGGCTCGACACGTTCGGCGCCGTTGATGATGCCCAGCACCCCGCCAAGGTCGAGCCCGGCAAGGTCACTGTCGGTGGTTTTGCGGGCGGCCAGGTCAAAGGCGAAGTTAGGCGCCGCCGAAAAAGCAGGAGAATTCTCAGCCAGCGCCCGTATCCATCTGGCCGGCCTTTCCAGGAACGCAGTCGGGCTCGTCAAAGCGGCAGGACAGCCGCTCAGGATCGGTGCGCAGATGCCCAGCACCAAACCCATGTCGTGGTAGAAGGGCAACCACGACACGAACGTGGCATCCGTGGTGTTGATGTGCGTCTCCGCGAAATAGCTGCGCATCAGCTGCTCGAAATTCACCTGGAGGTTGCGGTGCGAGATCATGACCCCGGTTGGCAGCCGAGTCGAACCCGAGCTGTACTGCAAATACGCCGTGCTGGGAAAATCAGCTGTCGAAAAGCTGGGCCCGCCAGGGATCATGGGGTCGTCCAGATTCATCGAATCGATTTCGATGATCTTCGGAACAGCGTCCAGGCGTGCTCGGTGGAGATATTCGGCGATGTCGTCCGCGACCGCAGACGTCGTGAGCACAACCGAGGGCGACGTGTCGTCGAAGACGGCACTCATACGATCATGACTCGAGCCGCGGTGCGGCAACGCGAGCGGAACCGCGATCAGCCCAGCCTGCATGGATCCCAGGAATGCCGCAATGTAGTCAAGGCTCTGCGGAGCCAGGATCACTGCCCTGTCTCCGACCGACGCATGACGGCTGAGCTCGCGTGCCACATTCAATGCTCGGCGGGATAGTTGCGACCACGTGAGACTCTCGGAAACACCGGCCGGGTCGTGGGCGTAATCGGTGAATGTGAATGCCACGTCGCCGGGACGCAGGCTGGCACGTCCGTGCAGCATCGAGAGAATAGATGACTGGGGCTTCAGCGTTGTCGGCGTCACATTCCGTCCGTATTAACTCGTCGGTCGAAGCCGTGCACCGCGAAACATCCTGTGAAGCCGGCAGTTGAGAGCACCGTAAGACCCGCGAGGAGCTTCTTCATCGCTACTCCTGACCGCTCGGCTTCGTTTTCGTAGTTTCACATACATGACGTATGCGCGCTTCCCCGACCGCTGCTAGGCGCGGTTGGCCGGTGACCGCGACACTGATCGATGCATGCTCAGTCGTGAGGGCCACCAGTTCGCCCGCCCCACCAAAGTAGCCATGGCGGGCACCGTGATCGTGCGTACCAGGAAGGTGTCCAGCAGGACGCCGACACCGATCACGAATCCGCCCTGGACCACGGTGGTGATGCTGGAAAACATCAGACCGCACATCGAAGCGGCGAAGATCAAACCGGCCGCGGTGATCACCCCGCCGGTCGACGTCAGGGTGCGAATGACGCCGTAACGCATGCCGTGCGGAGACTCGTCGCGCATTCGCGATACAAAGAGCAGGTTGTAGTCGGCACCCACCGCGACCAATACCACGAAGGCCAGAGGGGGTACGCTCCAATGCAATTGCTGGCCGAGTAGGTATTGAAATGTCAGGACGCTGATCCCGAGTGCCGCAAAGTACGAGATGACCACGGAGCCAACCAGATAGAGCGGCGCGACAATCGCACGCAACAGCGCCATCAGGATCAGTAGAACGACGACGAGAGTCACGACGATGATGAAACGGATGTCGTGCCCGTAATAGTCGCGCGTATCCCGCAGCGCGGCGGGAAATCCGCCCATCGATATCGTGGCGTCCGCCAGTTGGGTGTTCGGTTGGGCTCCCCGAGCGGTGTCACTGATCTCATTGACCTGATCCATCGCTTCGGCGCTGAACGGATTGAGTGTGGTTTGCACCAGGTACCGGGCCGACCGGCCATCCGGCGAGATGAATATCTTCGCGGCCGCCTTGAACTCGTCGAGTTGGAGAATTTGGGCCGGCAGATTGAACCCCGCCATCGATGGATCTGCGGCATCATTTCGCATCGCCAACAGAAACGCGGCCGCTTCATCGAGTCCGGTACCCATCAGCTTGACTTGGCCGACGAGTTGGTCCACTCCGCCGGCCACCTGCTGGCTCCCGTCTGCCAAGCGGTTGGCGTCCCGCCTGACCTGGGTTAGGCCCGCCTCCAGGCCCCCAGGTCGATCGAGCCCCATGGAGCGCACCGCCGAGCTGAAGTTCGAGAGCGCACCATTGAGTTGTTTCACCGTTGCGTTGAGGGTCTCACGGTCTCCGAACCCCTGTAATTGTTCGGCCAGAGTATTGATCTGGTCGAGGCGTCCGTCGTCACGCGCGGCGACCAGTTTCTGAAACTGGATGCGGGTATCGGTGCACGAGGGATTGGCATCGCAGATCGCGTTGCCGTCCAGCGCCGCCAGCACCGGACCCACCCAGGCGAACATGTCCTTGACGGTCGTGAAGTTCACGCCGATGGCATTGCCGAGCGCGTTGATGCTCTGCACGAGCTTGGCAGCGGTTTCGACATTCCTGACCAACTTGTCTCCGCCTAGTTGGCTTCGCATCGACGAGAAGGCGTCGATCAGACGCTGCATGCTGGGAGCGATTCGGTTGATTTGAGCACGTACATCACCGAGGCTGGCGGCCAGCGTGTCGGCCCCGTTCGTCAGTCGGTTGAGATCCTTGGCGTTGTCGCTGATCACCGCCGAGCCGGCAGCCATCCGATCGCCGACAATGCCCGCTTGATAGGTGGCTCTGAACTCCTGCGGCACCGCTCCGGTGGGTCGGGTGAGGCCGCTGACAAGACCGATGTTCGGCAGTTGGCTTACCCGTTGTGCCATCTGCTCCAGGTCTGCGAGGGCCTGCGGTGTGCGCAGGTCGCGCGGTGACTGCACGAGGATGTATTCGGGCACGGCCTGACTGACGGGGAAATGGCGTTCCATCGCGGCATACCCGATCGAACTCTGGGCAGAAGGCCCAAGGGCTTTGCGATCGTCATAGTTGTAGTGCACCAAGGTCGCACAGCTGGCGAGAATGGCCAGCACGAGCAGGCTGCCGACCAGGTGGGCTTTCGGCCGTCGCACGATCCGAATCCCCGAACGCCGCCAGAACCGAGCGGTGAGTTCGCGCCGCGGCTTGATCCAGCCGCGTGGCCCGGCCAGGACCATGATGGCGGGCAGCAACGTCATCGCGGCGAGGTATGCCACCCCGACCCCGATAGCGCACGCCACACCGGCCGTGGAGAACACCCCCATCCGGGCGAAGCTGATCCCGAGAAAAGTGATTCCCACCGTGGCGGCGGAAGCAGTGATCACCTTGCCGATCGAGATCAACCCCCGCCGCACCGCGTCATCGAGATCTGCGCCTTGCCGCAGATAGTCGTGATAGCGGCTGATGAGAAAGACCGCGTAATCCGTTCCCGCGCCCGCGATGATCGCGCTCAGAAGTATGGCTGACTGGTTTGAAACACCCAGTCCGAAGAGTTCGGAGACCCCGGCCACCACGGCCTGTGCGACGACCAAGGACGTTCCGATAGCTGCCAATGGCAGGAGCATGGTGACCGGGTTGCGGTACACCACCAGCAGAACGAGGAGCACCAGGACGGCGATCGCAATCTCGATGGGCAGGCGGTCCTGTTCGCCCGCGACGGTGAGGTCGGCGACGGTTGCCGCGGGCCCGGTGACGTGCACAGTAAGTGGGCCGTCGGCGATGCCGTTGGTTGTGGGGACGTTGTGTTTGACGAGGTCGGCAACTCGGTTGTACGCCTCGTAGGCGCGCGGCGTGCCCAACTCGCCCGCAAGACCGACCGGGAGCACCCAGGTCGTCTTGTCCTTGCTGGTCAGGAAGGGGCGCAATTGCGGTGTGGTGAAGAAGTCCTGAACCATCACGACGTCTGTCACGTCGTCGCGCAGCGCGTCCACCACCTTGCGGTAGGCGTCTTCGTCGGCGGGTTTGAGCCCGGATTCGTTGATAAACGCAACTACGAGAAGGTTGTCCGAACCCGATTCGTGAAACGCTTCGGTCATCTGCCGGGCGGCGACGCTCGACGGGGCGTCGCTGGGCAGGATGGCGGGCGGATGCCTCTGGGCCATCTCGTTCAGGCTCGGGAACGTCAGCAGTAGTGCCACCGCAATCGCGACCCAAGCCCCTATCACCGCCCAGGGCCACCGCACCACGAGATCGGCTAGCCGTCGCATATCGCCCTCACCCTCGCCCGGATTTGCTCCACGCTATGCGACGCGTCCCCAGTGCCCGCTGTCAGCGACCAGTGCGGACACGGACTTCATCGCCTTCATGTAGCGGACAACTGATTTCTTCGCGACCGGATTATCGGGATGCATGACCGCCATCACCGTGCCCTCGCCATACCGAAATATATAGATAGTCAACTGATACGAAAATCGGCCGTCAGA
The DNA here is from genome assembly GCA_963721495.1 of uncultured Actinomycetota bacterium. Taxonomy (GTDB): domain Bacteria; phylum Actinomycetota; class Actinomycetes; order Mycobacteriales; family Mycobacteriaceae; genus Mycobacterium. The sequence continues at coordinate 9,201 of CAVRMG010000023.1, read as the reverse complement.
GTAGATTCCGACATTGTTCGCAAGGCCTAGGTCAGCGGCAGCGAGAATGGCGTTGAGCGGAGCGGCGCCGCCATGGAAGAAATTCGAGACTGGAAAATTCGGCCGCGGCCAGCTCAACCATGGCGCCAACTCCAACACGCGGTAATACGGCACTCTTGCCATGTCCAGACCTGAGTCGAAAGAAGCCTGCGCTGCCCACGCGGCAGTGCTGAATGAGGCCGCGCCTATCGGGACGGTGATCGGGATCAAGCCGGTAAACCACCCCTGCGTCATGAAATTATCCGTGGCCGTGCGTGAATCCCTCGGAGTAAGCCCGTAATACGTGAGAGCACCCGTAAACTCGTGCTCCACCTGGGCGAGGCAGGCGAACACGCCGCCGACGAAGCGCGCGCCGGCAGCGGTGCAGGCCGATTCGAAGCGATCCGTTTGTGCCGTGTCCATCAGGATTTCAGAGGTCATGTCACTGCTGGTTGACTCCAGCGGGCTGCCCAGCGGAAGCGGGAATTCGGGAAAGCCACCACCGCTGGCCTCGGCGAAGTCAATCCACGCCTGCGCCCCAGGCGAATCCACGGTTAACTCTGACGTGTACTCGCGCTCGCGGACACAGAAATCGTCGAAGCTACCGGCATCGGGAAGCGTGAGGGCGTCACCACCTCCGCTCAACGCCGAATACATTCCGTTGGCTTCCAACATTGTTGTGCCGATCAACGTCGCGTCCCCGTGGACATGATCCATGGCGCCAAAGAAAGTGAAGTGGCCCTCGTGCTGGATTACTCCGAAGGTGAAGCAGCCCCACTCCAACGGATTCGGTATGGCCACCACATGAGCGTGTATCTCGTCGATTTTCATGTGCCCGTGATCGACCGGCACGAATTCGATGTCAGCCGGATCATTGATGGCATGCCGTATGAACTCTCCATCACCGGCCTGTTCGAACCAACTGCGGAACGTGTCGTGCCGACGTAGGTATGCATTAACGGCGTGATCCATGGCAGAGATATCACATTCGCCGGCCACGTCACAGCTGGCGATGATCTGCCGGGAAAAGTTCAACCCCGCGGCCGTCCGTTCGCAGTAGTTACGAAGGTGTTGGCCCTGCATGTAGCTGATCGGTACAGAACTGACCGGCGCTTGTCGGGCCTTTTCCTGAGCCGCGGCCGTCGGATGCCAGGACGTGACCGAGCCCGGCTTCAACGACCATTCATCGAGTGCGCCGACCGTTATCTTCCCGATGCGCAAAACGCGTCCTCCCGGCTTGGCCGGCTCCGTCCGGCAGCAACACTCATCGCCGGATCAACATACCCAAGGCTCAACCGCCGTCGCCCCGGAGCCGACCGACCCGGAACGGGGCGTCGCGCGTACCAGAGGTCAACGTGCGATAGTAGCCGTCGACGGTGATTTTGGCGCGCTGCAGGTCTCCCGCCGAATCGCATTCTGACCGCCGAAACGAGGGCAGCCATGGCATCCGCCGAAGGTTCGATCGAGCCCGCCCCCCGGTTTGCAATCGTGGGCTATGCGGCGCGTTTTCCGGGTGCCGCGGATGCCGATGGGTTTTGGGACGTGCTGCGCGAAGGTCGTGACGCGGTATCGGAGGTGCCCAAGGACCGCTGGGATGTCGACGAATTCTTCGACCCGGAACCCGGAGCGCCCGGCAAGGTCGTGACCCGTCGTGCGGGCTTCGTCGATGACGTGACGGGTTTCGACGCGCCGTTCTTCGGTATGTCGACGCGCGAGGTCAGGTTGATGGACCCGCAGCATCGGCTCTTGTTGGAGACGGCGTGGCACGCGGTGGAGCACTCGGGCACCGCCCCAACGGCTTTGGCCAACACCAACACCGGTGTGTTCGTGGGATTGGCCACCCACGACTACCTGGGAATGGCATCCGGTGAACTGACGTACCCCGAGATCGAGGCCTATATGGCCATCGGGACGTCCAACGCCGCAGCAGCGGGACGGATCAGCTATCGGTTGGGCCTGCAGGGTCCCTCGGTCGCCGTCGACACGGCGTGCAGTTCGTCGCTGGTGGCAATCCATCAGGCGTGCCAAGCGTTGCAGTTGGGAGAATGCGACCTCGCGCTGGCCGGCGGCGCGAACGTCCTGCTCACCCCGGCGACCATGATCACTTTCTCCCATGCGCACATGCTCGCGCCCGACGGCCGATGCAAGACATTCGATGCGGCCGCAGACGGCTATGTGCGCGGCGAGGGTTGCGGCGTCGTCGTGATCAAGCGGCTTGAGGACGCGATCCGCGACGGTGACCGGATTCGCGCCGTCATCCGGGGTAGCGCGATCAACCAGGACGGCGCATCGGGCGGCTTGACGGTGCCGAACGGCGTCGCCCAGCAACGTGTTATCGCCGATGCGCTGAAGCGCGCCGGCGTCGCCCCCGGTGACGTCGGATACCTGGAGGCGCACGGGACCGGGACATCGCTGGGCGATCCGATCGAGGCGCAGGCCGCTGGTGCGGCGTACGGCATTGGTCGTGAGGCGAACCGGCCGCTGTTGGTCGGCTCGGCGAAGACGAACATCGGCCATCTGGAAGCCGCCGCGGGTATCGCGGGCATCATCAAGGTCGTCCTGTCGCTCGAGAACGGGTTGCTGCCGCAGCACCTCCATTTTGAGAACCCGTCGCCGCACATTCCCTGGGACCGCCTTCCGGTGGAGGTTGTCATTGAGGCCATACCCTGGGAGCGCAGCGATCGGCCACGTATCGCGGGAATCAGCTCGTTCGGATTCGCCGGGACCAACGCCCACGTCATCCTCGAAGAAGCACCCGCGGAAGCGGCACAGCCCGCTGCGGCGCCGGATCCGCTCGAGCAGACCGGGGAGCAGCGGTTGGATGTCGCCGCCGGCGGCTCCGCGGTCGGATGTCGCCGCCGGAGCGGCTCCGCGGTCGGATGTCGCCGCCGGGGCGGCTCCGCGGTCGGATGTCGCCGCCGGGGCGGCTCCGCGGTTCAGCATTCTTCCGCTCTCGGCGCAGACGCCCACCGCGTTGGTGCAGGTCGCCGATCAATATCGCGGCTGGTTGAGCGCACACCCAGAGGCCGCCTTGGCCGACGTGTGCTTCACCGCCGGGGTGGGGCGAGCGCACCTGGAGCACCGGGCCGCGTTGGTGGTCAATTCGACAGAATCCGCCAGCGAGCTGCTGGGCGCTCTCGCGGACGACCGGCCGGCTCCCGGTCTGGTTCGCGGAGAATCCCATGACACACCGAAGACGGCGTGGCTTTTCACCGGTCAAGGCAGCCAGTACCCCGGCATGGCCCGGGAGCTGTTCGACACCGAGCCGGTGTTCGCCGAGACGCTCAATCAGTGCGCAGCAGTGCTTGCCGACGTTCTCGAAAAGCCGTTGCTGGACGTGATTTTCGACGTGGACAGTTCTGAAGGCGAAGAGACGCTGCGGCAGACCAACTACGCGCAGCCTGCCCTGTTCGCGGTGGAGCTGGGCCTGGCTCGGCTCTGGCAGTCGTGGGGCTTCGAGCCGGACGTGGTGCTGGGTCACAGCGTCGGCCAGTATTCGGCGGCCTGCGTCGCGGGCGTGTTCAGCCTCGAGGACGGCCTACGGCTGATGGCCGAGCGCGGTCGCCTGTTCGGCAGTCTGCCTGCGGGTGGCCGGATGGTCGCGGTGTTCACCGCCTCCGAGCGCGTGGAGAACCTGACCGACCAGTTCCCGAGTCTGTCAGTCGCCGCCTACAACGGCGCCAACACCGTATTGTCCGGGTCCGCACAGGATCTGGAAAATGCAGTGGCGGGGCTGGTGGCCGACGGAGTCCGGTGTGACTGGCTGGAGACCAGTCACGCGTTCCACTCGGCGCTGCTCGATCCGATCCTCGACGAATTCGAGTCGTATGCGGGTCAGTTCAATTACCAGTCCCCCCAACGGATTTTGATCGACAACCGGACCGGCACCGCGCTGGGCAGAAGCGTGAAACTTGATGGCGCCTATTGGCGTCGCCACGCGCGCCAGCCGGTGGAATTCGCCAAGAGCGTGCGCACCCTCGCCGATATGGGCTGCAAGGTGCTGCTTGAGATCGGCCCACAACCGGTGCTCACCGCCGCAGCCATGCGGGCATGGCCCGACCCTGCCACCGCACCGCGCGCGATCGCGTCCTTGCGTCGGAACACCGCCGACCACCGACAGATCACCGAAGCCGTTGCCGACGCGTACGTCCTGGGCCTCCTGCCCGACTTCACCGCGTTGCAACGCCCGCACGCGCGAAAGGTGGACCTACCCACCTACCCGTTCGAGCATCGCCAGTATTGGTTTAGCGACAAGCGAGAGGCCCCGAACCAACGACAGCACGTCAGTGGACCGCGCACCGAGGCCGTCCGTCTTCTTGAGGACGGCCGGATCGAAGAACTCGCGGCCCTACTCGACGGTGCGAGCGGCGACGGTCAGACCCTGACCGTGCTGACCAAGCTTGCGGCACAACACAACCAGCAACGTAGCAGCCAATCCATCGCCGATGACCGCTACGAGATTCGCTGGGAGAAATCCCCCACCACAGCGTCGGCTGCGCAAGCAGCCGACGATTCCACCTGGCTCCTCATAGGTGATGATTCTCCGGCAGTTCAGCCGTTGGTCGACGCGCTGACCGCGCGTGGGCAGCAGCACCAGATCCTCGGGTTGCCGGTGTCCGACGCGGACGAGGAACAGCTCGCCGACGCGTTGCGCGCTGCAGCAGCAGACGATCCGGTGCTACGTATCGTGCACGTCGCGGCCCTCGACTCTGACAGTGCACCATCGACGCGGTCGCTGTTGCGAATGCAACATCAAATCCTGGGTGGAACGCGGCGCCTCTTCCGCGCCGCGATTGCCGCGGAACTGCGCGGACCCATCTGGTTGGTGACCCGTGGCGCGCAGCGAGTCACCAACGCGGACACCGTGTCACCGGAGCAGAGTTGCCTCTGGGGATTCGGTCGTGCCGCCTCGCTGGAGCTTCCGCACGTGTGGGGCGGACTGGCGGATCTGGGTGAAGGCACTGCCGACGAATGGTCGCGGTTCATCAGCCAGGTGGTAGCGCAGCAGCGTGGTGAAGACCAGATCGCGCTGCGCGATCAGGCGGTCTATGTTCCCCGGCTGGTTCGACGCGTTGGGCAGCCGAGCGCTGCGCCGCTGGAACTACGCGCATGACGCAACGTATTTGGTGACCGGCGGTCTGGGGTCGATCGGGCTGGAAATCGCCGGACACCTGGCTGCGCACGGCGCCAAGCATCTGGTGCTGACCAGTCGACGCGCGCCAAGCGATGCCGCACAACAGCGCATCGATGCGCTGGGCGAACAGCACGGCTGCGAATTCCGCGTCGTCGCTGCCGATGTCGCCGACGCGCACGACGTCGCACGCCTGTTGGCCACCGTCCAGACCGAGCTGCCGCCGTTGGCAGGCATCGTCCATGCCGCAGGCGAGATCGGTACCACCCCACTGAGCAACCTGGACGACGCCGAAGTGGATCGCGTCTTCGCCGGGAAAGTCTGGGGTGCTTGGCATTTGAGCGAAGCGGCCGCCGACCTCGATCTCGACTTCTTCATCAGCACCTCGTCGATCGCCTCGGTATGGGGCGGATTCGGTCAGACCGCCTACGGCGCCGCCAACGCCTTCCTCGACGGCCTGGCCTGGCGCCTGCGCAAGCAGGGTATCTCTGGAATCAGCGTCAATTTCGGTCCCTGGTCGGCGGGCATGGCCGACGCGGAGTCCCGCGCGCGACTGGATAAGCGCGGCGTCAAGACCTTGTCACCCGCCGATGCATTGGCGGGTCTTGCCGATGTTGTGGCGGCTTCCTCGGCGGAGGGGGCGGCGCAGGGTGTTGTGGCCCGGATCGACTGGGCCCGTTTCCTGCCGCTGTATGAGCAGGCGGGGAGGCGAGGGTTCCTGGCAGAGCTGGAGCGTGAGGTTCCGGATATGGCGTCGGCGCCGACGGCGTCCGGGAAGACCCCGTTCGTCGAAGGGCTCACCAATGCCCCAGTGCAGCAGCGCAAGAAGCTTCTGACGGATTACCTGCGCGACGCGGTAGCAGAGGTGACGCGTGTCGATGCCGCGGAGATCCGCGAGGACGCGGGGTTCTTCGACCTCGGCATGGATTCGTTGATGGCAGTCGAATTGCGGCGCCGCATCGAACAGGGGGTGGGCAGGGAGATACCCGTCACCCTGGTGATGGATCACCCCCGTCTGTCCGATGCGGCCGGCTACCTGCTCGGCGAAGTGCTCGGGCTCAGCGAGCAGGCATCCGACAAATCAGGGACTGCGCAGGCGTCAGCGGTCGCGACGCGGACGGACGAACCGATCGCGATCGTCGCGGTGTCGTGCCGTTTCCCTGGCGCACCCGACCCGGAAGCTTTCTGGGAGGTGCTGGCCGGCGGTGTCGACGCGATCCGGGAAGTCCCCGAAGACCGCTTCGACATCGACGAGTTCTACGACCCGGATCCAGAGACTCCGGGCAAGACCTACACGCGCTTCAGCAAGTCCTCGACGGAATCGATCGATTCGATCCCGAATTCTTCGGCATCTCCCCACGCGAGGCGGTCTGGATCGAGCCGCAACAGCGGCTGGTGCTCGAAACGGCATGGGAGGGTATCGAAAGGGCCGGGTACGCGCCGTCCACTTTGCGTGGCAGCAGAACCGGCATCTTCGTGGGGGTGGGCGCCAACGAGTACGCGCATCTGCTGTCCTCCGAGTCGATCGACAAGATCGAGCCCTACTTCATCACCGGCAACGCGCTCAACGCCATCTCCGGTCGGGCTGCCTTCGCGCTGGGACTCGAAGGACCGGCGGTGGCGGTCGACACCGCATGCAGCTCCGCATTGGTGGCACGTCCATCAGGCCTGCCAGGCCCTCCGCGCCTCCGGTGACTGCGACCTGGCTTGGCCGGCGGCGTCAACGTCATGCTCAGCCCGCCGTCACGGTCATCGCTCGCATCCGGCGCGAGGATGCTCGCGCCGGCGGGCGGTGCAAGACGTTCGACGCGTCCGCCGACGGGTACGTGCGCGGCGAGGGCTGCGGGTGGTCGTGCTCAAGCGGCTGTCGCGACGCGGTGCGTGATGGCGATCGGGTGCTGCGCGGTCATCCGCGGCAGCGCCGTCAACCAGGACGGCGCAGCAGCGGGCTGACGGTGCCCAACGGGCCGGCGCAGGAAGCGGTGATCGGGGCGGCGCTGCGCCGGGGGCGTCTGGCGCGGGGAGGTCGACTACCTCGAGGCGCACGGGACGGGCACCCCCTCGGCGACCCGATCGAGGTGCAGGCCGCCGCGGCGGCCTGCGGTGCCTCACGTGACCGGACCGACCGATTGCTCATCGGTTCGGTGAAAACGAACGTCGGTCACCTCGAGTCGGCGTCGGGCGCCGCCGGTCTGATCAAGGTCGTGCTGGCGATGCAGCACGACGTCTTCCCCAAGCCTCCACTTCCACACTCCCACCCCGCACATCGCCTGGGGCGACCTGCCCGTGCGGGTCGTGGACGAGCCGACTGCCTGGCACGCCAATGGCAGGCCGCGGCGCGCGGCGTCAGCTCGTTCGGCTTCACCGGCACGAACGCCCACGTGCTGATCGAGGAGGCGCCACCGCGAGCGGCATCCGCCGCGGAAGACCCCGGCAGACTCGGAAAGCGATGTCGCGGTAGCCCCGGAGCCGGTCACTCACGAGCACCCTGTCAATGTGCTGGCGCTGTCCGCGCGGACACCGGAAGCACTTGTGGCGTTGGCGCAGCGTTATGAGTCCTGGTTGAACGCCCAGCCGGATGTCGACCTCGCCGACGTATGCCTCACCGCTGGCACGGGCCGTTCGCATTTCGAACATCGCGCCGCGCTGGTCGTGGATTCGGTCGAGGATGCGCGGGAGGGCCTTGCTGGATTGGCCGAGAACCGCCTGCGACCCGGTGTCGTACGTGGCGAGCACACGCACCATCCGACGACGGCGTGGTTGTTCACCGGGCAGGGCAGCCAACATCCAGGGATGGCGCGTGAGTTGTTCGACGCCGAGCCAGGTTTTCGCCGACACCGTGACACGTTGTGCGGACGCGGTCAAAGACATCCTGCCGCACCCGTTGCTGGATGTGCTGTTCGCCACCGATCGCGAAGACGGAGAAGGGTTGCGGCACACGTCGTTTGCGCAGCCAGCGCTTTTCGCAGTCGAGTTGGGCCTGGCCCGGCTGTGGCAGTCGTGGGGTATCGAGCCGAACATGGTATGGGGCACGGTGTGGGCCAGTACGCAGCGGCATGTGTGGCCGGAGTTCAGTCTCGAGGACGGCGCACGGCTGATGGCCGAGCGCGGCCGGATGTTCGGCAGCCTGCCCGAAGGTGGGCGAATGGTGGCGGTGTTCACCGACGCCAAGCGCGTCGAGGAGATCGCCGGTGAATTCCCGCGAGTGTCGGTGGGCGCCTACAACGGACCCAACACCGTGCTCTCGGGTCCGGGTGAGGATCTGGAACAGATAGTCGCCAGATTCAGTGATGACGGGATCCGCTGCACCTGGCTGCAGACCAGCCACGCATTCCACTCGGAATTGCTGGAGCCGGTGCTCGACGAATTCGAGTCGTACGCAGCGCAGTTGCAGTTCGCTGCCCCAACGTTGCCGCTGGTCTGCAACCGCACCGGCGCCGTGCTCACGGCCCAGACCCCGCTCGACGCCCAATACTGGCGCCGGCATTCCCGCCAGCCGGTGCAATTCGCCGAAAGTGTGCGTACCGTGGCGGCGCTGGGATGCTCGGTGTTGGTGGAGATCGGTCCGCAGCCGGTGTCGACTGGGGCTGCGGTGCAGGTCTGGCCGGAGCACTTGGCCGCGCCGCGGGCGATCGTCTCGCTGCGGAAGGGCGTCGGCGATCGGCGCCAGATCGCCGACGCACTGGCCGCAGCCTACGTCGGCGGCCACCGACCTAATTTTGCTGTACTGCATCGTCAGCCCCGTCGCAGACTTGAACTGCCCACCTACCCGTTCCAGCGCCGTCGCTTCTGGCCAAAGACGTCCGGCATCTCTGGCTCCGATACTTGGGGGACTGCCGTATCCGGAATCCTCGGTAGCGCAAAGGATCTCGCCTCCGGGGACACCGTCTACACCAGCAGGTTGTCCGTCAAGTCGCAGCCATGGCTGTCCGATCACGTCATCTACGGCACCGTTGTCGTTCCCGGGGCGACGTATGCGGCGATGGCCCTGGCCGCCGTTGGTCTGCCGGCCCGGGTGAAAGATATCTTCTTCTATGAGCCGATCATTCTGC
>CAVRMG010000022.1:0-223519 GCA_963721495.1 uncultured Actinomycetota bacterium | reverse complement strand
AATCTGGAGGCCAGCGAACCAACTCCGGTGGTCCGCGAAGGATTTCTCGCTATGCGGCCGATTGTGTCACGTCCCACGATTCAACGGAGCCGTCGCCTCCCACCACGGCGGACTTGAGCTTCCCGCTTGTCGATCGGGGAGGCGCGGCATGATTCGCACAGTGACGTGCTCGACCCGCACCGATGACGTGCTCGACGTTGCGGCGGATGGCTGAGTCGACTGCCGATTCGTCGATCCGCCGGCCGGTGCCTCCCGATTTCGATCCGGCCTGCGCCAGTTCGGCTATCTGTGCCTCCCGCACCTCCCGAAGGTCGTCGACGACCCTCACCGGGTAACGGTATCGGCCGTCCATCGGCGGAGGTGAACGCATGTTCGACCCGCCCGTCGACCGCCCAAGGAGCGGAAATAACCGACCGCCCGGACAGGGCTGGGTGGGCGCCGGCCCCACTTCGTCGCCGGTGCGGTACCGGAACAACGCAAACCCCCAAGTGTAGCGGGTGCCAATCAATTCCACCGCGACTCCGTATTCGGCCCCGGCAGCAACTCGACGATCCCGTAGTCGGGAAATACGTGAAAGCCGCCGTGTTTGCACGCTCCCGCCATCATGACTCGTTCGGTGCTGGCCGTCAGTGGTCGATGAACGGCCCGCTGAACACTTCGTCCTCCATGAACGCTACCCGCCCCGCTGTCATCGTCTCCGACGAGGTGATGACGCCCGCCTTGACAGGAAGCCTCTCCACGCTCGCGCAGCAGCTACGCCGCCGAGCAGCGCGATGCTCGAGGGCCAACCTTCGATCGCGTCGGGCTCGAACGTTCGCACGTCGATGCATGATCGCGCATGCCACATCTGCTGGGGATCGAGGTGGAAGCTGGAACCAGAACGTCGGCGCGCCGGGAATGGCTTTGGTCAACTTCCGGTTTCGGTTGCGCGAAATCGCTACCCCGCTGTACTGACTCGACGCGCGCCGGGCCGGAGGCCGTACAATCCCACTGTTGTTCCAACGCGCACAGTTCGTAACAGAAGAGCCTGCTGTCCGATAAACACCGATCGGACGGCCCGACGTTCCGCTCGATCGAGCGGTCCACATCAGACGGCGGGGATACACGCCGAAAGTCGTCGATCCTTTTGAGCAGGTGGTCGCGGGTCAGCAGCGGAGAGCGGCAGGTTGTCAAGGGTGCGAATCGGCCCCAGATCGACGCCGGATTCTGAAAGAACTCTCCGATAGAAGGGAGAACGCGGCCGCGGCGAGACGGACAAGGCCACGCAGCCGTCGCTCCTCAACTCTGCTCTTATCGCTGCGAGTCGGCGTGCTCAAGTCGTTCGAGCTGACGGCGCATGGCGATCCCCAACGGGTGTGCATCGCGGATCCGATGAACGACACTGATTCGTGCTACCGGTGGTGCCATGTCCCCCCAAATTGCCTTCCCTTGAAATGGCTGTAGCAACCTTCGCCATGTCGACACCAGTATCCGCCAAACTACCGCACCCGTTCAGGTGAAACAGCCCGTCATACGCGGCTTTGGCGGAAGTGGTACAGCATCTGGGATCGATCAGACACGCCGGACGGGAAAGGGCTTCGTCGGCAAATCGACTCTGGTATGCCGCCCGCCTTCGTTCCATGAGCGCTCGCGAGATCGGATGGCGAGTGAGGCGACGACGGCACGGCCAGATCGGCGGTCTGATCGGCCGCCGCGCCGACCCGACACCGGGTACACCGAACGCGACTGGCACGATGCGTTGGCCCGGTTCCGCGCACCAGTTCGCCCAGTCCTAGCTCGGCGACCGCGCCCGCCGCATCGCGGCAGTGCACCCGGAATCAACAGCGGAGCTCGGTGGTGGCGGCAGATTCCGCCGTTCAACTGCGGCTTCGCTATTTTGGCTATCCGACCATCGAGCTCCCCGAGCCCGTCGACTGGAACTATGACCCGGTCGCCGGCGTGCCCTGGCCTAGCTCGCCCGCCTCGAAGATTGATCTACCAACAATCGAGGGCGATGTGAAATCGATCTGGGAGCTCAACCCGGCTACAGCATCTACCATCGCTCGCACAGGCCTGGCTCGATCACTGGTGATCAGCGCTATAGCGCGGCCGCATTTCACCAACTAGACACGGTGGCCGACCAAAACCCGCCCCGAGTCGGCATCGCCTGGCGAAATGCTTTCGAGGCGGGCGTTCGGCAATCTCGATTGCGGTGGCCGTTCAGGGGCTTCGCAGTGCCCGGGACTTGACGCTCGACCGATTTCGCCGTGCTCGTCGAGGTGCTCGCTCGCCGAGCGCCACTCGCTGCTGCGATCGACCGCTCGCGCTTCAGCTCCGCGATAATCACTGATCGCGCGAGCTGGCTGGCCTTGCCGTCGTGGCGATTCTTTCCTGATCTTCCGACAGCGGCGATTCGGAGCGCAAGGCGATCGCAGGGCTGGCGGCCGAAGCGACCGGCAGATCCTGGCCGATGGATCGGTGCAGAGCAGCGGTCGGCTATCAGGTATTCCGCCCGTCGAACTGATGTGCTCGTCGTCGCACTGCTTCTTGAGCGCGACGGCTGCGCATCCAGTCCCTGCTGCTGGACGCAATCGACCGCAGTGCGGCCTTCCTCGCCGCACTCGTCGGGCAGGCCGACCCGGACCCGCGCTACGGCGACAATGACGAGGGCTTCGCGCTGCGTCTCGGTCCCGAGCCGGGCTGCGGAGCGTTGGTGACCAGCCCCTGGGGCAGTGGCCGCTGACCGGTTGTCCGCGCAGCGAGTACGGAGCGAGCACGTGGACGGCGGAATGGCTTAGTCATACACGCGCACACCGTCCCGATCCCGAACGGGGAGCCCGCACCACGCTGGAGTCCGTCGGCGACAGTCATTACGCGCCTAACGGGGCCCTGGTTGTGCTGCGGGCAGGGAGTCGCACCGCGGTCATGGACGTGGGCCCACTCGGGACCTCTCGATTGCCGCGCACGGGCACGCGGACGCGTTGGCGGTGACCTTGAGCATCGACGGTCAGGACGTGATAGGCGATCCGGGCGCGGAAGCTATTACGGTCATCCGGATTGGCGGCGGATCAATCGAGGACTCGGGTTCACGCATCGGGTGAGGTCGAACGGCCATGATCAGTAGTCGTCAGCGGACCTTTCATGTGGATCCACCATGTGCCAGAGTTCGCATGCCCGTGCGGTCGATCTCGCATCCGGGTGGTCGACGCCGAACATTTCGGATACCGAAGGTTCGCCGAGCCGGTGACCCATCGGCGCTGGCTCGTGGCGCCCCACGACGGCGCCGCCCTGCTCGTTGTCGATCTGTTGTCCGGAACTGGTCGGCATCTCGTGCGCACGTCGTGGCCGCTCCACCCATCGCTCGACGTGGAGCACGTGCCGCCAGGACACCTCGTGACGCGAAACGGATCTCAGATCGCCCACATCGCGGCCGCAGCTACCACGCGACTCGCCGCCGAGCAGGTGCGTGGCGACGAACGCAACCTCTTGGGGTGGTGGTCGAACCGGCTGGAATCACGAGAACCGTCATCGGCTCGTCGGTCGTCCTGCGTGGCGGATCTACCGCTGGTGGCCGCGACCGTCATCCAGCCGGTGGCGGACGGCCAACGGTGATCGATCTTGGAGTATCTCACCGTGCGCCGCCATCGAGGTGGCGTGGAGTGATTCGCGCCTGACGTATCGACGTCTATCGATACGACCCTGTTCGGCTGCGTGCGTGTGCAGTCGGATCTGCTTGGACCGTAACCGGGCGTTCATCTGTCGGTGGGCTCGCCCTTCGTCTTTCCTGGACCGAAGTTCGGCGCCGCTCAAGGTCATTTGCCTATAAAGTATCCGCGAACAGAGAAGTGGCTGTACACCGACTCTATTTACCAGATAGAGGATACTCCGCAACTGTTGTGCTTTGTTGCTAGCGTCATCGGCGGGCACCACCCCGGCAACAACGAATCGGCCGGCAAGGTCAAATCCCGCCGCACCCGACCGGACAACCCCTACCTGCAAGGTGCCCTCGGCACCGCGGCGATGTCGATCTCCCACACCCACGACACCTACCTGGCCGCCAAATATCGCCGGATCGCCACCCGCCGTCGCCCGCTCAAAGCCAACGTCGCCGTGCAACGCGCACTGCTCGTCGCGATCTTGAACATCGCCACGACCCACACCCCCGACTACCACGACCCCGGCGGCGACTACTTCACCCGCCTCAACCCGCAGAAAGCCCCGAAACAACGCCGTCCGCCAACTCGAAGCCATGGGCTACCACGTCACCCTCGACCAGGCATCCTGACCGAGCCACTCACCCCGCGAACTCACCTCACGTGAATCTTCTCGTCAGAATTCACGGTTAGGCGTGGTCACGTCAATTCGCAGCACCCAGGACCAAACAATCGGAGCCGGAGCGTACATCGGGGTCCGAGGATTTCTTGGCGTGGAGCCTTAGCATCCGACCACCTCATCTCCATGCGAAGCGACGCCGCGCCCTGCGAGCACCGTCAACGAACATCCGCGGTTGTGCCTGGCCACGGGATCTCATCAAACTGGGCGGCCGCCGCTCTGCCAAGTTCTCCCACCGCCGCAACGATCTCAGGAGAGACGATTTGTCGCCGGGCTAGAAGCGTGTCTGTATCGGCGATCGCGCGCGCGACATCGAAGTCGTCCACGTCTTGGCAGTACTTTGCTAGACCAACGCGACGTAGCAGGTCGCGGTTCTTCTCTGCGTAGCCGATTGAGACCACGGGTCTTCCCGAGATCAGTGCTCCGATCACATTGTGGTACCGAGTCGCAACAACGACATCAGTTCGATTAATCTCGTTAACGAGTTGCCTAACATCATTAATAGAAGTGTCGACCAAGTGCTTCGTCACTGTCGCGCTATCGAACCGTTCTGCTACTCGTTCCCTTAGTGCAGCAACGGTTCGAGCGTCATTATCGTCACCGACCAACAATCGAACTACGTGTCGGCGATCGATCATCGCCTCAACGAACTCGACCAGCTTGGAAAGGTACGTCTCAAAGGTTGATCGTCCTTCCGAGGGAACGTTGCTCCATCCGAAGTAGGCCATGACTCCAAGACCCACGCATGCATAGTTCGAAGATCCTAATGGCGCCGGACGCTGTGATAACGGCAGACTAAAGACGAGGTCGGGGACAATTCGGTCTGACGATACATCTCGTCCGATCGAGCGCATATATTCAAGTGAGTATTGATCACGAAATGAGCATGATGATGCAACGGAGACGGATTTCAAGAACAACCATCGACTCAAGGGGTGAAGTATCGGTCCAGCACCAACACTGAGGAAGAACACTGGACGTCGAAGTAGTCGTGATGCCATGGTCCAACGAAAGAGATCATAAGGCATAGCGAGAGGACCGCACCCAAAGTCGTCAAGAATTCCCGTGCCGGGAACAAGAACGACGTCGACTGACCTCACTGTTCGGAGGACGGAGAGCCATCGGCCTATCTCGAGCAGCGGCGCCAGAATCAGGCGCGTGACCTTCGGCGCGCGTGCTTGAAATCGTCGACCACGGACGAGCGGTACAGCCTCCACATCGTGAGCGGCCATTACCGTGTCCGGCGACGCGCAGACAACTACTGGCGTTGCCGTTGGAGCGACTCGGCGGAGCTGTTCTAGCGCCACCAATAGGCTGGCGTCATTTCCATGGTTTCCTGCACCGAACAGACCGAACAATGCGACGCGTTGGCTTCGCGTTCTCACGATGCGCCCCTCAGACTCTCAACCCGTGAATTGGCCGTCGACCTTCCATCTGCCGTCGAGTTCGGGCATCCGCGCTCGAAGCTCGGGCAGAAGGTCGGGCAGCGTAAGCAGCACTCGATCCGGCTGCGCAGCGAGAAGTTCATTGGGCGAGACTATAGGTATGTCAGTGCCTGGCATCCGCCGACCTTGTTTGGCGACCGACGCGTCGGCGACCGCAGCAAGTAGGTCCGCATTGAGCCCCGCGCGACTGAAGAGCGCTACCGCGCGCGACGCGGCCCCGTAGCCAAGGACGGTACGCCCCGCCTCGGCCTCTTCTTCAAGCCAGCTTCGCAACGAGTCGACGTGTCGATCGGCGTAGTGCTGGAGACGGCAGATGCCATCTGGATTCGTCACGCCCAGCGCTTCCTCTGTGGCGAGGATGCGCTTAACCGTTTCGTCGGGTACGGCCGCACCGTGCACGGCTGCCACCAATACCGTCCCCCCATACAGATCGAATTCCCACGCGGTGGCGACCCGCATACCGACCGTACTTAGCAGGTTCATCAGCGCAGTCAGCGAATAGTAAGCGAAATGGCCGTGCCGCAAGGCATTCCACTGACCTTGCTCGACGATCGTTTCGATGGAGTGATACTGCAGCAGTAGGACGCCGTCCGGGGCGGTGACGCGGGCGCGCTCCTCGAAGGCTTTCCGCTGGTCGCTTTCGTGCATGATACCGAAACAGTCCAGCACCACATCCGCTTGCGACATCGCGGTAGTGAACCCACGTTCGGCGAGTAGCGGGATCCACGTCCCACCATGTGGGCTTCCGAATTCGAGGACAGTATTCCCACGTAGCCAGCCCGACTCTGCGACCCGCTGGATTGCCTCCTCGGCCTGGTCCTTCAGTGCCTGCGGCTCAACACCACGCGGTTCGTCGGCTACGGTATCATCGTCAGCCAGCTGAGCTAAGCCACAGACGCAACAGACGTCCATCGCCAACGCGTGCGACGCCTCCTCGGCACGCACCGGATCAGCGGCGAACGGGAAATAATCTGCCGCTGGCACCTTTCCGAGATCGAGTACCCGAGTCACTTCTGCTTTCCCGCACCCTATGCACGCCGTCATGACAGCATTGCCGTGTGCGTATCGAAACGACCAACCTTGCGGACGTTCTCGTTCTCACCCCGCAGCCGTTCCACGACGAACGGGGATTGTTCACCCGCACGTTCGATGCTGATATTTTCGATGACTACCTCGACAAGCCTGGAACCTCTGCTTCGTTCATTCAAGATTCGCAATCCCGTTCGGCGCAAGGCGTGATCCGTGGAATGCACGGACGTGCGGGGCGAGGCGAAGCAAAGTTGATCCGATGCGCCAATGGCTCCGTGTACGACGTTTTGGTCGACATTCGCAGGGGATCGCCCAGCTTTGGTCAACAGCAAGCATTTCTTCTCGACGACAAAGACTTTCGGCATCTCTACGTGCCGCCTGGGTTCCTGCACGGTTTCCAGGCACTGTCCGCGACAGCCGACGTGTGCTACCGGATCGACCATGCGCATGACCCTGCCGAGGACCTCTCCGTCTCCTATGACGACCCTGACCTTGCGATCGCCTGGCCGCTGCCGATCACGACGGTCTCGGCCCGCGACGCCGGTGCCGGAAGCTGGGCAGAGTTGATCATACATCTGCCGTAATCCGTCGCATGGATTCATCGAGAACACCTCTGGCCCGCAATGCTTCCAGATAGGGCAGCCTAGTGAACTTCTCGGCGAAGTCATCAGCGGTCAGCTCAGCCGCGACGTATTCCCTGTAGAGCTCGGCGGCCCCGTCGGCAATCGACCACGCCGCTTCGAAACCCAAAGCACGCCGGAACGCGGAGAAATCCACACGGTACGAACGCGGGTCTGATCCGGTTTTCCCGGTGATCAACAGCCGCGCTCCGGGCACCACATCCACTACGGACTGGGCGATCTCGGCGACCGTCACGTTGTTCGTTTCAGACCCGACATTGTAGGCAGCGCAGTGCACCGCAGCGATCGGCGCTTCGAGTGCAGTGAGAAACGCCGTGGCGATGTCGCGGGCATGCACGAGCGGACGCCACGGCGTGCCGTCAGAAAGGACCAGCACGTCGCCAGTGAGAACCGCATGACCAACCAAGTTGTTGAGCACGATATCGGCGCGCAGGCGCGGTGAGAACCCAAACGCGGTCGCATTGCGAAGGAATACCGGCGAGAACGAGTCGTCGGCGATTGCGGCGACGTCGTCCTCGACTCGGACCTTGCTCTCCGCATAGGGAGTCAGCGGCCGCAGCGGAGCGTCTTCGCCGACCAAATCCTCGCCTGCAGCGCCGTACACCGAACATGTCGAGGCGTACAGGAACCGACGTACCCCGGCTTCCTTGGCAAGGTGCGCCAAGCGGACGGAGGCATGGTGGTTGATGTCGTAGGTGATCTGCGGCGCCAACGCACCCAAGGGGTCATTCGACAACGCGGCGAGGTGTACGACGGCGTCGAAATCCCAAAGTTGATCGACGGTGACATCGCGGAGGTCGCACTGCAGCGTCGGCGGATCGGCCGGCGCCGGCCCCAACACACAGTCAGCGAAAAAGCCTGAGTCCAAACCTGTTACATCGTGTCCAGCGGCTGTCAGAATCGGCACCATGACCGTGCCCAGATAACCCTGGTGTCCAGTGACCAGTACTCGCATACCCGTTTACCTCCCGCGATCAGAACTGTCCGAATTTGATTGTCGACTTCTCCATCACGAAGCCTTCGGCGTGTTGGCGCCGACACTGGACACCGCGCAGCCGCGACAATCCGAGGAACGCCAACTCGTCGAACCAGTCGTGGCCGACCTGTGACGGATAGTGCTTGTGTAGGAGGCGCGCCTTCTCCTCCGCGACAGCTGTTTCCAGTGGATGGAAGACAGACAACTGCGGAGTGTCCGACTCCCACTTGAGGATCTCGTAGCCGAGGACAAGATGGTCACGGAACTCCGTTGGCAGAAGCTCCCCGAGGAGCCGGTGGTCCTGGTGTGCGTCGTGGCGGTGCGGACCGAACACCACCTGGGGTTGGCAGGTGCGACGGAAAGCGTTCAACGAGTCCTTGATTCGATCCCAGTACGTGGGTGCCCGGCCATCGGGCACATCGAGCACCGTGATCGATAGTTCCGATCCCGGACAGAACGCGGCGAGCGCCTCGCGCTCCTCGGCTTCGCGCTCCGTGCCAGCACCGGACAGCACAAGTGCGTGTACCCGCAGGCCAGGCCGCTGACCGGCTAGGGTCAGCAGCGTACCCCCCATGCCGATCGCGATGTCATCACAGTGCGCACCGACGGCGGCTATCTCGTCGACGCCGCCGCTGGTGAGTTCGATCATGGGACCCCTGCGATCACAGCCTGGAGGCGTCCGTCTTCGCTTCGAGGCTCTTGTTCCCACACCATCCATGGACGATCACCCCGGTGATAGCCAGCGTCGAGGTCGGCGCGTTCCTTGAAGGTGTCGGCCGCCTTCCAGAACCCGTGATAGCGATAACCGAACAGACGACCTTCGCCCGCGAGCGTCTCGCAACCGTCCCCAACGAGGTCGCCGCCCGGCGGAATATAGTTGAAGATCTCGTCGGACAGCACGAAATAGCCGCCGTTGACCCACACCGCGAGATCCGAGAGAAGGGCGATGTTCTTGACCTCTCCCGTTTCTCTGATCTCGACGTAGTGGAACGACGACTCAGGCGGCACGACCATCATCGAGGCTGCGGCGCCGGATTCGTGGAACTCAGCGATCACATCGTTCAACGGTGCATCGGTCAGGGTGTCGGCGTAGTTGGCCAGGAAGTAAGCATCCCCGTCGAGGTAGGGCCGCACCCGGCGCAGGCGTTCGCCGATCGCGGCTTCGAGTCCGGTGTCGACGAATGTGATCTTCCAGTCACTGATGTCGGACTGCATCAGCTGCACCTGGCCATCGTGCATCACAAAGTCGTTGGACGCGGCTTCCTGATAAGTGAGGAAGTAGTTCTTGATGTGTGAGGCACCGTAGCCCAGGCACAGAATGAAATCCTTGTGACCGAAGTGGGCGTAATACCGCATCACGTGCCAGATGAGCGGACGGTGCCCCACCATCTGCATGGGTTTGGGCATACCCTCCCCGGCGGAATCGCGCATGCGCATCCCATACCCACCGCAAAACAGAACCACTTTCATGACGTTTCCCTCCCGTCGGCGTCCGACCCGGCCAGGTCGGACGCGTGCAATGTGGGTAGCGGGAACACGAGTCGACCACCCCACTCTGCGATATACGCAAGCTGCTGGGTGAGCTCTGGTTCCAGGTTCCAAGGCAGCGCGACCACCACGTCCGGCCGATCCTTCTCGATCTGCGCGGGATCATGGATCGGGATGCGCGTGCCCGGCGTGAACCGGCCGTGCTTGTACGGATTGCGATCCACCGTGTACTCGAGCAGGTCGCTGCGAATACCGCAATAGTTTAGCAGCGTATTGCCTTTGCCCGGCGCTCCGTACGCGACCACGCGCTTGCCCTCCGCACGGCACTCGAGCAGGAAGCGCAGCAACTCCTGGCGCACTGCCTCGGTCCGCGGCCGCAGCTCCAGATAGCCGTCGACCTGGTGCAGTCCAGCCTCCTCTTCGAGGCGCAGCACTTCACCGACGCGAGGGCTTGGGTCGCCGGCGCTTGCGTCCGGACGTGCCCACACCCTGATCGAACCACCGTGTGTCGGAAGCAGTTCCACATCGACGACCGTCAATCCGGCAATGGCGAGTGCCCGCATCGCCGAAAGCACTGTGTAGTACTGAAAATGCTCGTGGTAGATAGTGTCGAACTGACCGAGACTGACCAGATTCAACGCGTGGTGCACCTCAATGCTCAACCAGCCATCTTCGGCCAGCAGTCCGCGTAGCGATCGGGTGAACCCAAGGAGATCGGGAATATGTGCGTAGACATTGTTGGCAACCACAAGATCTGCGGGCCGATGCCGACCGCGGACGGACGCTGCGAGTTTTTCATCCAAGAAGGCCGTTATGGTCGGCACACCACGCTCACGCGCAGCTGCTCCGACATTCACCGATGGTTCGATCCCTAGGCACGGAATCCCCGCAGCGACCGCGTGCTGGAGCAGATAACCATCGTTGCTGGCGACTTCGACAACGAATGAATCTCGACCGAGTCCAAGGCGTTCCGCCGTACTGTCGACAAACGTCTTCGCATGCTCTACCCAGGTATCGGAGTACGAAGCGAAGTATGCGTACTCCGTGAATGTGTCTTCCGGGGTGATCAGCGCGGGTATCTGCAATAGCAAACAGTCTTCACACAGCCGAAGGTGCAGCGGAAACGTCGGCTCGGGCGAGTCGAGCTCGTCGGCAGTGAGGAACTTCTCACATGGCGGGGTCGCACCAAGATCCAGAACGCTCAGGAGGCGGTTTGAGTCGCACAGGCGGCATCGCATCTAGTAAGCCCCCTGGCGCTGAAATACTGCCCGTAACGTTTTCGCGATGATCAAAATGTCTCCGACCATCGACCAATTATCGACATACGACAGATCCAAACGGACCGCGTCGTTCCAAGAAAGATCGGATCGCCCACTGACCTGCCACAAACCGGTAACTCCGGGCTTAACGAGCAGCCTGCGCAATACTTCGCAATCGTAGGCTTCGACTTCGCGCCTTAGCGGCGGGCGCGGACCCACCACGCTCATTTCATTTCGGAGCACGTTGATGAACTGCGGCAGCTCATCGATACTGAAACGCCGCAATATACGACCTACGGTGTTACCCGCGGATCATTTCTGATCTTGAACAGAAGACCATCGTTTTCATTGGACGCCAGTAGGCTCGCCAATTGCTTGTCAGCGTCCTGCATCATGGTGCGGAACTTCAGCATCGCAAATGACCTGCCGTCGATTCCGATGCGTTCAGACGTGTAGAAAACCGGCCCCCTGCTCGTAACCTTGATCGCGATCGCAGCGAGGGCGAGGACGGGCAGGGCCGCTGTAAGGGCTGCCAGCGCGAAACAGAAGTCGAAGGCGCGCTTCTGGAATCGCATTGCACCGAGATACTGGGGCTTCTCAATATGCAACAGCGGAAGTCCGGCGATCGGTCGCATCACCAACCGCGACAACGCGACGTCCATCGCCCCGGTCGACACGACGAGGTCAACGCCCATCGGCTCGAGATCCCAGATCAGCTTGCGAATTCCGCGCACTCCGAAGTGCTCGGTACCGGCGATCGCCACGGTGTCGGCGCCGCAGGTATGGATCGCCTGCAACACGTGGGCTTCCCCGCCGACAATGGGTACGGTTCGGCCGCCGATGGTGACATGTTCATCTCGCGGAGGGCCATACCCTGGTATTCCGATTCCCACGACCTCGTATCCATCCATCGGATTTCGGGTCAATTCGGTGGCGAAATCCTCTACAGTACCGCGTTCGCCAATGGCCAAGACCGCAGTTTGCGATCGTCCGCATGCTCGCTCACGCACGAGATGTGCGCGCCACCTCACCCTAGTGAGCACCAGCCCAAGAGTGCCCGCGGGGAGAGCAACCGCGAGATACCCCCGCGCGATGTCGATATTGAGTAGCAGCGTAAGAATGGCGATCGCACCGAACGTCCAGAACGACGCGGCAATTACCCGTCGATACTCGTCGATGCCGGTGCCGACAACCCGCGGCGAGCGGGTATGAAACGCGCCTAGTGCCGAGAGCCAGACGATGACAAATAGAATCGAGAAGGCGGGTACGAAGTAGTTAAAGTACGACGGTGGTGTGAACGCGTCGAACCGGACATATTGCGCCAATGCCACCGCAGAGCCCACCACCAGGGTATCGGTTAAGCGCACCCGAGCGACGTAACCGCGCTGCCACATGGTGCGCTCGAACACCCGACTCGGTAGCAGGCGGGATGTCACTCCCGCGACAGTCCCCATGAACTGCCGGTCATCCTGCGGGGCAGTGATGAGGTCGGCAATCGACATCATGCGGTCATGCCCGTTGTGAGCGTCGCTACCGACGAGACTCGGCCCGGTTTCAGTCTGTTGCATTGTTCGTCCTTCGCGCGGTGGAGTCCGCGTTGTTACGAACCACGGACTCCACCTTCGGCGTGGCGCTGCGCAAGTGCAGCCGCCACAGCAAGCTTCCCGCAGGACGCACGCGTGCGCAGGTCACTCTCGATGCGCGTCGACTGCTGCTCTCCCCCACAACCACAAACCCTCCCCCACCAAACTTTGCCCAGAGCACGTTGCCATATTGGATGATGCCGATGTTAGATGTTTGCCAGAGGACGGTCAACTAAGGGGTTGAACCTCGTTGGGGAATGATTGCGTACGCAAGAACATGACGTCGGAATCCGTGCGGACGATTTCCCAGCACAGCCCCAGGATTCCACACTGGTCAAGAGGGTGTCACCACGGTTTCCGCAGCGTCGATTGGCACAATATTGAT
The DNA here is from genome assembly GCA_963721495.1 of uncultured Actinomycetota bacterium. GTDB lineage: Bacteria > Actinomycetota > Actinomycetes > Mycobacteriales > Mycobacteriaceae > Mycobacterium. The sequence goes on along the minus strand of CAVRMG010000022.1, from coordinate 210,402 downwards.
TGCATAATGAAACTTATTGAGGGAGCGGCGTTGATGTGCTGGAGGTTTAGGTTACGGTTTGGTAACAGTGCCCTGCAGCGCGACTTTGGCTTCGCTCAAGTCACGACACGGTGTCCGCAGCCCACTCGCCCAACGAGAGCTCATTCTTACAGCGGCTACGCGATTCACCCCCGTCGCCGCGTTTTTGGCAAAACTTCGGGAATCCAAAGCTCGGTCTCGCCGAGTCGGCGGCCCCGCCGGTGACATCCGGCGTGCGAAACCGTCGCCGTCGTCGTGGCGTGGGGTCCTCCGGCGGCGTCACCGGGACTGGACGCCGCTGTCCACTCTCGGCGCGGGGTTCGGCCACGGCCTCCTCAGCCCGGTCCAGCATCCGCTGGGTTTCACGCTCGTCCGCCGCGGAGTCCTGTGTGGGCTGCAGCATCGCACTTGCGGCTGCTGTCCTGTCGGCACGCCGCCCACTTCTGGCCGGCAGCACCAGCGGCGCCCCCCGCGCCTATAGCCGATCGTGACTGGCTCTCACCCGTCGCCGCGAGCCTGCCGGGGCTGCCGCGCGTTATCCCAAGATCAGGCCCGAGGTGGGGACGCCGGTGCCGGCAGTGACGAGCACATGCTCGACGTCCTCGACCTGGTTCACCGAGGTGCCCCGCAGTTGTCGCACGCCTTCGGCAATACCGTTCATACCGTGGATATACGCCTCGCCGAGTTGTCCGCCGTGCGTGTTGATCGGCAGCCTGCCGCCGAGTTCGATCGCGCCGTCGGCGACGTAGTCCTTGGCCTCGCCCTGCCCACAGAACCCCAACTCCTCCAGCTGAATCAGCGTGAACGGGGTGAAGTGGTCATAGAGGATCGCGGTCTGGATATCGGTCGGCTTGAGCCCCGACTGTGACCACAGCTGCCTGCCCACCAGACCCATCTCGGGCAGGCCCAGTTCGGGCCGGTAGTAACTGACCATCGAATACTGGTCCGGGCTGGAACCCTGCGACGCCGCCTCGATGATCGCGGGCCGTTGCTTGAGATCCTTTGCGCGCTCCGCCGACGTCACGACCAGTGCCACACCGCCATCGGTCTCCTGACAGCAGTCCAGCAGGCGCAGCGGCTCGGCGATCCACCGCGAATTCTGGTGGTCCTCGATGGTGATCGGCTTCTCGTAGAAGTACGCCTTCGGGTTCTTGGCGGCGTGCTTGCGGTCGGCCACCGACACCGCACCGAAGTCCCTGCTCGTCGCCCCCGACAGATGCATGTACCGCTGGGCGATCATCGCCACCTGTGCCGCGGGCGTCGAAAGGCCGTGTGGATACGAGAAGGAGTTGTCCACGCCCGTCGAGTCCGCGTTCTCGACAAGGCGCAGTTGCACCTGGCCGAACCGCTGGCCCGAGCGCTCGTTGAAAGCACGGTATGCGACAACACAATCCGCGACACCCGTTGCCACCGCGATGGCCGCCTGCTGGACCGTCGCGCACGCCGCGCCGCCGCCGTGGTGGATCTTGGAGAAGAATTTCAACTCCCCGATACCCGTGGCGCGCGCGATGGCGACCTCGGTGTTGGAGTCCATCGTGAAGGTGACCATGCCGTCGACATCGCCAGGTGTCAGACCCGCATCGTCGAGCGCGTCCAGAACGGCCTCGGAGGCGAGTCGAAGCTCGCTGCGGCCGGAGTTCTTGGAGAAGTCGGTGGCACCGATCCCGACGATCGCCGCCTTCCCGGTCAATTCACCCGGCATCAGGCGTTCCCCCCGATCGTCAACGTCGACGTGGCGATCACATGGTCGCCCAGGCTGTTGCTGCCAACGACTTTCAGCGTGATGACGCCGTCCTCGACGGCGGTCACCTCGCCGTTGAACGTCACGGTGTCGTAGGCGTACCAGGGCACTCCCAGGCGAAGGCCGATCGACTTGATGACGGCGTTCGGTCCCGCCCAGTCCGTGATGAACCGCTGCACCAGTCCCGTGTCGGTGAGGATGTTGACGAAGATGTCCTTGGAACCCTTGGCCTGCGCCTTGTCCCGGTCGTGATGGACATCCTGGTAGTCGCGCGTCGCGATCGCCGTGGACACGATGAAGGTGGGATCGCCGTAGAGTTTCAGTTCAGGCAGCTTGGTGCCAACCTCGACGGTCGGTGTGGTCATGCGTCGGGCTCCCATGCATACAGGGTCCACGCGGGACCCGAATCCCCTTCGGGGAAGTCGATATACGTTGCGCACACAGGCATTCCGACCTCGACACTCGCGGGATCGGCGTTGCGGAGCTCACCGAGCATCCGCACTCCCTCTTCGAGTTCGACGAGCGCGATGACGAACGGCAAGGTGCGGCCGGGCACCTTCGGGGCGTGGTGCACGACGAAGCTGAACACCGTGCCCTTACCGGTGGCGACAAGATAATCCGACTCCGCTACATCTTTTTTGTGGTCCTGCCAGAGAGCGGGCACGGGCGGGTGCTGCAGGCTGCCGTCCGCGCGTTTCTGGATGCGTAGCTCATGCGCGTTGACTCCGTCCCAGAAGAACTTGGTGTCCCGCGACGAGGCCGGGCGCATCATGCTGGCTGCGTCGAGATCGTCGGGCACCGCGGTGGTTTGATCTGCTGTGTCCGCCTCAGCGGGCCTGAACTTCATGATGCGCCACATCATCTCGGCGACATCCTCGTCGCCGACCTGCCAGGAGATCTTCTGCGTGATGAAGAAGCCCTCGCCCAGCGCGGTCCGCTTGGGCCCGACGACGTCGGTCAGCTCGGCGGCCACACTGACCTCCTCACCGGGGCGCAGGTAGCGGTGGTAGGTCTGCTCGCAGTTGGTGGCGACGACGCCGATATAGCCTGCGTCGTCGAACAATTCGAGGATCTTGCCGAGCGGATCGTCGTCCGGTCTGACACCGCCGAGCCCCATCATCGTCCAGACCTGGATCATCGCCGGTGGGGCAACGGTGCCTGGGTGTCCTGCCGCCGTGGCCACCTGTTCGTCGACGTAGATGGGGTTCCTGTCGCCCATCGCGTCGAGCCAGTGGTCGATCATCGGCTGGTTCACCGGATGTCGGGCGGTACGGGGCTTGCTCTTTCCTTCGGCCTTGACCCGCTCTGCCGCCTTCAGAATGTCGTCGACGGCGCTCATCTGCTCTTCGCGCAAGCGCTCATCGCCGGACGTCTGTCCCCCTGCCCTTCGGGCGGGTGGGCCCCCCGCTTGCGTGGGGAGTGCCCCCACTGCGCTCAAGCGCACATCGCCGCTCACCGGGGCACCCTCGGAACCTTCAGCCCCGCAGCCGCGATCATCTCCCGCATCACCTCGTTGACACCTCCGCCGAACGTGATCACCAGATTGCGCTTGGTCTGCGAGTCCAACCACTCGAGCAGTTCGGCGGTGTCGTCGTCGGCCGGGTTGCCGTACTTGCCGACGATCTCCTCGGCGAGCCGTCCGGCGTACTGGATCCGTTCGGTGCCGAACACCTTCGTCGCGGCCGCGTCGGCGACGTCGATGGTCTCGCCGGACGCCGCGACCTGCCAGTTGAGCAGTTCGTTGATCCGCCACATCGCCTTCAGCTCACCCAGCGAGCGCTTGACGTCGTCGTGATCCAGCGGAGTGTCGCCATTAGTTCCGGGCTTGGACGCCCACGAGTGCACCCGGTCGTAGAGGGAGGCAAAACGACCTGCCGGGCCGAGCATCACGCGCTCGTTGTTGAGCTGGGTCGTGATCAGCCGCCAGCCGCCGTTCTCCTCGCCGACCAGCATGTCGGCGGGAACGCGGACGTCGTTGTAATACGTGGCGTTCGTGTGGTGTGCGCCGTCGGACAGGATCATCGGAGTCCAGGAGTATCCGGGATCCTTGGTGTCGACGATGAGCATCGAAATGCCCTTGTGCTTGGCGGCTTCCGGATCCGTACGGCATGCCAGCCAGACGTAGTCGGCGTCGTGACCGCCGGTGGTGAACACCTTCTGACCGTTGACGATGTATTCGTCACCATGACGGACCGCGCTGGTGCGCAAGGACGCGAGGTCGGTGCCCGCCTCCGGCTCGGTGTAGCCGATCGCGAAGTGCACGTCACCGGCCAGGATGCCGGGCAGGAACTTCTTCTTCTGCAGTTCGGTGCCGTACGCCTGCAACGTCGGCCCCACGGTCTGCAGCGTGACGGCGGGCAGTGGAACGTCGGCGCGGTGCGCCTCGTTGACGAAGATCGACTGCTCGATCGGACCGAAACCGTGTCCGCCGAACTCCTTCGGCCAGCCGACTCCGAGCTTGCCGTCCGAACCCATGCGCTTGATCACCGCCCGGTAGGCCTTGCCGTGGCGGTCGGCCTCCATCTCCTTGTACTCGTCGGAGGAGATGAGATTCGAGAAGTACTGCCGCAGTTCGGTTTGCAGCTGTCGCTGTTCAGGGGTCAGTTCGATGTACATTTACGCTCCCACCAGATCAAGACGGTGCGCTTGCCCACCGATGAGTCGGCTGAGGTCCTTGATCGTCGAGTAGTAGCGGTCCATCGGGTAGGTGATGTCCATGCCCATGCCGCCGTGCAGGTGATGGCAGAGCTGCATCACCGGGGGTGCCTGCGAGGCCAGCCAATAGCCGAGAACGTCGAGGTCGTCATCGGCGTCGAGCCCCTCCGACAATCGCCACACCACCGATGTCGCCACGAGTGTCAGTGTGCGAGAGGCGATGTAAACCTCCGCGAGCTGTGCGGCCACCGTCTGGAACGTCGACAGCGGCTTGCCGAACTGCTCGCGCGTCGCGACGTAATCCGCGGTCAGACGCAACGCGCCGGCGACGAGGCCGGAGGCGAATGCGCCGATTGCGGCAAGGGCCAACTGGTTTACGCGGTGCGGTTGCGCGCCGTCGAGCACAGCGTCGACCTCAGCATCGGTGAACGTCACCGAGTACTCGTCGCCATGATTGGACGTCGGGGTCTTGGTGACCCGCACGCCGCTGGCCTTCGGGGAGATAACGACGACCGCACTGTCGGCGGTCACGACGAGCCAATCAGCTTGCTCCGCATAGGGAACCGCGATCTTGGTGCCGTTGAGCCTGCCGCCTGTGAGCGTGATCGACGGGCGCTCCGGCAGCGGTGCACCCGGTTCGTTGAGAGCGGCGGTCAACACCGACCCCTTGGCGACGCCGGCGAGATAGCGGTCCTGTTGCTCGTCGGAGGCCAGGTCGAGCAGCGGGAGCAGCCCGAAACCGAGGGTCGCCAACGCTGGGCTGACGGTGCCGTGCCGACCGATCTCGGTCAGCGCCGTGGCCACCTCGGGTAGGCCGAGGCCGTCGCCGCCAAGCCGTTCGGGAACGCCGAACGCGGCGATCCCGCCGTCGACGAGCGCATCCCAACTGTTGTCCCGCCCGAGCGCCGACGTCACCACATGGGCGACAGCCTGCTGCCCTTCGTCTGGACTGAAGTCCACCCGAATCCTCCTCGATTCGATTGCGCGCCAGGTGCGCGGCGATTCTGGGAAGTCTGAGCTACTTCGCGGTCGCGCCGGTGTAGTCGACTTGCCAATGCTTGATGCCGTTGAGCCACCCCGACCGTAGCCGCTCGGGCTCGCCGATGGACTTGAGATCCGGCATGTGGTCGGCGACCGCATTGAAGATCAGGTTGATCGTCATCCGCGCCAGGTTCGCCCCGATGCAGTAGTGGGCGCCGGTGCCGCCGAAGCCGACGTGGGGGTTCGGGTCGCGCAGGATATTGAATGTGTAGGGCTGTTCAAAAACTTCTTCGTCGAAGTTGGCCGATCGGTAGGACATCACCGCCCGCTGGCCCTTCTTGATGGTCACCCCGCCCAGTTGGACATCCTCGTTCGCGGTGCGTTGGAACGCCGAAACCGGTGTGGCCCAACGGATGATCTCGTCGGCCGTGGTCGAGGGGCGCTCGGACTTGAAGAGCTCCCACTGGTCCGGGTTCTGCGAGAACGCGATCATGCCGTGGGTGATCGAGTTCCGGGTGGTCTCATTGCCTGCCACCGCGAGCATGATCACGAAGAACCCGAACTCGTCGTCGGAAAGCTTCTCGCCGTCGATGTCGGCTTCGATCAGCGCCGTGACGATGTCGTCGGTCGGGTTCTTGCTCCGCTCGTCGGCCATGGCCATCGCGTACATGATCAGTTCCATCGACGACTGCGCCGGGTCGACGTCGGCGAACTCGGGATCCTCGCCGCCGGTCATCTCGTTGGACCAGCGGAACAGCTTGTCGCGGTCGTCCTGGGGAACCCCGAGCAGTCCGGCGATGGCCTGCAACGGCAGCTCGCAGCTCACCTGCTCGACGAAGTCGCCGCTGCCCTCGGCGGCCGCGGTCTTCGCGATGTTCTGGGCGCGCTGTGCCAGTTCCTCCTCCAGCCGCCCGATGGCACGCGGCGTGAAACCGCGCGAGATGATCTTGCGCAGCCGGGTGTGGTGCGGCGCGTCCATGTTGAGCATGACGCTGCGCTGCAACTCCACGTTCTCCCGTGTCATCTCCTTCGGCCAGGTCGGAATCGCCCCGTTCTGCCAGCTGGAGAAGACATCGCTGCGTCGCGACACCTCCTTGACATCCTCGTGCTTGGTCACCAGCCAGTAACCTTTGTCTTCGAAGCCGCCACAACCGCTGGGGACGTCTACCCAGTGGATAGGGTCGGACTTGCGCAGTTCCGCGAGTTCGTCCACGGGCAGACCCGCGAGGTTGACGTCGGGATCCAGGAAGTCGAAGTCGGCCGGAATATCGAGGGGTGCCATAGCTGTGCGCTCCTAATTGCAACGTGTTCTAGTGCCAGTAAAACATGCCTTCACCGCAGATCAAAGGCGTGGGGACATCGCAGCTTGGCATAGTGATGAAACGTGTTCTAGCCTGGCGGAATGGGTAACCCTGTAATCGTTGAAGCCACCCGCAGCCCCATCGGCAAGCGGAACGGATGGTTGTCTGGCCTGCACGCCACCGAGTTGCTGGGCGCCACCCAGCGAGGGCTCGTCGAGAAGGCCGGTATCGACGCGGGCGACGTCGAGCAGGTCATCGGCGGCTGCGTCACGCAGTTCGGCGAGCAGTCCAACAACATCACTAGGGTGGGCTGGCTGGTGGCCGGTCTGCCCGAGCACGTCGGCGCCATGACAGTGGACTGCCAGTGTGGCAGCGGCCAACAGGCCAACGGACTGATTGCCGGCCTCATCGCCGCGGGCGCCATCGACATCGGCATCGCCTGCGGCATCGAGGCGATGAGCCGCGTGGGGCTGGGCGCCAACGCCGGACCCGACCGCGGCATCCTGCGGCCCGAGTCATGGGACATCGACCTGCCCGACCAGTTCACCGCCGCCGAGCGGATCGCCAAGCGGCGCGGCATCACCCGCGAGGACCTCGACCAGTTCGGCTTCGACTCACAGCGCAAGGCCAAGCAGGCCTGGGCCGAGAACCGCTTCGAGCGGGAGATCAGCGGCATCGAGGCACCCGTGCTCGACGAGCAGAAGCAACCGACCAGCGATCGTCAGATCGTTACCCGCGACCAGGGTCTGCGCGACACCACCCTGGAAGGACTGGCCGGGCTGAAGCCCGTGCTCGAGGGTGGCACGCACACTGCGGGCACTTCCTCGCAGATCTCCGACGGCGCCGCGGCGGTGCTCTGGATGGACGAAGACAAGGCGCGCGCTCTGGGTCTGAGGCCGCGGGCGCGGATCGTCAGCCAGGCACTGGTCGGCGCCGAGACGTACTACCACCTTGACGGTCCGGTGCAGTCCACGGCGAAGGTGCTCGAGAAGGCCGGGATGAAGATGGGCGACATCGATATCACCGAGATCAATGAGGCCTTCGCGTCGGTCGTGTTGTCGTGGGCGCGGGTGCACAACCCGGACATGGACAAGGTCAACGTCAACGGCGGCGCGATCGCGCTCGGTCACCCGGTCGGCAGCACCGGGAGCCGGCTGATCACCACCGCATTGCACGAGTTGGAGCGCACGGACCAGAGCACCGCGCTGATCACCATGTGCGCCGGCGGGGCGCTGTCCACCGGAACGATCATCGAGCGGATCTGATGTCCGCGTCGGAAGCTGAACGGGTCGCCGCCGCGCAGGCCTACATCGACGCGCTGGTCTCCCACGACGCGGACAAGGTTCCGTTCGCCCCTGGGTGTACCCGCATCGAGGTGGGGCTCAAGACCGGTTTCTCGGGAAATCACCTGCGCCGCAGCCTGACCAACGGACCGCAGTACAAGGTCATCCGCGCCACCAGCGTGCCGGAGTTCACCGTGGACGGCGACGAGGTGCGCGCGCGCTTCGACCTGGAGACCAAGCCGTCACTCGCCGGTCGGCGCGTCGGTGCCCACATCGACGAGACCTTTCTCATCCCCGCGAGCGACGGAAAGATCCACCACATCCGGGCGAACATCCGACCTTTCCTGATCACTTCCTAAGATCGAGTCATGCCGAAATCGCGCCCTCGCTTCATGGACACGAAGCACTCGGACGCCGAACGCGCCGAGTACTGGCCGAAGCTGGTCGAGATGTATCCGACGTATGAGGACTACAAGTCCTGGACCGAGCGCGTGATCCCGCTCGTGATCTGCGGACCGTGACAAGCACTTACGATCTGCACTTCTATTTCGACCCGGTGTGCCCGTTCGCCTGGATGACAAGCAAGTGGGTCCGCATGGTCGCCGGGCAACGGGACTACCGGGTCGACTGGCGTTTCATCTCACTGCGGATGCTCAACGCCAACGTCGACTACGCGACCCACTTCCCCGCGTACTACGAGGAGGGCCACACGGCAGGGTTGAAGCTGCTCCGCGTCGCTGCGAAGGTGCGTGCCCAGCACGGGCGCGACGCGGTCGGACCGCTATACGCGGCGATTGGCGACCGCCTGTTCGACACCCGTCGCGAGAAGAGCCTCGCCGCCGCCGAGCAAGCTGCACGACAGCTCGTCGAATCCGCGTTGGCCGACGCCAACCTGCCCGCCGACCTTGCCGATGCACTGGACGATGCGGCGTTCGACGACGAGATCCGCGGCGAGACCGACGAGGCGCTCACACTGACCGGCCGCGACGTCGGCACACCGATCCTGCACTTCCAACCGCCCACCGGGACGGCGTTTTTCGGCCCGGTGATCAGCAGGCTGCCATCGGCCGATGACGCCGTCGCCCTGTGGGATCACGTCATCGCTCTGGCGGCGTTCCCCGGCTTCGCCGAGGTCAAGCGCAGCCTGCGCGAACGTCCCCAACTCGTCGCGTTCGGCGTCGACCCCGAATCGGCCGGTATCGAAGAGGACTGGCACGGCGGTAGTCGTCGCACCAAGAAGTAGTGTTTGCGCACCCCGCTCAACGGCAAGTCACGGTGGATGGCAGGCACGATCCGCAACTCAAAACCGCTCCGGCTGGCGATGAAGTACTTCGCGCGCGCCCACATCTGGGCCTACCGGCGCACGCACGGTCGCGTCGGCGCCAGGCTGCTCTGGTTTCCGGCGGCGCTGGTGACCACGACCGGCCGTAAGACCGGACGGCCGCGCACCACACCGACCCTGTATCTGGGTGACGGCGACCGGGTGGTTCTGCCGGCATCGTTCGGCGGACGTGACGCCGACCCGGGTTGGTACCGCAATCTCAAGTCCAATCCCGAGGTGCACGTCCAGATCCGCGGCGAGCATCTCGATCTGATGGCCCGCGACGCGACCGACGACGAACGAAAGCGCTACTGGCCCAAGCTGATCAGGATGTACCCGCCGTATCGGGGATACCGTCAGGCGGCTGATCGGAAGATTCCGTTGGTGGTCTGCGAGCCATGACGAGGTTCACCGCCGCCGCCACCGCCAACAGGCCTGCTCCGACGGCGATCGTCACCGGGTTGAGGTAGAGCAGCAACGCCGCAGCAGGCACGCACAGCACGCGTTCGGGCCATCCTGCCCGCCGGAACATCCAACCGCCCGTGACGACGGCCAGAGCGGCGACCGCCAGCGCACCGATCGCGCTTGTCCACACCATGTCGAACAACGACCGCAGCCCGAGCAGACCCTCCCCGTTGTCGGTCAGCACGAATGCGAACGGCACGAGGAATGCGGGCAGCGTGTACTTCCACGTCTGCATCATCGTGGGGATCACCCGGCCGCCGGTGATCGCCGCGGCCGCGACCGCGGCCAGCGCGGTCGGCGGCGTCACCTCGGAGAGCACCGCGAAATAGAAGACGAACATCGCCACTGCGGGCGCGGCCACGCCGAGGTCCTGCAGCGCCGGCCCGACGATCACCCAGCTGATCACGAACGACGCGGTGACCGGCACCGCGAGCCCCAGAACCGAGACCGCCAGCGCGGCGAACAGTGCAGTGAAAATCAATACAGCCGTGGGGTTTTCGGTGATCGAACGGGCGGTGTTGACGAGTATCGAGTTCAGTTGCAGGCCGAGTCCGGTGCGGGTGATCATCGCCGCGACGACGCCTGCCGCCGCGCATACCGCCGCCACGGAAAGCACCCCTCGCACGCCGGTGGCCAACGCACCGTAGAGCTTCGCCGGGGTGAGGCGGTGTTCACGGTCCAGGTACGACAGCACGATCTGAACGGCGATGGCGTAGACGACCGCGCGCATCGCCGACACGTCCATCGCCAGGAACACGACGATCATCGCCAGCGAGATCAGGTGGTAGCCGAACCTGCCGAGCAGTCGCCAGAATGACTCCGCGGCGACGTCGACGTCACGCGTGCCGTAACGGCGGGCGTCGATCTCGACGGCCAGCAGGATGCCCAGGTAGTACAGGATGGTCGGCACGACCGCCCAGACGAGAACGGTCAGGTAGGGCACGCCGAGGTATTCGGCGATGATGAACGCCGCGGCCCCCAGCGTCGGCGGCGACAGGATCGCGCCGATCCCCGCCGCGGCCAGCATGCCGCCCGCGTTCTCGCTCGGGTAACCGGCGCGGCGCAACACCGGCCACGTCACCGACCCCAGGCTGACCGTCGTCGCGGTCCCCGACCCGGACACGCTGCCCATGAGGAACCCGGCGAGCGTCACCGTCCGGCCCGGCGCGGCGCGCGAGCGACGGAACGCGGAGAACGACAGATCGATGAAGAACTTGCTGGCGCCCGACGCGTCCAGCACCGCCCCGTAAATGGTGAACAACACGATGTAGGTCGCCGCGACATCCAACGGCACCCCGTACAGGCCCGTCGACTGCATGAACGACGCGCTGATTATCTGGATCCAGTCGACGCCGGCGTGCGCGATCGCCGCGCCCTGGGGGAGGTAGCCGCCGTAGTACGCGTAGCCGAGCGCGAGTACGCACACGATCGGCAACGCCGCACCCGTCGTTCGCCGGCAGGCCTCCAGAACGAGCAGCACGACGATCGATCCGATGATGACGTCGACAACCGCGGGTGTGCTCTGCCGACTGAGGAAATCGTCGAATCCCCCACCGCCGTCACCGATTTGGAACGGCAGCACGGGATACAGGCAGGCCACCAGCGCCACCACCGCCAGCAGCCAGTCGAGCGGCGTCGGATTCTGCCGTGGAACCTCGGATCGTCCGGCCTCGGTCTTCCGGCGGCGAAGTCGCAACCCGGATCGATAGCACAACAGGGTCAGCGGAAGCACCGCCGCCAGGAACAGGATCAGCGAGACCTGATTGCCCTGCGCGAGCGGAAAGAACACCTGATACAGCGCGAACAGTCCGATCAGGACGCAGCCCACGGTGACCAGGTGGTGCACCCAGCCGGTCAGCTGCCGGGCCGGTTTCTCGTCCTCGTAGGCAGCAGTTTGTCCCGTCGATTCGCTCGCCCTGGACGGCGCCGCGACACCTCCGGCCGCTGCGGGCCGGTCCTCCTCGAATTCGCGCTCGGTCAGTTGGCCGCGCCGAGTTCGTCCAGAGCCCGCTTGGCGCCGGGATGCAACGGCACGGGACTGGTCTGCCGGGCGGTGTCCAGTGAGATGCCGTCGGCCGCCTTGTTGACCTTGACCAGATCGGACTTGTGGTCGAACAGCGCCTTGGTCAGTGCACAGGCGGTGTTTCCGTCCATATCGTCTTTGACCAGAAGCACATTGGGCACCACGACGGTCGGCACGTCCGCGGGAGTCTGGTAGGTGCTCGCCGGGATGACGCCTTCTTCGTAGATCGGGTTGATCTCCTGGAGCTTCGGCAGGGTGTCGGTGATGTCGAGGAACTTGACGTTGTCGCGTTGGCTGACGAACAGGTCGGTGATCCCGCCGGTCGGCAGACCGCCGGACCAGAACATCGCATCGATCGAGCCGTCCTTCATGCCCTCGACGGTCTTGCCGAGTTCGGTGCGCTGCGCCTGGACGTCCTTGCTCGGGTCGAGTCCCGCGGCCTCCAACATGCGGTTGGCGATGACCTCGGTTCCGGAGTTGGGCGATCCGGTGGACACCCGCTTGCCCCGCATGTCGGCGATCGAGTTGATGCCCGTGTCGGTGCGGGCGATCACCTGCGTGTAGTTGGAATACAGCCGGGTCAGCGCCGCGATGGGCTGCTTTCCGTCGAACGACGCCATGCCGTTGACCGCATCCGCGGCGGTGTCGGCCAGCGAGAACGCCACCTGGTGGGTGCCCGCCACGAGCTGCTGGATGTTCTGCAGCGAGGCGGACGTCTCGGCGGCGGTGGCCTTCAGCTTGCCGTCGGTCTGCTGACTGATCGCCTCGGCGTAGGCGCCGCCGAGAGCGTAGTAGACCCCGGTCGTGTTGCCCGTCGCGATGCTCAGCCGGGCATCGGCTCGTGACTTCGCACGACGTCGGCTCCGCGGCCGCCGCCCCGTTGTCGCCGCCACGCTGACCGCCACAACCGGCCAACACCAACAAGATTGCGCCGAGAACACAGCCGGCCGAGCCGGCAATCCGGTCGACGCCCACTCCATACCGTCTCACCGCTTCATCATGGAAGGCTGCGCGCCGTCGCATGGCATTTCGGCGTATTCAGGGTGCGCCTGCCCGTGGGAAAATGGCGAAGTGGGAGTGCTCGATGCGTTCATGTCGACGTGGTCGACTGCGCGGTCGACGTTCGGGGACGGTAGCCCGCAAACCGGCGATCGGTACGACAACAGCAGCAGCCTCCGGCAGCTGCACTCGGATCTGGCGGCCGCAGCGCCCAGTTCTCGATGGACCGGCAGCGCCGCATCGGCCTACGACTCAGCCAACTCCGAGCACCGCCGCGTGGTCTCCGATCTCGCCGGTTTGGATCAGCGACTGCGGGCGCACGTCGATCAGTCGGCCGCGGTGGTCAGCACCGGCCGCCTCAACCTCGACGCCGTCCGCAATTGGGTGTCCGCGGCCGCGGCCAGTGTGCCGCAGAACGCCGCGGGCGAGCGGATGATGCTGCCGATCGTGCAGAGGGGCATCGCCGAGCTGATGAACATCGTGCAGGCCTCGAACGGCGAGCTGAACTCGATCGGCGCAAAGATCCGCGGCCTCGGCGACGAGTATCGGGAGCTGGGCAACCAGAGGTTCGGAAAAGAGGGCGGCCCGCAGTTCGCGGGCGGCGAGGGAGACGGCAAGGACAAAGCGAAGGGCTGGCAACCGCAGAACGACTACGAGCGGGCGCTGCAGGAGGCGGCCCTGCTCAACGAAGCGCCGCAGGGCTACTACAAGGAGTGGCTCGACAACGCCATGAATCGTGGTGTGCCACCGGATGAGATCGTCAAGATCGCCCAGCAGCAGAACATCAACCAGGAAGATTTCGATGTGCTCAACGGCATGGAGCGGGTCGAGGACAGGGACGGTAAAGATTTCTTCCTGATGCCCGCGGGTAGTTCGGGTGCGGATGCGCGCAAGGCCGCGCTGATGACCTACATCCTCAATTGCGGCACCGACTACGGCAAGAACCCGCAGACGGACTTCGACGAGACGCCGTACTCCGCGGCCGAGGTCCAGCGGATCGCCGACCGCCAGGAGGCGAACGCCTGGAGCTATCGCAAGGAAGTCGACTTGGTGCACGACAACGGCGGCCGGTTGATGACGACACCGAACGGCATGCTGATGGGGATGGGCGGCAACCAGCTGCAGGACTTCTTCAGCGAGGGCGGCGGCAGCACGTGGGGCGACATCTTCATGGTCAACATCGACGACCCCGCCAACCCCGCGCAAACGCTTTACGACATGGTCGACTCCGGCGTCATGTGGTACCCCACAGAGGGCGGGGAAGGCGCAGAGGGAAAGAACCAACTGGACCTCGACCGGATACTTCACCACGAGGAGCGCCACTCGCAGCAGTGGCAGCGGTACGGCTATCTCGGTTTCATCGACGCCTACGCGACGGGCAAGATCATCGACATCTTCACCGACCACCCGATGGAGAAAGACGCTGGACGGTCTGACGGGGGCTACTAGTGATCGCTCGGCTGTTCGCCGCGATCTGTGGGGTCATGACTGCCGCCGTGCTGGTCTCGGCATGTGACCCGCTCGGTCGGCCGTCCTTGGAGCCCGCGTTCGGCGCCCGGGTCCTCGACGGGCGGCTCGGTATCTGGACCGGGTCGACGTGTCATGACGTCACGCGCCTGGCGCTGACCTTCGACCCCAACGAGGACGATCGCGCTGAACTTGTCATGAGCGCGCCCAACGACATCGGCGTCGACGTCGACTACTTCACCCTCGGCCGGCCGGTGCCCGGCTTGGAGGTGACCGAACCACTGCCGGGAGGTTTCGACTGGCGCAGTGCGGGGTCGGTACGGATCTCGATCCGCGGCAACGGTGAGAGCGGCGGATGGGGAACCACCACTCAACTCGCCGAGGTCACCAAGGGCTCTGCCCACCACCCCGATGACACTTACTGGTTCCAGGGCGTGGGCTGGCTCAACCCTGACGAGGTCGCCGAGCAGGACGGCAAGACGTTCCTGGCCACGTGCACCGACAGCCCGCAGTGATCAGGCTCCGTACACCGGCACTGGCTGCCGCGCCTTGGAAAGCAGGTCGCTGACGACGGGACCGAGTTCGGCCGGATCCCAGCGGTCACCCTTGTCGACCTGGGGACCGTGCGCCCAGCCCTCGGCGACGCGGATGATGCCGCCCTCGACCTCGAACATCGTGCCGGTGACGTCCTTGGACTCGACGCTGCCGAGCCAAACCACCAGCGGCGAGATGTTTTCCGGCGCCATCGCGTCGAAGTCCTTGTCCTGGGTCGACATCATGTCCGCGAACACCGTCTCGGTCATCCGCGTCCGGGCCGACGGTGCGATGGCGTTGACGGTGACGCCGTAGCGACCCATCTCGGCGGAGGCGACCAGCGTCATGGCGGCGATCCCCGCCTTGGCTGCGCTGTAATTCGCCTGTCCCACACTGCCTTGCAGGCCCGCACCGGAGCTGGTGTTGATGATGCGCGCGTCGACGGTGTTGCCCGCCTTGGACTGTGCGCGCCAGTAGGAGGCCGCGTGCCGCATGGTCGCGAAGTGGCCCTTGAGGTGCACGGCGACGACGGCGTCGAACTCCTCCTCGCTGGTGTTGGCGAACATCCGGTCGCGAACGATGCCGGCGTTGTTGACCAGAACATCGAGCCCACCGAACGTGTCGACCGCGGTCTGGATCAGCCCCTCGGCCTGAGCCCAGTCGGCGACATTGGCGCCGCTGGTGACGGCTTCGCCTCCGGCGGCGGTGATCTCATCGACGACGCCCTGGGCCGCGCTGCCGCCGCCTGCAGGTGAGCCGTCGAGGCCGACACCGATGTCGTTGACCACCACACGCGCACCCTCGGCGGCGAACGCGAGCGCGTGGGCACGCCCGATGCCGCCGCCCGCTCCCGTCACGATGACCACGCGACCATCGAGCAGTCCCATATCTCTTGTCTCCTTGGTTGTTTGAAGTACGCGCTGGTGTTTTGAAGTACGCGCTATTTGATATCGGCGGTGGTAGTTGCCAGGTAATGCGGGGGTTCACCGCCGCCGTGCACCTCGAGTGACGCACCGCTGATGTAGGACGCCGCATCGGAGGCCAGGAAGGCCGCGGCCCACCCGACGTCGTCCGGTTTCGCGAGACGACCGAGCGGGACATTCTTCGATATGGCCGCAATGGAATCCGCGTCACCGTAGAACAACTCGGACTGTTCGGTCTCCACCATCCCGACGACCACCGAGTTCACCCGGACCTTGGGCGCCCACTCGACGGCCAGCGTGCTGGTGATGCTCTCCATACCCGCCTTGGCTGCGCCATAGGGCGCGGTGCCCGGCGTCGGCCTGCGTCCACTGACGCTGGCGACGTTGATGATCGCGCCGCCCTGCGGCTGCGCCTGCATCACGGCGTTCGCGTGGATCGAAACCGACAGTGGTCCGAGAAGGTTGAGCTCGACGATCTTGGTGTTGAACTTCGCCGACGATTCGGCGGCCAGCACGTAGGGCGATCCGCCCGCGTTGTTGACGACGACATCCAGGCGGCCGTGACGCGTCGCGATCGCCTCGATCAGCGCGGCCACCGACTCGTCGTCACGCACGTCGCAGCTGTGGAACTCGTAGGGCGAACCCTCCACCGGCCTGCGCGCACATGTCACGACCGTGGCGCCCTGAGCGGCGAAAACGGAGCTGATGCCGGCGCCGACGCCACGCACCCCTCCGGTCACCAGGACGACTCTGTCGGAGAGTCCGAGGTGTATCTCTGGGCGGTCGGTCACTGTGCTAGCGTACCAAGCAAGTGCTTGCTTAGGTAGCGACCCTGGAGTGACTGAGGTATCCGCATGACGATCACCACTAAAACGGTTGAACCGGGCATCGTCTCGGTCACCGTCGACTATCCGAAGGTCAATGCAATCCCGTCACGGGGTTGGTTCGAACTCGGCGACGCCATCACGGAAGCAGGCCGCGACCGGAGCACCCACGTGGTGATCCTGCGCGCCGAGGGCCGCGGCTTCAACGCCGGCGTCGACATCAAGGAGATGCAGAACACCGAGGGCTTCACCGCGCTGATCGACGCCAACCGCGGATGCTTCCACGCTTTCCGCGCGGTGTACGAGTGCGAGGTTCCCGTCGTCGCCGCGGTCAACGGCTTCTGCGTCGGCGGCGGCATCGGCCTGGTCGGCAACGCCGACGTCATCGTCGCCTCCGACGACGCGACCTTCGGCCTGCCCGAGGTCGAGCGCGGCGCGTTGGGTGCAGCCACCCACCTGTCCCGGTTGGTCCCCCAGCACATGATGCGGCGCCTGTTCTTCACCGCGGCCACCGTCGACGCGGCGACGCTGCACCACTTCGGGTCGGTGCACGAGGTGGTGCCCCGTGACGAACTGGACGAGGCCGCACTGCGGGTGGCGCGCGACATCGCCAACAAGGACACCCGGGTGATCCGCGCGGCCAAGGAAGCGCTGAACCTCATCGACGTGCAGAAGGTGAACGCGAGTTACCGCATGGAGCAGGGCTTCACATTCGAGCTCAACCTCGCGGGCGTGGCCGACGAGCATCGCGACGCGTTCGCGGGAACTGACAAGGGATCCAAGTGAGCGACAAGAGAATCACGGTCGAGGACGAGGCCGTCTCGTCGATCGAGAGTGGCATGACCATCGGCATCGGCGGCTGGGGATCGCGGCGCAAGCCGATGGCGTTCGTGCGGGCGCTGCTGCGCACCGACGTGACGGACCTGACGGTCGTGACCTACGGCGGTCCCGACCTCGGGCTGCTGTGCTCGGCCGGAAAGGTGAAGCGCGTCTACTACGGCTTCGTCTCCCTGGATTCACCGCCGTTCTACGACCCGTGGTTCGCCAAGGCGCGCACCACCGGTGCCATCGAGGCCCGTGAGATGGACGAGGGCATGCTGCGCTGCGGGCTGCAGGCCGCCGCGCAACGCCTGCCGTTCCTGCCGATCCGCGCGGGGCTGGGCAGCGACGTGCGCGCGTTCTGGGGCGACGAACTCAAGACCGTGACGTCGCCGTACCCCACCGGCGACGGTTACGAGGAGCTGATCGCGATGCCCGCGCTGACACTCGATGCCGCGTTCGTGCACTTGAATCTCGGTGATGCCCAAGGCAATGCCGCCTACACCGGTATCGACCCGTACTTCGACGACCTGTTCCTCATGGCCGCACAGAGGCGATACCTGTCCGTCGAGCGGGTGGTGCCGACCGAGGAGTTGGTCAAGGCTGTCCCGCCGCAGGCGCTGCTGATCAACCGCATGATGGTGGACAGCGTCGTCGAGGCCCCCAACGGCGCCCACTTCACCACCGCAGAGCCGGACTACCGCCGCGACGAGAAATTCCAGCGGCACTACGCCGAGGCGGCGGCATCCGACGAGTCCTGGCAGCAGTTCGTGCAGACCTACCTGTCCGGCAGCGAGGCCGACTACCAAGCGGCCGTGCGGAAATTCGCACGAGTCGGCAAGGAGGCAGGTAAGTGATGTCCGTGACCCGTGCCGAGGTGTGCGCCGTCGCGTGCGCCGAACTCTTCCGCGACGCCGGCGAGATCATGGTCAGCCCGATGGCGACCATGGTGTCGATCGGCGCCCGCCTGGCCCGCCTGACCTTCTCCCCCGACATCGTGCTGACCGACGGTGAGGCCCGGCTGCTGGCCGACACCCCCGCGATCGGTGTCGTCGGGCGCGATCGAGGGCTGGATGCCGTTCGGCCGGGTCTTCGAGACACTGGCCTGGGGCAGACGCCATGTCGTCATGGGCGCCAACCAGATTGACCGGTACGGCAATCAGAACCTGTCGGCGTTCGGGCCGTTGCAGCACCCGACCCGCCAGATGTTCGGTGTCCGGGGAGCTCCGGGAAACACCATCAACCACGCCACCAGTTACTGGGTCGGCAACCACTCCAAGCGGGTGTTCGGCGATTCTGTCGACATTGTTTCCGGAATCGGCTGGGACAAGGTCGACCCCGAGAACCCGGCATACCGGTTCACCAACGTGTTCCGGGTGGTGACCAACCTCGGCGTGTTCGACTTCAACGGGCCCGACCATCAGATGCGCGCGCTGTCGCTGCATCCCGGCGTCGAGGCCGAGCAGGTCGCCGAGAACACCTCGTTCGAGGTGCACGGCCTGGACGACGCCGATACGACTCGGCTGCCCACCGAGGACGAGCAGAAGCTGATCCGCGAGGTCATCGATCCGAAGGCACTGCGGGACAAGGAGAGTACGATGACCCGACCTGCGTACGCCGCTGACCGAGCTGGTCGGCATCGAGCATCCGGTGGTGCAGACCGGGATGGGCTGGGTGGCGGGTGCGCGGCTGGTGTCGGCGACCTCCAACGCCGGCGGGCTCGGCATCCTCGCGTCGGCGACGATGACGCTCGACGAACTGCAGACCGCGGTGACGAAGGTGAAGGCCGCCACGGACAAGCCGTTCGGCATCAACATCCGCGCCGACGCCGGTGACGCCAACGAGCGCATCGACCTGCTGATCCGCGAGGGCGTCAAGGTCGCGTCGTTCGCGCTGGCGCCCAAGCCGGACCTGATCGCGAAGCTCAAAGAGGCCGGCGTCGTGGTGATTCCGTCGGTCGGCCTGGCCAAGCACGCCAAGAAGGTCGCCGGGTGGGGCGCCGACGCGGTGATCGTCCAGGGTGGCGAGGGCGGCGGCCACACCGGTCCGATCGCGACCACGCTGCTGCTGCCGTCGGTTCTCGACGCGTGTCGAGACATCCCGGTCGTGGCGGCCGGCGGCTTCTTCGACGGACGTGGCCTGGCGGCCGCGCTGTCCTACGGCGCTGCGGGCGTCGCGATGGGCACCCGATTCCTGCTGACGTCGGATTCCACCGTGCCCGATGCGGTCAAGCAGCCGATACCTCGAGGCCGGATTGGACGGCACCGTGGTGTCCACGCGCGTCGACGGCATGCCGCATCGCGTGCTGCGCACCGGACTGGTCGAGAAACTCGAGAGCGGTTCACGGCTGCGGGGCTTCTCCGCGGCGATCCGCAACGCCCAGAAGTTCAAGAAGATGTCGGGCATGACGTGGCGTTCGATGATCAGCGACGGCCTCGAGATGCGACACGGCAAGGAGCTGACCTGGTCGCAGGTCGTCATGGCCGCCAACACGCCCGATGCTGCTGAAGGCCGGACTGGTGGAGGGCAACACCGACGCCGGCGTACTGGCGTCCGGGCAGGTCGCGGGCATTCTCGACGACCTGCCGTCGTGCGCCGAACTGGTCGAGACGATCGTCAACGACGCGGTCAAGCACCTGCAGGCGGCGGCCGCCCTGGTCGAGTAGCCCGTTCTGAGGCGGCGACGAATTCCTGTTCGGGTCGGCCCGTGGTGCCGTAGCGCAGTCGCGTCTTGACCTCACCCGCGGCCGCCAGCGTGGCCAGATACCGCTGCGCCGTCGCCCTCGACACTCCGATCGCCGTAGAGACCTCCGCCGAGGACATCGGCCCGTCGGCGGCACGCAGCGCCTGAAGGACAAGCTGTTTGGTGGGTGACGTGGCGGTGACCGACGTCTGTTGTGTGGCGACCCTCGGGCGAAGCGCGTCGAGTGCGGCATCCACATCTTGCGCGCTCAGATTCGATCCGGACAGAATCGTGCGGTAGCGCGCGTAACCGGCCAGCCTGGCGGCCAAATCGGCGGGAACGAAAGGCTTGACCAGGTAGCTCAGCGCACCGGCGGCTACAGCGGCCCGGATCGTCTCCGCTTCGGTTGCCGCGCTCAGAATGAAACTGTCGCAACGCAGTTCACGGACGAAGTCGACACCGGACCCGTCGGGCAGATAGACGTCGACCAAAGCAAGGTCCACCGAATCGGCCTCGCGTGCCGCCGCGAGATTGTTCACCGTGGCGGCCACGGTGAAGCCCGGAAGGGCGTTGACGATACCGGCGTGCATGTTGGCGACACGGAAGTCGTCGTCGACAACCAACACCGTCAGTTCTGCGTCACCCATTGGGCTTCCTCCTCGACCATCACGCCCGGCAACTGGGCGATGAACTCTGCACCCCGCAACTCCGCATCGGGATTCCCCGTGCTCGACAGTCGTACGTCTCCCCCGAGCGCGCGGCTGATCTGGCGGGACAACGCCATGCCGATCCCACGACCGCCGGGTATCCCGGACTGGGGTTTCGTCGACTTGCCCTCGGTGAACACGTGCTCGACAAACTCTGGCGCAACACCGTCGCCGCTGTCCGCAACGGTGATGTGCAACGTCGAACCATCCTGCAGCAGTTCGACTTCCACCACCTTCGCCTCATCGGCGCCCGTGCGCGCCGCATCGATCGCATTGTCGATCAGATTGCCCAGCACCGTGGTGACGTCGACGGGCAGCGCGAGCCGGCCCGACACCCAGGTGTTCTCACCGATCCGCAGTGTCACCCCAGCCTCGCGTGCGGTCGCGGCCTTCGCCGCCAGGAACGCCTGCAGAAACGCGTCGCGGATGGCATCAATGCCGGGCAGGGCCGATCCCAGCGGTCCCGATCCGAGCAATTCCTCCAGGTACTGCTCGGCCTCCTCGATATGGCCGATCTGCAACAGCCCGTTGAGCAGGTGCAGCCTGTTGGCGAATTCGTGTCGCTGGGCGCGCAGCGCTGTACTCATCAATTGGACCGCATCGAGTTGGCGGGTCAGGGATTCGACGTCGGTGCGATCGCGCGCCACGAGCACGGTACCGAGGTCGTGTCCGTCCCGCGCCACGGTCCGTGCGGACACGACGACGATGCGGTCGCCGACGGTGGCGATAGTCGGCGCCGGACTGGCGGACAAGAACACGTTGAGGACCCGCGGCGTCAAGCCGATCTCCTCCACCGGACGGCCCCGCCCGTCATCGATCTCGAGCAGGCGGCACGCCTCGTCGTTGACGAAGGTCGTCTTCCATGAGGTGTCGGCGGCCAGCACACCCTCGCCGATACCGTGGAGGACCGCCGCCTGACCGCGGACCATCTCGGCCAGCTCGGAGGGCTGGAGTCCCAATGTCAGTGCGCGCCAACGCTTGGCGAGCAGGAACGAGCCGACGATCCCGATCAGCAGCGCCACTCCTACCAGCACCGCCGCCGTGCGGACATCGGTCCATAGCTGCTTGTGCACGGCCGATGTCGAGATACCGACACTGACCTCGCCGACCACTTCTTGCGAATTCGGCCGCACGATAGGCACTTTGGCGCGTACCGACGGTCCGAGGGTGCCGGACTGGGCCGTCACCGTCTCGTGTCCCGCGAGCGCCTCGGCGGGATCGGTGCTCACCGGCTTGCCGAGTTCGTCGGTGTTCGGGTGCGTCAGCCGGATGCCCTGATCGTTGGTGATGACCACGAACAACACGTCTGTCCGCTTCTGCACCTCCGATGCGATGAACTGCAGCTGACCGTTGGCCAGTTCGTAGGTGCGAGCCGGGCCCTGGGGCAAACCGGTGTCGTCGTAGCGTGCGACGTCCGCCCGAACCGCAGGTGCGAACGCCAGCACCCGGGCCACGTCGAGCGCGCGAGTGCCGACTTCAGCGTGGATCCGCTGGTGACTGAGGAACGCCAGCAGGCCGCCCGCGATACCAAGCGTGAGCACCACCACGGCGACTTGCAGCAGCAGCACCTGGGTGGCGACCGCACGTCGAAACGGGGCTTCAAGGCCATGCGCCGAGCGTAGGCCGACGCGTGAGCAGAATGCACAAAAGCGGCAAATCGCTCACTTCGCGACTAGTGCACACAAGCGAGCCATTGGGTCCTCAGCTCCGTAGCTTCAAATGCAACGGGATGACAGAAGAACCCCCACAAACCGCAAACAAAGCGTCAATGAGCACAAAAGGAGTTTCCAAAATGGTCGCACTCGGACCCATCAATTCATGGCAGCCGGCACAGGGCCCAGTTACCACCTGGACCGCCTCGAACGCTTCACGCGAGATCATGGCGAAGGCGGATCGCGATGCGCTGCCCCCGAGCTCCCAGCAGTCTTCCCATCTGCGCGCCGCCTTCTACGGCCGGGCGCTCGGACGCCAACTACCTCGCCTGATGGTGGCGTCCTGGGACATCCCCGGGACGTGCGACATCGTCGCGATGACCACCGCGATCAACACGCACGTTCGCCGCCACGACACCTACCACAGCTCGTTCGGGTTTGAGAACGGCAACATCTTCCGCCGCACGATCGCCGATCCGGAACAAATCGAATTCGTGCCCTTTTCATACGGCGAAATGGGCGCCGAGGACATTCGCGAGCACGCGTTGACGTCGACGCCGGACACTCTCGATTGGGACTGCTTCACGTTTGGCATCATCCAGAAGCCCGACCATTTCACGTTCTATGCCAGTGTCGACCATCTGCACATCGACGGCATGTCCGCGGGTGTCATCTTCCTCGACATCCATCTGGCGTATCAGGATCTGATCGCCGGCCGTCCGGTCACGCAGACGGAGGTCGGCGGGTACCGCGGCTACACCGCTCGGCAGAGCGAGCACGTCGCCAACATGGACCTGTCCTCCCCGGAGATCCGGGACTGGATCAGCTTCGCCCAGGACACCGACGGCGACTGGCCGAGCTTTCCGCTGGAGCTGGGCGACACCTGGTCGAACAACAAGGGTGACTTCGTCACCGTCGAGCTGCTCAACGACGAGGAGACGGAGGCCTTCGACGCAGCGTGCCGCAACGTCGGCGCACGTTTCTCCGGCGGCGTCATGGCGTGCGCGGCGCTGGCCGAGCACCAGCTCACCGGCAACACCACCTATCACGGCTTCACCCCCTCCGACACCCGCCTGCCGGGCGCCGAGACCCTCAGCGTCGGCTGGTTTGCCAGCCTGTTCCCTGTCACCGTGCCGATCGGTGACGGCTGCTTCGGAGATGCGGCCCGCGCGGCGCAGAAGTCGTTCGACTCCAACAGGAGCCTGGCAAGTGTTCCTTTGGAACGGGTGCTGGAGGTGGCGCCGGTGGACCAGCTGGGGATCAAACTGCCGAGCAAGCCGACAATGATGGTGTCCTTCATGGACTTCCGCAAGATCCCCGTCGCCTCGCTGTGGGAAGAGACCAACTTCGGCCTCTACGGCGACGACCTCTCGCACGGCGGGATCAACATGTGGATCAACCGGCACGTCGGGCGCACCACCGTCACCGTCTCCTTCCCCGAGAACTCCGTCGCGCGGGATTCGGTTCACCGCTACATCGCGGCGTTGACCGAGGCGTTCACCGACGTCGCGAAGTCCACCACCGAGGACTGGATCGAAGAAGTTGCCCGCCATGCCAATTCCACCGCCGTTCACAGCGAAAGCCTGTGACTGAAATGAAGGGACAAGAGGAAATGACCACCATGCTCGATCTGACCGACCAGCTCGTGTTTCTCGGTGAACGCGCGACAGGGGCCACCAGCCTGCTTCAGTGCGTGTGGACCTACGACCGTGCCATCGACATGGACGGGCTGCGGCGCTTCCACCACCACCTGCTGCGGGGCCGGTTGTCCCGTCACGTCGAACGGTCACCGTTGCCGTTCGGCCGCCATCGGTGGGTGTCGCCCAACGACGCACCCGCCATCGAGATCGCGCAGGCCCGACCCCGCGAGGAATTCGGTGAGTGGCTGCGCGAGCAGACCGACACACCGCTGGACTACGAGCACGGACCCGCATGGCATCTCGCGGTGCTTCCGTTCACCGACGGGGGTACCGGGCTGAGCCTGGTCATCTCCCACGGCCTCACCGACGGAGTCGGACTCACCACCGCGCTGGCCGACGCCGCCTCCGGCCGTGACGATTCGATCATCTGGCCGCCCGCTGGATCACGACGCCGGTGGCGCGCGCGGCGCCAGGACGCCCGCCAGACTGCTCGCGACCTACCCTCCGTCGGCCGGGCGATCGTCACCGGAGCACGGATGGCCCGGCGTGCCCGGCGGGAGGCCGCCGCCGCCTCGCCCGCGGCGGTGCCCGCGTTCGGGCCGATCTCGGCCTCGGACGAACAGATCGACCTGCCGGCCGCGACCGTCTTCATCGACATGGACGAATGGGATGCCCGCGCCCAGTCACTCGGCGGGACCAGCAACTCACTGCTCGCAGGGTTGGCCGCGAAATTCGCACAACGGGTCGGCCGCGTCACGGCCGGCGACGGTATGGCCACCTTGGCGATGCCCGTCAACGACCGCTTCGACGGCGACACCCGGGCGAACGCGGTGCGCAACGTCGACGTGACGGTCGATCCGACGAAGGTGACCACCGATCTACGAGAGGTCCGCGCCGCCGTCAAAGCCGCCCTCATCCGGGTCCAGGAGGTCCCCGACGAACGGCTGGACCTGCTACCGCTGGTCCCCTTCCTACCGAAGCGGCTCGTCAAGAGGATGGTCGGCATCGCTTCCGGCGGCGCGACGACTGTCTGCTCCTCCAACCTCGGTGACGTCGACGCCGCCACCAGTCGGCCGGACGGCACCGAAGCCGACCACTTCTCGATGCGCACGCTGTATCCCCGCGTGACCCGCGCGACGATGCAGCGCGCAGGCGGTGTGATGGGAATGTTGTCCGGGCGAGCCAACGGGCAGGTCTTCGTCTCGGTGCTCGCCTACGATCCGGCTCGCCCCGGCTCGAATCGGCAGTTGCAGGAAGCGATTTTCAGCACTCTCGCAGATTTCTCGCTCACCGCGACGATGCAGTGGGATTCTCAGGTCGACGAGATCGTCGCGAAGTAGAGGTATTCACGTGGTGCAGAAGTTTGGTCGAGTCGTGGTACGAGCGCCCTGGCTCGTCATCTCGGCCTGGGTGGCGCTGGTCGTGGTGTTGGCCATCGCATTCCCGCCTCTGACAAAGATCGTCGAGAACCAGACGATGCAGCCGCTGCCGCCACAGGCGATGGCGGCCACCCAACAGATGGCGACGGACTTCGGAGACACCGCCCAGAACATCTTGGTCGTCGTGATGAGCGACGACCAGGGTCTGAAGCCCGCCGACGACGAGACATACCGAACGCTGGCCGACAAAGTGCGCGGCGACGGTCAGGACGTCGCGACAGTGGAGGACTTCGTCAGTACCCCGGCGTTGCGCCAGCTGATGGTCAGCAAGGACAACAAGGCCTTCTACATGGCGGTGACACTCAAGGCGCCCGCCGGCTCACCGGAATCGTCGGAGGCCTACCAACGAGTCAGTCAGATCATCGAGCAGACCACCGCCGGCTCCGCCCTCACAACCCACGTGACGGGTGAGGCGGCGGTCGTCGGCGACATGTCGATCGTCAGCTCCCGCGATATGCAATTGATCGGTATCGCCACGGCGATCATGGTCATGGTCATCCTGCTGGTGATCTATCGGCGGCCGGTCACCGCGTTGTTGCCACTGATCACCATCGGCTTCTCCGTCGTAGCGGCACAAGGGGTGGTGTCTGCCCTTACTACGGTGGGGCTCAATGTCACTGCGACGACAGTCGTGCTGATGACGGCGATGATCGTCGGTGCGGGCACCGACTACGCGGTGTTCCTCATCAGCCGCTACCACGAATACCTCCGGTCCGGCGCCGACTCCGACGAGGCGGTGCAGAAGGCCCTGGTATCCATCGGCAAGGTGATCGCGGCGTCCGCGGCCACGGTGGCCGTCACGTTCCTCGGCATGATCTTCACCCGGCTGCCCGCGTTCACCAGTGTCGGTCCGGCGCTTGCGGTTTCGATCGCGGTGGCGTTCTTCGCGGCGGTCACACTGCTGCCCGCCATCCTCGTGCTGGCCGGCCGTCGCGGATGGGTCACGCCTCGGGCGCCCCTGACCGAGCCGACTGTGGCAGCGCTCGGCGATCCAGCTCGTCCGGCGGCCCAGGTCCCATCTATTCGTCAGCCTGGCCGTGTCCTTCTCGGCGCTGGGCGCCTGCGCACTGATGATGCACCCGACCTTCAACGATCGCATGCAGCTGCCAGCCTCAGCGGAGAGCAACCAGGGCTACTCCGAGATGGCCGCAGCACTTCTCGACGAGTGCGCTGCTGCCGGAATACATCTACATCCAATCACCGCACGATCTGCGCAATTCCCAGTCCCTGGCCGATATGGAGCAGATGGCGCAGCGCGTAGCTCAGCTGCCGAACGTCACCGCGGTGCGCGGAATCACCCGCCCGACGGGACAGCCATTGGATCAGACCAAGGTCAGCTACCAGGCCGGGGCAGGTCGGTTCGAAGCTCGCGGACGCCTCCTCGCAGATCAACAGCAAGACAAGCGATCTCGATACGCTCAG
Organism: uncultured Actinomycetota bacterium; assembly: GCA_963721495.1. Classification (GTDB taxonomy): domain Bacteria; phylum Actinomycetota; class Actinomycetes; order Mycobacteriales; family Mycobacteriaceae; genus Mycobacterium. The sequence goes on along the minus strand of CAVRMG010000022.1, from coordinate 183,505 downwards.
CGGCGGCGCCCAGAAGCTGGCCGACAGCCTGGCAACAGTTCGCGACCAGATCCACACGACCGCCAACGTCGATGACCGCGATGACGGGCACGCTCACCAAGTGCAGCAGCAGCTCGCCAGCCCGCAAACCACCCAGGTGCTCGACACCATCCGGTCGTATGCGAACGACCAGGCCGCGGTCAACGGCGTGGTCGACAACGCGAAGGCGATGCTCGACGCGCTGAACAACAGCCCGCAGTGCGACGCGGACCCCGGTTGCAGCGACGGACGCGCCAAGCTGCACAACTCGCGGCCGCCGGTCCCGGCGCCTCCGCCCAGGATGTGCTGGCCAAAGTGGAGCAGCTGAGCAACCTGCTGCAGTCGGCGGGCACCGATCTACAGTCCGCAGGCGTCGGCAATCCCGCTGCCGCGCAACAGAAGATCGCGCAGATGGAGCAGGGGCGCGAATGCGCTGGCCGAGAGCAGCCAGCAGCTTGCGACCGGCGTGAAGACACTGGTCGATCAGACCAAGCGGATGGGCGTCGGCATGAACCAGGCCGCCGACCTACTGAACTCGATCAAGCAGGACGCGTCGCAACCGTCGATGGCGGGCATGTACGTACCGTCGAACCTCCTGACGACGCAGGACTTCAAGAACGCCGCGAAGCTGTACATCTCACCCGACGGGCACTCGGCCCGCTATCTCGTTGAGTCGAAGTTCGACCCATTCAGCACCGACGCGATGGACCAGGTTACAGCCGATCCTCGACACGGCCAGGGCGGCGCAGCCGAACACCACGCTGTCGGGCGCGACGATCTCGATGGTCGGCACGACTCCGATGTACGCACCATTCGCAGCTATTACGACCACGATGTCCGTCTGATCGTCGTCATGACCCTGATCGTGGTGTTCCTCATCCTGGTGGCCTTGCTGCGGGCCCTAGTCGCACCGCTGTATCTCATTGCCTCGGTGGTCATCTCGTATCTATCGGCGTTGGGCCTCGGTGTCGTCTTCTTCCAGTTCATTCTTGACCAGCAGATCTACTGGAACGTGCCCGCGACTGCCTTCATCGTCCTGGTCGCCGTCGGCGCGGATTACAACCTGTTGCTGATCACCCGCATCCGCGAGGAATCCCACTACGGCATCCGCTCGGGCATCATTCGCGCCGTCCGCTCGACGGGCGGTGTGATCACCTCGGCCGGGATCATCTTCGCGGGCTCGATGTTCGGCCTGTTGTTCGGCAGTCTGTCCACGATGGTGCAGACCGGTTTCATCATCGGGATGGGACTTCTGATCGACACCTTCGTGGTGCGCACCATCACCGTGCCTGCCATGGCCTCGCTCATCGGACGTGCGAACTGGTGGCCGTCCAAGGCGGCGATGCGCGCCCCGGCGCCGCGTTGAACAGAATGCGCAAAAGCCGTCAAATCGCCGCTTGCGTGAGTAGTGAGCACAAGCGAGAAATGCTGCTCCACCTGGGCTTAACTGGTTGTAGTGATCAAGAGGTCATCACCAGCCCCGAAGAGCCAGACACCGGAGCAACGAGATGAAAGCCCTGAAAGCCCTTCTGGTCGGCGCAGCGACATGCGCCGCCGTTCTGACCGCGCCCGCATTGCGTGCCTGCGCCTGCCGAGCGGCGCCGCGACGGACGACACCAAGGGCGTCAAGGTGATGACCCTGCACGGCGACCGCGTCGCCTACCGCGACGAGGGTCGCGGCGAGGTCGTTCTGCTCATCCACGGTATGGGCGGCAGCTCGAACACCTGGAGCAGCGTGATACCGCTCCTCGCCAAGAAGTATCGCGTGATCGCCCCAGATCTGTTGGGCCACGGGCAATCCGACAAGCCGCGCGGTGACTACTCGGTCGGCGCCTTCGCCGTGCTGCTGCGCGATCTGCTGGACGAGCTCGGCATCACCCGGGTCACGGTGGTCGGCCACTCGCTCGGCGGGGGCATCGCCATGCAGTTCGCCCATCAGCATCGTCAGTACTGCGATCGGATCGTCCTCATCAGCAGCGGAGGATTCGGCGGCGATGTCGGCCGCGTGTTGCGGCTGCTGTCGTTACCCGGCTCTGAGTTCGTGCTGCCGATGATCGCGTCGAGGCCGGCCGTCGCCGCGGGAAATGCGCTGCGGACGTTGGTGGGATCCGCCGACCGCTTCAGTGCACGGCCCGCCCTGTCCAACCGCGACAACAGAAGGGCGTTCCTGCGGACGCTGCGCTCCGTCGTCGACTTCCGCGGGCAGGCGGTGTCGGCCCTCAACCGCCTTTGCTTCAGCGACGATCTGCCCGCGCTGATCATCAGCGGCGATCAGGATCGGGTCATCCCCGTGGAGCATGCGCGTGCCGCTCACGCCACGATGCCGAACAGCCGTCTTCACGTGCTGGCCGGCGTCCATCATCACCCGCCTACCGAAGAGCCGGAGAAGGTGGCCGGCCTCATCGACCAGTTCCTGACCGCCACGAACGAGACCATGCACACCGAGGCGGCGTAGACCTCCATGAAGTTAAGGACTTCATTTCCAGCGAATGAAGCTATATTCTTCATATGGCGGATGTTAAGTCCAACGCTTCATCGAGTCTACGAGCGACCCTGATCGGCGACGTGGTCGGTTCGCGCCGCGTCGTCCGACCGCCCTGCGGTCCACATGGCGCTGAACGAGGCATTGCGCGACGTCGGCGCCGGTGCGATCGATTCACCGGCGTTCACGGTCGGCGACGAATTCCAGGGCAGCTATCCGACGGTCGGCGCGGCGATCGATGCCGCGCTGTCGGTGCGCCTGGCCGTCGCGCCGGACATCGACGTCCGGTTCGGAATCGGCTGGGGGCTGGTCACGATTCTCGACCCGGACGCCGGTATCCAGGACGGCCCCGGATGGTGGGCGGCGCGCGAGGCGATCGAATGGACCAAGGCGGCGCAACGGCAACCGGGCCTGGCGCTTGTGCGCACGTCGTTTCGGGCCGGCGGCGAAACCCGCGGCGACGCCGACGCCGTCAACGCGGCCCTGCTGTGTCGGGATCATCTGCTTGGATCGCTCGATGACCGCTCGATACGGATTGTGAAGGGACTGTTGACCAACCAGACGAAGAAGGACATCGCGGCCGCCGAGGACATCAGCGCGTCGGCGGTGTCACAGCGTGCCGGGCGCGACGGCCTGGATCTGATCGTCGTGGCGTCGCAGTACCTTCGGAGCGTCCCGTGAGCGCGTTGGCGGTGATGCTCATCGCCATGGGTATCGCCGATGTCGCCCGGCGATTGACCGACCGCTCCTGGGTGCCGCCCGTCGTTGCGCCCGCGGTGGTGGTCGGGTGTGCGGTGCTTGCGGGGCTGTGGCACGCCGGCGACATCGTGCTGCTGCAGATCGCGGCGGCGGCCAGCGTCGCCTGGGTCGTGCTGTGTGCGCGTGCCGAGCGGACCGGCGAGCGCGAACTGACGCCGCTGGTCGTGTTCGGCACGGCTGTCGGACTGCTGATTCTGTTGTCGGGCTGGGGTTCTGACGTGGCAGGCCTGGTGGCGCGGTGGTCGACATGGGCCGCGCTGCCGGGCGGCGGCGTGAGCCCCGGACCGGGTGCTCGATGGTCATCGGGGTTGTGCTGCTCCAGATGGTGACCGGAAATCAGTTGGTGCGGTTGGTGCTTGGCTCCGTCGACGCGGTCAAGCCGGCCGGGGAGCCACAGGCATCGGATCGGCTCAAGGGTGGCCGCCTGCTGGGCCCGATGGAACGGCTGCTGATCCTCGGCCTCGGTCTGGCCGGTCAGCTCGCGGCCGCGACGGCGGTTGTCGCCGCCAAGAGCATCATCCGGTTCCCGGAGATCAACGCCCAGAAGGCCCGCGAGAACGGGCACATCGGAATCGATGACATCACCGAGTACTTCTTGGTCGGCAGCTTCGCCAGCTGGATCGTGGCGCTGGGCGGGCTGGTTCTCGCACAGTAAACAGTAAGCCTTTCGATTCAGCCCAATCAGCGCCTCGATTTCCCTACACTCTGGCGCATGAAGACGAACGCCGCCGTGCTGTGGGGACTCAACGAGCCGTGGAGCGTCGAGGAGGTCGACCTCGACGGACCGAAGGAGGGCGAGGTCCTCATCTCGTTCGAGGCCACCGGCCTGTGCCATTCCGATCACCATGTCGTCACCGGCGATTTGGCCGGCGTGACCGCTGCCGATGATCGGCGGGCACGAGGGCGCGGGCATCGTGCAGGAGGTCGGGCCCGGTGTGCGTGACCTCAAGGTCGGCGATCACGTGGTGGCGTCGTTCCTGCCGGCGTGCGGACGCTGCCGCTGGTGCGCCAGCGGGCACCAGAACCTGTGCGACCTGGGCGCGATGATCCTGATCGGCATTCAGGCCGACGGCACCTACCGACGCCAGGTCCGAGGCCAGGACGTCGGCGTCATGGTCGGGCGTCGGAAGCTTCTCCCAGTACGAGCACCGTCTCGGAGGCCTCGGTGGTCAAGATCGACGACGACCTGCCGCTGTCTCGGGCCTGCCTGTTGGGCTGCGGGGTGATGACGGGTTGGGGGTCGGCCGTCAACACCGCCGACGTGGCGCCCGGCGACACCGTCGTGGTGATCGGCTGCGGTGGCATCGGCAGCGGCGCGATTCAGGGCGCTCGGCTAGCCGGCGCGGAGCAGATCGTCGTCGTCGAACATCGTGGAAGCCAAGCGGGACAAGGCCTTCGAGTTCGGCGCCACGCACTTCGTGACATCGATGCCCGAAGCGACCGAACTGGTCGCCGAACTCACCCGCGGGGTGATGGCCGACTCCGCGCTGCTGACCATCGGCCTGCTGGAGGGTCCGATGATCAACGAGGCGCTGGACATCGTCCGCAAGGGCGGTGCGGTGGTGATGACCGCCATCGCCTCGATGGCCGACGTCACGCCGACGCTGCCGATGGCGTTGATGACGCTGTTTCAGAAGCGACTGCTGGGCAGCCTCTACGGCGAGGCCAATCCGCGCGCCGACATTCCGCGGCTACTGAGCCTCTACCGCGACGGCAAGCTGCTTCTCGACGAGACGGTCACCAGCGAGTACAAACTCAACGACATCAACGAGGCGCTACGACGACATGCTCGCCGGCCGCAACATCCGCGGCGTGATCATCCACGACCACTGACCCTGCACGACGCAGGCCCGAACCTCGCGTGCGGGATTGCGCTGCTAGAGGCGTTCGATGATGGTGACGTTGGCGGTGCCGCCGCCCTCACACATCGTCTGCAGGCCGTAGCGACCGCCGGTGCGCTCCAACGTGTTCAGCATCGTGGTGAACAGCTTGGCGCCCGTCGCACCGAGCGGGTGACCGAGCGCGATCGCGCCGCCGCTGGGATTGACCTTCGCGTGGTCGGCCTTGGTCTCCTTGAGCCACGCCATGACGACCGGCGCGAAGGCTTCGTTGATCTCCACGGTGTCGATGTCATCGATCGACAGGCCCGTCTTGTCCAACGCGTACCGGGTGGCGGGGATCGGGCCCGTCAGCATGAACACCGGGTCGGCACCGCGGGCGCTGATGTGGTGGATGCGTGCCCGCGGCTTGAGTCCGTGGTCCTTGACAGCCTGCTCGGACGCCAGCAGCACCGCGCTGGCCCCGTCGGAGATCTGGCTGGCCATCGCGGCGGTCAACCGGCCGCCGTCGACCAGCGTCTTGAGGCCGGCCATCTTCTCCAGCGAGGTGTCGCGCGGACCCTCGTCGGTGACGAAACCGTCGACCGGGATGATCTCGTTCTCGAAGTAACCGGCGCGGATCGCCTCCTGCGCGCGCTGGTGGCTGGCGAGCGAGTACTCCTCCATCTCCTCGCGCGAGAGGTTCCACTTCTCGGCGATCAGTTCCGAACCGCGGAACTGCGAGATCTCCTGATCGCCGTAGCGGTGCAGCCAGCTCTTGGATTCGTTGGTGGGCGAGGTGAACCCGAACTGCTCGCCCACGATCATCGCCGACGAGATGGGGATCTGGCTCATGTTCTGCATGCCGCCTGCCACGATCAGGTCGGCGGTGCCAGACATGATCGCCTGTGCGCCAAAGGAAATCGCCTGCTGGCTCGAGCCGCACTGCCGGTCCACGGTGACACCGGGGACCTCTTCCGGAAATCCGGCGGCCAGCCACGACAGCCTGGCGATGTTGCCCGCCTGCGGTCCGATGGCGTCGACGCAGCCGGCGATCACATCGTCGACCGCACCGGGGTCGACGTCGGTACGGTCGAACAACCCGCGCCACGCCGCGGCGCCGAGGTCGACGGGATGCACGCCCGCAAGCGACCCGTTTCGCTTGCCGACAGCGGTGCGCACAGCTTCGATGACGTATGCCTGCGAAGTTCCAGCCATGTCTCAGACTCCTTCTTTGGTGATGCCGCCCAGAACGATGGATAGGTACTGTCGGCCGACCTCTTCGGCCGTGAGTGGTCCGCCGGGCTGATACCAGCGGACCGAAACCCAGGTGGTGTCGCGGATGAACCGGTAGACCAGATCGACGTCGATGTCGGGCCTGAAGTACCCGTCTTCGATGCCCTGGTTGAGAAGGTCCAACCACATCTTGCGCTGCTCTTTATTGCGTTGCTCCACATAGGAGAACCGCTCCTGGGCCGCCAGGCGCTTGGCCTCGTCCTGATAGATGACGACCTGCGCGTGCCGGTGTTCGATCGCCTCGAACGATGTCATGAACAGGCCCTTGAGCCGTTCCAGCGGATTCGGTTCTCCTGCGACGATCTGCTCGTAGCGCTCGAAGAGCCAGTCGAGGAACCCGCGCAGCACCTCGTCGACCATCTCCTCCTTGGAGGCGAAGTGGTGGTAGAGACTGCCGGACAGAATTCCCGCCGAGTCGGCGATGTCGCGCACGGTCGTCGCCCGCAGCCCGCGCTCGGCGAACATCGTCGCGGCGAGCTCGAGAAGCTCGTCCCTCCGACTTCCTGGCTGGCTCACCGGCTGGCCGGCTGCGGGTGAGGTCATGCTCGCTGGCTCGACACCGAAATCACTTCTCCAGTCAGGTAACTGGAGTAATCACTGGCCAAAAACGCGATGGTGGCGGCGATCTCCCACGGCTCGGCCGCCCGGCCGAACGCCTCACCTTCGGAGAGCCTGTCGAGCAGCTCCGTTGAGCTGGTCTTCTCGAGGAATTTGTGCCGGGCGATGCTCGGCGACACCGCGTTGATCCGCACGCCGTGCTCGACGGCTTCGATTGCGCTGCACCGTGTCAGCGCCATGACGCCCGCCTTTGCCGCCGCATAATGCGACTGGGAGTGCTGCGCACGCCACCCCAGGACGCTGGCGTTGTTCACGATCACGCCGCCGTGGTCCGCCTCCCGGAAGTACCGCAGCGCCGCACGCGTCGCACGCATCACCGACGTCAGCGTCACGTTGAGGACGCGGTCCCACTCCTCGTCGGTCATGTCGACGACGGGCGTCTCTCCACCCAGGCCCGCGTTGTTGACCAACACGTCGAGGCGCCCCATCCGGGCGGTCGTCGAGGAGATCAACGCGTCGACCTGGGCGGTGGACGTCACGTCACACACCACGCTCTCGACCCGACCCAGCCCGAGTTCGGCCAACTGGTCGCGGGTTTCGCCGAGCCGCCGCTCGTGGTGGTCGGAGACCACGACGTCGGCGCCCTCGGCCAGCGCACGCCGTGCGACGGACGAGCCGATGCCGGTGCCTGCAGCGGCCGTCACCACGACCACCTTGCCGGTCAGAAGTCCATGGCCCTCAATCTCTTTGGGGGCTTCTGAGAGACTCATGCGCCTTTGACCTCTCGCGGCAGGCCGAGCACCCGCTCGGCGATGATGTTGCGCTGGATCTCGTTGGACCCGCCGTAGATGGTGTCGGCGCGCGTGAACAGGTAGAGGTGCTGCCACTCATCGAACTCGCCGTCTTCGGCCACCAGCCCGGCCTTGCCGACGACGTCCATCGCCAGCTCACCGAGATCGCGATGCCAGTTGGCCCACAACAGCTTCGAGACGTTGTCCTGGCCCGGCTGCTCAACGTCCATGGTGGCCAGCGCGTACGACCGCATGGTCCGCAGGCCTACCCAGGACCGGGTCAACCGCTCCCGGATGAGCGGGTCATCGGCGGCGCCGTTGCCCTTCGCGACATCAACGCAGGTTGGAAAGCTCACGCGCATAACGGATCTGCTGGCCGAGCGTGGAGACGCCGCGCTCGAATGTCAGCGTGCCCATCGCGACGCGCCAACCGTCGCCGGGCGTCACCGACCACCAGATCGGCATCGGTGCGAGCGTCGTCGAAGAACACTTCGTTGAAATCCGCGGTGCCGGTGAGCTGCACGATCGGCCGTACCTCGACGCCGGGCTGGTCAAGCGGCACCAGAAGGTACGACAGACCGGCGTGGCGCTTGGAGCCTTTCTCGGTGCGGGCCACCACGAAGCACCACTGCGACAGGTGCGCCATCGACGTCCACACCTTCTGGCCGTTGATCACCCACTGGTCGCCGTCGAGCTCAGCCGTCGTCGCCACGTTGGCGAGATCGCTGCCCGCGCCGGGCTCGGAGTAGCCCTGACACCACAGCTCGGTGACGTCGAGGATCTTCGGCAGGAATCGCTTCTGCTGCTCCGTCGTGCCGAAGGCGATCAGCGTCGGCCCGAGCAGCTCCTCACCGAAGTGGTTGACCTTGTCGGGTGCGTCGGCCTTGGCGTACTCCTCGTAGAACGCGACGCGGTGTGCGACGGTCAGACCGCGGCCGCCGTGTTCCTCCGGCCAGCCCAGACAGGTCAGGCCCGCCGCCGCGAGATGCCGGTTCCACGCCAGCCGTTCGCTCGAACGCCTCGTCCTCGCGACCCGGCCCGCCGAGGCCCTTGATCGCGGCGAATTCGCCGACGAGATTGTCGGCGAGCCAGTCACGGACCTCGGCCCTGAACTCCTGGACCTCTATCACCCTTGTAGGCTAACCTACCAAGCACTTGCTTTGTTAGAGGAGCATCGATGACCCCCGATCTGAGGACCATTCCGCAGGTCCTGGACCGGATTGCCGACCAGTTCTCCGATCACGACGCGCTGGTTACCGACGATCGTCAGCTGACCTACGCGCAGTTGCGCACCGAGGTGCGGCAGGCCGCCGCAGCGATGATCGACCTGGGCGTGCAGCGCCGGGGACCGGGTCGCGATCTGGTCGCCGAACACCTGGCACTGGGTGGTGGCGTGCCTGGCCACGCACTACGCCGGCGGCGTGGTGGTGCCGCTGAACACTCGGTACACCGCCAGTGAGGCCACCGACATCCTGTCCCGCACAGGCGCGCCGCTGCTCGTTCGCGGCCGGGGAGTTCCTCGGCGTCGACAAGGCCGCGTCGATCGACCGCCTAGCCCTCTCCGGAGCCCTGCCGGACCTGCGGCACGTCATCCGCGTCCCGATCGAGAAGGACGACGGCACATGGGACGAGTTCGTCGCCCGCGGCACTGATTTCGATGCCGTCGACGTCCGCGCGGCGGCTGTCACCACCGACGACGTGTCCGACATCCTCTTCACGTCCGGCACCACCGGGCGCAGCAAGGGCGCGTTGTGCGCACACCGTCAGTCACTCGACGCACCCGCGGCGTGGGCGGCGTGCGGACAGCTCACCAGCGACGACCGCTACCTGTGCATCAATCCGTTCTTCCACAACTTCGGCTACAAGGCAGGCATCCTGGCCTGCCTGCAGACCGGCGCGACGCTGATCCCCCAGCTGACGTTCGACCCCGAGAAGGCCATGGCCGCGGTGCAGGAACACCGCATCACCGTGCTGCCTGGGCCGCCCACGATCTACCAGACGCTGCTGGACCATCCCAAGCGAGACGACTACGACCTGACGTCGCTGCGGTTCGCCGTCACCGGCGCAGCGACGATCCCGGTGGTCCTGATCGAACGCATGCAGACCGAACTCGACATCGACATCGTGCTCACCGCATACGGCCTGACGGAGGCCAGCGGCTTCGGCACCATGTGCCGCGCCGACGACGACGCGGTCACCGTGGCGACGACCTGCGGGCGCCCGATCGCCGACTTCGAGCTTCGCATCGACGGAGCCGCGGATGACGGCGCCGGCGAGGTGCTGCTGCGCGGGCCCAACGTCATGCTCGGCTACCTCGACGATCGCGGACGCCACCGCGGCGGCGATCGACTCCGACGGCTGGCTGCACACCGGCGACGTCGGCCGCTGTCGACGACAACGGCAACCTTCAGATCACCGACCGGCTCAAGGACATGTACATCTGCGGCGGGTTCAACGTCTATCCCGCCGAGATCGAGCAGGTGCTCGCCAGGCTCGACGGCGTGGCCGAGGCGGCGGTGATCGGGGTTCCCGACGAGCGGCTCGGCGAGGTCGGCAAGGCGTTTCTCGTGGTCAAGCCCGGCTCAGAGCTGGACGAGAAGACGGTAATCGCCTACACGCGTGAGCATTTGGCGAACTTCAAGGCACCGCGATCGGTGGAGTTCCTCGACGTGCTGCCGCGTAATCCTGGCGGCAAAGTGGTCAAGCCGCTGTTGCGGGAAAGGGCGCAAACTTCCTGATGGACCTGAACTTTGACGACGCGACCCTGGAGTTCCAGGCCGAGGTGCGCGAATTCCTCACGGCGAACAAGGACTCGTTCCCGACGAAGTCCTACGACACCGCCGAGGGCTTCGAACAGCACCGGCGCTGGGACAAGGTGCTCTACGACGCCGGCCTGTCGGTGATCACTTGGCCCGAGAAGTACGGCGGCCGCGATGCGTCACTGCTGCAGTGGGTGGTGTACGAGGAGGAGTACTTCCGTGCGGGCGCCCCTGGACGGGCGAGCGCCAACGGCACGTCCATGCTCGCGCCGACGCTGTTCGCGCACGGCACCGAGGAGCAGCTCGATCGGGTTCTGCCGAAAATGGCCAGCGGCGAGGAGATCTGGGCGCAGGCATGGTCGGAGCCGGAGTCCGGCAGCGACCTTGCGTCCTTGCGTTCCACCGCCACCAAGACCGACGGCGGCTGGCTGCTCAACGGCCAGAAGATCTGGAGTTCACGGGCGCCGTTCGGCGAGCGCGCGTTCGGGTTGTTCCGCTCGGACGCCGAGGCGCAGCGCCACAGCGGCCTGACGTACTTCATGTTCGATCTGAAGGCCGAGGGCGTCACGGTCCGTCCGATCGCCCAGCTCGGCGGTGACACCGGATTCGGCGAGATCTTCCTCGACGACGTGTTCGTGCCGGACGCGGACGTGATCGGCGGGGTGCACGAGGGTTGGCGCGCGGCGATGAGCACGTCGAGCAACGAGCGCGGCATGTCGCTGCGCAGCCCGGCACGCTTCCTGGCCCCGGCCGAACGTCTTGTCGCACAATGGAAAGACAATCCCGATCCCGTCTACACCGACCGTGTCGCCGACGCGTGGATCAAGGCGCAGGCCTACCGCCTGCACACGTTCGGCACGGTGACGCGGGTGAGCGCCGGCGGTGAACTGGGCGCGGAGTCGTCGGTAACCAAGGTGTTCTGGTCGGACCTCGACGTGGCGATACATCAGACAGCGCTCGACATGCACGGCGCCGACGCTGAGTTGGCCGACTCATGGACCGACGGCCTGCTGTTCGCGCTGGGCGGCCCGATCTACGCCGGTACCAACGAGATTCAGCGGAACATCATCGCCGAACGGCTGCTGGGTCTACCGCGGGAGAAGGCGAAATGAGATTCGATCTGGACGAACAGCAGCGTGACTTCGCCGCCAGCATCGACGCCGCGCTCGGTGCTGCCGACCTGCCCGCCGCCGTGCGGGCGTGGGCGCACGGCGACACGGCACCGGGCCGCAAGGTGTGGGCGCAACTGGCCGACCTGGGTGTCACCGCGCTGATGGTTCCGGAGAAGTTCGACGGCATCGAGGCGCATCCCGTCGACCTCGTCGTCGCCACCGAGCGGCTGGGCCGGTGGTGCGTTCCCGGTCCGGTCACCGAATCCATCGCAGTGGCACCGGTTCTGCTCGCCGACGACGACCGAAGCGCAGCCCTGGCGACGGGTGAGCTGATCGCCACCGTCGCACTGCCTCCGCAGGTGCCGCGTGCAGTCGACGCCGATTCCGCCGGATTGATTCTGGTGGCCAGCCAGAAAAACGGAGACGGCCAAGTCAGTGACGGCACCGCGGGCCAAGAGTTGGAGTCCGTCGACCCCAGCCGAAAGCTGTTCGAGGTAGCTGCATCCGGTGAAAGCCGGGCCGCCGATGTGGCGCGCGCCTACGAGTTCGGCGTCCTGGCAACCTCAGCGCAGTTGGTCGGCGCGGGGCAGGCGTTGCTCGACATGTCCGTCGAATACGCCAAGCAGCGCAGCCAGTTCGGCAAGGTGATCGGGACGTATCAGGCAATCAAACACAAGCTTGCCGATGTGCACATTGCGCTGGAGCTGGCCCGACCCCTCGTGTACGGGGCGGCACTGTCGCTGGCCGACGATTCACCCGACACTGCCCGCGACGTCAGTGCCGCCAAGGTCGCCGCCGCCGACGCCGCGCTGCTGGCGGCGCGTTCGGCTCTGCAGACGCACGGGGCCATCGGGTTCACACAAGAACACGACATGTCGTTGTGGCTGTTGCGGGTGCAGGCGCTGCGCTCGGCGTGGGGCGATCCGGCGCTGCATCGGCGACGGCTCCTGGCGGCGTTGTGATGAGCGCTTGCGCGAAGAACGGACGGACATGAGCGAAGAACGGGACCTGCTGCGCGAGACAGTCTCCGCGCTGGTCGAGAAGCATGCTTCGCCGGCCGCGGTGCGCGAGGCGATGGCGTCTGAGCGCGGCTACGACGAGTCGCTGTGGAAGTTGTTGTGCGAGCAGGTCGGAGCCGCCGCGCTGGTGGTACCCGAGGACCTCGGCGGTGCCGGTGGTGAGCTCGCCGACGCCGCGGTGGTGCTCGAAGAATTGGGCAGGGCACTCGTGCCCACGCCGCTGCTCGGCACGACACTCGCGGAGTTGGCGCTGCTGGCCTCCCCGGAATCAGGAGCAGCGCCCGACTCCGAATTATTGGATGAGCTCGCGGCCGGCACGAAGATCGGCACCGTGGTGTTCGACGCGGACGTCGTCATCAACGGCGACGTCGCCGACATCGTGATCGCCGCGGACGGCCGAGCACCTGACGCGCCTCACCGAATTCAGCGCGCACCCCGTCGACACCATGGACCCCACCCGCCGGCTGGCCCGCATCGAGTCGAAGGACACCATCGAGATCGGCGCCGACCCCGGCCTGGCCGACACGGCGGCGATCCTGCTGGCCGCCGAACAGATCGGCGCGGCCGCGCGGTGTCTGGATCTCACCGTCGCGTACACCAAGGACCGGGTGCAGTTCGGCAGGCCGATCGGCAGCTTCCAGGCGCTCAAGCATCGAATGGCCGATCTGTACGTCGCGGTGCAGTCGGCGCGCGCGGTGGTCGGCGATGCGATCGCCGAGCCCTCGCCGACATCGGCGGCGCTGGCACGGTTCGCGGCGAGCGAAGCGTTCTCCAAAGTCGCCGCGGAGGCAGTCCAGATGCATGGCGGCATAGCCATCACGTGGGAGCACGACATCCAGCTGTACTTCAAGCGGGCGCACGGCAGCGCGCAACTGCTCGGCTCCCCGCGGGAGCATCTGCGACGCCTCGAATCCGAAGTCCTGTCGACCGAATAATGCGCTGAGGTGCAGGCCTGATATGTAGGTCATTTTGTCAAGGGGCGGGGTGAAGCGGCGGCCGCGACCGTCGTCGTGGCCGCCGCTTCGTTGACCAGATGAGATTCGTTGTCGGGGCGAGCGTGTCGTGTCGACGCGTGTCAGTCTGAAATGCGCGGGTTGAATACCGCAGGACGGGACCTTCGAGTCGGAGTTGGCCAGCGGGTCTAACGTCGAGCGTCATCAGCTGCGAGACAGCATGATTGCTCATAGGCCTATCGCGGATCACTCCAAGACGCTTGCCGCTCTTTCAGCGTTGCTCATCTGGACAATTGTGGGAGGCGGGTCAGTCGGGCATGACTGCCAGCGACCAGCACCAGCCGGCGAGTTCTCGAGCGATTGCCACGTTGGCGATCACCGGGCGCTTTTTGCGCGCGTCGAATCCGACCCAGCGGGTGTGCAGGCGCCGGTTGGCAGACTGACCCCGGGCCCGGGCCGCCGGCGAGGCCAGATCCCACCGGCGCCGAAGCTCAACTCCGGGTCGGTATTGGCTGCGGTGGTGCCAGGCAGCTTCGACCAACAGCCGGCGGACGTGTCCGTTGCCGGTCTTGGTCACCCCACCCTGGGTGCGACTGTCTCCGGAGGAGTACTCGCTGGGCACCAACCCGACATAGGCGCCGATGCTGCGACCGGTCAACCGGTGCCAGTCGCCGATCTCGACGGCCAGCCCGAACGCCGTCAGGGTTGCAACGCCGCGGATACAGCCCAACCGGTGCACCACCGGAGTGAACTCACTGTCGGCGGCCATCGCGGTGATCGCGTCATCGAGACGGTTGCGTCGATCCACACACGCCAGCATCGCGTCGAACGCGGCCTCGTAACTGCACTGCAGGGCCGGGTTGTCGAAGCGCTGGGCACGTAACCAAAGATCGTGCCTGCCGGTCCAGGCTTTCCCTCCGGAATAGACGATCCCTTGACGGAGAAGCAGTTTGGAGACCCGGTGCCGGGCGGTCATCAGGTCGCCGCGACAGTCGTCACGAGCACGGACCAGGTCACGGGCGGCTTCCTGGCTGGCGGTGGGAACTGTCACGGCGGTGATCTGTCCCAGATGCAGCAGCCGGGCTAGATGCGCGGAATCACGAACATCGGTTTTGACCCGATCCCCAGCGGGGCGGATCAACTTCGACGGCGCAGCCACCTCACAGGCGATGCCGGCCGCTGCCAACGCGCGGGCCAATCCAAACCCCGTCGGGCCGGCTTCATAGGTCACCGCCACCGGGCCAGGCAGATCACCAAGCCAGGCCACGATCTCCCCATGATCCGGAGTCAACCGCCGCTGGAACACCTCACCGGTGTCCCCGTCCAAAGCACACGCGACGACCGATCGTGCGTGCACATCCAAGCCAATGCTCGTACGCTGAATCTTCACTGGGGCCTCCCACATCTTGTGGCTCTACCGGCCAGGACCCAATTCCTGTCGGCAACCCACGTTCACATGTGAGCGGGGCCCCAGCCCCTCATACCGTCTAACCTCGTACCGCGTTTAAATAGCTACCGCTACCACCGCAAATTGACAGAGCGCCTGCTCGGTGAAGTAGGCGGCATCCTTCTCGGCCATCTTCTTCATGTCTTCGAACTCGATGCCAAGCGGCAGGTACGAAAGCGGATCGTGCGCCGAGGTCTGGTCGGTGACGATGTCGATCGGGGCTTCCCGCTCGAACAGTTCGCGATAGACCTCCGCGGCGTTGCCGACCAAACCGATCGACAGGGGCCGCTTGGCATCACGAGCGTCGACCGCCATCACAAGTGCGTCGTCGAGGCTGCCGGCCTTGGTGTCGAGGTAGCGATGCGCGATGCGGCGGTCGATTCGGCTCTCGTCGCAATCGACGCAGATCGCCACGCCCTCGTTCATGGTGACGGCGAGCGGCTGGGCGCCGCCCATCCCGCCGACGCCCGCGGTGAGGGTGATCGTACCGGCCAGCGTGCCGCCGAACCTCTTGCGCGCGACGGCGCCGAACGTCTCGAATGTGCCCTGCAGGATTCCCTGCGTGCGATGTAGATCCACGAGCCCGCGGTCATCTGGCCATACATCATCAGGCCTTCGGCTTCCAGCTTGCGGAACTCCTCCCAGCTGGCCCAGTCGCCAACGAGGTTGGAATTCGCCAACAGCACGCGAGGAGCCCAGACGTTCGTACGGAACACGCCGACGGGCTTACCGGACTGCACGAGCATGGTCTTGTCATCCTCCAGAGACTGCAGGGTGCGGACGATCGCGTCGAACGCCTCCCAGCTGCGCGCAGCCCTCCCGGTGCCGCCGTAGACGACAAGATCGTCGGGGTGTGTTCCGCGACCTCGGGGTCCAGATTGTTCATCAGCATGCGAAGGGCCGCTTCCTATTGCCAACCCTTGCAAGAGATTTCGCTGCCGCGCGCAGCACGGACAGGACGGGGACCAGTGATGGTTGCCATGAGAGATGGGAATCCTTAAATGAGGATTGCTTGTCAGTTGCTGCCGATGCCTGCGTTGGCAAGCCATTTCTTGGCGATGTCGGACAGGTTCGTGCCCGTGGCCGCCTCTGCGTTCATCGAGATGAGGTCGTCGGTGGTGAGTTTCGCCGAGACCGCGTCGAGCGTTTTCTTGATCGTGTCGGACTGCTTGGCCGTCTTGATCAGCGGAACGACGTTCTCCGCGGCGAACAGGTTCCTGTCATCCTCTAGAGCGACAAGGTGGTTGGTGCGCAGACCGGGATCTGTGCTGAACAGGTCGCCCGCTTGAATCTGATTGTTGGTCAGCGCCGTCATCGTCAGGGTGCCGCCGGCGTCGAGACTGACGAATTCCTTGAAGTTGAGGCCGTATAGGTCGCGGAGGCCGACCACGCCCTGGGTCCGGGTCTTCCATTCCGGCGGCCCGCCGAGCACCAGTTCACCGGCGACCGGTTTCAGGTCCGAGATGATCTTCAGCTTGTACTTGTCGGCGGTGGCCTGTGACACGGCCACGACATCCTTATCCTCCGCGGGAGACGGTGTCAGCATGGAGATGCCGGAGGGTAGCTTCGTCGCGAGTTCACCCGAAACCGCCTGCGGTGTCGCGGCGGTCGACTTCGGGTCGAGGTAGCTCAGCAGTGCGCCCGTGTACTCGGGAACAAGATCGATGGACCCGTCCTTGAGGGCCTGGATGTACACCTCGCGGCTGCCGATGTTGAACTGTTCCTTCGTCGGCACGCCGGCCGCCTGAAGCGCCTGTGAATAGATGCTGCCGACCAGTTGGCTCTCGGTGAAGTCAGCCGAGCCGACTATCACTTGCGAACCCTCCGATCCGCCGGTGTTGCCCCCGCCCGACAGCGGGTCGCTATCACCACCGCCACAGGCGGACGCCGCGAGAACGGAGGTGAGCGCAAGGGCCGAAAGTATGCTGCGCGTCTTCATGTGTGTTTCTCCTGTTGGGTGATCGGCACCGGGCGGCACCTAGGTGGCGGCAGGCTCGAGGACTGCGGTGGCGAGCGGTGAGCTCTCTTTCGATGCCACTCGCCGTAGACCCGGCGACACGATGATTCGGCCGAGCCAGGCGAAGGTGAACTCGAGGACGATGGCGAGAACGGCGACAAGGATTGCCCCGCCGGCCATTTCGCTGAAGTTTGCCTGTGCTCTGCCGTCGAGGATGAAACGGCCGAGGCCCTGGAGCCCGAGATACGCGGCGATGGTGGCGGTCGAGATGATCTGCAGAGTTGACGCCCGCACACCGGATACCATGAGCGGCAGCGCGCAGGGAATCTGGACGCGCATCAGGATCTGACGCTTGGTGAATCCCATGCCACGGGCCGCACCGACGGCGTCCGGGTCGGCGTTCTGGATGCCCGCGTACGTGCCGGTGAGGATCGGGGGCACCGCCAACAAAACCAGCACGATGATCGTGGGCAGCACGTACACGAGCTTTCCGGTGGCAACCGGCGAGATGATCAGGAAAAGCAGCACCAGCAGCCCCAGCGATGGGAGAGCCCGCAACGCATTCGCAAACCCCGCGACCAACGCCTCCCCGCGCCCCGTGTAGCCGATGACGATTCCGAGCGGTACCGCGATCGCCAAGGCGATGAGCAGCGCGACGGCGGAATACAAGAGGTGATAGCCGATCTGGGCGGGGATACCGCCCGAGCCCGTCCAGTTGGCGGGGTCGGTGAACCAGCCGACGATATTCACGATGTGACCGTCCTTTGCCGCCACGGGGTTAGGAGCTTGTTCACCCAGAGAATCAGGCCGTCGAACACGACGGCCAGCACGACACACAGCACAACACCGACGATGAGTGGGGCGAAGAGCCGGAGCTGAAAGCCCTGGGTGAACAGGGAGCCGAGCTGCGGGATGCCCAGCAGTGCAGCCATCGTGACGATGCTGACATTGGACACGACCGCCACCCGCAACCCGGCCGCGATGACCGGTACCGCGACCGGCAGTTCAACCAGCAGCAGCCGTTGCCAACCGCGGTAACCCATGGCCTCAGCCGCCGCAACGGTGTCGTGCGGCACTGAGTTCAGGCCATCGGCAACGACTCGGACCAGCAACGCCACGGTGTAAAGCGTGAGTGCGACAACGATGTTGATCGGATCCAGGATCTTCGTACCGAGCACCACCGGGAGAATGATGAACAAGGCCAGCGACGGAATGGTGTAGAGCAGGCCAGCGGTTCCGACGATGGCGGCGTAGCCGCGTCCCGATCGATGCGCCCACCAGCCGAGCGGCAGCGCGACGATCAGGCCGACGATCGTCGGGACAAGTGTGAGCCACGCATGGCTGATAGTCAGATCGACGATGCGATCGATGTTCGACGAGATCCAGTTCATGCGGCCGACCGCGCTTCCTTGGCTCGCCTGATGGCATCGATGATGTCGTGGTCGGTCGCGGTACCGATCAGCGCTCCGGATTCGTCGGTGACCACGCATCGTCCACTCGGGCTCGACAAGGCCGAGTTCAACAGATCCCGCAGTGGATCGCCTCGAGACGCAGACGTTCCGCTGAGGTTGACATCACTCTCCGTTACGGAATCACCACGCACGCTTTCGCTATCGACCCAGCCGATCGGCACCCTGTTGGCGTCAATCGCGAGAATCCAGCGTCCATTGCCTGATGGAATTGCCGAAACCGGCTGCCCGACCGTGATAGTCGGCTCGTCGGAGAGCTTGAGCAGGGTGTCGCAGTTATGGAAGCCCAGCGCGCGGTAGCCTCGTGCCGACCCGACGAAATCGGCGACGAACGTGTCGCTCGGTGCGGCCAACAGTTCAGCGGGTGTCGCGGCCTGGGCCAGAGTTCCACCCTGGCGCAGCACGACGACTTGATCGCCCAGCTTGAGTGCTTCGTCGACATCGTGCGTGACCAGCACGATCGTCTTGGAGATGTCGGCCTGCAGGCGCAGGAACTCATCCTGCAGCTGGTTTCGCACGATCGGGTCGACCGCGCTGAAGGGCTCATCCATCAACAGGAAGGGCGGGTCGGTGGCGAGCGCACGCGCCACCCCAACCCGCTGTTGTTGTCCCCCCGATAGCTGCCACGGATACCGCTTGGCGAACTTGGCGTCGAGCCCCACGCGCTCGAGGAGTTCCATTGCCGCCGAACGGGTTTCCTTCTTGCTGCCCCCGAGCAGGCGCGGAAGGGCAGCGACGTTGTCCACCACCGTGCGGTGGGGGAATAGGCCGGCGTTCTGGATGACGTAACCGATTCGCCTGCGTAGTGCGACCCGGTCGAGTGTCTGGGTGTCGACTCCCTCGAGTTCGATCGTGCCTGACGTCGGCTCGATCAGGCGGTTGATCATCCGCATGGATGTCGTCTTACCGCAGCCCGACGGGCCGACGAGCGTGGTGATCTTCCCGGCCGGAGCGGTGATCGTCAGCTTGTTGACCGCGACAGTGCCGTCCGGATACACCTTGGAGACGTTGTCGAACGTGATCATGACTGTCCTTCTGGGGGGTTTGATTTCGATGAACGGCTCAGCTGGGCAGAGACATCGCCCGTCGCCAGCGTCAGCATCCGGCCGTATTCGGCGGCCTGACCGTTGGTGAGCCGGTAGCTCGGGATGACCAGGCTCATCGCGGCGACAATTCGCGCTTGCGAGTGCACCGGGCATGCGATCGCCGTGACGTCGGCCTCGACTCCACGCTCCACCACGACGTATCCGACATCGGGAACGCGACCGCGCAGCGCCCGGCCCGCCGCCGATTTGTCGAGCGGCACCGTGCGACCGACCCAGCTGGTGTGCCGGACGGAGTGTGTGCCCTCGACGATCCCGATGTACAGGGCGGTCGCCCCGTGCCCCTCGACGCTGAGGTACACCGACTCGCCCGTCTCGGCGACCAACTTCTCCATCGTCGGCTTGGCCAGATCGATCAGCGAGTCGTTGGACAGGGCCTGCGCCCCGAGCTGGATGAGGCGAGCTCCCGGCCGATACGTACCGCCTACCTCCTCCCGGCTGACGAACCCGGTGGTCTCGAGTGTGCGCAGCAGCCGCAGCGCGGTGCTCGGGGCCAAGTCGCAGTCCCTGGCGCTGTCGGCAAGATTCGCGCCGCCCCTTTCGCAGATGGTGGCGAGCAGCGCGAGCGCGCGCTCCACCGTCCGCGTTGACGGCTCGGCCACTGCGACCTCCTCTCGCCTCGGAATGGAATTTCACTGCTTAAAATTCAAATTCCATCTAGCGGCAATGTGGGGTTTTGGTGATGATAGATCTCATCGCCCGTCGGCGATAGGTAAAAAGGAGAATTTCATGCTTGTACTTAACGGATCCGCGACCATCGCCGACGTGGTAACGCTCGCGGACCGTCGCGAGCAGGTCTCGGTGTCGCCGGCCACCGTCACGGCCGTCAGGCGTGCGCACCAGATCGCGGCGGAGCTCAGCACCAGATACGACACCTACGGGCGAACGACCGGCGTCGGGGCGAATCGCGCCACCTCCGTTTCGCCGACCGACGCCGAGTACGGCATGCGACTGCTTCGCAGCCACGCCGTCGACGCGGGGGATCCGCTCGACGACAGAACGGTTCGGGCGATGCTCGCGGTGCGGCTCATTCAGCTGTGCGTGCCGGGGGCGGGACTCGATCCCGCGATCCTGGCCGGGCTGGAGACGATGCTCAACGACGACGCGCTTCCCGAGCTTCGTCAGTACGCGTCGATCGGCACCGGCGACCTCGCGCCTCTCGCAGGCACGGCACTGACGTTGATCGGAGAGCGTCCCGCGTCAAAGCCGTTGACACCGATGGCGCAGTGGGGCGCCGACAGCGCGCTGCCGTTCATGAGCAGCAGCGCCCTGACCGTCGGGCGCGGTTGCCTCGCGCTGGACGAGCTGTCGCGACTCGATCGCGCGTCGAGCGTGATCTACGTGCTGAGTTTCCTTGCGCTCGACGGAAATCCTCAAGCGCTGTCATCAATTGCGGCGCAGGCGTCGGCGGCGCCCTACGTCGACACCGTCGCCGGTCGTCTGCGTTCCATTCTGGCGACGAAGGGACACCCGGAAGCCCAGCCGGCCCGCATTCAGGATCCCTACGGGCTTCGGGTCTACCCGGTTGCACAGGCGAGCGTTGGAACGTCCCTGCATTCGCTCGAAGGTCAACTCGAGCGGACGCTCAACACTGCGCAGGAGAATCCACTGTTCGACATCGACAACAAATCCGTGATCCATCACGGTGCGTTCTACCAAGCGTCGCTGTCGCTTGAATTGGACGGCACCACCCTCGCGCTGGCCTTGACCGCACCGATCACACATTCCCGAATAAGAATGCTCAACGATCCGGATACCAACGGCGGCAACGCCTTCCTGGCCGGCGACGCCGATGGGTCATCGGGCTTGATGATGGTCGAATACGTCGCCGCTGGTGCGATCGCCGAGATCCGGAGTTCGGCGCAGCCGGCCTCAGCAGGCACCCTCGTTCTATCTCGCGGCGCGGAGGAGGATGCCACCTTCGCGTCCCAGGGGGTACAGCAACTCGAGAGGTCCATCGCCGCCTACCGGGTGCTGCTGTGCTGCGAACTCGTCGGCGCGGTCAGGCTGTTGCGTCAGCGCGGGCTCGACGAGAGGTTCAGCGGGGTTGTCGGCGACACGCTTTCGCTGGCCGCGGTGCTGCCGCGCAACGACGAGGACCGCGATCTGCGAGGTGACATCGCCTTGGCCGAATCCGTCCTGGACGACATCGGACGACTCGTTGCACCTGAGGCCCACCCGTAGACAGGCGGTCAAGCGAGCGCGCCTGTGACCGACTCGGCCGCCGCAATGAGTGATCCGTTGCGGGCGAGTTCGACAGCGGCCTCGATCTCCGGCGCGAGGTAGCGATCCGCGCCTGCTCCTGCGACACGCGAACGCACCGCGGCGATGACAGCACCGGTCGCCGGTGATGGCGCGAGAGGTGCCCGCATCTCGATTCCCCTTGCCGCGGTGAGAGTTTCGATTGCAAGAACGCGGGTGAGTCCATCAATCGACTTTCGTAGTTTGCGGGCCGCGGACCAACCCATTGACACATGGTCCTCCTGCATCGCCGAGGAAGGGATCGAGTCGACACTGGCGGGCGCAGCCAGTCGCTTCAGCTCCGAGACGATCGCGGCCTGGGTGTACTGCGCGATCATGTGGCCACTGTCAACGCCGGGGTCGTCGGCGAGGAACGGGTTCAGCCCGTGGCTGCGAGCCGCATCAAGGAATCGATCGGTGCGTCGTTCGCTGATGCTGGCGAGATCGGCAGCGACGATGGCGAGAAAGTCCAGCACGTAGGCAACGGGTGCGCCGTGGAAGTTCCCGTTCGATTCGACGGTTCCCTCGAGTGTGACGACCGGATTGTCGATGACGCTCGCCAATTCCCAGTTCGCGACATTGCGGGCGTGCGCGACGGTGTCCCGCGCGGCGCCCGCGACCTGGGGAGCGCACCGCAGCGAGTACGCGTCCTGGACCAGGGGGCAGTCCGGTCCACTGTGGCTCGCGACGATGGGCGAGCCGGCGAGGACTCGCGCCATGTTCGCGGCGGCGACGGCCTGGCCGGGCTGGGGCCGCAGTGCCTGCAGGTGTGGCGCGAACACCCTGTCGGTGCCGAGCAGGCCTTCGACGCTCATCGCCGCCGCGATGTCGGCCAGCACGAGCAACCCGTCGAGGTCGGTCAAGGCGAGGATCAATTGTCCGAGCATGCCGTCGGTGCCGTTGATGAGGGCGAGGCCCTCCTTCTCGGCCAAGATGATCGGTTCAATGCCATGCGCGGCGAGCGCCTCCGCAGCGGGAATGAGCTCACCGCCGACGGTGCGAACGTGGCCTTCCCCGATGATCGCCAGCGCGACGTGCGCGAGGGGCGCGAGGTCTCCTGAGCAGCCCAGGCCGCCGTACTCGTAGACAATCGGAGTCAGACCGGCGGAGAGGATCCCCGCGTATGCCGGGCGACTTCGGGGCGTACACCGGTGCGGCCGGTGGCCAGCGTCGACAATCTCAGCAACATCATCGCCCGCACGACTTCCCGCTCGACCTCAGGCCCCGACCCCGCGGCGTGGGAACGAATCAGGCTGCGTTGCAGCTTTGTTCGAAGATCATTTGGGATGTGGCGGGTTGCCAGGGCACCGAAGCCGGTGGAGATGCCGTACGCCGGAGTCGGGTCGTCGGCGAGTGCTTCGATGCGGCTACGACTGGCCGTGATCGCCGCGATGGCGTCCTCCGCGATCACTACGGGTGCGTCGTTCCGTGCTACGCGTACGACATCGTCGGCGCTCACCGGGCCGATGCCCACCACAACCGGAGTGCCTAGCTTGGATGCCGTCATTCGATGATTGTGCACCGCGGTCAATGGCCGCCTGGACGGTCTTGCCAAGAAGTCGTTTAGCCTCGAACGGATGAGTGTGTCGCTGCGCGCCGGAATCCCGCCGTTCTATGTGATGGACGTGTGGCTGGCCGCGGCGGAACGCCAGCGCACACACGGCGATCTGGTGAACCTGTCCGCAGGTCAGCCGAGTGCAGGGGCACCGGCGGCGGTTCGCACCGCGGCGAAGGAGGCATTGGACAACTCCGTCCTCGGCTACACCG
Organism: uncultured Actinomycetota bacterium; assembly: GCA_963721495.1. GTDB lineage: Bacteria > Actinomycetota > Actinomycetes > Mycobacteriales > Mycobacteriaceae > Mycobacterium. Next base: position 159,957 of record CAVRMG010000022.1, on the reverse strand, counting down.
TGGCGCTGGGCATCCCCGAGTTGCGTTCCGCGATCGCGGCGTCGTACTCCGACCGGCACGGACTCGTCGTCGACCCCACCGACGTCGTGATCACGACGGGCTCGAGCGGCGGATTCCTGTTGGCGTTCCTCGCCTGTTTCGACGTCGGTGACCGTGTCGCCATCGCCAGTCCGGGATACCCCTGCTACCGAAACATCCTCTCGGCCCTCGGCTGCGAAGTGGTCGAGGTCCCGTGCGGTCCGGACACGCGGTTCCAGCCGACCGCGCAGATGCTCGCCGAACTCGATCCGCCGGTGCAGGGCGTTATCGTCGCCAGCCCCGCCAACCCGACCGGCACAGTGATCCCGCCCGAGGAACTCGCCGCCATCGCAAAGTGGTGTGCGAAAACGGGCGTCCGACTGATCAGCGACGAGGTGTACCACGGCCTGGTCTACGAAGGCGCCCCCGCGACCAGCTGTGCGTGGCAGACGTCGCGGGATGCCGTCGTGGTGAACAGTTTTTCGAAGTACTTCGCGATGACGGGCTGGCGGCTCGGCTGGCTTCTGGTACCAAAGGAACTCCAGCGAGCGGTGGACTGCCTCACCGGAAACTTCACCATCTGTCCCCCGGCGCTTTCGCAGGCCGCAGCCGTCGCCGCCTTCACCCCGGAGTCGACCGCAGAGGCCGACGCACTCCTCGACCACTACGCGGCCAACCGGCAACTGCTGCTCAACGGGCTGCGCGCCATCGGCATCGACCGGCTGGCCCCGACCGACGGCGCGTTCTACGTATACGCCGACGTCTCACACCTGACCACGAACTCGTTGGCGTTCTGCTCGACGCTGTTAAACGACACCGGCGTTGCGATCGCACCGGGCATCGACTTCGACACGATGCGCGGTGGCTCGTTCGTCCGGTTGTCGTTCGCCGGGCCGACGGCCGACGTCGAAGAGGCGTTGACTCGAATCGAGAGCTGGCTGCGGTAGAACGTCGGGCTGGCGTACCAGTCGAGCCTGGTTCAGACGCGAGCGGCAGCCAGCTCGTCACCAAGCGTGAGCTGGACGCCGGTCGCTGCCCGCACCTGGTCGATCGACACTTCCGGCGCGGTCTCAAGCAGGGTGAGGGTTCCGTCACCGTTGACGTCGATGACTGCCAGATCAGTGACGATGCGGTGGACGACACGCTCCCCGGTCAAGGGCAGTGTGCACGTCTCGACGATTTTCGGATTGCCTTGCCGGTCAGTGTGTTCCATGAGGACATACACCCGCGAAGCTCCGTGCACCAGGTCCATTGCGCCTCCCATGCCCTTGACCATCTTGCCGGGGACCATCCAATTCGCCAGATCTCCATGGCGCGACACCTCCATGGCACCCAGCACCGCGACGTCGATGTGTCCGCCGCGAATCATGCCGAACGATAGGGACGAGTCAAAAAATGATGCACCCTTGAGCACCGTAACGGTCTCTTTTCCGGCATTGATGAGGTTCGGGTCGACCTCGTCCTCGCTCGGATACGGACCGGTACCGAGGATCCCGTTTTCCGAGTGCAGGGTGACCCGCACGGCGGGATCCAGATAGGCCGGAACGAGAGTGGGCAGTCCAATACCCAGGTTGACGTACTCGCCATCGCGAAGTTCGCGGGCCACCCGGCGTGCCATCTCCGGCCTGCTCCATCCTTGCCTGGCCTGTGGCTCGGTCATGCTGAAACTCCTGCCTCGTTACGGACCGTGCGCTTCTCGATGCGAGTGTGTTGGGGGCCGGTCTCGACGATCCTCTGCACGAACACACCTGGAAGATGAATACCCGCGGGGTCTAGTTCGCCGGGCTCCACGATGGTCACCACCTGAGCAATCGTTATTCGGCCGGCCATCGCCGCTAACGGATTGAAGTTCATCGCAGTCTTATCGAAGATGAGATTTCCGTCCGTATCGCCGACAGCCGCATGGACCAGCGCGAAATCCGTGCGGATGCCGGTCTCGAGCACGTATCGCTTGCCATCGAAGACTCGAGTCTCCTTGGCCGGTGAGGCGATTGCGACGGACCCGTCCTCGGCGTAGCGCCACGGCAGGCCGCCGTCGGCCACTGGGGTTCCCACGCCTGCGGGTGTGTAGAACGCGGGGATACCCGCTCCGCCCGCTCGCAGCCGCTCAGCGAGGGTGCCCTGTGGGGTCAACTCAACTTCGAGTTCGCCGGCCAAGTACTGCCTGGCGAACTCCTTGTTCTCACCCACGTACGATGCCGTCACCCGTCGAACACGGCGCAGGCCGAGCAGTACTCCAAGTCCCTCGTCATCGATGCCGCAGTTGTTGGAGTACACCTCGAGCTGATCGACACCCGACTCGGCCAGAGCCTTGATGAGCGCATCGGGGATACCGCACAGCCCGAAGCCGCCGACGGCAAGGGTGGCTCCGCTCCTGATGTCGGCGATCGCCTCGTGGACGTCCTTGACCTGCTTATGGGACATCTGCGTGAACACTTCCTGTCGGTGCGTTCGCTCAGCGAACGCAGTGATTTCACTGCACAGGACACCATCAATCGACTGCTGCCACAAGATTTCCACGCATTCTAGGGAAATCTGTTCGCATAGCGAGACGATGGGTCACGGCAACGTCCATCCAATGGACGCTACGCTTCGGCTGTGAAGGATCTCGGTACGGGCGCGCCGGTCATTGCGCGCGTGGCGGCCATCTTGCGTGCCGTCGGCAGTGCGCACGGCGACGGCGCCACGACTACCGCCTTGGCGCGTAGCGCCGCCATCCCACGGGCCACCGCTCACCGCATGCTCACGGCATTGGCCGACCAAGGGCTCATCGACCGGGCACCCAGTACTGGCTTGTGGTTCCTCGGCCCGGAGATATATCTACTCGGGTCCGTGGCCAACAGCCGCTACGACGCCGCGCCTCTCGCGGACGACATTCTGCGCGCTCTCGCGGATGAAACTGGAGAGAGTGCCTTCCTCTCCGCACGCCGCGCAGACGAATCGGTATGCGTGTCTGCGCTGGAAGGGAGCTTTCCGCTGCGGTCACACGTGCTCTACCCAGGTAGGCGGTTTCCCTTGGGGGTCGCCTCCGCCGGCCTCGTCATGCTGGCACACCTCTCCGATGCCAAGAGCCAGGAATATCTGGATCGCACCCATCTCGAAGGAGCATGGGGTGACGCGCACTGCCAGGCGGCGATCGAAAGTCGTGTCCAACAAGCAAGGATCAATGGCTATTCGGTGAACCCTGGTCTGTTGGTGGAAGGCAGTTGGGGTATCGGCGCAGCCGTATTCGACGCACTTGGTCAGCCCCAGTGGGCGTTGAGTTTGACGGGTGTGGAAGCCCGCTTCGCCGGAGAACGTACGCAACTGCTCGGCGAGACGTTGTTGCGTGCGGCGCATGCACTCACGCAGCGCCTCAAACACAAGTCTTAGGCGTCGGCACCCATTGCGGTGCGGCACCGGTCATCGCGCGCTCCAGCCCCCGTCCATGGTGTACGACGCCCCCGTCACCATTCCCGCGGCCGGTGAGGCCAGCCAACCAACCAGTGCCGCTACTTCTTCGGGTTCCACCAGCCGCTTGATGGCGCTCTCCTTCAGCAGGATGTCGGTCACCACCTTATCCTCCGCAATGCCGTGCACCGTGGCCTGATCGGCGATCTGCTTGGTCACCAGCGGTGTCCGCACATAGCCGGGGTTCACACAGTTGCTCGTCACGTCGTGCGGACCGCCCTCGAGAGCAGTCACCTTCGACAGACCCTCGAGCGCGTGTTTGGCCGTCACGTAGGCGACTTTGAACTCCGACGCCCGGATGCCGTGCACCGAGGACAGATTGATGATCCGGCCGAAGTTCTGTCCGTACATGTGTGGCAGTGCGGCGCGAATGAGCAGGAACGGCGCCTCCACCATGAGCGCCATCATGAAGCGGAAGCGGTCTGGCGGAAATTCTGGATCGGGCTGACATGCTGCACACCCGCGTTGTTGACCAGGATGTCGGCGTCGAGACGCAATCCTTCGAGGGCGGCGACATCGGAAAAATCGACCGCCCAGGCCTTTCCGCCGATCTCCTCCGCCACCGCGTTGGCGCCGACGTCGTCGAGATCCGCGACAGTCACCACCGCCCCGCGCGCGGCGAGCTCACGTGCGCAGGCCGCGCCGATCCCGCCCGCACCACCGGTGACCAATGCGGTGCGCCCACCGAGTTCCGTCATACAACGCCCGCCTTCGCAAGCTCCTCGCGGTCGGCCACATCGAGCGATTCCAGAGCGATCCCGTTCGTCTCGCGCATGAAACACCGCGACGAGGGTGACCACGGCGGCCGCGGCGAGGTACAGCGCGATCGGCACCCAGGTACCGAACTCACCGAGACCGTGATGATCGGCGCCAAGGATCCCGCCACGATCGACGTCACCTGATATCCAAGGGACACACCGGAATACCGCATGCGGGTCGGGAACATCTCGGCCATGATCGCCGGCTGCGGTGCGTACATGATCGCGTGGATGACAAGACCGATAACGACCGCGGCGATGACGAGAGATAGTTCGCGGTGTTCATCATCGGGAACGCGAAGAATCCCCATGTGCCGGCCAACACGGTCGAGATGTAGACGGGCCGGCGACCCTATCGGTCGAACAACGCGAAGTGCTCCTCGGCGCACGCTAGCGTCGAGGAATGCCGTTCATCGACCATCCGAAGGGCCGCGCGTACTACCGGCACTGGGCAGCTGCCGAGCCCCGCGCCACGGTCGTCTTCCTGCATGGCTTCGGCGAGCACACCGGCCTCTATCACCGCTACGGCTTCGCGCTCAACGCCGCCGGCATCGACCTGTGGGCGGTCGACCAGTTCGGCCACGGCCTCAGCCCGGGCACCCGCGGCGACTTCGGGTCGATCGTCGACAGCTCCGACCTCGCCGACACGCTGACCGAGCTCGCCGAAGGCGAACGGCCGGGATTGCCTTTGATCGCACAGGGACATTCGTTCGGTTCGATCGTCACCCTGTTCCGGCTGTTGGAACAGCCTGATCGCTACCGCGCAGGTGTCATCTCCGGGGCCCCGCTGGTGCCGATTCCCGAAATGCTCGACGCGGACAGTTCGTTCGACCTCGACCCCGGCTGGCTGTCCGAGGACCCCTTCTATCTGGACTCGCTCGAGAACGACCCGCTGGCCTTCGTCGACGCCGACGGCGCGGCACTGACCCGCGAGCTCGACAAGGCCTGGGACCGGTTCGGCGCCGAACTGCCGAAGCTCGCAGTGCCGACGTTGGCGGTGCACGGTGTGAACGATCCGATCGCACCCGTCGGGGCGGTGCGCGCGTACGCCGAGCAGATCGAGCCGTTACAGCTCAGCGAGTTCGCCGGCGGCGCATCACGACATCCTCAACGACACGGTGCACGCGGAGGTGGCTGCAGCAATCGTGAACTTCATCGACGAGCAGGCGCAGCGGTAGATATGTCCGGCGCGACTATTTGCGTTTGTCGTGGATGAAGCGCCATGTGCTGTGGCAGACTTCCTGCCAGGTTGGACCTGCACGGCGGTGTGGCTAGACACCGGGCCGCAGCGACGACGAGGGGCGAAGAGTGGGGCCGGAGAACGATCCACCGCAGGGAAGTGGGCCGTCGGGGCAAGACCCCGGCTCGCGCGGTGACGAGCCAAAGAGAGACCCGTCACGACCCGAGGGGCCGCCTGGACCGACCCCGCCGCCTCCACCGCCGCCCAGCGGCAGCATGCGGTTCCAGGACCCCGACACCACGCGCCCACGCCCGCCGACGGTCGGAGAGACGCGGGCCCGCGCGAAGGCCGAGCGCGAACGCAAAGCGGCCGAGAAGGCACAGGTCGAGGCCGAACTTAAGCGGTACCAACGCAACCAGCGGCTGAAAGGGGGTGCGGCGGTCGTCGGTGTAGTGGGTGTTGTTGCGGCGCTGGGCTATTGGGCGTTGTCGCCACGCACGACCACTGCACAGTGCGTCCAGGAGGATAGCAACGGCGGGCCGATCATCGTGCCCGACAGTTACTGCACCGGCCACGGTAGCGGTGTGGGTGGCCTCTTCATCTACAGCGGCCACCAGTACCGCTACTACTACGGCAGCAGCGGAGGGGTCGGGGCGAGGCCGTCTGGGGGCACCACGATCGCGCCGAAGGGCGACACAGTCAAGACGTCGTCGGGCAGCACCATCCAACGCGGCGGCCTGGGCGCCAGGTTTTCCGGCAGCGGCGGCGGCTAGAGCGGCGGCTGGTGAAACGCGTCAGAACCGAGCGGCGGCCCGATTGGCAGTCGATCGTGGAGGACCAGGGGCTCATCTTCGGAACGCCCGCGCTTGACGCGGCCGGAGGGGACCGCGCCTACTGGGACGAGTCGGTGTACTACGAGTTCGAGATGGACGAGGTACTGGCGATCGAGGCTGACGTCGAAACGCTGCATTCGATGTGTCTGAACGCTGTCGAACAGGTCGTCCTCATGGAGCGGTACGCAGACTTCGGGATACCGGAGTGGAGTTGGCAGCCGATTGCCGAGTCGTGGCGGCGCTCTGATCCGTACGTCTACGGTCGTTTCGACCTGCGCTATGACGCCCGTTCGCCGGCGAAGCTGTTGGAGTACAACGCCGATACCCCCACCACGTTGCTGGAGTCGGCGGTTGTGCAGTGGCACTGGCTGCAGGATGTGTTCCCGGACTTCGATCAATGGAACTCCCTGCACGAACAGCTCGTCGACCGGTGGAAGGTCTTGCGAGATATCTTGCCTAGCAATGAGCTTCACTTCTCGTGGTCCGGCGCCGAGCAGACCGGCGAGGATCAGATCACGACGACCTACATGCAGGAGACGGCGGCCGAGGCGGGGTTCGAGACGATCGCGCTGGAAATCGAGGACATCGGCTGGGACACCGCGCTTGAACGCTTCGTCGACTTGGAAGAGGCACCGATCAACGCGATGTTCAAGCTCTACCCGTGGGAGTGGGTGCTGGACGATGCGTTCGGGCAGCGCGTGGTGTCGAGCCTACCGAAAACCGCGTGGGTCGAGCCCCTGTGGAAAGCGCTGCTCTCGAACAAGGCGATTCTGGCGGTGCTGTGGGAGATGTACCCCGGCCACCCGAACCTGCTCCCTGCGTATCTCGACGATCCCCACGAGCTCACTGAGTACGTCCGCAAACCCAAGCTCGGGCGCGAAGGTGGCAACATCACCATCGTCGGCCCCAACGTAGAGCTGGCCACCGGCGGTATATACGGCGAAGAGGGGTACGTCTACCAACTCTTCGATCCACTGCCGCTTTTCGACGACGTGCGGCCCTCGCTGGGCGCCTGGGTGGTCGGCGATTCGTCTGCGGGTTTGGGGATCCGCGAGGCCCCAGGGCTGGTGACCACTGACCGTGCAGCTTTTGTTCCACACCGAATCCCATTGACCGAAGGAAGTAAATGATGACAACCGCCGTGATGGCGCTGGAGCCCGACTTCTGGCATTCGATTGGCCGCGGCATCGGCGCCATGTGGCTGTATGCCGCTGTCGGGCTCGCGCTGATGGTGATCGGGTTCTATGCGATCGACCTGACCACGCCGGGTCCACTGCGCCAAATGGTCAAGCAGGGCAAGCCGAATGCCGTCGTCATTTCTGCGGCGGGCGTCGTCAGCATGGCGTTCATCGTGGTACTGGCGATCTATTCGTCTGGCGGCAGGCTGGCTGAGGGACTACTCGCCGCCGCAATCTTCGGCTTCGTCGGGATCCTGGCACAGGTGGTCATGATGCGCGTCGCGACCATCGTGCTCGGCGTCAACATGTCCGGGTGTTTGGAATCCGAGCGCTTCACCCACGAGTCATTGATGGTGGCTGCCGCGCAGTTCGCGCTCGGGCTGGTGGTGGCGGTCGCCATTCTCTGAGACGCAGGTCCGAGTAGGGTTAGCCCGTGCTGAAGAGAGCAATGATCGCTGCGGTGGCCGCCTCCGGTGCAGCGGTGTCGCTCGCGGGCCCTGCCGCCGCCCAGCCCGGTCCACCTCCGTGCGATTTCGCGCTCAGCTTCATCTGCAACTTCGTTCCGATGGCGCCAGATCTGGATCACAACGTCGACCTCACGGACCAGCTTCCACCCGCAGACCCGAATGCGCCGCTGCCGGAATCATTGCCGCCGCTCGACCCGTGCGCAGCAGGCTGTATCTAGAGCCAGGTGTCGTCGGTGGTGGCGGTGAGGAACGCCTCCAGGTCGTCACGCCAATGCGCGGGAGTGTTCTTGTCCGGCTCGATGCCGGTGTACTGCCCCTTGTAGAACAGCAGCGGACGCGGCTTCTTGTGCGGCACGTCCGACAGCGAGTGCACCGCGCCGAAGACGACCAGGTGATCACCGCCATCGTGCACCGAATGCACCGTGCAGTCGATGTGGGCCAGCGTGCCGTCGATGACGGGCGAACCGAGTTTCGACGGACGCCAGTCGAGTCCGGCGAACTTGTCGGGCTCCTTGGAGCCGAAACGCGCCGAGACGTCCTTCTGCTTCTCGTGCAGCACGTTCACGCAGAAGTGTCCGCTGGTCTCGATGGCCTTCCAGGACCGCGACACCTTCGTGGGGCAGAACAACACCAGCGGCGGGTCCAGCGACAGCGCCGCGAACGACTGACAGGCGAAGCCGACGGGCGCGCCGTCGTGCACTGTGGTGATGACGGTGATACCGGTACAGAACTGCCCCAGCACATTTCGGAATGTGCGTGGGTCCAGAGGTTCGGCTGGCACTAGGACTTGAAGCCGATGCTGAAGTCGTGCCCCCACAGGCTGACCGCCGTACTCTCCCTGGCCACCCAGCTGTCGTCCTCGACTTGCAGCCCCTCACAGCCGAATTCGACGTCGAATCCACCGGGCGTCTTCATGTAGAACGACAGCATCTTGTCGTTGACATGCCGACCGAGAGTCGCCGACATCGGCACCTTGCGCCGCAGCGCACGATCCAGGCAGAGCCCGACGTCATCGGAGTTGCCGACCTCCATCATCAGATGGACGATCCCGCTGGGTGTCTCACCCGGCATGAACGCGAGGCTGTGGTGTCGCGGGTTCACCCCGAAGAAACGCAGCCAGGCGGGAGCCCCGTCGGCCGGCCGTCCGACGAGTTGCGGTGGCAGCTTCATCGAGTCGCGCAGGAAGAACCCGAGCACGTCGCGATAGAAGTGCAGCGACTCGACGTCGTCGCGGGTGGTCAGCACCACATGGCCCAGACCCTGTTCCTCGGTGATGAACCTGTGGCCGTAGGGGCTCACGACGCGGCGGTGTTCCAGGGCCACCCCGTGGAACACCTCAAGCGTGTTGCCCGAGGGGTCGTCGAATGTGATCATCTCGTCGACCCGACGCTCGGTGAGTTCGGCGGCCGAAGCCTCCTTGTACGGCGTGCCTTCGATGTCGAGCCGTTTGCGAATGTCCTGCAGCGCTGCGGCATTGGCCGTCTCCCAGCCCGACTGCAGCAGACGGTCATGTTCACCCGGGACGATGACCAGTCGGGCGGGGAATTCGTCCATCCTCAGGTACAGAGCACCTTCGGTCGCGCCGGATCCCTCGACCATGCCGAGAACCTTCAGCGCATATTCGCGCCAGGCGCCGACGTCGGTGGATTCGATGCGCAGGTAGCCGAGTGATTTGATGCTCATGACCCACCATTCCCAGGAACGTCTTTCAGGAAATCGACAGTCAGCTTGTTGAATTCGTCGAATTTTTCCAGCTGTGCCCAGTGTCCGCACTGTCCAAAGACGTGCAACTGAACCTTCGGAATCTGCTTGAGGGCCACCAAGGCTCCGTCGAGCGGGTTCACGCGGTCCTCGCGGCCCCAGATGAGAAGGACCCGTTGGCGCAGCTTGTACACCTCGCGCCACATCATGCCGAGCTCGAAGTCGGGACCTGCGAACGACTTTCCCATCGCGCGGGCGGCCGCAAGTGACTCCGGTTGGCTAGCGATCGCAAAGCGCTCGTCGACCAACTCCGGCGTCACGAGCTTCTGGTCGTAGACCATGATGCGCAGGAACTTCTCCATGTTCTCGCGCGTGGGATCAACGGTGAACTTGCCGAGCAGCTTGACGCCTTCGGTGGGATCCGGCGCGAACAGGTTCACCGACAGTCCGCCGGGGCCCATCAGGACGAGTCGGCCCGCCCGTCTGCCGTTGTCCAACGCGAAGCGCACGGCAGTGCCGCCACCAAGCGAATTGCCCACCAGGTCGGCACTTTCGATGCCGAGGTGGTCGAACAGGTTCAGCAGCGCGGTCGCGCTGTAGCGGTTGTACTGCTCGTGCTCGGTGTGCTTATCGGAATGTCCGTAGCCCGGCTGATCGACGGCCAGTACGTGGAAGTGCTGTGCCAGCACGGCGATGTTGCGCCCGAAGTTCGACCAGCTCGACGCGCCGGGACCACCGCCGTGCAGAAGCACGATCGTCTTCTCGTTGCCGACGCCTGCCTCGTGGTAGTGCAGACGCATGTCGTCGCGGACCTGCGCATAGCGGGAGGTCGACTCGAACGTGATCTCTTGCTGTTGTGCAGCTTCGGCGGCGAACGACGTCATCAGACCATCGTGTCCTGCGGCGGCAGCCCGAACTCGTTGTTGCCGAAGATCAGGTAGGCACGTTCGGGATCATTGGCGGCGTGCACGCGTCCCGCGTGCGCGTCGCGCCAGAACCGTTGCACGGGAGCGTCGTTGTTCAGCGCGGTGGCACCCGAGGCTTCGAAGAGCCGGTCGATCGACGAGATGGCACGGCCGGTGGCGCGAACCTGGTCGCGGCGGGCGCGGGCGCGCAGCTCGAACGGAATCTCCTGGCCCGAGGCCAACAGTGCGTACTCGTCGCCGACATTGCCGATCAGCTGCCGCCACGCGGCGTCGATGTCGCTGGCCGCCTCGGCGATGCGAACCTTGGCGAACGGATCGTCCTTGGCCTTCTCACCGGCGAAAGCGGCGCGCACGCGCTTGCCCTGATGCTCGACGTGCGCGTCGTATGCGCCGTAGGCCATGCCGACGATCGGCGCGGAGATCGTGGTGGGATGCACGGTGCCCCAGGGCATCTTGTACACCGGCGCGGTATTGGTCTGTAGGCCGCCCGCGGTGCGATCGTTCATCGACTTGTAGGACAGGAACCGGTGCCGCGGCACGAACACGTCCTTGACCTTCAGCGTGTTGCTGCCGGTGCCGCGCAACCCGACGACATGCCAGACATCGTCGATCTCATACTCGGTGCGCGGGATCAGGAAGCTGCCGAAGTCGACCGGCTTGCCGTCCTTGATCACCGGGCCGCCCACGAAGGTCCATGTGGCGTGGTCGCATCCGGACGACCAGTTCCAGGAGCCGTTGACGAGATAGCCGCCGTCGACGACCGTGCCAGCGCCCATTGGTGCGTATGACGACGAGACCCGCACGCTCGGGTCCTCGCCCCAGACCTCTTCCTGAGCCTGCTGGTCGAACAGCGCGAGATGCCAGTTGTGCACGCCCACGATCGAGCTGACCCATCCGGTGGAACCACACGCGGTCGCGATGCGGCGCACGGCCTCGTAGAACAGCGTGGGATCGCACTGCAGGCCGCCCCACTGCTCGGGCTGCAGAAGCTTGAAGAATCCGACCTCGTCGAGTTCCCTGACCGTTTCATCGGGGAGACGGCGCAGATCCTCCGTCGCCTGCGCGCGCTTGGCGATCAGCGGCAGCAGGTCGTCGATGCCGGCTAGGACCGACTGCACGTCACGCTGTTCAATGGACGTCACTGGATTTGCCTCCCGGGAGCTACGGACCTTGCGATGAGCGCTTGCGCGAAGAGCAGACCGCTGAAGAGAGATTAGAACACGTTACGATTTGTGTCGAGCAGCGCATTGATACGTGGGCTGGACCTGGGCACATGCATTTCTGTAACCTGTTCTAGTTATCGCTAGCAGAAGGGTGTTCGGTCGTGACGGATGAGCCGCTCGGTAGCCACGTGCTCGAGCTGCAGTTGGCCGACGTCGTCGAGGAGACCGCCGACGCGCGCTCGCTGGTGTTTACCGTGCCCGACGGGGCCGAAATCCCGCCTGAGCGCTTGCGCTATTCCCCGGGTCAGTTCCTGACGCTGCGAGTGCCCAGCGCCCGCACCGGATCGGTGGCCCGCTGTTATTCGCTGTGCAGTTCGCCGTTCACCGGCGACCCGTTGACGGTGACCGTCAAGCGCACCGAGGACGGATACGCGTCGAATTGGCTGTGCGATCACGCACATGCCGGCATGAAGATTCACGTCCTCGCCCCGTCGGGCACCTTCGTTCCCAAGACGCTCGACACCGATTTCCTGCTGCTGGGCGCGGGCAGCGGCATCACGCCGATGATGTCGATCTGCAAGTCGGCGCTCACCGAGGGCAGCGGCAAGGTCGTGCTGATCTATGCCAATCAGGATGAGAACTCGGTGATCTTCGGCGGCGCGCTGCGCGAACTGGCAGCCAAGTATCCCGATCGGCTCACCGTCGTGCACTGGCTTGTCAGCGTCCAGGGATTGCCCAGCGCGGCGGCGCTTACCGGCTTGGCCGCGCCGTATGCAGACCACGACGCGTACATCTGCGGCCCCGGACCGTTCATGGCGGCGGCCGAGGAGGCGCTCAAGACCGTCGGCGCAGAACGCATCCACATCGAGGTGTTCAAGTCGCTGGAGTCCGACCCGTTCGCCGCCGTCGTCATCGAGGAGGACGACAGCGACGAGGGTCCGGCCACCGCGATCGTCACGCTCGACGGTGAAAAGCACGAGATCGCGTGGCCACGCAACGCCAAGTTGCTCGACGTCCTGCTCGACAAGGGCCTCGATGCGCCGTTCTCCTGCCGCGAGGGTCATTGCGGCGCGTGTGCGGTGCTCAAGAAGACCGGCGACGTCGAGATGGAGATCAACGACGTGCTCGAGCAATCCGACCTCGACGAAGGCCTGATCCTCGGCTGCCAGGCCAAGCCGCGATCCGATTCGGTCGAAGTCACCTACGACGAATAACCGGCGGGCTACCATTCGCCGCACCGAAGGGAGCAACTGTGACGAAGCGGTTGGCCGGCGCGCTCGCGGCGATCTCGGCGACATGGCTGACGCTTGCGCTCGTCACCCCGACGCCACCGTCGTCGGCTGCGCTCGACACGGCAGATTCGTCCATTCCCGTTGATCCGGGGACGAGCCTGGAAATGCACGTGACCGCTAATTGCATAGCGGCCGAGGGGAGATGCGCGTTCGACACCGCAGCCAATCTTCGTGCACCGGAAGGCGTGATCGGGTTCCCGGGCGACGTGTACGGCCGGCAGTCCACGACGCTGCGCACGATGGACCGCAGCGTGTACATAAACTTCGATTACGACCTCACCAACACCCGTTCGTTCAAATCCCTCACCGACGTCGTGTTCCAAACGGTCTTCTTCGGTGGCGGACCGCCGGAGAAGTTCACGTTCCGCGGGAACGCCTTCCCGGTCGACTCGCGCACCGGCGGTCCCCGCACCGATGTCCCGTTGATCGTGTGCGCGCACATTCAGGTGGTGTACGCAGGCGTCAATCTCACGTCGCCCGACGCCTGCGCGCAGGCCGCCTTCGCCCACGCCGTGCTAGCGCGGCAGACCGAGCAGACGCTCACCGGCCATGGTGAGCAGGATCTGCTCGGTACCGCCGGCGATGGTCAGGCAGCGGGTGTTGAGGAAGTCGAAGACGGTGTCGTTGTCGACAACGCCCGCACCCTCGGACAGCGCCATCCGCAGTTCGGCGAGCGCCTGCCGGTAGCGCACACCGATCAGCTTGCGCGCACTGGCCTGCGGTCCCGGATCCTGGCCTCCCACAGCCAGTTCGGCGATCTTGCGGTCCAACAGCGAGCCGACCTGAGCTGCCACGATCATCTCACCTAGCTGATCCTTGCCCGCCGCGTCCAGATCGAGATCGGCGACCGTGCGCAGCAACTCTTCCATCGGGTTACCGAGCGCGGTGCCGTGCGACATGGCGACCCGCTCGTTGGCCAGTGTCGTGCGCGCGAGTCGCCAGCCGTCGTTGACCGGTCCCACCACCATGTCGTCGGGTACGAAGACGTCGTCGAAGAACACCTCGTTGAACAGGTTGTCGCCGGTGATCTCGCGCAATGGCCTGATGTCGATGCCCGGCGTCTTCATGTCGATGAGGAAATAGGTGATGCCCTTGTGCTTCGGCGCATCCGGATCGGTGCGCGCCAGGCACACGCCCCACGCCGCCTTGTGTGCCGCGGACGTCCACACCTTTTGTCCGGTGAGCTTCCAACCGGGCTTTCCGTCCGCGGAGTCGGCGCGAACCGCTTTCGTGCGCAGCGCGGCCAGATCCGAGCCCGCGCCGGGCTCGCTGAACAGCTGACACCAGATGAATTCGCCGCGCAGCGTGGCAGGCACGAACTGTTCGATCTGCTCGGGGCTGCCGTGCTCGAGAATGGTCGGCACCGCCCACCACCCGATGACCAGATCCGGCCGTACGACGTCCGCCGCGGCCAACTCCTGATCGATCAGCAGCTGCTCGGCGGGGCCGGCCTTCCGTCCGTACGGCCGCGGCCAGTGCGGTGCCAGAAGCCCGGTGTCGGCCAATGCGACCTGGCGCTTCTCGGCGGGCTGCGCGGCGACTTCGGCTACCGCGGAGGCGATTTCGGGGCGCAGATGTTCGACCGAGTCGAGGTCGATGCGCAAATCGCGACGCACGCCCTCCTGGGTGAGCGCCGCGACACGGTGCAGCCATAGATGTGCGCCGCCGAGGAAGTGCGCTATCCCGTACGCGCGTCGCAGATAAAGATGCGCGTCGTGTTCCCAGGTTATTCCGATACCGCCGAGCACCTGGATGCAGTCCTTGGCGTTGGCCTTCGCGGCGTCGATCCCGGCGGCCGCAGCCACCGCCGCGGCGATCGACAGCTGCTGTTCGTCGGAATCGGCGGCGGCTCTTGCGGCGTCGGCGGCGGCCACTGACGCCTGCTCCGAACGCAGCAGCATCTCGGCGCACATATGTTTGATCGCCTGGAAGCTGCCGATCGGCTTGCCGAACTGCTCGCGCACCTTCGCGTACTCCGTCGCGGTCTGCAGCGTCCAGCGGGCCAGTCCAGCGGCCTCGGCCGCGAGCACGGTCGCCGCCACGTCGGCGAGTCGTTGAGGCGATGCTGACAACGTCTCGGCGGGAGCGGAGTCCAACACGACCCGTGCCAGTGGCCGCGAGAAATCGGTCGCCTTCAACGGTTCGATCGAGACGCCGTCTGCACCGGCGTCGATCAGCACGACAGCATCCCCGGCAGGCAGCACCAGCACCCCGGCCGGGTCTGCACCGAGCACGTACTCGGCGGTGCCCGACGCACGGCCGCCGTCGAATCGCACATCGGCCGTCAACGCAATGCCGGCGACCCGCTCGCCGGACATCAGTGACTCCAGGACATCGGACCGCTCGATCAAGAGGGTGGCCAGTGCCGTGGTCGCGACCGGGCCGGGCACCATGGCGGCGGCGGCCTCGTCGACCATCGCGCAAAGATCCTCGACGGTGCCGTCGGCGCCGCCCTGCTCCTCGGAAAGCGCGACGCCGAAGATCCCTAGTTGAGCCAGCCCGTCGTACGGACCCTTCCAGCCGTCGGCCTTGCCTTCCTCGACGTCGCGGGCACCCACGACCACGTTGGAAGATGCCGCCCAGCTACGGACCAGTTCGCGCGCGGCAAACTGCTCGTCGGTCACGGTGGCTGACACGGTGCACTCCTAGCATTTGGGTGAGAAGACCATGCTTCGCACTAGAACGTGTTCTAATAGTGCCAGCGATCGACCGTCAAGTCGACCGCCATTACAGCAGGACACGTCGGTGCCGCAGCGGCGCTGAGGTGAGAAAATGGAGCCCGGCATGCGTATCGTTTTCTGCGAGTACGCACGATGAAGGAGCAGCCGACCGCATGTCCGGCCTGTCACAGCCAGCACCCCCAAACCCGGGTTCGGGGTCGGATTCTCGACCGCGTCAGGTGATGAACGTGGCGGTACTCGCCGAGTCTGAACTCGGATCCGAAGCCCAGCGGGAGCGCCGCAAGCGAATCCTGGACGCCACCCTGGCCATCGCGTCGAAGGGCGGCTACGAGGCAGTTCAGATGCGTGCGGTCGCAGAACGGGCCGATGTCGCCGTCGGCACGCTCTACCGCTACTTCCCGTCGAAGGTGCATCTGCTCGTCTCGGCGCTCGGCCGGGAGTTCGAGCGCATCGACGCCAAGACAGACCGCGCGGCACTGTCCGGTGGAACGCCGTATCAGCGGCTCAACATCATGGTCGGCAAGCTCAACCGGGCGATGCAGCGCAATCCGCTTCTGACCGAGGCGATGACCCGGGCATTCGTGTTCGCGGACGCGTCCGCGGCGGGTGAGGTTGATCACGTCGGCAAGCTGATGGACTCAATGTTCGCCCGCGCCATGAGTGACGGCGAACCGACCGAGGACCAGTACCACATCGCGCGCGTCATCTCAGATGTCTGGCTGTCGAACCTGCTCGCGTGGCTGACCCGACGCGCTTCGGCGACCGATGTCAGCAAGCGTCTGGACCTCGCGGTGCGTCTACTGATCGGCGACGGCGAGCACCCTAAGATCTAGGCGTGCTTCCGGCCGACCTGCTGCGCGCGCTCGACTCGATCGCCGGGACTCCCCGACTGCTGGTCACGTGCGACTTCGACGGCACCCTCGCGCCGATCGTCAACGATCCGGCCGACGCGCGCATGCTGCCCGACGCCGCCGCTGCCCTGACCGCGCTCGCCGACATTCCCGACACCGCCGTGGCCCTGGTTTCCGGGCGCGCCCTCGGCGTGCTGCGGACCCTGTCGGCGATGCCGCCTTCCATTCATCTGGTGGGTAGTCACGGCGCCGAGTTCGACACCGGCTTCGCCCACGACGTCGACGAGGGCCTGCTCACGAGAATCATCGCCGAACTGAACGAGATCGCGGCGGACCGGCCCGGCGTCACCGTCGAGACCAAACCGGCCTCCGTCGCCCTGCACGTACGCAACGCAAGTCCCGACGACGGCGAGGCCGCACTGGAAGCGGCACAGGAAGCGTCCGCCGCGTGGGATGCACACGCCACCGCGGGCAAGGCGGTGCTGGAGTTCGCCGTCGTCTCGACGGACAAAGGCGAGGCCGTCGAAATCCTGCGCGACCAGACCGACTCGACGGCGGTGGTGTTCCTCGGCGACGACGTCACCGATGAGAAGGCCTTCCGGCGGATGCGCGACGGCGACGTCGGCGTCAAGGTCGGACCGGGTGACACAGCGGCCGGCTTCCGCGTCGAGTCACCGGAGGACGTCGCCGCCGTGCTGGCGTACCTACTCGACAAGCGCCGCGGGCGCTGATCCCGCGCAAGCGGCCCCAAAATGTCCACAGTTTGCGGCGTGTCGACGTACGAACACGGTCGTCCCCTACTTGCGTGTGGGCCCACGCGGGGCGCTCAGGCGGGCGGACCCGACGTGCGACCGCGCACCACTTCGGTCTCGAGCACATCGATCACCGGCAGACCCGAACGCGGCGGGTTGTGCAGGAGTCGTCCGGCGCGTAGGCCCTTCTCCATGCTCGGCTGGACCATGGTCGTCAGGCCGCGCCGCAACGCCTCGGGCACGCCGTCGAAACCGGTGACCGTCATCTGGCCGGGCACGTAGATGCCGTGTGCGCGTAGATAATCCATCGCCGACAGCGCCAGCACGTCGGCCGTACACATCAATGCGGTGAGGCGCGGGTTGGCGGCGAGGGCCACCTCCGCGGCGGCGCCCCCCGACGTCGGCAGGTGTTCGTAGCTTTCGACGACCGTCAGCGACTCGGGATCCACGCCCGCAGCCCTCATCGCGTCGTACACGCCGTGGATGCGCTCGCGCTGCACGTGAAAGTGCGGGGTCTGGACGCGTTCGGGATCGGCCACCGCTGGCCGCGGCCCGCCGTGCGGCCAATCGCGACCCAGCCGCATCGTCAGCAGGCCGATCTCCCGGTGACCAAGGCCCACAACATGTTCGGCGAGCTGACGCATGGCCTCGCGATCGTCGATGCACACGCGTGACGTGCCCGGCACATCCTTGGGCTGGTCGACGACGACGATCGGGAGGTGGCGCTGCTGGACCACCGCCAGATAGGGATCGTCGTCGGACGCGGAGTACACCACGAACCCGTCGACACCCGCCGCGAGCACGGCCGCCGTACCCTCGCCGAGGGTACGGTTCGGACCGATCGCCACCAGCAGCAGGCCCTGACCCGCCTCTTCGCACGATTCGGCGAGGCCGGCGACGAAGTCCAGGGCGGCCGGATCGCTGAACGAATAGTTGAGCGGTTCGGTGATCATGAGTCCGACCGCCCCGGCCTTGCGGGTGCGCAGCGACCGCGCGACCGGATCCGGACCTGGATAGCCCAGTCGCTTCGCGGTGGCGAGCACCCGTTCACGGAGGTCGGGCGACAGCTGGTCCGGCCGGTTGTAGGCGTTGGAGATCGTCGTGCGCGAGACCTTGAGCTCAGCGGCCAGCGAGGCGAGGGTGGCCCGGCGCCGCGGCGCGGGACTCCTGGACATGCTCGTGACGTTAGCGGATTGACTTGCCTTCCCCGGGATGCCGTGGGCTAGAGTTATTGGAAACGGTTTTCATTTGCTTTTAGGATGCGTTGGGGAGTTGTGCATGCATACCGGTCTTGTGGCGGTAACCGCGGTAGTCGTGGCGATCGGTGCTGCCGGCTGCTTCCAGCAGGGTTCGACGCAGAAGGAGAGCGCCACCGCGACGGTCGTGGCCTCCACCGATGTGTGGGGCAGCGTCGCCGGTGCCGTCGCGGGCGATGACGCAACCGTGACATCGATCCTCGACAGCGCGGCCGACGACCCCCACTCGTATGAGGCGACACCCGCCAACGCCGCCGCCATCGCCGATGCGTCGCTGGTGGTCTTCAACGGGGGCGGCTACGACCACTGGGTCGAGGACGTACTGGCCAACAGTCCGGGCGTGCCTACCGTCGACGCCTACTCGCTGCGGCCCGACTCGCAGCAGCCCGCCAACGAACACGTCTTCTACGACCCGGCCACGGCGAAGGCCGCTGCCGCGCAGGTCGCCGACCAACTCGCCCAGATCGATTCGAGCCACGCCGACACCTATCGCGCCAATTCCGCGGTATTCGCGAGGAAGGCCGATGAGGTCCTGACGTTGGAGCGCACGATCGGCCAGGAGCATCCCGGCGCGGCGGTGGTGGCGACCGAGCCCGTCGCGCACTACCTGTTGGTCAACGCCGGCATCACCGACAAGACCCCGGCGGGTTTCGCGAACGCGATCGAGGAGGACACCGACCCGTCGCCTGCCGACCTGGCCGCCATGCTCGACCTGATCAGCACCCGCCAGGTGTCGGCGCTGTTGTTCAACCCGCAGACCGAGACCGCGGTCACCAAGCAGCTTCAGGAGGCCGCAGGCAAGGCCTCGATACCCGTGGTGACCGTGACCGAGACCCTGCCGGAAGGCACCGATTATCTAACCTGGCAGCGTCAGACCGCCGAACAACTGGCGAGCCAGTTGGATAAAGCGCCACAGTCGAACAGATAATCACTGCCGTGCCCGCTGACGTCGTCGCCGAGCTGACCGGAGCCCGGTTGGCTTTCGGCGACCGGGTGTTATGGGACGAGCTCAACCTCACGGTGCGTGCAGGGGAGTTCATCGCGGTGCTCGGGCCCAACGGCACCGGCAAGACCTCGCTACTCAAGGTGCTGCTGGGTCAATTGCGCCTCTCTGCGGGCACAGTGACCGTGTGCGGGAATCCAGTCAAAAAGGGCAGTGAGCGAATCGGTTACGTGCCACAGCACCGGGCATCCGACCACAGTCTGTCGCTGCGCGGAACCGATCTTGTCGGGCTGGGCTACGACGGTCACCGGTGGGGCCTGACGACGCTGCGTAACCGGTCGGTCAAACGTGCGGCCGTGCGGCGGGCGCTCCATCGGGTCAACGCCGAGTCCCTTGCTGATGCGCGCGTCGGTGTCATGTCCGGTGGCGAGATGCAACGGGTACGGATCGCGCAGGCGCTGGTCACCGAGCCGGTGCTGTTGTTGTGCGACGAGCCGCTGCTCAACCTCGATCCGGCCAACGCCCGCATGGTGTCCGCCCTGATCGACACCCGCCGCCGCGAGGCCGAAACCGCCGTGCTTTTCGTGACCCACGAGGTGAATCCCGTTCTGTCGTACGTGGATCGGGTGCTATATCTGGTCGACGGCCGGTTCCGGATCGGGACCATCGAAGACGTGATGACCTCGGCGACGTTGTCGGAGTTGTATCGCGCAGACATCGAGGTGGTGAAGGTCGGCGGCCGCTATGTGGTGGTCGGCGAGCACCTCGACCACTCCGGTCACGCGAGCGGACATGTCCATGAGTGAACGGCTGGCCGACCTGCTGGCTCACCTCTTCTCGTTCGACATCACGGCCGACCTGCTGCGCCGCGACTTCGTCCAGCAGGCGCTGCTCGCGGCCGCACTGCTCGCCCTGGTGTCCGGGTTGATCGGGCCCTTCATCGTCATGCGTCAGATGTCTTTCGCGGTACACGGGTCCAGCGAATTGTCGCTCACCGGTGCGGCTTTCGCGCTGCTGGCTGGGTTCAACGTCGGGATCGGCGCACTCGTCGGCTGCGCACTGGCGGCCGTGCTGTTCGGCATCCTGGGCCAGCGGGTCCGCGAACGGGATTCGGCGATCGGTGTGGTGCTGGCGTTCGGGCTCGGGCTGGCGGTGCTGTTCATCCATCTGTACCCCGGTCGCACCGGCACCAGCTTTGCGCTGCTCACCGGGCAGATCGTCGGAGTCGGCTACTCGGGACTGACGCTGTTGGCCGTGGTGTCGGTGCTTGTCGTCGCGGTGCTGGCGGTGTCCTATCGCCCCCTGTTGTTCGCGACCGTCGACCCAGAGGTGGCCGCCGGGCGTGGAGTCCCGGTGCGCGCGTTGGGCATTGTGTTCGCCGCGCTCGTCGGTGTCACCGCGGCCCAGGGCGTCCAGATCGTCGGTGCGTTGCTCGTGATGTCACTGCTGATCACACCCGCGGCCGCGGCGGTGCGGGTGTTCGTCTCGCCGGCCGCCGCCATCGCGGCGTCGGTGATCTTCGCCGAAGTGTCTGCGGTCGGCGGCATTCTGCTGTCCCTGGCGCCCGGTGTGCCGGTGTCGGTGTTCGTCACGACGATCTCGTTCGCGATCTTCCTGGTGTGCTGGCTGGTGGGCCACCGGCGCGGCCGCGTTCGAACCTGATCCTGTTCGGATTGCCTCGCATCTGTGGCGAAGAACGTACCGTTCGCTGTGAGTTGCCTGAAAGACGCTGGGACCCGACGGGTAGCGATCACCCCCGTTCCACCGGACGCGTTGGGTCCGAACACCATTCAGACCAGGAGCCCGGATACAGTGCGGCATCCACACCGGCGGCGGCCAGCGCCGCGACCACCACCGACGCGGTGACTCCCGAACCGCAGTAGGCGCCCACCGGGCCTGACACCCCGGCGATCTGCGTGTCGGCAAGGAAACGTCCGTCTGCATCCAGCAGGCTGGTGCTCGGCACGTTGCGCGCCCCAGGGATGTGGCCCGCGACCGGGTCGATGGGTTCGACGTCGCCGCGGAACCGTTCAGGTGCCCGCGCGTCGAGCAACGACACACCAGTCGCCTGGTCAGCGGTGAGCGTCGGCAGCGCTCCCGCATACAGGTCATCGTGCACCACCGTCATATCACCGGGACTCGTTGCCACCGAACCACTTTCGAGATCATCGGACCACGCCGCCAGTCCACCGTCGAGGATGCGCACGTCGGCGATGCCCGCCGCGGTCAGCACCCACCACGCGCGCGCCGACCCGGCCCGGTTCCAGTCGTCGTACACCACGACGGGCACACCCTGACGCAAACCCCACCTCCTGCCCGCTGCCTCGACGTCGCGTCCGGACGGCAGCGGGTGGCGCCCGCGTCCTGTGACGGCGTGATCGCTGAGTTCGTCCTCGAGCGAGACGTAAACCGCCCCCGGAATATGGCCTCGCTCGTATGCCGAGCGGCCGTCGGGTTCGGTCAGCTGCCAGCGAACGTCCAGGATCGTCACCGGCTCACCGTCGGCCAGTCGCTGCGCCAGTTCTGTCGCGGTGATCAGGACCTGCTCTCGACTCACACCACGATGGTGCCACCTAAGCTGACGCGCGTGATCGACCATGCGTTCAGCCCCGAGGAGCGGCGGGCGGTGTACCGGGTGATCGCCGAACGCCGCGACATGCGCCGCTTCGTGCCCGGCGCCGAGATTCCCGAAGAAATCCTGGCGCGACTGCTCAGTGCTGCGCATGCCGCACCGAGCGTCGGTCTGATGCAGCCGTGGCGGTTCGTCCGGATCAGCGATCAACGGCTGCGGCGCCGTATCCACGCCCTGGTCGACGAGGAACGGTTGCGCACGGCTGACGCGTTGGGCCCGCGCAGCGACGAGTTCCTGGCACTCAAGGTCGAAGGGATCCTTCAGTGCGCCGAACTGCTGGTGGTTGCGCTCGGCGAAGGCAGGCAGGCGCACGTCTTCGGCAGACGCACGCTTCCGCATATGGATCTGGCGTCGGTGTCGTGCGCGATCCAGAATCTGTGGCTGGCCGCCCGGGCCGAAGGCCTCGGCATGGGGTGGGTGTCGATCTTCGACCCGCGCCTGCTCGCAGACCTCCTCGGCATCCCCGAAGACGCCGAGCCGGTGGCGATTCTGTGCCTGGGCCCCGTTCCCGACTTTCCCGACCGGCCCGCCCTCGAGATCGACCAGTGGGCCTTCGGGCGGCCCCTCGCCGAGTTCGTCTCCGAGAACAGCTGGGTCACGCCCGCTCCGACCGTAGGCTGGTCGTCGTGACCGTCGATCTCAACGCGGATCTGGGCGAGAGCTTCGGGGTGTGGCAGCTCGGCGATGACGCGGCCATGCTCGACGTCGTCACCAGCGCCAACGTGGCCTGCGGATTCCACGCAGGCGATCCCGCGCTGTTGCTCCGGACGTGCGAGGCGGCAGCCGAGCGCGGTGTGCGGATAGGCGCGCAGGTCAGTTACCGCGACCTCGCCGGCTTCGGCAGACGCTTCATCGATGCCGCGCCGGAGGATCTGAAAGCCGACGTGATCTATCAGATCGGTGCGCTGCAAGCGGTCGCGCACGCTGCTGGAGCTTCCGTCACCTACGTCAAACCCCATGGCGCGCTGTACAACACGATCGTCACCAACCGCGATCAGGCGCGTGCGGTCGCCGAGGCGGTGCACGCCGTGGACCCTGCCCTACCGGTGCTCGGCCTGTCCGACTCGGTGTTCTTCGCCGCAGCGCAGGAACTCGGCCTGCGGACGGTGCCCGAGGCGTTCGCCGACCGTGCGTATCGCTCTGACGGACAGCTGGTTTCACGGCGCCTACCCAACGCGGTGCTGAGTGACGTCGCCGAAATCTCCGACCGGGTCTCGTCGATGGTCATGGCGGGTCGCGTCGCCGCCGCCGACGGGTCGATGATCCCGATCACCGTCGAATCCATTTGTGTGCACGGAGATTCACCCGGGGCGGTGCAGATCGCCAACACCGTCCGCGATCGGCTGGTCTCCGACGGCGTCGAGATAACGGCGTTCACCTGATGCGCCTCAAGCTCGGCAGGCCGAACCTGGCCGACTACGCCGGTTTCTTCGACGCTCCCGCGGCCCAGGAGGGCTCGCCACTCACCGTCACCTGGGTCGGCGTCACCACACTGCTGATCGACGACGGCGATTCGGCGCTGATGACCGACGGCTTCTTCTCCCGACCGAGCCTCGCCGAGGTCGGATTGCGGGCGTTGTCACCGTCAACCCCTCGCATCGACGGTTCTCTCGCGCGGCTCGGGGTGCAACGGCTGGAGGCCGTGCTGCCGGTCCACACCCATTTCGACCACGTGATGGACACCGGCGTGGTCGCCGAGCGCACCGGCGCGAAGGTGGTCGGCGGAATGTCGGCGGCGCAGGTGGGCCGCGGGCACGGGTTGCCGGATGACCGCCTCGTCGTCGTCACGCCGGGCGAGCCCCTGACCCTCGGGGCATATGACGTCACGCTGATCGAGTCCGAACACTGCCCACCCGACCGCTTTCCCGGAGACATCACCGAACCCGTCACGCCGCCGGTGAAGGCGTCGGCGTACAAGTGCGGCGAATCGTGGTCGTCACTTTTCCACCACCGGCCATCGGACCGGCGGCTGTTGGTCGTGGGCAGCGCCGGTTTCGTGCCCGGCGCCCTGGCCGGACATCGCGCCGACGTGGTGTACCTCGGCGTCGGGCAACTCGGCGTGCAGCCCGAGCAATACCTGATCGACTACTGGACGGAAGCGGTGCGCACCGTCGGGGCGCGTCGCGTCGTGCTCACCCACTGGGACGACTTCTTCCGCCCGCTGCACAAGCCGCTGCGCGCGCTGCCGTACGCGGGTGACGATCTCGACGTCACGATGCGTGTGCTGGCCCGGCTGGCGCGCGAGGACGGTGTCTCGCTGCATCTGCCCGGACTCTGGCAGCGCGCAGACCCTTGGAGTTGACGCTGGCGCTCGTCGCGCTGGCGGTCGTGCTGCTGTTCGCCGTCGTGCGTCCGCATGGCTGGCCGGAGGCGGTCGTCGCCATCCCCGCGGCCGCACTGCTGATCGCGCTGGGCGTCATCCCGATGGCGGAGGCGGCCGCCGAGGTGAACCGACTGCTGCCGGTCGTCGGCTTTCTCGCCGCGATCCTGGTGCTGGCGCGACTGTGCGATGACGAGGGACTCTTTCGCGCCGCCGGGGTGGCGATGGCGCGGATCAGTGCAGGCCGTCCCAAGCGTCTGCTGGCGATGGTGTTCGTCGTCGCGTCCGCGACCACGGCGATCCTGAGCCTGGATGCGACGGTCGTGCTGTTGACGCCTGTGGTGCTCGCGACGGCAGGCTCACTGGCCGTTCCCGCCAGACCGCACGCGTATGCCACGGCGCATCTGGCGAACACTGCGTCGCTGCTGTTGCCCGTGTCGAACCTGACCAACCTGCTGGCGTTCACGGCCGCGGGACTGTCGTTCCTGCATTTCGCCGCGGTGATGACACTTCCATGGGTCGCCGCCATTGCCGTCGAATTTCTGTTACTGCGTTGGCTTTTCGCGCACGAGCTGGCGGTGGCACCGGCACGTAAGGAAGTACCCGAGGCCGCGCCGATACCGGTGTTCGTACTGGCTGTTCTCGGCCTGACCCTTGTCGGGTTCGCCGTGACGTCGCTCTTGGGGTATTCCCCGGCATGGGCGGCCCTGGCCGGTGCCATCGTTCTCGGCGTGCGCGCACTCGTCCGGCGCGACACCACGATCATCCGGATCATCGCTGCGGCCGACGTGCCGTTCCTGGCCTTCGTGCTGTGCCTCGGGGTGGTGGTCGATGCGGTCATGTTGCACGGCCTCGATACCGCGATGGGTGGTGTGCTGCCCACCGGGGACACTCTGCCGGCACTCCTGGGAATCGCGGCCGTCGCCGCGGTGCTGTCCAATGTCGTCAACAACCTGCCAGCCGTTCTGGTCATGCTGCCCCTGGTCGCGGCGTCGGGTCCGGCCGCCGTGCTCGCCGTTCTGGTCGGCGTGAACGTCGGGCCGAACCTGACCTACGTGGGCTCGCTCGCCAACCTGTTGTGGCGCAGCGTCGTTCGCCGCGAAATACGGGTCGGCTTCGTCGAATTCACGCGCATCGGTCTGTGTACCGTGCCGCTGACGCTTATGGCGGCGGTGCTCGGACTGTGGTTGGGAATCAGGTTGTTCGGCGTGTAGGCCCGGTTACCCCGACGCGAACAACAGTGGGACACTCGGCGTCGGTTTGGCAACCAGCGGCGCTGCGGCGTGCGGGCGACCATACGATCAGCCAGATTGGTCTCATGGCTGAGCTGAGATCGCCGGCAGGCTTCAGTAGGTACGTGGCGCTCGGAGATTCGTTCACCGAGGGATGCGGCGACCCGAGCCCGGGCAGCCCGAACGGCTTGCGCGGATGGGCGGATCGCGTCGCCGAAGTACTGGCGCACAGCAATCCCGAGATGCGCTACGCCAACCTTGCGGTGCGGGGCCGCACCATGGACGAGATCCTCACCGAACAGATCCAAACGGCGGTGATGCTCGAGCCCGACATCGTCACCATCTACGCAGGCATGAACGACTTGTTGTTGGTGCGCAACAACATCGACGCGATGATGGCTCGGTACGCCGACGCACTGAAGACACTGCAGCAGACTGGCGCGGTAGTACTCACGTTCACCGCCGCCGACCTGGGCACCGTGCCGCTGTTCCGTCGGCTGCGTGGCCGCGCCGCGATCTACAACGAACTGCTACGCACCGTCGTCGACGACATCGGTGTGCATCTGGTGGACTTCTGGAGGTTCTCGGAGTTCCGCGATCCCCGTCTTTGGGACGGCGACCGTATCCACCTCTCCCCAATGGGACACGAGCGAATGGCCGCCAAAGTGCTTGATACGCTGACGGTTCCGCACACACTGACTTCGCGATCGGCCGCACTGCCGGCGTCGTCGCCGCCGGGGCGCAGCCTCTGGGGCAACCTTAGGTGGGCGACCGCGTTCGCGGCGCCGTGGGTCGCGCGCAGACTCAGACGCGTGACACCCGGCGCGGGTGTCGAGCCGAAGTCGACGACGCTGGTAAAGGTTCTCTGACTCGTCAGAGATTCCGTCGCTGGCGGGCGATTTCGCCCAGCACCACACCGGCGGCCACCGAAGCGTTCAACGATTCCGTCGGTCCGGTCATCGGGATCGACACCACGGCGTCGCAGTTCTCCCGAACCAGGCGTGACAACCCTTTACCCTCCGAACCCACCACCACGACAATCGGCCCCGAGCCGTCGAGTTCGTCGATCGTGATGTCACCATCGGCATCGAGTCCGACCACCTGAAGCCCGCGGTTGGCCCAATCCTTCAGCGTGCGAGTGAGATTCGTCGCCCGCGCCACCGGCACCCGGGCCGCGGCACCCGCACTGGTACGCCACGCGACCGCGGTGACCGAAGCCGACCGCCGCTGCGGGATCAGCACGCCGTGCCCGCCGAACGCCGCCACCGAGCGCACGATCGCACCGAGGTTGCGCGGGTCGGAGATGTTGTCCAGCGCGACCATCAGCGCGGGCATGCTATCGCTCGTCGCATCGGCCACCAGGTCATCGGGGTGCGCGTAGGTGTAAGGCGGAACCTGAAGCGCCAGGCCCTGATGCAGGCCGTTGGCCGCGATGCGGTCCAGGTCGTGGCGCGGCACTTCGAGGATCGAGATGCCCTTGTCCGCGGCGATCTGCACGGCTTCGGTCAAACGCTCGTCGGCGTCGGTGCCCAGCGCCACGTACAGCGCCGTGGCGGGCACCCCTGCGCGCAGGCACTCCACCACCGGGTTACGGCCCAGCACGACCTCGGTGTCGTCGGTCTTCTTGTGCCTTCCCTGCTGCTGGCGCGCGGTCTTCGCGGCGCGCTTGGCCGCCGGGTGATGTGGCCGCTCGTGTGCGGCCGGCGTCGCGCCGCGACCCTCGAGTCCGCGCCTGCGCACGCCTCCGGATCCGACGGTCGGCCCCTTCTTGGTGCCGGGTTTGCGCACCGCGCCCCGACGCTTCGAGTTGCCCGCCACTATTTCGTGTACCCGTCAAGCAGCGCCCACTGAGGTCCGTCGCCGGTATCGGTGACGTCGATGCCGGCCTCCTTGAGACGATCGCGGATCGCGTCGGCCTCCGCCCAGTCACGCCGGGCCCTGGCGTCCTCGCGGCGCTGCACCTCGGCGTGCACGAGAACATCCACCGCAGCGAGCGCGGCCGACGTCTCGTCCTTCGATTCCCAACGCTCGTCGAGCGGGTCGGCGCCCAGGATGCCCATCATGGCCCGGATCGACATCGCCTGCGCCAACGCCGCCTCATGGTCACCGGCATCCAGCGCCCGGTTGCCTTCGGCGCGCGCGCTGTGCACCTCGGCAAGCGCGATCGGCACCGCCAGATCGTCGTCGAGGGCGGCGGCGAACTTCGGCGTCCACTCGCCGGGCACCACGGTGCCGACACGGTTGCGTACCCGGTGTAGGAAGTCCTCGACTCCCGTGTAGGCCTTGGCGGCGTCCTGCAGTGCGTTCTCGGAGAACTCCAGCATGGACCGGTAATGCGCGCTACCCAGGTAGTAGCGAAGCTCGGCGGGCCGAACCCGTTGCAGCACAGCCGGAATCGCGAGCACGTTGCCCAGCGATTTGCTCATCTTCTCGCCGCCCATCGTCACCCAGCCGTTGTGCAGCCAGAACCGGGCGAACGGGTCGCCTGCGGCCTCGGCCTGGGCGATCTCGTTCTCGTGGTGCGGGAAGACGAGGTCCATACCGCCGGCGTGGATGTCGAACTCGGCGCCGAGGTACGCCTCGCACATCGCGACGCATTCGGTGTGCCACCCGGGGCGACCCCGGCCCCACGGTGTCGGCCACGCGGGTTCGCCCGGTTTCTCGCCTTTCCACAGCGTGAAGTCGCGCTCGTCGCGCTTGCCGGTCGCGACTCCCTCGCCCTGGTGCACGTCGTCGATCTTGTGGCCGGACAGCTTCCCGTAGTCAGGCAGGCTGAGCACGTCGAAGTAGACGTCGCCAGCCCCATTTCCGGAGCCGGCGTAGGCGTGCCCGCGGTCGATCAGCCGCTCGATCAGCTCGATGATCTGGGTGATGTGGCCCGTGGCCCGTGGCTCGGCCGACGGCGGAAGCACCCCCAGCGCGTCGTAGGCGGCCGAGAAGGCCCGTTCGAAGGTGGCGGCCCACTCCCACCACGGCCTGCCGGCGTCGGCGGCCTTGTTGAGGATCTTGTCGTCGATGTCGGTGACGTTGCGGATGAACGCCACGTCGTAGCCCTTGGCCGTCAGCCAGCGCCGCAGGACGTCGAAGGCCACCCCGCTGCGAACGTGCCCGATATGGGGCAGGCCCTGCACGGTGGCACCGCAGAGATAGATCGACGCGTGGCCTGGCTTCACCGGCACGAATTCGCGCACGGCACCGGTCATGGTGTCGTAGAGGCGCATGCCGTCGGTCACGACGGGCCAGCTTACCGGCCTATTTAGCCGGATTCGGCATCGGCGACGAGAAGAGCGGTCGCGATGGCCGCCAAACCCTCACCGCGGCCGGTCAAACCCAGGCCGTCTGTGGTGGTCGCCGAGACCGACACCGGCGCGTCGATGAGGTCGGCAAGCACCTTCTGCGCCTCGGCGCGACGTGGGCCGACCTTCGGTCGATTGCCGATCACCTGCACAGCGGCATTCCCGACCCGGTAGCCCCCGGCTGTCAGCAGGCCGTGCACATGGCGGAGCATGTCGGCACCGCTGACACCGCGCCACTCGGGACGATCGGTGCCGAACACCTCGCCGATGTCGCCAAGCCCCGCCGCGGACAGCAGGGCATCACACAACGCGTGCGCGGCGACGTCACCATCGGAATGTCCGGCGCAGCCGTCAGCGTCAGCGAACAACAGACACAACAACCAGCACGGCCGTCCGGCCTCAACTGGGTGTACGTCGGTTCCGAGCCCGACTCTGGGCAGAGTCACTGCTCTTCGCGCAAGCGGTCCCCCGCAAGCGGGTGGGCCCCCAGCTCGCTAGGGGAGTGCCCCCACATCGCCGGCTCCAATGGCCTTCAGGAGGCGGCAGCAAGCGCCTCGTCGAGAATGGTCGCTGCCTTCTCGTCGTCGGTGTTTTCCGCCAGCGCCAGCTCACCGACGAGGATCTGACGCGCCTTGGCGAGCATGCGCTTCTCGCCGGCGGACAGGCCACGCTCCTGATCTCGGCGCCACAGGTCGCGGACGACCTCGGCCACCTTGTTCACGTCACCGGAAGCCAGCTTCTCGAGATTGGCCTTGTAGCGGCGCGACCAGTTGGTCGGCTCCTCGGTGTGCGGCGCACGCAGCACCTGGAAGACCTTGTCGAGGCCTTCCTGTCCGACTACGTCTCGCACGCCCACGTACTCGGCATTCTCCGCAGGGACTCGAACGGTGAGATCACCCTGGGCGACCTTCAAGACGAGATATTCCTTCTGTTCGCCTTTGATGGTCCGGGTTTCGATCGCCTCGATCAATGCGGCACCGTGATGTGGATAGACAACGGTGTCTCCGACCTTGAAAATCATCAGATTAGAGCCCCTTTCACAACCCAATGTTAGCACGGGGCCCAGACAGGTGTTGAACAACGGTGCAGGTCAGGGGCACCGCAGGTGAAGACTAGGGGTTGACAGGGTGACAAATCCGTGCAAGACCCCGCTACCTTCGAGGTAGCGGTAGGCCCAGCGCCAGCCCTCAGCTACCGCCTGCAACGCACACCTACTACAGTCCATAGTCGAATGCATAGTCTCATTCCCGCGACCGGCGTTTCGGTCGCCTCGAGGGTCAAGCAGGAGGCACGTGTGGACCGCTTCAAACTGGCCGCCTGTGGACTGGTAGGCGCCGTCGTGCTCAGCGGCTGCTCAGCCGGGCAGGTCTCGCAGACGGCCGTCCAAGAGGCCGCGGTGAACGGCACCAGCGCGAACATCGGAGAGGTCGCGGTGCGCAACGCGCATCTGCGGGCCAACCAAACCACGGACTACGTTCAGCCCGGGCGTGAAGTCGAACTCCTTTTCCTCGCCTCCAACGGTTCGCCGGACGTCAACGACAAGCTGGTGTCGATCACATCCGACATCGGAACCGTGACACTGACCGGCGACACGTCGCTGCCCGCCAACGGCGCGCTCGTCGTCGGCTCCCCCGACGGGCAAACCACGGCCCTGGAGAGCGTCGAGGCCGCCGAGGCCGCGGAGGCGACGGTCCAGCTGTCCAAGCCGATCTCCAACGGCTTGACGTACAACTTCACGTTCAAGTTCGAGAAGGGTGGCGAGGGCACTGTCCCCGTGCCGATCTCGGCCGGTGAGAGCCCTCGGCGTGAAGAGGTCGGGCAGTCAGGCAACTCGGGCGGTCACACCGGCGGTCACTGACCGCACAAGTCGGCGACACGGCGCGTCACCACTGAGTTTCTGTCGGTTGCGGCGGCTACCGTCACGGCGTGGCTAAAGCGCGTTCGCAGTATCGCTGCTCGGAATGCCACCACGTCGCCGCGAAATGGGTGGGTCGCTGTCCGGACTGCGGCACCTGGGGCACCGTCGATGAAGTCGCGGTGCTGGCTGCGGTGAACGGTTCGTCGATGCGGCGTGCGGTCGCCCCGACATCACCCGCGGTGCCGATCACCTCGATCGACCCCGGGCACACCCGTCACTTCCCTACCGGCATCACTGAACTGGACCGGGTGCTTGGCGGCGGAGTGGTTCCCGGGTCGGTGACGCTGCTGGCGGGCGATCCGGGTGTCGGCAAGTCGACGCTGCTGCTGGAGGTCGCACACCGGTGGGCATCGGCAGGCAAGCGCTCGCTGTATCTGTCCGGTGAGGAATCCGCGGGCCAGATCCGGATGCGGGCCGAGCGCACCGGGTGCACGCACGACGAGGTCTACCTGGCCGCCGAATCTGATCTGCAGATGGCGCTGGGCCACATCGATGCGGTGCAGCCCAGCCTGGTGGTTGTCGACTCGGTGCAAACCATGTCCACGACGGAGGCCGAGGGCGTCACCGGCGGCGTCACCCAGGTGCGCGCGGTCACCACGACACTGACCTCCTTTGCCAAGGCCTCATCGTCTCCGGGGGTGGCGATGATCCTCGTCGGCCACGTCACCAAGGACGGCGCGATCGCGGGGCCGCGCTCGCTCGAGCATCTCGTCGACGTCGTCCTGCACTTCGAGGGCGACCGTTCGTCGTCGCTGCGCATGGTCCGCGGTGTCAAGAACCGCTTCGGCGCCGCCGACGAGGTCGGTTGTTTCCTGTTGCACGACAACGGGATCGAGTGTGTGTCCGATCCGTCGGCGCTGTTCCGCGATCAACGGCCCAAACCGGTATCCGGCACGGCGGTGACCGTCGCGCTCGACGGCAAGCGCCCGCTCATCGGTGAGGTGCAAGCGCTGCTCGGATCGCCCGCCAGCGGGTCGCCGCGGCGAGCGGTCAGCGGTATCGACTCGTCGCGCGCGGCCATGATCACCGCGGTGCTCGAGAAGCGGGCGAAGCTGCCCGTCGGCGTCAACGACATCTACCTGTCCACCGTCGGGGGCATGCGGTTGACCGACCCGTCCGCAGACCTGGCCGTCGCGCTCGCGATCGCGTCGTCGTGCATGGATCTGCCGATGCCCGCGGCCGCGGTCGCCATCGGTGAGGTCGGGCTGGCCGGCGATCTGCGCCGCGTCACGGGCATGGACCGGCGTCTGGCCGAGGCCGCTCGTCTGGGCTTCACGTCGGCCGTGGTACCTCCCGGCGTGACGGCCGTCCCCGCCGGACTACGTGCGATTCCGGCCGACGATATCGGTGCGGCATTGCGGGTGCTGCGGGAGATCGCGCAGAATAACGGCCAATCGTAGGAGGGGAACGATGGCCGTGAAGGGTGGGAGGTCGAGCCGCACCGTTGTGCAGCTGGCCCGGCCGACCCTGCGCGAGACGATAGCTCGACTGGCCCCGGGAACCGCGCTGCGCGACGGGCTCGAGCGCATCCTGCGCGGCGGCACCGGCGCCCTGATCCTCGTCGGCTACGACGACAGTGTCGAGGCAATCTGCGACGGCGGCTTCTCACTCGACGTCCGCTACGCACCGACGCGGCTGCGCGAGCTGTCCAAGATGGACGGGGCCGTGGTGCTCTCCAGCGATGGCAGCCGGATCCTGCGGGCCAACGTCCAGCTGGTGCCCGACCCGTCGATCCCCACCGAGGAGTCCGGCACCCGGCACCGTTCCGCGGAGCGCACGGCCATCCAGACCGGTTATCCGGTGATCTCCGTGAGCCATTCGATGAGCATCGTCACCATTTACGTGGCCGGCGAGCGCCACGTGATCCCCGACTCGGCCGCCATTCTTTCCCGCGCGAACCAGACCATCGACACGTTGGAGCGCTACAAGACTCGCCTCGACGAGGTCAGCAGGCAGCTGTCGACGGCCGAGATCGAGGACTTCGTGACGCTGCGCGATGTGATGACGCTGGTGCAGCGGCTGGAGATGGTCCGGCGCATCAGCCTCGAACTCGACTCCGACGTTGTCGAACTCGGTACCGACGGGCGTCAGCTCAGACTCCAACTGGAGGAGTTGGTGGGCGACAACGAGACCGCGCGTGAGCTGATCGTGCGTGACTATCACGCCAACCCGGACCCCCCGACCGCTGCTCAGGTGAGCGCCACCCTGGAAGAGCTGGACGCCATTTCCGACAATGAGCTACTCGATTTCACCGCTCTGGCAAGGGTTTTCGGCTATCCGTCCACTGCCGAGGCGCAGGATTCCGCGATGAGTTCGCGTGGCTACCGCGCCATGGCGGGCATCCCGAGGTTGCAGTTCGCCCACGTCGATCTGCTGGTGCGCTCGTTCGGTTCACTGCAGGGGCTGCTGGCCGCGAGCGCGACCGATCTGCAGAACGTGGAGGGCATCGGGTCGATGTGGGCGCGCCACATCCGAGAAGGCTTGTCGCAGTTGGCCGAATCGACGATCGCCGACCGATTGGCCTAGCCCACCGGCGCGGGCTCAGGTCCCGGCGGGGGACCCTCACCGGGCGGTGGCGCCGGGGCGGGCTGGGCGAGCATGAACGGAACCGTCGCCGAGCGCAGGTTGCCCAGTTGGACCACGAGGTTGTAGGTGCCGGGCCCGATCGGTTGACGCGGCAGCGGGCAGCCCGGCGCCGAGCCCATGCCCGTCCAGGTCACTTCCGTCGTCACCTGCTCACCGGGCTGGAATGTCTTGACCAGCGTCTCGTTTGACGGCGCGCAGTCCAGGTTCGACCACAACCGGCCATTGTCCAGCGAGTAGACGTATGCGGCCAGCACTGCGGCGCCGACATCGCGCTTGCACGCGACCAGACCGATGTTGGTGACGACCATCGTGAACTTCGGCTGATCGCCCACGACGTACTGCGGCTGGTTGGTGATGCCCTTGACGGCCAGCGTCGAATCCGGGCAGTCGTCGCCCTCGTTGAGCACAGGCGGAGGCGTCACGGCGGCGGTCGGAGTCGGGGTCGGCGGCGGGGCCTGCTGCGCCGGCGGCATCACCGGTGACTTGACTTCAGGATTCTCACCGGGCAGCGGTGTCGGTGCAGCGGCAGCGGTGGTTGCCTGCTGCTCCGCGCTCGAGCCTCCGGTGGTCTTGACGACCACGACCACGATGGCCGCGATGACGCCGATCACGAGTACCGCTACGCCAATCGCCAATGCCCTGCGCCGCCAGTAAATCTGCGTCGGTAGCGGGCCCTGCGGTTCCAGATCCAACACAAAACATACGGTAAGCGCTGGTCATGCCTGATCGTCCGAGGTGGCTCGGCGTGTCGCGGGTCAGTCTTCGCCGATGTCGCCGAGGTGATCGCGCAAAACCACCCGGCCGTCGGCCAGGTGGTAGGTCAGGCCGACGATGGCCAGCGTGCCGGCCGCGATGCCCTGCGCCACCGGCACCGAGCGCACTCGCAGCTGCATAGCGGTCTCCTTGACGTGCCTGGCCTCGAACTCGTCGACGCGGGTCAGACCGCTATGACGGCCCTGCATGACCGACGGGGTGATCCGTTCCACGATGTCGCGCACGTAGCCGCCCGGCATCACGCCGGTATCGAGCGCCTCCAGCGTCGCCTTCACCGCGCCGCAGCTGTCGTGCCCCAACACGGCGATCAACGGGACGTTCAGCACCGAGACCGCGTATTCGACCGAGCCGAGCACAGCGGAGTCGATGACGTGGCCCGCGGTGCGCACGACGAACATGTCGCCGAGCCCCTGATCGAAGATGATCTCAGCGGCGACGCGGCTGTCGGCGCAGCCGAACACCACGGCGGTGGGCTTCTGCCCCGTTGGCCAACCTGGCCCGGTCCGCGATGCTCTGGCTCGGGTGCGCGGGCGTACCTGCGACGAAGCGCTCGTTACCCTCCTTGAGTGCTTTCCATGCGGTCACTGGGCTGGTGTTGGGCATGACCGACATTGTGCCGCAGTTGCTCGACTGGTACGCGCGCGAGCAACGTGACCTGCCCTGGCGGCGGCCCGAAGTCACGCCGTGGCAGATTCTGGTCAGCGAGTTCATGCTTCAGCAGACACCGGTGGCCCGCGTCGAGCCGATATGGCGCGACTGGATCGCGCGCTGGCCCACCCCGTCGGCGACCGCCGCCGCCGGCGCCGCCGACGTGCTGCGGGCGTGGGGAAAGCTCGGCTACCCCCGTCGCGCCAAGCGGCTGCACGAGTGCGCGGCGGTGATCGCCACCGAACACGGCGACGTGGTGCCGTCCGACGTCGAAACCTTGCTGACGCTTCCCGGAGTCGGCGCCTATACCGCGCGGGCCGTCGCCTGCTTCGCCTACCGCAGCCGGGTGCCCGTCGTCGACACCAACGTCCGCCGGGTGGTGGCCAGGGTGGTGCACGGCCGCGCCGACTCCCCGTCGTCGGTTCGCGATCTCGACGACGTCGCCGCCCTGCTGCCCGATGATGCTGACGCGCCGCGGTTTTCGATCGCTCTGATGGAGCTCGGCGCGACGGTGTGCACGGCGCGCTCACCGCGGTGCGGGCTGTGCCCGCTTGAGCGTGTGCGCGTGGCGGTCGAGCGGGTATCCGGCGGCGACCACCGCCGCCAAGCGGGTCCAGAAGTATGCGGGCACCGACCGCCAGGTGCGCGGTCGGCTGCTGGATGTGTTGCGCGGCAACGACTCTCCTGTGTCTAAGGCACAGCTCGACGTGGCCTGGCTGACCGACACCGCACAGCGGGACCGGGCGCTGGACTCACTCCTGGTCGACGGGCTGGTCGAGCAGACCGCTGACGGGCGTTTCGCACTTGCAGGAGAAGGCGACTAGATAGCCTTGGCCTGTGGCTGTGACCGCTTCGGGGGCACCGCGAACTCGCTACGCATCGCGCGGCGACTTGGACATCGCCTACCAGGTACTCGGCGATGGCCCCCTCGACGTGGTCGTCATGCCCGGACCCTTCATCCCGATCGACTCCATCGACGCTGAACCCTCCATGTACCGCTTTCATCGTCGGCTGTCGTCGTTCTGCAGGCTGATCAGGTTCGATCACCGCGGCATGGGGATGTCTTCGCGCATCGGGGCCGACAAGATCACTCCCGCCTGCTGGGCCGAGGACGTCGTCGCGGTGATGGACGCCGTCGGCTCCGAGCAGGCGACGATCTTCGCGTCCGGGTTCACGGCGATGAGCGCGCTCTTCCTCGCCGGCGACCGACCAGAACGGGTGAGCAGGCTGGTGATCGTCAACGGCGCCGCCAGGGCACTGTGGGCGCCGGACTACGAGGTGGGATCACAGGCCAGCGTGGCGAGTCCGTTCACCACCGTCGCGATCGAACCGGACGCTGTCGAGCAGGGATTCGACGTGTTGGCATACCTGGCACCGTCAGTCGCGGACGACGTCGCATTCCGCGCGTGGTGGGACGCGGCGGGCAATCGCGCGGCGTCGCCGAGCATGGCCCGCAGATCGAGCCAGGCGCTGGCAGACGCCGACGTGCGGGACAAGCTGCCGCAGATCACCGCGCCGACACTCGTTCTGCATCGCAGGGACGCGGCGTTCGTCCCGGTCGGTCACGGTCGCTATCTGGCCGAGCACATCGCCGGCGCCCGCTACGTCGAATTGCCCGGCGCGGACGCACTGTACTGGGTCGGCGACAGCGCGCCGGTCATCGACGAGATCGAAGAATTCATCACGGGAACCCGTGGCGGCGCGGAAACCGAACGCGTTCTGACCACAATCGTGTTCACCGACATCGTCGCGTCAACTCAGCGCGCCGCGGCCCTGGGCGACGACCGGTGGCATGCCCTGCTCGACAACCACGACAACATCGTCCGTCGCGAACTCGAGCGGTTCCGGGGCATCGAGGTCAACACCGTCGGCGACGGGTTCGTCGCGATGTTCCCCAGCCCGAGTGCGGCGATCCAGTGTGCGTCCGCGATCGTCGACGCCGTCCGCCCGCTCGGCATCGAGGTGCGGGTGGGCATCCACGCAGGAGAGGTCGAGGTGCGTGGCGACGACATCGCCGGTATGGCCGTGCACATCGGTGCACGGGTGGCGGGGTTGGCGGGGTCGAGCGAGGTGCTGGTGTCTTCGACGGTCCGCGAAATCGTCACGGGGTCACGACTGGCCTTCGACGATCGCGGCGAGCACGACCTCAAAGGTGTGCCGGGACACTGGCGGGTGTACGCACTCGTGCGCGCGGGGGCCTAGAGCATCGACGGTCAGGCCGTGGCCGCCGCCTCATCACCGGATTCGCCTCCGCAGGCGAACCGGCGCCGGTAGTCCGACGGCGTCACGCCGATGATCCGTCGGAAGTGGTGGCGCAGCAGTGTCGCCGTGCCGAAGCCGGAACGCTCGGCGATCCGGTCGACGTCGAGGTCGGTTTCCTCCAACAGCCTGCGCGCGTAGAGCACCCGCTGATCGGTCACCCACTGCATGGGTGTGCGGCCGGTCTCCTCGACGAACCGGCGCGCGAACGTGCGCGCCGACATGTGCGCACGTTCGGCCAGCGTGGCGACGGTGTGCACCTGTTCGAGGTTCGACAGGATCCAGTCCAGGTGCGGCGCAAAGCGTTCCGAGCAACGCACCGGTATCGGTTGATCGATGTACTGCCGTTGACCGCCGTCGCGCTGCGGCGGCACCACCATCCGGCGGGCGATCTTGTTGGTGACCTCGCTGCCGAGTTCGCGTCGAACCAGGTGCAGGCAGGCATCGATGCCCGCCGCGGTGCCCGCGCTGGTGATCAGATTGCCGTCATCGACGAAAAGCACATTGCGGTCCACCTTGGCAGTCGGATACTGACGGGCCAGATCGTCGGCGTGCATCCAGTGCGTGGTGCACGGGCGGCCATCCAGCAGGCCGGCGGCGCCCGCGACGAAAGCACCCGAACACACCGTCAGGATGATCGACCCGGAGTCGGCTGCGGCCTTCACGGCCTCGAGCGCTTCGGGCAGATACTCCGATCCGCCGATCGCGGGGATCGCCACCAGGTCGGCACCCAAAAGGTCCTCGAGGCCGTAATCAGGGATGATCGTCGCGCCGACGGAGGTCCGTAGCGGCTTGCCCGCCTCCGGCCCGCAGACCTTGAAGTCGAAGTTCGGCACCCCGTCCGCGGAGCGATCGATGCCGAAGACCTCGCAGATGACGCCGAACTCGAAAATCGCTAGACCGTCCAGCACCAGCGTCGATACGCTCTTGATTGCCATGGCAGCATTTTATCGCAAGGTGTCCTTCCTGCCACTGTTGGCGGGATCTTTACTAGCGGAGTATTACTGCCATGACCACTGCACTCACCTTCCTCATCCTGATCGCCCCCTTCGCGGTGGCAGCGGCGCTCAGCTGGGCCGCACATCGCCCGGGTGCCCTGCGACTGCGCATCGACCAGTTCCGGATGGCCGGTCCCATGTCGGGCCGGTTCTTCGAGGACGACCGCGATGCCTTCCGCGTGGGACATGACGTCGACGCCGTGCGAACGCGTTTCGAGCAACAGCCGTTCTGGCCGAGCTCAGGTTCGTTGAACGAGCGTCGTTAGAAACGACTCGACCGCCCCTTGGTAGACCTGCGGGGCATCATCGTGGATCAGGTGACCGGCGCCGGGCACGTGCAAATACGTGGTCCGGTAGCCGATTTCCGCCATTCTGCGCATCTGCCCCGGAGGCGTGACGGAATTGCCTGCCTCCATCAGCAACGAGGGAGCCCGCACCAGCGACCACTGGTGCCAGTAGTCGCGGGCGCCCCACTCCGCGGCGATCTCGATCCATGTCTTCGTGTGCCCGTGGAGCCGCCAGCCAGTCGCGGTGCGGTCGAACGCCTCGAGGAAGTACTGCCCGGCGACGGGGCCGAACTCGTCGTAAACCTTTTGGGCCGTCTCGAATTCGACCGGCAGCGCGTGCAGCCACGGCTCCCACGGGCCGGTGGTGCGGCCCCGGAAGTCCGGCGCCATGTCCTCGACGACGAGCGCACTGACCAGGTCGGGCCGCGTCGCGGCCAGGCACCACGAGTGCAGCGCGCCCATCGAGTGCCCGACCATGATCGCCGGGCGACCCAGCGCCCCGACCGCCTCCCCGAGGTCAGAGACGAACCGCTCGGTGCTGATCGGATGCGGATCCTCGACGTCGCGACCCCGGTGCCACGGCGCGTCGTAGGTGTACACCGCCCCAAGCCGGGTCAGCCACGGCAACTGGCGCGACCAGGTGCTGCCACGTCCCATCAGGCCGTGCACGAGGACCAGAGGCTCACCCTGGCCACCCCGCGCAGTCAGCTGGGCCCACCCATGTGCTGGGGAATGCATCCCGTCATCATGCCTACGGGCGTTAGGTAGCCTGAACCGCATGCCCGTGGTGAAGATCAACGCAATCGAGGTCCCGGCCGACGCAGGCCCGGAACTGGAGAAACGGTTCGCGCATCGCGCGCACGCCGTCGACAACCAGCCCGGCTTTCTGGGCTTTCAGCTGCTGCGCCCGGTCAAGGGCGAGGATCGGTACTTCGTGGTCACGCAGTGGGAGTCCGAAGAGGCTTTCCAGGCGTGGGCGTCGGGTCCGGCCATCGAGGCACACAAGGGGCAGGCCGCCAATCCCGTCGCCACGGGCGCGTCCCTGCTGGAGTTCGAGGTTGTCCTGGACGTTGCGGGCGCCAGTCAATAGGGGCAGGCGTAGCGCGCGCGGCGCGACCACATTGTCGCTCGCGCTCGCGCTCGTAGCCGCGCTGGCGTGCGGCTGTACCGACAGCGCCTCCCCGGTCCCGGTGGCGGACGCGACCTATGGCGTGCCCATCGAGATCAACACACCCCAGGGCCTGCGCGCCAAGCAGACCATCGACATGCTCAACTCCGAGTGGCCCATCGGGACCGTCGGTGTACGCACCATGGCGGCCCCGCAGCAGGTCGACGGCGTCACCTCCGCGATGGGCAATCTGTGGTTGGACCGTCCGATCACTGTCTCGGGTATCGACATCGGTGCGGGATCGGCAACTCTGCACGTGCTCACGTCTTACGGTGTCGCGCAGGACATCCAACTACGTACGAACACCGAAGGCCTCGTCGATCGTTTCCAGGTATCGCTGAAACGACCGGTGATCAAATCATGGCGGGACATCGACACCGAGCTGACGAAGACGGGCGCGCGGTACTCGTTTCAGGTCTCGAAGGTCATTCCGGAAGGCCCGGCCGGAAAGTGCGTCACAATCGCGGGTACGAACACCGAACTTTCGCTGCCGCTGGCGTCGATCTTCAAACTCTATGTGCTGCTTGCGGTTGCCGAAGCGGTCAAGGCCGGGACGGTGGAATGGACCGACCCGCTCACGATCACCAAGGAGGCAAAGGCCGTTGGATCGGCCAGTCTCGAGGACTTCCCGCCCGGCGCGCAGGTTTCGGTGCGCAGGGCGGCGCAGGAGATGATTTCGGCGAGCGACAACATGGCAACCGACTTGCTGATCGCTCGACTCCCCCCCGGCGCAGTCGAGCGTGCTCTGGTGACGGCCGGCCATCACGACCCGGCCAGCATGACGCCGTTCCCGACCATGCACGAGCTGTTCTCGATCGGCTGGGGCCAACCGGACCTACGCGAGCAGTGGCAGCGTGCCTCTCCGCAGGGCCGCGCGCAGCTCTTGGAGCAAGCGAATTCCCGCCCGTTTCAACCGGATCCGGCGCGCACGGGCACTCCGGCCTCGAGCTACGGCGCCGAATGGTACGGCAGCGCCGCCGACATCTGCCGGGTGCACGCCGCCCTTCAGGCCGCCGCGGTCGGCGAGGCGGCACCCGTGAAGCAGATCCTGTCCGCCGTCTCCGGCATTGAACTCGACAAGTCGAAATGGCCCTACATCGGCGCAAAAGGCGGAAACCTGCCCGGGGACCTGACATTCAGTTGGTACGCCGTCGACCACATCGGCCAGCCATGGGTGGTCAGTTATCAGTTGAACTGGCCGCGCTTTCGCAGTCAGACCGCGGCGGGCTGGCTCCTGTCGATCGTGAAGCAGACGTTCGACCTGGCGCCGGTCGCCTAGTTGTTCGACCGGCGCGCCTTGGCGGCCGGGATTTGTCGGAGGTGGCTGCGATGATGTGGTTATGTCTTCGACCGCTTCGTCTGGCGCCACGGTAGTGAGCCCCGCCGAGCGTGTTGAGGTGTTGTTCGACGAGTTGGCGGAGTTGGTCGGTCAGCGCAACGGCATTGATGGGCGCATCGTGGAGATCGTGGCCGAGCTGGATCGCGACGAGTTGTGCGGCGCCACCGGTGCGCGGTCGATCGCGGCGGTGGTGGCCTGGAAGATGGGCTCCTCGACGGCGAACGCCACCACGATCGCCACCGTGGCGCACCGGCTGGCGGAGTTTCCGCGCTGCGCGACAGGGCATGCGGGAGGGCCGATTGTCGCTGGATCAGGTCGGGGTGATCGCGGGATCAGCGGGCGCAGGGATCTGATGAGCATTATGCGGCGCTGGCCGCGGTGGCCACGGTCAGCCAGCTGCGCACCGCTCTCAAGCTGGAACCGCGCCCCCAACCCGAACCCCAATCCGAACCCGAACCCGCCCCCGAGCCGCGGGCGTCGATCACCAAGACCACCGACGAGGCGTTCAGCTGCTACCGGATCAAACTCGGTCACACCGACGCCGCGAAGTTCGACGCGGCGCTGCAGTCGCATCGTGATGCGCTGATCGCCGAGCGCAAGCACGATCACGACAATCCCGATCACGACAATGGTGATCACGACGATCGGCCGACATGGCGACCGACGATCCCGATCACGATGGCGAGCGCGGCGCAGATCAGCGGCCGCCGGTGCCGAGCAGCGGTGAGGCGTTCATGCGGCTGGTCGAGTCCGGGTGGGACGCCGAGGCCGCGCGCCGGCCCCACGGGCAGCACACCACGGTGGTGATGCATCTGGACGTCAAGCAGCGCATCGCGGCGCTGCATCTGGGTCCGCTGCTCTCAGAGGCCGAGCGCCGATATCTGATGTGTGATGCCACCTGTGAGGTGTGGTTTGAACGGGACGGGCAGGTCATCGGCGCCGGGCGGGCGACGCGGCTGATCAGCCGTCGGCTGCGCCGTGCGCTGGAGTACCGCCACCGCACGTGCGCGGTTCCCGGTTGTGGCGCCACCCGTGGTCTGCATGCCCACCACATCCGGCATTGGGAAGACGGCGGCCTTACCGAGTTGGACAACCTGGTGCTGGTCTGCCCCTATCATCACCGGTTGCATCATCGCGGCGTCATCACCATCACCGGACCCGCACACCAGCTCACCGTCACCGACAGCGCCGGCCGCGCACTGAGCCCAGGGTCGCTGGCGCGCCCACCGAACAAGCCCCCGCCGGCGGTGGCGCCGTGTCGCGGACCTACCGGCGAGCGCGCGGACTGGTGGTGGTATGACCCGTTCCAGCCCCAACCACCACCGACGAACAACTAGCCCGGTCGCCGGGGGCCGGTCCTGACCAGCACGGTGTCGAAGCTCAAACGGCTTGGTGCATCAACCAATTCGTTCGTGCTACCCGCTGCTAACGCATCGTGCAAATCAGGGCCGACAACCAAATCCCGCACCACCGCCGACCCGCCACGCCGTCGACCGGCTGTTATCGGTCGCGCACCAGACCTTCGACCTGGTGCCGATGGGTTGACCTAGAGGTTGGTGCGCTGAGGTTTGATCACCGGTTCGACCGCAGCGTCCAGGCGTGCCCGCGGAAGTGCATGACGGTCCGGCTCACGGGGGCAATGTCGATGCGCCAGAACGACTTCGGA
The DNA here is from genome assembly GCA_963721495.1 of uncultured Actinomycetota bacterium. Taxonomy (GTDB): domain Bacteria; phylum Actinomycetota; class Actinomycetes; order Mycobacteriales; family Mycobacteriaceae; genus Mycobacterium. The sequence goes on along the minus strand of CAVRMG010000022.1, from coordinate 117,385 downwards.
GGAGCATCGAGGGCGATCACGATGGCAGCGCGGATCACCGCCGGATGTGTGACGGCCACCAGCCGGGCGCGGCGGGCCGTCAGTGATTCCATCCAGCCGCGTACCCGGTCGATCAGATCGACGACGGATTCGCCCCCGTGCGGCGCCCGCGTCGGATCCGTCAGCCAGATCGCGAGATCCGCTGACAGCACGCCCCCGAGGACATCGCCGCGCCAGCGGCCGCAGTCCAGGTCCGCCAGCCGTGTGTCGATGGCGGCCTGCAGGCCGAGCAGCTCCGCGGTTTGCCTCGTCCGCTTCTCGGGCCCGCAGTAGGCCCGCTCGGTGACACCCAGTTCGATCGAGGCGTCGACCTGGCGGTGTCCGACAGAGTTCAGTGGCTCGTCGGTGGGGAATCGTCCGGCCGCCATCGCGTCGGTCATGGCGTGCGACACGAGGGTCAGCCGGACGACCTCACTCATGCCTCGGCGCCCGCTCGCTCCGGTCCTCGCTTCGCGCGGGAGCTTGCGGTTCGCGCCATCGACCTGAGCCTCGCTGCGGTTGGATGTCGCCGCCGGGGCGGCTCCGTGATCCTCACTCGCGCTTGCCTTCGGGACTCACGCAGTCAGCTGCTCCTGCTGTCGGCTCTCGCCCAGCAGCCGGGCCGCCATCGGAGCGAAGACCAGAGCGATGGTCAGCCACATGACGACCTGCGTGCCCACCGAGAACAGCCGGAATTCGTAGAGAACGTCGGCGGGAAAGCCTTCGTAGGCGATGTTGCCCGCGTCGTCGAGCAGCGGCCCCGGCGTCTCGTCGATGGTCGGCAGGATGAGCATCACGACCAGAACGGCCAGAATGTAGGCACCCGCGGCGGTCAGCGTCGCATTCCACGCCCCCCACCGGTCGACGAGCTGCCTGCCCAGGTAGACGGCGCCGACGAACAGCGCCCCCGAAACCACCACCATCAACAGGTAGAGCAGCGTGCGCTGCTGGATCGTCTCGTCGAGGCTGAGCGCGGGCGGGCTCGGCGGGTACTTCAACGCCGGAACGAGATACAGGCTCAACAGCATTCCGCCTGCCACGTACAGCGACAGCAGTCGCGCCGACACTCTGCCGACGCGTCCATAGGTCACCGCGAACACCACCGCGAACAGGGCGCCCATGGCGAGGCTGAACGCCAGCACGCCGAGGCCCATCCCGATGTTGGCCTGCACACCGCGGGTGAAGCCCTCGAAGCCGCCGTGATCATGACCGGCCGACGCACCCCCCAGGGCCTCGCGAGCCGCGCCGATGCCGTCCTCGTATCCGATGGCCGATTCGATGGCGGGCTCGACGAAGATGCGGGCGAAGATGAAGCTGAGCACTCCGGCGGCGGCGCCGGCCAGCAGGGCGCGCCAGATGATCTGCTTTTCCATTGTGTCGTCTCTCCTGCGCGGTTAGTGGCAGGGGAAGCCGAGCAGGTGCCGGGCATCGTGGACGAACTCGTGGATGACGGTGTTGTTCCCGAACACCGACGTCGCACCCTGGTCCATGCCGACGAAGTAGATGACCAACAGCGCGAAGAATGCGGTGAGCGTCAGCCAGACCGCCGCCTTGGTGGCGGAGAAGTCGATCGCAGGCGCAAGTGTTTTGCGGGCCTGTGGAGTGGTCATTGTCAGTTCCTTCCAGGGATTTCGCGTCCCAGCTTCAGGGGTGACGGCGGGCGTCGGGTCTGACTTCACACAGTGGCGCGACCGTTCTGGATTCTCACCAGATTCCTTCGCCCGCCGATTACAACAGCATCCTAAGGGGAGGGTCCAGCCTCACGGCACCGGACGTCGCAAAAGGCCCCGAAACCGTGACGGTCTCGGGGCCTTTGCGATCTTCGACTATTCGGCGGTGGCGGTCGCCGCTCCGGCGGCACCGGCCTGAGCCAAGTCCGGCTCCTCCACCTTGGCCGGCTTCTTGCTGCCGACGAAGGTGAACACCGCGTCCTCGCCGGCGCCCTCGCCGTCCCAGTTGTCGACGTCGACCGTGACGAGCTGTCCGGGCCCGACCTCCTCGAAGAGGATCTTCTCGGACAGCTGGTCCTCGATCTCGCGCTGGATGGTGCGGCGTAGCGGCCGAGCGCCGAGCACGGGGTCGAACCCGCGCTTGGCGAGCAGGGACTTGGCCTTGTCGGTCAGCTCCATGGTCATGTCCTTGGCCTTGAGCTGCTTCTCCACCCGGCCGATCATCAGGTCGACCATCTTGATGATCTCGTCGCGAGTCAGCTGGTGGAAGACGATGATGTCGTCGATGCGGTTGAGGAACTCCGGCCGGAAGTGCTTCTTCAGCTCGTCGTTGACCTTCTGCTTCATCCGCTCGTAGTTGTTGTCGCCGCCACCCTGGGTGAAGCCGAGACCGACGGCCTTGCTGATGTCGGACGTTCCGAGGTTCGACGTGAAGATGAGCACGGTGTTCTTGAAGTCCACCGTGCGGCCCTGACCGTCGGTCAGTCGGCCGTCCTCGAGAACCTGCAACAGGCTGTTGTAGATCTCCTGATGCGCCTTCTCGATCTCGTCGAACAGCACGACGGAGAACGGCTTGCGCCGCACCTTCTCGGTGAGCTGACCGCCCTCCTCGTAGCCGACGTATCCCGGAGGGGCGCCGAACAGCCGCGAGGCGGTGAAACGGTCGTGGAACTCGCCCATGTCGATCTGGATGAGCGCGTCGTCATCGCCGAACAGGAAGTTGGCCAGCGCCTTGGACAGCTCGGTCTTACCGACACCAGACGGGCCGGCGAAGATGAACGAGCCGGACGGCCGCTTGGGATCCTTCAGCCCCGCGCGGGTACGCCGGATCGCCTTCGAAACAGCCCGGACCGCATCTTCTTGTCCGATGATCCGCTTGTGGACCTCGTCCTCCATGCGCAGCAGCCGAGTTGTCTCCTCCTCGGTCAGCTTGAACACCGGGATGCCGGTCCAGTTGCCAAGCACCTCGGCAATCTCGTTGTCGTCAACCTCCGCGACCACGTCGAGATCGCCTGAGCGCCACTGCTTTTCACGCTCGGCGCGCTGTGCGACCAGTTGCTTCTCCTTGTCGCGGAGGCTGGCCGCCTTCTCGAAGTCCTGCGCGTCGATCGCGGATTCCTTCTCGCGGCGCGCCTCGGAGATCTTCTCGTCGAACTCGCGAAGATCCGGTGGAGCGGTCATCCGGCGGATGCGCATCCGGGCGCCGGCCTCGTCGATCAGGTCGATCGCCTTGTCCGGCAGGAACCGGTCGTTGATGTACCGGTCGGCCAGGGTCGCGGCGGCGACGATGGCCCCGTCGGTGATCGACACCCGGTGGTGCGCCTCGTAGCGGTCCCGCAGACCCTTGAGGATCTCCACGGTGTGCTCCACCGTCGGCTCACCGACCTGGACGGGCTGGAAGCGCCGTTCCAGGGCCGCGTCCTTCTCGATGTACTTGCGGTACTCGTCGAGCGTCGTGGCGCCGATGGTCTGCAGCTCGCCGCGGGCCAGCTTGGGCTTCAGGATGCTCGCGGCATCGATCGCGCCCTCGGCGGCACCGGCACCGACGAGCGTGTGCAGCTCGTCGATGAACAGGATGATGTCACCGCGGGTGTTGATCTCCTTGAGCACCTTCTTGAGGCGCTCCTCGAAGTCACCGCGGTAGCGGCTGCCTGCCACCAGAGAACCGAGGTCCAGGGTGTAGAGCTGCTTGTCCTTGAGCGTCTCCGGCACGTCGCCGTGCACGATCGCCTGCGCCAGGCCCTCGACCACCGCGGTCTTGCCGACGCCGGGCTCGCCGATCAGCACCGGGTTGTTCTTGGTGCGGCGGCTCAGGACCTGCATGACGCGCTCGATTTCCTTTTCGCGGCCGATGACCGGGTCGAGCTTGCCCTCCATCGCGGCGGCGGTCAGGTTGCGGCCGAACTGGTCGAGCACCAGCGACGTCGACGGGTTGCCCGCCTCGCCACCACGCCCACCGGTACCGGCTTCCGCGGTCTCCTTGCCCTGGTATCCGCTCAGCAACTGGATCACCTGCTGACGCACGCGGGTCAGCTCGGCGCCCAGCTTCACCAGCACCTGCGCGGCCACGCCCTCGCCCTCGCGAATCAGGCCGAGCAGAATGTGCTCGGTGCCGATGTAGTTGTGGCCGAGTTGTAGCGCCTCGCGCAGCGACAGCTCCAGCACCTTCTTGGCGCGCGGGGTGAACGGGATATGGCCGGACGGCGCCTGCTGGCCCTGGCCGATGATCTCCTCGACCTGGCTGCGCACGCCTTCCAGCGAGATGCCCAGCGACTCCAGTGACTTGGCGGCTACGCCCTCACCCTCGTGAATAAGTCCCAACAGGATGTGCTCGGTGCCGATGTAGTTGTGGTTGAGCATCCGGGCCTCTTCTTGCGCCAGGACGACGACCCTGCGGGCACGGTCGGTAAATCTCTCGAACATCGGTGGTTACCTGCTCTCCATCGCATAGGTGGTGCCTCGCACCCCCGAAACACTCCGGAAGTGCACTGCACCTGCCGTCCACTGTAATGGGCGGCAGTCCCGGCTGCGCCGCGTGGAGGTGTGCTCTTAGCGGACAACCAGGAGATGAAATCGCGCGTCCGGCGTTTACCCGACGCTACCGATCAGCAACGCTCAGACGGGACGTTTCGTTTCCCGACATTCACCCCGGGCCAGTTCGCGTCCAGCGAACACGCGCGGCGGGGCCACCCCCATCAAGGAAATGCCGAATGACGAGGGCTCTGGCAACGCCCGTCTACGTTGCCGCGTGGAACGCGTCGATGACGTCTGCCGGAATACGCCCGCGAGTGGACACATTGTGTCCGTTGCGGCGGGCCCATTCCCGGATCGCCGCGCTCTGTTCACGGTCGATCGCCGCTCGTCCACGGCCCGATCCCGCCGAACGCCCGCGCCGACGACCGCCAACCCGGCGGCCCGCCTCGACCCATTGCTTCAGGTCGTTTCGCAGCTTTGCGGCATTTTTCGAAGAAAGATCGATCTCATAGCTCACCCCATCGAGCCCGAATTCGACCGTCTCATCGGCCCCGCCTTCGCCGTCGAAATCATCGACCAACGTGACGGTCACTTTCTTCGCCATTGGCACACTGCCCTTCTCTGGAACAACCATAGATCACTAGTTAAGTCTCGAACTCACGCACCAATGTGCCATATATTGACGGGTCGTTCAACAAGATCACCAAATCTAGGCACTTCAGTTGCCATGCCGTCGAACAATCGGGAACAAAACCGTCTCTCTAATCGACAGTCCCGTCAAAGCCATGAGCAACCTATCGATGCCCATTCCTGTGCCAGTCGAGGGCGGCATCGCGTACTCCAAAGCCGCCAGAAAATCCTCATCGAGCGCCATTGCCTCATCGTCGCCTGCAGCCGCCGCGCGGGCCTGCGCTTCAAACCTTTCGCGTTGGATAACCGGGTCGATGAGTTCGGAGTAACCGGTCGCCAGCTCGATGCGCCGGACGTACAGGTCCCACTTCTCGGTGACACCGGCGATGCTGCGGTGCTCGCGGGTCAGAGGCGTTGTCTCGACAGGAAAATCCCTGACGAAGGTCGGGGCCCACAGAGTGTTTCCGACGGTGTTTTCCCACAACTCCTCGATCAATTTCCCGTGTCCGTAACCACGGTCACGCGGAATCTGGACATCGAGCCTGTCGGCGATCGCCCATAAGTGTTCGGCCGGCGTGTCAGGGGTGATCTCTTCTCCGAGCGCTTCTGAGAGCGACGGATACATTTGTATGGTCTGCCATTCACCGTCGAGATCGTAGGTAGTGCCATCAGGCAATGGCACCGTTCTGGTCCCGATCGCCTCGTCGGCGACCTCCTGAATTATCTGACGGGTGACGACGGCGGAATCGTCGTAGGTTCCGTAGGCCTGATATGTCTCGAGCATCGCGAATTCGGGTGAATGTGTCCAATCCGCACCTTCATTTCGGAACACCCGATTCAACTCGAAGACCTTGTCGAAACCGCCCACGAGGCAACGCTTTAGGAACAGTTCCGGAGCGATGCGAAGGTACAGATCTGCATCGAGAGCATTGGAGTGGGTTACGAACGGCCGGGCCGCGGCGCCGCCGGCCAACGTCTGCAGCATCGGCGTTTCGACTTCGAGAAAGCCGCGCCGTTCGAGCGCGGAGCGCACGGCACGCACCACGGCCACCCGCTGACGGGCAATGGTGCGGGCCTCCGGACGCACGATCAGATCGACGTAGCGCTGACGTACCCGTGACTCTTCGCTCATCTCCTTATGGGCAACGGGAAGTGGGCGCAGCGCCTTGGAAACAATTTGCCAGGAATCAGCGAGCACAGACAGTTCGCCGCGTCGCGAGCTGATCACCTCGCCATGGACGAAAACGATGTCACCGAGGTCGACGTCGGACTTCCACGATTCCAGTGAGTCCTGACCGACGCGATCGAAACTGATCATCATCTGCAGTTGGGTGCCGTCTCCGTCCTGCAGTGTCGCGAAACACAGCTTTCCGGAATTGCGGGCAAACATGACCCGGCCGGCGACGCCGACGACCTGGCCGGTCTCGGCATTTGCCTCCAGGTCGGGGTAGGCGTCGCGGATCTCGGCGAGCGTGTGGGTGCGGGCGACTTCGACCGGATACGGTGCGCGCCCCTCGGACAGCAGCCGTTCGCGCTTGGCCTGGCGGATCCGGTACTGCTCGGGGAGGTCGGCGGTATCGAATGTCGCGGCCGGGGCCGCTCCGGTATCGGATGTCGCGGCCGGGGCCGCTCCGGTATCGGATGTCGCGGCCGGGGCCGCTCCGGTATCGGGCGAGTCAGGTGCAGTCACGACGTGCCAGCTTAAATCAACTCATGGCAGCCCCCATCAACGCAGCGGCCGTGGCCGCGCTGGCCCACGAACCCCTCGACTGGAGATTCAAGGGATTACCGGCGTCGTGGTGGGGACGGACACCGGCAGACGTGTGCGCCCAGAGCCCCGGACTGTTCGGGGCGGGCGCCGTCGGCCCGGTCTGTGTGCTGCACGCCGAGGCGCTCAGCCACAACCTCGACACGATGCACGGATGGTGCCATGAGCGTGGCGTGGAACTGGCGCCGCACGGCAAGACGCACATGGCCCCGCAGCTGCTGGTACGCCAGCTCGACGCCGGCGCATCCGCTGTCACGGCCGCCACCATCAGCCAGGTCCGCGTCTTCCGCGCGTTCGGCGTGCGCGACGTCATGCTGGCCAACGAGCTCGTCGATGAGGCGGGATTGCACTGGTTGGCCGCCGAGCAGGACACCCACCCGGACTTCGGCCTCGTGTGCTGGGTGGACTCGGTTCGCGGGGTCGAGATCATGACGTCGACACTGACGGCGGCGGGGGCGGACAGGCCGGTCGATGTGTGCGTCGAGGTGGGCATGGCAGGCGGGCGCACGGGTTGTCGCGACGCGAACACCGCCGACGAGGTAGCCCACGCGGTCGCGGCATCCCCGCGACTGCGACTGGTCGGGGTGGCCGGTTACGAAGCGGCGCTCGGTCATGACGTGGGGCCCCACGCGCTCGCCGACGTCAGGACGTTTCTCTCCGAGGTCCGGGCGGCCATGGCCCGACTGGCGCCGATGTTCGAAACCGATCGCGCCATTGCAACCGCGGGCGGCAGCACGTACTTCGATGAGGTCGCAGACGTGCTTGCCGGTGACTGGCGGACGGTGCTGCGCAGCGGGTGCTACCTCACCCACGACGACGGCCTGTACCACCGCACGTCGCCTATGCGGGACCGACTGCGTCCGGCGCTGCGCGTGTGGTCGCAGGTCGTCTCCCGCCCCGAGCCCGGCCTGGCGGTGCTGACGATGGGCCGCCGCGACGTGTCGTTCGACCAGGACCTACCGGTCCCCTACGGCCTGACCTCCAGCCGGGTTGTCCGGCTCAACGACCAGCACGCGTATCTGCGACTGGGAGAGGGCGACCGCGCCGAAGTCGGCGACTGGGTGGAATTCGGAATCAGCCACCCCTGCACCGTCTTCGACAAGTGGCCGATGATCCCGGTGCTCGACGAACGCGACCGCGTCGTCGACCTGATCCGCACGTTCTTCTAGCGGGCCTGCTTCAGTCGGCCGCGCTGGCTGTCGCGGTTGCGTTCGAACACCAGCCGCAAGCCGTCCAGGGTGAGGTGCTGGTCGTAGCGCTCGACGGATTGCAGATCGGGCAGCACCAGCGGAGCCCCATGCCCGGTGGCCACCACGGTGATGTCGTCGCCGCCGAACCCGTCGACGTCCTCGCGTATGCGGTTCACCAGCCCATCCACCAGGCCGGCGAACCCGAACACCGCACCGGCCTGCATGCATTCCACCGTGTTCTTGCCCACCACCGACCGCGGCCTGGTCAGCTCGACGCGGCGCAGCGCGGCTGAGCGTTCTGCCGCCGCATCAGAGGACACCTGCACACCGGGAGCGATTGCGCCGCCCAAGAATTCACCCTTGGCCGAAACCACGTCGACGCAGATCGATGAGCCGAAATCGACGACGATCGCCGCGGTTCCGTACTTGTGGAAGGCAGCCAGGCAGTTGACGATGCGGTCCGCGCCGACCTCTTTCGGATTGTCGACCAGCAGTGGAATGCCCGTGCGCACACCAGGCTCGATGAGCACGTGCGGCACCGACGGCCAGTACTGTTCGAGCATCAGGCGCACCTCGTGAAGCACCGAGGGTACCGTGGACAATCCGGCGGCTCCCGTCAGTCGCTCGGCGTCATCTCCGATGAGACCGTCGATTGTCAGTGCCAGTTCGTCGGCAGTCACCTCGGATTCGGTACGAATCCGCCAGTGGTGCACAACTTTTGCGTTATCGCCGGAACCCGACACCAGTCCGACGACGGTGTGGGTGTTGCGGACGTCGATGGCGAGCAGCACAGGCTTACCGCGGCGACATCAGCTCGGCCGCGTCGGCCGGCACATAGGCGGGATCGTTCCCGAGATCGATCTGCTTGTTGTCCGCGTCAACGAAAACCACGCGCGGCTGATACCGTCGGGCCTCGGCGTCTTCCATCGAGCCGTAGGCGATCAGGATCACCAGATCGCCCGGGTGCACCAGATGCGCTGCCGCACCGTTGATCCCGATCACGCCGGTGCCGCGTTCACCCGTGATCGCGTAGGTGACCAACCGTGCGCCGTTGTCGATGTCCACGATCGTGACCTGCTCGCCCTCGAGCAGGTCGGCGGCGTCCATCAGGTCGGCGTCGATGGTCACCGAGCCGACGTAGTGCAGATCGGCCTGCGTGACCGTGGCACGGTGGATCTTGGACTTCAGCATTGTCCGCAACATCAATTCCTCCAGGGTAATTCGTGGTTCTGTTCCGGCCCGACGCGTGGATGCCCGTCGATGCCTGCGCTTGCTCCGATATCGATTTCGATGTTGTCCAACAACCTGGTCCGGCCCAGCTGGGCGGCGACCAGCATACGGCCGAGACCCTCCCCGGGCGCTGCGCCGAGCATGGGGTCGCACACCTGCAGATAGTCCACGACGATGGCCGGAACCTCATCGAGGACCGCGCGTGCGGCGTCCAGTGCGGCGTCGACCCCGCCGGATGCGGCGTACATCCCCGCGAGCAGCGCCGCCGACAGGGCGCCCGCCTGTTCGCGTTCGACGTCGTTGAGGTACCGGTTACGCGACGACATCGCCAGGCCGTCGAGTTCGCGCACGATCGGCACGCCGACGATCTGCGTGTCGACGTCGAGGTCGGCGACCATCTGCCGGATCAGCGTCAGCTGTTGATAGTCCTTCTCGCCGAAGAATGCGCGGTCCGGCCGGACGATGTTCAGCAGCTTGAGCACGACCGTGAGCACGCCGGCGAAATGCGTTGGTCGCGCGGCACCTTCGAACTGCTCACCCAGTGGACCGGGGTGAACGGACGTGCGCATGCCGTCCGGGTACATGTCGGCCACCGTCGGGGTGAACGCGATCTCGACACGTTCAGCGCGCAGGGCGGCCAGGTCGTCCTCGAGGGTGCGCGGGTACGCGTGGAGGTCCTCGCCCGCACCGAACTGCAAGGGGTTCACGAAGATCGACACCACCACGACCGCGCCCTGGACCTTCTTGGCGGCGCGGATCAGGCTGAGATGACCTTCGTGCAGGGCACCCATGGTCGGTACCAACATCACCCTGCGGCCGGTGGTGCGAAGCGCCCGGGCGACATCCGAGACGTCGCGCGGATTGGCGTAGACGTTGACCTCACCCGCGGCGAACTGCGGCCTGGGTTTCGTCATGGTTGACCTGAAGTTTCGGAGAAGACTGCAAAGAATTCGCTGGGGGCGTGCGCACGCTGGGCCGTGCGTAAGGAGTTGGCCCGATATGCCTGCGCGAGTTGAGGATCCACTTCGGTGAGCGCCTGCAGGTGCCCGGCGACCGCACGGGCATCGCCGCGGGCGACCGGACCGGTCAGTGCGGCCTGGCCGCGCAGTAGCGCGTTCTCGAGCGACGCCCGCGCCAGCGGACCGATGACGCGCTCGGCGATGCCACCGGGCGCATTGCCGACGAGTTCCTGCCCGAGCAACTCCTGGCCCCACAGGGCGGAGCGCAGCGCCTCGACCGCGTCGAGCAGCACGGTGACGACGTGGTTGCTCGCATGCGCCAACGCCGCGTGGTACAGAGTCCGCGCGTCTTCGCGGACGCGGAACGGTTCGCCGCCGATCTCCAGCACCAGCGACTGCGCGACCGCGTATCCGATCTCGTCCGCCGCGGTGACGCCGAAGCAGGTGTCGGGTAGCCGCACGATGTCCTCGTCGGCCCCTGTGAACGTCATCGCCGGGTGGATCGCCAACGGAATGCAGTCCTGGTCGCTCAGCGGGGCCAGCACACCGATGCCGTTGGCGCCGGAGGTATGCACGACGATCGTGCCCGGGCGCACCGCCCGCGTCGCCGCAAGCCCGGACACCAGGTCCGCGAGTGCCGCGTCGGGCACCGCCAGCAGAAGGAGTTCGGCGCGCCCTGCGACCTCGTCGACCGGCAGTATCGCGGTGTCAGGCAGCCGACGGTGCGCACGCTCGCGCGACGCACGCGATATGGCGCTGCACGCGACGACGACGTGTTCGGCGCGCTCCAATGCCACACCGAGCGCAGTGCCCACCCGACCAGCGGAAATGATGCCGATCGTGAGCCGCGCGGGGCGGAATCCGTCGGGGGTCCCCATGCAGACGACCTCGCTGAGTGTCAAAAGTGTGTTCGTTCCGGTCCTGCGATGCGGGTACCGGACGGTCACCAAAGACTAGCTCACTCCTCGCGACGGCGGCGACGGCCGCCCCCGGACTGGGCGGACTGGAGCCTGGCAAGCAGGTCGGCGACCGACTGACCACCGGTCGGCGTCTCGTCGGCGCTGCGGTGGCGCGCCTTGGCCTGCGGCTCGTCAGGCTCGGGCGCCGGATGTGGTGGAGGCTGGGCCGGCTCGGTGGCCAACGTCGGTGGCCTGCCGGGGTCGATGGCGTCCGGGGGCGCAGAATGGCGCCCGCGCTGAGGCGGTTCGGCGGGCGGTGTCGACATCGCCGGCTGCGAATTCGCCTCCGGTTCCGGAGCGCGTCGTCTACCGACGTACTCGCCTGATGAGCCGTCCTCGGCGGTCGGTGCCACCCAGTTGGAACCCGGAGCTCCCGCCGGGATCCACTGACCTTCGGCAGGCGCGGGCTGCCACCCCGACGCGGCGCTGGGGTCTGCGGGCTCGGGCTCGGGCTCCGCAGACGTGGGCGGTGGCTCAGGCGCATTGGGTGGTTCTTGCCCTGGCGGCCAAGAGAATTCGGCGGTGCGCTCCGCATCGGTGGGTGGCGGTGGCGGCGTGGGCGGCGGCATCGGTGGCGGCGTGTCAGGCGGCGGTGGGGTCGGCGGCGGTGACGACGCGCGCGGTTCCTCGGCCGCGTACTGCCGGTCTTCCCGCTCGGCCTCAGAGGACACGCGGTGGGCGCCTCCGGCACTGACAGGCGGCATCCACTCGTATTCGGTCGGTTGCGGTTCCTCTGGTACGTCGATGATCGGGCTTTCGTCGGTGCGGAAGTCGGTGTCGTCGCGGTCTTCGGTGTCGATGCGGCTGGCGGTGACGCGGCCCGTGGTTTCGGGGATGCGTGTCCAGTCACTGTATGCCCGTGCACCGGCACGGTCGGTTTCCAGAGCGGGCCGGTCCGACAGGTCGGCGTCGAAGAGGATCTCGAGGTTCGCCCGCAGCGCGGCCAGTTCGGCCCGCAGACCTGCCACTTCGTCGGCGGCCTGGGCGCGCAGTTCCGATACCAGCTCGCGGCGAAGCTGCGTCTCGACCGAGAGCTCGTACTCCCGGCGCGCGGAGATCTCGCGGTCCAACTGCAAGTCGTACACGAGCTTGAGGTCTCGGACCTTCGCCTGGTCCATGTCGCTTTGTCTGCGATAGATGACCGACACGAATGCCGCCACCACCGCGGCCCACAACGCCAGGATGACGGCGAGCTTCAGCAACTCCGGCCGATCGGTGAACACCAGGGCAGAACTGGCCCCGATGGCAAGCACCAGCAACGCCGTCAGCAGCAACCAACCGGGCCGGCGCCCGCGGCGCCGGGGCCTGGCGCCGCGGGTCGGTTCGGTCATGGGGCGACTGTACCCGCCACAGGTCACTCAGCGTGTCGACCTATCCGGCGATTCGGCGGACGCGCGCAGCGGGCCGTTACTCCGTTGCGCCGTCAGGGTTGTCGGGCGGTTCCGGCGGAGACTTGCAGCAATGCTGAAGCCACAGCGCGGCGCCGAGCAGGGCGAGGGCACACGCGGCGGCCACGACGGCCCCGGCGGTGTCCTCGCCCGCTACTCGCAAAGTCGAGCGCCGCGGCAACAGGTAGACGAGCACGCCCACCCACCACCCAAGCGCCAAGGCGCCGACCCACGCGGAGGCCTTCGCGATCAAAACAGATCTCGCGACAGCGAGGGGATGCAGCCAACCGGGCCCGTCACCGATCTCGCCGTCGTTGATCTTGGCCCGGACGTAGAAAGCCCACCCAGCTTCTGCGAATGCGACCGCCAGCAACGACACCCCCGACAGCAGGGTGATGGGCGGGAAGAACTGATACATCAGCACCAGGAGCAGGTAGCTCGCCACAGCAGCAAGCACCGTCGCGATGGTGAGGTCACGCTTGCGGGTCGGACGCATCAGCGCAGCACCAGGTCCGTCAGCCGTACGCCGCCGCGGTCGGCGGGGTCCATTTCGGCGAGCAGATTCGCAATGGGTCGACGCTCGCCGACAACGGTGAGGGTGGCGTCGGGGTCGACGGCCAGCCACGGGACGAGCACGAACGCACGCCGATGCGCCAGCGGGTGCGGCAACGTCAGGTCTTCGTCGCTGCAAATGACCTCGCGGCCGTCGTCGCTGCACGAGACGATGTCGACGTCGAGCGTGCGCGGTCCCCAGCGTTCGTCGCGCACGCGGTCGGCCGCCTTTTCCAGGTCCTGACCACGGCGCAGCCACCGGTGCCCGTCGAGGGCGGGATCGTCGGCGAGCACCACCGCGTTGAGAAACGCCCCCTGCTCGACGCCGCCCCACGGATCGGTCTCGTACACCGGTGACACTGCGCGTACGGCTCCAGCGAGGCCGTCGACGACAGACTGCAGCCGTGCCAGCCTGTCACCGAGGTTCGAGCCGATGGACAGCACGACTTGAGTCATGCCTCGACTCCCGCTCGTCCCCTGCCCTGCGGGCGTGGGCCCACCGGTCCTCGCTCGTGCCTCGCTGCGATCCTCACTCGCGATCGTCTTCGGGAACTCACGGATTACCCCGCCCGCCCCGCCGCGACCGTCGCGCCACCACCGCCACATCCTCGAAGGTCAGCGGGATCGGCGCAGCCGGTTTGTGCACCACCACCTCGACGGCGTGCACACGTTCGTCGGTCATGACGATCTCGGCGATCTCACCGGCCACGGTCTCGATCAGGTTGCGTGGCGGACCCGCGACGACGTCGGCGGCCTGCTGTGCGAGCGTGCCGTAGTCGATGGTGTCGGCCAGGTCGTCGCTCGCCGCTGCGGCAGCGAGGTCGACCCACACCGTGATGTCGACGACGAAGTCCTGGCCGTCGCGGCGCTCATGCTCGAACACCCCGTGGTGACCTCGAACCGTCAAGCCGCGCAACTCGATTCGGTCAGCCATTCACCCACGCCCCGAGCACCTTGATGGCGTCGACCGAGGCGCGCACGTCGTGCACCCGCACCCCCCAGGCTCCGTGCAGCCCGGCAAGGGCGGAGATCACCGCGGTCGCCGTCTCCCGTCCGTCCGGTGGGCGCGGTTCGCCATCGGAACCCGCCAGCAAGGTGCCGAGGAACCGCTTGCGTGACGCGCCGACCAGGACGGGAACTCCGGTGCCGACGAACTCGGGCAGGGCCCGCAGCAGCGCCCAATTGTGTTCTGCGGTCTTGGCGAAACCGAGACCGGGATCGATGATCACGTTTGCCGGATCGACTCCGGCCGCCACCGCCGCGTCCACGCCGGCCATCAGTTCGTCGCGGACCTCGGCGACGACATCGCGGTAGGCCGGCGCGTCGTGCGGGCGGGACGAGCCGACGGAGCGCCAGTGCATCAGCACCCACGGCACCTTCGCATCGGCAAGCAACGGCGCCATTGCCGGGTCGGCGCGGCCACCGGATACGTCGTTGACGATCCGGGCACCGTTCTCCAGCGCGGCCCGCGCCACCTCGGCGTGCATGGTGTCGATGCTCACCGTAAGACCTTGCCCGGCAAGCTCTTTGATGACCGGCAACACCCGTGAAGTTTCGACCTGCGGGTCGATGCGCGTCGCTCCGGGCCGAGTCGACTCGCCACCGACGTCGACTATGGAGGCGCCTTCCGCGGCCAGCGCCAGTCCGTGGGCTATGGCGCGGTCACGGTCGAGGAACAGACCCCCGTCGGAGAAGGAATCGTCGGTGACGTTCACGACCCCCATGACCTGCGTGCGTGCCTGGCTCACTTTCGCAGGATGAGATCCAGTGCCTCAGCCCGAGACGCCTTGTCGGTCTTGAACTGTCCACGTACGGCGGAGGTCGTCGTCATCGCACCGGGCTTGCGTACACCGCGCATCGCCATGCACAGATGCTCGGCTTCGACCACCACGATGGCGCCGCGCGGATTCAGCTTCCGCATCAGCGCATCGGCGATCTGAGCGGTCAGCCGCTCCTGCACCTGTGGCCGCTTGGCGTAGAGATCCACCAACCGGGCGATCTTCGACAGGCCCGTGACCCGTCCGTCCTCGCCCGGGATGTAGCCGACGTGCGCCACACCGTGGAACGACACCAGGTGGTGCTCGCAGGTCGAGTACATCGGAATCTTAGTGACCAGCACCATCTCGTCGTGTTGTTCGTCAAAGGTGGTGTTCAGCACGGTGTCCGGATCGGTGTAGAGCCCGGCGAAGAGCTCCCTATAGGCCCGCGCCACCCGCGCAGGGGTGTCTTCCAACCCATGGCGGTCGGGATCCTCACCGACCGCGATCAACAGTTCGCGCACCGCGGCTTCGGCACGCGGTTGGTCGAACGCCCGTCTTTTGAACGCGATCGAGTTGTTGTGCGACTCCGTCATTGAAGCCTCCGTCACCTGTATGCCCTAGGCCGGCGGATTGGGCCGGTTGTTGTCCTGACCCGAATCATCGTTCGGGTGAGGTGGGGTGCCCTGCGGGGGATGGCCGGGCTGCGGGTAGGGCTGATACGGCGGATACGGCGGCTGCCAGCCAGAAGAAGGGGGTGGCGGCGGATACCAGTAGCCGTGCGGCTGCTGGGCCGGCGGCTGCTGTTGCGGCTGTGGTGGCCACCCGGGGGCGTGCCATCCCGCGGGTGCGCCGTAGTCGGGTTGCGTCGGCCCGTTGGCTGCGGTGCCGTTGGCTGCGGTGCCGTTGGGCCCAGTGCCGTGGGCGCCGTTGCTGTTTGTGCCGTTCTGCCGCGCATCCGCCAGCTGGGTGGCCTCGGCCGCCTGGGTGGCCTGCGCGATGGCGGCCTTGAACGCCGGCTCGGGAACGGGCTTCGGCCACGGCTCGCCGCGCTCGATGGCGAGCTCGCCGGGCGTCTTGATCGGCGGCTTGTCCGACGGGACGCGGCCGCCGAAGTCGTCGAACATCGTCAGGCGCGGCCGCTTCTTGACGTCGCCGAAGATGGCCTCCAGCTCGACGCGGTGCAGCGTCTCCTTCTCCAGGAGCTCACCCGCCAGCGTGTCCAGTACGTCGCGGTACTCGGTGAGAATCTCCCACGCCTCGGTGTGGGCGGCCTCGATGAGCTTGCGGATCTCGTCGTCGATGATCTGCGCAACCTCGTGGCTGTAGTCGGCCTGGGTTCCCATGGTGCGACCCAGGAACGGATCGCCGTGTTCGGTGCCGTACCGCACCGCGCCGAGCTTGGAGCTCATGCCGTATTCGGTGACCATCGCGCGGGCGATCTTCGTCGCCTGCTCGATGTCGGACACCGCGCCTGTGGTCGGCTCACGGAACACCAGTTCTTCGGCGGCACGTCCGCCCATCGCGAATACCAGCCGGGCGATCATCTCCGAGCGGGTCATCAGGCCCTTGTCGTCCTCGGGCACCGCGACAGCGTGGCCGCCGGTGCGCCCGCGGGCCAGGATCGTCACCTTGTAGATCGGCTCGATGTCGGGCATCGCCCATGCCGCCAGCGTGTGTCCGCCTTCGTGGTAGGCGGTGATCTTCTTCTCGTGCTCGCTGATGATGCGACCCTTGCGCCGAGGACCACCCACGACCCGGTCGACGGCCTCTTCGAGCGCGGCGCCTGCGATCACGGTGCCGTTTTCGCGCGCGGTCAACAGCGCAGCCTCGTTGATGACGTTCGCCAGGTCGGCACCCGACATCCCGACGGTGCGCTTGGCCAGCCCGTCGAGGTCGGCGTCGTCGGCGATCGGCTTGCCCTGCGAGTGCACCCGCAGCACCGCGCGCCTGCCCGCGATGTCGGGATTGGACACCGGAATCTGGCGGTCGAAGCGACCCGGCCGAAGGAGGGCGGGGTCGAGGATGTCGGGCCGGTTGGTCGCCGCGATGAGGATGACGCCCTGCCGCTCGCCGAAGCCGTCCATCTCGACGAGCAGCTGGTTGAGGGTCTGCTCGCGTTCGTCGTGGCCGCCGCCGAGGCCTGCGCCGCGCTGACGGCCGACGGCGTCGATCTCGTCGACGAAGATGATGCAGGGACTGTTCTGCTTGGCCTGCTCGAACATGTCGCGCACGCGTGAGGCGCCCACACCGACGAACATCTCGACGAAGTCCGAACCGGAGATGGTGAAGAACGGCACGCCGGCCTCGCCTGCCACGGCGCGGGCCAGCAGCGTCTTGCCGGTGCCGGGCGGGCCGTACAGCAGCACGCCCTTGGGGATCTTGGCGCCGAGCGCCTGGTAGCGCGTCGGGTTCTGCAGGAAGTCCTTGATCTCGTAGAGCTCCTCGACCGCCTCGTCGACGCCTGCGACGTCGGCGAACGTGGTCTTGGGAAGGTCCTTGTTGAGCTGCTTGGCCTTCGACTTGCCGAAGCCGAAGCCCATCCGGCCTCCGCTCTGCATGCGGGAGAACATCACGAACAACCCGACGAGCAGCAGCAGCGGCAGCAGGTAGATCAACAGGGACCCCAGCATGCTGCCCTGATTGACGACGGTGTTGGTCTTGGCGCCCTTGGCGTTCAACGCGTCGAACAGCTGCACTCCGTACCCCGTGGGGTACTTGGTGATGACCTTGTCGCTGTCCTCGGTATCGCCGTTGCCGCTCTTCAGGTCCAGCCGCAGCTGCTGCTCGCGGTCGTCGATCTGGGCGCTCTTGACGTTGTCGCTGTTGATCTGGGCCATCGCGACCGATGTGTCGACGGGTTTGTATCCGCGAGTGTCGTCGCTGAAGTAGTAGAACGACCAACCCAGCAACAACACGACCGCGACCACGGTGAGCGTGCGGATCACATTTTTCCGGTTCATCAAGCATCGGCCGAAAACGGCCACGTCCTTCCGATACGCGCAGCTGGAATAGTCAAGGCTACCGCTAGACCAACGAACCAAGGTTCCCGACGGTCGTCGGGTGATCGCCCCGCCGAAACTGGGCACGTGGGTGAGAAAGCGGTGGTTCTTCGAACATAAGCTCAGGTTCGAGCCCTTTGCGGGGCGCAAACCCTGTGCTTGGCTGGTGTCCGTGCGCACGTCGACGCAACGGCTGGTCGAGACGAATGGGGTGCAGCTCCGGGTGACCGAAGCCGGCGAACGTGGTGCGCCGCTCGTCGTCCTGGCTCACGGATTCCCCGAACTGGCGTATTCGTGGCGGCACCAGATCCCGGCTCTGGCCGAGTCCGGTTTCCACGTCTTGGCGCCCGATCAGCGGGGTTACGGCGGGTCCTCGAAGCCCGAAGCGGTCGACGCCTACACCGTCGTCGAGCTGTGCGCGGACCTCGTCGGCCTGCTCGACGACGTCGGCGCCGAACGCGCCGCGATCGTCGGCCACGACTTCGGCGCCGTGGTGGCATGGGCGGCGCCGCTGCTGCATCCCGACCGGTTCGCCGGAGTGGCCGGACTGAGTCTTCCGCCGGTGCCGCGGCCGCGAGTACCGACGACGCAAGCGTTCCGCAAGGTTTTCGGCGAGAACTTCTTCTACATCCTCTACTTCCAAAAGCCCGGGCCGGCCGACGCCGAGCTGTCGCGGGACCCGGCCACCACACTGCGCAAGCTGATGGGCGGCCAGGCCGCGCCGAGCGACGAGGCCTCGGCTCTGCGCATGCTGGCGCCGGGCCCCGAGGGCTTCATCGAGCGCATCCCCGACCCCGGTGGCCGTCCCGGCTGGCTCAACCAAGACGAGTTCGACCACTACGTCGACGAATTCACCCGCAACGGCTTCACCGCGCCGCTCAACTGGTACCGCTGCTTCGACCGCAACTGGGAACTGACCGAGACGACCCCTGCCGCCACCATCTGTGTGCCGTCGCTATTCGTCGGCGGTGGTGTCGACCCGACGCTGGCCTACACGCCGCGACATCGCGTAGGTGAGATCGTCACCGGCGACTACCGCGAGGTGATGATCGACGGCGCGGGACATTGGCTCATGGAGGAACGACCCGGCGACGTCAACGAGGCGCTCCTCGACTTCCTGTCCAGATTGGAGCTGTAGATGCGTGCTTCGGTCCTTCGCGACGGGCGGATGGTGCTGCGCGACGACGTGCCCGAGCCCGTACCGGGGCAGGGGCAGGTCCTCGTCAGCGTGACGGCCTGCGGGATCTGCGGCTCCGACTTGCATTTCGCCAAGCACGGCGACCAGATGGTCAAGCTCACCAGGGAAATGACGGGCATGCCGATCGAAGGCGGCCTGCCGGTCGACGTCGCAGGCGATGTCTTCATGGGACACGAGTTCAGCGCCGAGGTGCTCGAAGCCGGGCCCGAAACCGACGCGCCGCCGGTCGGCACCGCGGTCACATCGCTTCCGGTGTTGTTGTCGCCGAAAGGGTTCGAACCGATCCTGTCCAGCAATACCACCATCGGAGGCTATGCCGAGCGGATGCTGCTCTCGGCGCCGCTGCTGCTGCGGTTGCCGGACGGCATGGATCCGCGGCACGCCGCTCTCACCGAGCCGATGGCGGTCGGGCTGCACGCGGTGAACAAGTCCTCGATCAAGGCGGACGAGGAGGCACTGGTCATCGGATGCGGGCCGATCGGCATCGCGATCATCGCCGCGCTTCGCCACCGCGGCGTGGAAACCATTGTGGCTGCTGACTATTCACAGATGCGTCGCGAACTGGCGATGACGATGGGTGCGGGCCGCGCAGTCGACCCCGCCCGGGAATCGCCGTTCGACGGCGCCAAGCCTGCCGTCGTTTTCGAGGCGGTCGGCCTGCCGGGAATCGTCAACGACGTGATGCGGCGGGCACCGATGAACACCCGCCTGATCGTGGCAGGCGTGTGCATGGAGCCCGATACCGTGATGCCGCTGTTCGGCACCGCCAAGGAGATCAACGTGCAGTTCGTGAACGCCTATGACTACCAGGAGTTCGCGGAGTCCCTGCGCGCCATCGCCGAAGGAGACATCGACGTCGGCCCGCTGATCACCGGAGAGGTCGGCCTCGAAGGGGTCGGTGACGCGTTCGACGAATTGGCCACGCCGGAAACGCATTGCAAAATCCTGGTCACACCCTGACGGTATGGTGCCTGTCATGCCGATCGCAGCGAGGGCGAAGTCGCCCGCCCGACTCCTCGTCCTCGCCGCCGTAGGAATGGTCGCAATGCTGGCGGGCTGCGACGCTCCGTCGGGGCCCGCGGGTCCGACCGCAGACTCCGAGGTCCGTCAGGTCACCGTCGTGGGATCCGGCGAAGTGCAGGGCACGCCGGACACGCTCACCATCAATGCCGGTATGCAAGTCATCGCCCCCGATGCAGCCGGCGCGCTGAATCAGACCAGCCAGCGCCAGAAGGCAGTCATCGACGCGCTTGTGGGCTCCGGCATCGACCGCAAGGACATCAACACCTCCGAGGTCAGCGTGCAGCCGCAATATGCGAGCGGCGACAGCACAGTCATCAGCGGCTACCGCGCGAACAACTCCGTCGACATCAAGATCCGACA
This sequence comes from uncultured Actinomycetota bacterium, assembly GCA_963721495.1. GTDB lineage: Bacteria > Actinomycetota > Actinomycetes > Mycobacteriales > Mycobacteriaceae > Mycobacterium. Next base: position 96,927 of record CAVRMG010000022.1, on the reverse strand, counting down.
GCTCGACGCAGCGCCGCAGGCGTTCGCCCTCATCGCGACCAACGGCGGCGACGCGATGCGGATCAACAACGTGACCCTTGCCATCGAAGACGATTCACAGCTCGTCCGCGAAGCGCGCGCCCGCGCCTTCAACGACGCGAAGGGCCGCGCCGAACAGTACGCGCTGCTGGCCGGGTTGGACCTCGGCGAGGTGATCTCGATATCGGAGGCCCCGGCTACGACACCGCCGACGCCGTATCCGAGCCCACGGGGCGGCGCCGCGGAAATGGCTGCCGTCCCGATCGAGCCCGGACAGCAGACTGTCGGATTTTCCGTGACGGTCGTCTACGAGCTCACCTAGCCCGCAGGCGCGATATCCACCGGGATGCCGTTGAGCACCGCGGTACCCGACAGCGGGTCGAGCTTATTGCCTGCGTTGAGCTGGTTGACGTTGACGCCCGGTCGGCTCGCCGCGACTTCCTGGCCGGTGCCCTCGCGGTCGTGGCCCCACCCGTGCGGCAGCGACACCACGCCGCGCCGCATGCCCTCGGTCACCTCGATCGGAGCCAGCAGCTCACCGCCGGGGCCCTTCACGACCGCGGTATCGGTGAGTCCGAGTTCGGCCGCGTCGTCGGGATGGATCCGCAGGGTGCACCGGTTACTGCCGCCCGCGAGTGCGGGCACGTTGTGCATCCAGCTGTTGTTGGAACGCAGGTGCCGTCGACCGATGAGCACGAACCGATCGGCGCGCCGGTCGAGTGCCTCCCGCAGCCTCGCAGCTTCGGAAACGAGTGACTCCGGCGCGAGTTCGATTCGCCCCGTTGGGGTTCGCAGCACCTCACCCAGGCGCGGGCGCAGCGGACCCAGGTCGATGCCGTGCGGGGCGGCCTTGAGCCGTTGCAGCGTCAGGCCATCGGGCTTGGCGCCGAAGCCGTCGCCGTAGGCCCCCAGGCGAAGCATCATGTCGAGGCGCCGTTCGTACCCGGGACCGGGCGCGAGCATCGCGGTCAGATCATCAACGGAACGGCCGGCGACGGGTGAACCGGGATCGGCGGTCTCCTTGGCCAACGTCGCGGCGATGACCTGGTCGTCGACGAGAGCGGGATCGCCGTCGGCACCGACACCGAACACGATGAGCGCGATCCGCGACAGGATCTCGGCCTCGTCGGGCCGGCCGGCCAAGGGCAGCACGGGCGGTGAGTAACGAACGTTGTTGCGCACCGCGAGGTTGTTGAGCGCGAAGTCGAAGTGGGCGCTCTGCGACGGCGGCGGTGGCGGCAGGATGACGTCGGCGTGGCGCGTCGTCTCATTGAGATAGGGGTCGATACTCACCATGAACCCGACGCCCTCGAGGGCGCGGTCAAGGCGGTCCCCGTCGGGCGCGGACAGCACAGGGTTACCGGCGATGGTGATCATCGCCTTGATCTGCCCGTCGCCGGGAGTCTCGATCTCCTCGGCGATCGCCGCCGCAGGGAATTCCGACAGCGCTTCGGGATAGCCGGAGACCCGGCTGTGCCAGCGCCCGATCGTGAAGCCCCGACCGGACTTCGGTGGACGAGGCGCGGGGGCCGCGGCGCCGAGGGGGAACATCGCCCCGCCCGGCCGGTCGAGATTGCCTGTCAGGATGTTGACGACGTCGACGAGCCAGCTGCCGAGCGTTCCGAATTCTACTGTGGAGGTACCGATTCGGCCGTAGACGGCCGCCGTCGGGGCGGCGGCGAGCTCGCGGGCCAGCGTCCGGATCTCCTCTGCTGCGATGCCGCAGTAACCGGCGACGGTGTCGGGTGCGAAGTCGGCTGCGACAGCGCGGACGTCGTCGACACCGTTGACATGGTCGGCCACCGTCCCGAGGTCGACCAGGTCCTCGTCGAAGAGCACATGCACAACGGCGAGCATCAGAGCCGCGTCGGTGCCCGGAACGGGGGCGAGGTGGCGATCGGCGAGTTCGGCCGTGCGGGTGCGGGCGGGGTCGATCACGACGAGCCTGCCGCCGCGCTTGCGCAACGCCCGCAGCTTGCCGGGGAAGTCGGCGGCGGTGGTCACACTTCCGTTGGACACAAGGGGATTCGCGCCGATGACGACGAGGTAGTCGGTGCGGTCGAGGTCGGGCACGGTGAAGGCGACCGGGCTGCCGAACATCAAGCCGAGCGCGACGTGCTTGGGCATCTGGTCGAGCGTGCTCGCGCTGAACACCTGACGGGTGCCGAGTGCACGGATGATCACCGGTGGGTACAGCGCGCCCGCGACCGTGTGCGCGTTCGGATTGCCGAGATACACCCCGACCGACTTTCCACCGTGTTCACCGACGACCGCACCGAGACCTTCGGCGACCGCGGCGAACGCCTCGTCCCAGGTGGCCTCTGTCAGCGCGCCGTTGCGCCGGACCAATGGCCGCGCCAATCGGTCGGGGTCGTTGTCGAGCTCGGCGAAGCTCGCACCCTTCGGACAGATGAAACCCTTGCTGAACACGTCGTCGCGGTCGCCGCGGGCGCCGGTGAGCCTGCCGTCGGAGATCGTCAGCGTCAGGCCGCAGGTGGCCTCGCACAAGGGGCAGATCCGAAGGGCTGTCTGGGTCATGCCACTGATCTTGCGCCCAGATCGACGATTCGCAGAATTCTTCTCGCACATTTCCGGCCAAACGTGAGTTTGGGCGATTAGTTACGGCTGCTCGTACACCTTGGGGTCCAGCGTGCCGATGTAAGGCAGGTCGCGATAGCGCTCGGCGTAATCCAGGCCGTAGCCGACCACGAACTCGTTGGGGATGTCGAAGCCGACGTAGGCGATGTCGACATCGGCGCGCACGGCGTCGGGTTTGCGCATCAGCGTGCAGACCCGCAACGACCGCGGATGCCGTGTCGCGAGGTTACGCAGCAGCCAGGACAGGGTCAGCCCGGAGTCGACGATGTCCTCGACGATGAGCACATCGCGGTCGTTGATGTCGCGGTCGAGGTCCTTGAGGATGCGCACCACACCCGAGGACGACGTCGACGACCCGTAGGAGCTGACGGCCATGAACTCCAGCTGCGTCGGCAGCGGGATCGCGCGGGCGAGGTCGGTGACGAAGAAGACCGCGCCCTTGAGCACCGTGATGAGCAGCAGGTCTTGGGAATTCTCGGTGATGGTGTCGCGATAGTCCTCGCCGAGCTGCGCCCCGAGCTCGAAGACCTTCGCCTGGATCTCGTCCGACGACAGCAGCACCGACTTGATGTCTCCCGGGTACATCTCGGTGGTGTGCGCGGCCACGTGCACAGCGTGCCATGTTTTACACCGGCTCGGTGTGCAGGGTAAGCATCCCGTCGTGGCGGCCCGCGATCAGCCGCCGGTTGCGCAGCGCAGACCCCACGGCGACACCGCCCTGTCCGCGCCACGCCGTGACCAAGGTGTCCACCCCGCGGATCTGCTTGTCGGTCAGCCCGCTGGCACCGCCGGCCAGGAGCCAGCCCCGAATCGCCCTGCGCCGAACTGCCTCCGGAAGGGTCGTCAGACGGACTGTGTCCAGACCGTGTGGGGTCATCGCCTCGGTGAGCGCGCCGGCCGCCAGCTGATCGAGTGTGTCGGTGTCCTCCCGCAGCGCCGTCGCGGTCCGGGCAAGGGCCTCGGCGACACCACCGCCGAGCGCCTCCTCCAACAGCGGGAGCACCTCGGCGCGCAGCCGGGTCCTGGTGAATCGGCGATCGCTGTTGTGTGGGTCCTGCCACGGTGTCAGTCCCAGTTCGCCGCACGCCGCGTGCGTCACCGCGCGACGGACGCCCAGCAGCGGGCGGTACCACGGCGGGTCGTGCGGGCGCATGCCGGCGATGGAGCGTGCGCCCGAGCCGCGGCCCAGCCCCAGCAGCACGGTCTCGGCCTGATCGTCCAGTGTGTGCGCGAGCAACACCGGCGCGTCGCCTCGCGCGGCATTCAGCGCCTCGTACCGCGCGGTGCGGGCCGCGGACTCAGGACCGCCTGCGCTGCCCACGTTGACGCAAAGAACATGAGCCTCAACGCATCCCAGCGAGATCGCCTGGTCGCGTGCTGTCGCCGCCACCTTGTCGGAGTCGGGTTGCAACCGATGGTCGACGATCAGCGCCGCAGTCGGCTTCACCGTTGCCGCGACGGCCGCCAGCGCCAGCGAATCGGCCCCTCCCGACAGGGCGACACACCAATGCGGGTCGACGACCGCGTGCTCGCGACAGAACGCCTTGACGGCCGCCTCCAGCGCGGCTACAGCACCCGGTCGATCCACCGCTGCGGCTCGTCGATTTCCGTTGGGACCGGCAAGGTTTCCGGGTTGGACCAGACGGTGTTGAACCGCGTCATGCCGACCCGGGACACCACGTGATCGACGAACACCTTGCCACGGGTGTACTGGCTGAGCTTGGCGTCGAAGCCCAGCAGTGCGCGCATCACCCGTTGCAGCGGAGGCTGCTTACGTTGGCGCCGTTCGTCGAACCGTCGGCGAATCGTGGCCACCGACGGCACCACCTTGGGGCCCACCGCATCCATCACGTGGTCCGCGTGGCCCTCCAGCAGCGTACCCAGCACAAGCAACTGGTCCAGTGCGCGTCGCTGCGGCTCAGCCTGCACCGCCCGCAGCAGACCAACCATTCCCGACGAATTCGGTTCGGACGCAGCATCGTTGACGTAATCACGACGGCTGCGGACGAACTCCGAGAGCCTGCCAACGACCTGGGCGACGTCGTCCCCTGACTCCTCGGTGAGCACTGCCAGAGACTGCGACATGTGGTCGGTCAGCCACGGGTTGGCCCGGAACTGCACCCGGTGGGTGACCTCGTGCAGGCAGACCCACAGGCGGAAATCAGCTGGGATAACGCGCAATTGGCGCTCAACACCGATCACGTTCGGATACACCAGCAGGAGTTCACCACCGTCGGGTCCGAACGGGTCGTACTGGCCGAGGATGCCCTGCGACACGAACGCCAGCACGGCGCCCGTCTGTGCGCCCGTGATCCGCCCGCTGATGAAACCCTTCGGACTGTCGCCGCCACCGGTCATCACGCGCATCGACTGCGTGGCGGCGCGGATCCACTGCGCGCGGTCCACGATGCGGGCCTCGGGAATCGCCCCGCCCTCGATGAGGCCGGTGACCTCACGCACCGGCACCTCGGCGTTTCGGGACGACTCGGCCAGTTGCTCGGCGACCTGCCTGCGGGTGTAATCGGAGGCCGCGGGGCCGGGCCGCACCAGCTTCTCCCCGACCGCGGCGGCGAACTTCCAGTCGACGGCGCGTCCGACGCTCGGCGAGGACTTGGTGTCGGGGCTCATGTGCTGCATCCGCACGAGCGAAGCACGGTGGCGAGGGCGTCGAGCGCGACCCGGCCCGTCGGACCGGCGTCATTGGAGATCAGAGCAAACGTCAGCACCCGTCCACTGGTGTCGGTGACGATGCCCGCCAGCGAGTTGGTGCCGGTCAGCGATCCCGTCTTGGCCCGCAGAAAACCGGCGGCCGACCGACCGACATCGGTGTCGAGATAGCGGTTGGACAGCGTCCCGCTGCCGGCCGCGATCGGCAGCAGGTCGACCAGGGGCCTCAGCTTGGGCTGGGCGCTGCCTGCGGCGGCGTTGACGACCTCGTCGAGGGTCTCCGCGGTGAGCCGGTCGTCGACGGACAGCCCGCTGGAATCGAAGAGCCTGGCGTTGGTGGTGTCGATCTCGGCGGCGTCGAGCTGACCCAGCACCGACTGCACCGCGCCGTCGAAACTCTGCGGACGGCCGATTTCGGCGGCGACCTCGCGGCCCATCGACTCGGCCATCACGTTGTCGGAGGCGTTCATCATGTCGCGCAGCCGGTCGATCAGCGGCGGTGACTGCACCGACGCGATCTCCTGGCCCCCGCGCGCGGCACCGGGCACCACCGTGACCATCGCGGGATCGACCTTCAGCGCGACGGCCAGCGCCCGCCCGGCGTCCAACGCCGGCGTCCTGGATCGCGCCGAGTCCACACTGACCGGCTGGGTGCGGCCGCCGTCGAGCATCACCGACTCCATCGGCGCGATGTCGCCGCCGTCGATGTCGCCCGGATCCCACCCCGGAGCCATCGTCGGTCCGCTGAATGCACTCACGTCCACCTGCACGGCCGTCGCGTCGATACCGGCGCGTTGCACCTGTTCGGCGAGGTCGCTGATCCGCGCCGCGTCGCGATACCAGGTCTGCTCGTTCGGCGCGACCGCCGACAGGGTCGGGTCACCACCGCCCTTGAGCACCACCACTCCGGCCTTGGCGATGCTGAACACCTGGGTGGTGAGCCGGGCGTCGCGGTCGAGGGTGAGCAGCGCCGCGGCGGCCGTCAGGGTCTTGTTCGTCGACGCCGGCTGCATCGGCACGTCGGCGCCCTGCGCCCACAGCTGCGCCCCGGTCATCGCGTCGGTGATGCGGCCGGTCAGTCTGCCCAGGTTGGGATCGGCCAGCGCGGGAGCAAGCGCGGCGGCCAGCCGGTCAGGCGTCGGCTTGGGGGCGGAATCGACGACGGGGACCACGCCCGGGTTCGCGGTCGCCGCCGCCGGCGTCGGTATGACGACCGCCGCGTCGGTCGAGTCACCCGTGGTTAACACGGCCGCCGCCGCGACCACGGCAGCGACCAGCACCAGCACTGCGACCCCGACCAGCGCATGGGTGGACCGCCGCCACTGAGTGGGACGCATAACTCTCCTGCTCTCGACCGACCTCGAACCCTCTAAGCAGGGTATCCGCTCACAGGCGTCGACCCCGGCGCGTGTGACCCTCGAACGCACTCGCCACGAGTCGGCGGACGTGGCACGGGCCGGCGAATCTACCTCCACTAGGGTGATGCCGTCCCCACGACCGGAGTACAGGGCAGAAAGGCGCGACGGTGCAGTTCGAGGTAGTCATCGAGATCCCCAAGGGTTCGCGCAACAAGTACGAGGTGGACCACGACACCGGCCGGGTGAAGTTGGACCGCTACCTCTATACGGCCATGGCCTACCCGACGGACTACGGATTTTTCGAGAACACTCTCGGAGAGGACGGCGACCCGCTGGATGCGTTGGTCCTGCTCCCCGAGTCGGTGTTCCCCGGCTGCATCGTCGAGGCGCGTCCCGTGGCGATGTTCCAGATGACCGACGAGGCCGGCGGCGACGACAAGGTGCTGTGCGTTCCGGCGGACGACCCGCGGTGGGACCACATTCAGGACCTTTCCGACGTGCCTTCCTTCGAACTCGAGGCCATCAAGCACTTCTTCGTGCACTACAAGGACCTGGAGCCGGGCAAGTACGTCAAGGCAGCCGACTGGGTGGACCGCGACAAGGCCGAGGCGGAAGTGCAGGCGTCGTTCGAGCGGTTCAAGGCTTCAGGTCACTGACCGGCAGCTGATTTTTCATTGCCGTAACACGCGGTAACGTGCCCGTGTCCTGGGCCTTCGATGATGCTCGTGTGTTGATGCATCAGGGGATCGGCCTCGAGTCGTTCAACGCGATGCCGATGCGACGAGCAGTGCACGCGGTGTACGAGTGCTGCTACAGCGTGCCTCTGGCCGCCGACCTGTGCCGCGGTCGGGCGTTCGCCAGCCACGACGAGATGTTCCGGGCAGCCGACGCGCTGCTGTTCGGGCTCGCTGAGGATTCGATCGACTCGATTCTGCAGGCCTACCCCGACGTCGGGCGCCGGCCAGGAAGCGAGAAGTCGGCTGCCGAGCAGTGCGCGATCTGGTGCGACCAGCCCGAAGTGATGGAGCAGTTGAGTCAGGCGTCGAAGCGCTACCTGGAGCATTTCGGTTTCGGCTTCGTCATGTTCGTCAACGGCTACACCGCCCACGATGTGCTCGCGACGATGTCGGACCGTCTGCACAACGATGCCGAGACCGAGCGCAAGGGCGTGCGCAACGAGCTTGCCCGCATCAACCGCACCCGCCTCGAGCGCATGCTGGGCCCCGAGGGCGGCTACGACAACTGGTGAGTCCAGTGGCCCGCGGCGAGTGGCCACTTATCGCACCCATTCAGCGAAATGTGTCGCCTAACTGGCCACTCGCGCGTCGAATTCGACCGGAAGCGTTGTCGGGCCTGACAACTGGGTGACCGGCTTCCACGGCGCGGGTCCCGAAACATACGGGTTGGACATCCGGCGGGTGATCACCCGAAGCGCTTCGGTCAGCTCGATGCGCGCGAGATGCGCGCCCAGGCAGTGGTGGACGCCGCTGCCGAAGGCCAGCATGGCGGGCGGGGCGTGCCGAGTGATGTCGAGGCGGCCGGGGTTCTCGTAGACGGCCGGGTCGCGGTTGGCCGCAGCCATATTGGCGATCACGGACGAACCCGCCGGAAATGCCACCCCACCGAGTTCGAGGTCTTCAGTGGCGATGCGCAACGACCTGAAGTTGATCGGCGAGTGGCGCAACAGTTCCTCGACCGCCTGCGGCGCCAACCCGGGTTGCCGCGCCAACAGCGCCCACTGATCCGGATGGTCGGACAGCACCTGCACGGCGGCGGCCAACTGATTGCGGGTGGTGTCGGTGCCGGCGTGGAGCAGGATTGCGGCCAGGCTGACCATCTCGTCGTGGGTCAGTCGGTCGCCGTCGTCCTCTGCCCGGATGAGCTCTGAGATCAGATCGTCGCCGGGTGAAGTACGCCGGATCGCGATCATCTGCTCGATGTAGGCCTCGAGTTTCTGCCAACCTCGCACGATGGCAGGTGTTTGCGCGGCGACGTCCAAACTGAAGGCCTTGGTGATGTCATCGGTCCACTCCGAGAAGAGCGTCCAGTCCACCCGCGGCGCGCCGAGCAGCGCGCAGATGATCGGTACCGGATAGGGCCTCGCGATGTCGGCCACGACGTCGCAGCGCCCAGTGGCAGCTGATTCGGGGATGTGCTTGTCCACCAGCTCGGTGATGACGTCGACGCACGCGCTGCGCATCCGTTCGGCGGCACGTGGAGTGAACGCCTTCGCGACGAGGCGGCGCAGCCGGTGATGCTCTGCGCCGTCCAGGTTGAGCAGCTGTCTGGTGACCCGGTCCCAGACCGGGCCCGAGGTGATGCCCTGCATCGTGAGGCCGATGCCCTTCGGTATGACGAATCGGGAGTCCCTGAACACGGTGCGCACCAGGTCGTACCCGAGCACCTCGGGTCCATAGGGGCCGAGTGCGACCGGGCCCTGGCGCAAGGCCTCGGCGAACTCTGCATGGAGCTCGTCGGGGTTTCGATCGTTCTTATAAAGAAGGATCGGTAGTCCGGTGTAGGTGATGTCACTGGTCATGGGTGTGTTCATGACCAAGACGATCCGACAACGCCGGGAAGCGGCCATCGGCCAATGCGCCTAAATCCGCCATGGCAGGACGCGTACGTACGCATGCCATGGCGAAACTATTGGCGATTTCGCTGATGTTCTGTGCTGCGCGTCACCGCATGCTGGCTAGCATGAGCGAAACAAGCTGGAGCGACCCAGACATTGGCTTTGACATGAGCGAGCTTCCGACCGGAACGGTCACGTTGCTGCTGGCCGACGTCGAGGGTTCGACCCGGTTGTGGGAGACCCAGCCGGATGAGATGAAAGCCGCGGTCGCACGCCTTGATCAGATACTGGCCGACGTGGTCGCCGCCCACCACGGTGTGCGGCCAGTCGAACAGGGTGAAGGCGACAGCTTCGTCATCGCGTTCGCCCGTGCCGCGGACGCAGTAACCTGTGCACTCGATTTGCAGCGAGCCCCGTTGGCGCCGATCAAGTTGCGCATCGGCGTGCACACCGGCGACGTGCACCTGCGCGACGAAGGCAACTACATCGGCCCGACGATCAACCGCACCGCCCGGCTGCGCGACCTCGCGCACGGCGGCCAGACAGTACTTTCCGGCGCGACGGAACCGCTTGTCGTCGACCAGCTCCCGCCAGACGTAACACTGAACGACCTCGGCTCCCATCCGCTGCGCGACCTGCCCCGACCCGAACGGGTTGTGCAGCTGTGCCATCCCGACCTGCACAACGACTTCCCGCCACTGCGCACCGCCAATACTGTTGCAACCGAGCATCTTCCGGTGCAACTGTCGAGTTTCATCGGACGCCAGGCGGAAGTGAACGGCATTCGCGAGGCGCTCGCCGACAACCGGCTCGTCACGCTCACCGGCGCCGGGGGCGCGGGCAAGACGCGTTTGGCTGTACAGGTCGCCGCGACCGTGGCGACCGAATTCGCCGACGGGGTGTGGTACGTCGACCTGGCATCGATCACCAATCCCGAGGTGGTGCCGCTGACGGCGGCACGCGCACTGGGCGTGCCCGACCAGCCCGGCCAGCAGACGATGGACGTCCTGCTGCGGTTCATGCGCGATCGTCAGATGCTGATACTGCTCGACAACTGCGAACACCTGCTCGACTCGAGCGCGGAGTTGATCGTCGCCCTGCTGGGCGCCTGCCCTGCGCTGACTCTGCTGGCCACGAGTCGCGAGCCGATCGGCGTGACGGGCGAGGTGAGCTGGCGCGTGCCCTCTCTGTCACTGGCCGACGAGGCGATCGAACTCTTCAGCGACCGCGCGCGCAGGACCAAGCCCGAATTCCGTGTCACCGCGGACAACACCGAGACCGTGACCGAGATCTGCCGCAGGCTCGACGGCCTTCCGCTGGCCATCGAACTCGCCGCCGCCCGGGTCCGGGCCTTGTCGCCTGCCGAGATCCTCGACAGCCTGCATGACCAGTTCCGTCTGCTCACCGGCGGAGCGCGTACCGCGGTGCGCCGCCAGCAGACACTGCGCGCGTCGGTGGACTGGTCGCACGCATTACTGAGCGGGCCCGAACAGGTGTTGTTCCGAAGGCTGGCGGTTTTCCACGGCGGGTTTGATGTCGACGCCGCCCAGGCCGTTGCGGGCGATACCGACGCGGAGCGCTACCAGGTGCTCGACCAGCTCACCTTGCTGGTCGACAAGTCGCTCCTGGTCGTCGACGACCGCAAGCATGGAACCCGCTACCGGCTGTTGGAAACCGTGCGTCAGTATGCGCAGGAGAAACTCCACGAGTCGCGCGAAGGCGACGACGTGCGGTGCCGCCACCGCGACCACTACACCGCGATGGCCGCGCAACTCGACACACCTGCAGGCGGCGGGTACGAACGGCGCATCGACCAAGCCGACGCCGAAATCGACAATTTGCGAGCCGCTTTCGCCTGGAGCCGGGAACGCTCGGACACCGAGCCGGCGCTGACGTTGGCGTCGGCCCTACAACCGCTCTGGCTGTCGCGGGGGCGAATCCAGGAAGGGCTGAACTGGCTCGGTGCTGCCCTTGCGGATGCGGACCGGGACGCCGACGACATGTCGGCCGCGCGGGTGCGAGCGTCGGTGAGCCGCACCGTACTGCTGTCATTCAGCGGCATGCTGGTCGATCTCGAGGACCCGGAGCGGACTCTGGCGGCGGCACGGGAATTCGGCGATCCTGCCCTCGTGGCGCGGGCACTGACCGCCTGGGGGAGCCTCGCAGACGCCGACCGTGAGCTCGGCAGCGCGTGCTTCGCCGAGGCCGCGGCCATTGCGCGAGACATCGGCGATTCCTGGTGGTTGGGTCAGACGCTCGTCCTGGAAGCGGTCTTCGCGATCCTGTTCGACGAACCTGACGCCGCGGAGGTGGCCGCGGAGGAAGGACTTCGGATAGCCGACGGCATCGGCGACGGCTTCGTGTCGCGGTTGTGCCGCTACGTGCTGGCCTGGTCTCAGGTCCTGCGTGGCGACCTGACCAGGGCGCTCGCTCGGCTTCGTGAGGTGGGCGAGGAATTCACGGCGGCCCACGATGCAATGTTCTCGGTGCACGTATCGAATATGGTGGCGATCGCGCTGTCCTACCAGGGACACCCGGATGCCGCTCGAACGGCTGCCGAAGCTGCCCTCCAACGCGCATCAGACTTTTTTGATTCCACCACGGCTGCCGTCTACGCCGGGTTCGCGCACGTGCACCTGGCCGCGGGCGACGCGAGCGCAGCATGGCAGACCCACGAAGCAGCGCGCGAGCTCACCGGGTTGTACTTCCAGACGGCGTCGCTATATATATGGGGGGCCCTGGCCCCGTTGGCGTGCGGCGATATCGCCGCGGCCCGTCGCTGGGCCGACGATGTGGTGTCGGCGACGAGAGGCTGGTCTCTGGCGGCCGCGTTGACGTCGCGATCCCGCGTGGAGATCGCACAGGGTGAGCTCGACGCGGCAGAGCGCGACGCGTACGAAGCTCTCGACTTGGCATCCCGTCTCGGCGGAGATCTGGTCGTCCCGTTCGCTCTCGATTGCCTTGCCGGTGTGGCGGCCGAAACAGGCAACCACCTGTTGGCGGCACGCCTCTTCGGCGCGTCGGACGCAGCCCGTAAACACATGAGCTTGGTGCGCTTCAAAGTTCTCGACGAAGGCGACGAGTGCACGATCGCCGCGCTTCAGGATGCTCTGGGCGAGAACGACTTTGATGCGGCGTGGGCCGAAGGTGCGTCGTTGGCGATCGAGGAGGCCACCGCCTACGCGCTGCGCGGCCGCGGCGAACGCAAACGCGCCACCAGCGGGTGGGCATCGCTGACCCGCGCCGAACTCGACGTCGTGAAGCATGTCGCCGAAGGCCTGGGCAACAAGGAAGTCGCCGCGCGGCTGTTCGTCTCGCCACGCACCGTGCAGGCTCACCTCACCCACATCTACACCAAGCTGGGGCTGACGTCGCGGGTGCAGCTGGCGCAGGAGGCTGCCAAGCGCAGTTAGGCCGCGTCGAGACTGCGGTGAGATCGCGAATTTCGACGGAATCGCGATCTGTGCGCAGTCTCGACGCCGCATGATGGTCCGATGCATGAAGAGCCTCAGGGTCGCTGGGACAAGAAATTCGACAAACTGGCTCTCGCGCTCGCCGACGAGATCGGCAAGGGCGAGGAACTCGGCGCGAGCATCGCCGTCGACATCGACGGCGAGTTCGTCGTCGACATGTGGGGCGGGCATGCGGACCGGGCCAAGACCGTCCCGTGGTCCGAGAACACCATCGTCAACTTCTTCTCCTGCACCAAGACGCTCACAGCGCTCGCGGCGTTGATCGCGATCGACCGTGGCGCGATCGATCCCTTTGCGCCCGTGGCCAACTACTGGCCGGAGTTTGCGCAAAATGGCAAGCAGGACATCGAGTTACGACACCTGATGGCTCACACATCGGGCGTATCCGGCTGGCAGATCCCGTTCGAGATCGAGGACATCTACGACTGGGAGAAGTCAACCAACCACCTCGCCCAGCAGCCGCCGTGGTGGCCGCCGGGGACAGCCTCGGGCTATCACGCGCTCAATTACGGCCACCTGATCGGTGAGGTCATCCGGCGGACCACCGGCAAGACGCTCAAGGAGTTCGTCCGCGACGAGATCGCCGGTCCGCTCGGAGCCGACGTTCAGGTCGGCGCTGTCGAGGACGACGATCACCGCATCGCAGAGATCATTCCGCCACCGCCGTTACCGATAGCGCTCGACGATCTGCCCGTCGACTCACCGGCCTATAAGACGTTCGCAGGGTTCCCGCCCGATGAGAGCACCGCCATGATCGTCGAGACCGAGCAATGGCGTCGCGCGGACATCGGGGGCGTGAACGGTCACGGCAATGCACGCGGCCTCGCGCGGGCGTTGTCGCCGATTTCATTGGGCGGTACAGCCAACGGTGTACAGCTTCTGCGTCCGGAGACCATCGACCTGATTTTCCAGGAGCAGTCCAACGGTCTCGACCTAGTGCTGTACGTACCGCTGCGCTTCGGCATCGGGTTCGGACTGCCGCTGCCGGAGAGTGTGCCTGCCATCCCCGAAGGCAGGATCTGCTGGTGGGGCGGCTGGGGCGGGTCGATGATCGTGATGAATCCCGACTGCCACACCACGTTCGCGTATGTGATGAACAAGATGGGGCCGGGCACGACGGGCACAGAGCGTACCAACCGGTACGCCACCCTGATTTACGAAGCCCTCGCGTGACCCCTGATCGTCAGCCAATCGAGCACGTCGTGTCCAACCAGGCGTAGATCCTGGCGGGATGACGCCGGGATGAGCGTGACACCGTCCGCGACGCCGGTCGTTTCGATATCCGCGATCAAGCCGGCGAGTCCGTCGACCGTGCCGACGTAGTGCACACCGTCGACCGACCCGGCGTCCCTTCGTGCCGCACGGAAGTCGGCGGCTACCGCGACGGTGACATCGAGGATGACCGACACGTCCTTGGTGGCCGCCCGGATCCGCGAACGCACCCGACGCGCCTGCGCGAGATCAGGCGCCGCGACACGCACGGCCCGCTCGGTGCCGTCGGTCAGCTCGGTCCACGCTCCATTCGGATCGCCTGCAACGAATAGCCGCACGTCATCACGCTAGGCGACCGGGCCGGCGCTGTCGTCGGTTGCAATCAGCGGGAATCCAAAGTTTCCTCGGACTCCGGTTGGTCCGGCTCCTCGGCCTCCGCCTTCTCGTCGTCCTTCACGTCCTTCACGCGCGTCTTGTACAGGCTGGCGACCGTGGTGATGATCAGCGTCACGACGATCACACCGAGGCTCGCAAGTGTCGGGATCACCGGCACCGCCACATGCTCACCGCCGTTGATGAACGGCAACTCGTTCTCGTGCAGCGCGTGCAGGATCAGCTTCACACCGATGAACGCCAGGATGAAGGCCAAGCCCTGCGACAGGTAGACCAGCCGCCTCAGCAGGTCGCCCAGCAGGAAGTACAGCTGGCGCAGACCCATCAGCGCGAACACGTTCGCCGTGAACACCAGGTACGGCTCCTGCGTCAGGCCATAGATCGCGGGAATGGAGTCCAGCGCGAAGAGCAGGTCGGTGGTGCCGAGCGCCACGATGACGAGGAACATCGGCGTCATCAGTCGCTTGCCGTCCTCCTTGATCCACAGCTTCAGGCCCTCCCATTTGTCGGTCAGGCTCAGGTGGTTGCGCGCGAAGCGCACCACGAAGTTGTCGGCATCGTCGTCGTGGTCGGTGTCGCGCACCAGGTTGAACGCGGTGTAGACGAGGAACGCGCCGAAAACATAGAAGACCCAGGAGAACTGGTTGATCGCCACCGCGCCCAACGCGATGAAGATGCCACGGAAGATCAGCGCCAGGATGATGCCCACCAGCAGCGCCTGCTGCTGAAACTTCTTCGGCACATTGAAGCTGGCCATGATGATCAGGAAGATGAAAAGGTTGTCCACCGACAGGCTGTACTCGGTGAGCCAGCCCGCGAAGAACTCCACACCGAACTGGCTGCCGTGGAAGAACCACACCCACAACCCGAAGGCCACCGCGAGCCCGATGTAGACGGTCAGGTACGTCCCGGTCTCGCGCTTCGACGGTTCGTGCGGTCGGCGCCCGATCACGACCACGTCGAACAGCAGGACGGCGATCGTCACGCCTAGCGTGATGATCCACTCGAGTTGAGATACGTTCACAAATCCTCCGGTCGTCAAAAACGCCGGAGGTCTCTTCCACCGCTACTAAAGACCGTGCGGTCCGCAGCACCGGCCGTCCGATTGAGGTCGACGTGATGACGACGCTGCGGCGAAGGAATACTCCCCTCCGCTCATGATTCTGCCAGGTAACCGCCATTGACCGAAATTGGGCAGACCAAACCCTACGAGATCACGTGTGCGACATGTTCGTCGTCGCGGCGCTGGGGCCTCAACCTATTAGTAGCTTTGTACCCGTGACGACGCCGCAGATTCCCGAACAGTATGTGTTGTCACCGCGCGCGCCCGAATCGCGGACGCTCATCGACATCCTCTACGACACGGCGGGCCGTCATCCGGACTCGTCCGCACTCGACGATGGCGAAGTCCAGCTCACCTACTCGGAGCTGATCGCCGATATCGAGGAGAGCGTCGAATGGCTCGCCGCCCGCGGCATCGGGCGCGGTGACCGCATCGGCATCCGCATGCCGTCGGGCAGCTATGCGCTGTACGTGGCGATCCTCGCGACGCTGGCCGCAGGCGCGGCCTACGTGCCGGTCGACGCCGACGATCCCGACGAACGGGCCGACCTCGTGTTCACCGAGGCCGCAGTGGTCGCCGTGATCACCGAGGCGGGGCTGATCCGGGGGCCGGGTTCGTCGCGCGGTTGGCGCGCTGCCTCTCCCCTCGGCCGCGACGACGCCTGGATCATCTTCACCTCCGGGTCCACCGGAACCCCGAAGGGTGTTGCGGTCACACATCGAAGCGCCGCGGCGTTCGTCGATGCCGAGGCGCGAATGTTTTTGCAGGACAGTCCCATCGGCCCGGGTGACAGAGTGCTCGCCGGGTTGTCTGTCGCCTTCGACGCGTCGTGCGAGGAAATGTGGCTGGCCTGGCGGCACGGGGCATGTCTGGTGCCCGCACCGCGCTCGCTGGTGCGCAGCGGCATGGACCTGGGTCCGTGGCTGGTGTCCCGCGATATCACGGTGGTGTCCACGGTGCCGACCCTTGCGGCGCTGTGGCCGGCCGAGGCACTCGAGGCGGTGCGGCTGCTGATCTTCGGTGGCGAGGCCTGTCCTGCGGAGCTGGCCGAACGGCTGGCGGTCGAGGGTCGCGAGGTGTGGAACACCTACGGCCCCACCGAGGCGACCGTCGTCGCGTGTGCGGCGCGCCTGCACGGCTCGGGTCCGGTGAGTATCGGGCTGCCGCTGCCCGGCTGGGACCTGGCGGTCGTGGACCAGAAGGGCGAGCCGGTGTCCTTCGGTGAAGTCGGTGAGCTCGTGATCGGCGGGGTCGGGCTGGCCCGCTATCTGGATCCCGCCAAGGACGCCGAGAAGTACGCGCCGATGCCGGCGCTGGGCTGGGATCGCGCGTACCGCAGCGGTGATCTGGTCCGCCTGGAAGCCGATGGCCTGTTCTTCGTCGGCCGCGCCGACGACCAGGTCAAGGTCGGAGGCCGGCGGATCGAGCTCGGCGAGGTCGACTCGGCGCTGGTGAACCTGCCCGGCGTCAGCGGTGGCGCTGCCGCGGTGCGCCGCACGGCCAGCGGGACCCCGCTGCTCGTCGGCTATATCGCGAGCACGGACCCCTCGTTCGACCTGGCGGGCGCGCGCGCGACGCTTTCGGAGGCGTTGCCAGCGGCACTCGTGCCGCGTCTGGTGCTCGTCGACGAACTGCCCACCCGTACGTCGGGCAAGGTGGACCGCGACGCGCTGCCGTGGCCGCCGCTCGGCGAACCAGAGGGCGCTGAGGCGCCCGACCTCGCAGGCACGATGGGATGGGTGGCCGGGCTGTGGCGCAACGTTCTCGCCGCCCCCATCGACGGTCCGGAGGCCGACTTCTTCGCGCTCGGCGGTGGATCGCTGTCCGCCGCACAGCTGGTCACCGGGCTGCGGCAGCGGTATCCGCAGGTGACGGTCGCCGACCTGTACGACCACCCCCGGCTCGGATCGCTGGCCGGTTACCTCGACGAACTCAAACCACCACCGCGGGTGGAAACCCGTGTGGTGAAACCGACGCCGCGGCTCACGCAGGCCGTCCAGGTCGCGTTGACGCTGCCGCTGGCCACGCTGACCGGGCTGCAGTGGGTGATCTGGCTGGCCGCCACCAACAACGTCGCCGCGGAACTGAACCTGGTGCCGTGGGCGGCACCCCTCGACTGGTGGTGGATCGTCGCGGGATTCCTGCTGTTCGTCACGCCGCTGGGGCGGATGGGTATCGCGGTGCTGTTCGCACGGATGCTGCTGACCGGGCTGGAGCCCGGCACCTACCGCCGGGGCGGGCCGGTGCACCTGCGGGTGTGGTTCGCCGAGCGCCTCGCCGAGGCCAGCGGCGCGGAGAACCTGGCGGGTGCGACGTGGCTGGTGTACTACGCCCGCGCGCTGGGCAACAAGGTCGGCGAGGGCGTCGACCTGCATTCGGCGCCGCCGGTGACCGGGATGCTGAAGCTCGGTCACCGGAGTTCGGTCGAGCCCGAGGTCGACCTGACCGGACACTGGATCGACGGAGATCTCTTCCACGTCGGCCGGATCACGGTCGGCAACGACGCCAGCATCGGCGCGCGCACGACCCTGCTGCCGGGGGCGGTCATCGGCAAGAACGCCGACGTCGCACCGGGGTCCGGTGTGGTCGGCAAGGTCAAGAACGGTCAGTACTGGAAGGGCTCGCCCGCGGTGAAGTCGGGCAAGGCCCGCCACCCGTGGCCGGACCGCCGGCCGCGCAGGGCGCCGCTGTGGGTGGCGGTCTACGGAATGACATCTGTTCTTCTGGGCGGGATGCCGCTGGTGGCCCTCGGCGTCGGACTGGCCGTGATCGGGTGGGGCATTCGCGACGCCGACTCGGTGTCGGCGGCGGTCGCTCCCGCCGCGCTGTGGACCCCGGTGGCGACACTGGCCGCGGTGCTGGTTTATGCGCTGTTGACGGTGCTCGGGGTGCGAGTGCTGTCGCTGTGGCTTCACGAGGGCTATCACCCGGTTCGCAGCAGAATCGGCTGGCAGATATGGGCCACCGAGCGACTCATGGACGCCGCCCGCAACTATCTCTTTCCGCTCTACGCCAGCCTGCTGACCCCGTGGTGGCTCCGTGTGCTCGGCGCGAAAGTAGGCCGGGGGACCGAGATTTCGACGGCGCTGCTGACACCGAAGTTCACGGTGGTTCAGGACGGCGCATTCCTGGCCGACGACACCATGGTGGCATCCTACGAACTGGGCGGCGGCTGGATACATGTCGCGAAGGCGACGATCGGCAAGCGCGCGTTCCTTGGCAACTCCGGTATCACGCAACCGGGCCGCAAGGTGCCCGACGATGGTCTCGTCGCGGTGCTGTCCGCAGCGCCGCACAAGGCCAAGGCGGGGTCGTCGTGGCTCGGCAGCCCGCCGGTTCGGTTGCGGCGCCAGCCGACCGCGGCCGATGTGCTGCGCACGTTCCACCCGTCGCTGCGGCTGAAGGTGCTGCGCGCGATGGTGGAGACCTGCCGGATCATCCCGTTGATCGTGACGTTCGGGATCGGCATCGCCGTCCTCCTGGCGCTGCAGTGGCTGGCGGTCGAGTTCGGCTGGCTGTGGTCGGCGTTGGGCAGCGGTGTCGTTCTGCTGACGGCGGGTGCGATCGCCGGCGGCATCGCAGTCATCGCGAAATGGCTTGTGGTCGGCCGTATCCGGGCGATCGAACACCCGCTGTGGTCGTCGTTCGTATGGCGAAACGAGGTCTCGGACACCTTCGTCGAGACGGTCGCGGCGCCGTGGTTCGCCCGCGCCGCCACGGGCACCCCGGTGATGAATCTGTGGTTACGGGCGCTCGGCGCATCGATCGGACGCGGCGTGTGGTGTGAGACCTACTGGTTGCCCGAGGCCGACCTGGTCACCCTCGGCGCCGGGTCGACCGTCAACCGCGGCTGCGTGGTGCAGACCCACCTCTTCCACGACCGCATCATGCGAATGGACACCGTTGTGCTGGAAGAAGGTTCGACGCTGGGGCCGCACTGTGTCGCGCTCCCTGCGGCGCGGATCGGCGCAGGCGCGACCGTGGGCCCGGCCTCACTGGTGATGCGTGGCGACGAGGTACCGCCGTCGACCCGCTGGCTCGGCAATCCGATCGCGCCGTGGAACCTGTTCCGTAAGAAGCGCAGCGGCGATACACCGGACCCGGTGCCCGAGAAACCAGAAGACACCGCCGCGTGACGAGAAGCAAGAAGACGGGCCCCGGCGGCCAGGGGCGATGGGCCCACGGCCGCCGGTCAGGGGACGACCGGGGGATGTCAAAGGCGCCAGTCATCGATCCGTACATCCCGGCCAACGGCAACTTCGGCTACCGCGTATCGCGCTACGAACTCGACCTCGAGTACAAGGTGGCGATCAACCGGCTGAGCGGGTCGGCGACCATCACCGCCGTGACGCTGGCCGCTCTGCGCAGGTTCACCCTGGACTTGTCCGATGTGCTCGCGGTGACGAAAGTGACCGTGAACGGACGAAGGCCCGCGCAATTCAGGACGTCTGGAAACAAGCTGCACATCGGACTGGCAGACGCCCTGCCCGCCGGTGCGGCGATGTCGATCGTCGTGCGCTACAGCGGTTCCCCGCGACCGATCCGCTCCTATTGGGGTGAGGTCGGTTTCGAGGAACTGACGGAGGGCGTACTGGTGGCCGGTCAACCCAACGGAGCGGCCTCGTGGTTTCCGTGTGATGACCATCCCAGCGCCAAGGCGAGCTTTCACATCCGCGTCAGCACCGAGAGCTCGTACTACGCGCTGGCCAACGGTGAGCTGCTGTCGCGGCGGGCCCGAGCCGGAATGACGGCCTGGACCTACGAGCAGGCCGAGCCGACGTCGACATATCTGGTGACCCTGCAGATCGGTGTGTACAACCGGCACCGGATGGCCAAGAACGGCGTCCAGATGCACGCCGTCCTGCCGGATCGGTTGCGTCGCAACTTCAATCAGGACTTCGCCGATCAGCCTCAGATGATGAAACTGTTCGTCAAGCTGTTCGGGCCGTACCCGCTGGCGACCGGCTACACCGTCGTGGTCACCGACGATGACTTGGAGATACCGCTTGAGGCGCAGGGTATCTCGATCTTCGGCGCCAACCATTGCGACGGACACGGCAGCGCCGAGCGCCTGATCGCACACGAACTGGCCCACCAGTGGTTCGGCAATTCCGTCACCGCCCAGCGTTGGCGGCACATCTGGCTGCACGAGGGCTTCGCCTGCTACGCCGAGTGGCTGTGGTCGGAGCACTCCGGCGGTCGCACCGCCGACGAGTGGGCGCGGTACCACCATCAGCGGTTGGCCGATTCGCCGCGGGACCTACTGCTGGCCGATCCGGGTCCGCGCCACATGTTCGACGACCGGGTGTACAAGCGCGGCGCGCTCACCCTGCATGTCCTCCGCCGGCGCATCGGTGATGACAACTTCTTTGCGCTGCTTCGCGATTGGACGGGCAGACACCGCCACGGCACCGCGGTCACCGATGACTTCACCGGACTTGCCTCGAACTACACCAACGAGTCGTTGCGGCCGCTTTGGGAAGCATGGCTGTACTCCGCGGAGCTGCCCGCGCTGGACGTCCCGTCGTGACCGACGCGGGCCCGCCGCTCGACCCCCTTCGCGCAAGCGGCTCAGCGGTGACAGGCCCGATCACGCGCGCAAGCGTGGCCCGGGTCGGCATGGCGACGGTGCTGTCCGCGCTGTGCGGGTACGCGGTGCTGTACCTGGCCGCCCGCGACCTCGAGCCGGCGGGCTTCTCGGTGTTCGGCGTGTTCTGGGGGGCCTTCGGCCTTGCCACCGGCGCGGCGTTCGGACTTCTGCAGGAGACGACGAGGGAGGTGCGCGCGGCCGGATACACCGAGGGCGTTCCGGGTCCGCGGACACATCCGGTGCGGGTGGCGTCCCTGGTGGGCGTGGCCGCCGCCGCGGTGATCGCGGTCAGCTCGCCGCTGTGGTCGGCGCATGTGTTCGCCGAATCGCGCTGGTTGTCGGTCGCGCTGCTGGCCGTCGGTCTGGCCGGTTTCTGCCTGCACGCCACGCTGTTGGGCTTGCTGGCCGGGCTGAACCGGTGGACCGCGTACGGGTCGCTGATGGTGACCGACGCCGGGCTGCGCGTGGTCGTGGCGGTGGCGACGTTCCTGGTGGGCTGGGGGCTGGCCGGATACCTCTGGGCGACCGTGGCCGGCGCGGTCGCGTGGCTGATCATGCTGATCGCCTCCCCGGCGACACGGCATGCGGCCGGGCTGCTGACCCCGGGTGGCACGGCCGCGTTCCTGCGCGGTGCGTCGCATTCGATCGCGGCAGCCGGCGCAAGTGCCGTCCTCGTGATGGGCTTTCCGGTCCTCCTCAAGGCGACGTCGGGCGACCTCGGCGCAACGGGCGGGGTCGTCATCCTGGCGGTGACGCTGACCCGCGCGCCGCTGCTGGTGCCCCTCACCGCGATGCAGGGCAACCTGATCGCCCATTTCGTCGACCAGCGCAGCGAGCGAATGCGGGCACTCGTGACGCCGGCCGCGGTGGTGACCGGCGTGGGACTGGTGGGCGTGCTGGCCGCCGGGACGATCGGACCGTGGCTGCTGCGCAGCGGATTCGGCGCCGATTACCGGGCCGACGGGGCACTGCTGGCGTGGCTGACCGCGGCCGCGATCGCGATCGCGCTGTTGACCCTGACCGGCGCCGCGACGGTGGCGGCGGCGCTGCACCGCGCGTACTCGCTGGGATGGGTGTCGGCGACGGTCGCCTCGACGCTGTTGCTGCTGTTGCCGCTGACCCTGGAGACCCGCACCGTCGTCGCCTTGCTGTGCGGGCCGATGGTGGGCATCGCCGTGCACCTCATCGCGCTCGCGGGTCAGCGGCGGCCGTGACCGTGTAGTTTAGGGCCCATCGACACGCGCTACCACGACGTTTGGGTCATCGTCCCGGCCTTCAACGAGGCCAGCATCATCGGCGACGTCATCGCTGACGTTCGCTCCGTTTTCGCTCATGTGGTCTGTGTGGACGACGGTAGCCGCGACGAGACCGGCGACGCCGCACTGCGCGCGGGCGCACACGTCGTGCGCCATCCGGTCAATCTCGGGCAGGGCGCGGCGATCCAGACCGGAGTCGAGTACGCCCGTCGCCAACCGGGGGCGTCGGTGTTCGCGACGTTCGACGCCGACGGTCAGCATCGGGTCAAGGACGTGATCCGGATGATCGACCGGCTGTCCACCGAGAAGGCCGACCTCGTGATCGGCACGAGGTTCGGCGATACCGGCGTGGTCAGCCGCACACCGCTGGTGAAGCGGATGGTCTTGCGCACCGCCGTGTGGCTGAGCCGGCGCAGCCGCAAGCTGGGTCTGACCGATGCGCACAACGGGCTGCGGGTGTTCAACAAGACGGTCGCCGATCGGCTGAACATCACGATCAACGGCATGGGTCACGCCAGTGAGTTCGTCGCGTTGGCGTACGAGAACCGTTGGCGGGTAGCCGAAGAGCCGGTCGAGATTCTCTACACCGACTATTCGATATCGAAGGGCCAGCCCCTTCTGAACGGCGTGAACATCGTTTTCGACGGGTTGTTGCGCGGAAGGATGTCCCGATGAACTGGATTCAGGTGCTGCTGATCGCATCGGTGCTCGCGCTGTTGGTGTACCTGCTGCGCTCCCGCGGCAACGCGCGCTCCAAGGCGTGGGTCAAGGTCGGCTACGTGTTGTTCGTCATCGTCAGCATCTACGCCATCGTCCGGCCCGACGACACCACGATCGTCGCGAACTGGGTCGGTGTGGCGCGCGGAGCCGACCTGATCACCTACATGTTGATCATCGCGTTCGCGTTCACCACGCTGTCCACCTACATGCGGTTCAAGGACATCGAGTTGAAGTACGCGCGGTTGGCCCGCGCCGTCGCGTTGCAGAATGCCCGGGCGCCCGAGCAGCGTTAGCCTGTTCGTCGGCGCACACCGCGGAGCAGCGACGTCAGCAACTCGATCCGCTTGTCCTCGAGCTCCGGCTGCGGCACCAAAACAGCGCACCGTCGGACACCTCTGCGCGCCTGGCGATCACCGCCGCCGACACCGGCGCAAACCCCACCTCGATGATGGTGCCGAGCAGCCGCGCGATGGTCTCCTCACGGCGCTGCTGTTGCGTAGAACACGACGGCGAGCGAACAACAGAAAGTGAGTACTTACAGTCTCTTATTGAGCTCGGAAGTAGTCGACGGTCCGGCCGACGCCGGCGTCGATCGTGAACTGCGGCCGCCAGCCCAGCACCTCGGCGGCCAGGCTGATGTCCAGGCACGATCGCCGGAGGTCACCGAGCCGCGGCGGGTAGAACTCGGGATCGTCGGGCGCACCCGCCGCGTTCGCGATCACCGAATGCAGTTGCCTCGTCGAAGTCTCCGTTCCGGTGCCGATGTTGAAGCGCTGCCCGTCACCCCGTTCGCCGGAGGCTTTGACGAACGCGTCGACGACGTCCTCGACGAACACGTAGTCGCGGGTGTCGGTGCCGTCGCCGAAGATCTTGGTCGGCTTACCCGACAGCAGCGCGCGCGAGAAGATCGCGACCACCCCGGCCTCGCCGTGTGGGTCTTGGCGCGGGCCGTAAACATTCCCGGGCGCGATGTGGGAGCACTGCAGGCCGTAAAGGTTTCGGTACATGTTCAGATAGACCTCGCCCGCGACCTTGCTCGCCGCGTACGGGGACGCCGGGTTGATCGGAACCTGCTCAGTCGTCGGATACCGGGGCGGGGTGCCGTAAATCGATCCTCCGGAGGACGTGTGCACCACCTTGCGGACTCCGGTGCGGCGGGCGGCCTCCGCCAGACGCACGGTGCCGACGACGTTGACCGTCGAGTCGAACTGCGGATCGTCGACGGACCGCGTGACCGAGATCTGGGCGGCGAGGTGGAAGATGACCTCCGGCTTGGTGTCGGCCAGCAGCCCGATCAGATCGGCATCCCTGATATCGGCCTTGGCGAAGTCGAAGCCGTCGTGTCGCTCGGCCTGCGCGATGTTCTCGCTGCGTCCCGAGCTGAGGTCGTCGACCCCTACAACGCTGTGCCCGTCCGCAAGTAGGCGATCTACCAGCGTCGATCCGATGAAGCCGGCCGCCCCCGTCACCAGTGTTCGCATCGGCTCACCATACCTATGGCCGCCGTCGCGCAACTCGAACCGTAGTCTCGACGGAAGATGAACTGGGTCGCCCGCACCGCTGCCGCGCTGATCGCGGTGCAGTTGGTCATCCGCGCGGTACTCGCGTTCAGCGGTTACTTCTACTGGGACGACCTCATCCTGATCGGCCGTGCAGGCACTCAGGACCTGCTGTCGGCGGGCTACTTGTTCGACGACCACGACGGCCACGTCATGCCTGCCGCGTTTCTCGTCGCAGGGGGGATCACCCGACTGGCGCCGCTGGAGTGGATCGCACCGGCCATCAGCCTGATCGTGCTGCAACTGCTGGCGTCGCTGGCGCTGCTGCGCGCACTGCACGTGATCCTTGGATGGCGGCCCGTGTTGCTGGTGCCGTTGACGTTCGCGCTCTTCACGCCACTGGGTGTGCCGGCGTTCGCGTGGTGGGCCGCCGCGTTGAACTCGCTGCCGATGCTCGCGGCGATGGCGTGGGTGTGCGCCGACGCCGTCCTACTGGTGCGCAGCGGCAATCAGCGCTACGCCGTGACGGGACTGCTGGTGTATGTCGGCGGTCTGCTGTTCTTCGAGAAATCGGCGGTCATCCCGTTCGTCGCGTTCGCGATCACAGCCCTGTTGGCGTACGTCACCGCAACGGGCTCACCGATGATGGTGTGGCGCCGTGGGATTCGGTTGTGGGCGCCGTCATTGGCGGTGACGGCCGCGTGGATCGCGGTGTACCTCGTGGTCGTCGATCAGAAGCGGTGGACCCTCGACTGGTCGATGACGTGGGACCTGTTGGCCCGTTCGGTGACGCACGGCATCGTGCCGGGTCTGGCTGGGGGGCCGTGGGATTGGCAGCGCTGGGCGCCGGCCTCGCCGTGGGGCACTCCGCCGGTGACCGTGATGGTGCTGGGCTGGGTCGCGCTGGCGGCCGTCGTGGCGGTGACCCTCGTTCGCAAGCAACGCATCGCTGCGGTGTGGCTGGTCGCCGTGGGCTACGCGGTGGCCTGTCAGATTCCGATCTACCTGATGCGGTCGTCACAGTTCACCGCGCTCGAGTTGGCGCAGACACTGCGGTACCTGCCCGATCTCGTCGTCGTGCTGGCGCTGCTGGCGGCGGTCGGGCTGTGTGCACCGAACCGCGAACAAGCGCGGCGGTTGGACGCTTCGCCGGCCCGGACGGTCGTAATCGTCGTCGCCTCAGCGGCATTCGTGACGAGCAGCCTGTACTCGACTGCGACGTTCCTGACGAGCTGGCGCGATAACCCGGCACAGCCGTACCTGCAGAACGCGCGAACAGGACTCGCCGCGGCCGCCCGGGAGTCCAGCGCTCCACTGCTCGACCAGGAGGTCGACCCGATGGTGTTGCAGCGCGTCGTCGGACCCGAGAACCGGATGAGTCGCATGTTCGCACTCCTGGCCGACAGGCCCGAGTTCGCTTCCACCACAACCGACCTACGCATGCTGGACAGCTCAGGCCGGCTGGTGGACGCGAAGGTGACGTGGGTGCGCAGAACCGTCGAGGGTCCCGAACCACATTGCGGTTTTCTGGTTCAGCCGGACTTCCCGGCAAGGATGCCGCTCGACGGTCCGCTGTTGCCGTCCGATTGGACGGCGGAGATCAACTATCTGGCCAACAGCGACGGGTCGCTGACGATGTCGCTGTCGGAGG
This sequence comes from uncultured Actinomycetota bacterium, assembly GCA_963721495.1. Lineage (GTDB taxonomy): Bacteria > Actinomycetota > Actinomycetes > Mycobacteriales > Mycobacteriaceae > Mycobacterium. Next base: position 70,854 of record CAVRMG010000022.1, on the reverse strand, counting down.
GCCCCGAGGTCAAGGTGCCGGTGCGGCCGGGCCTCAACCGGGTGTTCGTGCGGCTACCCGGCGCGGGCGATGCGATCGACGTCCGGGCCAACACCGCCGCATTGTCGGTGTGCGTCGCGTCGGGGCCGGTCGGATTCGTGGCGCCGAAATAGCACGTGCGACTCTGGTTCCCATGACAGATGTGCGTGAGCAAGGTATCCAGGTCTTCCGCGAGTTGCTTCCCGGCGTGTTGCCCGAGGGCGACGCCGACGTGCGTAGCGACTCGTTCGGCGGCGAGCTGTTCGAAATCGCCATCGACAACGTGTTCGGTCGTTTGTGGACCCGCGAAGGTCTGAGCCGCCGCGACCGCAGCCTCGTCACGCTCGGCATGCTCATTGCGCTGCGCTCAAGCGACGAGCTGAAGATCCATGTCCAGATCGCCCGCAACAACGGCCTCAGCGAAGACGAGATCGCCGAAGTCATCTATCACAGTTCCGGTTACGCGGGCCTACCCGCCGCCAACTCCGCGTGCAAGCTGGCCCGCGAGGTGTTTGACGCCCAGTCCTGACGGGGAACGCAGCACCTGCTCGATGGCGGACACTGGCTGCTCGAGACACACCTCGACGAGGTGGCTGCGCTGGTCGACGGGTTTTGAGCCGACTGGTTTCTTGAGCCACCTAGGAGAATCGAACTCCTGACCTATTCATTACGAGTGAATCGCTCTACCGACTGAGCTAAGGTGGCGTGCCCTTCCGACGAGCGCTCGCGCGAGGAGCATTCGACTGAGGCGGGACGAGTCTACGACAGGCCCCGGCGAGCGCCCAAGTCAGTCGCGCAGCGCCTGCCCCACGGTGGCGACCATCGCGTCGACCGCGAACTTCGGCTTCACGTTCACGTCGAGCGCCTCTCGGCACTCCAGCACCGCCTCGATGCAGCGCAGCAGTTTCTCCGGCGACGCGTGCGCGGCCATCGCGGCGACCCTATCGCCCATATCGGGGTGGTTGGGCTGGATGTCCCCCGCGCCGAACGACACCAGCAGCGCGTCCCGGAAGTACGTGGCCAGGTCGATCAGCGCGCGGTCGAGCGCGTCGCGCGAGGCGCGCGTCCTGCGCGACTTCTGCCGCCGTTCAAGGTCTTTGATCGCACCCGTCACGCCGCGCATCGTGCCCGCGGTGCCCTTGCCGGTACCACCGGCGCCCAGAGCGGTGCGTAGCTCCTCGGCCTCGACCTCGTTGCGGTCGACAGTCAACGCCAGCGCCTCGTCCTCTGCCGTCTTCACCAACTCCTCTGCGGCGGCGTAGGCCCGCGTCGGGGTCGCAGCGTCGCGTGCCAGCGCAAGGGCCCGCTGCCTACGCTCACGCGCCTCCTGGTCGACCGCCAGCCCCCGCGCCCTGCCGACATGCCCGCCGCTGACCGACGCCGCCCAGCGGGCATCCTCCTCGGGCAGGCCGTCGGTCTCGATCAGCACCCGGGCGATGGCGTCGACCGGTGGCGTCACCAAGGCCACATGCCTGCACCGCGACCGCAGCGTGATCGCGATGTCCTCGGGGTCGACCGACGGCGCGCACAGCAGGAACACCGTCGACGGCGGCGGCTCCTCGACCACCTTGAGCAGCGCATTCGCGGCGCCCTCCGTCAACCGGTCGGCGTCCTCGATCACCACCACCTGCCATCGCCCGGTCCCCGGCCGCCGCGAGGCGATCTGCACGATGTTGCGCATCTCGTCCACGCCGATGGACAGGCCCTCGGGGATGATCCGCCGGACGTCGGCGTGGGTGCCGGCCATCGTGGTCTTGCAGGCCCGGCATTCACCGCACCCGGGGACGCCGTCGCTGGTGCACTGCAGCGCGGCGGCGAAGCAGAGCGCAGCGATCGATCGACCCGACCCGGGCGGCCCCGTGACCAGCCACGCATGTGTCATGGAGTTCGGTGAGGCCGCGCTGGAATTAACACTGTGAGCCGAATCACCGCGTGCGGCCTGCGCGGCGGCCACCAACTCGGCTTCCACGGCGTTCTGACCCACCAGACGCGAAAAGACACCGCTCATCGCAGATCACAGTAATGCTGCGAACCGACACGTCCGTCCCAGACCGCCCTTTGGCGTCCCTGTGGACCGATACGGTTGACCAGTGACCACCGCGGCCATACCCATCAGGCGAATCAGTGCCTTCGTCCGATGGGTGGCGCGTACGCCGTGGCCGGTGTTCACCCTGGGCATGCTGCAGGCCGACATCATCGGCTCACTGATCGTGCTCGGGTTCCTCCGGTTCGGCCTGCCGCCTGAGGACCGCATCCAGCTGCAGGACCTGCCCGTCTTCAATCTGGCCGTCTTCCTCGGCTTCTTGTTCGTTTCGTTCACCATCGCCTCGTATATGAGCCTGCGGTTGTTGATCCCGGTCATGCGCTGGCAGCGCCGCGACATGCTGCTCGGCGACCGCGACCCGGCCGAGACCGAGGTCGCACGCACCCGGGCGCTGAAGATGCCCTACTACCGCACAATGATCAACGTCGCCAACTGGGTCCTCGGCTCGGTGGTGTTCATCGTCGCCAGCTGGCCCGTCGCCAGCAAGTCGGCACCCGTGGTCGCCGTGGCCTCTGGTCTGGGTGCCACCGCCACGGCGATCATCGGCTATCTGCAGTCCGAACGGGTGCTGCGCCCCGTCGCCGTGGCCGCCCTGCGCGGCGGTGTCCCCGAGAACTTTCGCGCGCCGGGGGTCATTCAGCGGCAGGTGATGACATGGGTGCTGTCCACCGGAGTGCCGATCCTGGCGATCGTGTTGGCGTTGGTGGCCAGTAAGTTCGAGGTCCTCACCGCACCCGCCGAAAAACTGACCACCCCGATCCTCCTGCTGGCCATCTTCGCGTTGCTCATCGGGCTGGCAGGCACGCTGCTGGTGGCAATGTCGATCGCCGACCCATTGCGTCAGTTGCGCTGGGCGCTGGGGGAAGTGCAGCGCGGCAACTACAACGCGCACATGCAGATCTACGACGCCAGCGAATTGGGCCTGCTGCAGGCCGGATTCAACGACATGGTCCGCGACCTCGCCGAGCGGCAGCGGCTGCGCGACCTGTTCGGCCGCTACGTCGGCGAGGACGTCGCCCGCCGCGCGCTGGAGCGCGGCACCGAACTCGGCGGCCAGGAACGCGACGTCGCCGTGCTTTTCGTCGACCTCGTCGGCTCGACGCAACTGGCGGCGACCATCCCGGCCGGTGAGGTCGTCAACCTTCTCAACGACTTCTTCCGGGTGGTCGTCGACACCGTGAACCGCCACGGCGGTTTCGTCAACAAGTTCCAGGGTGACGCGGCGCTGGCGATCTTCGGCGCACCGATCGAGCACCCCGACGCCTGCGGGGCCGCGCTGGCCGCGTCGCGTGAGTTGCACGACGAAGTCATAAAGGTGTTGGGGCAGACCGAGTTCGGCATCGGGGTGTCGGCCGGCCGCGCGATCGCCGGACACATCGGCGCGCAGGCACGCTTCGAGTACACCGTGATCGGCGATCCGGTCAACGAGGCTGCACGGCTGACCGAGCTGGCCAAGCTCGAGACGGGCCATGTGCTCGCCTCGGCGATCGCCGTCAGCGGTGCACTCGACGCCGAGGCACTGTGCTGGGACGTGGGCGAGATCGTCGAACTGCGCGGCCGTGTCGCACCGACCCAGCTGGCCAGGCCGCTGAACCTGGCGTCTCACGGTGGGGCCGTTGTCTCAAAGGCATCCAGCGAGGACGTGCGAAGCTCGAGATAGCCCCGTCGAGACTACGGTTTGTGACGAGAATCAACCGAAAACTGTCAGAAACCGTGGTTTCGGCGCGAAGCTAGGTCTTCTTGGCGGCCTTCTTCTTCGCAGGCGCCTTCTTCGCGGCTTTCTTGGTGCGCTTGACCGGGCCACGCGCGCGGCGTTCGGCGAGCAATTCCGCGGCCCGCTCGTCGGTCAGCGACAGCACATCGTCGCCCTTGCGCAGGCTGGCATTGGTCTCACCGTCGGTGACATAGGGCCCGAATCGGCCATCCTTGATCACCATCGGCTTGCCGCTTGCCGGGTCGACGCCGAGTTCGCGCAGCGGCGGAGCCGACGCTCCCTGTCCGCCTCGGCGCTTGGGCTCCGAGTAGATCTTCAGGGCTTCGTCGAGCGTGACGTCGAACATCTGCTCTTCGGTCGCCAGCGAGCGGGAGTCGGTGCCGCGCTTGAGATATGGGCCGTAGCGACCGTTCTGCGCAGTGATGTCTTCATTGGTGTTCGGGTCGACGCCGACGACGCGAGGCAGCGAGAGCAACCGCAGCGCATCCTCGAGCGTCACCGTCTCCAGGTCCATCGACCGCAGCAACGAGCCAGTGCGCGGCTTGGGACCCGTCGGCTTCTTGCCCTTCTTCGCCGGGGTGCCCGCGTCGCCCTCAGGCTCGTCTGACGCAGGCAGCACCTCGGTGACGTACGGCCCGTAGCGGCCGTCCTTGGCAACGATCTCGTGTCCGGATTCCGGGTCAACTCCCAGTGAACGACCCTCTTGCGGTGTGGAAAAAAGCTTTTCGGCGAGATCGAGGGTCAGTTCGTCCGGCGTGAGCTCATCCTTGAGGTTGGCCCGCTGTGGTTTCAGCTCACCTGGCTCACCGTCGTCGTCGGCGACCATTCGCTCGAGGTACGCACCGTTTTTGCCGACCCGCACGTAGATCGGTCGGCCCTCGGTATCGTCAAACAGCTTGATGGAGTTGACACTTCGAGCGTCGATGCCCTCGAGGTTCACGCCGACAAGCTTCTTGAGTCCACCCGATCGGGCGATCGAGTCGGCCACCCCGTGGTCGCCGCCGAAGTAGAAGTTGTTGAGCCAGTTGGTCCGTCGCTCGTTGCCCGCGGCGATCTCGTCGAGTTCGTCTTCCATCGCCGCGGTGAAGCCGTAGTCGACCAGCCGCCCGAAGTGCTGTTCGAGCAGCCCGGTAACCGCGAACGCCACCCACGACGGCACCAGGGCGCTGCCCTTCTTGTGCACGTAGCCGCGGTCCTGGATGGTCTTGATGATCGACGAGTACGTCGACGGCCTGCCGATGCCCAGATCCTCCAGCGCCTTGATCAGCGACGCCTCGGTGTAGCGGGCAGGGGGCGAAGTGGTGTGCCCGTCGGCGGTCAACTCCTTGGCATCGACACGCTGGCCCTGCTCGAGTTGCGGCAACCGGCTCTCGGCGTCGTCGGCCTCGCCACCGGCCTGGTCGTCGATGCTCTCGACATAGGCCTTCAGGAAGCCGGCGAACGTGATGGTGCGGCCGCTGGCGCCGAACACCACCTGCCGACCGTCGGATGACTCGCCGGAGATTCGCAGTGACAGCGTTGTTCCGCGCGCGTCGGCCATCTGCGAGGCCACGGTGCGCTGCCAGATCAGCTCGTAGAGCCGGAACTCGTCGGTGTCCAGCTGGCTGTGCAGCTGGCCCGGCGTCTGGAACACGTCGCCTGCGGGCCGGATGGCCTCGTGTGCCTCCTGCGCGTTCTTGACCTTGCGGGTGTACTGCCGCGGCGTCGGGTGCACGTACTCCTCGCCGTAGAGCTGGCGAGCCTGGTTTCGCGCGGCGTTTACGGCCGACCCCGACAGCGTCGTGGAATCGGTACGCATATAAGTGATGTAGCCGTTTTCGTAGAGCCGCTGCGCGATGCTCATCGTGCGCTCCGATGAGAACCGCAACTTGCGGCCTGCCTCCTGCTGCAGCGTCGAGGTCATGAACGGCGCGTAAGGCCTACGGGTGTAAGGCTTCTGCTCGACCGACGACACCGTGAGCTGCGCGCCGCGCAGTCCGGTGGCCAGCGCACCGGCGGCGGACTCGTCGAGCACCAGCACCTCGTCGGGCTTGCGAAGCGCGCCCAAGGAGTCGAAGTCGCGTCCGGTGGCCACGCGGCGGCCGTCGACCGAGTTGAGCTTGGCCGTGAAGGTGGGAGGCGAGGCCTGCGCGTTGGAGACGCTCGCGTCGAGTTCAGCGGTGACGTCCCAGTAGCCGGCGCTGCGGAACGCCATGCGTTCTCGCTCGCGCGACACGATGATCCGCGTTGCGACCGACTGCACCCGGCCGGCCGACAGCTTGGGCGCGACCTTCTTCCACAGCACGGGGCTGACCTCGTAGCCGTACAGCCGGTCCAGGATGCGGCGGGTCTCCTGCGCATCGACCAGGTCGTTGTCCAGATCCCGTGGATCTTCGGCGGCGGCGCGGATGGCCGGTTCGGTGATCTCGTGGAACACCATCCGCTTGACCGGGATGCGTGGCTTCAGAGTCTCCAGGAGGTGCCACGCGATGGCCTCGCCCTCGCGGTCGCCGTCCGTGGCCAGGTAGAGCTCGTCGACACCCTTGAGCAAGTCTTTCAGCTCTGCGACGGTGCTCTTCTTGTCGGGGCTGATGATGTAGAGCGGCTCGAAGTCGGCATCGACGTTGACTCCGAGGCGGGCCCACGGCTCCGACTTGTATTTCGCCGGCACGTCTGCGGCCGCCCTGGGCAGATCACGGATGTGGCCGCGGGACGACTCGACAATGTAGTTAGAGCCCAGGTAGCCGGCTATTTTGCGCGCCTTGGTGGGCGACTCGACTATGACGAGTCGCCGCACATTGCCGTTCGCTCTTCGCGCGAGCGGCTCATCGCCGCCGTTTCGGCCGCTAACGCGGTCCCCGTCTGCCACCTGTGTCTTCCCTCTTCTTCAACTGCCCACAATGCCCGATACCCCGCGCCAGCGGTGTGTCCGACCCTGTCGGCAACTGACAATTTCGCACTCTGCGCGGGCCGACGCAAACTGGCCCACTGCTTTCGAGCCGTCAGATGCGAGGCCATTGCTGGAACGCGTCCACGTCGCCTGGGGGTTCCCCCACGTTCTCTACCAGGCGCGATAGCCTTCGGCGGCCACTGATCCGCAGTGCCGGACGCGACCCTCTGGTCCCGATCAGAGTCGGTGCTATCCCCACCCGCATCATGGCCGAGGCGAGTGGTGAATGCGTGTCGGGGGCGTGTGGGTCCAGACCGAGCAGATAGCGATCGGCTTCTGGGGTGCCTGCCGCCAGCGTCCAGGCCCGTAATTCCCGCGGGCCAGGCAACCACTGCGGAGGCACCATCTTGACGGCGCCGCGCGTCCAGTCGCCCGCAATGGCGACCAGTCGGGGATCCACGGCCGTCCGCACGAGAGGGGTGTTCTCGTCGGTGCGGGCGATCTCTGGCTGCAGGCCGGCGTCGACGATCATCGCGGCGATCGCCTGCGCGCGCCACACATGCTCGACCACCACCGACAGCCGCGCCCCCGCTTGTGAGCCCGAGCCGACCAGCACCACCTGGCCCGGTGCGGCGAGTAGCCCGGTCAAGTCGGCGACCGCGGGCGGCACCGACTCAGCCGAGAAGAACGACAGCTGGCTCACAGTTCGACACTAAGCCAGCGGACGTCGGACCGACATGTCGCCGGGCCCGGGGACCTCACAAACGAAAACACCCCCGCGGTGCCCGTTGTCGGAGCCGTGCGGGGGGTTTCCTTAATAGAGGTGTCGGTTAGACGGCGCGAACGCCTGTGGCCTGCGGGCCCTTCGGGCTCTGACCGACCTCGAACTCGACCTTCTGGTTCTCCTCAAGGGTGCGGAATCCGCTTCCTTGAATTTCCGTGTAGTGGACGAACACATCGGCAGAACCGTCCTCGGGCGCAATGAACCCGAAGCCCTTTTCCGCGTTGAACCACTTCACAGTTCCCTGTGGCATCTCTCGTACTTTCCTTCTCTTAATACCGGGTACGGTCCACCGTTTCGGTGCACCGGGCCCGTTCCGACCGCCATACCTTCGTGGAGTCGTCGGAACTCGACCCGACCTACAACCCTCGCAGGAACCGCGACCGCAACGTCGATCCTGCGAGTGCAAATACACGAACACAGAAGCTGCGACCGCCGTTAGTCAATCACGTTCTGGGCTGCGGCGACAGTCTGGAATCGAGCGAGTGGGGAACAATTCACATACCGGCGGTCTCAGGAGGGCAGGCAATGGCAGATTTCGGCCGTGAGCTGCTCGCTTGCGCGGTCGACGGGGCCGGTCCCGACGGACAGAACCCATTGCGTCATGTCGCCGATCTGCCGCCGCGCCCGGGGCGCCGGCATGCCTGGCCTCAGTGGGCCGATCCAGATGTCGTGCAAGCGTTTGTTGATCGCGGCATCGAGGTGCCGTGGTCGCATCAGTACACCGCGGCCGATCTCGCGCACGGCGGCCGCCACGTCGTGCTGAGCACTGGAACAGCATCGGGCAAGTCCGTGGCCTACCAGTTGCCGATATTGACGGCGTTGAAAGATAATTCGCGGTCCCGGGCTCTATATCTGTCGCCGACCAAGGCGCTCGGCCACGACCAACTGCGCGCCGCGGTGGCCCTCACCGAAGCGGTGCCGGCGCTGCGCGACGTCGCGCCGAGCTCATACGACGGCGACAGCTCGGCCGACGTACGGCGCTTTGCACGAGAGCGGTCGCGGTGGCTCTTCTCCAACCCCGACATGATTCATCTGTCGCTGCTGCGCAACCACGCGCGCTGGGCGATGTTCCTGCGGAACCTGCAATACGTTGTTGTCGACGAATGTCACTACTACAGAGGCGTTTTCGGGTCCAATGTGGCCATGGTGCTGCGCCGCCTGCTTAGATTGAGCACACGGTACTCGGCCACCGGATCTTCTGGGCCCACCGTGATCTTCGCCAGCGCCACCACCGCATCGCCCGCGGTCACCGCCTCGGAACTGATCGGGCAGACCGTCGCAGAGGTCACCGAGGACGGGTCGCCCCAGGGCGCACGCACCGTTGCGCTGTGGGAACCGGCGCTGCTGGACGACATCGTCGGCGAAAACGGCGCGCCTGTACGGCGTTCCGCAGGCGCGGAGGCGGCACGGGCGATGGGAAATCTGATCGCGGAGGGTGCGCGCACGTTGACGTTCGTGCGCTCGCGCCGCGGTGCCGAACTCACCGCGCTCGGTGCGCGGGCACGACTGGAGGAGCTCGCTCCGGATCTCGCCGACCGGGTGGCCTCCTACCGGGCGGGCTATCTGGCCGAAGACCGCCGTGCATTGGAACGCGCGCTGGCCGACGGTGAACTGCGCGGGCTGGCGACGACCAACGCGCTGGAGCTCGGGGTGGACATCGCCGGGCTGGACGCCGTGGTGCTGGCGGGGTTCCCCGGTACGGTGACGTCATTCTGGCAGCAGGCCGGTCGCGCCGGCCGCCGCGGACAGAGCGCGCTGATCGTGTTGATCGCCCGCGACGACCCACTGGACACATACCTGGTCCATCACCCCGCGGCGCTGTTGGACAAGCCGATCGAGCGTGTCGTCATCGACCCGTCCAATCCGTATGTCCTTGGACCACAACTTCTCTGCGCGGCAACCGAGCTGCCCCTCACCGACGCGGAGGTGCGGACGTGGAACGCCGAGGCGGTCGCGGAGTCACTCGTCGACGACGGGTTGTTGCGGCGACGAGCCAGTGGCTATTTCGCCACCCCCGGCGTGGATCCACATCCGGCCGTGGACATTCGTGGCTCCTCGGGTGGCCAGATCGCGATCCTGGAGGCCGACACCGGTCGGATATTGGGAAGTGCGGGCGCCGGACAGGCACCGGCGTCGGTTCATCCCGGGGCCGTCTATCTGCATCAGGGTGAAAGCTACGTCGTCGACTCACTCGATTTCGAGGATGGTGTCGCGTTCGTGCACGAAGAGGACCCGGGGTACACGACGTTCGCCCGCGAGGTGACCGACATCGCCGTGACCGGCGAAGGGGAACGAAAGTCCTACGGTTCGGTGACAGTTGGGCTTGTGCCGGTGTCCGTGACGAACACGGTGATCGGCTATCTGCGCCGCCTGCGCAGCGGCGAGGTCATCGACTTCGTCGAACTCGACATGCCGACCCGGACCCTCGAGACCGCCGCGGTGATGTGCACCATCACACCAGAGATGTTGCAGCACAACGGAATAGATCCGCTGCGGGTACCGGGTGCGCTACACGCGGCCGAACATGCGGCGATCGGGTTGCTGCCACTGGTTGCCAGCTGCGACCGCGGCGACATCGGTGGAGTGTCCACCGCCGTCGGTCCGGTGGACGGCCTGCCGACGATATTCGTCTACGACGGATATCCCGGAGGGGCCGGATTCGCCCATCGCGGCTTTCGCAAGATCGACACCTGGTGGGCGGCGACGGCCGACGCGATAGAGGCATGCGAATGCCCGATGGGCTGCCCGTCGTGCGTGCAATCGCCGAAGTGCGGCAACGGAAACGATCCGCTGGACAAACTGGGGGCGCTACAGGTGCTGCGGCTGGTGCTGACCGAGGTCGGGGGTATTGCGCCATGAATTTGGCCGCAGAGGGCGACCGACCCCTCGAACGGTCGCCCCCGCGAATCCGCGGTGGGTGCGCTCAAAGGCGAACACGCCGAGTACCACGGTTGCGGTGAACAGTCGGACAACGCGATCCGTTCCCAATCCCGGAGCAGCCGGGCGCAGTTGAAAATTACCTTGTCGGAGGGGCCGTCGCAACTTCGGCCCAGATAACTGGCGCCCCCGAAAGTGGCGTTTGAGCGATGCTTAAACGATGCAAGACCACGGATTCCGTAGGTGGCCTCTGGCTGCGGAGCGGCAGTGTCCCCGCCCTAAACTGCCCTCATGAACCACGACTGGCTGCTCGTGGAGACACTGGGCAGCGAGCCCGCCGTGGTCGCACAAGGTCGGCGGACCAAGAACATGGTCCCGGTCAGCTCGTTTTTGAGGCGAAACCCCCACTTGATGGCGATCCAGACGGCCATCGGCGAGACCGTGCGCGCCGGTAGCGGTCTGAGCAGCATCACGCCGAAGAACGACCGCGTGATTCGCACCGAGGTCGTGCAGATGTCCGACGGTCGTATCCACGGTGTGCATGTGTGGATCGGCCCACCCGATATGGAGCCGCCGGACCGTCCGCTTCCTGGGCCGCTGGTCTGGGACCTCACCAGCGGCACGGCTACCGACACCACGGAATCCCTGCTCAACAGCGGGTGGGAGCCAGACAGCCAGGTCACGCACGGCAGGGCGTTCGCCGAGGATCTGCCCAAACGCGACCTCAACCCGAGCGAGGCGCAGGTGCTGTCGATGACGATCAGGCGCGAACCCGGTCAGGCGCTCGCCAACTCCTGGGACGTCACCGACCATCGTGGCGAACCGATCACGATCGGCTTCGTCGCCCGGGTGCTGGCCGAAGAGCAAGACGACGGGAGCCAGCGGCTGATCCTTCGGGCAATGAACTGGCGCGGCGAACGCGAGGGCGAATCGGAGCCACACGACTACTTGGCACAGCGCATCCTCAAAGGGCTGGCGCGGCCCGGTGTGTATCGCGCGCTGGTCGACCTGACGAACTGGACGCTGCTGAAATGGCTCGACGACCCGGTCCCGTTCTTCGACTGGCGCACCAGCATGGCCGGCGATCACGTCGTGCATCCCGACGATCGTCCCCGGATGGCGAAAATGGCAGAGGAGTTCGCATCCGGCACCGCTTCGGGCGTGCTTCGGATGGTGGCCAACGACGGCGGGTGGACGCCCGTGCACGTGACGGTCAATCGTGTCGAACTCGAGGACGACGTCTACGCCGGATTGGCGACACTGCGGCAGCCCAGCGCCGAGGAACTCGCCTCGACGCAGAACGGATAGCCCCGTCAGTCGACCGGGCCCGCCCGCGCGACGGCTCGCGCCGCGCCCATCCCGAGCCGACCCATCGCTGCCGTGACGTCAACGGCGACAACGACGTCGAGACCGTCCACTGCGCAATCCGCGACCGTGGCTTGCATCGCGACGGCCACTGCGACGGCATGTGCGCATGCGGCGTCGGCGCCTTGGGCGAGCCGGCCTGCTGCCGCCAGCGCGGCGAGGTCGGCCGCCGCCTGAGCACGGTGTCGCGCGGTCACCGCCGAGCCGAGGTACACGCACGCGATGGTGACCACCAGCAGCACCGCCACCATCGCGACGGCCACCAGAGTGGCCGAGCCCCGGTCAGCGCTGACCCGGCTCCAGTGCGGCAACGGCCTGCCCCGCGATGGCAACCCCCGGGAGCCACGACGATCGCGCGGTGACGGTGGCGACGACGTGTTCGCCGTCGCGGCGGAGTTGCACCGCGGCGCCGTCGGGAGCGATGGCCCGCACCGCGGCCGATCCGTCGTCGCCCCGCGCCGCCAGGCGCGCCGCCTCCCTTGCCGCGTCGACACATCGGATATGCATCGAAACAGCGGCGAGGCTCGACACGCAGACCAGCAGCACGACGACAAGGGTTGCGACTGCGAAGGCCGCCTCGATCGTGGCACCGCCGGACTCGTCGCCTAGACGTTGGTGCTCAGCGCGCGATTGATGATGTTGGTCAACGCGCTGACGATCGAGTCGCCCGTCACGACGGTGTACAAGATCGCGCCGAACGCCGCCGCCGCGATGGTCCCGATCGCGTATTCGACCGTGGACATGCCACTTTCGTCCACCACCAGCAGGCTCAATCTCGTCTGCAATGCCCGAATTGCCCCCACTCGCGTGTGGGCCCATTTTCTTACCACCAGACTTCCTCCCCTTCATTTTCCGATCCGTCACAACACTCCGGAATGCAACACGTCGCCGGCCAAACCCGCGACGACTGGCACGATGCCCAGGCACAGGAACGCCGGGAGATAGCACAGCCCCAGCGGCCCGGCGATCAACACCGAGGCCCGTTCCGCCGCCGCGCGGGCCGCATCCGCAGCATCTTCACGCGATTGCGTGGCCAACTCGGCAACCCCTTGTGCCAGCGCGGCGCCCGAGGATGCCGACCGCCGCGCCAGGCGCAGCAGTGCCTGGGCATGGTGGTCCCGACGCTGTCTGGACTCGCGCACCAGGCGTGCGGACCCGCTTGCGTGCTGTGGACTCGACCATGCCGTCGCCGGATCCGCCCCCAGCGCAAGCAGATCCGCAGCCCGAGTCAGGACTCGCGCGAGGTGCGGGGGTGCGGACAGCGCCGTCGCCGATGCGGCCACCGACACCGCCATCCCGGATCGCAGGCACGCGGCGAGCACCTCCAGCGTCGATGCGGTGGCCAACGGATCGATGTCACGGTCAGCGTGAGACCGTACGATCGTCGGCGCCCGCAGACCGGCGCGGGCTCTCGACGTGTCCCCGCCGAGCAACAACGCGGCGGCCAACAGCATCGCAGCGAAGGTCATCTCAGCAGCCCCGAGGTGATCCGGTCCGACCACAGCAGACCGCTACACGCCAGCAGCACGCCGATGACCAACAGCCATCCACCGATCCCGCCGGACAGCAGAAAGCTCACCGGGTCGGCACCGATGAGCTGGCCGAGGCCCACGCCGACGGCGGGTAGACCTGCCAGCACCACCGCCGTCGTACGTGCGCCGGCCATGCCCGCATCGACGCGGGCAGAGAATCGTTCCCGCTCAACAAGATCCCTCTGCGCGGTCTGCATCAGAGTTCCGATTGCCAGGCCGTGCGTCTGGGCGAGCTGCCAACACACAGCGAGTCGCTCCCACTGGCCGGGCAGCGACGACCGACGTGCCACGCTGCGCATGCCCGCCGCCACGTCGGCACCCAAACGCGCCCGCGCCGCGATTGTCCGCAACGACGCGGCGACGACACCGTCGACGTCATCGGCGGCGACACCGAACGCGGCGACCGGGTGAGCGCCGACGCGCAACTCCCCGACGAGGATGTCCAACGCCCCCTGCAGTGCCGCGCCTTCGGCCACGCGCGCCCGGCGTCGGCGCCGCCGCCTCCGACGGATTTCGAGGGTCGCTCCGACCATCACCACGGCCGCGACGGCACCGGCGGGCACGAGCGCGAAAGCTGCAAGGGCGAGCAACGCGACGCAGCCCAGCACCGGGGTCCATGCGGAAGCCGGCGAGGCATTCAGCGGTCGTGAGAGGACCGCTCCGCGCGCCCGCACACGGTGGCGGGACGAGCGTGGCGCGGTCAGCAGCGCGACGGCGAGCGCTAGTGCCGCGGCGCTCACGCTGACCGCCGCTCATGCACCAGATGGCTCAAGCGCTCAGCGCCACAGTCCAATCCCCTACCGACATGCCATGCGGTGACAGCACGGACCCTGCCGTCGTCGCCTGTGTCGAGGACCGCGATCTCGCTCAGTCGGCGTCGGCCGACACCGTCGCGGCTGACATGCACGAGCACCTGCACGGCGGCGGCGAGCTGACTGTGCAGCGCACCTCGGTCGAGCCCGCCGACCGCGGCAAGCGCTTCGAGACGGGCAGGCACCTCGGCCGGGCTGTTGGCGTGCACGGTCCCCGCGCCGCCGTCGTGACCGGTGTTGAGCGCGGCGAGTAGATCGACCACTTCAGCACCGCGGACCTCACCGACGACGATGCGATCCGGCCTCATCCGCAGAGCCTGCTTGACCAGGTCGCGTACGGTCACCTCGCCGACGCCCTCGACATTCGCGGGCCGCGCGACGAGTTTCACCAGATGCGGATGCGCGGGCTCCAGCTCAGCGGCGTCCTCGACACAGACGATGCGTTCGTGCGCGGGAACCGCACCCAACGCTGCCGCCAACAGGGTCGTCTTTCCCGCACCGGTGCCGCCGGAGACAAGGAACGCCAGGCGCGCGCCGATGATGTCGTCGAGCAGCGCCGCGGCCGCCGGTTCGATGGTGCCCGTCCGAATCAGCGCGGCCAGATCCTGGGTGGCGGGCCGAAGCACCCGCAGCGACAGGCACGTGCCACCGGGCGCGATCGACGACAGCACCGCGTGCAGCCGGACGCTGAACTGTCCGGTCCCCAGGCCGATCAGCTGGCCGTCGACCCAGGGCTGCGCGTCGTCCAGCCGGCGGCCGGCGGACAGCGCGAGACGTTGCGCGAGTCGGCGAACGGCGTCGTCGTCGGCAAACCGAACCGAGCTGCGGCGCAACCCGTTACCGTCGTCGATCCATACCGCATCGGGTCCGGTGACCAGAACATCGGTGGTTCCCTCCGCGCGCAGCAACGGGTCGAGAACGCCGGCTCCGGTGAGTTCGGTCTGCAGCAGCCGCAGGCTGCTCAGCACCTCGGCGTCGCCCAGCAGCCCACCGGACTCCGCCCGGATCGCCGCCGCGACCGCGGTCGCCTGCAGCGGCACGGATTCGGCCGCCAGGCGCTCGCGGACCCGGTCGATGAGCGACGCGCTCATGCCGCGTTCACCACCGGATGCTGCTGCAGAACCGACAGCACCCGCCGAGCAGCAACAGCGAGGGGAGACCGGCGCCGCAACCGAAGACCGCCGCGTTCGAGCGCTTCCGCCATGCCGCCCTGCGGCCGCATCGCCGCCAACAGTGGAAGGCCGACGATCTCGGCCACGTCCGACGACCGCAGACCACCCGGCGCAGGCCCCCGCACGACCACACCGGCGTTGGGGTTCACGGTCGACACCCAGCGGACGACCCCCTCGGCCGCAGCACAGGAGCGCACGTCGGCTGGTGCGATGACGACGACGAGATCCGCTGACTCGAGAGCGGTTTCGGCTGCGGCGGTCGACCGCCGCGGTACGTCGCAGACCACTGTGGCTCCGCCGCGACTGCTCGCATCGATCACCGCGCCCAGCGGTGCGGCATCGATGTCGCCACCACCGCGGCCACCCGAGAGCACGCTGATGCCGCGATGGCGCGGAAGCGCCTCGCGCAGCGCGGTGTAGTTCAGTCGCCCGCCCTGCAGCGTCAGATCGGGCCATCGCAGCCCCGGGTCGGCCTCGATACCCAACACCAGGTCGATGCCACCGCTCCATGGGTCTGCGTCGATGAGGATCGCTTCGCGGGCCTCCGATGCGGTCCGGGCCAAGGCGGTCGCGAACACCGACGCGCCCGCGCCGCCGCGCCCGGCGATCACCGCGAGGACCGCGCCGCGCGGACCGTCCTGTAGCGCCGCTTCGGCCGCGTCGGACAGTTCGGCCATCAGGTCACCGTCCTGGGCCGGCAGGGTGATGACCTGCTGTGCGCCGATGGCGATCGCGGCCTGGAAATCGGCGGGGCCGGGTTCCACCTGACCCACCAGAACGACGCCGCCACGCCGTGGCAGGGACCGCTGCGCACACCGCAGCGCAGCCTCGCAGTCGAGCAGCACCGCGGTCGCGCCCGCCCAGACCTTGCGGCCGGACGGTTCGGACGCATGAATGACGTCCACGCCCGCCGCCGCAGCGACGCGATTGACGTCATCACGCAATTCGGCGTCGCCGATCAGCGCGAGAATTCCGGTCGGAGTTCCGGTGGTTGAGGCCATGAGCCCACCCTGCGCGTGGAGCCGACACCGCGCCATCGCCACGGCATGTCTTGTGGACGAATACGGATATGGGGATAGACCGGACACGGGCCGGATAACGAAAATCGCGTTCCGCAACTACGGCGGATTCGGTGGCCCTATCCGAAAGGCGAAACCCCTCACAAAAGGGACGACCCCCGCCAGGGGGGGAGGAGGCGGAGGTCGTCGTGTATCAGCCCCGGGGGGTCGGGCTGATGCACACCCAGCCATAGGCCGAGTAATGATCACTATACACACGCCAGCGTGTATGGGCGCAAGTGCTGCTTGCCGCAGAAAGCACCCATGTAGCAGGAAAAATGCAGACACCGGCACCTGTCGTGAACTGCCATTTTGTACGCTCTCTCGGATCTTGTCACGCCGCCACACCTATGCTGGCGCTGTGACCGCATCGCACCCCGGGGCAGCGGGATCCAGTGCTCGGCAAATGGTGATGCCGACCGGTCGGTCGGTTCGAACCGCCGCCTTCTTCGATCTTGATAAAACGGTGATCGCCAAATCGAGCACATTGGCTTTTAGCAAACCTTTCTTCGATCAGGGGCTAATCAATCGGCGGGCGGTTCTGAAGTCGTCCTACGCGCAGTTCCTCTTCCTCATGTCCGGCGCCGACCACGACCAGATGGATCGAATGCGCTCCTATCTCGCCAACATGTGCACCGGTTGGGACGTCGAACAGGTGAAGTCGATCGTCGGCGAAACGCTGCACGACATCGTCAACCCACTGGTCTTCGCCGAGGCCGCCGAACTGATCGCCGACCACAAACTGTGCGGCCGGGATGTGGTGGTGGTCTCGGCCTCCGGCGAGGAGATCGTCGCGCCCATCGCCCGCGCGCTCGGCGCCACCCATGCCATGGCCACCCGCATGGTTGTCGAGGACGGCAGATACACCGGCGAGATCGCCTTCTACTGCTACGGCGAGGGCAAGGTGGAGGCGATCCGCGAACTCGCGGCGCGCGAGGGATATGCGCTCGAACACTGCTACGCCTACTCCGACTCGGTGACCGATGTACCGATGCTGGAAGTCGTCGGCCATCCGACCGTGGTGAACCCGGACCGGGCATTGCGCAAAGAAGCCGCCGCGCGGGGTTGGCCGGTGCTGACGTTCTCCAAACCGGTGTCGTTGCGTGACCGCATCCCTGCACCGTCGGGAGCCGCAATGGCGACCACCGCCGCGGTCGGTGTGAGTGCCCTGGCAGCCGGCGCGCTGACTTACTCGCTGTTGCGGCGTTTCGCTTTCTGACGCCGTTTGCCGGGCATCAGCCGGTCACCGCGCGTAACGATCCTGTTTCACCCAGGCGCCATGCCGAATTTGCCCCTTGATGTGACCGCGGTCACGGAGTACAAAGGAACCACGGAAGCTTGGTGAGGCCAAGGCCGAGCCAGAAGAGAAGGCTCGGATCTCCCGAAACCAGGCAACCCAGCACGGATCCCGGCACCCACGCGGAGCACATGCCGCGGAATAGGCAAAAGTGTTGCGGGCCTGCGTAATTGCGAAAAGCGGACGGTGATGACGGCCCCTTGGGTGGGGTTGCATCCGAAGCGCATCGACAAGACGCCGAGGCCACCCACGCAACCTATCGGAGCACGCTTGGTAACCGGTGTCCGTGCTAGCGGGCGACGAGCCGAACTCAGTTCGGAGCGTCGCCCGCTTCACGTTGCTGGGAGCGCTCGCCGACGCTTCCCTGTGCGATCGACAGCGCCTCGCTCGCACCGGCGTGCAACGCACGACAACTCAGCAGGATCCAGGCGGCGAGGCCATCGGCGGTGCCGGACGAGAAGCCTCGCGCCGCGGCGCGGTAGTCGCCGGACTGGCGCAGCCAGTAGACCTCAGGCACGCCGAGTCCGTGCGGGTCCAACCCGCTCGCGACCGTCACCAGCCGCGAAACCGCCCGCGCCACCAGACCGTCGGCGGTGCCGAACGGCGCCAGCGTCAGCAGCTCGCCGTGTACGACGGCAGCCAGCACCGGCGCCGGTACCCGGGTGCCGCCGGTCACGACGTCCGCCAGAAGTTCGAGCCGACGGCCGACATCGCTGTCTCCGCGCGGACGGCCGAGCCCGTCGTCGTCGGCGATGTCGGCGGCCGCCAGGGCATGCAGCCGCGCTATCGCTTGAAGAGGCGCTCGTTGCCAGACGCCGACCAACGATGTCGCGCCACCCTCCAACGCCTCGGACACCCGCAGGGCACCGGCGAGGACGGGATCGGGGGTACCGGCAACCGACAACTGCAGCGAGCCACCGTCGAGCACCGACGACGCCCGTGCCGCCCGCAACGCCGCCTCGGCTGCGTTCGCAGGCCATCCTCGGAGGTTGGCGCGGTGCCGGTGCGCGCGTCCCAGCGCGTTGGCCGCCTCCTCGCCGGCCTGCGCCACCCCCGGCAACTGGGCCAACGGGGCCAACGGGTCGGCAGAGGCGGTCACGGCAGCACACGCTAGCCGACCGCTGGACCCCACTGCCACGACGCTCAGCGCGCATGATGCGCCGCCGGCGGAACGGCGTGTGACTTGCCGACGTGATCATGGAATGTGGTGACTACGCTCTCACACATGTCCGACACGCACACCGAGGCTCCGTCCGTCTACTCCCCGTCGCCCGAGTTCGCCGAGCAGGCCAACGCGACAGAGGAGCTGTACCGCGAGGCCGAGCAGGACAGGCTGGCGTTCTGGGCGAAGCAGGCCGACCGGTTGTCCTGGGACACGCCGTTCACCGAGGTACTGGACTGGTCGGAGGCCCCGTTCGCGAAGTGGTTCGTCGGCGGCAAGCTCAACGTCGCCTACAACTGCGTCGACCGGCATGTCGAGGCCGGGAACGGCGACCGGGTCGCGATCCTTTGGGAGGGCGCCCCGGTCGGCGACAGCCGGACGTTGACCTACGCCGAGTTGCAGGCCGAGGTGTGCAGGGCCGCCAACGCGTTGACCGACCTCGGCTTGGTCGCCGGTGATCGGGTCGCCATCTACATGCCGATGGTCCCCGAGGCGATCGTCGCGATGCTGGCCTGCGCCCGTCTCGGTGTCATGCATTCCGTTGTGTTCGCCGGTTTCTCCGCGTCCGCGCTGAAGGCCCGCATCGAGGACGCCGAGGCCAAACTGGTGATCACCACCGACGGCCAGTTCCGGCGCGGGAAAGCGGTGTCGTTGAAGGAATCCGTCGACGAGGCGGTAGGAGCGGGCGGGCAGGCCGGAAAAAGCACGGTGGAGCACGTGCTGGTGGTGCGGCGCACCGGCATGGACACCCCGTGGACCGAGGGCCGCGACCTGTGGTGGCACGACACCGTCGACGCGGCGTCACCCGAGCACACCCCGGAGGCGTTCGACGCCGAGCATCCGCTGTTCCTGCTGTACACGTCGGGCACCACGGGCAAGCCCAAGGGCATCATGCACACCTCCGGCGGCTTCCTGACCCAGGCGTCGTACACGCACCACAACGTCTTCGACGTCAAGCCGGAAACCGATGTGTACTGGTGCACAGCCGATATCGGCTGGGTCACCGGGCACACCTACATCGTCTACGGCCCACTCTCCAACGGCGTCACCCAGGTCGTCTACGAGGGCACGCCGGCCTCGCCGAACGAGCATCGTCACTTCGAGGTGATCGAAAAGTACGGCGTGACAATCTATTACACGGCGCCCACGGTGATCCGGATGTTCATGAAGTTTGGCCGCGAGATACCCGATGCGCACGACCTGTCGAGCCTGCGCCTGCTGGGCTCGGTCGGTGAACCGATCAACCACGAAGCATGGCGGTGGTACCGGGATGCGTTCGGCGGCAACAAAACTCCGATCGTCGACACGTGGTGGCAGACCGAGACAGGCTCGATCATGATCTCGCCGCTACCGGGTGTCACCGAGACCAAACCCGGCTCCGCGATGAGGCCACTACCCGGCATCACGGCGAAGATCGTCGACGAGGACGGAAACGAACTGGTGCCCGGGGCCGACGAGGCCGAGCATGTCACCGGCTACCTCGTGATCGATGAGCCGTGGCCGTCGATGCTGCGCGGCATCTGGGGCGACCCGGAGCGGTACAAGGAGACGTACTGGTCGAAGTACGGAAAACAGGGCTGGTACTTCGCCGGCGACGGCGCCCGCGTCGACTCCGACGGTTCCATCTGGCTGCTCGGCCGCATCGACGACGTGATGAACGTGTCGGGCCACCGGATCTCGACGACCGAGGTGGAGTCGGCGCTGGTCGGCCATTCCGGCGTCGCCGAGGCGGCCGTCGTCGGCGCCAGCGACGAAACGACCGGCCAGGGCATCTGCGCGTTCGTCATCCTCGAGTCACACGCCAAGCACAGCGACGAGGACATGGTCGAAGTGCTGCGCGAGCAGGTCGCCAAGGAGATCGGCAAGATCGCGCGGCCTCGCGAAATCCATGTCGTGCCCGAACTCCCGAAGACCCGCAGCGGCAAGATCATGCGCCGGTTGCTCCGCGACGTCGCCGAGGGCCGAGAACTCGGCGACACGTCAACTCTGGTGGACCCCAGCGTGTTTGAGGCGATCCGGGCGGAGCAAGTAGCGCGGCTCGCTAAAAGGATCAGGCCGCTGCACCGACCGGGACGAATCCCGAGCCGGGCCGGTTCTTGGCAACGATGTCGGCCAGTTGTGTGTTGAACGACATGTTCACCGCCGGGGTGTGCAACGGAATGTACTTGATGATGCACGTCGGAAGTTCTTCGGAGAACGCGCCGTGGATCATGCCGACCAGCCGGTTGTTGACGGTCACCGGAGCGCCGGAGTCCCCCGGCTGACCGCACACCTGGTTGATGAAGGTGCCGGGCTCGTCGCCGGGGCCCCACGTCACGCCGCACGAGTAGCCGGTGGTGCGGCCCTGCTTGCACGCGATGTCGCCGACCATCGGGTCCGGGCCCAGGCCGTCGATCTGAAATCCGTTGACGTTGTTGACCGGGCGCACCTTCTGCGGGTCGAATTGGATGACGGCGTAGTCGAGCAGCTCGTTGCCCGCCACCATGGTGCCCAGCACGCCGGCGCTCTCAGCGCCCTCGGCGGCCACCTCTGCGCCGGGGCCGCCGCAGTGCGCGGAGGTGAACCCGATCAGCTTGCCGCTGCTGTCGTTGCCGATCGTGGTCAGGGTGCACAACGCCTCACCGTTGATCACCAGACCCGAACCCCCGCCCAGCGCGATCGGGTCCTGGGCGTGGGCGACGCCGGCCGCCGGCGTCAGGAGCGCCACCACGGCCGCGGCCGCCGCACCGATCCGCAGGCAGCGATCGCTGCTCCTCAACTGAAAACCCCCTCGATGCGCCCGACCTGCGTTCCGCACAGCCTCGTCAGTCTAACGTCGGCCGGGATCGTATCGCCGCACGCCACATGGCAACATGAACCGCGAACGACATCAGATGCGGGGAGGAACTGTCCGTGAGCGATCGCAGGAATGGCGTGCCGACCACCGTGACCTCGATACCACTGGTCGACCCGCATGCTCCCAAGGCCGACCCGTCCATCGGCGATCTCGTCAAGGACGCCACCTCGCAGGTGTCCACACTGGTACGCGCCGAGGTGGAGCTGGCCAAGGCTGAGATCACCCGTGACGTCAAGAAGGGCCTGACCGGCAGCGTCTTCTTCATCCTGGCGCTGGTCGTGCTGTTTTACTCCACCTTCTTTTTCTTCTTCTTCGCCGCCGAGCTGCTCGACACATGGATCTGGCGGTGGGCCGCTTTCCTGATCGTGTTCGGTGTCATGATCCTGGTGACCGCGGTCTTGGCGCTGCTCGGCTATCTCAAGGTGCGCCGGATCCGAGGGCCGAAGCAGACCATCGAATCGGTCAGGGAGCTTCCCCAGGCGCTGACCCCCGGCCACGACAAGGCAATCGAGTCGACCGACGGCGGAAAGCCGGCCTCGACCGCTGACCCGTCGGGCTGGTAGTGGCGCCACCGCCCGATCCGTCGGTCGTCCGCATCGACGGTCCGTGGCGCCATCTCGAGGTGCACGCCAACGGAATTCGGTTCCACGTGGTGGAAGCCGAATCCCCCGAGGCGTCCTCCACTCCGGTCACGGAACGGCCGCTGGTCATCCTGCTGCACGGGTTTGGGTCGTTCTGGTGGTCGTGGCGCCACCAGTTGCGGGGGTTGACCGGCGCGCGGGTGGTGGCCGTGGACCTGCGCGGCTACGGCGGCAGCGACAAACCGCCTCGCGGCTACGACGGCTGGACCCTTGCAGGCGACACCGCCGGGCTGGTGCGAGCGCTCGGTCACAACGCCGCGACACTGGTGGGCCACGCCGAGGGTGGGCTGGTCTGCTGGGCGACGGCTGTGCTGCATCCGCGGGTGGTCCGCGCGATCGCCGTCGTCAGCTCGCCGCATCCGGTGGCGCTGCGCGCCTCGGCGTTGACGCGACGCGACCAGGGCCTGGCACTGCTGCCGTGGATGCTGCGCTACCAGGTGCCGATATGGCCCGAACGTTCGTTGACACGTAACAACGGCGAGGAGTTGGAGCAACTGGTCCGCACTCGCGCGAATGGAAAATGGGTTGCCTCCGAAGACTTCTCGGAGACCATCAGCTATTTGCGGCAGGCAATCCAGATACCCTCGGCAGCGCATTCGGCGCTGGAGTACCAGCGCTGGGCGGTCCGCAGCCAGTTCCGCGGTGAAGGCCGTCGGTTCATGCGTTCCATGCGGCGGCCGATCAACGTTCCGGTGCTGCACCTACGCGGAGACGCCGACCCGTATGTCCTTGCCGATCCGGTGTACCGCACCCAGCACTACGCGCCACACGGCCGTTACGTATCCGTCGCCGGCGCAGGACATTTCGGTCACGAGGAGGCGCCGGACGCCGTTAATGACCAGCTGTCGCGCTTCGTGAAGCAGGTATACGGTTCCTGACTAGGTGACGCAGGCGCCAGTGGGGACGTGGTCGGTGCTGTTGAGCTTGTCCATCTGACGCGCGACCTCCTTGGCGGTCAATACGAAACCGGTGTCGGCGTCGTCGACCGCAGCACCGAAGACCACACCAAGCACCTTCCCGGCGGGATCGATCATCGGACCACCTGAATTGCCTTGGCGCACACTGCCTCTGATCGTGTACACCTGCCGGGTGACGGTCGTGCTCCGGTAGATGTCGGGGCCGTTGAGCTCGATGGTCTCCCGGATGCGGGCCGGGGTCGCGGCGAAGTCGCCGCCACCCGGATACCCCATGACAATCGCGTCGCTGCCGGATTTGGCCTCGCCCTCCGCGAAATCCAGCTTCGCTGACGTCAGGTCAGGCACATCGAGGATCGAGATGTCGGCCAGCGGGTCGTACGACACGACGAACGCGTCATAGGTGCGGCCGTCGGCCTCGACGGTGGCGGTCTCCGAGCCCGCAACCACGTGGGCGTTGGACATCACCCGGTTGGGCGCCACGACAAAACCGGTGCCCTCGAGCACTTTCTGGCAGCCGGGGGCGACACCGCGGATCTTCACTACGCTCGGTCGCGTCGCCATCACGACCGGCTCGGCGGCCAGTGCCGCGTCAGGGGCGTCGACGGCGACGATCGGTGTGCGGCCGAAGGGTTGCAGCACGTCTGGCAGGCCGGAGGTGTCCAGCAGTGCGGACAACCGGGTCGGCACGCTCCTCAGCCAGTCCGGCGCGACGTCGTCGACTTCCTTGAGCACCGTCGAACCGCGCACAGCCGCTGCGAGGTTCGGCTGATCCGAGGACTGCAACGGATAGGTCAGCATCCACGCGGCGACCAGCACCGCGACGATCTGCAGTGCCACTCCGATCGTCGAGTCGACCGCCCTCAGCCCGGGATTGCGGATGGCACCGCGCACCGCCCGGCCCAGCACCACACCCGCGATCTCACCGATCACAACCAGCGCGAGGATCAGGAACAGCGTCACGAACAGCTTGGTGCGCGGGCCCTCGATGTTGGCGACGACGTGCGGGGCCAGCAGCACACCGGCCACCGCGCCGAGCACCACCCCGACGAACGAGAGCAGAGAGCCCAGCGCGCCCGAGCGCCATCCCGAGATGGCGGCGATGAAGGCGACCGCGAGGACGGCGAGGTCGAGCCACTGCGACGATGTCATAGTTGCGCATCACCGTAGTCGCCGTCGTGGCCCACGAGTGCCATTGCGTCCTCAAGTTCCCGGATGTCGTCGGTGTTCCACGGCTCGGCCCAGCCGGCGACGTCGAGCATCGCCGAAATCACCTGCCCGGTGAATCCCCACACCAACATCTCGTTGAGCAGGAACGCCGGCCCGGCAGAGCGGCGCGTATTCTCCTTGCGGTAGACCATGATTCGGTTCTCGGGGTTCACGAACGCGCGAACCGGAACTCGAGCGACGATCGCTGTTTCGGATTCGTCGACCACCGCCACCGGCCCGGGGTCGGGTGAGTAGGCGAGCACAGGCACGACATGGAAGCCCGACGGCGGGATGAACATCCGCTCGAGCGTCGCGAGCGGCTGCAGCCGACCCGTGTCGATCCCGGTCTCCTCGTTGGCCTCGCGCAGGGCCGTGTACACCGCACCCTTGTCGCCGGGGTCGGCCGCCCCACCTGGGAATGCCGCCTGCCCGGCGTGGTGGCGCAGGGTGGACGCACGCACCGTGACCAGCAGGTCTGCATTGTCGGGCACGCCTGGGGAAGGAGAGTCCGGCGAGCCGGAGAACAGCACCAGCACCGCGGCGTCACGCCGTTCCCCGGTGACAGCGGCCTTGGTGTTCGCCGCGGTCACCATCGCCAGCACCTCGGGCGGCACCCGCCTGCGGTAGGCGCGCTTGACGTCCTTGGCGTTGTCGACCAGCGGTTTGAGCCAGGGCGGGGCGGCACCGGGAGCGAGTTCACTCCCGTCGCTGCCCCAGCTCACCCCGGCTCTCCTAACTGTGGGTTTACCGCGGCCGCGATCTCCTCGGCATCGTCGAACGATCGCGGCAGAATTTCGGCAACGGTACCGTCCGAACGCAGCACCACCGTCGCGGGCATCACGTTGGGAACCTTCAGCGCCGCGGCGATGAGCCGGCGGCCGTCCTGGAGCGTCGGCAGGTGTACACCCAGTTCGGCCATGCGCAGCAGCGCTGCCGTTTCGTTTTCGTCCTGATGCACTGTCAGCACCGTCACCGCGGGGCCCATCCGCCGCTGGTATTCGGCCATCGCGGGCAGTTCACGGGCGCACGGCGCGCACCAGTAGGCCCAGAGGTTCAGCACGACCGTGCGGCCCGCGACGGCCCCGGCGACGTCGACGCTCGACCCGTCACCCGCGCACTCCAGGGTCACGTTGCGCAGGGCCGCAGGGCCGTCTCCGGTGCCCGGTGCCGGACACGGCGCAAGAGCGGCGCGGGCCCTCGGCCCCGCCAACGCCTCGGTGCTGTCGGCGTCGCGGCGGTCGCGCGCGGTGCCCGACCCGGTCGTACCCGTCTGGGACTCGTCCCCGCCCAGCTGCGCCCACAGGGCTGCGGCGAGCGCGACCACCACGACCATCACCGCGATGGTCCATCGTGTCGAGGTGCGCATCGTGCGGTGGGACGGCCGGCTAGAGC
Organism: uncultured Actinomycetota bacterium; assembly: GCA_963721495.1. Lineage (GTDB taxonomy): Bacteria > Actinomycetota > Actinomycetes > Mycobacteriales > Mycobacteriaceae > Mycobacterium. Next base: position 45,158 of record CAVRMG010000022.1, on the reverse strand, counting down.
CCGGCCAGCGCCAGCAGGTGCTCGGTTTCGGGTCCCTTGACCAGCGGTGCCGCGATCAGCGGGTCGGTCGGGCCTGCGCCGAAGGACGGGCAGTCCTTGGCGAGCACGCACACGCCGCACGCGGGCTTGCGCGCATGGCACACGCGGCGGCCGTGAAAGATCACCCGGTGGCTCAGTTCGGTCCATTCGCTGCGCTCAATGAGCTCAGCGATCGCGAACTCGACCTTCACCGGATCTTCTTCGGCGGTCCACTGCCAGCGCCGGACCAGCCTGCCGAAATGGGTGTCGACGGTGATGCCGGGAATGCCGAAGGCGTTTCCCAGGATGACGTTGGCGGTCTTCCTGCCGACGCCGGGCAGCGTGACGAGTTCGTCCAGCGTCGCGGGCACCTGGCCATCGAACCGTTCCACGAGTTCCTGGCCCAACCGCATCAACGAGTTCGCCTTGTTCCGATAGAAGCCGGTGGGCCGGACGATCTCTTCGAGTTCGGTGCGGTCGGCCTGTGCGTAGTCCAGTGCGGTTCGGTACTTCTTGAACAGTGCGGGGGTCGTGAGGTTCACGCCTTTGTCGGTGCTCTGGGCCGACAGAATCGTCGCGACCGTCAGCTCAAGGGGATTCGTGAAGTCCAGCTCGCAGTACACATGCGGAAATGCCTGTGCCAGCTCGCGATTCATTCGTCGGGCCCGACGGACGAGACCGAGGCGGGTCTCGCCGTCTCTTTTGCGGGCGCGCTTGGGCACAGTCACAAAAGTCAGCGTACTGAGATACCCGGACATCGTTGGACACTGCTACTGCGTACCGGTGGCAATTCGTGATCCCGCTGAGACCTACGCCGTGTTTACTTCCTCCTTGTGTCGTGGTTGCTCGTGGCGCTGATCCCGGGGTTGCTGATGTTGGCAGCGTTCGGGCTCGAACGACTCGAAACGGGCCTTAACCGCGACACGGTGTCAGCGACGGATGTGGCCAAGTTTCTCGAACAAGCCGAGGCTGACGACGTCAACACACTTGCGCGCGACGGCATGAGCCGCGCCATGGACAGCGTGCACCAACGGCTGCACGGGCGGCCGTCGATGCACAACGGCCGACCGACGCACGCCGAGGCCGAAGGTTTGCCGACGCGCGTATATGTCCATCGCGGGGTGAATACTGAATTTCGGCCGACTCCGCATGCCAATCGTGTGTAGCGTGGGCTGGTCACGAAATGGCGTGCATTTAGACTGATCTCGCCAACTAATATGAGGTCGGCTCGCGCATGTCATATCACCTAATAGCTTAAGAGGGGCAACGTGGACGAGATCCTGGCGAGGGCCGGAATCTTCCAGGGGGTCGAACCCAGCGCCGTTTCAGCGCTGACAAAACAGCTGCAGCCCGTCGACTTCCCACGTGGGCACACCGTGTTCGCCGAGGGTGAACCCGGCGACCGGCTCTACATAATCGTTTCGGGGAAGGTCAAGATCGGCCGCCGCTCACCCGACGGCCGCGAGAATTTGCTCACGATCATGGGCCCGTCGGACATGTTCGGCGAGCTGTCGATCTTCGACCCCGGCCCGCGCACGTCCAGCGCCACGACGATCACCGATGTCCGCGCCGTCTCGATGGACCGCGAGGCCCTGCGCGCGTGGATCGCCGATCGCCCCGAGATCGCCGAGCAATTGTTGCGCGTCCTGGCCCGCCGGCTGCGACGCACCAACAACAACCTCGCCGACCTGATCTTCACCGATGTGCCCGGACGCGTGGCCAAGCAGCTCCTGCAGCTGGCTCAGCGATTCGGCACGCAGGAGGGCGGTGCGCTGCGGGTCACGCACGACCTGACGCAGGAGGAGATCGCGCAGCTCGTCGGCGCATCGCGCGAAACCGTCAACAAGGCGCTCGCAGATTTCGCCCACCGCGGGTGGATTCGCTTGGAGGGCAAGAGCGTGTTGATCTCCGACTCCGAGCGTCTGGCCCGCCGCGCCCGATAGTTGTGTGCAGAAACCCGCCCTCAGCGCGGGTAATTGCACACAGCCTGCTAACTGCGTAAGTAGTCCAGCTGGGCCTGGACGCTCCACTCCGCTGCGTCCCATAGCTTTTCGTCGACGTCGGTGTAGACGTGCTCGACGATCTGTCGCGTGGTGGCGTCGTCGCCGAGTGCCTGCAACGCTTCCCGCACCTGGCCGAGGCGCTCCTCGCGGTGGGTCAGGTACATGTCACTGACGGCTTCCAGGTCGTCGAGATCCGGGCCGTGGCCCGGTAGGACCGTTCGACGGCCGACGCCGCGCAACCGCTGCAGCGATTCCAGATAGTCGCGCAGGCTGCCGTCCTCTTTGTCGATGACGGTCGTGCCGCGACCGAGCACGGTGTCGGCCGTCAGCACCGCGTCGTCGAGCAGGAACGAGACCGAGTCCGCCGTGTGGCCGGGCGTGGCCATCACCGTGATCCGCAACCCCGCCGCATCGATGACCTCGCCGTCGACCAACGGCCCGCCGAGGCCCCGCAGGAAGCCACTGCCCACCGAGCGGACCACCGCCCCAGTGCGGTCGACGATCTTGTCGATGGCGCCGGTGTGGTCCTCGTGCTTGTGGCTGATGAGCACCAGCGGGATCTCGCCCAGCTCCGCGATCCGCGCGATGTGGTCGTCGTCCTCGGGCCCGGGGTCGACGACCACCATCTCGTCACTGCCTGCGCCCCGTAGCACCCAGGTGTTGGTGCCCTCGAGTGTCAGCAGGCCCGGGTTGTCGCACAGCAGCACCGACGCGGTTTCGGTGACCGGACGCAGGAGTCCGTACGCGGGGTGCTCAAGCGTCACGCGACCTCTGCCCGATCGTCGCTCACGCGACCTCTGCCCGATCGTCGCTCACGCGACCTCTGCCCGATCGTCGCTCACGCGACCTCTACGACCACTTCGACCTCGACCGGTGCGTCCAACGGCAGCTCGGAAACCCCAACCGCCGACCGGGCATGCACCCCGGCGTCCCCGAACACCTCACCGAAGAACTCCGATGCGCCGTTGATGACCCCGGGTTGCCCGTTGAAGCCCGGCGCGGACGCGACGAACCCCACGACCTTGACCACGCGGGTGACCGAATCGATGCCGACCAGCGAATGGACCGCCGCCAGCGCGTTGAGCGCACATACCCGCGCCAGCGTCTTAGCGACCTCGGGTGCGACGTCAGCGCCGACCTTGCCGGTCGCAACCAGCTGCCCAGCGGTTATCGGCAACTGACCGGCGGTGTAGACCAGATTGCCGGTGCGGACGGCGGGCACGTACGCCGCCAGCGGAGCCACCACCTCGGGCAGTTCGATGCCCTGCTCGGCGAGCCGGTCAGACCAGCTCATTTGGGCCGCTTTAGATACGCGACGTGCTGCTCACCGGTAGGACCCTGCAGCACCGAAACCAGCTCCCAGCCGTCTTCGCCCCATTGGTCGAGGATCTGTTTGGTCGCGTGCGTCAGCAGTGGGACGGTGGCGTACTCCCAGCGGGTCGGTTCGCTCATGTGGCTGAGCTTATCGGGCCGCGCACTGCACTTGGTTAGCATGCACAGGTGGGCACCACCTCTGACGACCGCAGCGCGGTCGGTTGGCCGTCCCGCCTGACCAAGGCGCGGCTGCACTTCGTCACCGGCAAAGGCGGCACCGGTAAGTCGACCATCGCCGCCTCCTTGGCGCTCGCGCTCGCCGCAGGCGGTCGCAAGGTGCTGTTGGTGGAAGTCGAAGGGCGGCAAGGCATCGCGCAGCTGTTCGACGTACCACCGCTGCCCTACGAGGAGGTCAAGATCGCCACCGCCGACGGTGGCGGCACCGTCAACGCGCTGGCGATCGACACCGAGGCCGCGTTCCTCGAGTACCTCGCTATGTTCTACAACCTCGGCCTTGCCGGTCGCGCCATGCACCGGATCGGGGCCGTCGAGTTCGCGACGACGATCGCCCCCGGCCTGCGCGACGTCCTTCTCACCGGCAAGATCCGCGAAATCGTCACCCGCGCCGAGAAGGGCAAGCAGCCCGTTTACGACGCCATCGTCGTCGACTCGCCGCCGACCGGTCGGATCGCCCGCTTCCTCGACGTCACCAAGGCGGTGTCGGATCTGGCCAAGGGTGGCCCGGTGCATTCGCAGGCCGACAGCGTCGTCAAGGTCCTGCACTCCGACCTCACCGCCATCCACCTCGTCACCCTGCTGGAAGCGCTACCCATCCAGGAGACGCTGGAGGCCATCGACGAACTCAAGGAGTTGGGCCTGCCGATCGGCAGTGTCATCGTCAATCGCAACATCCCCGCGTACCTGCCCGCCGAGGACCTGGCCAAGGCGGCGGAGGGGGTCATCGACGCCGACGCAGTGCGCGCCGGCCTGAACGGTACCGGAATCACGTTGTCCGACAACGACTTCGCCGGACTGCTCACCGAGACGATTCAGCACGCCACCCGGATCGAGGCTCGCGCCGAGAGCGCCGAACAGCTCGACGCGCTCGATGTGGCACGCCTTGAGCTTCCGCAGATTGCGGACGGCGTTGACCTCGGCAGCCTCTACGAACTCGCCGAAGAGCTCGCCCACCAGGGCGTTCGATGAGCTTGCGAATCGGACCAAAGACACCGTCGATGAGCGTGCGAATCGGACCATTGAGGAGCGCTAGATGAGCACCACGCCACCGGCACTGGACATGGCGTCCATCCTGTCCGACACATCCAATCGCGTCGTGGTGTGTTGCGGCGCAGGCGGAGTCGGCAAGACCACCACCGCCGCGGCAATGGCGCTACGCGCCGCCGAGTACGGCCGCTCGGTCGTGGTGTTGACCATCGACCCCGCCAAGCGACTGGCCCAGGCGCTGGGCATCAAGGATCTCGGCAACACACCGCAGCGTGTGCCGTTGGCCCCGGAAGTGTCCGGCGAGCTTTACGCGATGATGCTCGACATGCGCCGCACATTCGACGAGATGGTCATCCAGTACTCGGGAACTGAACGCGCACAAGAGATTCTGGACAACCAGTTCTATCAGACCGTCGCCACCTCACTCGCAGGAACTCAGGAGTACATGGCGATGGAAAAGCTCGGGCAGCTGCTCGCCGAGGACCGGTGGGACCTCGTCGTCGTCGACACTCCTCCTTCTCGCAACGCGCTGGACTTCCTCGACGCCCCGAAACGGTTGGGCGGCTTCATGGACAGCCGGCTGTGGAAACTGCTGTTGGGTCCCGGTCGCGGTATCGGAAAGTTCGTGGCGGGGGCGATGGGACTGGCGATGCGTGCGCTGTCGACGGTGCTCGGCTCGCAGATGCTCTCGGACGCCGCCGCGTTCGTCCAGTCGCTCGATGCCACGTTCGGCGGGTTCCGGGAGAAGGCCGACCGCACCTATGACCTCTTGAAGCGGCGCGGCACCCAGTTCGTGGTGGTGTCCGCCGCCGAACCCGATGCGCTGCGCGAGGCGTCGTTCTTCATCGACCGGCTGTCCCAAGAGAACATGCCGCTGTCCGGGCTGATCCTCAACAGGACCCACCCGATGTTGTCATCGCTGCACGCCGATAAGGCCGACGAAGCCGCGGAAGCTCTGGAAGCCGAGGACCCGGACTCAGTGACCGCGGCGGTGCTGCGGATTCACTCCGACCGCGCGGGCAGGTCCAAACGGGAGATCAGGCTGCTGTCGCGGTTCACCGGCGCCAATCCGCATGTGGCGATCGTGGGTGTGCCGTCGCTGCCGTTCGACGTCTCCGACCTGGAGGCGCTGAGGGCCATCGCCGATCAGATCACCGGCGACGCCGCATAAACGGCGCTAAACGGCGCTGCGGTGCTTGCGCTGGGCGGCGAAGAACTCGGCCCAGGACACGACCTCGGGGTGCTGCTTGAGCAGGGCGCGGCGCTGACGTTCGGTCATGCCTCCCCACACACCGAACTCGACACGGTTGTCGAGGGCGTCGGCGCCGCACTCCAGGATCACCGGGCAGTGCCTGCAGATCACCGCGGCTTTGCGCTGCGCTGCCCCGCGCACGAACAATTCATCGGGATCTGCCTGGCGGCAACGTGCCTGCGATACCCACGCGATGCGGGCCTCGGCCTCGGCGCCTTGAACAACACTGTGAACTGAAGATGTCATGCTTGTCCTCCGCGCAGCGGGCCTCATACCGGACACCAGCGTTTCCCCTTCGTTCCGGCCGCCCCCCGGCGACGGCTTACTCATCCGTGCAGATCGCGCTGATGCGATCTACGCCACATTGCGAGGGTCGAGTGTGACCTGCATCGCACTGTCAGGCCAACTTAAGTGGTCAGGCCACTTCTGCGCAATACGTACGTAGCCACTTTTTTGGGACGACCGTGCCGTCAGAGAGCAAATTGTCGTGCGCGCAGGTAGGCAGCCTGTGCCCGATCCGGCAATCGAGGTGTCCGGCGCTGCGAATTTGCGGCGTCGCTACTCTGTACGCATGCCGGAGAGCCCGCCGACCCCGCCGCCCCAGGCGGTCACGGTCATCAAGCTCGCCTGGTGCTGCCTGCTGGCCAGCGTGGTCCTCGCGGCGTTGATGTTTCCGGTGGTCGGCGGGTTCGGCCTGATCTCGAACCGGGCCTCCGACGTGGTGGCCAACGGGTCGGCGCAGTTGGTGGAGGGTGAGGTGCCGCAGGTGTCGACGATGGTCGACGCCAAGGGCAACGTCATCGCCTGGCTGTACTCCCAGCGCCGGTTCGAAGTGCCCGGCGACCAGATCGCCAACCCCATGAAACTCGCGATCGTGTCCATCGAGGACAAGCGGTTCGCCGAGCACAACGGCGTCGACTGGCAGGGCACGCTGACCGGCCTTTCGGGCTATCTGTCCGGGAACCTGGACACCCGCGGCGGCTCCACGCTCGAGCAGCAGTACGTCAAGAACTATCAGTTGCTCGTGATCGCGCAGACCGACGCCGAAAAGCGTGCGGCCGTCGAAACCACCCCGGCCCGCAAACTGCGTGAAATCCGTATGGCCCTGACTCTTGACAAGACCTTCACCAAGCCGGAGATCCTGACCCGCTATCTGAATCTGGTGTCGTTCGGCAACGGCGCGTTCGGCGTGCAGGACGCCGCGCAGACGTATTTCGGCATCAACGCCTCCGAACTGAACTGGGAACAGGCGGCGCTGCTGGCCGGCATGGTGCAGTCCACCAGCACGCTGAATCCCTACACGAATCCCGACGGCGCGCTGGCTCGTCGAAACGTGGTGCTGGACACCATGATCGAGAACATCCCCGACGAGGCCGAGGCGCTGCGGGCAGCCAAGGAACAGCCGCTGGGCGTCCTGCCGCAGCCCAAGGAGTTGCCCCGGGGCTGCATCGCCGCGGGCGATCGCGCGTTCTTCTGCGACTACGCGCTCGAGTATCTGGCGCGCGCCGGCATCAGTAAAGAACAGGTCGCCAGGGGCGGCTACATGATCAAGACCACCCTCGATCCCGACGTGCAGATTCCGGTCAAGGCGGCGGTCAACGAGATCGCCAGCCCCGACCTCGACGGTGTCGCCAGCGTGATGAGCGTGATCAAGCCGGGCAAGGAGTCCCATCCCGTGCTGGCGATGGCCAGCAACCGCACCTACGGGCTGAACACCGAAGCGGGCGAAACCATGCAGCCCCAACCGTTCTCACTCGTCGGCGACGGAGCGGGTTCGACATTCAAGATCTTCACCACCGCCGCCGCGTTGGAGATGGGGATGGGCATCAACGCGCAACTGGACGTGCCCGGACAGTTCCAGGCAAAGGGCCTCGGCAGCAGCGACACCCCCGGCTGCCCAAAGGAAACCTGGTGCGTGAAGAACGCCGGGGGCTACCGCGGCGCGATGAACGTCACGGATGCGCTGGCCACATCGCCCAACACCGCGTTCGCCAAGCTGATCTCGCAGGTCGGGGTGCAACGCGCCGTGGATATGGCGGTCAAGCTGGGCATGCGGTCCTACGCGCTGCCGGGAACCGCGCGCGACTACGACCCCCAGAGCAACGAGAGCCTGGCCGATTTCATCAAGCGCCAGAACCTCGGCTCCTTCACGCTGGGCCCCATCGAGGTCAACGCGCTGGAGTTTTCCAACGTCGCCGCCACCTTGGCGTCCGGCGGCATGTGGTGCCCACCGAACCCGATCGCCGAGGTCACCGATCGCAACGGCAAGCCGGTGTCGGTGACCACCGAGACCTGTGAGCAGGCGGTGCCCGAGGGGTTGGCCAACACCCTCGCCAACGCGATGAGCAAGGATGACACCGGCGGGGGTACGGCCGCGGGGGCCGCGGGCTCGGTGGGCTGGAATCTGCCGATGTCCGGCAAGACCGGCACGACGGAGGCCAGCCGCTCAGCGGGCTTCCTGGGCTTCACCAACCAGTACGCCGCTGCGAATTACATCTACGACGACTCGACCGAACCGGGTGCGCTGTGCTCGTTCCCGCTTCGCCAGTGCGGCGGCAACGGCAACCTGTTCGGCGGCAACGAGCCCGCCCGGACCTGGTTCACCGCCATGATGCCGATCGCCAACAACTTCGGTCCCGTGTCGCTGCCGCCGACCGACCCCCGCTACGTCGACGGTGCGCCCGGCTCGAGGGTGCCCAGTGTCGCGGGGATGAGCGAGAGCGCTGCGCGGTCGCGGCTGCGCGACGCCGGCTTCCAGATCGCCAACGAGTCGACGCCCGTGAACAGCGCGGCGTCGTACGGATCGGTCGTGGGCACGTCCCCCTCAGGGCAGACGGTTCCCGGGTCGATCATCACAATCCAGATCTCCAATGGCATCCCGCCCCCTCCGCCGCCCCCACCACCCGGCGCGATTCCCGGTCTTCCGCCGCCGATCGGCCAAACAGTCGTGGAGATTCCTGGGCTGCCGCCGATCACGGTGCCGATTCTCGGGCCGCCTCCGCCGCCTGAGCCGCCACCACCGGGCATGCCGCCGCCACCGCCGTGATCGCGCGGTGCGGTAGCCCACGCCAACCGGGATGAAATCGATATGAACGGCAACTGGCAGTAGGCTCTGATCCATGTCCGCGTCTTCGATCCTGAAGAATTCCGCAGTCGTCGCCGCCGGTTCGCTGGCTGCCGGAGTCGGCTACGCATCGCTGATCGAACGCAACGCGTTCGCCGTACGTGAGGTGACGATGCCGGTGCTCTCGCCCGGATCGTCGCCGTTGAAGGTGCTACACATCAGCGACATCCACATGCGGCCGCAGCAACGCCGCAAGCAGGCCTGGCTGCGCGAACTGGCCCGCTTGGAGCCGGACTTCGTCGTCAACACCGGCGACAACCTGTCTCATCCGAAAGCCGTGCCCGCAGTCGTGCAGTCGCTCGGCGACCTGCTCTCGGTGCCCGGCGTGTTCGTGTTCGGTAGCAACGACTACTTCGCTCCGCGGCCGAAGAACCCGATGCACTACTTGACCAATCCGGGTCGGCGCAGCCACGGCGAACCGCTGCCCTGGCAGGACCTGCGGGCTGCGTTCACCGAGCGCGGCTGGCTGGACATGACGCACACCCGGCGCGAGTTCGAGGTGTCCGGCCTGCTGATCGCGGCCGCTGGTGTCGACGACCCGCATCTGTCGCGCGACCGCTACGACACGATCGCGGGGGCCGCCAGCCCCGCCGTCAACCTCAGGCTGGGACTGACCCATTCGCCCGAGCCGCGGGTGCTGGACCGCTTCGCCGCCGACAGCTATCAGCTGGTCATGGCCGGTCATACCCACGGCGGCCAGCTGTGCTTGCCGTTCTACGGCGCCCTCGTCACCAACTGCGGCCTGGACCGGTCGCGGGCCAAGGGCGCGTCTCAGTGGGGCACCGGCATGCAGTTGCACGTTTCCGCGGGCATCGGCACGTCGCCGTACGCACCGCTGCGGTTCTGCTGCCGACCCGAGGCCACCTTGTTGACGCTGGTCGCGGCGCCGATCGGGGGACATGACGCGGGTATCCGGGAGGGCCAGTCCCACCCGAGCGTCTCGGTGCGGTGAGCGAAAAGGCCTCGACAGCCAGTCGCAGCCGGCCCCGTTCGTGGGTGGACGACGCGGTCCGGCTCATCGAGGCCGACGCCCGCCGTAGCGCGGACACACACCTGCTGCGGTATCCGCTGCCGATCGCCTGGTGCGACGGCGTGGACGTGCAGCTGTACCTCAAGGATGAGTCGACCCACATCACCGGCAGCCTCAAGCATCGCCTGGCGCGGTCGTTGTTCCTCTACGCGCTGTGCAACGGATGGATCGATGAGAACACCACCGTCATCGAGGCGTCGTCGGGGTCGACGGCCGTGTCGGAGGCCTACTTCGCGGCGCTGCTCGGTCTGCGCTTCATCGCGGTCATGCCGTCGTCGACCAGCGCGAGCAAGATCGCTCTGATCGAATCCCAAGGCGGCCGTTGCCATTTCGTCGCCGAGTCGTCTCAGGTGTATGCAGAGGCGGAGCGGTTGGCGAAGGAGACGGGCGGTCACTATCTCGACCAGTTCACCAACGCCGAACGCGCCACGGACTGGCGTGGCAACAACAACATCGCCGAATCGATCTTCGAGCAGATGCTCGATGAGACCCACCCTGTTCCTGAGTGGATCGTGGTCGGAGCAGGCACCGGCGGCACGAGCGCGACGATCGGGCGATTCATCCGGTATCGCCGGTACGCGACCCGGCTGTGCGTCGTCGATCCGGAGAACTCCGCGTTCTTCCCCGCCTACGCGCAGGGACGCAGCGATGTCGTGACGGGAAAGTCGTCCCGGATCGAGGGCATCGGCCGGCCACGGGTGGAGCCGTCGTTTCTTCCGGATGTCGTGGATCGCATGGTCGTCGTGCCCGATTCGGCGTCCGTGGCGGCCGCGCGTCACGCCAGCTCGGTGTTGGGCCGACGGGTCGGACCGTCGACGGGCACCAATCTGTGGGGTGCCTACAGCGTGCTTGCAGAGATGATCGCCGACGGACGCAGCGGGTCGGTGGTGACCCTGCTCGCCGACAGCGGCGACCGCTACGCGGACACCTACTTCTGCGACGAGTGGCTGACCAGCCAGGGACTCGATCCCTCGGACTGGGCCGGGGTGCTGGTCGAATTCGAGCGCTCGGGACGCTTGCCCTGATCAGCCGATCCGCCGGTTAGCGGCCCGTCGGAGGTCAGGAACAGCCACAACGCGGCCAAGGCAAAGAATCCCAGATATATGGAAGCTCCGAGCCCGGTCATTTCTCGCCTCGCTTCTAGAAGTTTCTTCCGTCAGTGTGCATAACGCCTCCGACAAGCCACATCCTTCCCGCGGCGTGTCGTGACATACGCCTCGGGACGGACGCCAGGGTGTCCCGTGCCCAACTACGTTGCGAATATGGACCGGCTCATGGACGCGCTGCGCCGGCCCGCGGTGTGGCTCATCCCGGTGGCCGTGGCCGCCGTCCAACTCGCAGGGAGTGCCGGGCCACGCCGCAGGCCACACGCGATGATGCACTGGGTTCCGCTCAACTGGTCCGGCTACCTGCTGCTGATCGCCGGTCCCATCGCGTTGCTGCTGCGCACCCTGTACCCCTACGCGGTGCTTTGGGCGGTGTTGGCGATCACGGTGGCCTACCAGGCGGCGGGTTTCGGCTTCGGCCCGATCTTCATCTCGTTGATCGTGGCGTTCCTGACCGCCGCCACCGTCGGCTCTCGGTGGCGCTCGTACCCGCTTCCGGTGCTGGGCTGGGGCGTCGTGGTGTGGCTGATACCTCTCTTACGTGGCGAGGATCCACCGCCCGCGCTCGTCAGCACCGGCATCGCCGCGTGGCTGACGGTGTTGGTCGCTGTGGCCGAGGGTCTTCGGCAGCGGCGCGCGGTGGTCGACGCACGGCGTCAGCGCAAGGCCGCAGTGGCGCGCGAGGCGCAGTCGGAGCAGGAACGGCGGGCCACGCAGGCGAGGCTGTCCATCGCGCGGGAACTACATGATGTACTGGCACACAGCCTCTCGATGATCAACGTGCAGTCCTCTGTGGCGCTCGAGTTGCTCGACGCGCATCCGGAGCGCGCAGGCCCGGCGCTGGCAGCTATCAAAGATGCGAGCCGGCAAGCGATTTCGGACGTGCACTCGCTAGTCGATGCGCTGCGCACCGAGCAGGGCCCGCCCACCGCGCCGACTCCCGGCATCGCCGATCTGGACGGTCTGGTTTCAGCAGCACGCGCGACGGGGCTGACGGTGACAACGCACGTGAGCGGTGGGCCGCGTGCTCTGCCCGCGGTGATCGACGTCGCCGCGGCCCGCATCGTGCAGGAGTCGTTGACGAATGTGGTGCGGCACTCGACTGCCGAGCATGCCTACGTCACAGTCACTTATGGACCGGATGCACTGGGTGTGACGGTCGAGAACGACGGACGACCGCTGAACGCCGGCCCGTCGTCCGGCGGCAGCGGGATCGCCGGGATGCGCGAGCGTGCCCGCGCACTCGGGGGTGTGCTGGCGGTACGCAGGCATCCTGGTGGCGGGTTCACCGTTTCGGGCTCCCTCCCGCTGATAAGTGAAAGCAGCACTGGCACAACATGACTATTCGAGTGCTGGTCGCCGACGATCAGGCCCTGGTGCGGGCCGGGTTCGTCGCTCTGCTGGATGCACAGGACGATATCGAGGTCGTCGCGCAGGCCGATAACGGTTCCCGCGCGCTGGCGTCCGCACGCGAGCTGCGGCCCGACGTCGTGCTCATGGACATCCGGATGCCGGACTTGGACGGGCTGACCGCGACCCGTGAGATCGTCGCCGATCCGGCGCTCGCGGACGTCCGGGTGGTGGTGCTGACGACGTTCGAACTCGACGAGTACGTGTTCGAGTCGATGCGCGCGGGGGCGAGCGGCTTCCTGGTCAAACACACCGAGCCGGCGGAGTTGGTGCGGGCGGTGCGGGTGGTCGCCGACGGCGACGCGCTACTGTCCCCGTCGGTGACGCGACGACTGATCGCGGAGTTCGCCGCGCGGACGAAGCAACCCGCAGGCCCGCCTGGGGCGCTCGCCGAGCTGACGGTGCGGGAACGGGAGGTCATGGGACTGGTCGCCGAGGGCCTGACGAACGCGGAGATCGGCGGGCAGTTGTTCATGAGCCCGGCCACCGCGCGCACCCACGTCAGTCGGATCCTGACCAAACTCGGCGCGCGGGACCGCACACAGCTGGTGGTGATGGCGTATGAGAGCGGCCTGGTACGCCCGGGATGGCAGGACTGAGTCGCGGCCTACGCCCGCTGACGTAGCGCAATCGTCGACTGGCGGCCGATGTGCCGACGCGATACCCCGCGGCAGGCTGATGGTTATGAACATCTACGAAATCACTCCAGTCGCAACTACTTTCCTCGCGGAACACGGCGGTCGCTTCGCCGACCACGACTGGAACCCGTGGTTTCTACTCATCCCGCTGACGTTCTGGACGCTGGTGATCGTCGGCATCGTCTTCGTCGCACGCCGCGTGCGGGGGCGCGGAGGCGAGCGCACGTTGCGCGACGCCTACGCCAAGGGCGAGGTGAACGAGTCCGAGTACCGCGAGCGTCTGGCAGTGCTACGCGAGACCCGCCGATAGCCGTTGACCCCGCGTGATGCCGCAATCCAAGCGTTTGGCTTCGCACCCCGCGGGTGCGATAGGCTGTCGTGGCTTCACGCGGGGTGTGGCGCAGCTTGGTAGCGTGCTTCGTTCGGGACGAAGAGGTCGTGGGTTCGAATCCCGCCACCCCGACACATATAAATCAGCCGGCCTGACAGGGCCGGCTGATTCCGTTTCGGCGGTGCTACAGGGGACTCAGGCGAAGATTCCGACTTCCGGAACGTGCTTCGACTGAACCTTGGTGAGCACGACAACCGAACTCAACTCCACCAGACCGACAACCAACAGTGGCCATATGGCACCGGCTATCAGGCTCACGCCGAGCGGATGCGCCGCCGGGCTCCGCTGATCCGAAAACCGCCTACTGGCGGCGAAGAGCAGCACTGAAGCGATGACCCATCCCACAACATAGGTCACTACGAGTTCGATTAGCACATCCACCCCCGCTCGACCCATTGCTCTATAGGTCTATTACGGGTCTCCTACCCACTAACCCCTATACCTAAACCACGTTAAACGTGTGTTGACCCGGAGATCAATACCTAATTGCGTCAATTAATTCGCGAAGTTTGGCCGCCTTCCTAGTTTCACCGGCGGAAACACCGGGAATGATGTGCCCGTGACGTTGCCATCAACCTCGATTGAACCTGCCCTGCCCCGGGCCGTCGGGCCTGTGTCAGCGACGATTCTTGACACCCTCCGGCGCGGGCGCCCGGCCCTGCATATGCGGCCTATCGATGTGCCCCTGTGCGAAGCGGATCCGTATGGACTCGACCTGCAACTGGCGCTCTACGTTTGCTACGAGTTGCACTATCGCGGATTCCACCTGGTCAGTCCGCGATGGGAATGGAATCCGGCTCTACTCCATTTGCGTGGACGCCTCGAACAGCGGTTTCTGGACGCCGTCCGTCGCGACGTCGGCGAAATTGATCTTGATTGTAGTGTGGCGGCGGAAATGGGCGCGATTTCCCTCGAGCCGATCGACGGCGATGGCCCCTCCTATTACCTGCGTGACACTGGCACCTGGGAGCAGATGCAGGAGTACTTCGCGCATCGTTCGCTGTATCACCTCAAGGAGGGTGATCCTCACGCCTGGGTGATCCCGCGCCTCGCCGGGCAGGCCAAAGCGGCCTTCGTCGCGGTCGAGTACGACGAGTACGGTGCGGGCCGCGCCGATCGGGTCCACCAGCACCTGTTCGCCGAGCTGATGGACGCCGCCGGGCTCGATGCCACCTACCTCGGCTATCTCGACGACGTGCCTGCCGATGCGTTGGCCTCTGTCAACCTGATGTCGCTGTTCGGGCTGCACCGTGAACTGCGCGGAGCGGCGATAGGCCACTTCGCATCAACCGAGATCACGTCCTCGCCCGGTTCGCGGCGGCTCGTCGATGCACTCCAGCGGATGGGCGCACCCGAACCGTGCGTCGCGTTCTACCGAGAGCACGTCGTGGCGGATGCCGTCCACGAACAGGTGGTGCGCACCGAAGTCGTCGGCGGTCTGCTCGAGCGCGAACCCCGGTTGGAGGCAGACGTCGTGTTCGGAATCAGGGCACGCGACCTGGTCGAAAACCGCCTCGCCGGGCACCTCATGGAGTGCTGGACGGCGGGTCGCTCGTCGCTACGCCGACCTCTGCGCTGACCGCTTGCCGCGCGGACGGCACCGGTGGCTGGTGTCGCACAACGGATAGTCCTTGCTGCGGCGGCAGGTACAGATCGCGACCATGAACCGGTCGGATTCCACCACGCCACCGTCGGGCAGCTCGATCCGAACGGGGCCCTGAACCATCACCGGCCCCGACGGCACGACGCGCACCGTGCGCGCCTGCGAATCGGTCACGGTTTTTCCGCCCTGATCACCACGAGCTCCTCCTCACGCCGACCGGGTTCGAGCCGACCGGTGTCCTCCAGCCACCCCGCCCGCGACGTCAGCACGGGACCGAACGGAATCCATTGGTATGCAACGACTTCCGCATCCAGGCCGACGCCGGCCAATGTCGCCAGTGTTTCGCGCGGTACGGCGAATTCCGACTGCACGACCAGAAAGGTCCCGCCGGGAGCCAGCAGGTCGGACACCGCCGCGGACAGCGGGTCCAGAACGAGGCGGCCGTCTTGGCCGGCATCCCATGCGCGCGCCGATCCGATGTTCGACGGAAGCGATCCGGCAGGCGCGTCAGGATCGTGCGGCACATAGGGCGGATTGCAGACGACCAGGTCGAACGGGCCGAACTCCGTGGCGCGCGCCCATGAGCCCCGGTGCACGTCCACCTCGACGCCGACCGCCAGAGCGTTGATCCGCGCGCACCGGACGGCCTGCGAACACACATCGAACGCGGTGACCTCCGATGCTCCCTGCTCGGCCGCCGCGATGGCGACGACCCCACTCCCGGTGCACAAGTCGGCTACGCGACGACCGCGCGCCAACCCGCTCTTCTCCATCACGTCAATGAGGAACTGGGAGTCTTCCTGCGGGGCGTAAACGCCCTCCGCCGCGAACAATGAGTCTCGCGGATCGGAGTATGCGGTCGTCACACATGGGCCTTTCGACAAATCTTCGCTGCGGCGACGCAGCTCTGCCGTGCATTAATGCCCGGTATCGGGGCCGCTAAACCGTCTCCACCTGTTTTGCGGCATCGCCTTGGGGGCACACCACAACCGTGCAAATCTCCGATCTCACCGCATTGCCCGTCAGGTTCGGGGCCGCTGTTCGCGGCCGCCGCCTCTTCCATCCCGCGGGTGTGCTCGCGGAGGGGATTCTGGAGCGGACGGCCCTGGGCGCCGAGGGACTGCCGATGCGGTCCTGCGACGTAATCGCGCGGGTCTCGAAAGGCATCGGACTTGGCGGCGCCAGGCCGGACATCGCGGGGTTGGCGTGGCGCATCCCGCCGCCGCAGGATCTGCGGTCATGTGGGCCATGGGATCTGCTGCTGGCATCGACCTTCAGGAGGAGTCGCATCGTCCCCGCGCCCGTCACGTCCTGGTCGGGCGCGACGTTCTCGAGTCTGATGCCGTTGCGCTACCGGGGTCGCGTGTGGTGGTTGCGGGCCCGACTCACCACCGATGTCGGCACCGAAGGTCTCGCCCTCGACACCATCGAGACCGAAATCAATTCGGGCGGAATTCAATTCGACATCGAACAGGCGGCGGGCACCGGCGAGTTCCGGCCGCTGGCCCAGCTGACACTGCGACACGTCGACCCCAGTCGTGACGACATCGCGTTCGACCCCGCATTGCACCGCGACTGCGACGTCCAACTCGTGCCTCGATGGCTGGCCGATTTCCGGCGCGCCGCTTATCGGCGCGGGCGCGAAGGCCGTGAGGCGCAGTAGCGCTCAGGCGGTCGGCTCGCCGGCGGTGTCGGCGACGTCGGGCGCGTTCTCCCTAGTCGCCATGCCTCCCTCGCCGCCCTCATCCGTCGGCCCCGGACCATCGCCCCTCTTCGACTCGCCGGAGTCCTCGTCGTCGTAGATTCCCTTGCCTTTAGGCATGGTCCGCCTTTCAGTGCGATTCGGTTCTGAGCTTGTCCAGCAGCGACCCGGCTGCTTCCTTGAGGAACAGATCTTGGCTCTCGCCGCCGATTTGAACGAGGGCGATATCGGTGAATCCGGCCTCCCAGTACTTGCGCACCGCATCGACGATCGCGTCGAGATCCGGCCCGCACGGGATGGATTCAGCGACGTCCTCGGGGCGCACGAACTGTGTGGCGCCGTCGAAGCCGGCGGTCGTCGGTAGATCGGAGTTGACCGCCCAACCGCCTCCGAACCAACGGAATTGGTCGTGGGCTCGTGCAACGGCGGCATCACGGTCGGGATCCCAGCAGATCGGTATCTGACCGACCACCCGTACCTCACCGGGCAGCCCGGTGGCACGCCGGGCGTCATGCCACGCGTCGACGAGGTCCTTGTTCGGCTCGACGGCGATCAAATGGTCGGACAGCGGCGCGAACATCTCCACCGAGCGCTCGCCGGAAACCGCCGTGGCGATGCCGACCGGCGTCTCCGGGATGTCCCAGAGTCTGGCGGAGTCGACTTCGAAATGCTCGCCCTTCCAGTCGACGAGCTCGCCGGTGAACAACTCGCGGATGATCTGAATAGCCTCACGCAGCATCTCCTGACGCCGGGCAACCGTGGGCCAACTCTTGCCGACGACGTGTTCGTTGAGATTCTCGCCGCTTCCCAGACCGAGAGTGAACCGGCCGTCGGCGAGGATCTGCGTGGTGGCGGCCTTCTGCGCGACGACGGCCGGGTGGTAGCGCATCGTCGGGCACGTGACGTAGGTGAACAACTCGACATGCTCGGTCGCGTGGGCGACTGCACCGAGCACCGACCACGCATAGGGGGCGTGTCCCTGTGACGACAGCCACGGGAAGTAGTGATCGGATGACACCTCGAAGTCGAAGCCCGTGCGTTCCGCCGAAACGGCATAACGGACAAGGTCTTTAGGTCCGCTCTGTTCTGTCATCAGGGTGTAGCCGAAACGCGTCATGGAACCGGTGTACCCGGGTGCCGGACGCCGAAACGGCTACAGCCTGGCCTTGACCGCCGCCGACAGTCGGGAGCCGTCGGCCTTGCCTTCGGCGATCGCGGTTGCGGCCTTCATCACCTGGCCCATCTGCTTCATGCCGGGCCGCTCCCCGATCTCCTCTGCGATCTGCGCGATCGCAGTGTCGACCACGTCGGCCACTTCGGCCTCACTGAGCGGCGCGGGCAGGTACTCGTCGATGACGCGCGCCTCGGCGTGCTCGGTGGCGGCCAGCTCACCTCGCCCGTTCTGGGTGTAGATCTCGGCCGACTCCGAGCGCTTCTTGGCTTCCCTGGCCAGTACCTTGATGACGTCGGCGTCGGACAGCTCGCGCGGCCCCTTGCCTGCCACTTCCTCAGTCTGGATCGCAGCGAGCAACATCCGCAGCGTCGCGGTCCGCAGTTTGTCCTGCGACTTCATCGCCGCGGTCAGGTCTGCGCGCAGTCGGTCCTTGAGTTCCGCCATGACGCAAACCTACGCTGCGCTGCCGCCGTGGCCGGCGACGAATCGCGCGTCGACCGTTGCTGACACCTCGATGTGTTCCGGTACCAATTCGGCGACCGCGCCGCCCCCCGTCACCCCCATCCGCGTGTACGCGCTCGCGGCGCCGCCTTCGGGACGCGTGTTGAGCATTCCCGCGTCTGCGAGAGCGACCGGTTCGACCCCGCCAAGGCCGAGCGCGTCGGCGTACTGCTGCGCACGCGTGACCGCATCCCGTACCGCTCGGTTGCGCACGTCGGCGAGGAGCGTCTCGCGCCGCTTCACCGTGAGCCCCCACTTGACCTCCGACAGGCTGAAGCCCTCCATTTCGGCGATGTGTTGACCGACCCAGCGGGACAACACGTTGAAGTCCCGGAACTTCACCTCGACACCGACGCTGGCGTGGTGAACAAGCGGAAGCTGCTTACCTTTGTCGTTCCAGGGCCGGTTCGACCAGGTGCGTAGTTGATCGGCCGACCACCAGGTGACGGTGCCCTGGTCCTTGAGCGGCATGATCGACGACTTCAAGATCTCCAGATCGCTCGCGACGCTCTCGTAGACGGGCTCCATCTCCGGCCCCTCGCAAGCGACGCTCGCGTTGACGGTCCCGCGCTCGGGCGGATGGAAGGCGGAGAAGGAACCGCGCACCGTGATCTCGGTCGACATATGGCCACCGTAGCGGCGGTCGCAGGCCTGACACGGCCGTTGGCGACGTTTGTCAATTCGCACGCCGATCGACAGGATGGTGGCCATGACCACCGAGGCGGGCGGATCCGGGACGGCCGACCCACCGCCGCCGTCGGAGTACCCGCCTTCGGGCTACCCACCGCCCGGGTATCGACCGCCGGGCTACGCGCCCCCGCCCGGTTGGACCGCTCCGGAGGACTACGACGCGCCCCCTGGCTACGGCCCGCCTCCCGGCTACGGCCCGCCCCCCGGCTACGGCCCGCCTCCCGGCTACGGCGCGCCTCCCGGCTACGGCCCGCCCCCGGCTACGGCCCACCCCCCGGCTACGGCCCGCCCCCCGGCTACGGCCCGCCACCCGGCTACGGCCCACCCGGATACCCGCCACCGGGATATGGCTATGGTGCCGCGCCCTACGGCGCCCCAGGGTTGCCCCCTGCGCTCAAGCCCGGTGTCATCCCGCTGCGGCCGCTCAGCCTGTCCGACATCTTCAACGGCGGGGTGGCCTACATCCGCGCGAACCCGAAGACCACGCTGGGGCTGACGACGATCGTCGTCGTGGTGACCCAGTTGCTGGCGCTCGTGCTCTCCGTCGGACCGCTCGCCGTCACCGGCGAACTCACGCCGACGCTGCGCGGTTCCGCAGCAGTCTCGACCGGTCTGCTGCTCGGGTCGTCGTTGTCGAGCCTCGCAGGCGCCGCGGCGACCTGGCTGGCGTCGATCCTGTTGAGCGGATTGCTCACCGTCATCGTCGGCAGGGCCGTATTCGGCGCAGGCATCACGATCGGTGAAGCGTGGCGACGCTTCAAAGGACGACTCTGGGCGTTGATCGGCTTCACCCTCCTCGAAGGTGTGGGCGCCGTCCTGCTGATCGCTGCAGTTTTCGGCCTGATCTTCTGGATCGGGATCGCGGCTAACACCACCGCGGCGATCGTCATCGGTTTCCCATTGGGACTCGGGCTGGCGGCGGTGCTGATCTATTTGTGGACGAAGCTGGCCTTCGCGCCGCCACTCATCGTGCTGGAACGCCTCGACGTGTTCGCCGCCATCGAGCGGTCGTTCCGGTTGGTGAAGAAGGACTTCTGGCGGGTGTTCGGCATCCGACTGCTGGCCGTCATCGTGGTTCAGCTCATAGCGGCCGCGGTGGCGATTCCGTTCAGCTTCGGCGGCCAGATCCTTCTGATGACCGCATCGTCCACAGCGACGACGATGCTGGCCTTCGTCTTGTTGTCCATCGGCAGTGCGATCGCCCAGATCATCACGGCGCCGTTCGACGCGGGCGTCGTCGTGCTGCTGTACACCGACCGCCGGATCCGCGCCGAGGCGTTCGATCTGGTGTTGCAGACCGGCGCCGCGCACGGCCCCGGAACCCCGTCCGATTCCACCGATCATCTGTGGCTGACCCGCCAAGCCTGACGTGCCGACGATAGACATCGATAGCGATGCCGCTTACGAAGCTGCACAACGCGAACTGCAGAAACCCATCTACCCCAAGCCTGCCCTGACAGAACGTCTCGTCGAGTGGATCAACGAGTTGATGTACCGGCTGGCAGGCGCCGGGGCATCGCTGCCTGGCGGCTGGTTCACCCTCACCATTCTGGTGATCCTGCTGCTGGTCGCCATCGTCGTCACGATCCGGATCGCGCGACGCACCATGCGGACCAACCGTGGTAGCGGCTACGGATTATTCGGCGAAAACGAACTCAGCGCTGCGGAGCACCGTGCGACCGCTGAACATTATGCGGCGAACGGCAATTGGACTGCGGCCATCCGTCATCGCCTCCGGGCGGTCGCTCGCCAGCTGGAGGAGACGGCGGTCCTCGATGCCATCCCAGGCCGGACAGCCACCGAGCTTGCGCGGCACGCAGGGAAGGCCCTGCCCAAGCTCTCCGGCGAATTATTCGAGGCGGCAACCGCTTTCAATGACGTCACCTATGGCGACCGACCGGGAACGGAATCCGCCTATCGGATGATCGCCGAACTCGACTATCACCTGCGGTTCCACACCCAGGCGCCGACAGAGACGGCCACAGCTCAGGTGGATGCAGAAGACTGGGCGGAAGTGCGATGACGAACACAGCGGCAGCACAGCGCGATTCGGCTGTCGGTCCCACTGTGATGCAGCGATGGCGGGCCTCGCGTTGGGTGGTGTTGTCCCTGTTCGTCATCGTCGGACTCGCCACCCTGACGATCTATCTGACCGCACCACGGCCCGGCGGGCCCATGGATGCGACGTCCACGTCACCCGCGGGCGCACGGGCGCTGGCCACCCTGCTGCGTGACCACGGCGTCGACGTCGTCGTGGCACCGAACGTCGCCGAGGTCGAACGCGCCGCCCGGCCCGGCACGCTCATCGCGGTGCTGCAGACCTTCCAGGTTGTCGACGACGATGTGCTGCGAAGGCTGAGCGACCTTCCCGGCGACCGACTCCTGGTGGCACCGGCGTCGCGGACCCGTGAAGCACTGGCTCCTGAAGTCCGCCTTGCCGGTTCGGTTCCGTTCAGCGGCGCCGAGCCGGACTGCGACCTTCGGGAGGCGACCCGTTCCGGAGCAGTTCGGTTCGGGGTGAGCGATGCGTACGAAGCGGCCGGCGACATTCCGGTCACCAGTTGCTACGAGGGAGCGCTGGTCCGCTACTCCGACGGCGGGCGAGACGTCACGGTCGTCGGCAGCTCTGACTTCATGACCAACGGCGGGCTGTTGGAGGACGGCAATGCCGCCCTCGCCATGAACCTCGCAGGCACCAACCCTCGAATGATCTGGTACGCACCGCAACAGCGCGAAGGCGAGTCCGATGCCGGCGTTGCGCCCTCGGATCTCATTCCCCCTGCGATCCGATGGGTCACCATCCAGTTATGTCTGGCGATCGCACTGCTCGCGGTGTGGCAGGGCAGACGGCTTGGACCGCTCGTCGCTGAACGGCTTCCCGTGCTGGTGCGCGCGTCGGAGACGGTCGAAGGGCGCGGCCGGCTGTACCGTTCCCGGCGTGCCCGGGACCGCGCCGCGGATGCGTTGCGCACAGCCACCCTGCAGCGGATGCTGCCACGCCTCGGCCTGGCCAACAACGCCGAGCCGCCTGCGGTCGTCCAGGCGGTGGGTCAGCGCTGCGGACTGAACGCGCAGTCGTTGGCGCACACACTGTTCGGTCCACCACCGGCAAGCGACGACGATCTGGTCAACCTCGCCCGTGAACTCGACAACATCGAAAGACAGGTCGCACAGTCGTGAGTCAGCCACCGACACAGAACACACGTCAAGACGCCGGCGCCGCGGCGGCATCCGATTCGGCGCGAAATGCGTTGATGTCGTTACGCACCGAGATCACCAAGGCCGTCGTCGGCCAGGACGCGGTGGTCAGCGGCCTGGTGATCGCTCTGCTGTGCCGTGGTCACGTGTTGCTCGAGGGTGTGCCGGGCGTCGCCAAGACGCTCATGGTTCGCACGCTCGCGGCGACGCTGCAGCTCGAGTTCAAGCGAGTGCAGTTCACCCCCGACCTGATGCCTGGCGATGTGACAGGTTCGCTCGTATATGACGCCCGCACAGCCGAATTCGAGTTCCGCTCCGGGCCGGTGTTCACCAACCTGTTGCTGGCCGACGAGATCAACCGGACACCCCCCAAGACCCAGGCTGCGCTGCTGGAGGCCATGGAGGAACGACAGGTCAGCGTCGACGGTGAACCGCGCCCGCTGCCCGACCCGTTCATCGTCGCCGCGACGCAGAACCCGATCGAATACGAGGGCACCTACCAGTTGCCGGAGGCGCAGCTCGACCGGTTCCTGCTCAAGCTCAACGTCCCCCTGCCGCCACGGGACCAGGAGATCACGATCCTGGACCGGCACGCGCGTGGCTTCGACCCCCGGGATCTGTCCGCGGTGCGGCCGGTCGCAGGCCCCGCCGATCTGGCCGCAGGGCGCGCGGCCGTGCGCCAGGTGCACGTTGCCGACGAGATTCTCGGATACATCGTCGACATCGTCGGTGCCACAAGGCATTCGCCGTCCCTGCAGCTCGGGGTATCGCCACGCGGCGCGACCGCGCTGCTCGGCACGGCCCGGTCCTGGGCGTGGCTGTCCGGTCACAACTATGTCACCCCCGACGACGTCAAGGCGATGGCGCGGCCGACGCTGCGACACCGTATCCAACTGCGGCCGGAGGCGGAGCTCGAAGGCGCCAACCCGGACGGTGTCCTGGACGGCATCCTCGCGGCCGTGCCGGTGCCGCGCTAGTGATTCTCACCGGCCGCGCCGGTCTGGCAGCACTGATCTGCGTGTTGCCGGTGGCGTTCTCACCTTGGCCGGCAATCGCGTTCGCCGTCCTGTTGGGTGTGCTGGCGTTGGCTGTCTTCCTCGATGTTGCCCTTGCCGCCAACACCCGACGCCTGCTCTTCACGCGGTCCGGCGACACCACGGCGAGATTGGGGCAGCCCGTCGATGCGGTCCTCGTGGTCGAGCACCCCGGGCCGCGGCGCTTGAGGGGTGTGGTCCGCGACGCGTGGGCACCCAGCACACGCGCCGAGCCCCGGATGCACACCGTGAACATCGCTGCGGGCCAACGGGCGCGCGTCGTCACCACGCTGCGGCCGGTGCGCCGCGGCGATCAGGACTCGGCGCTGGTGACGGCCCGGTCGATCGGACCGCTGGGACTGGCAGGCAGGCAGACTTCGCACCGGGTGCCCTGGCAGGTCCGGGTCCTGCCGCCATTTCTGTCGCGAAAACATCTCCCGTCACGGCTGGCCAAACTGCGCGAGCTGGAAGGGAATACGCCCGTCCTGATCCGGGGCCAGGGTACCGAGTTCGATTCGTTGCGCGAGTACGTCATCGGCGACGACGTCCGATCGATCGACTGGCGCGCCACCGCCCGGCGCGCCGATGTCGTGGTGCGGACGTGGCGGCCGGAGCGCGATCGGCGGGTGGTCATCGTGCTGGACACGGGACGCACTTCGGCAGGCCGCGTCGGCGTCGACCCCACCGCCAACGACCCCAGTGGATGGCCGCGGCTGGACTGGTCCTTGGATGCCGCGCTGCTGCTGGCCGCGCTCGCGTCGCGGGCAGGCGATCACGTCGACTTTCTCGCCCACGACCGCGTCACCCGTGCCGGCCTGTTCAACGCCTCGCGTACCGAACTTCTCGCGCAACTGGTCGGGGTGATGGCGTCGCTCGAACCGGCTCTGGTCGAATCCGACGCGCGGGCGATGGTCGCCGCGGTGCAGCGCCGCGTTCGTCGCAGGGCGCTCGTCGTGCTGCTCACCGATTTGAACGCGACCGCGCTTGACGAAGGGCTGATGTCGGTATTGCCGCAGCTGTCCACCAAACATCAGCTGCTGCTCGCCGCAGTGGCCGATCCACGCGTGGAACGTCTCGCGGCGGGGCGCGCGGACGCCGCCGAGGTCTATGACGCCGCCGCGGCCGAGCGCGCCCGTAACGACCGACGCTCGATCGCATCGCGGCTGCGGCATGCGGGAGTCGACGTCGTGGACGCCCCTCCGGAGGAGTTGGCTCCCGCACTGGCCGACCACTACCTGGCGATGAAAGCCACCGGGAGGCTCTAGTGGGTCGGCACCACATCCGGCGCGTCGCTGATGTCGCCGGTCTCCCCCGCCGCGGCAGCCTTGCGGCCGAAATGGAATACGTATGACAGGAAGGCGATCTCGGCGGCGACGCCGATGGCGACGCGGACGAACGTCGGCAGCGGCGACGGGGTGACGAAGGCCTCGATCGACCCGGCCACCAACAACACGACGACCAGACCCACCGCGACCGCGACCACGCCCCGGCCCCGTTCCGCCAACACTTGTCCACGCGGCCGGTTGCCGGGCGCCACCACCGACCAGCCGAGCTGCATGCTCACGGCCCCGGCCAGGAGCACCGCGCTCAGTTCGATCAACCCGTGCGGTGCGAGCAGTCCCAAGAAGAGACCGCTCTTGCCCGCGTCGAACATGAAGCCCGCGATCACCCCGAGATTGAGCGCGTTCTGGAACAGGATGAACGGGACCGGGATTCCGCCCAGGATGGCGAGGCCGATGCACTGCGCCGCGACCCACGCGTTGTTGACCCACACCTGCAGGCCGAACGACACGGCGGGGTTGTCGCTGTAGTAGGACGCGAAATCGTTGTTCACCAATTCGTCGATCTCGCTTGGCGTTTTCATCGACGCCTGCAGCTCGTGATTGCCCGACACCCACACGGCGATCAGCGCGGTGACGAAGAAGAAGACGATCGCCGTTCCCAGCCACCAACGCCACGCGCGGTAGGCGATCACGGGGAACGACACCGTCCAGAATCTGATGAACTCGCTCCACAGCGGCGCGTGCGCACCGGTCACCGCCGACCGGGCCCGAGCCACCAGGCCGGACAGTCGCCCGATGAGTACCGCGTCGGTGGATGCGCTGCGCACCATCGACAGGTGGGTCGACACGCGTTGGTAGAGATCGACGAGTTCGTCGACCTCGGCGCCGGACAGCTGCCGACGCCGCTTGAGCAGCTGCTCGAGCCGATCCCACGTCGGGCGGTGCGCCAGCACGAACGCGTCGACATCCACCTGAAGAATCCTAGTAGCGTGGGCGGAATGGTCCACCAGCAAGAGCCAGTCGTGACCGGCGACGCGGTGGTCCTGGATGTTCAGATCGCTCAGCTGCCGGTTCGCGCACTGTCGGCGATCATCGACGTCACTGTGGTGTTCATCGCGTACATCATCGGTGTGGTGCTGTGGGCGACCACGCTCACCCAGTTCGATCCGGCACTCTCGGGTGCGGTGTTGATCATCTTCACCGTGCTGACGTTGGTGGGGTACCCGCTGGTGTTCGAGTCGGCCACCCGCGGCCGGTCTTTGGGCAAGATGGCCTTGGGGCTGCGGGTGGTGTCCGACGACGGCGGCCCGGAACGCTTTCGCCAAGCCTTGTTTCGAGCGTTGGCCGGGGCGATAGAGATCTGGATGTTCACAGGCGGACCGGCGGTGATCTGTAGCTTGTTGTCGCCTAAGGGCAAACGCATCGGCGACGTCTTCGCCGGCACGCTGGTGATCAGTGAACGTGCGCCGCGCCTTTCCCCGCCGCCGCCCATGCCGCCGCAGCTCGCATGGTGGGCGTCGAGTCTGCAGCTGTCCGGGCTACGGCCGGAACAGGCTGAGATGGCCCGTCAGTTTCTCTCCCGCGCACCGCAATTGGATCCACAGCTGCGCGACCAGATGGCGTATCGGATCGCCGTCGACGTCGTCGCTCAGATATCGCCGCCACCGCCTCCGGGAACTCCGCCGCAGTATGTTCTCGCCGCGGTGCTGGCCGAACGCCACCGCAGGGAACTCGCCCGGCTGCAGCCCGTCGCCCCGCAGCACGTCGCCCCACAGCCGTCGCCACAGTGGCCGGCGAGTCAACCACCCTCGTATCAATATCCGGCACCACCGGAGCCGGTTTCGCCACCGCCATCGGGCCCCGGCGGGTTCGCGCCGCCGTCGTGACCGAACCGGCTGCGCGGGATTTGCGGGCGCGTGCTCGTCATCGGCGACGATTCGTTGTATGTCCTCGACACCGAATCCCGCACCGCCACAATCAAGGTCGGAAAGCTGGCAGGTCCCCGTCGACCCCTTCACGCACACCGCGTGGGTGGTGAACTCTAAGGACAACTCGGTCTCGGTGACCAAGCGGTAGGTCGCCTCAGCGGTGCCTCAGGCCGAACAGCATCAACACCGCCGCGATGATGCCGGTGGCTGCGCGGACGTGGTTCCACGCAGTCCACGTCGAGAAGTACCCCTGCCACTCCCGGCCCGCGTCGGCGAACGACAGCCCGACCGGGTTGACCGTGTCGAGGTGGTCGTTGAGCGGCACGTTGAATGCCATCGTGATGATCGCCCCGAGAATTCCGAAGACCGCGCCGACCAGGATCCATACGTTGCCCGGCTGCCCGATCCGGACCGCGGCCATCACCCCGACCACCAGCGCCAGGATCGTCGCGCCGAAGTACGCCAGCAGGAATGCCGGGTTCGAGTTCGCCACGACGTTGATGCCGCGCATCGCCGTGATCGCCTCGACCGGTCCGGTGCGATCCAGGCCGCGCATCACGAATGTCGAAAAGACATACATCATTCCGCTCGCAGCGGCGCCGGCCAGCGCGGCGACGGAGGTCAGGACCACGAAGGGGTTCATGTTCATGAGCTGAAGTCAACAGCGGCCGGTCCCGACGATCCATCGTTCACCGTCCCGACCTCATACGCGCGCGTCTGCGGCTACTCCATGTTCGGTAGAGCTTGACCGACACCGCCGCCAGCCACGCCCAGCCGGCGACGACCACCGTCGTGAACATGCCTCGCCGGTTACCGCGCTTCGTAGGCTGCCCGATGGCGATAGGCTCCAGCGGTGGACGCCGTGGTCGGCCTGCTCGACGGTGTGCGAGCGCGGGGCGCTTTCGTGTTGCGGATGATGATGGATCCGCCCTGGTCGATGCGCATCCGCGATGATGCGGCGCTGACGTTGATCTGCCAGACGCATGGCAGCGCGGTCATCGTCGGCGAGAGCAGCGGAACCACATGGCTGCATCCCGGTGATGTAGCGCTGATCCGCGGCACCGAGCATTACGTCTTCGCCGACGACCCGACCACCCCGCCGATGGTCGTGATCCATCCGGGCCAGCGGTGCACCTCGCTGTCGGGTGAGACGCTGGAGTTCGAGATGTCACTAGGGGTGCGGACGTGGGGCAACAGCCCGTCGGGGGCGACGCGGTCGGTGATCTGTGCCTACGAGGGCCGCAGTGAGGTGAGCGCACGGCTCCTTGATGTGCTGCCCACCGTGTTGGTGGTGCGCGCCGACGAATGTGACACCCCGCTCGTGAATCTGCTCGCCGCCGAGGCGGGCAACGACGGGCCGGGCCAGGAGGCGTATCTGGACCGGCTGCTCGACCTGCTGCTGATCGCGGTGCTGCGCACGTGGTTCGACCGCGATGAGAACGCCCCCACCTGGTGGCACGCAGAACACGACCCGGTGGTGGGTCCCGCGCTGAAGCTGATCTACAACAATCCCGCCCACCCATGGACGGTGGCGAATCTTGCTGCGGCCGTGGGGAGTTCGCGCGCAGTGTTTGGGAGCAGGTTTACTGAGCAGGTGGGTGAGCCGCCGATCGCGTTCCTGACCAGTTGGCGGCTCGCGCTGGCTGCCGATCTGCTTCGGTCGAGCCAGGCGACCATCGCCGCGGTGGCTCGTCAGGTCGGGTACAGCACACCGTTCGCGTTGAGCAGCGCGTTCAAACGCTCCTACGGCGTCAGCCCGAGTACCTACCGCGCCAACGTCGCCTACCCGGTCGATGCGTTGGAAGCCCTCTGACGCCGGGCGGCGAACACTCCGGCCAGCGACGTGGTCGCGATGGTTACCAATGCGCCGAGCATCAATGCCGACGGTTCGCCGGGAGCGAGCAGATGCTGTTGTGTGCCCAGCGTCGCGGCGGCCACCGGCACACCGAGCTGCGCGGCAGCCAGCACTGCCAACGTCAGGGGCTGACCGAACAACCGGCCAACGCCGTGCGCCAATATCGCACCCACCCCGAGGCCAACCCCCAGCAGGATCAGCCATGGGTGCTCACCAAGTTCGCGCACTTGCAGCGACGCACCCAGCCAGACGAAGAACAGTGGGCCGAAGAACCCCTCGGTGATGCCGAACAGCTGGCGGGCCAAGCGACGCGGTTCGCCGATTCCGGACACCACCAGGCCCAGAGCGAAGCCGGCCAGCATGATCGACACGTGCGTGGTGACTGCCAGCGCACAGAGGATAAACAGGATGATCAGGCTGATGCGCAGTTCGAGCGCGAACTTGCGGTCATGCGAGTAGTCGTGCATACGCTTGCGCCATCCGCGCCGGTCGGCGGTGCGCAGCAGGACGAACAACACTGCCGCACACCCGGCGATCGCCAGGGCGCCGACCGCCGCGCGTGGCGCCTGGGATGGGCTGATCACCAACGGCAGCAACATAATCGAGGTGGCGTCCGCGATCGCGATCTGGGTCGTCACCGAAAGCACCGGAGGGCCGGTGAGCTTCATCGAGTCGATTACCGGCAGTGCCAGCGCGGCCGACGACGACGCCATTAGCACGGCGTACAGCGGCGCGTGGCCCGTGCCGAACGCCAGTGCCAACACCACACCCAGGACGGCCGCAACAGCTCCGACGGCGACCGCCCTGAGCAACGCCTTCGGGATCGCCGACCGAAGTGTCTTGTCCCGCACCGGGACATGCGTGCCAACGACGAACATCACCATTGCGAACCCGATATTGGCCAGCAGAGTGAAGGTCGCGTCGGTGTGATCGACGATCCCAAAGCCCGTCTTTCCGACCACCAGTCCGGCGACCAGTTCACCGATGATCACCGGGACCTGGAACCGCGGCAGCGAGGCGAGCAGCGGCCCGGCCATACCTATGACCGCGAGCAGCGCCAGTGTGTAGAAGCCGAACCCGGACATTTCAGGGGCCTACTGCCACGACACCAAATAGCAAGGAATGTTGGTGTCTTCGTCGGTTAGGTAGCTCGCGCATACGCGGTGATAGCCGTCGGCGATCTGCAGCGGATATCCGCCGACCGCGCCGCCTCGCACCAACAGGACCGGCGACACCTTCTTGCCGTCGCTGATCTTGCCCAGATCCGCCCTGACGTGAGCGTTGCTCTCCGGCAACAGCGCCAGCCCTGCCGCGCGCAGGATGTCCTTGGCTTTCTGGTAGACGGGCTTCGCCGCTTTGAGGGCGGCTACCGTCTTGTCGACCGCGTCCTTCTCCGCCAGCATGCTGAGGTAGGCCGCTGCCGCGTCATAGTCGTGGGCCTCGGGTTCGTCCAGCCATTTCACCGCCATGGCCGGATACGTTACTCACCTAGCTATTCGATACCGCACGGCTCAGGCGCGGGGGGAAGCCCCGGACACAATTCGCGGTAACCAATGTCCGGTTCCGGGGAGATCCACTCCCGCCACTGTTCGGGGCCTATGTTGGTGGTGAGCCTGTCGCACAACATCTTCGAATCGCGGCGTCCCACAACCGCACCGAGCGGTCGTCGCTGGCGCTGGCCAGACAGTGTCCGTCTGGGCTAAACACCACGGAGTTCACCGAGTCGGTGTGACCGGTCAGCGGGGCGCCCCCCAGGTCAGCCGGTTCTGGCTAGGCCTGTATCCAATTCCCGTGGAATCCGTACGGAACACGTTGCGGCAGGTTGATTCTGGCGACTGGCGGGGCGGCGAAGTCGGAAGCGTCGATGATCACCAGATCGCTGCTGTCGCGGGCCGGATCGTAGACATAGCCGATGTACCACCCGCTGCTCTCGTCGGCCGGACCCGTGGTCGACGGTACGAACACCGCCTCGCCCGGACCGCCGGGCGATTGGGTCGTGCCGAAGCCGTGCTCCACGGCGGCGCCGGTGTTCAGGTCGTAGCGGACCAAACCGCCGTCACCGACGGCTACCGCGTACCGCGCGGGCAACGTCGCGAGCCGGTCGTCGATGCGAGGGAACTCCACGGCCCGGTCGTCGAGCTGACGTTCGGTGACGGCGCCGGTTCGCAGATCGATCGTCCAACTCCACAGCACGCCGTCCTGTTCGAAACCACTGGTGCCGCGCCATAGCTCGGGATAGCGCACGGCCTGAAGGACAATTGTGCCGTCGGCGTCGAAGGCGTTGGCGACGTGGAACACGTAGCACGGATCGATGTCGAACCACCGCACCTCACCGAACGGGTCATCGCGGCGCATGACCCCGAGCCGGGCGCCGTAACGGTCGTCCCAGCGATATGGCATGTCGCGGCCGGGCTTCATGGCGATGTCGAGGTCGAAAACGACTGGCAGGTCCATGAATACGACATGCTCCGCGGTGAGTGCGAAGTCGTGCATCATCGTCAGCCCGGGAACATCGATCGGTCGGTTGACCGTCAGGTCGCCGTTGGAGTCGGCGCGGTGATACGTCACGTGCGGCGTGAAGATGTTGCCGTAGCCAAAGAAGTGCAACTCTCCGGTCGTCGGGCAGATCTTGGGATGAGCGGTCATGGAGTCGACCAGTTTTCCGCCAAAGTCGTAGGCGCCCAGCGTCTCCAGGTCATTGGAGATTTCGTAAGGCAGCGACGACTCGACCAGAGCCAGGGTTTTTCCTGCGTGATTGATTACGTGGGTGTTGGCCCGACTGGCTCGCAAGTTACGGATGCCGTCGGTGTTGTAGAGCGGGAACTCGTCCATGAAGCTGTCGGTGCGCACCCAGCGGTTGCGGTACCACTTCGCCTGTCCGCCTTCGAGACGTACACCGTGGATCATGCCGTCGCCACTGAACCAGTGCGCGGTAGCTTCCCGCGGGTTCGGCCCGTTGCGCAGGTACCAACCGTTGAGGTCCGCGGGGATGGCCCCCTCGACGGGCAGGTTGAACTCCGTGAGTTCGTCGGCGACGGGTGCGTAGTTGCCCTGCAGGTAGAACTGGCCGGTGCCGAAGATGGCTGAGGTTTCCGACGTCGTCTCGGTCATCTGAAGTCTCCTTAGATTCGATAGTCCTAATCTGACATGTCGATAGTGACATGTCAAGAGTGGTATGTACGATCGGCTGCGTGAGTCTGCGGATCGCGGCCCTGGGCCTGCTCGCGCGTGAGCCGGGCAGCGGCTACGACCTGCTCAGGCACTTCGAGAAGTCGATGGCCAACGTGTGGCCGGCCACCCAGAGCCAGCTCTACGGCGAGCTCAACAAGCTCGCCGATGCGGGGCTGATCGAGGTTTCCGACATCGGGCCGCGTGGCCGCAAGGAGTACCGCATCACTGAGGCCGGGCGTGAAGAGTTGCGGCGTTGGATAGCTGATCCGCAGAGCGATCCGCCGTACCGCAGTGCGGCCCAACTGCGGGTGTTCCTGCTCGGCGAGGTACCGCCCGAACAGGCGCGCGAGCACATGGTCGCGATGGCCGAGCTCGCCGACGCCGAGGTCAAGCGCCTCGAAGGACTTCGCGACTCCATCGAGTGGGGCGATGACGACGGCTGGTTCTACGGGCGGGCCGCGCTGGAGCACGGGCTTCGCCGGAACCTGATGGAAGCGGAGTGGGCGCGGTGGGTGGTCAAGGCCATCGACGCGCGCGACCGATCCCGAAGTCCGGCGTCGAAAAAGTGACGGGTTGAGCCGGGTTCGGCGCTCCTACGTGTGAGAGCGGCCCATACGGGGCCGCGACCCGGGGATCAAGGACCCGGCAATGACTCATCCACTGGCCCGTCGCCTCCGAATCACGGGTATGCAGCGGCAAGTAGCAGCGACCTCTTCCGTCTACCGGATCACGCAATGCCTGCACGACGGGCTCACGGTCGAGGTGCCTGGTCACGCGATCGGAAAAACGGTCTCCGCGTGGTTGGCCGAACTCGGCGCCGACAGTCCGCTGGCCTTCGATCTCGAAAAGGCGGTACACGCAGGTAACTGGTCTGCGGCACGCGCCATCGCTGAATACCTGTCCGTCGATGTGACGGTGGCCGATTGATTCCGAACGTTGCATCGCGATAGGTTCCGATATATCGTCAACGTATCGGAAGCGCAGATCGTGCTTCCCGTCAAAGAAAGACACGAACATGAACACCCCATTCACACCCCCAGAAGGCCCCTTCGAGGGGCGCGGTTTCGGCTTCGGTTTTGGGGCTGGTTGCAGCCCTGAAGACCGTCGTGCGCTGCACGAACAGCGTCGGCAATCCCGTCGCGATTTCCGTGACCACATCCGCGAGCACCGCGGCGACGCAGGTTTCGGTCCCGGCTTCGGCGGCTTCGGCCCCGGTGGCGGTTTCGGTCCCGGCTTCGGTTTCGGTCCCGGCTTCGGCCGAGGTGGGCGGCGCGGCGGACCCCGTGGCGGCGGACGCGGGCGGCGCGGTGACGTGCGTGCTGCGATCCTCAAACTGCTCACCGACCGGCCCATGCACGGTTACGAGATGATCCAGGAGATCAACGAACGCACCCAGCAGCTGTGGAAGCCCAGCCCGGGCTCGGTGTACCCGACGCTGCAACTGCTCGTCGACGAAGGCCTCCTCGTCGCAACGGAATCCGAGGGCAGCAAGAAGCTCTTCGAACTGACCGAAGACGGTCGGGCCGCCGCCGAGAAGATCGAGACGGCTCCGTGGGACGAGATCACCGAAGGCGCCGATCCCGGCGCGGTGAGCCTGCGCAGCGCCGTCGGCCAGCTGATGGGCGCCGTTGCGCAGTCCGCGCACGCGGCATCGGCGGAGCAGCAGCAGCGCATTGTCGACATCGTCAACAACGCGCGCCGCGAGATCTACCACGTCCTCGGAGAGGACTGATCGGACACATCTCGGAGAGGAATGATCGGACACATCTCGACGAAAGACAGCGACTTCGGCGCGGTTTCGTCCTCCCCGGATGAAACCGCGCCGAATCCGTGTAGATACAAGTCATGACGACTTTCCCTATCGGCTCGTACACCGTCGGACGCGTCGGCTTCGGCGCCATGCAGCTTCCCGGGCCCGGCGTCTTCGGCCCGCCGCGCGACCGTGACCAGGCGCTGGCCGTACTCCGTCGCGTAATCGAGTTGAGGCATCAACCACATTGACACCGCGCAGTTCTACGGCCCCAACGTGTCCAACGAGCTGATCCGCGAGGCGCTGCATCCGTATCCCTCCGACCTGGCTCTGGTGAGCAAGGTCGGCGCGTATCGCGACGATCAGGGAGGGTGGCTACCCGCGCAGGAGCCCGACCAGTTGCGGGCCAGCATCGAAGAGAACCTCCGCACGCTGGGCACCGACCGGCTGGCCGCCGTGAACCTCCGCGTACACGACGCCGACGCGGACCCCAACGCGCCCGCAGCAGTCGACCGCGAACTGTTCGACCGCCAGCTGTCGACGATGATCACGGCCCGCGACGAAGGCCTCATCGGCGGCATCGGGCTGAGCAGCATCACGGTCGACCACCTGACGATCGCGCTCGATCGCACCGAGATCGTCTGCGTGCAGAACGCCTACAACCTCGTCGACCGGACGTCGCAGCCGGTCCTCGACGCCTGCATCGAACGCGGCATCGCGTTCGTTCCGTTCTTCCCGCTCGGCTCGGCGTTCACCGCCGACAATCCGGTGCTCGGCCACCCCGCCGTCCAGCGCGAGGCGTCGAAGCTCGGGCGCACACCGGCGCAGATCGCACTCGCGTGGACGCTGTCCATCGCGCCGAACGTGCTCCTGATTCCGGGCACGTCGTCGGTGGGACACCTCGAGGAGAACACCGCCGTCGCCGACATCGTGCTCGACGACGACGTCAAGAAGCAGCTCGACGCCGCCGCCTGATTGCGATTTGTGCACGAAACCGGCGGTGTGAGCGCCGGAAACCGTGCACAAATCACTCGACGTCGACCCAGTCGAGCGTGCGCTGCACGGCTTTCTGCCATCCTGCATAGCCGGCAGAGCGCTGCTCCTCCGTCCATGCGGGCGTCCAGCGCTTGCCTTCCTGCCAGTTGGCCCGCAGATCGTCGGGGTTCTCCCAGAACCCGACGGCCAGGCCGGCCGCGTAGGCAGCACCCAGCGCAGTCGTCTCGGCGACAACGGGTTTGACGACGTCGACGCCGAGCACGTCGGCCTGGATCTGCATGCACAGGTCGTTCGCCGTGATGCCGCCGTCGACCTTGAGCACCTCCATGTGCACTCCCGAGTCGGCCTCCATCGCGTCGACGACGTCGCGGCTCTGGTAGCAGATCGCCTCGAGCGTCGCACGCGCCAGATGTGCGTTGGTGTTGAACCGCGACAGCCCGACGATCGCGCCACGAGCATCGGAGCGCCAGTACGGCGCGAACAGTCCCGAGAACGCAGGCACGAAGTAGACACCGCCGTTGTCATCCACCTGACGCGCGAGTGCCTCGCTCTGCGCCGCACCGCTGATGATACCGAGCTGGTCGCGCAGCCACTGCACGGCGGAGCCGGTGACGGCGATCGAACCCTCAAGGGCGTAAACGGGTTTCGCGTCTCCAAACTGGTAGCACACCGTGGTTATCAACCCGTTCTCTGACCGCACCATCTTCTCGCCGGTGTTGAGCAGCAGGAAATTGCCTGTGCCGTAGGTGTTCTTGGCCTCGCCCGCATCGAGGCAGACCTGACCGACCATCGCGGCCTGTTGGTCGCCGAGGATCCCCGTGATCGGCACCTCACCACCCAGTGGTCCGTCATCGCGGGTGATGCCGAACGACTCGTGGAACGACGACGGCTTGATGTCGGGCAGCATCTGCCGCGGGATGTCGAAGAACGACAGCAGTTCGTCGTCCCAGTCGAGGGTTTCGAGGTTCATCAGCATCGTGCGACTGGCGTTGGTGACGTCGATCGCGTGCACACCGCCGCGCGTTCCGCCGGTGAGGTTCCACAGCACCCACGTGTCCGGCGTGCCGAAGATCGCGTCTCCGTTCTCGGCGTCGCTGCGCACCCCGTCGACGTTCTCCAGGATCCACTGCAGCTTGCCGCCGGAGAAATAGGTCGCGGGCGGCAGGCCGGCTTTGCGCCGGATCACGTCGCCGCGCCCGTCGCGGTCCAGTGCGGAGGCGATGCGGTCTGTGCGGGTGTCCTGCCACACCACTGCGTTGTAGTACGGGCGTCCAGTCTTACGGTTCCATACCAGCGACGTCTCCCGCT
The DNA here is from genome assembly GCA_963721495.1 of uncultured Actinomycetota bacterium. Taxonomy (GTDB): domain Bacteria; phylum Actinomycetota; class Actinomycetes; order Mycobacteriales; family Mycobacteriaceae; genus Mycobacterium. The sequence goes on along the minus strand of CAVRMG010000022.1, from coordinate 9,455 downwards.
GGTTGGTGATGCCCAGCGCCGCCAGGTCGGTGGCCGACAGGTTGGTCTTGTTCAGCGCCGACTGGATGACCGACGCGGTGCGTTCCCAGATCTCGACGGGGTTGTGCTCGACCCAGCCCGCCTTCGGCAGGATCTGCTCGTGCTCGAGTTGATGGCGCCCGACCTCGGCGCCGTCGTGGTCGAAGATCATGCACCGGGTGCTGGTGGTGCCCTGGTCGATGGCGGCGACGAAGTCTGCCAACTCGTGCTCCCTTCGGACGGCTTTGCAATCGTTCATCATGGTCCATATGGCCGCACCGATCGTCGACATTGACCGCATGCCCCGCGGCGGCCCGGACGCATCCTGCCTGGACCGGCTGCTGGAGACCGACCGGCTGGAGTATCTCGACCGCAACTCCGACGGAGATGCCGCCAAGGAAGCGCGCAAGCGCAGCGTCATCCGCGCGCTGGAGTGGACCGGTGAGGTCTTCGGCAACACCGAGAAGTTCGCCCGCATCGTCATGGACGAGGTGGCCGACGTCGCCGACCCCAAGATCCTCGAGCTCGGCGCCGGCCACGGTGGGTTGTCGCGCAAGCTGCTCGAATGGCATCCCACCGCCGAGCTCACCGTCACCGACGTCGAGGCCGCATCGGTGGCCGCGATGGCGACAAGCGATCTCGGCGAGCACCCACGGGCGACCGTACGAGAGATGGACGCCGTCGCCATCGACGCGCCGGACCGGCATTTCGACCTCGCCGTCTTCGCACTGTCGTTTCACCACCTGCCGCCGTCGCGGGCATCGGCGGCGATCGCCGAAGGCACCCGCGCCGCCGACAAGCTGGTGATCATCGACCTGCCCAGACCGCCGACACCGTTGCACCTCGTCCGGCTCGCGACGATGCTGCCGTTCACCCCGTTCATTCCCTTCGTGCATGACGGCTTCATCAGCTCGCTGCGCACCTACAGTCCGTCGGCGCTGCGCGCGCTGGCCGCGCACGCCGGCCCGGCGATCGAGGTGCAGTTGCGCGGCGGGTTGATGGATCCTCAAGTCGTGGTGGCCGGCCGCGCATAGGCTCGCAAGAGTGGGCGAAGAGGTAAACCAGACCGACTACTCGCGCGCACACCGCCGCGAGTACCGGCGCAAGGTGCAGCAGTGCCTCGACGTCTTCGAAACCATGCTGAACCAGTCCAGTTTCGAATTCGAGCGGCCGCTGACCGGCATGGAGATCGAGTGCAATCTCGTCGACTCCGCGTATCAGCCCGCCATGAGCAATCGGGAGGTCCTGCAGGCGATCGCCGACCCGGCATACCAGACCGAACTGGGCGCCTACAACATCGAATTCAACGTTCCGCCAAGGCGATTGCCCGGCCGATCGGCACTCGAGCTCGAGGCCGAGGTGCGGGCCAGCCTCAACGCGGCCGAAGCCAAGGCCAACGGACACGACGCGCACATCGTGATGGTCGGCATCCTGCCGACATTGATGCCCGAACACCTTTCGGGCCGGTGGATGAGCGAGTCGACCCGCTATCAGGCGCTCAACGATTCGATCTTCACTGCCCGGGGCGAGGACATCCTGATCGACATCGGCGGGCCCGAACGGCTGAGCCTGCAGACCGAGTCGATCGCACCGGAGTCCGCGTGCACCAGCATGCAGCTGCACCTGCAGGTCTCCCCCGCCGACTTCGCGCACAACTGGAACGCCGCACAGGTGCTGGCCGGACCGCAGCTCGCGGTGGGCGCCAACTCGCCGTACTTCTACGGACACCAACTGTGGGCCGAGACCCGCATCGAGCTCTTCGCCCAGGCCACCGACACCCGGCCCGACGAGCTCAAGACGCAGGGGGTGCGGCCGCGGGTGTGGTTCGGCGAACGGTGGATCACGTCGATCTTCGACCTGTTCGAGGAGAACGTGCGCTACTTCCCGTCGTTGCTGCCCGAGTTGTCCGACGAAGACCCCACCCGCGAGCTGGCCGAGGGCCGCACGCCCAAACTGGCCGAGCTGCGCCTGCACAACGGCACGATCTACCGGTGGAACCGCCCGGTGTACGACGTCGTGGAACAGGATGGGGTCGGTCGCCCGCACCTGCGGGTGGAGAACCGGGTGCTGCCCGCCGGTCCGACCGTCGTCGACATGTTGGCCAACGCCGCGTTCTATTACGGCGTGCTGCGGACGCTGGCCGAAGACGACCGTCCGGTGTGGACGAAGATGAGTTTTGCTGCAGCACAACACAATTTCGTCGAATCCGCGCAGCACGGGATGAACGCGCGGCTGTACTGGCCCGGGCTGGGCGAGGTGACGCCCGACGAGTTGGTGCTGCGGCAGTTGCTGCCGATGGCCGACGAGGGGCTGCGGCGGTGGGAAGTGGCCGGCGATGTCCGCGACCGCTACCTCGGCGTCATCGAGGGCCGCGTGAAGACCGGTAACAACGGATCCGCGTGGCAGGTGGCGACGGTGCAGGCACTGCAGGAGCGCGGACTGACGCGTCCACACGCCTTGGCAGAGATGTTGCGGCTCTACTGTGAACGCATGCACAGCAACGAGCCCGTACACACCTGGGACGGGCCGTGAAGAAAGGGTGGCTCGCCGCGGCGGCGCTGGTGCTCACTCTGACGGGATGCCAGAGCCATGAGGCGCACGCGGATCCCGTCGAGACCGGTCTCGATCAGGAATTCGGCCTGCACGGCGGCCAGGAGGCCACGATCAGCGGCGAGAATCTGCGCCTGCGCTTCACCGACGTGCTGGAGGATTCGCGCTGCCCGACGCAGGTCGAGTGCTTCTGGACCGGCCAGGCACGCATCGCCGTCGTCGCTACGCAGCCGCAGGCCGAGCCGACGACCCTGGAGTTCAACACCAATCCCGCACCCGGCCAGACCCGGCAGACGGTCGAGGTGGGCGACTATACGGTCGAACTGAAGTCGCTGGACCCGTATCCGCAGACGCCCGACGACGCGACCGCCCTCGAGGACTACAGCGCAACGCTATCGGTGCGCAAGACCGCCTAGCGTTTCGGCGAACTGCTCGAGTTCCTCGGCGGTGACGTCGACGTGCGGTGATGCCCGCAGCACCGGCGACGTCATCTCGAACGGGGCCCGCAATACTTCGGCGTAGGTGGTGACGATCGCGCGCTCGGCGATCAGCCGTGCCCGCACCTGCTGCGGGTCGGCGCCGTCAACGGGCTCCAGCGTTGTGATCGCCGTCGGTTCGTCCAGCGCCTCGACGACCCGCCATCCCTTGAGGTCGACAAGCGCCTCGCGGGTCATCCTGCCGACCTCGGCGAGCCGGTCGCCGACCTGCTTGGGCCCTGCGGCCAGATACTCTCCCAACGCGACCGAATAGCCTACGCGTGCAGCCACATTGGCCTCACCCTGTTCGAGGCGCTCCGTCACCGTCAGCGGCAGTCCCCACTCCGGTGGGGGTAGCCGCGGTCGCAGGCGCTGCGCGAGATCCGGCCGCAGCGCCAGGAACCCGACGCCGCGCGGGCCCGCCACCCACTTGCGCGAGGAGCTGTAGATGGCGGAAGGCGTTACCGCGCAATCGAGATGGCCCAGCGCCTGGGCCGCGTCGATCACCAGCGGCAGGTCGAGGTCTCGGCACACGTCGGCCAACGCTGCCATCGGCTGCGCGACACCACGGTGGCTCGCCAGCGCGGTCAGGTGCACGAGCCCAGGCCGGTCGGCGGCCAACGCGCGGGCCGCAGCGTCGACGTCGAGTCTGCCGTCACCGTCGACGGGCAACGCCGCGCACGTCGAAACCGTTGGCGGCCATGATCGCCAGATTCGGCCCGTACTCGCCGACCAGGCAGGCGACGGTGCGCTCACCCGGCCAACTGGACAGCAGCATGTCGAGCGCATCGTTGGCGCCGGTGGTGTACACGACGTCGCTGCCGCTCAGCCCGGTGAGCACGCCGATGGCCGCACGGCCCGCGTCGAGAACCGGGGCGGCGGACTCGGCGGCGACGTATCCGCCGACCTCGGCTTCGTGGCGGGCATGCTGTGCCGCGGCGTCGATGACGGCGAAGCTCTGCCGTGAGCACGCCGCGCTGTCGAGGTGCAGTCCGGCGACCTTCGGCCTGGCCGACCGCCACTGCTCGGCGAGACTCACTTTGGTCGCCAGCGACAAACCGAAGTCGCCGGCGCTGTCGGTCCACCAATGGGTGCGGCGCAGACCGGACTCGGCCAGTTCCGTGGCCACCCGGTCGGGCCGGAACTTGCATGACACCTCGGTGAGCATCTCCTCGCCGTCGGCGAACTCGATGGTCAGCTCGAGCGACTTCACCTGCACACGTTGCGCTTCGGTGGCGCGCAGCCACATCTCGATACGCTCCTCGTCGGTGTTCCACCTGGCGACGTGCTCGAACGCGTCGAGATTGAAATCGGCGTCCAACTCGCGGTTCACCACCGCCAACACGTTGCGGTTGAACTGCGCTGTGACACCGGCGCTGTCGTCGTAGGCGCGTACCAGCCGATCGGTGTCCTTCACCAGGTCGGTGCCCAGCAGCAGGCTGTCACCGGCCTGCAAGGTCTCCGACAGCGCGGCCAGGAAGTCGGCCCGCGGCGCGGGCGTCAGGTTTCCGATCGTCGAGCCGAGGAAGACGAACAGACGGCGGCCGACGCGGGGGATCTTGCCGAGGTGTTCCTCGAAATCGCCACACACCGCGTCGATCTCGATGCCCGGGTACTCCTTCTCGATGGCCGAACCGGCGGCCTTGAGCACCGAGGCGTCGACGTCGAACGGGACGAACCGGCGCAGGGCTCCGCTGTCGCGCAACGCGTCCAGCAGCATGCGCGTCTTCTCCGAAGTACCGCTACCGAGCTCGACGAGGGTGTCGGCCCCCGACGCCGCAGCGATCTCCGCCGATCGCTCCCGCAGGATCTGCGCCTCGGTGCGGGTGGGGTAGTACTCGGGCAGGCGGGTGATCTGATCGAACAGATCGCTGCCTACCGAATCGTAGAACCATTTGGGCGGCAGCGATTTCGGTGTCTGGGTCAACCCGTCGCGCACGTCACGGCGCAGGGCGTCCGCGGCCGAGTCGGCGGACAGGTAGTTCGACAGTGCAAACGTCATCACGATCCTTTCAGCGGGATCAGTTGGACTCGCGAGCCGCAGACTTCGACGAGGTGCCGATCCGGGATCTCTTCCCATGACGGGTCGTCGTCGTACGGCTCGCTGGCCAGAACCACGCCGTCGTCGCGACGCAGCACCGACAGCGTGTCACCCCAGGTGGTGGCGACCATACGAGAACCGTTGGCCGCCAAGATGTTCAGGCGGCTATTGGGGTCGGCGGCGGCGACCTCGACGATGGTGTCGCCGAGTGCGTCCACACCCCGATCGAAGATCAGCGCCGCCAGTAGCGCGCTGTCGTTGGTCGACTCGGCCAGCCGGGAGACTTCAGCGGACAACGGCAACGCGGCCCGGTCGACCAGGCCGTTGTGCGACAGCAGCCACTGCCCGTCGGTAAACGGCGCGGATGCCGACGCTTCGATCGGCATGCCCACGCTCGCCGAACGCACCGCCGCGACGACGCATCCGCTCCGCAACGCGGGCGCCACCGATGCGAATGAGGCGTCCCCCCACAGCGGGGCTGCGCTGCGCCAGCGACGCGGCGTGTCATCAGGCACGTCAGACGAGAAGAAGCCGACACCCCAGCCGTCGGCGTTCATCAACCCGTGCTTCTGCCTGCGCGGCGAATACGACTGCACCACAAGCCCATAGGCCGGCTCGGCCACCAACGAGGCGACGGAGACGGGCTCGCCGAGCCAGCCGAGGTGTCGACACATCAGTCGACATCCCACGCCAGGCGGACACCCGAGAAGATCTGCCGCCGGATCGGATGGTCCCAGTTGCGGAAGCTGGGCCGCAGGATGCTCGCCGCCACCGCCCACGACCCACCGCGCAGCACTTTGTAGTCGCCAGCCCCAGAGCCCTCGAAGAACGGTTGTGAGTACTGCTCGTAGAGCATCGGCGTGAAACCCGGCCACGGCCGCAGCGGCGAGGTGGTCCACTCCCACACGTCGCCGAGCATCTGTTCCGCGCCGTAGGCCGAAGCACTCGCCGGATAGGCACCGACGGGGGCGGGCCGCAGCGCGTCTCCGCCGAGGTTGGCCAGGTGCGCAGTGGGTTCCGACGCGCCCCACGGATAGCGGCGCCGCCGTCCGGCGGCGGGGTCCCAGGCGCAGGCCTTCTCCCATTCCACCTCGGTGGGCAGCCGGGCGCCCGCCCAGGCCGCGTACGCCTCGGCCTCGAAGAAGGTGACGTGTTGAACGGGTTCGTCGGCGGGGATGTCCTCGACATGACCGAATCGCGTCCGGGTGCCGGCCAAATCTTCGGCATTCCAGAACTGCGGTGCCCTCAGACCCGCCTCCTGCCGGTGTTGCCAGCCTCGGTCCGTCCACCAGCGGCGGTCGTCATAACCGCCGTCGTCGACGAACTGGCGCCATTCGCCGTTGGTAACCGGGACACGACCGATGCGGAACGCGGGCACGTCGACCACGTGTGCCGGGCGTTCGTTGTCCAGCGAGTGGGGTTCGGTCACCGCGTCGACGCCGAGCACGAATTCACCGGCAGGCACCAGCACCGAAGTTCCCGCCACACCTGACCGGCCGGGCGGCAGCGCGGCGCCGCGGTCCAGCAGCGCCGGCCCGGTCCGCAGGTTCAGCGCCTGCAGCATGGTTTCGTCGTGCTGATTCTCGTGGCTGATCACCAGGCCGAAGGTGAACTCAGCCTGCACTTGTGCGCCGTCGGTCGGCAATGCGTCGAGACTGTCGAGAGCCTTGTCGCGGACGGTCGCGCAGTAGGACCGGGCCTCGGCGGGGGAAAGCAACGGAAGGTCGACCCGACTGGCGCGGGAGTTCAGAAACGCGTCGTAGCACCGCTCGACCTGCGGCTCGAGCATTCCGGGCCGATTCGGGTTGTTGCCGCGCAACAGCCACAGCTCTTCCTGCCAGCCGATGTGCGCGAGGTCCCACACCAGCGGACTCATCAGCGGGTCGTACTGACGACCGAGTTCGGCGTCGTCGAACTCGACCAACCGCAGCGTGCGGTCCCGCGCCGTGGTGAGTTCGCGCGCGATGGTCTCGCGTGACGTCACAGTTCCCCTAGCGCCAGTTGCGTGACCGCGGGTGCGATCCCGTACTTCACCACCCGGTCGGAGAAGTCGTCGGCCGGGCACCGTCCCTGTTCGACCGAACGCACCAACTGCTGCATCGATTCCACGAGTTCGGCAGGCGCCCGTTCGGCCGCGGCCCGCACGCACCGGAGGGCGGCCGCCTGCAGCCTGCGGTCACCGAGCCCGATCTGCGCGGCGCGGTCCCATGCGGTCGCGACCGATTCGGTGGCTTCGGCGGCGATGTCGGCGGCGACCGGGTCGTCGAGCAGCGTGACGAGCGTGAACGCGACGGCGGGCCACACCGCGTCAGGCACGCTGTCGAGGTATCGGATCTCCAGCCACCGGCGCGGCCGGACCGGCGGAAACAGCGTCGTCAGGTGGTAGTCCAGGTCGGCCTCCGTCGGCCTGCGGCCGCCGAGCATCACCCGACCGTCGGCCCAGTCGGCGAACGGCACCCAGGTGGTCACCGGCACCGCTTCCGGCGTGAGCATGAGCATCACGGGCGCCTTCAGCGCGTACCGCGCCCAGTCGCTGGCCGGGTCGTCGCCGCTGGCGCCCAGGACAGGGCCGCAGCGCGCCGAGTCCAACTGACTCCAGACGTGTTGACGCGCGGAGCGCCAGCCCGCGAACTTGCCGCCGAGCAGCGGGGAGTTCGCAGCCACCGCGATCATCGTCGGGCCGAGCGCGTGCGCTAAGCGCACCCGGTCGGCCCAGCCTTCCTGCGGCCCGGCGTCGAGGTTGATCTGAATCGACGCCGTCGAGGTCATCATCGCCGCGCCGGCGGCGCCGGTCTGGCTGGCCGTGAAGAACGTCTCCATCGCCTCGTAGCGGTCGCCGGGATTGACCCGCTTGGCCGGGCGCAGCGGATCGGCGCCGAGCAGCACCAGCCCCAGACCCGCCTGCGCGAAGGCCGCGCGCAGCACAGCGCGGTCGGCCGCCATCGCGGCGATGGCTTGCACCGGCCCGTCCATCGGTGGCCCCGACAACTCGACCGCGCCGCCGGGTTCGACGGTCACCGCGCTGCCGCCCGGCAGCGTCGGCAGGCCCGCGATGGTTTCCGTCAGTTCATCCCAGTCGGGCCGCCGCATCGGGTCGGTCAGGTCGAAGCAGTGCGCCTCGACCTCCAGGCCCACCCGGCCGACCGGACCGTCGCTCAGGCAGTTGTCGCCGACGTAGAGCGCGGCGCTGTGTGCGCTGCCCAGCTCGGCCGTCGCGGCCTCGACAGGGTGTGCTTCGTCCACCTCGGACGTGATGGTGAAGGCCATGTCAGCCATCCCTTCCGGGTAGGGAACGATCGCCGCCGTGTTCCATCTTCCAGAGCGCACCGACAAAGTCCCGCGATTTTTCGTGTGACTTGTCGGTGAGGTGTACCCGAATGCTCCGCCGTTACTGCCCCAGTGTGTTCTGCATGGCGCCGGCCAGCACATTCACCGCCGGGCCCCCGTTGCCGGACTGACAGACTTTCGCCTGCAGCAGAACATTCTCGCGCTTGCGGGTGGTGTCGAAGCAGCGGCGGTCGGTGCCCGCCTCCTGCTTGACCCAGTCGGCGTCGGTGCCGGACGGCGGCCCGCCGGTGAAGGTCCACACCTGGGTGGTCATGTTGTCCAGATGCATCGCGGTGGTCTGGCCACTGCAGCCGATCGTGCGATCGACGACGCGGTGGAAGGCCCGGTCGGCCGCCTCGTTGGTGGCGAAGACGCCGACCGCCTGCTTGACGAAGTGCGTCTGATCGGTGGGCGACTCCTGCGTCGTCGAGCCGCTGAAGGACGCCAGGTCCGGGTCGACGTACACGTCGGGCAACCCGATGTCCGCCCAGTTGTTGCATGCAGCGGTGTCGACGTAAAAGGACTGGAACGGTTCGGTGAACGTCGACTCGAACCGCATTGGCGCGCCGACAATGTTGCCCACCGAACCCTTGGGAAGCACGGCGTAATTCACCACGCCCGGATCCGAGGGGCGGGCTGAAGCCTCACCGGCCGGCGCCGCCAACGACAGCCCAACCGCAAGACCGACGCCGCCAATGGCGGCCAGCTTCCGCCCCCGGCCGCTGCGCGCCCGCCGGGCCATCACGGGCTACACCTTCGCCGACAGCTTGACGTCGATGTTGCCGCGGGTGGCCTTGGAATACGGGCACACCTGATGGGCCTTCTCCATCAACTCCTCCGCCGCGGACTGCTCGAGGCCCGGGATGTAGCCGATCAGATGGGCGTTGATCCCGAAGCCACCTGCGGGGTCCTTGCCGAAGCCGACCTGCGCGGTGATTCCGGTCGCGTCGTCGAGGTCGATCTTCTCGTTGCGGGCCACCAGGCGCAGGGCGCCGAGGAAGCACGCGGAATACCCCGCCGAGAACAGCTGCTCGGGGTTGGTG
>CAVRMG010000021.1:0-160406 GCA_963721495.1 uncultured Actinomycetota bacterium | reverse complement strand
CAATGGTGATCACGACGATGGCGATCACGACAATCCCGATCAGGACGATGGTGAGCGCGCCGCAGATCAGCGGCCGCCGGTGCCGAGCACCGGTGAGGCGTTCATGCGGCTGGTCGAGGCCGGGTGGGACGCCGAGGCCGCGCGCCGGCCGCACGGGCAGCACACCACGGTGGTGATGCATCTGGACGTCAAGCAGCGCATCGCGGCGCTGCATCTGGGTCCGCTGCTCTCAGAGGCCGATCGCCGATATCTGATGTGTGATGCCACCTGTGAGGTGTGGTTTGAACGTGACGGGCAGGTCATCGGTTCGGGGCGGGCGACGCGGCTGATCAGCCGTCGGCTGCGCCGTGCCCTGGAGTACCGCCACCGCACGTGCGCGGTTCCCGGTTGTGGCGCCACCCGTGGTCTGCATGCCCACCACATCCGGCATTGGGAAGACGGCGGCCTTACCGAGTTGGACAACCTGGTGCTGGTCTGCCCCTATCATCACCGGTTGCATCATCGCGGCGTCATCACCATCACCGGACCCGCACACCAGCTCACCGTCACCGACAGCGCCGGCCGCGCACTGAGCCCAGGGTCGCTGGCGCGCCCACCGAAGAAGCCCCCGCCGGCGGTGGCGCCGTGTCGCGGACCTACCGGCGAGCGCGCGGACTGGTGGTGGTATGACCCCTTCCAGCCGCAACCACCACCGGTCAACAATTAGGTCAAATAGGTTGCAGCATCAAGGCATTCGTCTACGCCGCACTGTGCGACGTCAACGCCGCCAGCAGTGCCACGCGCTATCACCCTCTGGCTGCCCCATTCATCAGACTCGCCCTAGTCTGACAGTGCCGCCTGCAGGACCCGCGCGTCGGCGACGAGGTCGTCGTCACCGGCGAGTACCTGAACTTCGCTCAGCAGCGCCAGCAGCGCATCGCGCTCCGTGCGATGGTCCTCGCCGCGAAGTAGGCGCGTGGCCGTCTCGTTGGACAGCGCATCGACGATGAGGTAAACGCCGTTGTCCCACAGGCTCGCTCGAAGCGTGCTCAACCACGGCAGGCTCCTGCGCACATAGTGCTCCAGCGCGCACGCGAGGAATCGGATGTCGCCGCTCTGTGGGCGCAGGTGGCTGTTGTAGTTGGACACGAGCAGGCGAGCGAGTTGTGGATCGGTGTCGAAGGCCTCGAAGAGATCAACGGCCGCTTGAGGTCCTCTCATGCGTGTCGCGATCGCGATGAAACTCTTCGCCACCACGGCGTCGGTCTCGACGCCTGACCGCGACTCGAGGAGCTCACCGCTGGCGCGGTCGTCAAGTGCGAGAAGAGCCTTGGCAGCCGCGAGTTTTCGCGCGCGGTCGCCGCCGTCGAGGCTGGCCCGCAGCTGCCCGATGAGATCGGTCCGGCGCGCCTGCGCGGCGGCGTCGGCGAGTTCGGTGCTCAGTGGGGCGTCCACGCGTGCGGCGGCGTCGAGGTCGGATTCGCTGACGAGCACGCTCACGCCGTCGCCGTTGAACGCTGCGTAGATCTGCACCGCGCCGGGATCTAATTGTCGGTCGGCTTGCCCGCCGCGCAGGCTCCGCAGAGGCCGAAGATCTCGATGGTGTGGCTGACGTCGGAGAACCCGTGCGTGCGTGCGACTTCGGCGGCCCACGCCTCGACCTGCCCACCCTGCACCTCGACGGTCGAGCCGCACGCGCGGCACACCAGGTGGTGATGGTGGTCATCCGAACAGCGCCGGTACACCGCCTCACCGGTGTCGGTGCGCAAAGTGTCGACGACGCCGGCCGCCGCCATCTGCTGCAGGGTGCGGTACACCGTGGTCAGCCCGATCCCCTCACCGCGCCTGCGTAACTCGTCGTGCAGCTCCTGGGCCGACCGAAACTCGTCGAGCTTGTCCAGCAGCGCCGAGATCGCGGCGCGCTGACGGGTGGAGCGCACGCCCGTCGCCGTCACTCGCGGCCCTCGGCGGCGTGAGTCACCGCGGCGACGACGATGTCGGCCAGGTGATGATCGACCAGGCGGTACATCACCTCGCGTCCCGACCGCTCGCCGGCGACGACCCCGGCGGACTTGAGGATGCGCAGGTGCTGGCTGACCAACGGTTGCGGCACCGCCAGCGCATCGACGAGTTCGTGGACGCAGCGTGCCGACTCACGCAGCTGTAGGACGATCGCGATGCGCACGGGCGCGGCCAGCGCGCGCAGCAGGTCACCGGAGGTATCGAGGACGTGGCGGGGCGGCAGCTCCGGAAACGGTGCGCCGCTGTGGTCGTGGCCGTCCTCGACCGGGGCTGAATGCTCTTCGCGTGAACGCTCGTTGCCCGCGAAAGTGGAAACCGTTTTCATTATGGCGCCAGAATACATGCGGACTCATGCATGTCAATGCTCCGAGGCACGTCGCTAGGCTGTGACCTCGTGGCTTCCATCATCGACACCGTCGCCAACCTCGCCAAGCGTCGTGGCCTCGTCTTCCAGTCCGGCGAGATTTACGGCGGCACGAAGTCGGCATGGGATTACGGCCCACTCGGGGTGGAACTCAAGGAGAACATCAAGCGGCAGTGGTGGCGCTCGGTGGTCACCAGCCGCGACGACGTCGTCGGCCTGGACAGCGCGATCATCCTGCCGCGCGAGGTGTGGGTGGCCTCCGGCCACGTCGAGGTCTTCAACGATCCGCTCGTCGAATGCCTGAACTGCCACAAGCGGCATCGGCAGGACCACATGCAGGAGGCGTACGCGGCGAAGAAAGGCCTCGACGACCCCGACTCCGTCCCGATGAGCGACATCGTGTGCCCCGACTGCGGCACCAAGGGCAAGTGGACCGAGCCGCGCGACTTCAACATGATGCTGAAGACCTATCTCGGCCCGATCGAGACCGAGGAGGGGCTGCACTATCTGCGGCCCGAAACCGCGCAGGGCATCTTCGTCAACTTCGCCAACGTCGTGACGACAGCGCGCAAGAAGCCGCCATTCGGCATCGGGCAGATCGGCAAGAGTTTCCGTAACGAGATCACCCCGGGCAACTTCATCTTCCGCACCCGCGAGTTCGAGCAGATGGAGATGGAGTTCTTCGTCGAACCCGGCTCCGCGCGCGAATGGCACCAGTATTGGATCGACACGCGGCTGCAGTGGTACGTCGATCTCGGTATCGACCGCGACAACCTGCGGCTCTACGAGCATCCGAAGGACAAGCTGTCGCACTACAGCGACCGCACGGTCGACATCGAGTACAAGTTTGGCTTCCAGGGCAACCCGTGGGGTGAACTCGAGGGTGTGGCCAACCGCACCAACTTCGACTTATCCACGCACTCAAAGCATTCCGGCGTCGATCTGTCGTTCTATGACCAGGCGACCGAGACCCGCTACGTGCCGTACGTGATCGAGCCCGCGGCGGGTCTGACCCGCTCGCTGATGGCATTTCTCGTCGACGCCTACACCGAGGACGAGGCGCCCAATGCCAAGGGAGGCGTGGACAAGCGCACCGTGCTGCGGCTCGATCCGCGGTTGGCTCCGGTCAAGGCCGCGGTGCTGCCGTTGTCGCGCAACGAGGATCTGTCTCCGAAGGCGCGCGACCTCGCCGCCGAACTTCGCAAGTCCTGGAACATCGAGTTCGACGACGCAGGCGCCATCGGGCGGCGCTACCGCCGTCAGGACGAGATCGGCACCCCGTACTGCGTGACGATCGACTTCGACTCGCTCGAAGACCAGGCCGTGACGATCCGTGAACGCGACGCCATGACCCAGGACCGCATCGCGATCGATGCCGTCAGCGATTACCTCGCGACTCGCCTCAAGGGCGCATAGCCCTCGCGACGCCCCTTGCGCGAGCGTGCGTGTCTGAGGGCGACCCGCAGATTCGTGCGACTTCGCGCACGCTCGCGCTCCTGAGTTGATCCCCAACCGGCGGCGCATCAACAGATTGGCCTCGCACGCTGAAGCTCGTGCGCCAATGCCCTGACGATCGTCGTCATGAACGGCGATGTGGATGAGCTTTTCGAGGCTCAAGGGGAAGTGGCAACGACGGCTCAGCTGTTGGCGGTGCTGACACGCAGCCAGCTCGATACCAGAATCGGCAGCGGACAGTTGTTGAAGGTCTGGCCGGGCGTTTACAGCCGCTGCGAGCCCGACACATTGATACGCCTGCGTGGCGTGGATCTGCGGGCGGGGGAGCGAGTCCCAATTTGTCTCGGCACGGCTGCGGCCGCATATGGATTCGACACCGAAGATGTCGTCGAGCTGCACGTTCTCAATCCGGAAAGCCATCAGTTGCGCAAAAGTGACGGTCTGTTCGTGCACCGCCGCGAGGGTGCGCCGATCACCGAGATCAACGGGCGGCCGGCGACGACGCCTTCCTGGACTGCCGTCGAGGTTGCGCGAAGCCTGCGTCGTCCCCGGGCTCTCGCCACGCTCGACGCTGCGCTGCGGAGCGGCACGTGCGACGTTCGTCAGTTGCGCGCCGCGGCTGCGCAGCAAGCCGGCAGACGGGGGATCGTCGTGTTGCGCGAGTTGATCCCCTTCGCCAGGGCAGAGGCTGAATCGCCGATGGAGAGCGAGGCGCGGCTGGTAATGATCGACGGCGGCGTGCCGCCCGACGCGCTTCAGTACGAGATCGTCGATCACTATGGTCGAGTGTGGCGAGTCGACTTCGCTTGGCCGGATCAGAAGGTCGCTGTGGAATATGACGGGTTCGATTGGCACAGCGACCAGAAGAGTTTTCGCAGAGACCGCCAGAAGCGTGCGGCGCTCCAAGAAGTGGGTTGGGTTGTCGTATCGATAGTCGTCGACGACGTCAGACAACGGCCCTGGGACATGTTGCGTCGCATCGAGGTCGAGCTGCGTCGGCAGCGCGCCGCGTGAGCGTGCGGAAACTCGGAGAATTCCGGGGCGTGTCGCCCTCAGACACGCACGCTCGCGGGAAAAAGGGGCCCTAGAAGCGGCCGCCGCCACCGCTGTAGCTGCGTCCCGACGAACGCGACGACCCGCCGAAGGACGTCGACCGGCCCATGCCGAGCCCGCCACCGAAGCCGCCGCCGAACCCTCCGCGCATCGCGCCGCTGAGGATATTGCCGATGATGATGCCGCCGATCACCCCGCCCATGTCGGACCCACCGCCACCCCCGCCCCAGCCGGACGTGTACGTCCGTTGCGCGGCCCGGACGTCGTCGCTGGCCAGCGACTGCGCCTGTCCGGCCAGCATGGCCGCACCGTTGGCATGCGCGATCGCCTCGTTCAGGTTGACCGCCTTCTTGTCCTGCGCGGCCTGAAGTTGCCGGACGGCTTCGGCGAGCCTGGTGCGGGCCTCGGGCCCGATGCTGCCCCGGCGGGTGTCGATGAAGTCCGAGACACCCCGCACACGCGATTGCGCCGAGAACAGCGCCTGATCGAACGCCCGATTGAGCCGTTCGGTGGCCTGGCGTTCCTCGGCGACACTGGCCAACAGGCGATCCAGATCGGCGTCGGCTTTGGTCAGGCGAGTGAAGGCGCCGAGTGGGTCGGTGTTGCCGTTCTTCTCGGCATCGGCCGCGGCGGCCGCCGCCTGGTCGCGCGCCGCGCTGAGTTCGCCCTGGTGGGCGGTCGGGCCCTGCTGCAGTTGGCCGTTGGCCTGGTTGATGCCGTTCTGGATGTCGGCGATCGCCGCGGGCAGTGCCGCGACGGCGCGATTGATGTCGGCGCCGGCGGTGTCGACCGCATCGAGCATCGAACGGGCCTGCCCGAGCGAGGATTCCGCGGCGCGGACGGCATCCACCAAACCCATCTGCTGGCCCACCGGGCGAGCCACGAGTGCCCGCGCGGTGGTGATGTTCTGATCCGCGAAGCTCAGTCGCTGTTTGGCGGTCTCCACATTGTCGGCCACCGAAGTCAATGCAGCAGCGTCGAATTGGCTGTGTAGCGATGCCAGCGCCTGCTCCGACGGGCCGAGGCGGGCGGTGAGGTCGACCATCTGCTGGGTCAGCACATCCAGCCGTGAGGGGGCGTTGATGACCAGATCGCGCAGCTTGTCGAACGCCTCCGATTGGGCGTCCAGTTCCCGATCGGCCTTGGCGGCGGCGACCACCACGCGGGTGAGCAGGTCGCGGCGCTGCTCCATGGACTCGGGTACGGCGTCGTCGAGGATCTGGCGGACGTTGAACGCCTGCGCCAGTGTTGTTTTCGCGTTGGTGACCGCACGGCTGAACGGATCGGTCTGCGCAGCGCCGAATTCATCTACTGCCAAAGCCAATTCGCTGTCACTGGTGCGCACGGCGTTGTCGACGTCGACCACGATCGCTTTGGAGAGGTCGTCCAATGCGTCGATCGGCACCGCGGCCAACGCGTTCGGGTCCGACGGGTCGACCCGCCGGGCAGCGGCGAACTCGGCTTCTCGCCGCTTGCGACGGCGCCGACGCATCCACCACCACAGCGCCAGGATCGCGAGGGCGAAGATGGCCAGCGCGAAGAGCACGCCGAACCAGCTGAAGCCGGCGCCCGTCGACGGGCCTGTCGAAGTCGACGGCGTGTCCAGTCCGTTGGCCGCGGCGACCGCCGCTCCGGTCCAGTCGTCTTGGCGCAGCGCGGGTTCGATGGTGTTGCGCTGCAGGGCCCCGGCGTCGGCCTGGCTCATGATGGCCGACGGCACCTGGAACGCATAGGCGCGCTCCCCGGTGGCGATCGCCAACAGCGCGTCCCGGTCGCCGAAATCACTGATCTGCATGGTGGTTCGCGCCCAGCCGACGGCGCTCTGCCCGAAGCTGTCGACGTAGACCACCCACAGGCGGGTGCGGTTGTCGTTGTACAGCTGATTGACCGCGTTCTCGACCTGAACGCGCTGGCCCTCGGACAGCACGCCGGCCCTGTCGGTGACGTAGTCCGGTACACGAAACGGCGGTTCGGCGGCCGTGACCGGAGCCAGCACGAGGCTGGCCGCCAGCACTGCGAGCACGACGCTGAGCAATCGGGCGATGCGCATGCAGGTCAATCTAGTACTGGCAGACTGTGCGTCGGTGGCAGCGATACAGGATCCCTACGACGAGTTCGACCGAGAGCGGCTGGTGGTCGAGCCGCAGAAGGGCGCAGCGCTACCCGGAACCGACACCGAGCACCGCACCGACTTCGCCAGGGACCGGGCCAGGGTGCTGCACAGCGCAGCCCTGCGCAGGTTGGCCGACAAGACGCAGGTGGTCGGGCCGCGCCAGGGCGAGACGCCGCGCACCCGGCTGACACACTCGTTGGAGGTCGCCCAGATCGGCCGGGGGATGGCCATCGGTCTCGGCTGCGATCCCGACCTCGTGGACATGGCCGGGCTGGCCCACGACATCGGGCATCCGCCGTACGGCCACAACGGTGAACGCGCGCTCGACGAGATCGCGGTCGAATACGGCGGCTTCGAGGGCAACGCGCAGAACTTCCGCATTCTGACCCGGCTGGAGCCGAAAGTCCTTGACTCTCAAGAACGCAGCGCGGGCCTGAACCTGACGCGGGCCGGGCTGGACGCGGTGACGAAGTACCCGTGGCGCCGAGGCGCGCAGCAGCGCAAGTTCGGCTTCTATCAGGACGACGCCGCGGCGGCCGGCTGGGTCCGGACCGGTGCCCCTGACGAGAAGCCGTGCCTGGAGGCCCAGGTCATGGACTGGGCCGACGACGTGGCCTATTCGGTGCACGACGTCGAAGACGGTGTGGTCTCCGGCCGGATCGACATGAGGGTACTGGCGGATGACGACGCGGCCGCTGAGCTGGGGCGCCTCGGCGAGTCGAGCGGGATGGGCGCGGGGTTGAGCGCCGACGACCTGGTGGCCGCCGCGGGACGGCTGTCTGACCTGCCGGTCGTCGCGGCCGTCGGAAAGTACGACGCGACGCTCGCCGCGTCGGTCGCGCTCAAGCGGTTGACCAGCGAACTGGTCGGTCGCTTCGCCTCCGCTGCCATCGCCGCGACCCGGGAGTCGGCCGGGACGGGGCCGCTGGTGCGCTACCAGGCCGAGCTTCGGGTGCCCGGGTTGGTCCGGGCCGAGGTCGCGGTGCTGAAGATCCTGGCGCTGCAGTTCATCATGTCCGACCCGCGGCACCTGGAACTTCAGGCACGGCAGCGCCACAGCGTCCATCGTGTGGTGGCGTGGATGCTCGCCGGGGCACCGGCCACGCTGGACCCGATCTTCGTGCCCGCCTTCAACGCGGCCGACGACGACGGCGCCCGGCTGCGGGTGGTCATCGACCAGGTCGCGTCATTCACAGAGGGGCGATTGGAGCGGTTGGAACCGGCCTAAGCCTGATCGCGCCCGACGCCGGGCGCTCTAGACTGGCCCGGTGGCCGGCCGCATTCCCAGATCGTGACATCGCGGCCATCCGTGAACGCGTTCGCATCGAGGACGTCGTCGGCGACTACGTGCAGTTGCGCCGGGCGGGCGCGGACTCGCTGAAGGGCCTTTGCCCGTTCCACGACGAGAAGTCGCCGTCGTTTCATGTGAGACCCAACCACGGCCACTTCCACTGCTTCGGCTGCGGCGAGGGCGGCGATGTCTACGCTTTCGTCCAGAAGGTCGAGCACGTCAGCTTCGTCGAGGCGGTCGAACTGCTGGCCGACCGCGTGGGCTACACCGTCACCTATACCGGCGCGTCGGCGACGAACGTGCAGCGTGACCGGGGCAGCCGGAGCAGGCTGCTGGCCGCCAACGCCGCCGCCCAGGAGTTCTACGCCGAGGCGCTGAAATCCGACGAAGCCGCACCCGCCCGTGCGTACCTGGTCGAGCGGAACTTCGACGCCGAGGCCGCCGCGCGGTTCGGCTGCGGGTTCGCCCCGTCGGGGTGGGAAACGCTGACAAAGCACTTGATGCGCAAGGGTTTTGAGTTCAAGGAACTGGAGGCCGCGGGCCTCTCGCGGGAGGGTCGGCGTGGTCCGATGGACCGCTTCCACCGCCGCCTGCTGTGGCCGATCCGGGCCAGCGGCGGGGAAGTCATCGGTTTCGGGGCGCGACGCATCTTCGACGACGATCCGATGGAAGCGAAGTACGTCAACACCCCGGAGACGGTGCTCTATAAGAAGTCGTCGGTGCTGTTCGGCCTGGATCTGGCCAAGCGCGACATCGCCAAGGGGCATCAGGCCGTCGTCGTGGAGGGCTACACCGACGTGATGGCGATGCACCTCTCAGGCGTGACCACCGCCGTCGCCTCCTGCGGCACCGCGTTCGGCGACGAGCATCTGT
Source organism: uncultured Actinomycetota bacterium (assembly GCA_963721495.1). GTDB lineage: Bacteria > Actinomycetota > Actinomycetes > Mycobacteriales > Mycobacteriaceae > Mycobacterium. The sequence goes on along the minus strand of CAVRMG010000021.1, from coordinate 151,256 downwards.
CCATGCTGCGGCGACTCATGATGGACGACAACTTCTTTCGCGGGGAACTGATCTACGTCTTCGACGGTGATGCCGCGGGCCGCGCGGCGGCGGTCAAGGCCTTCGAAGGCGAGCAGAATCTCGCGGGACAGTCCTACGTCGCGGTCGCCGACGACGGGATGGACCCGTGCGATCTGCGGCTCAAGGCGGGCGACGGGGCGCTGCGCGATCTGGTGGCGCGACGCACCCCGTTGTTCGAGTTCGCCATTCGCACAGCGCTTGCCGACCATGACCTCGACGCTGCGGAAGGCCGGGTGTCGGCGCTGCGGCGCTGTGTGCCGATGGTCGCCGGGATCAAGGACAGCATGCTGCGCGACGAGTACGCCCGCCGGCTGGCCGGCTGGGTCGGGTGGGCCGACGTCGCGCAGGTGTTGGCACGGGTGCGCGAGGAGGCGCAGAAGCGCGGCATGCCCGAGCGCGGCCGGCGTCGCACCCCGACCGAGCAGGGGCCGGCCAGACACGCGCGCCCTGCGGCCTTGGTGGCTGACCGCCCCAACCCCGGCGACCCCACGCTGTGGCCCCAGCGCGAAGCCCTCAAATCCGCGTTGCAGTACCCCGCCCTGGCCGGGCCGGTGTTCGACTCGCTGACCGTGGAGAGCTTCACCCATCCCGGCTATGCGGCGGTTCGGTCGGCGATCGGCGCGGCCGGTGGCGCGGCTGCCGGGCAGTCGGGTGGGCAGTGGATAGAGGCCGTGCGTGGGCAGGCGCCATCCGAGGCCGCCGCGGGCCTGGTCAACGAACTCGGTGTCGAAGCCATCAACGTTGACGACGACGACAGGATGCCGCGCTACATCGGCGGGGTGCTGGCCCGCCTGCAGGAAGTGTGGGTCGGACGGCAGATCGCGGAGGTCAAATCCAAGCTCCAGCGCATGTCCCCGGTTGAGCAGGGCGACGAGTACCACGCCCTGTTCGGGGACCTGGTCGCGATGGAGGCCTACCGCCGCAGCCTGCTGGAACAGGCCAGCGGTGACGACCTGACTGCGTGAAGCCAGGTAACGCGATAGGGTAGCCCCGCGATCAACCGTCGGGGAACGGTAAGAAAGGGACACTCGTGACATCGACCAAGAACCGGGCGAGGCTCGTCGTCGCAGGCGCGTTCGCGGTGGCCGCGGTCGCGGCGCCCTTCGCAGCATCCGTCCTGAGTACGTCCGCCGGCTCCGAGGATCTCGCAGGCCCGGCCTGCCTGGCGTGGTTCGGCAACCGAGAAGACGGCAAGTGCCTGTCCTACTCGAACGGCAATGGTGTGAACGTCGGCACGCCGTCGTTCAACGCCTGCCCAGGCGGGGGTTCCACGAGCAGGGACGGCTGCGGCTGGTCAAGCGGCCCGCTGCTTCCCGGCACCACCATTAACCAAGGCATCGGCGTCGGCAGCTTAGCTAGCGCTCTTTCTTGGCCATTGTCTCCGGCTGCAACACGTCGGTTTCGGAGTCGATTGGCGTCAGCGTGACCAACGTCGGATCGGGTGATACCCGGTCGGCGATCTTGCGGCGGCCTGCGTCGATCACGGCTTTGGCTGCTGGGCTTTCGGTGACCGCCTTGTACGTCCCGGCGATCTGTTCATATCGGCGCCGGCCGGCCTTCGTACCCAATACGTAGCCGACGGCCAATACGGCGAGATACCGGATCACTGGGCCCCTCCCGGACGTTGTTTCATTGGTGTCCATCCTGCCTCACTTGCCGGTGTGTGGGCGGGACAGCGGCGTATTGGCGGGGCGAGTGGGAGGTGCGCTAGAGTCATCCCTCGGCCCGCGCTCTAGCGACATCGCGGGTGAGCCGTCCCCTGTAGCTCAACTGGCAGAGCATTCGGCTGTTAACCGAAGGGTTGCTGGTTCGAGTCCAGCCGGGGGAGCAAAAGTCACCAGTCATGTTGTCTATCCCCAGCGTCTCCCGGGGTTGAGCGACGGCAAATCGTTCGCAACATCAGAGCACCTCCTCTCTCGTGATGAAAGAGACTGCGGCGCAGGCCTGGTGCTTGGTAAAGGCGGCATATCGCCCTTAAGAAACCTCCAAGGCGCTGCGGTGAATCTCTAACGCATGATGATCACACGCCCCTCGCTCTTACTCGGTAGCGCCGTCGCCGCTGCCATCGCACATTTCACCTCCATCGCCCAAAACATCGCCGACGCTTTCGAGCCCGACCTCGAAGCCTGGGAAGCCCTTCCTATGGCCCGTTCAACGGCCGTCGGTGCGTTGGTCAGCTGAACCGACCGGAGGCGACTACTCGGACCAGCATCGTTACCCCCTGCTCGACCAGCGCGGGACGGCCAGCTCACGGTGCTTGAGCAGGTCCCGAACCCGGTGCTACTTCGGCTCGATCGTGCCCGCGCTGGTGGCGTCCTTCTGCTCTTGCTCATCGGCGTCGGGAATGTTCTCCGGGTGCAACATCTCGGCGTAGCGCAGTTGCTCGGGTATGCCGAACCCGTCGACCAGCAACTCGGCGTGCGGGCGCAAATTGCGACAGCGTTCGTTGATGCCGCGCGTGACGGCCTTAGCGCGTTCGGTCGACAGAAAGCGGTGTTCCATGAACCACGCCCTGTCCTCTTCCATGACCGACAGTGCATACAGGTCGCAGACCATGTTGAGGATCTCGCGGGCCTCGTCGTCCTCGCATGCGTCGATGCCTGCGACGAACGCCTCCAGGATGATGCGTTCGATGTGTGCCCGCGCGGTGTGCAGCACATGGTCCTGCACCGAGTTGAAGGCGTCGAACGCACTCATCTCCTTGGCCTTGCCCTGCAGTCGGCGGGCCACCGCGGCGAGCATGTACTCCTCGCGGTCCTCGAACATCTTGACCTGTGTGCCTCGGTTGAACAGGCTGCCCTCTTCCTCGTTGTCCTGCCGGGTGTCGAGGATGGTCTGCATGATCGTCTCGGCCGCAGTGCGTTTGAGCACCCGTTCGCCGGCGAAGTTGGCCGCGAACCGGACCCACTCGACCGGGCTCATGCCCTTGATGTCGTCGGCGTAGGCGGTCAGCAGCTCCTTGGCCACCAGCTGTGTCAGCACGTGGTTGTCACCCTCGAAGGTGGTGAACACGTCGGTGTCGGCCTTGAGCGCGATCAGCCGGTTCTCGGCGAGATAGCCTGCGCCGCCGCATGCTTCGCGCGCCTCCTGGATGGCGCGGGTCGCATGCCAGGTGTTGGCCGCCTTGAGGCCCGCCGCCCGCGACTCCAATTCGCGTTGCTCTTCGGCGTCGGGGTCATCCGACGTCTGCAGTTCGTGACACTTGGCCACCAGTTCGTTCTGTGCGAACTGCAGCGCATAGGACTTTGCGATCAGCGGGAAGAGCCTGCGCTGGTGCACCAGGTAGTCCATGATCAGCACCTCGTGGTCATCGCCCGGTGCTTCGAACTGCCTGCGTTCCAACGCGTATCGGGTCGCAATGTCCAGCGCGACGCGGGCCGCGGCTCCCGCGCTTCCGCCCACGGTCACGCGGCCGCGGATCAAGGTTCCGAGCATGGTGAAGAACCGGCGACCGGGATTCTCGATCGGTGACGAATAGGTGCCGTCCTCGGCGACGTCGGCGTACTTGTTCAACAGGTTCTCGCGGGGGACGCGGACATGGTCGAACTGGATGCGGCCGTTGTCGACACCGGGTAGTCCGCCCTTGTAGTGACAGTCCGACGTGGTCACACCCGGCAAGTCGTTGCCCTCGTCGTCGCGGATCGGCACCACCAGGCAATGCACGCCGTGGCCCTCTCCGTCGGGCGTGATGAGCTGGGCGAAAACGGCTGCCACTCGCGCGGTTTGCGCCGCGCCGCCGATGTAGTCCTTGCGCGAGGTGCGGGTGGGGGAGTCGATGACGAACTCCTGCGTCGCGGGGTCGTACGTCGCAGTGGTCTCCAGCGCCTGGACGTCGCTGCCATGGCCGGTCTCGGTCATGGCGAAGCAGCCGAGCAGGTCGAGGTCGATGAGGCGCTGCACGTACGCCTCGTGGTGACGTTCGGTGCCGAGGTTCTCGATGGCACCGCCGAACAACCCCCACTGCACGCCGGCCTTGACCATCAGCGACAAATCCGACATCGCCAACATCTCGATCTGGGTGACGGCGGCGCCGACGTCACCGTTGCCGCCGTGTTCCTTCTTGAACCCGTCCTCGGCCGCCCCGTTAGCGGCCATGATCCTCATCTGCTCGCCCACCTTGGTCCGGGCGATGACGGTGTTCGGCGTGTAGTGCGGCCGGAACACCGCGTTGGAGAGTTCTTCGCGCATCCGGTTCTTCATGTCGCGCCAACGGCCGTCCAGCGTGTTGCGTAGATGATCCGCAGTGGTGGTCATGACTCGACGGTAGCCCGCCCGGCGGTGCGCGGAAACTGTCAAGTGGCAAACCCAGGTAAACCTGAGTGAACCGGCAAACAGCGGCAGGGGTTGAATCGACTCCATGTCAGAGTCGGGCATGCGTAAACCGGTCGCGCCGACCGGTGTGCCGCACACCGCCACACACCGGCACTCGGATGTGACGGGCGGTTGGCTGCGCGCCGCGACCTTCGGTGCGATGGACGGTCTGGTCAGCAACACCGCCCTCATTGCGGGCGTCGCGGCCGCGGCCAGCGCGCACACCGTCGTGCTCAGCGGAGTGGCCGGTTTGTTGGCGGGCTCGTTCTCGATGGCCTTGGGGGAGTACACATCGGTGACGACCGCCAATGAACAGATCGAGTCCGAGGTCCGCGTCGAACGGCGCGCCTTCGCCAGGCATCCGCAGGCGGAGAAGGCCGAGCTCGTCGCGATGCTGATGGACATGGGAATGACGCGCGAGACCGCCGTGACGGCCACGGAGGAGGTCCACCAGGACGAGAGTCGCGCCCTGAACTTCCACCTCGTTCAAGAACTCGGCGTGGACCCGCGCGAGAAGCCGTCGCCGTGGGTCGCGGCCGGGTCGTCGTTCATGTTGTTCGCGATAGGCGCGATCGTGCCGCTGATCCCGTATCTGCTCGGGTTCGAATCGCTGTGGGCGGGCCTGCTGTGCGGCGGCGTCGGCCTGATCGTCGCAGGCGGTTCGGCCGCCCGCGTCACCATGAGGCCGGTCTGGTTCGGCGCGTTGCGTCAACTGGCGTTCGGAGCCGTCGCCATCGCGGCGACCTATCTTGTCGGAAGCCTGGTCGATACGGTTCTTTAGTGCGCAAGCTCCGTCCGATGGCGCTGGTGTGTTGCGTGATGCTCTCCGCCTGCGGGGTTGCGGACACGACGCCGACCGTCTCCGGCGGCCCCACGTACCTGGGCCAGGTGCAGCTCGAACGAGGTATGACGTTCGACGCGACGGTGGTCGGCGGCCTGTCGGGGCTGAGCTACGACCCCGGAAGCCGGCTGTACTACATCATCAGCGACGACCGCTCCGCCAAGAATCCTGCGCGCTTCTACACCGCACGGATCAACCTGTCCGACAACGGCATCGACCGGGTCGAGTTCGTGTCGACGCATCCCTGGCTGGATGTGGACGGTCAACCGTTCCGGCCGCTCGACGTCGGCGTGCGTCCGCCGGTGGTGCCTCCCGACCCCGAGGGCATCGCCTTCGACGGGCGCAGGCAGCGGTTGTACTGGTCCAGTGAGGGGGAGCGGGTGACCGACGATCCCGACGCACCGGTGCTGCTCGACCCGTCGGTGCGCATCGCCACCCTGGACGGGGGCTTCGTCGGCGAGTTCACGGTGCCGCCGATGCTGCACATGTCGACGGGCCAGACCGGTCCTCGGCAGAACCGCGGGCTGGAGGGGCTCGCCCTGACGCCGAGCGGGCGGTACCTGTGGGCGGCGATGGAAGGCCCGGGTTACAACGACGGGGACATGCCCACCGGAAACGCCGGCGCGTTGACCAGGGTCACCCGATTCGATGTCGAAACCCGTACGGCGACAGCGCAATATGCGTATCCCGTCGACAAGGTCGGTTCGGGGTCTCAGGGCAACAACGGCTTGACGGATCTCGTGGCCCTTGACGACGAGACTTTCCTGTCCGTCGAGCGTGGGTACGGCACGCACGTACAGGCCGGTGTTTACCGGGTCAGCGTCGGCGACGCCGAGGATGTACTGGCGCGGCCCTCGCTGACCGGGGCGCCGGTGCGGACGATGACGAAGACCCTTCTCGTCGACCTGCCGAGCGCCGTCGACCCGCTGGACAACGTCGAGGGCATCACATTGGGGCCCGCATTGCCCGACGGCCGGCAGTCGCTGCTGCTGGTCAGCGACGACAACTTCTCACCGCAGCAGATCACGCAGTTTGTGGCGTTCGCGCTCTGACCGCCCCGCGAGCTCTGCGTGAGGGTTGTGATTTGCGCCTTGGGTTCAGGCGCCGGGTCCTGATGCGACGACCTAGCTGTCGCTGCCGACGGTGATCGCGGTGGCCTCGCTGACATCGTCGAGATCGGTTTCCTCGATGTCGATTCCGACCAAATGCGAGCGGCTGAGCGTGAGAACGCCCGCGCCGAGCAAGACCGCTGCGGCGCCGACCCAGTACGGCATGTGCACGTTCACCTGCTCGCCGAGCACACCCGCCAGCCACGGCGCCATCGCAGCGCCCGAGAACCTCACGAAGCTGTACGCCGCCGAGGCGACGCCTCTTTCAACCGGTGCCGCCTTCATCACTGTTTCGGTGATCAGCGTGTTGTTGATTCCGATGAACAGGCCCGCGACCACCACGCACGTCGCCAGCACGACTTTGTCCTCGGTGGCGACGGCCATCACCACCAGGGTCGCGGACATCGCCAAGAGGTTCACCAGCAGAGTCGGTACGGTGCCGAACCGGCGCTGCAGCCGCGGCGCGACCACCACTGAGGTGAACGCCAGCGCGAGGCCCCACCCGAAGAAGATCAACCCGATCTGATGGGCGGTCATGTCGAGCGGGAAGGGCGTGAACGCCAGCAGGGTGAAGAAGCCGAAGTTGTAGAGCAGCGCGGTGATTGCGACACCGAGCAGGCCACGGTGCCGCAGCGCCCGGAACGGGTCGGCCAATGTCGTCGCACGTTCGGCGCGCGGCGTGGACGGCAGCAGGAAGGCGGTGACCACGACGGCCACCGCCATCAACACGGACACCCCGAAGAACGGGCCGCGCCACGAGATCGACCCGAGAACACCGCCGACGAGCGGGCCGACGGCGATGCCGAGCCCCAGCGCGGCCTCGTACAGAATGATCGCCTGCGCGACAGAGCCACGTGCGGAGTTGACGATGGTCGCCAATGCGGTCGCGATGAACAGCGCGTTGCCGAGTCCCCAAAGTGCGCGCCAGCCAACGATTTCCAGGATGGTGTCGGACATACCGGCCAGGCCCGCGCCGGCGATGATCACCACGAGGCCGACTAGCAGCGTGTGTTTTGGACCAATCCGGCTCGCCACCACACCGGTGATCAGCATCGCCACGCCCATCACCGCCATGTAGCTGGTGAACAACAGTGACACCTGCGAGGCCGACGCGTTGAGGTTGTCGGCGATCGGCTTGAGAATCGGGTCGACGAGACCGATCCCCATGAACGCGACGACAGACGCGAAAGCAACGGCCCAAACAGCTTTGGGTTGACGCCACATAGGGGCGAAGGCTCCTTTTCGTGTTATTTCGTGGTGGATGGGGGAGGCCGCGTCCGCCAGGAGGCCACGCAGCACACGGACGGCGTCGCTGAGCGTCTGCCGGTCCGCGGCATCAAGCCGCTCCAGATAGGGGTCGACGGCCGCGCCGCGGTCCAGGCGCACCTGCCTCAGGGTCTCGACTCCCTTGGGCGTGATGCGGATCAGCACGGCCCGCGCATCGCCGGGGTCGGCGGTGCGTGACACCAGCCCTGCGTCTTCGAGCCTGCGAACCTGGGTGGTCATCGTCGGCTGCGAGCAGTGGTCCAGAGCGGCCAGGTCGGATATTCGGGTGGCACCCTGGTCCTCGATCGTGGACAGCAATCGCGCCTGCGCATACGGCAGCGGTAGCCGGGCGCGCTGCGTGGCCAGTCGGTTGATCCGGGCGACCACTGACAGCAGATCGGCTCCGAGGGTCTGGGTCATGACACCATGGTTGCATAGGTTTGCTATGCATTTCAACCGGCGCGGCCGCGTCGCCGGTCACAGCGAGGTGATGAGACCTCTCAGGATGAGGCTGGCAGAATCGTGCAATGACCGTGACCGGGGACTCGAGCGTGTCTCGACGAACCGGCTCGCTGACTCCGGGCGAACTCGCACAGGCTTCGGTGATGGCGGCGCTGTGCGCGGCCACCGCGATCATCGCTGTCGTCGTCCCCTTTGCCGCAGGGCTTTCGTTGCTCGGCAGCGTCCCGATGGGTCTGCTGGCCTACCGCTACCGGTTGCGTGTGCTGATCACGGCGACGGTGGCCGGCGCGATCATCGCGTTCCTGATCGCCGGCATGGGCGGCTTCATGACCGTCCTCAACTGCGCGTACATCGGTGGGCTGACCGGCATCGTCAAACGCCGCGGGCGCGGCACGCTGACCGTCCTGCTCAGCTCGCTGGTCGCCGGTGCGGTCTTCGGCGTGGCCGTCGTGGCGGCGTTGGCCGTTCTCGCGCGACTGCGCCATCTGATGTTCGAGTCGATGACGGCCAATATCAACGGGCTCGCCGCGGTCATCGCACGCATCCCGGACATGCAGGGTGTGGCCGACCAACTCAAGCGCGACTTCGCCACGGCGTTGGAACACTGGCCGTACCTGTTCTTCGGGTCGTCGGTGTGGTCGATCGCCGTGGTCAGTCTCATCGGTTGGTGGGCGCTGTCGCGGGTGATGACGCGACTTCTCGGCATCCCGGATGTCCACAAGCTGGAGTCCTCGACCGACACCGGGCCCATCGCACCTGTGCCTGCGCGCCTGCACGACGTCCGCTTCCGCTACCCCAACGCCGACCACGACGCGCTAGGGCCGGTGTCATTGAGCGTCGAACCCGGCGAGCACCTCGCCGTCACCGGCGCCAACGGATCGGGCAAGACGACGCTCATGCTGATACTGGCCGGACGCGAACCCATCGCGGGCACCATCGAACGGCCCGGCGCCGTCGGGCTCGGCCGTCTCGGTGGCACGGCCGTGATCCTGCAGCACCCGGAGAGTCAGGTGCTGGGCACCCGCGTCGCCGACGACGTCGTCTGGGGTCTGCCGCCGGGCAAGACCACCGACGTCCACAAGCTGCTCGGCGAGGTCGGCCTCGACGGTCTGGCCGAGCGCGACACCGGCGGCCTGTCCGGCGGTGAGCTGCAGCGTCTGGCGGTGGCCGGGGCGCTGGCCCGTGAGCCGTCCCTGTTGATCGCCGACGAGGTCACCAGCATGGTCGACCAGGACGGCCGCGAGGCACTGATGTCGGTGCTGTCCGGACTGACGCAGCACCACCGCATGTCGCTGGTGCACATCACCCACTACAACGACGAGGCCGATGCCGCCGACCGCGCCGTGAACCTCACCGGCAACGGCGGTGCTGCTGACAACACCGAGATGGTGGAGACCGCGTCGGCGCCCGCGGCGACGGTGGCGACGGGGCACCATTCCGACACGCCGGTGCTCGAACTGACGGGTGTGAGCCACGAATACGGCAGCGGGACACCATGGGCGGCAACGGCTCTGCGTGACATCACCTTCACCGTCAACGATGGCGACGGGTTGTTGATCCACGGTCTGAACGGATCGGGCAAGTCGACCCTGGCGTGGATCATGGCGGGGCTCACCGTGCCGACCGTCGGCAGTTGCCTACTGGACGGCACGCCGATGTCCGATCAGGTTGGTGCGGTGGCGATCTCGTTCCAGGCGGCCCGGCTGCAGTTGATGCGAAGCCGCGTCGATCTGGAGATCGCCTCGGCGGCGGGGTTCTCGGCACGTGATCACGATCGGGTGGTGGAGGCACTGGCCACCGTCGGCCTGGATCCGGCTCTGTCGAAGCGACGTATCGATCAACTGAGCGGCGGCCAGATGCGCCGCGTGGTGCTCGCCGGCCTGCTAGCCCGTTCGCCGCGCGCGATCATCCTCGACGAGCCACTCGCCGGGCTGGACGCCGCGAGTCAGCGTGGGCTGCTGCGACTTCTGGAAGAGCTGCGGCGCCATGCCGGGCTGACCGTGGTCGTGATCTCTCACGACTTCTCGGGTCTCGAGGACCTGTGTCCACGTACCCTGCATCTGCAGGACGGGGTGTTGGTTCCGGCGCGGACCGCGTTGGGAGGCAGGCCATGACCGCGGCTGCCGGTGCGCCCCGCGCGACCACAACTCGTCGCCAGCGCAAGCCGGTGGTACTGCTGCGGCCCGTTCCGGGCGACAGCGTCATCCACCGACTGTGGGCAGGCTCGAAACTTCTCTTGGTGGCGGGCATCGGGGTGCTGATGACCTTCTACCCCGGCTGGGTTCCCATCGGCGCCATTGCCCTTCTGGTGCTGACGGCGGCATGGATCGCGCGGATACCGCGGGGCACACTGCCGTCGATTCCGGGCTGGCTGTGGTTCCTGCTGTTTCTCGGCGGCCTGACCGCCACCTTCGCCGGGGGCAGCCCCGTCATCGACCTCGGCTCGATCGAGGTCGGGCTTGGCGGATTGTTCAATTTCCTGCGCATCACCGCGTTGTCGATCGTCCTGCTCGGCCTCGGCGCGATGGTGTCGTGGACGACCAATGTCGCCGAAATCGCCCCGGCCGTAGCGACATTGGGGCGCCCGCTGCGGCGGTTGCGGATTCCCGTGGACGAATGGGCGGTGTCGCTGGCGTTGGCATTGCGGGCGTTCCCGATGCTGATCGACGAGTTCCGCGTGCTCTACGCGGCGCGCAGGCTGCGGCCTAAGGACGTCGCGTTCACCAGGCGAGGACGGTATCGCCGATGGTGGCTCGAGGTCATCGACCTGCTTGCGGCGGCCATCACCGTGGCGTTACGGCGGGCCGACGAGATGGGCGACGCGATCACCGCCCGCGGTGGCGCGGGTCAGATCTCGGCGGCGCCGTCGCGTCCGACGGCGATCGACTGGTGGGCCTTCGTGATCGTCGCCGTGGTGTGCGGCGGCGCGCTTGCGCTCGAGTTGACCATCCTGGGAACGAGTGCGGTCACGCGCTGAGTCACAGTGCGGTGAGTGCGGCCGCCACCGCGTGAGGGCTCGAGAGTTGCGCCATGTGCGCGGCCGGAATTCGTGCGACGTGTTCCGCTTTTGCCGCTCGCGCCTCTTGTGCGGCCACCGACCCCTCGGTCTCCCCGGTGGCGATGATGTACGTCGCGGGATGTGTCCGATCGGGTGCTGTGCTCGGAGTGGTTGCTGACGAATACGACTGCAGGACCGAACGCGAAATCATCCGTTCAGCGGCGGCCCGGTCCATATCGGGGCAGAAGGTCTGCCAGGCCAGGTCGAAATCGTCGACGATCTGCATCGTGCCGTCATCGCGGGCAAAGAACGAAGGCGGCAACACGTCGCCCATGAGATTGAGCGCGGACTGCCCACGCTGCGGCCACAGGGCGGCGAGATAGACGCTGTGGCGCACCTTCGGATGGTCGGCGAGTTCGGTGATCACCATCCCGCTGTACGAATGCCCGACCAGAACCGCCGGCTCGTCCAATTCGTCGAGCATGTGCCGCACGTGGTCCGCATCGGCCGTCATGTCGCCGAGTGACCTCGGGTCTGTGCCCGCGCTCGGGAGTCGATCCACGACATGCAGGCGGTGCCCATCGCTCGCCAGCCGCTCGGCCACGTCGTCCCACACCCAGCCGCCGCCGAACGCGCCGTGCACCAGTACATAGGAACTCATAACGCGTCGAAACTACGGTATATGACAGAAATCGGGAGAATCCCGTCATAAACCGTAGTCTCGACGAGACCTACCGCTGCGCCGCGGAGTTCGCGACTCGCTGGGCGTCGGCCAGGGTGCTCGCGACGTCGCGTCGGCCCAGGAACATCTCGTCGAAGTACGGTTTGAGCGCGTCGAATCCGGCGGCGAATCCGGCGCCTCCCGGAGCGGCGATGTGAGGGCCGTTGAGCACCTTGAAGAACGGGCTGACGTCGACACCGCGGGACCGCCAGTACCTGTCGTACACCGGCTGGGCGGCCAGCACTGCGGGGATGGCCGCCCCGTTGAATCCGAGGTACTCGTTGCCGCGGGTACTGCCCATCCACGCCAGCACCTGCCGCACGGCGTCGGGATGCGCACTGGCCGAATTTCCAGCGGCGGCAATACCGTTGGTGACGCTGACGCGGGACTTGGGTCCGATCGGAAGCATGGCAACGCCCCACCGGAACGTCGCCTGGTCGGCGACGGCGGCGAGGTTGTACGTACCGGACTGGAACAGCGCCATCCGGCCCTGCAGGAACTGGTTGCGCGAGAAATCGCCGTTGTCGTTGGTGTCCGACGCAGGCGGTGCCACGCGGTCGACATTGATCAACCGCACCAGGTAGTCGAACGCCTCGGCCGACTGCGGGTTGTCGAACGCGAACCGGTCGCCGATGGAGAACACCCCGCCGGCCGAGCCGATGTAGTTGAGATAGATGCCCTGCAGATCGTTGGCGGCGTTGTAGCCCCACTGGCGGATACGACCCGCGTCGAACCCCGGTGTGGCGGCGGAGCGTCCGTCGGCGTCGACGGTCAGCCGCGCCAGCAGCGGCCGCAACGTGTCCCCATCTCCGAGCGACCAGCGCAGCCCGAGAAGCTCTTCGAGTTCGACACCGGCGGCCTCCAAGAGGTCGGCGTTGAAGTACAGCGCGATGCCGGCGTCGGTCAGCTGGGGCACACCCCACAAGGTGCCGTCGCGGGTGAACTGGTCGACCACCGACGGCTCCCACGCGCGGGATGCGTTGGCGCCCAGTGTCTGCGCGACGTCCATCAGCCGGCCGGTGTCGGCGTACTCGGCGAAGTAGGCGTTGCTGATCCAGAAGATGTCGTCGGCGCCGCCGCCCGCCGCATCGGTGCGCAGGGTGTCGAAATAGGTGGAGTAGGCGACGACGTTGACGCGGACATCGATGTCGGGATGCTCACGGCTGAACTCGGCGAAGGACTCGCGGTAGGCCTCGGCGACCTGCTCGTCCCACAGTCGCACCGTGACGATGGTGCGTCCGCCGGATTCGTTGGACTGACCGAGCAGCATCGCCGCGACGAGCAACACGACGCCGGTCACCGCCACGCCGACGGCGACCAGCGTCGAAAACTTGGGCCGCAGCCTCATTTCAACCCCGTCACCACGATGGAGCGGACGATGTGTCGACCCAGCGCGACGAACAACACGATCAACGGCACGATCGCCACCGTGGTCGCCGCCATCACCAGGGTCCACTGCGCGTTGTACCGCGATTGCAGGCCCGCTGTGGCCACCGTCAGCACCTGCCACTCGCTGCCGCTGGTGATGATCAACGGCCACATGAAGTTGTTCCATTGCGACACAACGGTGATCAGCGCCAGCGTCACCAGGATCGGCCGGCTCGCAGGCACCACCACATGCACGATCACGTCCAACGTGTTGGCGCCGTCGACGCGGGCGGCGTTGATCAGGTCGGCGGGGATGGTTCGGAAGTACTCCCGCAGTAGGAAGATCGCGTACGGGGAACCGAACATGAACGGCAGCACCAGTGCCCAGAAGGTGTTGCGCAGACCCGCTTCGGCCATCATCAGGTACAGCGGCACCACCGTCACCGTCCCCGGCACCATCAGCGTGGCGACGTACACCCAGAACAACGCGTCACGGCCTGGAAAGCGCAGTCGTGCAAATGCATACGCCGCCAACACCGAGAACGTGATCTGGCCGAGGAGGATGACCGCGGTCATCAGCAGCGGTCACCACGAACGCCCGGCCGAACCCCGCGTCGATCAGGCCCGCGTAATTCGCCAACGTCGGCGGCGTCGGAAACGACAGCGGCGACTCGGTGTTGAACTGCCGCGCCGAGGTGAACGACGTCAACAACCCCAATGCGAACGGCGCCAACGTGATCAGGGCGCCCGCCACGAGGAACGGGTAGATCACCGCGCCCGACAGGATCCGGTTAGGTGAGGTCATAGGAGATCCGCCGTCGGAAGTACAGGCACTACCCAACACTCCGCACATGAGTGAGATTCGCGCCGTGGTTGGTACCCGAGTGTCCGACGTCCAGGGTGGCGAGATGACTCCGCATATAACCCACAGAACAAACGGCCACGCCTACGCCGAGTCACAACACTGGACGATAGTCGGTGCATTTGAAGGCCATCGAGGTCGGCCGGCGTTCGGATGAACTGGAGCGTGAATCGGAAGCTATGTGTCAAGCCGAAGCGGAAGCAGACGCAGCACCACAGACCACAGCGGGCATCACCCGTGCCGCAGGCGGAAACCCCTACGGGCGGCTGCACGCTGCCACGTCGGCGCGATCAACAGCACATGACTGGCTCGCATCGCCGATTAAGGCGTGGGGAGGTTGGTACCGGTGCCGCAGCGGTTCCGCTGGTCGGCCAGCGGCTGGCGGATGGCCTGGAGTTCGGCCTGCTCCTGCGGATTGGCGGTTAGGTAGTCCTGCACCTGGGTCCGGATCTGGTCACGGGGCTGGCCTTGAAGGTTGGTGAAGAACTCGTTCACCCACGGGTGAGTGAACAGGTAGGCCGACGTTGCCGCTGAGACATTCGCCCTTAACTGCGCCACGTCTCCGGCGGTGCAAAAGGGAGGGGCGGCCAGCGCTGACGGGGCCGCGGCAACAAACATCGCACCGGCGACTGCGCCGGTACCGATCGCACCGACAACTGCGCGACGGGCTAGACGGGCATTGAGCAACATGGTTGGACTCCTTTACAATTGGATACGAAGAGCCATTGTCACTAGGGATCATTGACAATGCGAAGCTAAGCAGAATCAGTCGCGACTTTCGTGCCTTGCGGTTAACCCATTGTGCGAAACCCCCGTATTCGGATCGGGCGCTACCGTTGCCGAGCTGCCCGGCACTACCGGCCGCGGCCGCCGCCACCGCGACCGCCGCCACCGCGAGGGATGTTGACATTCGGGACGTTAACCTTCGGGACGTCGATCTTCGGGACGTCGAAGTCTGGGACGATGTCCGCGACCTCGGGGACGTTGAAGTCCGGGACGATGTCCGCGACGTCGGGGATATCGACGTTCACGTTGGGGAGGTTGACATTTGGGACATTGACGTTGCCCGGAATGCCTGGCACGTTGACGTTGGGGAGGTTGACATTTGGGACATTGACGTTGGGGACGTCGAGATTGGGGACGTCGAGATTGGGGACGTCGAGATTGGGACGTCGATTGGGACGTCGACGTTGGGGACATCGATGATGTCCGGGCCTGGAATGTTTGGGCCTGGAATGTTTGGGCCGGGTTTGTTCGGGAACGGCGCGATAGCGCTGAACTGCGCCTCCGCCGGACTGGCTGTCACCGGGGCGGCAAGAACCGCGCCGACTGCAGACACACAAGCCGCCACGACAAATGTGCGAACCATCTTCAGCCTCCTGGAGGAATGATCGATCTCCCAACGTATTTACACTGATGTCAAGCGTGATGGGTCGAAATCGCGATCTTGGGCTGTGTCTTGGCGCTGTAGGTCGCGTCCGAGCCCCGGCACCGACGAGATGGCCGAGGTTAAATTCCCAGCGGATCACCCACGTTCGGCGTGAATCCAGTCGACCTCCGCGGAGACGATGGACCTACGGCTGCCGAATGTGCGGAGCGCGACCAGCATTCATGGCCGGCTGATTCGGAGGGCTCGGTGTGGGTCATCTGCGGGCACCGCGCCGACCTGACTGTGGTCTCGTCGCGCTGCCAAACGGAGGTCCTCTAGGTCCCGACCCGCGCAACGGCTAGCGAGGTTACCCGTAGCCGCAGCTAGTAGATCTCGTATGTACGGCGCCGCTGGAAGTACACGTGCTGAACGATCGTCACACCGACCAGCAATACGAACAGCACGACCGCCATCACCGCCGCCCGACCGACCGCCGCAGCGCCGAACGCCTCGGCGTAGATCCGGTGGGCGACGAGGTCGGTCCGGCCCTGCGGGCCTCCTGCAGTCAACGCGTACACGGTGTCGAACACCTGCGCGGCGCTGATGACGCCCGTCACAAGCACGAAGAACATCGTTGGCCGCAGCATGGGCAGCGTGATGCGGCGGAACCGTTGCCACGCCGTGGCGCCGTCGGTGCGGGCCGCGTTGTGGATGTCTTGGGGGATGTTGAGGATGCCCGCCAGGAAGAACAGCGTCACATAGCCGACGTTGGTCCACACCACGACCGCGGACACGACGGGTAGCGCCAGACGGGGGTCGGTGAGCCACTCGATGCGGTGGCCCAGCGCAGTACTGACCGCGCCGTCGGTCGGCGCGAGGATCCAGCGCCACAACACGGCGATCGCCAGCGGAGCGCAGATCCACGGCAGCACGTACAGCGTGCGGAAGAATCCACTGCCCGGCAGTCCGCGCGCCAGCATGGCCGCCGCAGCCAGACCAAGCAGAGTTTGCGCCGGCACCACGATCGCGATGAACAACAGCGTCACCACCAGCGATGTCGCGAACGATCCATCGGTGAGCACCGATTGCCAGTTACGCAGGCCGACAAACTCGATCGGCCCCAACAGATCCCAGCGGTGCAGAGACAGCCACAGCACCACCAGCATCGGTAACAGCATGAACGTGACGACGCCGAAGAGGCTGGGCGCGAGCAAGCCGTAACCCAGTGCAGCGGATCGGACACGTCGGGCGGCCACCGAGTCATTAAAGCCCGCCGACAGGGCCACCACTACGGTGGTGGCGTGACAGCGCAACGCCGAGTCGATGCCGACTTCCTCGGGCTGCCGCGCCATGACCTGGCCGACGCGGCGCTTTCGGCGGCGGTGGCGGCCGGAGCCAGTTACGCCGACCTGCGGATTCACGCCATCACGACGGAACACGTCCAGCTGCGTGACAGCGAGTTGGAGGCCGCCGTCGTCAATCGGGAGATCGGCCTGGCGGTGCGGGTGATCGTCGACGGCACATGGGGCTTCGCCTCCCATGCCGAGCTGGACCCCGCCACGGCCGCGGACACCGCGCGCCGAGCCGTGCACGTGGCGAGGACGCTGGCGCCGCTGAACGCCGAGCGCATCGAGCTGGCCCCCGAACCGGTCTACTCCGATGTCAGCTGGGTGTCGGACTACCGCATTGACCCGTTCGCGGTCGCGTCGTCGGACAAGATCGCGGTGCTGGGTGAATACTCCGGGCGGCTGATGGCCGCCGACGGCGTCGACCACGTCTCGGCCGGGTTGCACGCGGTCAAGGAGCAGACCTTCTACGCCGACACGTTCGGTTCATCGATCACCCAGCAGCGGGTGCGGCTGATGCCGACGCTGGAGGCGGTGACCGTCGACGCCGCGGCAGGCACGTTCGAAACGATGCGCACCCTGGCCCCACCGACCGCCCGGGGTTGGGAGGTCGTCGCGGGCGACGACGTGTGGAACTGGTCGGACGAGCTTGCGCAGCTTCCGTCTTTGTTGGCCGAAAAGGCCAAGGCGCCCAGCGTTTCGGCGGGGCCGACGGACTTGGTGATCGACCCGACCAACCTGTGGCTGACGATCCACGAATCGATAGGGCACGCCACCGAATACGACCGCGCCATCGGCTACGAGGCCGCATACGCCGGCACGTCGTTCGCCACGCCGGACAAACTCGGCGCTATGCGCTATGGGTCTCCGGTGATGAACGTCACCGCGGACCGGACCGTCGAACACGGTTTGGCCAGTACCGGTTTCGACGATGAAGGAGTGCGGGCGCAGAGCTGGGACCTGGTGCGCGACGGGATCTTCGTCGGCTATCAGCTCGACCGGGTGTTCGCCCCCCGGCTGGGGGTCGCCCGGTCCAACGGCTGCTCGTATGCCGACTCACCGCATCATGTGCCGATACAGCGGATGGCCAACGTGTCGCTGCAACCCGGGACCGACGACCTGAGCACCGACGATCTCATCGCCCGAGTACATGACGGCATCTATATCGTCGGCGACAAGTCGTGGTCAATCGACATGCAGCGGTACAACTTCCAGTTCACCGGGCAGCGGTTCTTCCGCATCCGCGACGGCCGCCTCGACGGTCAACTTCGCGACGTCGCCTATCAGGCGACCACGACGGACTTCTGGGGATCGATGGAAGCCGTCGGTGGACCGACGACGTGGCGCCTCGGCGGTGCGTTCAACTGCGGGAAGGCGCAGCCCGGCCAGGTCGCCGCCGTGAGCCACGGATGCCCGTCGGCGCTGTTCCGTGGAGTGAATGTGCTCAACACGCGGGTCGAGGCGGGGCACTAGTCGTGATCGGAGCTCAGGAGGTAGTCGACCGTGCGCTGGCCGAGGCCGGCCGGCTGGGTAAGGCCGACGAGACGATCGTCTTGGTGACCGACCGTGCCGACGCGTCACTGCGGTGGGCTGGCAACTCGATGACCACCAACGGCGAATCGATTAGCCGACACACGACGGTGATATCGATTGTGCGCGAAGGCAGGACCGCGCGCGTCGGTTCGGTGCGCTCCAGTGAGGTGGACCCGTCATCCATTGAGGGTCTGGTGGCGGCGTCGCAGGACGCGGCACGTTCGGCGCCGGAGGCCCGCGACAGCGCGCCGCCGATACCCGGAGGCGACATACCCGACGACTGGGACGCCCCAGTGCCGGGCACAAGTGCGCAGGCGTTCCTGGGGGTGGCGGGCAGCCTGGCGGCACGGGGGTTCGGCGGTCCGGATCAGCTGTACGGGTTCGCCCGGCACGAGGTCGAGACGACGTTCCTGGCCACATCGAACGGGCTGCGGCGGCGCTACACACAGCCCACAGGTTCGGTGGAGATCAACGGCAAACGTGCGGGAGCCAGTGCTTGGGTGGGATTCAGCACGCCCGACTTCGACGATGTGCCAACGGATTCGATGCTCGAGCGGTTGTCCACCAGGCTGGGCTGGGCACAGCGCACCGTCGAACTGCCCGCCGGACGCTATGAGACAATCCTGCCCCCGTCGACAGTGGCCGACATGATGATCTACCTGTGGTGGACGATGGACGGCCGCGGCGCGGAGGAGGGGCGCACCGCGCTCTCGGCTCCCGGCGGCGGAACACGGGTGGGGGAGAAGCTCACCGATCTGCCGCTGACGCTGTACTCCGATCCGTTCGCGGACGGGTTGGCGTGCACGCCGTTCGTCACGACGTCGTCGTCGTCGGAGCGGGCGTCCGTCTTCGACAACGGGCTGGACATCGGGCGCACTGACTGGATCCGCGACGGCACCGTCAACACGCTGGCCTACCCGCGCGCGTCGGCGGCGGAGTTCGATGCGCCGGTGGCGGTGCCGGCGGACAACCTGCTGATGGCCGGCGGGTCGGCCAGCCTCGCGGACATGATCGCGAGCACGGAGCGCGGCCTGCTGCTGACGACGTTGTGGTACATCCGTGAGGTCGACCCGGCGGTGCTGCTGCTCACGGGACTCACCCGCGACGGTGTCTACCTCGTGGAGGACGGCGAGGTGACAGCGGCTGTCAACAATTTCCGGTTCAACGAGAGCCCGCTGGACCTCTTGCGACGTGCGACCGAGGCAGGGGCGACTGACCGCACCTTGCCGCGCGAGTGGGGCGACTGGGTGACGCGGGTGACGATGCCGTCGCTGCGGATCCCCGACTTTCACATGTCGTCGGTCAGCCAGGCGCAATAATCCATGGGTGAGTGACGAGAAACTGACCGAACGCATCGCCGCGTTGGTGGCGATGTCGTCGGGGGACGGGCGCCTGGACACGCTGACGCGGCTGACGTGCGGGCGGGCGCTGTCGCTGCATCCGCTGCCGATGGAGATGGACTGGGGCGACGGGGCTTCAGAGCGTGAATCCGTGGTGGCGGCGTTCACGGAGCAGTTCGCGGTCGACGTGTCGGGGATCGGCGGCAACCAGCGCAAACAACTGCTATCGGCCTTGGGCGACAACGTGTTTCGGACGGTCGTGATGATCTTCATCGCCGATTTCGTGCCTCGTGTGTGGGCGGGACTCGGTGCCCTCGGGCTCGGTAAGCCGGGCGACGGAAGCGCGGTCGAGTGGGATCACGATGCCGATCCGGTCGACGCCCTGCTGAATGGGTTTGTTCCCGCGGTGGCACGGCTGCGGGCTCTGGACCCCGTGACGACCGAGGTGGTGCGGTTGCGGGGGGCGGCGCAGCACAACTGCCGGCTGTGCAAGTCCCGGCGGGAGACCAATGCGCTGGATGCCGGCGGGACCGAGGACCTCTACGGCCAGATCGAGCAGTTCGAATCCGCCGACGGTTTGACCGACGCGCAGAAGGCGGCGTTGCGGTACGTGGATGCGCTGATCTGGTCCCCGTCGCAGATCAGCGCCGAGGTGGCCGCGGGGGTGCATGAGCACTTTTCGGAGGACCAGGCGCTGGAGCTCACGTGGGACGTCATGCGCAACGCGGCCAACAAGATCATGGTGTCGTTGGGTGTGGATGCGCCGCTGGTGGAGGAGGGCACGGAGCTGTTCTCCGTCGAGCCCGACGGACAGACGGTGTCGCTGGCTCAGTAGTCGTGGAAGACGACGTTGCGCTCGATCGGATTCCGCTCGATGTGTAGGTGGTTGGCGGGGAAGTCGGGGTCCGGGTAGCCGATCGCGAGTCCGCACAGGATCGTGTACTCGGGCGGGATGGCCAGCTGCGCGTGCAGGATGTGGGGGTAGCCCGCGATCGACACCTGCACACAGGTGCCCAGACCGCGTGCGGTCAACGACAGGATGAACGTCTGCAGAAACATCCCCACGCCCAGGCTGTCGACGTGGTCCAGATCCCGGTGCATGCAGACGATTCCGGCGAGTGGCGCGCGGAAGAACTCCCAGTTGCGCAGCACCGCTTCGCGTCGGCCCTCGATGTCGTCGCGGGTGATGCCCATCGACCCGTACACCACGGCGCCGAGTTCACCGCGCAGGTGTGCGAAGGTGGGCGGCAGCTGCGGGACGACGGGCGGCTTGCGGCGGGCCTCGTGCATCAGGGCGGCGACGAGGCGTTGCAGCGCCTGGCCCGAGACGAGTGCCAGGTGCCACGGCTGGATGTTGGAGTTCGACGGGGCTCGGACGGCCAGTTGTAGCGCTTCGTCGACGAGTTCGCGGGGCACAGGTTTGTCGGGCACGAACAGGCGGGTCGAGTGCCGGTCGTTGATGGCCTGGTCGAGGTCGTGCATGGATGCTCCTCCCTGCCGCCGATGCGGCATGAGCAGCGTATGCGACCATTGGTGCCGCAAAACTGTAAGCAGGGGGCGGTAGCTCAGTCGGTTAGAGCCGCGGACTCATAATCCGTTGGTCGCGGGTTCGAGCCCCGCCCGCCCCACGTCAGAGGCTATTTCTGCTCCACAGGGTGACCAAGTCGGCGTTTATTCGGCGCTTATTACCGCACGGTCCAGCAGGTCAGCAACCTGCGGTGTGAATCCGGCCCCGGCTCATGTACACGTCCTGCGTCATGGACACATGGGTGTGACCTAGCTGATCTGCGCCGACGCGGGCTGACAGCCCCTCGTCGTCGATCAGATCGGCGACCGTCTTGCGGAAGCTGTGCGTCGTCACCTCGGGCACGCCGAGGTCTTCGCGCGCTGTGCGCCACTGCTTGCCGAAGTTGTTCGGGTCGCGCCAGGTGCCCGCCGTGGACGGGAAGATCATCGGCTGCTCGCCGAAGTACGGCACACCACGACGGGCTGTCAGCATGTCGACGGCGAATCGGGGAAGCGGGAGGGTGCGCAGTCCAGCCGCCGACTTGGTCGACGGGAATCCACTTCAGGCCCTCGCCCGCGACCCGCACCAGCTTGCCGCTGACGGTCGCGTGCCAGCCTTCGTCGTCGATGTCGACCCATCGCAGCCCGAGCAGTTCCGAGCGCCGCAACCCCGTGGCGATCAACGTCGTGATCGGGTCCACGAGATCATGCTGCTGGCAGTACGCCGACGCCCGCAGCTTCACCAACAGTTCGGGTAGCTGGTCGGCGCGTCAGTGCCGTCGCGCCCTTCGGCTGGTTCTTGGACTGCAGCGGCTGCACATCGCGCACCGGGTTGGCACCGAGCACGTTGGCCATCACCGCGAGCTGGAGGGCACCGCGCAGGATCGTCTTGGACTGCTTGGCCATCGTCGCGCCGTGGGCTGCCGCGCATAGATCGCAGGGCCGCGTCCAACCGCGCTGTCGATGCTTCACCAACCCGCACACCGCCGATGAACTTCGCCAGCTTGCCGGCAGCGAATCGGTAGGTGGACAGGGTCGCGGGGGAGCGGTCGTCTTCGGCGAGCCGAACCAGATGCTGATCCACCAGGGACAGCAGCAGGGTGTCCAGGCTGATCTGGTCAGCCGAGGGTGCGCGGCGTTCGGCCAACGCTTCGATGAGTGCGTCCTCGGCCAGCTTGCCGCGCTTGTCGAATTCGTCGGCAGGCCCGAGCCGCTGCACCTTGCGGACGACGCCGTCGCTGTCGCGGAAGCGGCAGAACGCCATCCATACGCCGCCGCCGAGGTATCTGCGGTTGATGTTGCCGTGCTGCCCGATTCGTAGCCGCGGCCTACCAGGCATCGTCGGCTTTCAATTCATCGATCCGGCGCTGAAGGTCGACGAGCGCATCGACCACCCGCGCCCTCTCGTCGGGTTGTCGGTCGCCCCAGTCGAAGCATCAGCGCGGTTCTGCCCTCTTCGAGGTTCCAGACTTCACGCGCCAGCCGCAGCCGCCTGAGGTTGCGGCTGTACTCGACGCGGTCGTCGGTGAGAGGGGCCCCACCAGCCGGAGGTGCTCGGTGGGACCGCTCAGCAGGCCGGAAAACCATTGCGCGGCCCTTAATTCCTGCACTTCAAGACCCGGCAGCACCTCCACCATCTCGTAGTACGGTCCGGGGAACATCAGCGCGGTGGGGCTTGTGTTCAGCGCCCGCGCCAGCATGGTCAGCTCGGCGATGGTCACGTGCTTGCGCCGACCGATTTCCAGGTCGGTGATCGCAGTCCTCGTGACCTCGTAGCCCAGTTCCTTGGTCCGGTCGGCGACCTACTGCGCCGAGCGGTTCTGATCCTTCCGCAGCTGCCGTAGTGCCTGTCCGATACGCGCCGTCTGCGCGTCGGGCCAGTCTTGCGTGTCCATAACGCAAAAGAGTAGCAGCTTGCGCGAATCTGCGCCATGTGTTGAGATTGCACGCATGATCACGCATAACCACCGATAATTGCGTGACTATCACGCAACAGGAGGTTCCATCATGGCCACGAAGGAGTTCCGCAGACTCGTCGCGGAGCACTGGGACGAGATAGTCGAAGCGGGATCAGGCCCGCCACCGCCAGCGCCGCCGAATGAGACCTGGCTTACCCGCCCCGAACTCGCCGACCGTTGGAAGATGCCCCCGGCCACGCTCGATCAGTGGGCATCACAGGGCCGCGGCCCTAAGTACGCCAAGTTCGGTCGCCACGCCCGCTATCGGCTCAGTGATGTGATCGCTTGGGAGAACGGGCAATTCGGCACGGGGTTGCCTGACACCCCGCCGGGGCGTCCTCCTATCCCAAGCCCGCCGAGCGTTACGGCGTAAACCACTGGCGCACAACCAGATAAGGAGAACAAGGAATGAGAAACATACACGAAGCACCGTCGCAGCCCGACCGGCCCGCAGACGCCATCCGTGCCCGCTGGCAGAACATGACGACTGAGGAACGCCGCACCATCCTCGCCCGCCTCGACAACCTGGAGGCATCCGATGAGTGACGACATCCGCAAGTTCCTGTCCCAAAGCGGCAGCAGCGACCCGGTATTCAAGTTCACGAGCGTCGGCGACGAGATTCACGGGAAGATCGCCGAGGAGCCGAAACTGCTGCCGCAGAAGCAAGTACAAGAGCGACGAGCCGAAGCTTGACGACGACGGCAACCCGGTCATGGAGCTGCTCCTGGTGCTGGACACCGAGGCAGGGCCGCTGCCGGGTCTACATCGACAAGCCGTTGCAGAAGGCCGCCCTGTGGCGTGCCCTGGACAACAAGTTCGCGGACAGCCCAGCCGTCGGCGGCACCGTCTGGATGAAGCGTGTCGAGGACGTGCAGCTGCCAGAACGGCGGTACGGCGTACGACTTCCAGGTCGACTACACGCCGCCGTCGCACTTCACCGACAACGAGCCAATCGGTGTTGGCGCGCTCGAAACCGATGGCGACGAGGCGGTGATTTTCTGATGGCCGAAGCCATCCCCACCAACCTCGTCGACGTGTAACCCCGTGTGCCGCGGCCCGGTTACGCCAACTTAACCGGGCTGCGGCCACCCACCTCTGAAGAGCGGACCCATGCTCGCTGAACACCATCTTGCCATGCTCGCCGCATCCGGCATCACCCCCGAACATGCGGACGCGCGCGGCTACGAGACCGATCGTCGACCCCGCCGCCTCGCCGAGCTGAAGATCGTCAAGGCCGCCCGCGACTGCGTCCCCGGCCTGCTCATCCCGCTGCTCGACCTGCGCGGCGCAACCTGGGGGTACCAGTACCGGCCCGACAGCCCGCGGCTACGCGACGGCAAACCGGTCAAGTACGAGACACCGCACCAGCAGCGCAACGGACTCGACATCCCGCCCGGTGAGGACATCCGAGACATGCTCGGCGACCCCACCGTGCCGCTGTGGATCACCGAAGGCACCAAGAAAGCCGACGCGGCGCCCACTACCAGTTGTGCATCGTCGCCCTGTCCGGTGTGTGGAACTGGCGCGGCACCAACGACATGGGCGGCAAGACCGCCGTCGCCGACTGGAATGACATCGCGCTCAACGATCGTCGGGTCATCCTGGCGTTCGACGGCGACGTGGCGCGTAAACCCAGCGCCGCCAAAGCATTGTGTGCGCTCGCCGACTTCCTGAAGTACCGCGGCGCCACGGTCGATTACCTGCATCTGCCCGACACCGACGAGAAGACCGGTCTGGACGACTATCTGGTGGCCGGCCACACCATCGACGATCTGTGGCGGCTCGTCAAGCCACATCAGCCGCCGATCAGGGAGCGCCCCGACGAGCGGCCCAACCTCACCCGAGCACAACGGGCAGCTCACCTCCACTTCTTTCAGAGTCAGGACCACTGCAACCGCGCAACCGCGCAGGTCAAGTGAGGTGCCGACGCTTGCACGGTTGCAGCGCATCCTCGACGCGGTGGCCGACGAGGTGCGGTCCCGCGGCCTCGTCGGCGAGGAGCAGCTGGCGAAGACGCTGTATCTCGTGCTCACCTCCCGGCTGCTCGACAAGCAGGTATCCGCCGGGGTGAAGGGCCATTCGGCGTCGGGCAAGTCCTACACCGTCGAGACCGTGACCCGGTTCTTCCCGCCCGAGGCGTACCTGGAATTCACCGCCATGTCCGAGCGTGCGCTGGTCTACTGCGCCGAGGAGTACGCCCACCGCACCCTCGTCGTCTACGAGGTGACGGCGCTGCGGGAGGGCGTCGAGGACGACATGACGAGCTACTTCGTGCGGTCGCTGCTGTCGGAGGGTCGCATCGACTACGAGGTCACCGTCCGCGACAAGGACGATGGCTTCGCCACCAAGAAGATCGTCAAGGAAGGCCCGACCAACCTGATCTTCACGACGACCAAGACGCGGGTGCACGCCGAGAACGAGACCCGCATTCTGTCGCTGGCCACCGACGATTCGCGTGAGCAGACGGCGCGGGTGCTGCTCGAACTCGCCGACGAGCGCAACGGCGACAGCGACCTGGAGGAGTGGCGCGACCTGCAGCGGTGGCTCGTCGACGCTGAGCACCGGGTGACCATCCCCTACGCCCGGCAGCTCGCGCAGCTGGTGCCGCCCGTCGCCGTCCGGTTGCGCCGCGACTTCGGATCGGTTCTCGCGCTTATCCGTTCGCACGCGATGCTGCACCAGGCCAGCCGGGACGCGCGGCGACGCCGGTCAGGTCATCGCCACCATCGCCGACTACGCCGTGGTCCGCGACTTGGTGGCCGACACCATCGCCGAGGGCGTCGGTGCGACCGTCTCCGACACCGTGCGCGAGACCGTGGCGGTGGTCGACGGCGTTCGCGTCCCCCGAGGGCGTGATGGCCCGCGACATCGCCGAGGAGCTGCAGCTGGACAAGTCCAACGTGAGCCGGCGGCTACGCATGGCCGCCGATGACGGCTACCTGCGGAACCTGGAGGACAAGCGCGGCAAGCCCGGTCGCTGGGTGATCGGTGATCCGCTGCCGGGGTCCGCGGCGCTGCTGCCTGACCCGACGCAACTGCGCATCTCAGAAACCACACTTGACCTCAGCGGTTGCACGGTTGCAGCGATGTCTGACTTCTTAAACGAAACCACCCTGATGGAAAATTAACGAAAGGAAACTGACATGACCGACTTGCACGCCTGGGACCACGACGACCCCTTCGAAAAGTGGCGGCCAACCCCCGCCGAGTCCGCGCGAGTATTGGAGCTGTGGCAGTGCTGCGTGACCGACGATCCACGGTTCGGCGAAGTGTTCGACGCGGTCTGTGCCGATGTGTTGAGTGAGCGGAACTTGCCGCAGGTATTGGTGGCGGTCTTGGTGCATGGCCGCGACGCACTAGCCAGCTGCCCTGACCAGATGCTCGTCCGAGCACGCCTATCCGCTGACGTGCGCTCGGCCCGCGAGCAGGCCCGCGAGGAGATGATCGACGATGACGAGTCCTGACCTGTCCGGTGTCGAACAGCTTGAACAGCCCGATATTCGCGGCTGGCTGGCGCTGAGATATCTACCCGAATCGGTCCAAAACGCTGAAGACGCAACACATCACAACGACTACGCGCAGCGTGTGTGGAAACCGCGCGGGCAGACCCGACCAGCAACCGACACCGAGCGACTGCTACTCGAATGGCTCGGGCACGGCCCGCTGCCCGACGAACTCATAACCACGGTCACATTCAAATCACCCGGTGTCTGGTGCAGGCGCTGGCCGGCACTGGAGGAAGGATCAACATCATGACCGAACTCACACCCGAACCCGAACTCGTCGAGCAGATTGACGACGACATAGCCGACGACAACGACGAAGTCCTCGACATGCGCGGGGTCCGGAAGCTACGCAACGAAGCCAAACGGCTGCGCCACCTGCTGCGTGAGGAGCAGGAAAACAGGGCATCCGAGCAGAAACACAGGGAGTCCGATCTGGCCCGATCGCGGCGTTCGAAAAGCGCGAGGTCGAACGCGAAGCCTCGCAAGTGTTGATCGACGCCGAAGATATCTGGCGGCACACCGACCTCGAGACACAGCAGACCTTCAACAACGAGTTCGGCGAAATCGTCGGCGAGCGTGTTGTCGAGGCCGCGAAGAGGTTGGCCAGCGAGCGCCCGCATCTTGCACGTCCGAACACCTCGCCGCCACCGAGTGATCGGCCCGCTGGAGGGACTGAAACCCGGCGCCAGCCCGTAGAAGACAAGAAACCAGCCACTTGGTACGCCGCGATACGCGGCAGCTGCCCTACGATTGACCGTAACGCCGCGCGACGCGAGCTCCTGACGACGTTCCCCGCCTCGGCGCTACCGCACCCCAGCGGTGCATCCCGTGAGGCCCTGGCGGCCACGGACGACACAGTCCCAGTTTCCGCCTGCCTCAAGGAGTTCCCATCATGGCGTTTACCACTACGGCCAACGGCTCAGCCGTGTTTTCCCCCGACCAAATCAGCCAGCTCATCATGCTGCCTTTACAGGCCGAGTCCGTCGCGCTGCGCGCGTCGACGGTCGTTCACATCGGTTGTCACATTCCTGCGAGTCCCACGCGTTGCGACCGACGCCGCCGCGTCGTGGACGCCCGAGGGACAGGAAATTACGCCCGATACGCCCACGGTCGACTCGGTCGTCATCACTCCCGGTCGACCTTGCGGCGCTGTCGCTTTTGAGCAACGAGCTCGTCAATGACAGTTCGAGCCGTCGCGCGTTGAAACTGGTCGGCGACTCCGTCGTTCGCGACGTCGCCAAAAAGATCGATCAGGCATGGGCTCGCGAACACGACCAGTAACGCGCCGAACGGATTGCTGAGCATCACCCCCACCGCTGCCGACGCCGGTGACGCGTGGACTAACCTCGACTGGGCCGAGTTCGCGAAAAGCAACGCAGCACAGCATAATACGACCGTCGACATGTTCGTTACCAGCCCGGCCACCCTGCTGAAGATTGCCACGTTGAAGGAGCTCAGCGGCTCCAACAAGACCCTTCTGGGCAGCGACCCCACCAAGCCAGCCGACTACACCGTTGCCGGGGTGCCGATCGTCGCAACTCCCGCGATCACCACACCTGATTTGGTCTGGGCCGTTCCGCGCAGCCGCGTCGTCGTCGCGATGCGCCAGGACGTAACGGTCGAGACTGATCGGAGCATGGCGTTCAGTTCTGACAGAACCGCTTTGCGTTGCGTAATCAGAATCTCGTGGGGATTCCTGGAGCCAGCGGCCATCACCAAGATCGCAACGACGCCATGACCGCACGGACAGTGACCATCGGGCTGGCGTCCTACGTCGACCCGGACGGAGTACGGCGTATCGGCCTGGCAGGCGAGACAGTCCAGGTTCATGCCGATCACGTCAAGCGGTTCGACGAACTCAACGGTGCACCACCGAAAGACACGCCAGCGCCGAAGCGCCGCGCACGACCGCGCAAAACCTGAGACTCGGTGGTGGCGGCCTGGCGTCAAACCCGCGAACCTTTGCGGGCGGGCAAGGTGTGGCCATGACGCGTCTAACTCCTTTGGCCGAGCTGCACCTGCGCCAGGCCGCCGCCCACACAGCAGAACGCCCCCGAGTCTCGAGGCTCGAGTCTCGTGCAGTAGCTGCAGGTCGGTCATGTCTTTCGACATGCCCCCTCCCAGTTATCTGCACCTGTTGGTTGCACTCGATATATCTGTGTACTCCGGTGACATCAAGTTGCCTCGACGGAGTGTCACATGGGCACTACGTCGCCGACGAGCTGGCGGTACTATCCCGGCAGGCAAGGGATTACGCCCCCTTCCACACCGCAGTGATACCCCAGACACGGAGGTGCGGCACGTGAAAAAGCTCATCGTTCTTGGTACCGGCTCCGTGGGCACCGCAGCCGCCGCGATGGCGCTGTTCGGAACGGGTATCGCGGCCGCGGATGACTACGCCGGCCAGACCTACGCGGATGCGTCCTCGGCGGCGAGTGATGCCGGTCAGACGGTCGTGATCGCCAGCCGGGTCGGTGACTGGCTGGCGCAGGACGACTGCATAGTCACGAGTTCGCAGCCTGCCCCGTTCATCCATGGGGACGACTTTGCGCACGTCTCTGACACAGTGCAGTTTAATTTGAACTGTGAGGGCGCCGTCGCCACTGCCACCAGTCCCGGCGCCTCGGTGGCTAGCCCCGAGGGCCGGGCGGCCAAGTCCACGGTGGAGGGGGCTGCCGCGGCGACTGGTGAGACCTCTCCCGGCGGAGTGCCAACAATCGACGGCATTCCATGCACTGGCAGAAATATCGGTAAGTGCATCGGGCTCGCCCAGAGCAGCGGTTAATAGCTCGACACCCTGCTGAGCAGCATGTCGACGCAGTAGAAGCCGGTGAGCCGCTGACCATTCCGCAGATCACGAAACGGTTTCCGCCGGGGTTACATGAACAGCAAACCGATCGCAAACGAGATCACAAGCGCACCAACGGATCTCGACCCTGGGACTAACCTCCCCTCGGCGTCGAGCGGACCCCCAAGCGGCATACCGCAAACGAAAGACCGCAATGCATTGTTGAGGAAACGCCCCCGAAAAGCCGCATAGAATAGGCGCATGGCAGATGTCACAGCCGGCAAGCGGCTCGTCCAGATACTCGACGCGGGCCTGCCGCGAAACGTCGAATGGGACGCGGGCGAACGCGTCGTCCTCGGGCTGATCGAACAATCGGCAGACCGGATCGAAGTACTCAAGACCCTGCTCGACGCCGAGATGACCAAACCTGAAGTGGCGGCCCACCGAGTCTGCGAGTTGGCCGGTGAGATCCGTCAGGCTGAGGCCGCGATTGCGAAGATGGCGAAGTCGCTGGACCCCGAGATGGTGCAGGCGAAGTCGATGCGGCATGTTCACGCCGCGAACGCGAGGTGGCATCGCGGTGGCGCATAAGACGTTTGGCACCGAACCCGATCTGCGGGCTTGGCTCTCGAAGGACAGCAAGGCGTTTCGGCGGCAGATGTGTTCGACGTTGGCCGAAAACCCCAACTGGTCATCGCAAGCATGGGAGCAGTTGGCTCGTTCCGTCGACGCTCTGACCAATGGCAAGGCTTACCGGTTTCACGGCTGGGAACTACCGGATGATCACCCTGCCCGTGCGCTCGGCGTCAACGTCGATTTCGTTCTCGATGAGCACAACGTGTTGCGGGTCGATCATCGTAGGTCGTGACGGCATGTCATCGGGCTACGGCCATCAGTCGCCCTGACCATCAGCACCAGATGGCGCGTCATCGTCATCGCCTTCTTCCTGTGCCGTTTCCGGCTCTTCATTCTCGTCGCGATGTCCGGCCTTCTTTGAAAGCAGCCTCCCCCTCCGGCGCACACGCCGCCACATGTAGAACATGGATGTGGCCAGGAAAATGAGGGCCCATGCGATGAAAGTCTTGCTCAGTGTCGGGGCTTGGGTTCGCGCATACTCCCCAATCGAAGTGTGTTCAGACCCACCCATTGCGACATCGAGCGCGATTCCTATGACCGCCGCGGTGGCCGACACAAGAGCGAATTTGCGTTCAACGCGCTTATCCCAACGTCGCTCCTCGGAGACGATTACCTTCGCAGCCGATCTCGTGACGTGGCCTGCTAAGAGGCGCCGCGCTCTGCTCCCGTCGGGCAGTTTGAGCATCACGTCGACGTCTTTTACAAGTCGGCTTCGTTCATCCCTGGCTTCGACTCGGGTGCCGACTAGGGCGACGAAGGCGACAACGATTGCACAAGGCTAGTGGGCCGAGTGCCGCCAGCCGTTGAAGCTGGGCCGCGTGTTTCCCGCCGCCGCGTCGGGAGGTTTTACCGTGGGACTACGCGTGCAGGTGCCGATGCACCGTGGACGGCGAGCAGTGCAGCTGGTCGGCGATCTCCTGCATGGTGAGGCCAGTGTCGCGCAGCACATAGACGCGTTCGTGCAGTAGCTGTCGGTCGACGTCGGTCGCGAGCGGCGCCACGGGGCGATACGTTCTTGGGGCCGTCGTCTGCCCCCAGTCGCGCAGGCACCGGTAGACCCTGGTGACGCTCGCCTTGGCCGCGGCCCGACATCTCCAGCAGGGGCAGGCGACGGGGTGCCGTGAGCGGTCGGTGAACCAGGTCGTCACCTCGTCGCGGGTGACCGGTTTCCAGCCGGCGCGGTGCAGGATGTCGAGGGCCGCGGTTTCGACCGGCACCGGCACGTACGCCACGGCGATAGTGTCGCACTGGTGTGGTACGGATGTACCGAAAACCCACTAACCTCCTAGACTCGGCATGCCCATAAGCAACCATGTTGCGGTCGGCGCTTATTCGGCGAGTATGACCAGTTTTGAAGCCTCTCAACGCTTGCCGCTAGTTCTCGCAAGACCACGAATCTGTCTGGGGGACAGTCCTTTCGGCAATTACCGAGAATCTGTGAAAACCGCCGCTTGCAAATCCGTTGGTCGCGGGTTCGAGCCCCGCCCGCCCCACCGGGTAAAGCGCAGGTAATGGGCTATCTTGACCCCAGGCCCCATCAGGTGGCCCCCGTCTCGGTGTCACGAGTTGTCACAACTCGCCCGAAACTGCTCGCCGCCGCCTTCAATGCGTCGTCCTGGCTGTGCGCGTAGGTCGCCATCGTGAACGCCGCCGACGCGTGCCCGAGCCACGCCGCGATTACCGCGATGGGCACCCCACGCAGGTGCATCAGTGTGGCGCATGAATGTCTGGCGTCGTGCAGCCGCACGGCCGGAATGCCTAAATCTCTGAGCAGCTTCTCCCACCGCGACGTGATCGCGTCAGGATGCAAAGGCTCGCCGAGCTGGTTGCTGGCCACGTACTCGCCGCCGCGATACTGCGAACCTGCGGCAAGGCGGTCCTCGAGCTGACGCTTGCGTGCGGCCTTCAGCACGTCGACGACCTCGGTGGGCGTCGGGAGGGTCCGCTTGGACTTCTTTGACTTCGGCGTCCCGGTCAGCACTTGGCGTTCGACGACCACACGGTTCTCCTCAATCGTGACGGTTCCGGCGTTCAGGTCGAAAGACGACCACTTCAGACCCGCAATCTCGCCTCGGCGCAGTCCGTACAGGGCGAGTGTCCACAGGTGTCGGTCGCTGCATTCATGGTCGAGGATGCGGAATATCTGGTCTTGGGTCAGCGTCTTCATCTCGACGCGCCCCGACTCGTCCATTCGCTCGACGAGCGCGGCGACGTTACGAACGACGTTGCCCTGCTTTAGCTCGGACTCTAGCGCCGACGTGAGAATCGACAGCATGTAGTTCACCGAGCGGGGAGACCAGGCGGAACGGCCTTCGACCTCGCCTGCTCGCAACCGCTTCACGAGGCCGTCAAGGTGAGCCTTTGATAGCTTCTGGACCTCGGCGTCGCCGAGTTCATCGGTGACGGCCGACAGCTTAGATTTGTGCCCGAGCAGCGTCGATGCCTTGAGGTTGTGCTTCGACGCAAGCCATTCGTCGACGACCTGGCGCACCGTCCGCTTGCTGCGGGCGACGTAGGTTCCAGCAGCTACCGCAGCCTGCGTGGTCGACAGGTAGTCGCGGGCATCCTTCTCAGTCGTGAACCGCACCCGCGTCTGTTTCCGCTTACCGGTCTCGGGGTCGCGGCCCGCATCGACCGTAACCTGATACCGCACAACGCTTTTCCCAGTACTGCGGTCCTTCACCGTGACCTGCGAATCTGCGGCGGCAATTGTTGGCGCATTTAAGCCCTCCCGATTCCGCGGTCTGTTTGCGGGAGGTATCCCGCCTTCCGGGCGTGCATTATGTAGCGCCCCGCCGTCTGCCGTTCGACCCCGAACCGCTGGGCTATCACATCCCAGGTCGAACGTTCACCCAGGTTGTCCCGGTACAGGGCGGCCACCTCAGCGAGCAGTTCCGGCGTCATCTTTCGTCGGTGTGGCCGCGCAGATGCCTTGACTTTGCTGGCGGTCGCACTATCCACCAGTCCCGGTGCGGACTCCTCACTCGTCCTCATCACCAAATCCGTCGCAGTATCTCGCCAGTTGTTCAGTTCTTTGCGCAAGATTTCCAAATGCTTGGGAATGACAACCGGCTCTTGGTGTTTCGCCTCAAGGCTCAGCGCCGTACATACAACCGCGTCGTCGCGTACTTCGAACCGAATCTGGAGAGAAGGCCGGCCACCATCGGACCGCCCCATCGAAGGGTTACGGCCTGGCGCCACACCCGACACGCGGCCCGCCCAGCCGTCGTGGGCTGACGCGCTGCGCAGGTAGAATCATTGGTCGCGGCGCTTGGCCTGGAGTCGGGCGCCGCGACACCAACGCCCTTGGCGGCGAACACATGTGAGGCCCCAGGCGGCCCACATCAAACGGCAGCACCATCTGTGCCTGTCAATTGCTTCTGTTCGCTTGTCTTCCAAGGAGATACACAATGGCTCTAACTACCACTGGCGGCGCTTCGATCCTCACCCCCGAGGAAGTCGGCACGCTCGTCGTCCGACCGTTGATGGAGCAGTCCGTCGCCGCGCAGGTGTCGACCGTCATCCCCACCAACTCCCACGACTTCCGCGTCCCGATCGTGTCGGCGGACCCGACTGCGGCGTGGACGGCTGAAGGCGCCGAGATATCGGTGTCGGACCCGACCATCACAGAGCTGACGGTGACCCCGAAGAAGCTCGCCGGCCTCACGGTCATCACCTACGAGCTCGCCGCCGACAGCTCCCCGGCCGCGCTGCAAGTCGTCGGCGACGGCCTCGTCCGCGACCTCAAACGCAAACTCGACGCCGCCTACTTCGGCAACACCACAACCAACGGCCCCAACGGTCTTGGTTCACTCACCACGACCGTCATCGACGTAGGCGACGCCTGGACCAACCTCGATGCGTTCGAGGGCGCCAAGAGTGCAGCCGAAACCCTGCACACCGAACTCGGCGCGTTCGTCACCAACCCGACGACCGCCCTCGCGCTGGCGTCGCTGAAGGAGGGACCGACTCGAACAAGCCGCTCCTCGGCGCCGACCCCACCTCACCGACATCCCGTGTTATCGGCGGTGTCCCGCTCTACGTCAGTCCCGAAGTGGGCACCAACATCGTGTGGGGAATCCCGATGGCGCACAGCCTGCTCGTCTACCGCCAAGACGCCACCGTCGTCACCGACACCAGCGTCTTCTTCACCAGTGACCGGGTGGCAGTGCGGGCCACGCTCCGCGCCTCGTTCGGGTTCACCTTCCCGCTCGGCATCGTGAAGATCAACATCACCCCGTAGAAACTTGGTTGCGGCGGCGTCAAACCCCACGATTCTCGCACTCGTTGGCCGGGGCAAGGCTCACCACGACGAGGTTTCTTTCAGGCTCCGAGTGAGACCTGCGCCGCCGCTGCCACCAAAGAGAGGAGCAATCCGATGCGCCCTCCGACGAATCTGGCGCACAGCAAGGATTGGGAGAAGTGTCCCAAAACTAGGTTACTGGACGCCCCAGTACGGGTATTTCAATTTAAGCGCGGCGCGAGCTTATTGAGCAATCACTGCCGCGTTAGGTGGCCGACAGGCCTGGCGTATGGCTGTCGGCCACCGCTTACCAAGCGAGCTTTGGGCGGTGGCCGACGGTCATACGCCGCCAGACGCTCCCCTTTCTGGAGGGACCGCCGACCACCTCACGCGGCAGCGCCTCCGAGACGCCAGCGCGCAGTCCCTTTGTTCCCCCGGCAACCCACTCCAAACTTCCTACCCAGGAACAAAGTTCCGACGCTGCGCCGCGGTGCGCCGCGCAAAACCCCACAACAAAGCTGAGGACCAACCATGCCCACCAAACCCAAAGCCACGAGGCGACAGCCGCTCGTCGCCCTCAAACGCACACACCACTCCGTCTGCGAATACCCCGCCTGCACAGCACCTACCACCCACGTCGACTACATCGTCCCCTCGACCAAGGCGGCAACCCCGACTGGCACAACATGCAATCCCACTGCACCGCACACACCACACGCTGATGACACACACAGGGGGTGGGGATCGACTCCGCCACACCACGGTCGACGCCGAGGTGTCGTCCGTTTTCGCAACGGTGCTCGACCGCAACATGTTAGGTCCAAGGGGTGGGGAGTGACCCCGTCGACCACCAAGACCGCTGCGCCGCGGTGCGCTTTCGTTGACGCGTGCTCAGAATCCCAACCTTTTTTTCCGACCCCCGAAGGGACGCTGAGATGGGCCGTATTGCGGTGCCGCGCAGTTCGCAGATTCGAAGGGCGCGGCGAGGCCGCGATTCGGCTGGCCGGCCGATTCCCACGCCGCCGAAGTTCGTTCGTGAGGCCCCCGGGCCGCCTGATTGGCCCGACGCCGAGTCGCTGGCCGAATGGCACCGCGTGGCGCCGGGTCTAGAGGCACTCGACATCCTCAAACCGGAGGACCGCGCCGCCCTGGCGGTGTTCTGCGAAACCTGGTCGCGGTTCGTCGCCGCAGTGAGGCTGTACCGCGCCGAGGGCATGGTGCTGACCAATCCGGACAGCGGCCATTTGCGCCTGCCACCCCGCGGTCGGAATCGCCGAGGCCACTGACGCCCAACTGCGTACGTTCGCCGCCGAGTTCGGTTTGACCCCGGCCAGTGAGCAGCGGATCGGCGCGGTGACGACCGATGACGGGGCTGGCAGCGCCTTTGACCCGTTCACGGGTTGAGGGACTGGCTCGCCGCTGAAGCCGCCGGGGCCAAACTAGGGCGCCGGGTGGTGCTGCTCCCACTGGAAGCCAGCGACGTCGTATTGGCTCACGGCGTGGGCAAGGCCATGTTCGGGGTTGGCCCTGTTCGGATTAAGGTCGCTTCCGGCATAGTGTGCCTCCGCATTGGCGAACCCCGTCCCCGTCGCACCGCCGACAGTGCCGGGGAGGCCGCTACCGGTGCTGAAGCCTGGCGGTTTCTGGGCGGGGTTTTCACTGGCTTCCTTGCCCGGTTGACCGGTGGGGTTGGTGCTGTCGTGGGGGTTGTCGGCGAGTGCAACGCCGGCGGGTGACAGCGCGACGAACGCGGTGACCAAGGAGGGCAGGATTATGGAGCGTTTCATGGCATTCCTCTGATCTTGCAGTGGGCTCTAGTGACACGTTGGACCGCCCCAATCGGTTCACGTTGGAGAGCACATTTTGGTCCGGCAAAACGAGTAGTGATCTTGTTGCGCTAAGCGCAAAAACGAGTAGTGCTCCACTTGTGCTTAGGGGGCGAGGTCGCCAATACCGTTTCTGTAGGTGGCGTCATCACGGCGGCACCAAGTATGACCAGAGAAAGGGGAGTGACAAATGCTAAAGAAGTTGATAGTCACCGTGATGGCCGCAGGAGCCTTCTCTGTTCCGCTTGCTGGCGCCGCATGGGCTGACCCACCGACCGACCCGGGTGCCAACGGCGACGGTGTGGGCGCCGGGGGTATCCCGAGAGTTTTAGGCGATAACCTCGGCAGCACGGACCGAATTCCGCCCGGTTCCGCGATTAGTGACGTCGCCCAGCAACCGGGATTTTCTGTCCCCGATGCCATCAGTGGGGCGTATCCGGATACTGACCGCACTCCCGGGGGAGCCATAAAGCGGCAAACGCCTGGGTGCGGTAACGGCAGTGGGCCGAAGGGCACCGACTTTTCTCCAGTTTGCCCGTAGAGGTCGCAGTTCAATGTCAACCGGCCCGAGGAAGGGCGCAGCAGGCTACGACAAGCAGCGTCATGGTTGGGGTCGTTCGCATCGCAGGTCGCGATAGGCGCGCTCGGCGGGGCGGGCGGGAACATACTCACCTGCCCGCACCGACGAGGCGGCCCCGACCACCCGAGGGGATGGCCGGGGCCGAGGGAGCAGTTCGACGCTAACGCCTTGGCGGCAGTGGCGACGCCCACCGATCAACCTCGTCGGCTGCCCCGACGAGCAGGGCGGCGAGTCGCGGGCCTGCGCGCTGGTGAGGCCGTCGTCGCCGAGATAGATGCGCGGCGCCTCGTGCACGCGACCGTCGTCGATCCGCCCATCGGCGAACTGGACTGCGGTGCCTTGGACGGTCGTGTAGTTCGACCCACCGTCGATGTTGCGGAGCTCGCCGAACAGGACCCGATACGGCTGCGGGACATCGTTCTGCCAGATGTCCGGCTTCGCGACGCGTGCCGGGATCGGCACGCCCTGCGGAGTGGTGGTTGTGGTCATGGTGGTTCCTCTCAGTTGTGCGATTACATGGTCTTTGTGGTGACGAGGACGCTGGCGCGCGGATTACCCGCGAACCCAGCCATCTACGTAGTACCGCGCCTAAATCGCGCGGGATTGCAGTAGCCCGCTACTGAGTTCATCGCACCGCACACGAGCGACGATTTCCATCGCGGAACACGACCCACGCGGTCGCCACCGTTCCGCGATAAAAGGAGGAAAGGAACATGATCAAGAAAGCGTTAGTCGCCCTGATTGCGGCAGGAGCCCTGTCTGTTCCACTCGCTGGAGTGGCGTGGGCAGACCCACCGTCCCAGCCCAATGACCCCCCAGGCCAAGGGGGTGTCCCAAAGGAGGCCGGAGATTATCTCGGGGCTCCCAAGGTCTACTCCCGGCCAGGAATTCAACCTGGCCAAACAGACGTTCCCGGGCGTCAACACTCCCGAGGCAGTTAGGCAATTCGTGAATCTCTTTTACGCCGGAACCACCAACGGCTTTACTGACCCCATCCCTCCTGGGATAGCCACGAAGACGTTCACACCTGCGTGCGGCAGCGGTCGTACGGGAAGCGATGGCGACGGCGGCCTCCCCGAGCCCATCTGCCACTGAAAGGCGCGGTTCGTGTGCCGCCCGCATCCCGTTCCTCGGGTGCGGGCGGTGCCACGTTTCGTAGCCTGGCCGCGCCCTCCTCTGCCATTTTGTTGTCCTTGCGGTACCGGACGCGCTCTGTGACGTTGATCGTCTTAGATAAGGCTCCGGGAGAGACATCCCGTTCAAAATGATTGTGCGTGCGATGAATCGCCAGGGCACCAAAACTGTTGAAAAGGCGGCGCCGGTTTCATCTTCAATTTGGGACCTTGGCGATTGGGTCGAGTCCGGATGAGGAACGGCCCCGACCACCCGTAGCGGGATGGCCGGGGCCCGAAGGGGAGGAGGGCGTCGCCCAAATCGACACCACGGGCGGTTACAGCGGCCCGAAGTGGGTGTGCTGGTCGGGGGTGGTGACAGCCGTCCCGGGGCCTTCCATCTTTTGGGAAGCATCATTGTGGGTGTCACGACGGTGTCACAACTCGCGCACATCACCCGCGAACGTCGGCAGTCGCCGACGAACGAAACATGCTGCTAGAGCAGCGAATCTAGTACACCCGCGAACATGGGCGGACACGTTGCTGCGGACTCATAATCCGTTGGTCGCGGGTTCGAGCCCCGCCGGCCCCACTTCAGAGGCGAGAGCTCGACGAGGAGCGCCGCGAGTGGTTCATCAAGAATGACAACTTCTCATCGAATAGCAGACAGCGCCAACCGCTTCGCGAGATAGGGCGCCGTACGGCTGTGTTTCGCAAGTGCCACCTTTTTCGGCGGGCCCGCCGCAACCACCCGACCGCCGTTGCTGCCGGCGCCCGGTCCCAGGTCGATCACCCAGTCGGCGCCTGCGACCATGCGCATGTCGTGTTCGGCCACCACCACGGTATTGCCCGCGTCGACCAAGCGGTGCAATTGACCATCGAGCAGATCCACATCGGCGGGATGCAGCCCGGTGGTCGGCTCGTCGAGGACGTAGAGGGTGTGCCCTCGCCGGGGCCGCTGCAGTTCGGAGGCGAGCTTGATCCGCTGCGCCTCGCCGCCGGACAGCTCGGTCGCGGGCTGTCCGAGACGGAGATAACCCAGTCCCACCTCTCGCAGCGTGGTCAGACTCCGCGTAGCGCTGGCGACGTCGGCAAGAAACTCCGAGGCCTCATCGACCGTCATCGCGAGCACGTCGGCGATCGTCCTACCGCGATAGCGCACCTCAAGTGTCTCGTCGGAGTAGCGCGCACCATGGCACGCAGGGCATGTGGCGTATGTGCCCGGCAGGAACAACAATTCGACCGACACGAACCCCTCCCCCTGACAGGTGGGGCAGCGACCGTCGGCCACGTTGAACGAAAACCTGCCCGCGGTCCAACCGCGACGACGCGCCTTCGGGGTCGCGGCGAACTCGCGGCGCACGGCGTCGAACAAGCCGGTGTAGGTCGCCAGCGTCGAGCGCGGCGTGCGCCCGATCGGGCGCTGGTCGACCGACACCAGCCGGTCGATCTCCTCGACCCCCTCGGCCGTCACACCCACGCTCGCGTCGTGGTCGAGATCGACGATCCCGGTGTCGGCTTCGTCGTCGTCGGATTCGGCCGGCTCGGCTGCGCGTCCCGTGCCGAGATGGCTGTTCACGACATCGCCGAGGACCTTGACGACGAGCGTCGACTTGCCTGAACCGGACACTCCGGTGACGGCGGTGTACACACCAAGTGGCAGGTCCACGTCGAGGTTTCTCAAATTGTGGAAGCAGATCCCGCGCAGCCGTAGCCGCCCGGACTGCGTGCGGGGTTGACGAGACGGCGGCCTGGCCCCCTCGAAAAGGTACCTACGAGTGACCGACCCCTCGATGTCGGCGAGACCCGGCACCGGCCCGCTGTAGAGCACGTCCCCGCCAAGCTCCCCCGCCCCGGGTCCGACGTCGACGATCCAATCGGCACGGCGCACCACGTCCATGTCGTGTTCGACCACGAATAACGAGTTGCCCGCGCGCCGCAGGCGGTCAAGCACGTCGAGTAGCGGTTCGGCGTCCGCGGGGTGCAGTCCAGCCGACGGCTCGTCGAGCACATAGAGCACGCCGAACAAGCCGGCGCGCAGTTGAGTGGCTAGCCGCAACCGCTGCAGCTCGCCGGGTGACACCGTCGGAGTGCGGCGACTGAGCGAGAGATAGCCGAGGCCGAGATCGATGAGTATCTGCAGGCGCGCGACGAGATCGGCGGCGATCATGGTCGCCACTTCCGTCAGCTCACCGGAATTCGTTGACTCGTAAGCGGCGGCGGCATCGGTCCGAGAAGCCGTCGGGCGCAACGTGTCAGCAAGGTCGGCCAACGGCATCGCAACGTAGTCGGCGATGGTGCGCCCGTCGAATGTCACCTTCAGCGCCTCCGCACGCAGGCCGGAACCGCCGCACAATGGGCACTCGACGCTGTCGACGAACTGCAGTACGCGGCGACGCATCATCGCGCTATGGGAGTTGGCCAACGTGTGGCGGACGTGGCGCTCGGCGCTGGAGAACGTGCCGTTGTAGTAATAATCCGCCTGCACGGGGTGCTCGCCCGGATCGACTTCGACAGTCGGCTGCTCATCGGTGAACAGGATCCAGTTGCGTTGCCGCTTAGGGAGTTTCCGCCATGGCTTGTCGATGTCGTAGCCAAGCGTGATCAGGATGTCGCGCAGGTTCTGCCCCTGCCAGGCCCCCGGCCATGCTGCGACGGCGCCTTCGCGGATGGTCAGCGACGGGTCTGGCACCAGTGTCTCTTCAGTCACCCGGTGGATCCGTCCGAGCCCGTGACATTCTGGGCACGCCCCGACCGCGGTGTTAGGGGAGAAGGCGTCGGAGTCCAGTCGTTCCGTGGCCCCCCGCGGGTAGGTACCGGCGCGGGAGAAGAGCATCCTCAGCAGGTTCGACAGGGTGGTGACGGTGCCGACCGTCGACCGCGACGTCGCCGAACCCCGGCGCTGCTGCAACGCGACGGCGGGCGGTAGCCCGGTGATGTCATCTACCTTTGGCGCGCCGGTTGGCAACAGCAGGCGACGGGCGTACGGAGCGACCGATTCGAAGTAGCGGCGCTGGGCCTCGGCATAGATGGTCCCGAAGGCCAACGACGATTTGCCGGATCCGGAGATCCCGGTGAACGCGACCAGCGCATCACGCGGCGCTGCGACGTCGACACCCCGTAGATTGTGGACCCGCGTCCCGTAAACACGTACACAAGGGTCAATGTCGTCCGTGCTTCGGTAGGACGTTTCTGTCATCGCGCTCAGACGAGTACCCATGCTGAGGGACGAGGAAAACTCTTTGGAGAAGCAGCTGACGCCTGGTCGGTGCCGTCTTTCAGCCGCCTTCAATGGCGGCGGCCGCAGGACCGTCCCCACGCCGAACTGTGGCGGTGACAGTCGAGGAGGCGAACTACCAAGACCTCGAAAACTCGCGGCTGGAGCATTCGCGGTCGACTAGCGCCGCAAGCAGGCCGAGCCGCTGATCGCACTGGCTCTCCCGCGGATGACGTAGAACGCCGTCAACACCCTAGGTCCCCTGGCCAGGATGCGGGCCGCGAGACTACGCGGAGGAAAGGCGCCCACCTACGCCGACAGCTGATTGAGGAACTGCGTCACCTTCGGTGAGCTGATCCCGATTCGCCGCTTAGGTTGTTGGACGTTTGGTCAGTCGTCGTCTCGCCACACACGCGTCCATGCGTAGCTAACACGGGACCGCCGCTTCTCACCCCGGCGTCACCCCGGCGTCGAGGGGCGATTTGCAGCCGTACCGAAGGCGTACCGGAACTGTACCGCCGGCGGCCAGATTCCATGTCTTGCAGGCGATTTGATGTATCACGTCGAACTGTTTCGGCTGGTCGCTGGCATTGTTGAGAAGGGACTCATAATCCGTTGGTCGCGGGTTCGAGTCCCGCCCGCCCCACTTCAGAGGCTATGACCTCGGTTGCTTGTTGACGTGTCGCCGTCGGGTGATGCTTGACAGTTGTTTCGGCTGATCCTTGACACTCCCTAGATGAGAGAGTTCAGCGTGCTAGCAAGGGTCAATCATGTTGTGCAACAACATGAACCAAGCGATTGTCGGCAGAGTCAAGACACATATCTCGGTTAATCCGTTGATCCTTATCTCCAGGCCCTAATCTCCCCGTGCCAAGGTGGTGGGACCTAATACTTTGCCCTCGGTTCGGTGCTGGTCGCCGCGGACCGAGCTGTGACGGTTGAGCCATCCAGCGGGGCGCGAGTCCCGCAACCGCAAAAAACACCGCCGTGGTGACCTCCGTCGTCAGGACACCTGCGTCGACATCGTCGACTCCCCGAGTCTCATGAGCGTCGTCGTTCTGTATCCGACGAGTCCCCAGGCGCGGAGGCCGGGGTGGGGCGCCCGGCGTAGCGGTCCCGGAACGGCTCGCTGGCAGCTGGGCCGGCGGTGAAGATGAAGTCCGGCCCGTCGACGCGTCGCCCTGTGACACGGTCGACCAGAATGGGCTCCGCTTCGACTCCGGTTTCGCTGTCGATGAGTACCATGCTGCGCTGGCTCGGGTGCAAGCGTGCGTTGCCCCACGCGGCGAGTGCGACGATCACCGGCCGCAGGGAACGGCCGACCTCGGTCAGCACGTACTCGTGGCGGACCGGCTTCGTTTGGTACTTGCGCCGTTCGAGCAAGCCGACGTCGACCAGACGCTTGAGTCGGCTGGTCAGCAGGCTCGATGAAATGCCCAGGTTGTCCTGGAACTGGTCGAAGCGGGTGTAGCCGTCGAAGGCGTCATGAAGGATGAGCAGCGTCCACCATTCGCCGACCAGGCCGAGGGTGGTCGACAGCGGGCACTCCCGGTCCTCGAGTCTGATCCTCTCAGCCATGTCGTGCCGTCCTCCCATTGACTGCTACTTTTGAAGCTGCTAACTTCTAATCTAGAAGTGACTAGCTTCTATTTTAGCAGTAAGTATGAGAAGGTCTCCCATGAATACAGGTCTGGATGACTCGGCAGTTTCTGGATCACTGCCGCCGGTCGTGTCGAATTACCTGGACGCGTCCGACCGTGACGCCATCGACGCCATCGTCGCGTGTTTCACCGAGGACGCCGTCGTGCTCGATGAGGACCGGCACTGGCGCGGGGCGGCCGCGATTCGGCAATGGCGCGAAAATGTGGCCGCCGCTTTCGAGTACACCGTCGCGATCATCGGGTCGGAGGCGCTCGCCGAGGTTGACGGAGCGCAACGCCATGACGTGTACACCCATCTGGACGGCAACTTTCCCGGCGGCCAGGTGGATCTGACCAATCGCTTCACCCTTCGTGGTGACCTGATCGTGGGCCTCGAGATCGTGCCCACCGCGGGGACGTCATGAGCGCGGCCTGGGGTTCGCGGCTGGGCCGAATCGGGGCTTGGTTCCATCCCGGATATGGCGACGAGGCGCGCACGGAATTCGCGGTCGAAGCCGAAACGCTGGGCTACCCGGTCGCGTGGTTGGGGTTCGGGCGGGCGTCGGTGGCGGATCTCGTTGCGGTCGAGCAAATCCTGCAGGCCACCTCCACCATCGTGGTGGCCACGGCGATCCTGAATATGTGGACCAACGACGCCGAAGAAGTCGCGGCGTCGTACCGGCGAGTCACGTCAAGGTATGGCGATCGGGTGCTGCTCGGTGTGGGCATCGGCCACCCCGAGGCCAACTCGGAGTACCGCCGACCGTATGCCACCATGGTCGATTACCTCGACCGGCTCGATGCCGGCGGAGTCCCGCCCGATCGGCGGATCCTTGCGGCACTCGGTCCCCGAGCGCTTCGGTTGGCAGCCGCCCGAACGCTGGGAAGCCACCCCTATCTCGTGGTTCCCGATCACACGCGCGAGGCCCGCCAGATTCTCGGGCCGGATGTCGTGATCGCACCCGAGCAGACAGTTGTGGTGGAAGCTGACCCCGACACGGCGCGCAACATCGGTCGCGCATTCGTGTCCAACCCGTATTTGGAGCTTGCCAACTACACCAACAACTTTCGGCGCTACGGCTACAGCGATGCCGACATCGAGGGCGGCGGCAGCGACCGCCTCATCGATGCTCTGGTGCTGTACGGCTCTGCAGATAGCATCGCTGCGGGCCTGCGCGCCCAGTTCGAGGCGGGCGCGGACCACATCGGGATTCAGGTGCTCACAGCCAACGGCGAGGACCCCATGCCAGGTTACCGGCAGCTGGCTCGGGTGCTCCTTTGAGCGTGCCCCTGACCGCCACACTGCGCACGCGCAACACGGCGCGGGGGGCGCTTTGGCGACAGGAAGCGCACGTTTCGCGCGATAAAAGCCGTCGGCTTGAATTCTTGACGATCCGCTCGTGCACCACCTTGCTTCGGCCGACGACCCTGACGCACGGTTCTTTTGGACACATGGCGCTGACGGCAGGCTCAGGCTTCAGCGATGTGGTGACTGCAATTACTAGGTGCACCCACCCATTTCGCCACAGACTGTATCGGGACACGGTCGGGTCGACATTTTCATCGTTGACTGCCAGCAGCGGGTAACGGATCAGTGCCCGCACATCGTGGCCATAGTCGAACTCGACGAACAAATCGGTCTGTGTTTGACGTCAAATCTATTGGACTGCGGCGTTGACGACGTCGCGATCGGCATACGGGTGACCGTGGGATTCGTTGCCCGTCATGATGTTTGCTATCCGGTACTCATCTCGTGGACCTCGGAAACCAGATGACTGGCACGTGGTTCGAGCAGGCTGCTTCGATCAGCGGAGGGACCAGGCGATCATGGGTCGACGTCGCATTGCCGTGAACGATGATCCTCGTCAACGCACCCTAGGGTGTGACGTTCTGGTTATCGCGCAGGCATAACGTGACTAAGGCCCACGATCACAGTTCCACACGTCCCACCGGTGCGGTGAGGCGCTGTAGTTGG
Organism: uncultured Actinomycetota bacterium; assembly: GCA_963721495.1. Taxonomy (GTDB): domain Bacteria; phylum Actinomycetota; class Actinomycetes; order Mycobacteriales; family Mycobacteriaceae; genus Mycobacterium. The sequence goes on along the minus strand of CAVRMG010000021.1, from coordinate 106,682 downwards.
CGATGCTGCACTCGCCACGACGGTCACGCGCTGCATGAAATGTGGCCGATCGGCCTATCGACGACCAATTCCTTTCAGATTCTTGGTTTGCCGGTCCTGATGCCTGGCTAGTGTTGACGGATGGCACGGCAATATTCTCTGGGCACCTCGGCACTGGCCACCGTTGCGGCGGCCCGCATCTGCGTGGGTGTTGCAATGATCTTGGTGCCGGGCCGATTCTTTAAGCAGGCCTCGGGTACCGAAACGCTACTCATGCGCACCATAGGGATCCGCGATGTGGTCATCGGGACGGGCACATGTGCCGCCTTGGCCGCCGGTGCGGGCGGGGACTTTCGACGCTGGGCATCGATGGGTCTGCTCAGTGACAACGCCGACGTGATCGCAGGACTCATCAGCAGCAGGTCTCTTCCCGACACCAGAAGTGCGTTGATCGCCATGCTTTCCCCCGCGCCGTTCGTAGCCGCCGGAATCTTCGGGCTCGCCCGCGGCGCCAAGGAACTTTAACGTCGCGGTCGAACGGGCGAGTCGCCTTGGGCCGGTCGTCGTGATCGAGATCTACGCCGGGTCTCTGGATCTGTTTCGGACGCTGCCCTTTTGAGCCCGGCGACGCGCCTTCAGAGGTTGTGGTGCTGTCGGCCCAGTCGCCGAGGGAGGCACAGTGGTCGAGGCGCACGACGAATGACGTCGGGAACAGAACTTTGCACGGCGCTCCAGGGACGTTGCCGACCAACATCTGCGCAGCCGTCCGGCTTTCGTTGACAAACAAGCCTTGCCCTCAACGAGCTCTACCAGTGACCGATCGATGGTCGGTCGGCGCGCCGATCAATCACGCCGTTTCGGGATTTCGACGGGGATGGGCACACGGCGACTCGGGGGGTGATCGAAAAAGCAGACCGCCTAGCAGATTTCGGGAATCCCGGCCCACAACATGTGTTGACTCGAGGAGACCAGTCCATCCGTGACATCTACAGGGAGTCAGACGTTCATCAGCCTTCCCGGTGCGGCGGGTAATGGCCGGCGGGATAATTCTGGGTCGGGTCGCGCGGTGCATCGCCCGGATACGGCCCCCATTCGTCGGGGCGCCGAGTGCACGCTTTGTTACCGAGTTTGCCCACCGGTACCAGACTTGCCAGCGCGTCGAGTACGACACGAGCACCGATGAGCGAGGTCTGCTCGGCCCAGTCATAGGGCGGTGAGCATTCGACGATCTCCATGCCCGACAGGCCGCCCTCGGCGCAGCCACGCACCAAGGCGAGCGCTTCGCGGGGAAGCAGGCCACCGGGCTCGGGCCAGCCAGTGCCTGGGACGAAACCGGAGTCGATGACGTCGATATCAAACGACATGTACACCGCCTTTGCTCCCTGCCAAGCAAGTTCCAGCGCGGTCTCGACGATTTTCTCCACGCCGACGCGTTCGACGTCGCCGACGGTCATCACGGTGGTGCCGCGGGCCCGTCCGACCTTCACCCCGGCTCGAGGAGCTTGCCATCCGCCGATACCGATCTGTACGAGGTTCGATGCCGGAGCGTTGGGGATGTTTGTGGCGTGGAACCACGGTGTCGTGTGCATCCGTTCGTCGAGGTCGAGTTCCTCGAGGCCGATGGATCTGCGAAGGGTTAGATGTGTCGGGCGTGGTCTCGACAGCACCCCCGGCAACGGTGTTGAACCGCAGTGGAATGTCACGATCCGTACTCCCGGGGAGTCGGCGGTTGTTCGACTCGCTTAAGTTGTGGGCGTGGCAGCTCGCGCCGTCCTGGTTACCCCACTGTCGGGGCCGCTGGCCAGATTCGGGAAAGCAGGGGCGAGCGCCCTTGCTCTCTGGGCCGACCGTTCCGGAGTAAGTCTGGAGGTCATCGACGCTTACCCCTCTGCGGCGTCCGCGATGCGGGCCGCCGAAGCTAGCCGGCCCGACGTGGTGTTCGGGCCCTACGGTTCGGGGCCCGCGCTCGCGGCCGCGGCCGCCAGCAAAGGGGTCGTCTGGAACCACGGTGGCGCCACCGCCCGGCTGGCGCGGCCGGCGTATCCGCGGGTCGTCAACGGGGAGTCTCCCGCTTACCGCTATCTCGCCGCAGTGCTCGAAACCCTTGTCGCCGAAGGTCTTGGTGAGGGATCGGAGGTGGTAATAATGCACGTCGACACGGGGTTCGGCCGCGAGGTGGCCGAAGGGGCAGCGGTGGCGGCGCGGCGACTCGGTCTCCTGCGGCGGTTGGTCACTTTTCGGCCAGGCCGGGCGAGAGACGTGCTGGCGCAAGTCCCAGCGGGCGATGTGCTGTTGTCGGCCGGTTCCTTCGACGATGACGTCGCCATCGCGCAGTGGGGCAGCGAATACCGTTGGCGTGCAGTTGGATTGGTCGCCGCGGGGGTCGGTGAGCTCCGGCACGCCATCGGTGATCTCGTTGAGCGGCTTTACGGACCGTGCCAGTGGTTCGACGACGGGACAGATGATCCCGCGGACGGACCCAACAGCGAGTGGTTCAGCCAGTGTTACTGGGACGCGAACGGTACTGAGCCGCCGTATCCGGCTGCTGCGGCCTTCGCCGCGGGTGTCGTTTGGCAGCGCTGCGTGAAGGAAGCCGGCACTGTTGAATCCTTGCCGGTGCTGGCCGCGTCACAACGACTCGATACCACCACCTTGTTCGGTCGGTTTCGTGTCGACCCGGTCACCGGCGTGCAAACCGGCCATCAGATTCGCGTCGTTCAGTGGCGAGGCGGACAGCGGGTACTGGTTGATCGGCCGCTTCGTCGGACGTGAGCGTCGAAGGCACATCCGCTCGTGCATGGGCCGGCGTGTTGGCGTGCGTGGCCTGGTTAGCGAATGCCTGCCAACCCACCGTCACCCCGGCGTCACCCCGGCGACCGAGGGCGATTCGTAGTCGTACCGGAGGCGTACCGCGACCGTACCGGCAGCGGCCAAACACAATGTTGTGCAGGAGATTTGACGTCTTTCAGCCACTCGTTTTGCGTGGTCGCGCGACCCGTGTCTAGGGACTCATAATCCGTTGGTCGCGGGTTCGAGCCCCGCCCGCCCCACTTCAGAGCCTATTGAGGCTCGATCTTGATCAGTCACCGTTTGTTCACCGCTTTAGAGACTGTCCGATCGAGAAGTTCCGCAACCCTGGGTGTGCACGCGACCGCGGGCGGGCCATGTAGCGGTCTTGAGTCATCGACACCTTCGAATGACCTAGACGATCGGTTTTCACCCCGTCATCGCTGTCACGAAGTGTCACAACACGTCAGCCACAGAGCTGTACCAACAAAGCTCAAGCCAACAACGCCGAGAAGCGCGGACTGTAATTTGTTGGCCAACGCCTACGCAATCAGGGTTTGCGTACTCCGTGATCGGCGGCTACGTCCCTGTCGACGGTAGCTACATCTTCCGGTGACGAGCGGCGACGCAGGGACGGTGGTCATACCGCTGACGGTCGACTCGATACTGCCGCAGTGAGCCGCTCAGCCGTGCGGCGCCTCTGAGATCTTTGTGTCTTCCTTGCCGAGCGCCTGGCAATAGAGCGTGACCGAGGCCTTCGTCGCGGTGATCTCCAGATTCGTCGGATCCTGACCGCTCTTGTCCTTCAGCATCTTGCTGACTTCGTCGTTCTGCTTCTTCTCGTCCTGGGTGAGGTAGTCCTTGCACTTCGTGTCGCCGCCGGTGTTGACGATCTCGGAGGCCGAGCATCCGCTCATGACGGCTGCCGCCGCCGATGCTGCCAGGACGGAGTAGACGATTCGCTTCATTGAGGACCTCTCTCGCGTGGGAATGGCACGGCGATGATTCACAGAATTCGCCGAGTTGAAACCTGGGAGCGCTGTTGTGCCTGCATACGGGAGAACGAAGCCCCGGCGCACAACGCGGCAGGAGGGCTACATGACGACGCGGTCACACTATGTGCAGGACGAGCAGGACCAGCGCGATGACCGTGACGACCACCAGTAGCGTCGCAAGGATCGTGACAACGAGTTTCAAATCTTTCTTCGGCGGTTGGTTGACTGCTCGCTGTTGCTGTGCTCGATGCCGTGGTCCTGACACGGGAATTGCCGCCACGGTGGCGTCCGTCGCGCCGGTCTCAGCAGCCACGGATCCTAGGTGGTTCGCAAGCGCGTCGGCAAACTCCACGCAGCTGTTATAGCGATCATCGGGCGCCTTTGCCAGGGCCTTTGAAAACACCGGGCTCAGATCGGTCAGGTCTGGCCGCCGTGTACCAATCGCTGGGGGTTCAGTGTTGAGGTGATTGCTGATCACGACGGCCGGGTTGGTGTGCTGAAACAGCGGCGCACCGGTGAGTAGATGAAAAGCCGTGGCGGCTAATGCGTATTGGTCCACCCGCCCGTCCACCCGCTCGCCCATCAACTGTTCAGGCGCGGCGTACGCGACCGTCCCGACCGCCATGTTCGTGGCTGTGAGCCCGGTGGCGTCATCGACCCAGCGGGCAATCCCGAAGTCGGCCAAGAAGATTCGCTCACCCGGTTCTTCAGGATGCGATAGCAAGATGTTTGAGGGCTTGACGTCGCGATGCAGTAACTGCCGCTGGTGCGAGTAGTCCAACGCCTCGGCGACCGCTCTGATGATCTGCACAACCTCGTGCGGTGGCATGCCGTTGGGGTAGCGCTCCCGCATCAGGGAGCCGGCGTCGGTGCCATCGATGTAGTCCATCGAGATCCACAGCCGGCCGTCCAACTCTCCGCGGTCGTGGACTTCGACGATGTGCGGGTGCCATAGCGTCGAGGCAATATCCGCCTCACGGTTAAACCGCTGCCGATACTCGTCGTTAACGGTAAGGGCCGCCGGAAGCACCTTCAGCGCGTCCTGGCGCGGCAACCTCGGGTGCTGGGCCAGGTAGACGATGCCCATCCCCCCGGCGCCGAGCTCACGCAAGATCGTGTAGCCCGCGTAAATCTGGCCATCTGCCAACGGCATATGCAGATCCTACAAGTATCGGCTCATAATGACCGGCCGCTTTGCCCTGCTTAGGGCCGGTCGGCTTGACGGCGCAGTAGCTGATCTAACGACCGAAAAGGGTTGAGCTGCATTTTTGTGTTGTGGAGGGATAGGGGCGGCTCTGGCGAAAAATGACAATGAGGGGCGCGGCGAGATCGAGTGCGGCCACATCCTGGCCCCGATCTATTGGTGACTTCGGTTGATGCTTGACACTCCCGGGGCGATGGACGCAGCCCGTATCAGGCCGCGACGGGTGCGGGCAGGTAGGACGCCGACCACGTGCTGAAGTCGCCGCGGACGTCTCGGGGAGCCCCGATACGCACATCGGAAACGGCTTCTCCGGCCCGACTGGCCCGGATGTGAACCTCGGCGTTGATGAAACTGCCAATCGCCGCGGGTGTCAGGTGGATTGGTACGGCGACCTCGACGGCTTTCCAAACTCCGGTCATGACGATGTCCTCTTGCTCCGCTGGGTGGCTCTTCGATTTCGGAGCCGGTTAGGAAGCAGTGTCAGTCGGTCAACTTGGAGGTTTCTTAACGGCAAGATCGCATCGCGCCAGCGAAGGCCGCGGCTAGGAGGTGGCGGGGTGGGCGGCGAGCAGTTGGCGCCTACTGAGCCAGCGTCGCTCGAGGCCAGCGAGGTCGCCCCGCCCGGTCCAGTCCGACAGCACCACTACCAGCGGGATGCGCGTCGTTGGGGTCGTAGATCAGGACCGCAAGATCGCCTACGCGGCCGACCGTCGCGTGGCGCGGCCAAGACGGGCAAACCGCTTGAGGCGCGCATTGTGGCGTCGGTATGGGTCCACGGGCAGCACATCGAGCCGTCTTCCGGCGGCGATGCGGTGGTCCCAGTCCGCCGAGAACAAGGCGCTTGCGGTCACCTTGCAGGTGAAGCGGAGAACCGTTGAGAGTCCATATGCCCAGCCTCGCGTCACTCAGTGAGAAAACGTCACCGGCCTTGTGATCGACAATCAGGTCATCGCCCGTGACGTACATCGCGGGCGATCCCCGCTTGGTCAGCACCTCGAATCGGCGTAACGCAGCCGATTCGTCGTCGACGGGCATGCCCGAAAATATCCCACGCGCAAGGCGATTGGAGGTCCGAATACCGTCCACCCCACAGAGTTACTGCGGGTGGTCGGACAGGTAGGTCTCGACCGGGATCGGAGACGTTGACGCGTAGCCGACGGGCAGCAGTACGTCGCCGGCGGTCGTGCGGTAGTAGACGTCCCACCGGTAATAGCCGGCGAACGCGCCGGGATCAGTTGCCAGCACGGCGGCGTAGTCATGGACAGCGCGCACGTAGCGGTCCGCGTTGTTGTACCGGAAGATGGCCCGATCACGGTCATTCGCAAAGTTGTTCGCCGCGAGGTAGCGGCCCGCCGCCATGATGCTGTCGTGGGGCGAATAGATGTCGCCGCCGTTGCCATAGGCGTCGAAAGTGGACGGCAGGAACTGCATTGGGCCTTGCGCACCCGCCGTACTGTCGCCTTCAATGCTGCCGAATCGGCTCTCGATCAGATTGATCGCGGCCAGGTAGTTCCAGCCGACGCCGGAGGCCGCTTCCGATTCGCGGTAGTAGGCCAGCAGTTCGTCGGCCGGAGCCGGAGGCACGATCCGCCACGCCGGGACCGTGTCCTTCACCTCCGTCATCGGGTACAGCTGACGTCGAGCGTCGACATTGAGGTCGTACGTCTCCAGAAGCGACGGCGGGATGCGGGGACCGATGATTGCATCCCACTCGGTGTTTCGCCCGATGGCTCGGTAAGCCGCCTGCTGGCGGCGTGCGGCGGCGGTCAGCGCCGGCTCCGGCGTCGCCGGGTCGCGCAGCGCCTGCTCGTCGGCGACAAGGTCGTCGGCCACCTGTGCCGGGTCCGAAGCGATCTTGGGCTGCGCTCCGGTGGCCGTGGTCGCCGGGTCGGGTGGGGTGGCCTCGTCCACCGGGCTCGCCCGGATGGTCGGTGAGGCAGCCACCGACGTCGCAGGTGGCGGCGTCGATGGCGCGCTGTGCGTGCAGCCGGGGAGCGCGCAGATACCGGCGGCGAGGACCAGCAACGCGGATAGCCGCCAAGTGACTTTGCCTAAGCGATGTCCGCTCACCGTGCTCGCATCCGTCGGATTTCCGAATCCCTTCGCTGGGCCGTGTTGACTCGTGGCAAGTCTGTCGTATCGGCGGGCTGCCTGCAGGCGATCGCGCGCGACAAATCACTGATAATCCCGACGCTCGCTTTCGCCGCCACCGCCGAGGGGGATCGCCTTCCTCGGCAAGGACATGGCAGAGCAACGGGCTCGCCTCCCGTTCGTCCGCGACGACGCCGGTCGGGTCGGCTGGGTGGAGTCCGGCTTCCGCCTCGTTCCGCGTACCGACTCGTGAGCCACCTACGCGAGTATTGATTCGATTTCGGTTCGAGGGACCGAAACTTCTACTGGCCCCGCAGCTTCAGGCAGCCACATGCCCTGGCCGATGAAGAAGATCACCGCGTCGTCGGTGATCGCGAAGTTCTGGTACACCTTCGCGCCCAGGTTGTTCGTGGGTACCGGACCTCCGTTGCCCGCCCAGCGCTCTTCCATCGCGCGCTGCGCAATAGGGTCGAGAACCTCCACGGCTTGAGTGCCGGGCCGGTGCGCGGCACCTCTTGAAACGCGGATATCGGTAAGCACGGTCGTTGTCGTCGACGCATGCGGGCCGATTGTCCGGTTGCGCCGAAGCCCGGGTGACACACTGCAGAGATGACAACCAACGACGTGTACGAACGTCTCGGTGTGCTGGAGAAACTGGTCCAGCACCTCTACGAGAACACGGGTATACCGATGCCTGATATGCAGACGCTCGCTCGCTCCGCGGTGTCGTCCCAGGTGCAGCAGCTGCTCGCGTCCGGCAACAAAATCGCCGCCATCAAGGCCTACCGCGACGAGGCCAACGTCGACCTGGCGACCGCAACCCGGTTCATCGAATCGCTCTGACGACAGCGGATAGATCGAGGAGGCTTGCATGGCTTGGGATTTCAGCACCGAACCGGATTTCCAGAAGAAGCTCGACTGGGTCAAGCAGTTCTGTGAGGAGAAGGTCGAGCCGCTCGACCACGTGTTCCCGCATGCGGTGCGCGTACCCGATCCGGCGGTGAAAGCCTATGTGCGCGAATTGCAACAGGAGGTCAAGGATCAAGGCCTCTGGGCGATCTTCCTCGACGAGGAGCTCGGCGGCCCGGGCTTCGGGCAGCTCAAGCTCGGTCTGCTCAACGAGGTCATCGGACGCTACGCGGGTGCCCCGCACATGTTCGGTGCCTCTGCTCCCGACACGGGCAACATGGAGATGCTCGCGGCCTACGGGACCGAGGAGCAGAAAGAGCGTTGGCTCAAACCGCTGCTCAATCAGGACATGTTCTCCGCGTACTCGATGACCGAACCGCAGGGTGGAAGTGACCCCAACCTGTTCAGGACGCACGCCGTCCGCGACGGCGACGAGTGGGTGATCAACGGCGAGAAGTGGTTCACCTCAGCGGGCCGGGTCGCCGACATCCTGTTCGTGATGTGTACCAACGGCATGTTCGTGGTGCCGCGCAAGACACCGGGTGTGGAGATCATGCCCGAGCCCCGCAACCACAACCACATCGTCTACCGCGACGTGCGGGTGCCGCTCGATCATCTCCTCGGCCCAGAGGACGGCGCGAAGACGTTGGCGCAGCGGCGACTTGGCGGTGGCCGCATCCACCACGCCATGCGCACTATCGCGCAGTGCAACCTGGCATTCGACATGATGTGCGAGCGAGCGCTGAGCAGGGAATCGCACGGCAAGGTCATCGCCGAACACCAGATGGTGCAGGAGAAGATCGCCGAGTCCTACGCGATGATCAGAATGCTGCGCCTGTTCGTCCTCGAAACGGCATGGAAGATCGACAACACCTCGACGCAGGAGGCCCGCACCGAGATTGCCGCCGTCAAGTTCACGATGGCTCGTGTGCTGCGCGAGGTGTCATTCAATGCGCTACACATCCTCGGCTCGCTCGGGACCACCGATCTCACGCCGATCCAGGCGATGTATTCCGCCGCGCCGACGATGGGTATCGCCGACGGTGTCGACGAGGTGCACATGGCGACCGTCGCGCGTCGGGTGTTGCGGGACTACCACCCGCACGAGGGCAACTTCCCGACCGAGTTCCTCCCGTACAAGCGCGAAGATGCGCGCAAGAAGATGCAGGCCGTCCTGGACGCCCGCCCGGAATTGGCAGCCTCCGCTGAGGCGTACCAGAAGTACCTGGAGCGTCGCCGCTGAGCACGCTACGGCCGCGACTGGTTACGACCGCGGGGAACCGACCGCGAACACCGTCTCGGCGAACATGCGTCGGCACCACGCGCGGTACTTGGGGATGGTCCATCCGTCGTGTTGCGTCATCCGCAGGTAGGTGTCGGTGCTCATGATGATGGCGCCGGTTTCGACCAGTTCGTCGAATGGGACATCGTCGCGGAGCCACCCGCGATCACGACAGACGGTAAGGACGCGCCGGGTCTGGTCGGTGATGCCGGTCAACATGTCCGTCCTGAAACGGTCGAGTTCGGGATCGGCGTTGGCGCCGCCGGTCAGCGCCGGTGCGAGGCCTGCCGTTCGCTGATGAATCTCCAACTGCATCTCGACGAGGTAGTCGATTGCCTCGACCGGATCCTCGATCCCGAGAAATCGCCTGCCCACCTCGAGGTTGAGAATGTTCTTCTCGCCGACCACCCCGACCGCCGCGTACTCGATCGCGGCGATCAACAGCGCCGCCTTGGGTCCGTGACCCTGAACGGTTTCGGGGGACACGCCTGCGGCTTCGGCGATCTTATTCAGTGTCGTCCGCGCGTAGCCGTGTTCGGCGAACAATTGCCCTGCAGCAGAGATCACGCGTGACCGTGTCTGTTCGGCCTGTTCCTGACGCAACTCGGACCGGTACGTCCGTGCGTCACGTGAACCGTTCTGAGCTATTGACTCCGGTGGCACAGTAATGAATACTAACATAACTTAGCGAAGTGCGATTCAGGGGGAGTCGATGTCTTCCATCGTCATGGCCAGTATCCCGGTGCACGGCCACGTCACACCGCTGTTATCGGTTGCGCGGAGTTTCGTTCAGCGCGGCGACGACGTGCGCTTCATCACGGGCGACCAGTTCGCCGAACGGGTTTCAGCCACCGGCGCCACACACATTGCCCTGCCACACGACGCGGACTTCGACGACACCGCGTTCCGGCAGTTTCCCGAGCGCGCCAAACTGAAGGGCACCAAGGCGATTGCGCACGACATGGAGCACATCTTCGCCCGCCCCGCGAAGGAACAATACGACACCGTCATGGCGGCGTTGGCCGCCCAACCAGCGGATGCCGTGCTCACCGACCCCGCGTTCACCGGCGGCACGATACTCACCGGACACTCCGCGCGCGAGCGTCCACCGGTCGTCGTATGCGGCGTGCTTCCACTTCCCCTGCCTAGTCGCGACACTGCGCCGTTCGGCATGGACTTACCGCCGGCACGCTGGTTCAACAGGCCACGCAACGCCGCGCTGGCCGCCAGTCAACCGACGTAGTCCTCGCCAACGCAGACCGCGTCGTCGACGAGTTCTACCGCCAGGTGCATGACCGCGAACTCGCGTGCTCCCTGATCGACTGGCTCAGTCAAGCCGATGCCGTCGTGCAGTTCACCGTCCCGGCCTTCGAGTACCCCCGCTCCGATGCGCCTGCGACGCTTCACTTTCGTTGGGCCGCTGAGTGCCACCGGTTCGGAGGCCCCGCTTCCGGACTGGTGGGCCGATCTCGACGGGACGCGGCCCGTCGTGCACCTCACGCAGGGCACGGTGGCCAACGTCGATTACCGGCAACTCATCGCGCCGGCACTCGAGGCGCTGGCCGATCAGGATGTCCTGGTCGTAGTCAGCACCGGCGGTCGTCCAATCGACACTCTGCCACCGCTACCGGCCAACGCGCGCGCGGCCGCATTCCTCCCATACGACGAATTGCTGCCGCGCACTTCGGTGTTCGTCACCAACGGTGGATACGGCGGCGTGCAATACGCGTTGCGCTTCGGCGTGCCGATCGTCGCCACCGGCGGCAAAGAGGACAAACCCGAGGTCGGTGCTCGCGTCGCGTGGTCCGGCGTCGGTCGCCGAATCCGAAGCGAGCGGCCCAGTGCGACAGCGCTGCGCACAGCCATACTTGCGGTGCTCGACAGAGCCCCGCTACCGCCAAGCGAGTCAACGTATCGGTGAGCAGATGGCGGCCGCTTCCGGGTTCGCGGGTTTGGCCAAGGTGGTCGACGACCTTTCTGCAGCGCCGCGCCGTGTCCGACGGCAGATAGGCACTTCGAGCGTCGTCGCTGATCGACGGCTATCGACGTTCTTCGCGTACCTCGCCTCGGGCGAGTGCGGCGGCGACCATTTGCGTGTCCGGCTGGATGGTCTCTTCGGCGAGCTTGCCCCACACGATGTGGGCGAATTGCACGGCGCGATACACCAACTCGCCATCCTGCGTCGCGTTGTACCGGGTCGCCAGCCGGGTGGACCACGGCCCGCCCTCCACGATCATGTCCTCGCGGTTCGAAACGCAGACGCGGGAACCGCACGAACAGCTCACGCAGCCACCCGCGTAACGCGTCGGCGCCGTGGAGGTCCGCTGCGAGCGCGTGATCGCCGAGAAAGACGAAATGAACGTCGTCGGCGAGGGGCAGGTCGTCGACGCGGTGATCGGACAACCGCTGCCATCCGGTCAGCGCCGCCTTACGCACGAGCGAGGAGTAGATCATCGTCAAACGGTAGGTCCTCAGACGGTCTCGTGCGTTGCCTTCGGCGAGGCCTAATGTGAAGCCATGCGCATCGCCATGATCGTGCTGGGCCTGCTCGTCGCGCTGTTCGGCATCGTGTTCACCCTTGCAGGGTTTCGGGGTCATCGTGAGCGACAGTCCGATGACCAACACCACCACCTGGTCCGTCCTCGGGCCGATCATCGCGCTGGTCGGCATCGCCCTGGCCATCGGTGCGTCGCGCCGCCGCAAGTCCTAGGGTCGGCGCGCCGACTCGGTGAGTTGTCGGCCGTCGCCGGCCTGAAGCAGACAGATGACGGTGCTCGGCAACGGGTTGGCGGATGTCCGATCCTGATTCGAGTCGATGAGATACGTCACGGTGAAGGCCTCGCCGTCCGGGCGACCGGTGTACTCGGCGACGCCGGCGGCGCATTGCCGATCGGCAACATCGGCGATCGCTGCGTTTACTTCCACCGGAGCGCGAAGGAAGACCTCTGCGGCGTGCGGACTCATGCAGTCGACGATTCCGACGGTCACCTGACCGATGTCGACCTGCGGGAGGTCGACGAGGCAATCCCCGACGTCGAGGTCGAACCAGTTCTTGGCCCGTGATTCCACCACTGCGGGTGGCGGCGGACTGGTGGTCGGGCCGGATGCCTGCGCCGTCGTCATCGATGTGTCATCGACCGACGTCGGCGCCGCGGTCTGGCCGTCGGAACCGCACGAGATAAGCGTCAGAGCGGCCGCCAAAGCCCACGTCGCGCGAGTGCCGCGAATCCACATGAAATCCTCCTCGGACCTATGTAACACCTAGGCCGAACCAGCGATGAATCCTCTGAGACCAGAGCGGGCGACCGTTTCTGTTACCAGGCATGCGTCGGGCGAAGGCGTGTTTGGCGACGGAAGGGGGACCGCAGCTACACCCGAAGGAGTCGATTAGCGTGGAAAGACCACTCGAACTTTGCTCGAAGCGCGGCGTCGTCGCCGTGTTGGCATCAGGTGTCGTCATCTCCTTGACGGCACTGACCGGGGGAATCGCCCCTGCATTCGCCCAGCCCGGCGGTGACTCCGGCGCGACTACTACCGTGGTTGCTCCGGCGCCCGAGGTAACAGCACCGGAACCCGAAGTGGTGGCCCCGCAGGCGCCGGTCGAGGTGCCGACGGCGGTTGCTCCGCAAATCCCGCAGGCACCGGCCACGCAGCAGGCGCCGCAGAACCAGGCCCCGGCACCGCAGACCCAGGCCCCGGTGGAATCGCCGTCGACCGCTGTCGCTCCTCCGGTGACCAGTGTCGAGCCGGCCGAGCCCAGTACCGCGGAGGCGACGACAGCCGAGCAGTCCCCGGTCACGTCGACCGCACCGAGCACGGCGGCCTCGACGCCCGCGTCCACCTCGACGTCCAAGACGGCGAGCGAGTCGGCGGAGTCATCGGCCACCTCCACGGCGCCCTCGGGGGCACTCGTTCCGGGGTCGGAGACCAGCGGCACTGAGACGTCGTCGAGCAGCGCCGAGACGTCGACCAGCGGGTCGAGCGGCACCGAGACGTCCAAGAAGAGCGGCGAGTCCGATACCCCGACGGTGTCGATCACTGACGCCGCCGCGCAGATCAAGACCGTCGAGCCCCAGACTCTGGAGGCTCCTGCGGAGGATGTCGAACTGGCCAGCAAGGCAACGCCGGTCGACGTGCCGCTGCCTGCCGCGGCGCCCGAGCAGGACGTCGCAGCGTTCTCGACCTCGATCGAGAACAGCCTGAAGATCCCGGGTCTGGAGATCGGCGCGACCGCGAAGACGAATTTCGATGTGGATCCGCCTGTTGAGCTGGTCAGCCCGGTGAAGCAGTGGCGTGCCGACTGGGTCCAGTACGACGAGTACTACCGGCCGATCATCCTCAACCCGTACCGGGATCCGGTGCGCATCGTCTACATGTACGAGATGACACCGCGGATCATGGTCGTTCCGCCGCTGGGCAGGATGGTTTTCGAGGCCGCCCGGTACGCGGCGTACAACTTCACCGCTGCCCTCCTGTCCCCGGTCGCCGCGGCGATCGGCACCGTTCAGGCCCTGCACGACATCGCGGTGGGCAGCTTCTTCGGTGGCGGCTACTACCCGGGCGTCGGGATGGCTCCGCCGCCGCCTCCGCCGCCGGTGATGCGGTACGACAATGTGCCTGTGTATGTGAACTACTCGAACGCACGGTACGAGCCGTTCCGGGTCAACCGCATCGTCGACGTCGGTGACGACGCCCAGTTCGGCGAGCGCAAGGTCCTACTCGACGGCGTCACCCCCGCTTGGGGTGTGTGGTCCGAGGCCGGCGGTGAGCGGACATTCGAGGTGCACCGGACGCAGCAGTTCCCGGGTCTTGAAGCCCCGCAGGAGGGTCCGCTGCCCGGTGACTACCAGCTGAGGTTGGCGTCCGACTCGGCCCCGACCGGCGGGATGTCCGGCAAGGACATCTTCCTGATGGTGTCGGCCGGCGTGATCGGCACGCTGGGCTTCGGCGCCATCGGGTTGGCGTGGTTCCTCGGCCGTCGTAGGAAACTGGAGCACTGAGTCCGCAGCGGTAAGGGCGCCGGGTCAGCCGGCGCCCTTACCGTTGTCGACGCGATACACCGCACCGTGGATCGCGGCGGCGTCGTCGCTGGCGAGGAACGCGATCGCCTTGGCGACGTCGACCGTCTCCATGAACCCGCGCGGCGATGCGATGCGCATGATCAGGTCCCAGTCGGCGTTCTCGGGCGCGGTGAACTCCGTCGCCTGCGGGGTGGGCATCCCGCCCGGGCAGATGGCGTTCACGCGGACCTTCTCCTTGGTGTACTCGATCGCCAACGCGCGGGTCAGCCCGACCAGTCCGTGTTTGGCCGCGCAGTAGCCGGCCGAGTAGACCTCGCCTTCCACACCCGCGATGGACGTGACGTTGACGATGTTGCCGGCGCTCTCCAGCAAGTGCGGCAGTGCGGCGCGGCAGAGATAGAACGGTCCGGTGAGGTTCACTGCCAGATCGCGTTCCCACTCGTCGTCGGTCATCGACGTCGTATGGCGCATCTGATGGAAACCCGCGACGTTCACCAGTACGTCGAGTCGCCCGAACACGTCAACGCACTGGGCGACGGCTTCGCGGCAGGCGTCCGCTGAGGTGATGTCCACCGACGCATACCTGCCGCCGGGCACCGTCTCGAACACCGTTGCCATCAGATCGGCCTGGCGCGCGATTCCGAAGACCGAGGCGCCCCGCTCCGCGAAGAGTTGCGCGACGACGGCGCCCAATCCCGACGATGCCCCCGTGATCAATGCGACCTTGCCACTGAGCTGAGTCATGGAACGACTTTCTCACAGCAACGCTGCAGTTTGCGCCTTGCCAAGCGGCAGCCGATATCTCACGAAAGTGACGTTTTGCAGAGAAACTGCGAGTAATCCTCTGCAAAACGTAACTCTCACGGAAAACGCGGCGGGGTGGCCTACGTCGAGACCCGAGGTCGCTCCGGCGGGACGGCGGCCAGCAGCGCGCGGGTGTACTCGTCCTGCGGTGCCGCGAACAGATCCGCCGCGGGCCGGTATTCGACTGCTTCGCCGGCACGCATGACCAGGATGTCGTGGCTCATCTGCTGCACGACGGCGAGGTCATGGGAAATGAACAGGTACGTCAGATCCATGTCACGTTGCAGTCTCGCGAGCAGATCGAGAACGCGCGCCTGCACCGAAACATCCAGCGACGCTGTGGCTTCGTCGAGGATCAGAAGCTCGGGCTCTCCTGCCAGTGCGCGGGCGATGCTCACCCGCTGACGCTCACCGCCGGACAACTCGTGGGGATACCGCGACGCGAACGACGTTGGCAGTCCGACGAGTTCGAGCAACTCCCCGACCCGCGCCCGGCGCTCGCGCCTGCCCCGTTTGAGGCCGTGCACCCGCAGCGGCTCATCGATCGCTGTGCCCACCCGGGCGCGGGGATTGAGCGAGGAGAACGGATCCTGGAACACCAGACTGATCCGCCTGCGCAGTGCCTTCTCGGCGGAACCGCGGACGCCGATCAGGTCGGCATGTCCCAACCTGGCGGTGCCTGCGTCGGGTTTGACCAGTCCGGTCAGCGCAGCGGCCACCGTCGACTTGCCAGAACCCGACTCTCCGACGAGGCCGAGCGTGCTGCCGCGTCGGATCTGAAACGACAGATTCTTGACGGCGTGAATGACCGACTTGCCGACCGGTGTCGTCACGTCGAACCGCACATCCAGTTCGTCCACCTCCAGCAGGGTTTCGGCCTCGTCGGGGGCCGGCGGGGGACCGGAACCGCCGACGAGCGGACGCGCCTGCAGGAGTTCGCGCGTGTAGGGATGTTGCGGGTGATCGAACACGTCGGTGATCGGCGCCTGTTCCACGGCCTGGCCGTTCTGCAGGACGGTGACGTCGTCGGCGACCTGACCGATGACGCCGAGGTCGTGGCTGATCCAGACCACCGCAGTGCCGAAGTCGCGCTGCAGGTTTCGCACCAGCTCGATGATCTGTGCCTGCGTTGTGACGTCGAGCGACGTGGTCGGTTCGTCGGCGATCAACAGTTCCGGGTCACATGCCAACGCGATTGCGATCATCACGCGTTGCTTCTGGCCGCCCGACAACTGGTGTGGGTACGAATGCAGACGTAACTCGGGGTCGGGCAGTCCCACCGCCTCCAGCAACTCGAGCGCACGGCTTCGTGCCTGCTGCCGGGTCAGACGACGATGCGCCTCAAGGGATTCGGTGATCTGGCGCGCAAGGGTCAGCAGGGGATTGAGCGACGTCCCCGGATCCTGGAACACGAAGCCGATCCGACCCCCGTGAACGCTCCGCAGCAGGCGGTCGGAGGCGCCGATGAGTTGGGTGTCGCCGGACGGCCCCGCAAGTGAGCTCTGGCCGCTGACGGTGGCGCCCGGGGCATCGAGCAGACCCGTCGCCGCGAGGACCGTCATCGACTTGCCGGATCCCGACTCGCCGACGATGCCCAGCGTCTGTTCCGGTTGCACGTCGAACGAGACGCCGTGCACGATCTCGCGCCTGCCGATGCCTACCCGCAGATGGCGAACGCTCAGAGTCGGCCCGCTCATTGTTTTCTCCGAGCCTCGATCATCGTGCGCTGCTTGGGATCCAGAACGTCGCGAAGGCCGTCGCCCAGGAGGTTGAACGCCAGCACCGCGACGAAGATCGCGGCGCCGGGGAACACGGCCATCCACCACGCCATCGTCACGAAGCCTTGGGAGTCGAAGATCATGCGTCCCAGCGACGGCTGGGGTGGCTGGATGCCGAGGCCGAGGAACGAGAGCGCCGCCTCGGACAGGATCGCGAACGCGAGCGAAAGCGAGGTCTGCACGACCAGCGGTCCCGCGATGTTCGGCAGGATGTGCCGACTCAGGATGTACAGGTGACCCGTGCCCATGCTGCGTGACACCGAAACGTACGGTTCGACACGCACACTCAGCGTGCTCGCGCGCGCGACACGGGCGAATATCGGTGTATACACAATGCCGATGGCGAGGATCGTGGTGGTCACGCCGGGGCCGAGGACGGCCACCACCGCCAGCGCGAGCAGCAGCACGGGGAACGCGAACATGACGTCGACGACACGCATGAACACCGTGTCCAGCCAACCGCCCCGATAACCGGAGACAATGCCGATCGTCACACCGACGACGACCGCGAACGCCACACTGACGACCGCAACGCGCATCGACGCCTGCGTCGCGACGAGCACGCGGGAGAAGACGTCGCGGCCCAACTCGTCGGTGCCGAACCAGTGCGCACCGCTCGGTGGCTGCAGCGCGTTGGGCACATCGACGTCGTTCACACCGTATGGCGCAATCCAATTCGCGGTCAGCGCGGCCACTGCGATGACGACGAGCACCGAAGCGCTGACGACGGTCACGGGATTCCCCAGCAGCAGCCGCCACGACGACACCCGCGTGCTTGTATCTGCCGCGGTCGTCACGACAGCCGGATCCTCGGGTCGACCACGGCGTAGAGCACGTCCACGATCAGGTTGATGAGCAGGAACAGCGCAGCGATGAGCAGGACGGCGCCCTGAATGACCGGATAGTCCCTGGCCGCGACGGCGTTGTAGACAAGGCGCCCCAGACCCGGCCAAGCGAACACCACCTCCACGACGATGACACCGCCGAGGATCGTCGCGAGCTGGATGCCGGTGATGGTCAGCACCGGAATGAGTGCGTTACGCACCGTGTGCCGCAGGGTGACGACATGCGGCGCCAGGCCTTTGGACCGGGCCGTGCGCACGTAGCCCATCGAGGCGACCTCCAGCACCGCCGAACGCACATAACGCGTCATGATGGCCGCCGCGACGAGGCCCACCGTCAACGCCGGCAGCACGATGTGTCGCAGCCAGCCCGTCGGGTTCTCAAGCAGCGGTTGATATCCCGACGTTGGAAGCCAGCCGAGCGTCGACGCGAACAGGGCGATGAGCAGTATGCCCATCCAGAAGTCGGGCACCGACACCCCGAACTGGCTGGCCACCCGGATGATCGCATCGCTCACGCGGCCCTCGTGCAGCGCGGACCAGATACCGGCGGGAAGAGCGATCAGCAGCGCAATGACGATCCCCGCCATCGCCAGTGACACCGTCGCGGGGAGTCGCTCGAGCAGTATTACCGTCACCGGATCGCCGTTGCGGAAGCTGACACCCAGGTTTCCGGTCAACGCCGAGCCGATGTAGCTGAAGAACTGTTCGACGATCGGCTTGTCGAGCCCGCTCGCCGACCTCAGCGCGTCGTACGCCTGCGGGGTGTAGCGCGTGCCCAACGCGATGCGCACAGGGTCCCCCGGCACGAGATGCACGAGGGCGAACACCACCACCAGCACGCCGAGCAGCACCACCGCCGAGTACAGCAGTCTGCGCGCCAGGAAGCGCGCGATCGGATGAGTCACCAAACGCGTCACTGTGTTCGGCCTTGCGTGAGGCTGGTATCGCGGAATCGGATCGCACCGTCGCGACGCGACTCGAAGCCGGTCAGGCCGGTGGTCCACGCCTGGATCACCGACGGGTTGTAGAGATAGATGTAGCTCACCTCGTCGGCGATGATCGTGGCCGCCCGGTTGTAAAGGTCGGCGCGCGCTGCGCGATTCGTCTCGACCCGTCCGCCATCGAGGAGTCTGTCGACGTCCGGATTCGAGAACTTCTGCGCATTGCTCGTGCCGTTGGTGTGGTGCTGCGCGTAGTAGAAGTCATCGGGGTCGATGTTGCCGAGCCAGCCCATCATGAGCATGTCGAAGTTGCCCGTGTTCTGCTCGTCCAGCCACGTGGCGAAATCGACCGTGTGGATGTTCACCGTGATGCCAAGCGGCGCAAGGTTGTCCGCGATGACCTGCGCGGCCGTCACCGTCTCCGGATACTCGCTGGTGACCAACATGTCGAGATCGGCGCCACTGACCCCGGCCTCGTCCAACAGGTTCTTGGCCTTCTCGACGTCGTAGCCGTAGCGGTGGTATTCGGTGTACCAGGGGTTGCCCTGCGGTATCGCAAGCTGATTCGCCGCGGCGGTGCCGTAACTCGTGGCCGCCACGATCGCTTCCCGGTCGATGCCGTACGCGACGGCTTGACGCACCCGCACGTCGTTCCAGGGCTTACGCGCCTCGTTGAGCGCGAGATACCAGTAGTCGTTGCTCGCGGTGACCGCCAGGGTGATCGAGTCGTCGTTCTTCAACTGCGCGACGCGCTGCGGCGGTATCGAGTCGGTCCAGTCGATCTCGCCCGCCTGCAACGCCGACAGCGCCGTCGTCGGTTCGGAGATGAACCGGAACGTGACGCCCGAAACCTTCGGTGGGCCACCCCAGTACGACGGATTGGCCCTGAGCGTGATCGAGTCTCCACTTTTCTGGCCGCTGAACGCGAACGGTCCCGTGCCGATCGGATGGGTGGCGATCTGACCGCTCTCGACGTTGCGGCGCGACACGATCGCCATGCCCTTGAAGCCACCGAGGTTCGTCAGCAGATTCGGTGTCGGCTGCTTCACCCGGATGACGACGGTGGCGGGATCGGGTGCGGCGACGTCGCTGACGGCGCTGAACTTGTCGACATTGGCCAACTGCTGGTCGATGATCCGCCGATACGAGTACACGACATCGTCGGCGGTGAACGGGCTGCCGTCGTGAAAGGTGACGCCGCGGCGCAGATGGAACGTCCACGTGCGCTGGTCTCCACTGACGTCCCATGACTCGGCCAACGCGGGCCGCATCTCGAGTTTGGCGTCGGGTTCGACCAGCGTGTCGAAGACGTTCTCGAGGACCTCGAAGGAGAAATACGCGCTGGTCTTGTGCGGGTCGAGTTGGTCCGGTTCACCGGCGATCGCGGCGATCAGATTGCCCGACGACTCACCGCCGAGGTCGACCCGCTCGCCGGTTGAACACGCGGTCAGACCCGATAAAAGGGCGACGACAGCGACCAGCGCCACCAGTCGTCTCATCGCCATCACCCCGAAAGCCTCTACCCGCTGGCTGCGGTGCTTGAAACGCCGGGCGGGTCAAAGGGCTGACGGGCCTGGCTGCACACTGGGATACTCGACGAGGTTCAACGTCTGCCAGGTGAGGGGTGCACATCGTGAGGTTCATCCGGGAAGTTGGTATGGCCCTTCTCGGCGTGGTCGCTGTCCTCGGACTCGCTGGACCCGCTCATGCGCAAGGCAACGTCAAGGCACCGGGTGTGCCCGAGGGCGTGTATAACGTCAACATCGATGGGCAGGCGGCGACCACCTGGGAGATCTTCCCGATCTGCGTACCGACCGTCGGCGACCTGCGTGAACCGCTGTTGCTGCCGGTCGCGTGCACGCTGAAGGTGACGCCGGCCAGTCTGGCTGGCCGCGAGGCGAACATGGTCGACGGTCAGTGGCAATTCGTCTATGACGATTCCGAAGGTCGTACCTGTCCCGACGGCAGCAAGGCACCTCAACAGACGGTCTACCGATTCGACTCGTACAACTGGACTGGCCAGATGAAGGTCCTGCACGGCGGTGAGTGCAACGACCAAGCCGGGATGGTCGTTGTCCCGCTCACCATGTCGTTCAAGCAGCCGCTGTCGATCCCCGTCACCCAGTACCCGTTGCAATGCGAGCCTGGCGGCCTGCGCCGCTGCTTCTGACTTGCCTGGCGAGCCGTCGGTCGGCCGGGGCGCTGGCCGCGGTCTGGCCCCTCGCAGGCGCGCGCCAGTGCCACTGCTCGACGGCAAGGTCGTCGACCTGACCGGTCCCGGCCTGACGGAGCGCTGGGGCGTCACCTGCACCGATCTCGGGGCTTCCGTCATGGCGCCCAACGGCAAGCTGGTGTCCGTCTTCGGCGACACCTTCTCCGGTCATGAGGTGGGCCGAGGTGACTGGCGGTCGCCTGTCGTATTGATCGGTACCGGGGACGCCGACCACGAGATCGTTTACGAACGTGCCGGCGGCGAGGACGCGGACTACGCCCATCAGCTGTGGCACTACATCCACGACGACGCGTCCACCGGCTGGACCCGCAGCGGTATCAGCACGGTGATCCCGTCCGATCTGCTGTGCGTCGACGAATCGATCTACCTGCACGCCATCGTCAATCGCGGCTTCGGCAACGTCGTCTGGACCGAGATCTGGCGCTCCGACGACAGCGGAATCTCCTGGGAACACATGGGCCGCGACGCCAAGTTCCCGGCCGCCCTGCACGGCGGCCACGCCCAGTGTTGGTCGTGGGATTACGACCCCGACGACGGCTGGGTTTACGTGGTGGCGACGGGATTTCAGCGGGACAAGGGCATCATCCTGATGCGCGTGCGGCCCGAGAACATCGGGCATCGGTCGGGATATGTGAGTTGGGGATTCAATGACCGCAGCTGGAGCTGGGGCGCCACCGCCACGCCGATTACTCCGGCAGGCGAAAGGTGGGGAGAACTCACGTTTCGCCGTATGGCTCAAGGTAAGTGGATTCTGGGCGGATTCGTCGCATCCAAATACGCGCTGGGCTACCGCGTGGTCTCCTCGCCCGTCGCCAACATGCACACGACGCCACTCCAGACACCGGTGGCCGGCTCCGCATGGCACGCCGAGAACCACCTGGAGAACCAGGTCGCGCAGCTGTACGGCGGTTACGTACTGCCCGGGTCCCGCTTCGATATCGAAGGCGGCGCCGGACTGGTGGTTTCACAATGGAACACCACCGACGGTTGGCCATACCGGGCGATGCAATTCAAAGCTGCGATAAGAGACACCACGAAGACGGCCGAGCCGTCGGACCCCATCAATCTCTGACAATTAGACGGTGAAGCCGCCGTCCACGTCCCAGTGTGCGCCCGTGATGTATCCGGTGTCCGGGCCCGCCAGATAGCTGACCACTCCGGCGATGTCGCGTGGGTGACCGTACCGCCCACCCGCCATGACCTGCCTTGCGGCGTCGGCGAATTCACCCTCTTCGGGGTTCATGTCGGTAGCGATGGGACCCGGCTGAACATTGTTGACGGTGATGCCGCGCGGCCCGAGTTCACGTGCCAGTCCCCGGGTGAACCCGGCGACGGCACCTTTGGTCATGGCGTAGACGGAAAGTCCCGGCCCGGGCACGCGGTCGGCGTTGATGCTGCCGATGTTGATGATGCGGCCGCCCTCGCCGAGGTGGGCGAGCGCGCGTTGGGAGGCGATGAACACGCCGCGCACGTTGATCGCCACCAGCCGTTCGAACTGCTCCAGCGGGAACGACTCGGCGTCGGCGATGTAGGCCACGCCTGCGTTGTTCACGAGAATGTCCAACCCGCCCAGCGCCGACGCGGCTTCGTCGACGGATTCCGCGACCTTCTCGGGGTCGGCGCTGTCGGCCTGAATCGCGACCGCCGTGCCGCCGTTGGCCGCGACCTCGGCCACGAGCTTCTCGGCGTCGGCCGCCGACGCGCCGTAGGTAAACGCGACGGCCGCGCCGTCGGCGGCCAATCGCCGTACGATCTCGGCCCCGATTCCGCGGGATCCTCCGGTCACCAACGCGCGCCGTTCTTTCAGGTTTGTCATGCTGCTAGTAAAGCCAATTGAGAGGGCAAACATTCCCTTACTGACGGGCATCACAGCGAGGCCGGGTTAGGGTCACAGCTTAATGACCGAAACACGACTCGAGCGCTACGAGAGAAGGACCAATTGGCCGCTCGCAGGCGTCGCCCTCACCTTTCTCGCGCTCTACTCCGTGCGAGTTCTAGCCCATCTGCGAGGCGGCGCCGCCGAAGCCATCGAGGACGCGCTGATCGCTGTTTATGGTGTATTCGTCGTTGACTACCTCGCGCGGCTATGGTTAGCCCAACCGCGTGGCAAATGGTTCCTGGGGCACCTCTGGGAGCTGCCGGTCATCCTGCTCCCGTTCCTGCGTCCGCTGCGCTTGCTGAGCGTCGTCGTAATCGTCAAGACACTGGAGCAGGCGATCGGCCACACGATCCGCGGCCGGGTCATCCTATACACCATCTGTGGTGCGGTCGTGATCGTCTATGCGGGGTCGTTGGCGGTCCTCGAGGCCGAACGCGGCCATCCAGGGTCAGATATCAATTCGCTCGGCGACGCATTGTGGTGGGCGATGACCACCGTGACGACCGTCGGCTACGGCGATCTGGAAATCGTCACCGTTAGGGGGCGGTTGGTCGCGGTGGCCCTGATGATCGGCGGCATCACGTTGTTGGGTCTCGTCACGGCGACGCTGGCGTCCTGGATCGTTGAGCGAGTCAGCGAGGAAGACAAGGCCCACGAGGCCGCAACTGTAGCGCACATCGAGGAACTTCTCGAAGAGATCCGGCGACTGACCAGACCGGGCGACGAGCCCGCCTATGGTGAAGACCGGGACCGAATGGACGATAGCGGGTGAGGCGTGACGAGAGACTCCGGTAAGAAACGAATTGTCATCTGGGGCACGGGATTCGTGGGACGGATGGTCATCGCCGAGATCATCAAGCACCCGTTGTTCGAGTTGGTCGGGGTCGGGGTGAGCAATCCCGACAAGGTGGGCCGCGATGTCGGTGAGGTCTGCAGCCTCGGTGAGAAGCTCGGCTTGACGGCCACCGACGACGTCGAAGCACTGATCGCGCTCAAACCGGACGCGTTGGTGCACTATGGGCCTACCGCCGCGCAGGCCGACGACAACATCGCGCTGATTACCCGGTTCCTGCGCGCGGGCATCGACGTCTGTTCGACGGCCATGACGCCGTGGGTATGGCCGACGATGCACCTCAATCCGCCGAACTGGATCGAGCCCATCACCGAGGCGTGCGAGTTGGGCGAGTCATCGTGCTTCACCACCGGCATCGACCCCGGGTTCGCCAACGACCTGTTTCCGATGACGCTGATGGGCTTGTGTTCGGAGGTCCGCAAGGTGCGGGCATCCGAGCTGCTGGACTACACGAACTACGAGGGCGACTACGAGTTCGAGATGGGCATCGGGAAGCCGCCTGAGTACCGACCGCTGCTGGAGAACCCGGATATCCTGGTATTCGCTTGGGGTGCAACGGTTCCCATGATCGCGCACGCGGCGGGCATCATGCTCGACGAGATCACGACCACGTGGGACAAGTGGGTGACGCCCACCGAGCGTAAGTCGGCCAAGGGCGTCATCGCACCGGGCAACGTGGCGGCCGTGCGGTTCACCATCAACGGCGTGTACCAGGGCGAAACGCGCATCCAGCTCGAACACGTCAACCGGATCGGCGACGACGCCGCACCCGACTGGCCGAGGGGCGACCAGAACGACGTCTACCGCGTCGACATCGAGGGCACGCCGAGCATCTTTCAGGAGACCGCGTTCCGATTCACCGACGGTTCCGGTCGCGACGCGGCCGCCGCCGGCTGCCTCTCGACCGGTCTGCGCGCGCTCAATGCGGTGCCCGCCGTCAACGACCTCTCCCCGGGATGGGTCACCGCGCTGGATCTGCCCCTGATTCCGGGCGCGGGGACGATCCGCTGAGTAACGCCACCTCCTCCAGTCGGATTGATATGCGGATAGCGTTCTGAGCGAGACGGGGAGAGATGTCTGACGGGGTAGGACTGTCGGTAGGAGCCTCGAACCTGGCCGCGGTCCTCGTGGGCCGGGCCGCGGTGTCGCGCACCCCGGTCCTGACGCGCTACCCGCATCGGCCTCCCGAAGTCGGGGTACCGAGCGAGAACCCCAACCTCAACGAGCGCGGCCTGATCCTCACCGACTTCGTCGACCGGGTCGGTGACCCGGTCGGCATCGTGGCGGCCGATGGCTCGACGCACCGCGCCGACGGGGTGCTCGCGGATGCGCTGCGGGCGATGCTGCACGCGGTGGGCGGAGGCAGCCCATCGAAGCCGACCGCTGGTATCCCTCGACCAGGCTGTGCCCGCAATGCGGCGCGGTCAACAGCGAGATGACGCTGGCTGACCGGGTGTTCACCTGCGGTTGTGGGTATTGCGTCGACCGCGACACCAACGCGGCGACGAACCTGGCCCGCTGGGGCCACACCCACCACGGCCCTCGCCGATCCCCGGACCCCAAGCAGGAGGCCGGGCCACCAATGTCCGCCGACGGGACGGCGCTGACCAGCACCCTACGTGTGCCGGTGAAACCAGCCCGGATGACGCGGGAACCGACGTTCACGCCGCACCAGCGGCCTGAACCGACAGCGCCCGAGCAGGGCGGTGCCCAACACTCAACCGAGCTGTTCGACACGCTTTAGGCTGTGCGCCATGACGGCTTCATCCCCCGGTCGCTCCGCTCTTGCCCGCCGAACGACCGACGGCTTGCTCTTCGACCCGAACACCTATGACCCACAGCAGTTCGACCCGGAGACACGCCGCTTACTGCGTGCGACCATCGACTGGTTCGAGGGCCAGGGCAAGAAGCGCATTCTCGACGACGACCTGACCGCGCAGTGGCCCGCCGAGTTCGTCGACTTCGTCAAGCGCGAGAAGCTGTTCGCCACGTTCCTGACGCCATCGGAATTCGCCGGGGGCAACCAGGACAAGCGCTGGGATGCCGCGCGCAACGCCGCGCTCTCCGAGATCCTCGGGTTCTACGGACTGACGTACTGGTACACCGAGCAGGTCACCATCCTCGGGCTCGGACCCATCTGGCAGAGCGAGAACAAGGACGCCAAGCTGAAGGCGGCCGACGACCTCGACGCCGGGGAAGTGATGGCCTTCGGGTTGTCCGAACGCGCGCACGGCGCCGACGTCTACAACACCGACATGGTGTTGACGCCCGCCAGTGAAGAGGATCGCGCCGACGGGATCCTGTACCGGGCGACGGGGGAGAAGTACTACATCGGCAACGGCAACGTCGCCAGCATGGTGTCGGTGTTCGCGCGGCGCGGCGACATCGACGGCAGCGATGCATACGTATTCTTCGCCGCCGACAGCCGGCACGAGAACTACCACCTGATCGACAATGTCGTGCACATGCAGATCTACGTGAGCACATTCCGGCTGGAGAACTATCCGGTGCGGGAGGAAGACATTCTGCATATCGGAGTGGAAGCCTTTGCCGCGGCGCTGAATACGGTCAACGTCGGAAAGTTCAACCTGTGCTCCTGCTCGATCGGCATGACCGAGCATGCCTTCTACGAAGCGATCACCCACGCGCAGAACCGCATCCTTTACGGCAACCCGGTCACCGACTTCACCCACGTGCGAACCAATTTCGTCGATGCGTACTCCCGTCTGATTGCGATGAAGTTGTTCAGCCAGCGCTCCGTCGACTACTTCCGGGGCGCCAGTCTCGACGACCGGCGTTATCTGCTCTTCAACCCGATGACCAAGGCCAAGGTCACCATGGAGGGCGAGACCGTGCTGCGAGCACTGCACGACGTGATCGCCGCCAAAGGCTATGAGAAGAACACGATGTTCCGCGAGGTCTCACAACTCATCGGCACCCTGCCGCGACTGGAGGGCACGGTGCACGTGAATGTCGGGCTGGTACTGAAGTTCATGCCGAACTACATGCTCAACCCGAAGGAGTATCCCGAGCTTCCGACGCGCAACGACGCTACAGACGACACGTTCTTCTGGAACCAGGGGCCGACCCGCGGTGCGGGCAAGGTGCAGTTCGCGGACTGGACGCCGGTTTACGAGAAACATTCCAGCATCCCGAATGTCGCAGTGTTCTACGACCAGGCCAAGGCGTTCCGGGAGTTGCTGGTCACCGCCGCGCCCGATGCCGACCAACAGAAGGATCTGGACTTCCTGCTCAACGTCGGGCACCTGTTCTCGCTGATCGTGTACGGGCAGCTGATTCTGGAGCAGGCCGCGTCGACCGGGTTGGACACCGACATCATCGACCAGATCTTCGACTTCCAGGTCCGCGACTTCAACACGTATGCCGTTGCACTGCACGGTAAGCCGACGGCGACCGCCGCCCAGCAGGACTGGGCGTTGAGCGCGATCCGCAAGCCGGTGCCCGACGCCGAGCGTTTCACCCGGGTCTGGGAACGCGTTAAGGCCTACGACGGCGCCTACGAAATGCAGCCTTAAGGCCCCGGGACCGCCGAGCGTGGCAGTTGGCCCGCTCGGGAATGCCAGGAGCCGGTCACCGTCGAGGACGACGTCGAATTCCAGGTTCAGTCGCATCGGTTCGGTTACCGATTGACGCGACGTAATCCGTTGTGGTGCAACGACGATGCGTGCAGGCTAGCGAGATCTCGGGCGCTTGATCAGCACCAGATGCGCCAGCGGGATCTGCATCTGCTCGGGCGCAGCCGCCAGGCGCCCGGCGACGCCCGCCTCCAGCCGATCGAAGAACTGAGCGACGCGGTCGTCCTCGTGGCCGCCGTCGAGCGCGGTCGCGAGCGTCGGGAACATCGATGCCCGCACGAACGCCGCCCATTTCGCGCCGAAAGCCTTTTCATCGCTGTCGACTTGGTACTGGGACCAGAACCTGTCCTCGGCGTCGAACACCTCGAGGTGATCGATCTGGAGCTGCTCGAAACGGCCGGACGGTGCGAAAGGCGCGAAGAAGTCCGCCTTCCTGCGCCCCACCACAGGGACACACATTCGGTGAAGTTCGTCCTCGGTGACGAGGTCGGCGGCCCGTAGTTCGTCGAGGGTGTCGAGCAGGGCGGCGAACATCGACCGGTAGCCGAACTCGCCGTCGTCGTCGACGGCCATCGTCATCACCACCAGGCGGCCGCCGCGGCGTAACTCCCTCCCGCGGAACGCGACGAACTCGTGCCAGTCGTGCGCGGCCTGCCTGGTGTACGCCGCGCGCACATCCTCATCGGCGCTGTAGGCGACCTGGATGTGATCGGGGATCGGCGACGGAACCCGGCTCAGCCACTGAATCGACCAAGAACTCCAGCCCAGGTTCACGCTGCTCGACGGCATGATCTGCTCGTAGAACGAGCGCCCGACAGCGGAGGCGAATGTCGCTGCGTCCTTGTGCAGATAGCTGTCGGGATCGTCGGCAAGCGTCCGGAACATCGCGGTGAAGTCATTGTCCGGAATGTCGGTATGCACGACCAGGATCGAATGATCGTTCCGGGTCCGCTTGCGCAGCACGGCAACTGCCGCGCCGATGGGCAGCAGAGAGTTGTGGCCGGTCGACGCGCCGTAGTCGGCGATCACGATCGGCTGCGGCGGCTTCGGCAGCGGCACCAACGATGCCGCCTCCTCGAAGATCGCCATCGCACCCGTCAAGCCCGCGGCCTGAAGGCGCGAGCTCGCCGTGTAGTTCGCGCTCTCCTTCTGCTCAGGTCGCACGACGATGCTTGACTCAGGCATCGCGACCTCCGAGACGTGCGGGCAACTAATCGTCAATCACGACGGTAGTCCCCTTACCCGGGATAGGTCACCGAAGTCAGCCGCTCGGAGATCTCCCAGAGCCTGCGGCCGTCGGCCTCGTTGCTGGCGCGCGCGAGGATTTTGGCATCGGTGACGCCGCCGCCTGCGAGCTCGAGGAATCCGCGAGGTCCGTAGAACGCACCGCCTTTCGCCCCAGGGGCGGTCGCGCCGTACAGAGCGGGCAGAATGCCCTCGTCGATCTCCTGCCACATGAACGGTGTGACCTGCCGGCTGAGCCGGTAGAAGCGCTCCAGCAGGGTCGGGCTGGCTTTGCCATGAGAGGGGCCGCTCAGCTGCAGATTCGTCTTGCACAAACCGGGATGCGCGGCGTTCGAAACGATGCCCCAGCCTGCTTGCCGGCTCCTGCGGTCCAACTCGATCGCGAACATCAGGTTCGCGGACTTGGACTGTGCATAAGCCGCGGTGGCGTTGTACCGCTTCTCCCATTGCAGATCGTCGAAGTTGATGCCGCCCAACCGCGCCGCGGAACTGCTCAACGATGTCACCCGTGCGCCGCGGGCTGCGCGCAATAACGGCAGAAGGTGGCCCGTGAGCGCGAAGTGGCCCAGGTGATTCCCACCGAACTGCAGCTCGAAACCATCGGAGGTGACCTCGCGTTCGGGTGGCTGCATGATTCCCGCGTTGTTGATCAGGAGGTCGATAGGTCGTGCCTCGGCATTGAGTTCCTCGCCGAGCGCTTTGACACTGGCCAGCGAGGACAAGTCGAGCGCTTTGATGGTCAGCTTCGCGTCTGGCACGGTGGCGCGGATCTGCTCGACCGCCGCCTCACCCTTCGCGCGATTGCGGATCGCCATGACGACGTCGGCGCCCGCAGCCGCCAGGCGGGTAGCGATGCCGAGGCCGAGGCCGGAGTTGGCGCCGGTGACGACGGCCAGTTTTCCGGACTGATCGGGGACCGTCACTTCACGCTCACGGACCATGAACTTCTCCTTCGCGGCGGGGGACAACCGAACAGTAACGGGCCATCGGTCTGATAACAAGAGCCCACCGGTCTGATATTGTGAGCGCCGCCATGACCTCGTTTCAGCGCGCCCGCAGGCCCGAGCAGATGGCGGCGCGGCGCACAGCGATCATGGCCGTCGCGCGCGACATGCTCGCCGAGAAGAATGTCGGCGACATCAGCCTGCGGGAGTTGTCGGACCGTGTCGGGCTGGCCAAGTCGAATGTGCTGCGGTACTTCGGCAGCCGTGAGGCGATCTTTCTCGAGGTGCTCGACGAAGAGTTCGGGGCGTGGCTAGGCGATATCGAAGATCGTCTGGGTCGGCCACGGACCAGAAAGGCCGGGTACGCCAACGAGATCCGGGTTGCGAGGGTGATCGCGGATTCTGTCGTGGCGCGCCCCCTGCTGTGTGAGCTCCTCGGCTCGATGGCCTCAGTGCTGGAACGCAACATCTCGCATGAGTTCGCCCGCGACTTCAAGGCCCGGGCGATGCAGCGGATCGCAGCGCTGGCCCAACTGGTGGGCCGTCATGTGCCGTGGCTGCCGCCGGACTTCCCCGCCTTCTTCGCCGAGGGTGCGCTTACGCTGACCGCGGGCGCGTATCCGTTCTCGGTACCCACCGAGCCCGTGCGCGCCGCGATAGCAGAGATCGGGCTTCCCGATCCGGGGCAGCGATTCGGCGACAGTCTGCGGGTGGGCCTGGAGACATGGCTGATTGGCGCGGCGGTACAGACCGAGGCGTGACAGACTTCCGCCATGAGGCTCGCGTCGCGGATCGCGATCGTGGTTTCCGTCATCACCTTGGTGGCGGCCATTCTGGGTTTCGTCGCCGCGCTCGTCCTGAATGCCTTCGTTCTCGACGAGTACGACGCCTACGGCGAAGTGACGATCCCGGGCTCGACCAACCTGCACCTGCCCGCGGGTGAGGTGACCGTCAATTTCCACACCATGTCCACCGGCAGGCCGACAGGCGGATTTCCGATCCCGGACCTGAGATTCGGCATCACCCCACCCGCCGGCGTGCCGGGCCCGCAGGTGACCGAAAGCATCGGCGGGACAACGTCGGTCAACAGCGATGTGCATGTGCGGATCTGGACGGTCCAGATTCCGCAAGAGGGCAACTACGACGTCCAGGTCGACGGATCCGTCAACGGGTACATCCAGCCACAGCTGGCATTCGGGCGCGACAGCTCTCGTGGCTGGGTGCTGAGGCTGTTCGGTGGTCTCTTCGCCCTCGGACTGCTCGCGCTGTTCGCCTCGTTGACGTGGTCGGCGCGGATCAGGAAGAAAGCGCGACCTCTCGAGCCGCACGAGTTGGTGACGGACGACCCGCCGACATGGAGTGCCGGGCCCGCGCCGGTGGCCAGTTACACGCCGACGGACCAGGGTGTGCGGTTGGAGCAGATCAGGCAGCTGGCGGCGCTGAGGGATTCCGGGGCGCTGACCGAGGAGGAGTACGCGGCGGAGAAGCGCCGCATCCTCGAGGACTAGTGGCGGCACCCGATTGGCAGCTCAGCTGCCCTGCCCGATTGGCAGCTCAGCTGCCCTGCCCGATTGGCAGCTCAGCTGCCCTGCCCGATTGGCAGCTCAGCTGCCGCGGGCGACCCAGTCGTCGTAGTTCACGATCTCATCGCCGATGGTGGTGGTGTCACCGTGTCCGGTGTAGACGACGGTATCGCCGGGCAGCTTTCCGAGCCTGCCGGAGATCGAGGACAAGATCGTGGGGAAGTCGGAGTAGGAGCGCCCGGTGGCTCCCGGACCGCCCTGGAACAGCGTGTCGCCGCTGAATACCGCGCTCAGGTCAGGCGCATGCCAGCACACCGAGCCCGGTGAGTGCCCGGGCGTGTGCAGGGCGCGCAGTTCGATGCCGGCGACGGTCAGGGTGTCTCCGTCGTTGACGGTTCGGAAGTCGCTGTCGGGGTGGGTCATTCGCCACAGCACGTCGTCGGCCGGATGCATCAGCACGGGAGCGTCGAGCGCATCGGACAGTTCCGGGGCGACGGTGACATGGTCGTTGTGCCCGTGGGTACACACCACCGCGACCACGTGCCGTCCGCCGACGGCCATGACGATTGGGCCTGCGTCGTGGGCCGCGTCGAAGACGACTACCTCCGAGTCGTCACCGACGAGCCAGATGTTGTTATCGACTTCCCAACTGCCGCCGTCGAGTTCGAAGGTGCCGTGCGTGACGACCCGTGAAATCTGTTCGCTCACAGCTGCACCACCGAGCGCAGCACTTCGCCCGCGTGCATTTTGTGGAACGCCTCTTCGACGCCGTCGATGCCGATCCGCTCGGAGACGAACTTCTCCAGCGGCAACCGGCCCTGAAGGTAGAGGCTGATCAGCGTCGGGAAGTCGCGCTCGGGTAGGCAGTCGCCGTACCACGAGGACTTCAGCGAGCCGCCGCGGGAGAAGAAGTCGATCATCGGCATCTCCAGCGTCATGTCCGGGGTCGGGACACCCACCAACACAACGGTTCCCGCGAGATCCCGCGCGTAAAACGCTTGCTTCCAGGTTTCCGGACGGCCCACCGCATCGATCACCACGTCGGCGCCGAAACCGTCCGTGAGGTCCTGAATCGTCTCCACCGGATCGAGCTCGCGCGCGTTGATGGTGTGGGTGGCGCCGAAACCCCGGGCCCAGTCCAGCTTCTTGTTGTCGGTGTCCACGGCGATGATCCGCTTGGCTCCGACCAGCGCGGCACCGGCGATCGCGGCGTCGCCTACCCCGCCGCAGCCGATCACCGCGACGGTGTCGTCACGGTTGACCGCACCGGTGTTGATCGCCGCGCCGATGCCGGCCATCACCCCGCACCCCAGCAGGCCGGCCACAGCGGGATCGGCGGCCGGGTCGACCTTGGTGCACTGTCCCTCGTGCACCAGCGTCTTGTCGGCGAACGCGCCGATGCCCAGTGCCGGGGTCAGTTCGGTGCCATCGGTCAACGTCATCGGCTGTTCGGCGTTGAACGTGTCGAAGCACAGGTGCGGCCGGCCGCGTTTGCAGGCCCGGCACTGCCCGCACACCGCGCGCCAGTTGAGGATGACGAAATCGCCGGGCTCCACGTTGGTCACGCCCGCACCGACCGATTCGACCGTGCCTGCGGCCTCATGACCGAGTAGGAAGGGAAACGCGTCGTTGATCCCGCCCTCGCGGTAAGTCAGGTCGGTATGGCACACCCCGCAGGCGATGACGTCGACCACCACCTCACCCGGTCCCGGGTCGGGGATGATCACCTCCACCACCTCGACCGGCTCGCCCTTCTTCCGCGCAATCACACCCCGCACCGTCTGACTCATGGGGACAACATAGCGTCCTCAATGCACACTCGGCGGAGTGCTCCCGGCCCACGACGGCCCGCTGACCATCGGTTCGGTCACCACCCAAACCCTCTACAGCGTCCGCACCACGCGGGCTGACGTGAAACACATCTTTTGCCCGATGTGCGGGCGATGCGGACGGACATAGCTTTGGACGACAGCGAGCAGTTTGATGGACTGGTTCGAACCCAATTGAGCCAACGGCCGTTGTGGTAACGACAGCATTGCAGGAACTACCGACCGACCAGGGATAACGACAATGACAACCATCGACCAAGGCGTGCACGCCGACACCGCAGAAGAGTTCGCCGAGCGGATCGTCGGGGCCATCGACAGTGCGAGTCTGGCCATCCTGTTGTCCATCGGACACCAAACCTCCTTGTGGGACACGCTGGCCGAAC
Organism: uncultured Actinomycetota bacterium; assembly: GCA_963721495.1. GTDB lineage: Bacteria > Actinomycetota > Actinomycetes > Mycobacteriales > Mycobacteriaceae > Mycobacterium. The sequence goes on along the minus strand of CAVRMG010000021.1, from coordinate 73,561 downwards.
TCCCGCCGGCGAGCAGCGCTCAGATCGCCGACGCCGCCGGACTCAACGAACGGTATGTGCGGGAGTGGCTCGGCGGCGTGGTGGCGGCGCGGGTCGTCGAATACGACGCAACCGCGCAGACGTACGCGCTGCCGCGGCAGCGTGCCGCGGTGCTCACCCGTGCCGCGGGCCCGGACAACCTCGCGCGCGTCGCTCAGTTCATCCCGCTGCTCGCCGAGGTGGAGCAGAAGGTGATCGGCTGCTTCCGCTCCGGCGGTGGGCTCTCCTACAGCGAGTACCCGCGCTTCCACACGCTGATGGCCGAGGAGAGCGGGCAGGTGTTCGACGCAGCGCTCGTCGACGTGATCCTTCCGATGGCCGACGGCCTTCCCGAGCGGCTGGCCGCGGGCGCGGAGGTCGCCGACTTCGGCTGTGGCAGTGGACATGCCATCAACGTCATGGCGCAGGCCTTCCCGGCCAGCCGATTCACCGGGATCGACTTCTCCGACGAGGGACTGGGAGTCGGCCGTGCCGAGGCGGCCCGATCGGGCCTAACCAATGCGTCGTTCACCGCACGGGATGTCGCGCAGTTCGACGCGGTCGACGCTTACGACGTCATCACCGCATTCGACGCAATACACGACCAGGCCCACCCGGCACGCGTGCTGGAGAACATCTACCGCGCACTGCGACCCGGGGGCGTCTTCCTGATGGTCGACATCAAAGCGTCGAGCAATCTCGAGGACAACGTCGGCGTGCCCTTCGCCCCTTACATCTACACCGTCTCGACGATGCACTGCATGAGCGTGTCGCTGGGGCTCGACGGCGACGGCCTCGGAACAGCGTGGGGTAAGCAGCTGGCGACGACGATGCTCGCCGACGCCGGCTTCGGCGATGTACAGGTCCGCGAGATCGAGTCGGACCCGATCAACAACTACTACATCGCGCGAAGGTAGGCCCGAGGGGATCTCGGACCGGCGCTGTCAAAAAAGTCCATGCCCTCCGCGAGGTGGCATAGCGTTGCGATCACGATGGAAACGCAACTCGACGGACACAACGCTCTGTTGTTGTCGGCGCGCGGCGCGCACCTTCGGCGGGACTGGGAGACCAGCTACGAGGCCTTCGTCCGGGCGAGTCAGGCGGCCCCGCTCGGCACCGACGATCTCGACGCGCTAGCGGCCGCCGCGTGGCGCCTCGGTCTGTGCAAGGAGTCGCTTCGGTACTCCGAGCAGGTGTTCAAGCAACTTTCCCGAAGCGATCCCACGGCAGCGGCGATGAAGGCCGTCGACGTGGCGCTGGCCTGGCTTACCCGCGGCGATCTCAACGTTGGTCAGGGGTGGATGAATCGGGCGCGTCGCCTGCTTGAAGGCGCATCCGAAAACCCCGCCAGCGGTTACCTCGCCTACCTCGACGCTTACATCGCGACATGTGCCGGAGACGCCGCTGCGCTTCAGCGGCAGGTCGACACGCTGAGGGCCGTGTCCGAGCACTTCGACAGCTCTGCGATGGCGTCCCTGTGTGCCGTCGTCGAGGCCCTCGCCGCGATCGGTGAGGCGAGGATGGCCGATGCGTTCAGCCTCCTCGACGAGGCCTTGTTGACTGTCTTGGCCGACGAGCTGCCGATCGAATGGGCCGGGGATATCTACTGCCTCGTCCTGTACCACTGCAACCGCGTGGCCGATCTTCCACGCATGCGGGCGTGGACACAGTCGATGGAGCGGTGGTGTGAGAACTTTGCGACCGTGGTGTACGGCGGGGTATGTGAGATGCATCGGCTGCACCTGCTGACCGCAACTGAGGACTACAGGCTGATCGAAGACCGGTTGTTTCTGGCGAGCCGGAAGCTGGCGGACATCAACACATTCGCGGCCGCTGCGGGCTTCTACGAACTCGGCGAGATACGCAGGCTGCGTGGCGATGTCGACGGCGCGGTTGCGGCGTTCGCGCAGGCTCGGTCACTCGGCGTCGACCCCCAACCCGGAGAGGCACTGTTGCAGTACAGCCAAGGCGACAGCGAGTCCGCCTGGACCGCGCTGCAGGCCTCTTTGGCATGGCAGGATCGAGTCGGTCGGATGCGCTTGCTGCGCGCGGCGGTCGAGGTGGCGTTGAACCGCGGCGCCGTCGATGATGCCGAGAAACTGTGCCGCGAACTCGAAAGCGGTGCAGAGACTTTCGGCACTCCCGGCTTCAAGGCCTGGGCAGCGCACGCCCGCGGAGCAGTCCTGGTGCGGCGCGGCGATTACGGCCCGGCGCTCGAATCGCTACAGGCCGCGCTGCGGGAATACCGAACGCAGCAGTGCCGGTACGAAACTGCCGAGGTGTACGAATGCATGGCGACCACGCACAAAGCTCTGGGAGACAACGATATTGCGGCGGCAGACGAAGCGACGGCGCAAAGTATCTACAGCCAGCTGGGTCTGCAGAGTCATACCGCGTCGGCGCAGCTTCCCGGCGGCCTGACTCGGCGTGAGATCGAGATTCTGACCCGGATCGCCAGCGGCGCAACCAACAGGCAGGTGGCCGAAGGGCTCTTCATCAGCGACAAGACGGTCGGCCGTCATCTGGCGAACATCTACAGCAAGCTCGGTGTTTCGTCGCGCACTGCGGCCGTCTCATGGGCGTACGCCAACAAGGTCGTCGACAACGCTGGCCGTCCCGCCATATGAGTCGGCCCCATACATCGTTTGCACCACATCGGCGTCGGAAAACACATGAATCCCCCGATGAGGATCACAGGCGCGGGCGCATAGCGTGAATAGCACATATTGATCCTCTGTTTCAGGAGACGACCATGACGACCACTGACACCGCCGCAGCCGGCCGGCGAGAACGGCTTCCTCAACTGACCGGCAACGCGCTGTTCGTGACGGACGGCGGGCTGGAGACCGAGTTGGTCTTCCACGACGGCATCGACCTGCCGGCCTTCGCGGCGTTCCCACTGCTCGACAACCCGGACACCCGGGCCCGACTGCGTCGCTACTACGACGGATATCTGGACATCGCTCGCAGGCATGGCGCCGGCTTCGTCATCGAGACACCGACGTGGCGTGCCAACCCGGACTGGGCAACTCAGCTCGGCTACTCGCCGGAGCGACTCGATGCGGTCAACCGTGCCGCGGTGAGCCTCGCCGAGGAGGTCCGCGCGGCGGCGACGGCCGAGGGCCTCACCGCGGTGGTGAGTGGCTGTGTGGGTCCGCGCGGCGACGGCTACGACCCGTCGGACGCGATGGCGGCCGATGAAGCCGAGCGCTATCACGCTGTCCAGATCAGCACCTTCGCCAAGACGTCTGCCGATCAGGTCACGGCGATCACGATGACCAACGCAGAAGAGGCCATCGGTATCGTGCGGGCCGCCGCCGCGGCGGGCATTCCCGCGGCGATCTCGTTCACGGTGGAGACCGATGGCCGGCTGCCGACGGGACAGCCTCTGCGTGAGGCGATCGAGCAGGTCGACGCCGAAACAGATGGAGGCGCAGCATACTTCATGGTGAACTGTGCGCACCCGACGCATTTCGCGGACGCCCTCGAAGTTGACGGAGCATGGCTGCAGCGGCTCGTCGGACTGCGTGCGAACGCGTCGTCGAAGAGCCACGCCGAACTCGACGAGTCCACCGAACTCGACGAGGGCGATCCGGCCGACCTCGCCGCCCGGCACGCCGGTCTGCGGGAGCGCCTGCCTGCGGTGACGGTGCTCGGCGGATGCTGCGGCACCGACGCGCGGCACGTGGCGGCGATCTGCGCGGCCTGGAGTGCCGCCGAATAGGCTGCAGTGCGTGACAGCTCTCGACGCGATCGAAGACTGGCCGGCCCCGACGGTCGCCGCCGCGGTGGTCGGGCCGTCCGGAATTCTGGCCCAGCACGGAGACGTCCGTCACCGCTTCGAGCTGGCGTCGGTGACCAAGCCGCTCGTTGCGCGGGCGGCACAGGTCGCCGTCGAGGAGGGCGTCGTCGAACTCGACACCCAAGCGGGTCCGCCCGGCTCGACGGTGCGCCATCTGCTCGCGCATGCCGCGGGGTACTCGATGCACTCGGCTGACCTGATGGCCGAGCCCGGCAAGCGGCGCGTCTACTCGAACTACGGCTTCGCAGTGCTCGCGGACACCATCCAGCAGGCGTCGGGCATCGAGTTCGGGCAATACCTGACCGAGGCCGTGTTCGAACCGCTCGGCATGGCCGACACCGCGCTGCAGGGCGGGGCAGAGGCGGCTGGGTACGGCGCCGCGTCGACCGTTACCGACCTGGTCGCGTTCGCCTCGGACCTCCTACGACCGTCGACGGTCTCGCAACAGATGCATTCAGAGGCCACCGACGTGCAATTTCCGGGCTTGTCCGGTGTATTGCCCGGGTTCGGGTCGCAGCGACCCAATGACTGGGGTCTGGGCTTCGAGATCAGGGACGACAAAGCCCCGCACTGGACGGGCTCGGCCAACTCGGGCCGCACCTATGGGCATTTTGGCCAGTCAGGGACGTTTTTGTGGGTAGATCCGCAGGCTGACCTGGCGCTCGTGGCGCTCGCGGACCGCAACTTCGGCGACTGGGCGTATTCGCGATGGCCGGCGCTGTCTGACGAAGTGGTGAGAGAATTCGGAGCAGACTAGCGCAACAGGGGCCTCACAGGGCACAATAGACACGCACGACACAGCTGTAATTCGGAACCGCCAGGTCGCTTGGGGAAGACGTCCCTCGTGGAGCCGAAGGAGCAGCAGATGCGTGCAGCGAACCAGTTCGCCGACGCGGCGACGGGCGTGGTGTATATCCATGCCTCTCCCGCGGCGGTGTGCCCGCACGTCGAGTGGGCGCTGTCGTCGACGCTGTCGGCGAGGGCGAACCTGAAGTGGACCCCGCAGCCGGCCATGCCGGGGCAACTGCGCGCCGTCACCAACTGGCTCGGACCCGTCGGCACCGGCGCGGCCCTGGCGAGCGCACTGCGGTCGTGGTCGGTGCTGCGCTTCGAGGTGACCGAGGACCCGAGTGTGGGCATAGACGGCCATCGTTGGTGCCACACCCCGCAGCTGGGCCTTTGGAGCGGTGCGATGAGCGCCAACGGTGACGTGATGGTCGGGGAGATGCGGCTGCGAAACCTGATGTCGTCGGGTGCCGACATGCTCGCCGCCGAACTCGATTCGGTGCTGGGCACCGCATGGGACGAAGCGCTCGACGCATATCGTCACGGTGGCGACACCGCAGAGGTGAGCTGGCTCAGCCGCGGAGTCGGGTAGCCGACGACATTCAGCCGCGGAGTCGGGTAGTTCCTCTGCGCTGAGACGCAAAGTGTCCCAATTCACGGCGTCGGGCGCTTTTACGTCTGCTGGCGCTAAGAAGCGGGTCGAATGATCTTCAGCGCGCCCGGCACCGCAGACACTTCGACCGGCAGCGGGCAGACGAACTCGCCATCGGCGTAGGCGTTGATGCCCGGCGAGTCGACGGTGATCGTGCGCGCGCGCTCGGTGCGCACCTCGTCGAGATCGGTGTGCGTGCCCTTGAACACGGTGGGGAACAACCGAATCAGCTTGGTGCGCGATGTTGAGGACACCATCGTGACGTCGAGAAGTCCGTCGGAGTGATCCGCTTCCGGGCAGATCAGCATGCCGCCGCCATAGCTTTTGGTGTTGCCGAACGCGGCGAGCGTGAGCTCCGTATCCAGCTCGCGCCCGTCGAACGTCAGGCTGAAGGGCAGCAGCCGCAACTTGGACAGCTCGGCGACCATCGCCACGTTGTAGCGCATCCGTCCGTGCGGCCACCGCATCCGGTTGGTCCGGTCGGTGACCAGCGAGTCGAAGCCGGCGGCCATGACGGTGCCGAACCACTTGTCGGTGCCCTCGGCGCCCTTGATGCGGCCCAGGTCGACGGTCTCGACGACGCCGTCGACGATGACGTCGGCGGCCGCCTCGGGATCCTTTGCGGGAATGCCGAATTCGCGTGCGTGATCGTTGCCGGTGCCCGCCGGGATGATGCCGAGAGGTATGTCGGTTTTCGCGAGCATTTGCAGCGCGAGCGAGATGATGCCGTCGCCGCCGACGACCACCAGTGCATCCATGCCGCGCTCGAGGGCGCCTTCGACGAGCCGTCGCGCGTGCTCGGCGTCGGTGCCCGCGACGGCGACGACATCGACGCCGCGTCGGTGCAACTGCGCGACTGCCCGTTCGGCCGCGTGCGGCGCACTGCCGTGGCCCGATGCCGGATTGGTCAGGACCGTGACGCGGCTGACGCCTGTCATATTGCTCCTTGCGTGCGCTGCGTCATGGAATCAGCTTGCCGGGGTTGAGGATTCCCGCCGGATCCAGTGTGGCCTTGACAGCGCGCAGCACCGCGACACCGAGGTCACCGACTTCGTCGCGCATCCACGGCCGATGGTCGGCGCCGACGGCGTGGTGGTGGGTGATCGTGGCGCCGGTGCGCATCATCGCCTCCGATGCGGCGGTCTTCGCCTTGTGCCACTGCTCAATCGGATTGCCGCGCTGGCCGGCGACGACGGTGAAATACAACGAGGCTCCTGTCGGATACACATGCGAAATGTGGCACAGCACCAAGCGCGGGCGTGCCCGATTCGGCCAGCGATTTTGTCAGGGCTTCGGTCACCGCAGCCTTCAGCGCGGGCACGTTGGACCAGTTCGTGGCGGTCTCCAGCGTCTCGCACAACGCGCCGGCGGACAGCAGCGAATCACGAAGGTAGGGCGCGTTGAACCGGCCGTGCTCCCAGGCCCGCGCCGGCGCCTCGCCCAGTGACGTGCCGCCTGCCGCCTGCATCACCGCGCGGGTCTCGGCGTGGCGGCTCGCGACATGGGCTTCGCTGCCCTCGAACGCGGTGATCGCCAGGCAGCCTCCGGTGATCTGCTCTTCGCCGATGTTCTCGGTCGTGGCGAGGTTCACGCCGGTCTCAGCTTCGTCGGACAACCGGATGACGGTCGGCCCGGCACCTGTTTGCACGACGGCGCGCAATGCGCCGGCCCCAGTGGCGAAGTCGGGGAATGACCACGCCTCGTAGCGGGTGGCCGCCGGAACGGGGTGCACCTTTACCCGCACGCGGGTGATGACCCCGAAGACGCCCTCCGAGCCGATCAGCAGTTGCCGAAGGTCAGGTCCGGCGGCCGATTCCGGGGCACGACCGAGGTCGAGCACGCCCGCCGGCGTGACTGCGCGCAGACCACGCACCATGTCGTTGAAGCGCCCGTAGCCCGCGGAGTCCTGGCCGGACGAGCGGGTGGCGGCGAACCCGCCGATGGTCGCGAACTGGAAACTCTGCGGGAAGTGGCCGAGGGAGTAGCCGCGTTCGCCGAGCAGACGTTCGGCGTCCGGGCCGGTGAGGCCGGCACCGAGTTCGGCTTCGCCGGAGACCTCGTCGAGCGAATGCAGATCCGTCAGGCGGCGCAGGTCCAACGAGACCACGGCACCGAAGTCGCCGCGGACGGGGTCCAGTCCACCGACCACACTCGTTCCTCCACCGAACGGGACGATCGCGATTCCGTGGCCTGAGCAGTACCGCAATATCGCGGCGATCTCACCCTCGGTGCCGGGCAGGAGCACGGCATCGGGCGCGTCCTGTACGCCGGAGTCCTTGCGGCGCAACAGGTCTAGAGTCGACTTGCCGCCGGCGCGCAGCAGTCGGCCGCGGTCGTCGTTGCGGCAGTACTCGGTCCCGACGATGGCCGCGAGTCCGTCCCGGTCGGCGTCCGACAGCGAGGAGGGCCGTAGTTCGACCTCATCGGGCGTCAGTTCCGGGGTCGACGCATCGTCGACGCCGAGGGCCTGCTTCAGCAGGGCTCGTATCCCGTCGGACAGCGGTTTCGCCTCCGCGGGATCGCCCCATGCGTTCCACTTCATCGGAGGCAGCAGTGCGGTCTGGTGGTCATCCGGACGAGTCATGCGTTACAGTATTACATATGCTGTCAATCAGTAACGACGAGCCGTCGACGATCGGGGACCGAATCCTCGCCGCCGCGGCCGACTGCGTCCTGGCCTACGGCGTCGACCGGGTGACGCTGGCCGAGATCGCGCGCCGCGCCCGCGTCAGCAGGCCGACGGTCTATCGGCGCTGGCCCGATACCAGATCGGTGCTGGCGGCGCTGCTGACCTCGCGGATCGTCGGCGTACTGGATGACGTGCAGAGCGACGAGATCGGCCGTGAGGCGCTGGTCGCGCGCATCGTGGCCGTCGCCGAGCGGCTGCGCCGCGACGAAGTGGTCATGTCGGTGCTGCAAAGCGCGCCCGATCTCGCGATGATCTACATCTCCGAGCGGCTCGGCACCAGCCAGCAGATCCTTCTCGACGCGGTCGCCGCCGAGATCAAACTCGCACAGGAGGAAGGCAGCGTTCGGCCCGGGGATTCGCGCCAGCTCGCAGCCATGTGCCTGTTGATCACGCAGTCGACGATTCAGTCCGGACAGATCGTCGCGCCGATCCTCGATGCCGACACGCTCGCCGTCGAGCTCGCCCACTCACTGGACGGATACCTGAAGAAATGACCGGCTCCACGGCACTCAACGAAGCACGCCGCGCCACCGAGCTCGGGGCGCTGGCGGATGGAAACACGATCGACGTCATCGTGGTCGGTGGTGGCATCACCGGCGTCGGCATCGCATTGGACGCCGCGACGCGGGGACTGAGCGTCGCGCTGGTCGAGAAGCACGACCTCGCCTTCGGCACCAGCCGATGGAGCAGCAAGCTGGTGCACGGCGGTCTGAGATACCTTGCCACCGGCAACGTCGGGATCGCCCGGCGCAGCGCGATCGAGCGCGGAATCCTGATGACGCGCAACGCCCCTCACCTCGTCAAGGCGATGCCGCAGCTGGTTCCGCTGCTGCCGTCGATGAACAATGCGTCGCGGGCGCTGGTGCGGTTCGGTTTTGTGGCTGGTGACGGGTTGCGCAAGCTCGCAGGCACGCCGTCGTCGACGCTGCCGCGGTCCAGGCGAGTCGACGCAAACCGGGCCATCGAACTCGCGCCCACGGTGCGACGCGAAGGGCTGGCCGGCGGTCTTCTCGCCTACGACGGTCAGCTGATCGACGATGCGCGCCTGGTCACCGCCATTGCCCGCACCGCCGCCCAGCACGGGGCGACGATTCTCACGCGTGTCGCCGCATCGAATGCGACGGGCACGTCGGTGACGCTGACCGATCAGCGTTCCGGGGAGTCGTTCGACGTGTCGGCCCGCGCCGTCATCAACGCCAGCGGCGTGTGGGCGGGGGAGGTGGACACCTCGATCCGCCTGCGTCCCAGTCGCGGAACGCATCTCGTGTTCGACGCTGAGGCGTTCGGAAATCCGATCGCCGCACTGACGATTCCGATCCCGGGTGAGATCAACCGTTTCGTCTTCGCGATGCCCGAACAGCTGGGCCGCGTGTATCTGGGGCTCACCGACGAGGACGCACCCGGCCCGATACCCGATGTGCCACAACCCACTCCGGAGGAGACGAAGTTCCTGTTGGACACGGTGAACACCGCGTTGGACGTCGCGCTCGGCCCTGACGACGTGATCGGCGCGTATGCCGGGCTGCGACCCTTGATCGACGCCGGTGAGGGTCGCACGGCCGACGTGTCTCGGGAGCACGCGGTCGTCGACTCGCCGTCCGGTGTGATCAGCGTGATCGGCGGCAAGCTGACCGAATACCGTTACATGGCAGAGGACGTACTCGACCGCGCCGTCGCGCTGCGCGGGTTGGCGGCAACCCAGTGCCGCACCCGAAATCTGCCGCTGGTGGGAGCTCCGTCGAATCCCGTGGCGACGTTGCGGTCGCCCGCCGACCTGCCCGGATCGTTGGTGGCGCGCTACGGTGCGGAGGCACCGAACGTGATCGCCAAGGCGAGCTGCGGCCGTCCGACCGAGCCGGTGGCCGACGGGATCGACGTGATTCGAGCGGAATTCGAGTACGCCGTGACGCACGAAGGCGCGTTGACGGTCGACGACATCCTGGACCGCCGCACCCGCATCGGACTGGTCGAAGCCGACCGCGACAGGGTGGTCGGTGTGGCCGAGGAGTTCTTGGCGAGATCAGACTTATGACACACAACCGCGCCGGAAGCGTGCGATAAGTCTGATCTCGGCTGGGGGAGTTACAGCGGGATGTTCTTGTGCCGACCGCGGCGTGATGGCCCCTCGGCCAGCGCCTGTGTCAGCTTGCTGCGGGTGTGCGCCGGGTCGATCTTCTCGTCGACCACACCGATCTCGATGGCGGAATCCACACCGCCGGCGATCCTCTCGTGCTCGGCGGCCAGGTCCTCGTGCAGCGCCTCACGCTCGTCCTCCGGAGCGGCGGCCAGCTTCTTCTTGTGCAGGATGCCGACCGCGGCCTTGGCACCCATCACGGCGACCTCGGCGTCGGGCCAAGCGAAGACCTTCGTCGCACCCAGCGACCGCGAGTTCATCGCGATGTAGGCGCCGCCGTAGATCTTCCGGGTCACCAGCGTGACTCTCGGGACCGAGCATTCGCCGAACGCGTGCAGCAGTTTCGCGCCGCGTCGCACGACGCCGCCCCACTCCTGGTCCACACCGGGCAGGTAGCCGGGCACGTCGACGATGACGACCAGCGGAATTCCGAACGCGTCGCACAGTCGCACGAAACGAGCCGCCTTCTCCGCGCTTTCGGAGTTCAGGCAACCACCCAGTCGCAGCGGATTGTTCGCGATCAGGCCGACGCTCCGGCCCGACAGACGGCCCAGGCCGACGACGACGGACGGCGCCCACTTGCCCTGGAACTCTTCGAACGGCACGCCCTCGTCGAGCAGTGCCTGGACGAGCGGGTGCACGTCGTAGGCGCGGCGTGGCGACTCCGGGAGCAGCGCTTGCAGGTCGGTGTCGCCCGCTTCGGCCTTGGCGCGGTCGAAATGACCCTGCTGGCAGAATAATCCGACCAGTCGGCGGCCGCGCTCGTAGGCGTCCAGTTCGTCGTCGGCGACGATGTGGCACACACCGGACTTCTTGTGGTGTGCGTCCGGGCCGCCGAGGGACACCATGTCGACGTCCTCGCCGGTGACACTGCGCACCACATCGGGGCCGGTGACGAACACCTTGCTGTCCGGCGCCATCACGATGACGTCGGTCAGCGCCGGTCCGTAGGCGGCGCCGCCCGCGGCGAAGCCCACGACGATCGAGATCTGTGGGATATAACCCGACGCCCGGATCATGGCCTCGAAGGTCAAACCGACGGCATGCAGTGCCTTCACACCTTCGGCCAGTCGGGCGCCACCCGAGTGCCAGATGCCGATGATCGGGCTCTGTTCCTCGATCGCGGTGTCGTAGGCGTTGACGATGTGTGCGCAACCCTCCACACCCATCGCGCCGCCCATGACGGTGCCGTCGGTGCAGAACGCGATGGTGCGCACGCCGTTGACGGTCCCGCCCGCGGCCAGCACGCCGGAGCGGTCACGCTCGTGAAGAAGTTCGACGCTGTTGTCGTCGAAGAAAGTTTTCAGGCGCAGCAGCGGGTCGCGTGGATCAAGCGATTCGCCGACGGCCTCAGGGGCCATGATGGTCATGCAGATCCTCCTGTAGCCCTTCGGATTTCAGTATTTCCCGAACGCGAGCGCGACGTTGTGCCCACCGAATCCGAATGAGTTGTTGATCGCGTACTGATAGTTGCCGGGTCGTGGCGAACCGGCAACGACGTCGAGGTCGATCTCCGGATCCAGGTTCTTGAGGTTGCGCGTCGGCGGGATGACACCGTCCCGCAACGCCATCACGGTGAGGATGGACTCGACGGCGCCGACCGCGCCGACCGAGTGGCCGAGTGCCCCCTTCGGTGCGTATACCGCTGCCTTGTGGCTGCCCAGGGCGTTGTTGATGGCCTTGCCCTCGGCCACGTCGCCGACCGTGGTGCCGGTGGCGTGCGCATTGACGTGGTCGATGTCCTTGGGGGTGAGGCCCGCAAGTTGGATGGCCCGCGTCATCGCGTGCCCGGCCTGCTCACCGTTGGGATCGGGCGCCACGATGTGGAACCCATCCGATGTGATGCTGGCACCCATCAACCGCGCGAGGATGGTGGCGCCGCGGGCTTTGGCGTGTTCCTCGGTCTCGATCACCAACAGCGCGCCGCCCTCGCCGAACACGAATCCGTTGCGGTCCTTGTCAAACGGGCGACAGGCCCCCGCGGGATCGTCGTTGGTGGTGGACAACACGATGCGCATCTGCGCGAAGCCGGCGATCGGCACCGCCTCGATCTTGGTCTCGACGCCACCGCAGATCGCGACGTCGGCCTCGCCGAGCACGATCTGTCGCCATGCCTGCGCGATGCCTTCAGAACCCGAAGCGCAGGCCGAGATCGGGGTGCTCACCCCGGCCCTGGCCTTGCGTTCGAGCCCGACCGCGGCTGCTGCCGCGTTCGGCATGTACATCTGCACAGCGAGCGGCGACACCGCCCGAAGACCCTTGCCGCGCAAGGCCTCGTAGGCGTACAGCAGTTCCTCGCTCGAGCCCATGCCGGTGCCGATCGACACCATCAGTCGCTTCGGGTCGACCTCGGGTGAACCGGCGTGCTCCCACACACGCCTGCTCAGCACCGTCGACATCCGCTGCAGGTACGACAGCCGACGCAGCTCGATCCGCGTCAGCTCGCTGTCGAAGTCCTCCAGAAGGTGGCCACCGATGCGGACCGGAAGGTCGTATTGCTCGACGAATGGATCGTCAAGGAGACGGATACCACTCTGCCCAGCGAGCAGTCTCTGCCAGGTTGTGTCCGCGTCGGTTGCCAGGGCTGTCGTCATCGCGAATCCGGTGACGACCACGTTGGGGAAACCGTTCCCCGTGGAAAGACGGGTCAACGCTGCCATTACTGCTCCGAAAGTTCCTTTCGTGCCTCAGTAACGCCCGAAGGCGAGGGCGACATTGTGTCCACCGAAACCGAACGAGTTGTTGATGGCGTACTGGTAGTCGCCATATCGAGGCTCGCCCGCAACGACATCGAGATCGATCTCGGGATCCGGTGTCTCATAGTTAAGTGTCGGCGGAATGACGCCATCCCGCAGGCTGAGCACCGTGAGGATCGACTCGAGCGCGCCGACAGCACCGATGGAGTGGCCGAGTGCCGACTTCGGTGCGTACACCGCGGCGTGCTCCACACCGGCGGCGCGGATGGCGTTGGCCTCCGCGATGTCGCCGATCGGGGTGGCCGTGGCGTGCGCGTTGACGTGGCTGATGTCTTTGGCGTCCAAGCCCGCGGTCTCCATCGCACGCTTCATGGCATGGCCGGCCCGAAGACCGTCCGGCGCAGGCGCCACCATGTGGAAGGCGTCCGACGAGATGCCCGCGCCCAACAACCGGGCCAGCGGCTTGGCTCCGCGAGCCTTGGCATGCTCCTCGGTCTCGATGACCATGAGTGCCCCCGCTTCGCCGAAGACGAACCCGTCGCGGTTCTTATCGAACGGCCGCGACGCACCCTCGGGGTTTTCGTTGTTCGTCGACATGGCACGCATCATCGAGAAAGCCGCAATGGGCAGCGCCTCGATGCCGCCTTCGACGCCACCGCACACGGCGATGTCGGCGTCACCCATGACGATCTGACGCCACGCGTGGGCGATGCCCTCGGAACCCGATGAGCAGGCCGACACCGGGGTGATTACCCCGGCACGTGCGCCGAGTTCGAGTCCGATCACAGCGGCCGCACCGTTGGGCATGATCATCTGAACGGCGAGCGGCGACACCTTGCGGGGTCCGCCCTCGTTCATCGCGTCATAGGTCTCGACGATTTTCTCGCCGCCACCCAGCCCGGTACCGACCACCACGGCGAACCGATCGGGATCGACATCGGGGCTACCTGCGGTCTCCCACAGCTGGTTGCCGAGGTATTTGGCCATGCGCTGGACATACGACATGCGTCGCAGTTCCAACCGCGTCATCAATGGGTCGAGGGGCTCCTTGAGGTGCCCACCGATACGAACCGGAAGATCCCACTTGGTGACGAACTCGTCCTCGAGAACGTGGATGCCGCTTTCCCCTGCCAGCAGACCCTTCCACGTGCTCTCGATATCCGGCGCGATCGAAGTCGTCGCCGTGACGGCGGTCACCACAACACTGGGGAAACCGCCGTTAGCAGTGGAAGGCTTGGTCACTTGCTGTCCATCTGCGCCCGGATAGCGGCGGCGGCCTCGGGGTTCTCTTCCTCGAGCTTCTGGATGTAGGCGACGACGTCACCGACGGTGCGCAGGCCGGCCAGGTCCTCGTCGGGGATCTTCACGCCGTACTTGTCCTCGGTCTGCACCGCGATCTCAACCATCGACAGCGAGTCGATGTCCAGGTCGTCGACGAAAGACTTCTCCGGGGTGACCTCGGAGGGCTCGATACCGGTGACCTCTTCGATGATCTCGGCGATACCGGCGATGATTTCGTCCTGGGTGGTTCCCACAGTGGCTCCTTCTATTTGTTCTTACTGCCAACTGACGTTGGTATGTGGTTGTTACTGGCTAGAGCTCGGCGAGCCCGTCCAGATCAGCGGGGGACTTGACGGCATGCGTCGGCACCCCCCGAAGTTCGCGTTTGGCGATTCCGGCGAGCGTCCCGGCTGGCGGGAACTCGACGATCGCCGACACATTCTGTTGACGCATCGTCTCGGTACAGAGATCCCAACGTACTGGCTTGGTCATCTGATTCACGAGCTTGGCCATTGCGTCCGCTGCCGAGGCAACGGCTTGACCGTCGGCGTTCGACAAGAGCGTCGCGGTGGGCTCTGCTGTCGTTACAGCCTCGGCGGCGGCCGCGTAGCCGTCGGACGCCGACGCCATGTAGTGGGTGTGGAACGCGCCCGCGGTCGCCAGCTGCCGCACCCGCGCTTTGGCCGGCGGGTCCTCGGCGAGCTTGTCCAGCGCGGCCAGCGCTCCGGCCGCCACGATCTGACCGGCGGCGTTGCGGTTGGCGGGGACCAGGTCAAGTGCCTCCAGGCGCGCGAGGACCTCGGCCTCATCGCCGCCCAACACCGCGGACATGCCGGTGGGCTCGATCGAACACGCCTTGGCCATCTCGGCGCCGCGGGTCGCCGCCAGCTTGACGGCGTCGTCGGCGGAGATCACGCCTGCGATCGCATATGCGGCGATCTCACCGACTGAGTGGCCCGCCACCACGGCGTCCTTACCGTCGAGCTGGCCGCGTCGGGTCAGTTCCTCGTGGGCGAGCAGGGTGGCCGCCACGACCAGGGGCTGGGTCACCGCGGTGTCGGTGATCTCCTCGGCGGTCGCGGTGGTTCCCAGCCGGGCCAGGTCGAGGCCGCTGATCTGCGACCATGTGGCGACACGGTCAGCCGCACCCGACAGCTCGAGCCATGAGGCGAGCATGCCGGGAGTCTGGGAGCCCTGTCCGGGCGCAAGCAAAGCAAGCACTCATTAAGAAAACACTGTGAAAGCGGTTTTATGCCGTGTAACAGATTATGAACCTGGTCTTAGGTTTTTGTAGGTACTCCACAAAACGGCATGTGATGCGACTCCATCGAGACCGGTCTGCGACCTTTTATCCCGCGCGATGTGTTCCTGGTGGGGCCGCAGTGACCTCCATCACCTGTTCAGCGTTGGTATTTCGCGAGCTGGCTAGGTGTGTTTGCCGACCTAGCCTACCGACGCTGGAGGCCACCCGGAGCACGTAGGCATCACGCGGAAGCGTGGGATCCCGACCCGTGAAATCGGCGATGCGTTTGAGCCGGTAGCGGACGGTGTTTGGATGAACGAACAATTTGCGGGCGCATGCCTCGATCGCGCCGCCGGAGTCCAGATATGCGTCCAGGGTCTCGGCCAGGGCCGGGCCGGCATCGCCCAGCGGCCTCATGACCTCAACCTCCAACGCGGCGATCGCGGTGGCGTCGCCGAGCAGTGCCCGCTCGGGCAGTAGCTCGCGGGCTGCCACCGGCCGTGGCGCACCGGCCCAGCCGGCGACGGCGTTCATACCCGCGATCGCCTCCGTGGCACTGCGGTGCGCGGTCGCCAAAGTCGATGCGGTCGGCCCGATCACAACGGGCCCCTCAGCGAAGACCGCCATCAGATCGGCGAGAAATCGGTCGGTCGGGGAGAGCGTGCCCGACACGATGGCGACGAGCCAAGTGCCGTGCACATCGGACAGCGCGGCGCGGCCATGGCCAGTGACGACGTCGTGAACGTCGTCACTGGCGAGGTCGTTGCGACCCGGATGCGGCAGACCGACGATCACGGTGGCCGGGGCGGTGGCGTCCCAGTTCAGTGCGGCGGCCTGCGACTGCAGCTCCGGCCCGGTGTCTCCGCGCACGACGGCATCGACGACGTTGGCCTCCATCCGGGTGTCCCACGCGCCGCGCGCCTCGGCCTGGTCGGCGTAGGCGGTTGCGGCGGCGAACGCGAGATCACGGCTGTAGCGCAGGATTCCGGCCGTCAGGGCGGTCAACTGCTCGTCGGAGCGGGCCAGCAGCGGCACCACCTCCTCGCAGAACTCCATGGTGACGCGGACCATCTCGACCGACTGCCGCAGCGCGATGCGCCGCCGCAGATCCTGCGGAACGACCTCGAACGCCTGGGCGGTGTAGCTGACGTTGCTCTGCGGATTGCGCATCCACTCGACGAAGTTGACCACCGCGGCCTGCACCACTAACTGCACGCTGGCCCGCTGCGACGCCTCGAGTTCGGCGAAGAATGGAAGCCGCTCCTCCATGGCGCGCACCGCCTCGGTGGCCAGCCGGCCGGAATACTGCTTAAGTCGCCGCAACACCGAGTCGGGCACCGTTTCCAGCACTTCGACGGTCGACTTCGGCGGGACGAACCGATTGTCAGTCATCGATAAAGGCTACGCCACACTTCTGGAGGATTCCTCCAACGAAATCCCGTCAGGCGACGCCCGGGTCCGATGTTTGCTCCGGCGCTGCCAAGACGTCGTCGATCTGATATCTGCCCGCGGCTTCGACGGCGACGGACTGATCGATGTTGCCGTCGCGTGCCAACCCCTCCAGCACGGCCACCGCGACCGACTCGGCGTCGGTGTTGTAGTAGCGCCGCGCCGCAGGCCGGGTGTCGGAGAAGCCGAAGCCGTCGGTGCCCAGGGTGACATAGGTACCCGGCACCCACGGCCGGATCTGCTCGGGCACCGCCCGCATCCAGTCCGACACCGCGATGACCGGGCCCGTCGCATCCTCGAGCGCCTTGGTGGCGTACGGGGTGCCCGCCGGTCGGTCGGGGTAACGCAGCCGCTGCTTCTCGATCTCCACCCCGTCGCGGTTCAGCTCGTTCCAACTGGTCACCGACCACACATCGGCGGCGACGTCCCAGTCGTCGGCCAGCAGTTCCGCGGCCCGCAGCGCCTCGGGCATCGCGACGCCGGACGCCAGGATCTGCGCGGTGTGCGAGCGCTTGTCCGGGGCGGGCCGGTAGCGATAGATACCTCGCAGCAGCCCCTCGATGTCGAGCCCCTCCGGTTCGGCCGGCTGGACGTACGGCTCGTTGTAGATCGTGATGTAGAAGTAGACGTTCTCCGGGTTCTCGCCGTACATCCGCTCCAGCCCGCTCTCGACGATGTACGCGATCTCGTAGGCGAACGCCGGGTCGTAGGCCACCGCGGCCGGGTTGGTCGATGCCAGCAGCATCGAGTGTCCGTCGGCGTGCTGCAGACCCTCACCGACCAGCGTGGTGCGTCCGGCGGTGGCGCCGAGCACGAACCCGCGGGTCATCTGATCGGCAGCCGCCCACAGCCCGTCGCCGGTGCGCTGGAACCCGAACATCGAATAGAAGATGTAAATCGGGATCATCGGCTCGTTCTGGGTCGAGTAGGACGTCCCCACCGCGGTGAACGATGCCGTCGAACCCGCCTCGTTGATACCTTCGTGCAGAATCTGGCCGATTTCACTTTCCTTGTACGCCAGCATCAGCTGGGCGTCCACGGCCGTATACAGCTGACCGTTGCGGTTGTAGATCTTCAGGCTCGGGAACCAGGAGTCCATGCCGAACGTCCGGGCCTCGTCGGGAATGATCGGAACGATTCGCGGCCCGATCTCCTTGTCGCGCAACAGTTCTTTGAAGGTGCGCACGGTCGCCATCGTGGTGGCGACCTCTTGGTTCCCGGAGCCCTTTTTGAGCGCCTTGTAGATATCGCGACCGGGCAGCGTCAGCGCCTTGGTCTTGGTGCGGCGTTCGGGCAGGAATCCGCCCAACGCCCTGCGGCGCTCGAGCAGGTAGCGGATCTCGGGTGCCTCCGGACCGGGATGGTAGTACGGCGGCAGGTAGGGGTTGGCCTCCAGCTGCTCATCTTTGATCGGGATGCGCTGACTGTCGCGGAAGTCCTTGAGGTCTTGCAGCGCAAGCTTTTTCATCTGGTGCGTGGCGTTGCGCCCTTCGAAGTGCTTCCCCAGCGTGTAGCCCTTGATGGTCTTGGCCAGGATCACCGTCGGCTGGCCCTGGTGCTCTACGGCCGCACGGTAGGCGGCGTAGACCTTGCGATAGTCGTGGCCGCCGCGCTTGAGGTTCCAGATCTCCGAGTCTGACATCTTCTCGACCAGCTGCTTGGTGCGCGGGTCGCGGCCGAAGAAGTGGTCGCGGACGTAGGCGCCGTCGTTGGCCTTGTACGTCTGGTAATCGCCGTCGGGCGTTGTGTTCATCAGATTGACCAGTGCGCCGTCGCGGTCCGCATGCAGCAACGCGTCCCATTCGCGGCCCCACACGACCTTGATGACGTTCCATCCGGCGCCTCGGAAGAACGACTCCAGCTCCTGAATGATCTTGCCGTTGCCGCGCACCGGCCCGTCGAGGCGCTGCAGGTTGCAGTTGATGACGAACGTCAGGTTGTCCAACGCCTCGTTGGCGGCAACCTGGATCAGGCCCCGGCTTTCGGGCTCGTCCATCTCGCCGTCGCCGAGAAACGCCCAGACGTGCTGATCGGAGGTGTCCTTGAGGCCGCGATCGTGCAGGTAATGGTTGAACCGGGCCTGATAGATGGCGTTCATCGGGCCCAGGCCCATCGACACCGTGGGGAACTCCCAGAAGTCCGGCATCAGGCGCGGGTGCGGATACGACGGCAGTCCACCGCCGGGGTGGCTGTGCTCCTGACGGAAGCCGTCCAGCTGGTCTGCTGTTAGCCGGCCCTCGAGGAACGCGCGCGCGTAGATGCCCGGCGAGGCATGGCCCTGGATGAAGATCTGGTCGCCTCCGCCGGGGTGTGCCTTGCCGCGGAAGAAATGGTTGAATCCGACCTCGTAGAGCGCGGCCGAGGACGCATATGTCGAAATATGTCCTCCCACCCCGACTCCCGGGCGCTGCGCGCGGTGCACCATGATCGCGGCGTTCCACCGGATCCAGGCCCGGTAACGGCGTTCGACATCCTCGTCACCGGGGAACCACGGCTCCAGTTCAGTCGGGATGGTGTTCACATAGTCGGTTGACGTCAGCGCCGGGATGGCCACCCGTTGTTCGCCGGCACGTTCCAGCAGCCGCAACATCAGATAACGTGCGCGGGCGGGTCCGGACCGCTCGAGCAGCTCGTCGAACGACTCCAGCCATTCGGCGGTCTCTTCGGTATCGATGTCGGGCAGATACGATGCGACACCTTCACGTATCACCCGAACCCGGTCGGGTTCGGGTGCACTGCTGGAGTTTTGGGCCAGATCCTGGCGCGCGAATTCGGTGGTCAATTTCCGCTCCTTGTTAGGCGGTATACGTGCTCGGGTGATCGGCGCGGATGTTTTCTGCGCTTCTCACCTGGCGGTCACTTTCACTCCTCGCGTGCCCGGTGCCTCTATCTTTCTCCAATCCTGCACCACGCGCACCGGTGGGGGTGCGGACTGGAATGAACCCGCGATCGTGGATCGCACCCGGTAACGTCTGCAGACCGTGCTCACCGGTTGGCTGTGTCCGAAACGCCTGCGGATCGCCGCCCTCGTAGTGGGCAGTTTGGCCGCCGCCGCCATGATCATCGTCGGCTGCAGCAGTGTCACCGAGGGCTCGCCGAAGGTCGACGCCGCGGACGCTCCGGTCTACAAGGCATCGGTCTCGGCCTCGATCGAGGAGTCGGCGGCCAGCTCCAGCGCGCGCGAGTCCGAGCGGCAGGAGTCGCTCACCACCGAGGCGGTGCACTCGTCGTGTGAAACGTTGAGCACCAGCAGCGTGGACGCGATCACGGCGGTCAACGATTACGTCGACGCCTCCAATCGGAGCGCGGCCGACGCCGAGGCCAAGGCGGCCCCTGCGATCGACGGGCTCAACCACAGCGCCGACCTGGTAGCCCGCAGCGTGTCCGATCCGCTGATGCCGGAGTTGAAGGACGCGCTGAATGCCTGGGTCGACGCCGCCAGGGGCCTCGCCAGCGCAATCGCAGGCCATTACGGGCCTGATGAATTCAATGCGGCGGTCACCCGGCTGAACGACACGAAGACCACTGCATTGAATCTCTGCGACGCCTCATATTGACTCAGATTGCCCAACCTTGCTGCCGGGCATAGCTGCGGCACCTCGGCGTGCGACGATAGGGCTCTGAACATCTCGGGCGCATGGTGCGCTCGAGCTGGCTGAAGGAGGACCGACGGTGGTCGCGGCGGACGACGCCCCGAACTACGCCCGCAGACTGGGCATCCAAAAAGATCAGGTTGTGCAGGAGTTGGGCTGGGACGAAGACTCCGACGACGACATCCGGGCTGACATAGAAGACGCGTGCGGCGGCGAACTGCTCTATGAGGAAGCCGATGAGGTCATCGACGTCGTGCTGCTGTGGTGGCGTGACGACGACGGCGATCTCGTCGACCGTTTGATGGACGCCATCACCCCCCTGGCCGACGACGGCGTGATCTGGGTGGTCACCCCCAAGACGGGCAAGCCCGGGCACGTGCAGCCTGCCGAGATCGCCGAGTCGGCCCCGACCGCCGGCCTGATGCAAACCTCGTCGGCCAACCTCGGCGACTGGATCGCGAGCCGGTTGGTGCAGCCGAAATCAAGAGCCGCGGGACGGCGATGAGCGCTCGCGCGAAGAGCAGAGGATGGCGATGAGCGCTCGCGCGAAGAGCAGAGGATGGCGATGAGCGCTCGCGCGAAGAGCAGAGGATCGGCGCGATGATCGACGTCGGCACCGAGGCGCCCGACTTCACGCTCAAGGATCAGAATGGTCAGCCGGTCACGTTGAGCGACTTCCGCTCTGTCAAGAACGTGTTGCTGGTGTTCTTTCCGCTGGCGTTCACCGGTATCTGCCAGGGCGAGCTCGACCAGATCCGTGACCATCTGCCGGTCTACGAGAACGACGACACCGCGACGCTGGCGATCTCGGTGGGTCCGCCACCTACGCACAAGATCTGGGCGACGCAGAGCGGGTTCTTGTTTCCGGTGCTTTCGGACTTCTGGCCACACGGCGGGGTGGCCCAGGCCTACGGCGTGTTCAACGAGGACGCGGGATTCGCCAATCGCGGGACGTTCGTGGTGGACCGCACTGGGGTCATCCGTTTCGCCGAGATGAAGCAGCCGGGGGAGTCGCGCGACCAGGCGGTGTGGACCGAGGCGCTCGCGGCGCTGCGGCCCGGCTGACGGATTTCCTGTCGCACGTCATCGGCGTGTAGCTTGCCCTGCAAGGGCGCGTAGCTCAGTGGTAGAGCTCTGGTTTTACACACCAGCGGTCGGCGGTTCGATACCGTCCGCGCCCACCAGGGATGATGCAGGTGAACGAGGTTCGCTCATATTGAGGCTGACCCCCCGTTGTGCCGATAGTGAGTCAATGGGTCGGGCGTCAGCACGTCTAGGCATCATTGGAACCAGTTGTCGAATAGCCCTCACCCGAGGATCCGCCTGAGCGATCATGTCTTCCCACGGCCAACGCACCGTTGCGGCGGCCACGACACGACCCTGAGCCACGGTAACGGTGCCGGCGTCGAAACTGACGTCGGCCCAACGCAATCCGAGGATTTCGGAGCGGCGCAGCCCGGCGAACGTCAACAGCCAGCACGCCGCGACACGGTCGTCGCTGATGTGCTCACGGAACCGCGTGGCCTGTTCGGGTGTCCACGTCGAGGTATCCCGGCTGGCGACCTTGGGGCGCTCTACCAGACGGGCGACGTTGCGAGCCACCAGGCCGCACGCCATAGCGTTGCTGACGGCGCCGGCGGCGCGGCGTCCCCGCTTGGCGCGCGGGGGGACCGGCTCACTGTTCAGCCGCAGCGTCACCAGCATGTCGAACGTATAGGTCACAGCGCCGCTCTTGGCCTTGCGCCGGGTGATCGGCTCAGCGCGGCGTGTGCGCTTGGGCTTCGTGTCGGCGGCGTTGTCGGCGCTCAGATCGTCGTGCCCGAGCTGCCGCGCGTGCCGGCCGAGGCGCCTACTCCTCCGCGTGAGAGGTGAATCGGGTGAGCAGATCCGTTAGCTGCTCGGCCTCGCCTGGCCCCAGTACGGAAACCAGGCGCTCGGCCAGTGGCTCGGCGGCCACGTGAGCGGCGTCGAAGAGCTGAAGGCCCTTGGGGGTGATCTCCACTGCCCGCACCCGCCGATCCCCCGGAACGGGCTTGCGCACGGCCAGTCCTTTGCGCTCCAGGTCATCCACGATCCGCATGATTCCCGCCTTGTCCGAGCCCGTTGCTTCCACCAAGTCCCGCTGCTCTGTGGGCCCGCGATTGACCAGGACGATCAGCACTGCAAAATGTCGCAACTCGATGCCGAGCGGCCGAAGCACCTCCGTCATCACCGCTGCCGCGCGCCAGTGCGCCCGGCGCAGCAGCAACCCGAGAGCGAAAGGCGAGGGGTCTCCGGGACGGTCGGTCGCGCGCGTGGGAGTCGCCTCCCGAGGAGCGTCGGCGGTCATGAGGCGACCTGCCCCATCGGAGACGCCTGGCAACTACCGTCGACGAATGTGACCGTCTCGTCGAGCGGGGCGCGGCCCGTACGGCTGTATCTCACTGTGGGGTCCTCGTAGCCGATCGACATGCCGCAGAAGAGGATCAGTCCGTCCCGGGGTGAGAGGATCTCCGCGACCGTCTCGTGAACCTGCGACCACGCCATCTGCGGGCAACTGTGCAGGCCTTCGGCGCGCAGCAGCAGCATGATGGTCTGCAGATACATCCCAAGGTCGGCCCATTGGGCCGGGCCCAGATCACGGTCGATGTAGACGAACAGCGCGGCTGGCGCGCCGAAGCAGTCCCAGTTGGCGATGGCCGCCCGCTGGCGCGCCTCCCAGTCCTCGCGTGCAACGCCGAGTGCGCTGTAGCGCTCCTTGCCGAAGGCGGATCGGCGCTCGCGGTAGGGGGACTTCAGCGCGGCGGGGTACATCTCGTACTCCCGCTCGTCCCACGGGTCGCCGTTGGCCACGCGCTCGACGGACCGCTTCTTCAGCTCGGCCAGCGGCGCGCCGGTGAGCACGTAGGTGCTCCACGGCTGGAGGTTCGAACCGGATGGCGACCAAGCCGCGGCGGACAGCACGCGCTCGAGCACCTCCTTCGGGACGGGCTGGTCGGTAAACCCCCGCACTGCCCGTCGGCTCGTGACCGCCTCATAGACGTTCATGATCTTCAACCTTCGCTACTCGTTACGTTCCTAACTGTAGCATTCAATACTATTTCAGTCGATACTATTCCCGCGCGGCTTCCGGCGCCCTCGCCGACTTCTTTGGCGGCCCCGACCGGGTTGGCGACGGTTGAAAACTAGGCCAGGAGCGACGGGGTGGTTTCCAGTAGGCCACCCGACCAGATTGGATAGGTGATCTCTCTGGAGAACTGGGCGTTGATTCGGCATCTTCACCGCAGCGAGGGCTGGCTGGGGTCGATCTCGTGGTTTCGCCTCACCGGGTGGCGGTCGCGGGCAACGGCTTTCGTTGCGTACCGGCCGTCTGGGGTTACTGACCGCTTGTTGGGCTAGGGCCGAATTAGACGACCGCATGCGTTTGAGCAGCTGGTCGATCGCTGCCTCGTACGACACCGCCCTTATCGACGACGGCTTGGCTGTGACGATGGGAGACTCCGTGGGTTCTTGACACCCGCAACCAGCGCATCCTGGGTTCAGCTTGGTCGAGATACCCGCCGGTCGCGGCGCGCCTCGAGCTCGTCGTTGTCGACGACGACGAGCATCGGTTGGCCAGGGGCGCACATCATCGTGACGAGGTAGCGGAGCGGGATGTCGGAGCGGTTGTTGCCGTCCGAGTAGTGGATTACGTCTCCGCCGGGTTCCCAGAACGCCTCGCCGGGCTTGATGGCCCGCGGCGGCTCCCCCTCGAGCTCGAACAGCATTTCGCCTTCCAGCACGTAACCGAACGCCGGCCCCCCGGGGTGGCGGTGAGGGGGCGCTCCCGAATCGCCGGGCGGCCACTCGATCACCACAGTCATCACTTCCGCGTCCGCCGGCAAAAACGGCGGGGTGACGCTCTGAATCACGGTCAGCACGTTCTGCAAACGCGCCTCAAGCTCTTGCTGTTTCGACACTGTTGCCCTCCTTGGTGAATTAAATCGCCGCCGCCGTCGGCGGCAGGATGGAACCGGTTGAGGCGACCTGCTCCGGTTGGACTTTCAAACATGCAGGCGCGCTGTTATCACGGCACGTGGGAGCTGAAA
The DNA here is from genome assembly GCA_963721495.1 of uncultured Actinomycetota bacterium. Classification (GTDB taxonomy): domain Bacteria; phylum Actinomycetota; class Actinomycetes; order Mycobacteriales; family Mycobacteriaceae; genus Mycobacterium. The sequence continues at coordinate 49,151 of CAVRMG010000021.1, read as the reverse complement.
GGGACTCGGGTGCCGATGGCTGGCTTTGGTGGTCACCGCAACGACGCATAAGTATTGCCTCCGTCTCGGGCCGCGCGACAACGAGATCGAACATCTTTGGCGTCGGCGCCGGCTGGGGTCGACCGGACCTACCTATGAGGTAACCAGGCTGTTCGGGGAGAGAGGTGTCCCGAAGTAACCAGCTTGGGGGTCAACGACGACGGACTTGGTTTCACCTTGTCGTGCCAAGACCTCGCGGGCCATCTGCTCGAACGAGATCTTCCTAGGCCCTCCGATGTTCGCGACGCCACCCAGTGGTTCGCCTTTGGCCACTCGGGCGACCTCGGCCGCGAGTTCGTTGGCGGCGATGGGCTGGATCAGCGCGTCTGGTACGCGTACTTCGTCGCCGACGGTCATCGAGGCTGTGATCCTGTCGGTGAACTCGGCGAACTGGGTGGCGCGCACGATCGAGTACGGAATCTCCGATTCTTCGATGAGGCTCTCCTGGGCGACCTTCGCCCGCAGGTACCCGCTCTTCGGTAGCTGGTCGGCACCAACGATCGACACCGCGACGTAGTGCCCGACGCCTGCGGCCTTCGCGGCAGCCTCCAAGTTAGTGGTCGATTTCGTGAAGAACTCCATCACCGGACCGTCCTCAAATGAAGGCGAGTTGGACACGTCGACAACCACGTCGGCACCGGCTAGGGCCTCGGCGAGGCCTTCCCCGGTAAGTGTGTTGACGCCAGTATTAGGCGACGCTGCCACCGCCTCGTCTCCGTGGTCCCTCAGTTTGTCAACCACTTTTGACCCCAGCATCCCTGTGCCACCAATCACGACGATCTTCATGGCTTTCCTTTCAGAATCTCTGCGGGAGCGGCGGAAGCCAGCCCAGTCACAAGTGACGACCTGCTTGCGCGCCCCAGATTTACTTGGTGATCCGCAATATTGGCGCACGGGCCAGGCTAAGCCGTCCGTGGTGGGTTCCACAATGAGGATTGCTACAAAACCTGCTTCCTAAGCAGGGTCCGCTGATTAGTTAGCGGGAATTCACCTGACGATCGGCGAAGCATCGCGCTGAGCTTCAACGATGCCAGGACACGGCTGGTCAAGAAGTTGAAAAGGCAACCGTCCCAACATGTCCCGTAACGGGCCGCGGTGGGGCGGTCGATTCATAAAGATGGCGAGCCGAGAGTGTTGCAGCCCGTCGCGTGACGCGCTGATCCCTGCGCCACGTGCGTGACGTCCGCGGTAGCAACGTGCCGACCGGCGTAGATCCTTGAAGCGGAATCACCGTCTGCAGGACGTAAGTCCAAGGAGGCAGGCTGTGGGCACCCTCACCACCGGCAGTGGCACGGCCATCTATTCCACGGACAAACGCCTTCACGGAACGACAGTCCCGTGACTTCCAATGAACGAGCCGCTGCGGTTGAGCGCGACATTCCGGTACGAACTACCGTTCGACGTTTCCTAGCAGCGTCCTAAGCACTTTCGATCACCCGCAAATAAACTCTGGACACATGAGCATGGAAACCCCGCGCCAACGTGGACGATCCGGCACACGGTAGGCGGTAGAACACCGCAGCACACCCAGTTTCACCCTGGCACTGTGGGGGTCACGGGTTCGAAGTCCCGTTAGCTCCACCGAACTGGTACCTGAACGTCCTTACTCGAATCTGCTGGTGTTCCGTAATCTGCAGTAGCGCTACGCAGCAGGGCAAGTCATTCGAGTCCCGCCACCGAAAACAGCAGGTTCAAACCGGCTAGATTACGCCCCGTGAGTTAGCGTTACGTCACGCAAACCCCTTCCGCTATTCGGATGTGCTGCAATGTATTTCGCATTTGCAGGCAGGGCATCGGCCATCTTTTCTTCGGCTGTTCGCTCGGGTTTGTCGGACATATCTGACCTGCTACGGTTCGAACACCAGCAGTGGTTTGCCCCCGTGCGCGGTAGCTTCCGCCAAATAGACGGCTTCGCTGAACTTTTCGACGGGGATCGGCTGGCCCTCCGGCACGCGCAACACGCCGCTGTCGGCGAGCTGAACTGTCCGGTCGATCGCTGCGGCCATCCGATCCTTCGGGCTCTCGGTGAACCAGCGGAACAGCCAGAACCCCCGAACAGTCTTTGTTTCGTAGATCAGTGAGCGCGCGAAGATGGGGACGGTGAGTTTGTCGGGATCGGTTTGGCGGTGCGTGGACAGCGCACCGTAAACGACCAGCAGACCACGCGGCGCCAGTGCACGCGACACGTCCGCACCCACCTGACCGCTGACGCAGTCGATCGCCTTGGACACGCCGTCGTGGCCCGCGATGTCGGTCACCCGTTCGCGCAAATCCTCATCCTCCGTGCAGATCACCGCGGTGCCCCCCAGCGCGAGGATGTCCTCGACAGCGGATCGACGGCGTACCACGTTGAGGGTCTTGAAGCCGACGTGCGCCCCGAGTTGGATGACCGACTGGCCCACGGTTGAACCGGCCGCGGTCTGCAGGAGCCATTCACCGGGTCGAACATCGAGCTCATCACCGGTCAAGATCACGGCGGTCAGCGGATTGGCGAGAATCTGGGCGGCCGTGGAATCGCTCATGCCAGCAGGAACAGCCAACACCCGCCCGACATCGGCGACGACATACTCCTGCCACGTGCCCGTGACTCCGATCGTGATGACGCGTTGCCCGACGGTCAGACCCTCTGTGCCGCTACCGAGTTCGTCGATCACGCCGACGGATTCGATTCCGGGTACGGTCGGGAACTCCGGGGTGAATCCGTATCTCCCACGGATGGTGTGCAGATCGCTGGCATGGACAGGTACAGCTGTCACCCGGATTCGGACCTGGCCGGGACCAGGCTCCGGAAGCGGGCGGGTCCGCAGGTGCAGCACCTCGGACGGTTCGCCCAACGTGTCGGCGACGACAGACCGCATCGTTCGCATCTTCTGGACGCTCCTTCGGTCGGATCCAGATCTCACAGTGAATCGGTCGGCATAGCGTCGGCCACGCCCTTTGGCGGCGAACATTCGGATCAACGCGGCCAACTCCAGCCGCCCTAGCTTCTAATGCTGCCACCACGACGGGGTCGTCTGGCCGATCATCACAAAGGTCGACCGGAAAATCGCCTCAAGCGAGACCACCAGGGTCAGCGTTGGCCACGGGCTGCGTTCCAGTAACAGCATCCAAACCGCAACAAAAGGGCGTGGATCCCTTGAGTAGTTCCCTTCGCGGTCGGGCCGATTTGTCCTGGTATGGCTGTGGGCAGCCTTAGCATCGGATGGTGGCACGGAGCGTCAGCGCGCTGGGTGATTATCTGCGTGCGCGCCGCGAGCAGGTTCGCCCCGAAGACGTGGGGCTCGCTCGCGGCACTCGGCGGCGTGTTGCGGGTTTGCGGCGCGAGGAGCTGGCTACCCTGGCCGGCATCAGCTCCGAATACTACCTGCGGCTCGAGCAGGGCCGTGCCACACATCCATCCGCTCAAGTCGTCGATGCACTTGCGAGGGCGCTGCGCCTCGACGCGAGAGCCACCGAGTACCTGCACCAGCTGGCCACCACGACCAGCGGCCGTCGAGAGCCCGGGATTGTCGATGTCGCCGCCCATGGCATGGCGGAGCTAATCGACCAGTTGCCCATGCCAGCAGTTGTAGGCAGCAGATGCCTGGATGTCTTGGCGGCAAATCCCCTTGCCCGTGCGCTGTGCCCGGGCTTTGCTCTCGGGCGGAACTTTCTGTGCTGGCAGCTGTTAGACCCCGCAGCGCGCGACTTCTACGTGGATTGGCACGAGGCGACCGATGTCGTAGTGAGTGCGCTACGTGAAGCCGCAGGCAGCGATCCGGATGACCCGCGGCTGGAATCGTTGGTCGACGAATTGTCCACCGCGAGTGAGCGGTTTCGGGAACTGTGGGCGCGTGCGGACGTCGGTTATCCGACGAATGTCGTGCACATGCGTCACCCTCTGGTTGGTGACCTCTATCTGCATCGCAACAAACTCACCATCCCGCACTCCGGCGGGCAGCAAATGCTGATTTTTCGGGCCGAGTCGGGCAGTGAGTCCGCCCAGGCACTAGAGAGATTGCGATCCCTGTCGACGGACCACGCCGATAGCTCCGGTCCGCTCTAGCTGCGAGCTTCGATGGCCTTGACGCTGTTGGTGAACGCCTTACCTAACGAACTCTTGCCGACAGTCCCCAGCACGCCGGAGAGCACCCGCCCCTTGAGGTTCTTGCCCTCGCGCACGATGACGACGTCCACGTCGGTCTTCCCGCTGGGCTGCGGTGTCAAGGTGTAGGTGTAGCCCGAAGCACCGCCAAACATGTTGGAGTCGGTGGTCTTGAGCACTACGTGGTTGGCATTCGACCAGTCGTAATGGAGGCGTTCCCAGATGCCGCCCGAGCCCTCGGTGACGTCGGCATCATGCGCACCCGTGTGATGCACCTTGAGGTATGAATCGGCGCTGTTCTTGAAGACCTCCGAGCGTCCCGGGCCGAAGTCGGTGAGGCCGGCGACAAACTGCTCGGGAGTCGAGGTGGTCGTCTGGTGAAAGTGGATCGTGGACATGGGATGTTCCTTTCAGCAAGGCTTTTCGTGCGGTTTTCTGTCCACGTGAGCGCACCGCACACGTTTCCGATTCCTGCAAACCCGTCGCCATCCGGACCCGGTTGATCCTGGTATTGGCAGGGACACCCTCACGATAGGTGTATGTCGCTGACGTTGATTGACACCATGAGTTCGTCGGCCATCAGCCGGCCGTCGGCGTCGCAGCGGTATGCCCGGCGCTTCGTTGGGAACTTGATTCCGTCGGCCTCCACAATGTCATGGACGTATTGGATCGCAGCGAACCCGCCGGCGACGTCGACACGATAGTCGTGACGGCGTAGCAGAAAGTCGCTGTCGAAGTAGAACTCCTGCAGGCGGCTGTGGCTAGCGCAACGGTCAGGGAAAGACGCCTGCAGACCAAACCAGCGTTCACCGTTGTCTTCGATCGGATCAAGTTCTTTGACGGTGAATCCCAGAAGCGTCATCAGGAACGGAGTCGTCAGATAGGTCCACAGTGCGTATCCGTTAAAGTACGCGCGCTGCAGTGGATCCCACGGCGTTGTCAAGACGTGGCCCTTGAATGATTCTCGCGGGTCGACTCGTTCAGCCACGATACGGCCGCACCGATGCCCATTCGCGGTGCAGCGCAACAGCCATCGTTCGCGGCGCAGGATCCTGCGGTTGGCCTTTGATCTGCCACAGCTTGCCGCCGCTGACGATCGCCGCGACGACCGTGTCGAACTGGCGCCAGCGATCGAGCCCTCCGTGAGCCGCGACCGCGCCATCGAGCAGGGCGGACATATCAAGCCTCCTTGAGGTGTCCCTGCCAATACCACCATCAGCTGGGACCGGCTGTCGTGTCATACGCAGGAATTGGCGACGATTGCCACGCGCTCTGGTGATCGTCGAACACCGGTCAAGCGGCACGTCAGCCACGTGGCAGGGCGGAGACATCCATCAAAAACCCTCTAGAAAGGAATATCTCATGGCTGGGACAAAGGAAGCCGTCGGCGTGAACGCCATCGTTTCGCGGCTGTGGAAATGGAAACTGGTCGCAGGCGTTGCGACCGCTGTCCTCGGTGTCGTTGTGCTGGCTTGGCCTGGCCCATCGATCCTCGTCGCGGCGACGTTGTTCGGCGTGTACCTGCTGATCAGCGGTGTGGCAGACATGTTTCTAGCGTTCAAGCTGCCCAGTTCCGTGGCAACACGGGTGCTGCTGTTCATCAGCGGCGCGCTGTCGTTGGTGCTGGCGATTCTGGCGTTCCGGCACCTCGGCGACAGCTACGCCGTGCTCTTGCTGTCGTTGTGGATCGGAATTGGATTCGTCTTCCAGGGTGTTTCGGCGACCGTCGTGGGAATCAGCGTTAGCGATCTGCCGGGGCGCGGCTGGTACATCGTGTCCGGCGTCGTGTCGGTAATCGCAGGCTGGGTCACGCTCGTCTGGCCATTTGACTCCATCGCCGTCCTCACCTTGGCCGCCGGTGCCTGGCTCGTGATCATCGGCATCGCCGCGGTCGTGTATTCGTTCGTGATTCGCGCCGATGCGAATAACGCACGCCGCACCGTCGAGGCCATAGTCAATCCCGTCGCAGCCTGACTGCATAGCTCAGTCGCTCGTAAAGAGTAGGTAGCGAAACTAATTGTTATGGAACGCTTTACAGGGGGAAGGTGAGTCGCCGGACGACACGGTGTAGACGACCCCGATCGGTTTTACACACCAGCGGTCGGCGGTTCGATACCGTCCGCGCCCACCATCTAGCTCGTCCCACACCTGTCCGTCGACTCACACCACCAGGGTGACTGGACGGCCGACTCGCGTCATGCTCGCGAGGTTGCCTCGGTACTGACCGCGGGCCTTCAGACGTCGGACGATCCGTCGTCTGAAGGGGCGATGCGCGAAAGTTTCCCGTCGATTGTCAGCTGATAGATGCTGCCATCCGGCGCTTGCTGCAGACTTACTGTCGGGCCGGCCTGGTTGAACATCGTCTCGTTGCCGCACGACGAGTAATCAGACGTGCAGGTCAGCTGTTTGATCCACTGCTGATTGAAATCTGCTATCAAGACCGTGTGTTCTGGGCCCTCCACGGATCCCGGACCCGTATAGACCATCACAGCGGTAACCGAGTTGCCGCCGGCTGTATGGAGGTAGGCATAGGCCGGGTTGGCGTACGGGGAAGGTGTTGCGCAGTTGGATACGCCGATGCCCTTGCAAGGGCCTTCGGCGTCCGGCCAGCCGTAGTTTCCGCGAGCGGTCACGAGGTTGAGCTCTTCCCAGGTGCCCTGGCCCACGTCAGTCACCAAAAGTTGGCCGTCCGGCGTGAACGTCAACCGGAACGCGTTGCGGAAGCCGGTGGCATAGATGGCGTCGTAGTTGGTGCCATCGCCGTCATAGAACGGATTGTCGGTGGGTGCAGTGCCGTCCGGGTTGAGGCGCAGAACCTTGCCGTACATGTTCGTAAGATCCTGTGAACGGCTGCCGTCGACCACGCTGCAGCAGACGTTGTCGCCCGTTGACCAGTAAAGCTTGCCGTCAGGGCCGAACCTGAGCCCACCGCCGTGATGGTCGTTGCCGGCCGGCTCGGTTCCCTCCACCAGGACGAGCACATCGGGGTCTGCTGTGAGGACATCAGCACCGGGGTCGGTCACCGTGATACGCGACAACCGTTGGATGTTGTCGTTCCCGATGTATGACACATAGACGTATCCGTTGTCCGCGAAGTCCGGATCCACCTCGATACCGTTCACCCCGCGCGCCCATGTCTCGCTGACGGGGAGCGTGATCAGCGGTTTGCTCTGCAGCTGGGTGCCGTTGTATACCTTGATGGCTCCGCCCTTTTCGGCGATGAGGATTCGGTTGTCCGGCAGGATTCGGAAATCCGTTGGGCTTTGCAGGCCGGACACGACAGTGCTCCGCTCGAATTGCACTGGAACGTCGCCCACGGTGATCGTGCGCGTGGTGGAGTGTCCGCTCTCGCCGAGGAGTCCGAAGGTGACGAGGTTGAGCAGACCGCCCAGGCCGTGAATGTGGAATCCACTGTCGGCCTCAGTCACTGTGACGTTAAACGTATCCCGGCCGTCGTAGTCCGGACCTGGTGTGTAAACGAACTTGCCGTCGGGATTCAGCACTACGCTCGCCCTTGGCAGGCTTGGTGGCGGTCAAGGTGTAGCCGGTGCCGTCGGGATCGTCGGCGACGACCGTGCCGACGATGTCGCCGTCGTCCAGGCTGTTTTGGGCCGGGGTTGTAGGCGATGGTGGGGCGCTGATTGAAGAAGGTCTTCAGGATCTCGCGGCGTATCCATTCCAGCGCACCAAACAGCGTCGGCGGGGGCGCGGCCGGGGCTAGCGGGCTGTCGGCCGCCAACGTGTTGAGGCCGACGGCGGCCAGCAGGCTGGTGACGACCTGCGGCGCAGGTGTCGACGATTCGCGTGCCTCCGGGGCGCTCTCGGCGATCACCGGTTGACTTTCGTCCACAGTGACGGTTGCCGGCGACATGTCGAGTTGGGTCGATTGGACTGCTTTGGCTGTGGTGGTGCCGCTGTCGACGGTCGTTTGACCGATATAAGCCCTCTTGGTGCTACTGGTCGATAGAGACTGAATTTTTGGATCCGAGGTGGGTTTGATGTCGGCCTGCGGGTGCGCCTGGGGGGTGGCGCGGTGACCGGAGGGCAGGAAGGGCCTCGGTGAGTCGTCGATATCCGCGATATCGGCTTCGTGTGTACTCGCGGGTGGCTTCTCAGCGGGCTCCTCCGCGGGGGGCGTGTCAGTGTCGGGATCTGAGTCGGTGTCGACCGGTCCGATTTTGCTGTCCTCGTCGGCAGCGGTCGGCTTGGATGCCGACGAGTCATTGGAGATGGTGTTAGCGGTGGTGGACCCCGCTGGCGGGCCGGCAGGCGAGTGTCCTGGCGCAGTACCCGAAGACCCTGACGAACCCGACGAGGATTCTGAGGACGCTGACGAGCTTGCCGACCCACCCGGATCAGACGATGAGTCTGGATTGTCCGCCCAAGCAACTTGCTGGCTACAGGCGACGGCAGCCCCAACACCAAGAGCCACCGCTAATCCGCCGACCCGCCCCACAAACGCTGCTGAATTCGTCATCGTTCCCCTCGCGTAGGCCCGCAACAACATCCACTGCTGCTCTAGAACCGGCAGAGATTAGCCCAAGTCATCGGGTCGGTCTGCGCCCGACGAAGAATTTACCTCAGAATAGGCATGTGAGGTAGTAAAACTCGCGCAGAATTATCACGGCACAATTTTGCCGCTGCAACCACTTCCCGGGATCAAATATTAGCTGAACTAAGCTGGGGAATTCCGCGGATCAGGCGACGGCAAACTCGGCCACGCGAAAGCGCAACGCCCGTAGCCGCTGGTGACCTACAGCCGTTGGTTCCGCGGACATTCCTCGTGGCGGCGATTCTCAAGGCCGACGCCGGTACGAAAGTTGTTGCACACAACATCTATTGACGCCTTGCTGCGGCAACATGTGTCACGCCGTTGTCCGAACACCCTGGGACCACAGGCAACTTCTCCATCTCGCAACGGTCGCCGGTTGCCCTCCCCCTTCGCCATGATGCGCATTTGCTGGCGGCGCCGAAACGACTGGTCGGCCGACGGAATCCTGATCTACATGGCGCGTTGCTGGTGGGGGATGACGATCGAGCCTGGCCATCCCCCACCGCGGGGCCGCAGCGGTTCGGTACCGTCCGCGCCCACCATCTAGTCCGGCGGTGCGAAGAACTCCAGCGCGATGCCGTCCGGGTCGCGAAAGCTCAGCCCCGACCCATACGGCGCGTCGACGATCCCGCCGTGCTCGATTCCGAGGCTGTCGAGCCGTTCGACCCACTTCTCGAGCTCGCCACGGTCTGCGCAGCCGAAGCCGACGTGGTCCAGTCCCGCCCGGAACTCGGTGAAGCTCCCATCCTCGATCGTCCGGTCGTGCTGGTGGATGCCGAACAGGGTGCCGTTCTCGAATGCCCACACCAGGTGCCGGAAACCGGTATCCGTGTGTTCGTCGAGGGCGGGTTCGGCGCCGATCAACTGCCGGTACCACGGGGCACTGACGTCGAGGTCGCGCACCGTGAGTGCGACATGGTTGAGCGCCGGGAAGGTCATAGGGTTACTCGCCTCTCTCTACTGGACTGGACGCTCGAGGCACGGTCTCGGGCCTCGGATGGTTCAGACTGCCTTCAGCATGTCCTTCTCTGTGGTCTAGACGACGCGTTTTCCGCGCCGCGCCCGGACCCGCATGTCCCACAGATACAGCCGATAGCCGAGAATCCAGACGTCCCGCGGGATCACGCGATCGGCGATGCGCAGTGCGGTCAATAACCATTCGAATCTGCGTTGCTGGCCGGAAGTCCACGGCAACTGCATGTGCGCGCGGAACTCCGTCGGCAGAAACCCGGCCGTCGCGAACAGGTTGAAACGACCCGCCAGCAGCCGCAGCGGCGCAGGGAGGAAGGCCATCGCCGCGACGCCGTGCAGGTGTTCGCGCACGGGCGCGTCGATGCGAAGGTCATCCAGCGACCGCTTCCAGAACTCGGCGAAGGCGACACGATCGGGTGGCCACATGTCCGCGCGCACCTGCAGGGTGGTGCCCAACTTTCTGGCATCGGCGTAGACCGCGTCGGCGGCGTCATCGTCCAGTGGGCCGTACAGGTACTCGTGCTGGTCGATGTAATAGCGATACAGGCAGGCCGCGACCCACAGCTGCAACCGCGGGTCAAAGGCGTTGTAGGACACCGGGCTTGACGAGGTCGAACGGACCAGTGCATGCACCCGGTCCACCTCGTCGCGGATCAGCTCGCGGTCGGCGTCGGTGCCGATCGTCGCGGCGGCCAGGTAGGTGCCCGTGGTGCGCGCACGCTTGAACGGGTGCTTGTACACGTTGCCGCGGTCCACGGGGCTTTCCAGCACGCCGTATCCCACGCCCGGAGATGCCAGCTGCATGATCACGTTCGCCGCGGGCAGCAGCACAGCCGCCGGATTGAGCAGATCGGCCACCCGGGTCGGGTGTCGTGATGGACCCAGCCTCATGATTTCGAGTACATCACCTTGTGAGACGCTGCCGCGGTGTTTGCGCCAGCTCGTCGCGGCCGCGTCGCGGGAATTGCGGCGGGCTGGTTCGCCGATCTGCTTCTCGGCGACCCTCGCCGGGGTCATCCGGTGGCGCTGTTCGGCCGCGGCGCAGCGGCTTTGGAGCGGTTGACCTATGCCGACACCCGCAGCGCGGGGGTGGCGCACGCTGGTGCGTTGCTCGGCGCACTCGGCTTGTCGGGCATGGCCGTGGAGCGGATGGCCAGGCGCTCATCCCCGGTGGGCACGGCAGCGGCGACCGCGACGGTGATGTTCGTGGCGTTGGGTGGGACGTCTCTGGCGCGCACCGGCGACCGGATGGCCGAGCTGCTGGCCTGCGGGGACATCGACGGCGCCCGGCACCTGCTGCCGTCGCTGTGCGGACGCGACCCGGCGGTGCTCGATATCGAAGGACTGACCCGGGCTGCGCTGGAGTCGATCGCGGAGAACACCTCCGACGCGCAAGTGGCGCCGATGCTGTGGGGCGCCGTCGGCGGTGTTCCAGCGATCATGGTGTACCGCGGCGCAAACACGCTCGACGCGATGATCGGCCACCGCTCACCACGCTATGTCCGATTCGGCTGGGCTGCAGCTCGTTTCGATGACGTCGCCAACTACATCGCCGCCCGGGCCACCGCGGTGATGGTCATTGTGTGCGCACCCGTGGTCGGGGGGTCACCGGTCGGGGCGCTGCGTGCATGGCGGCGCGATGCCGCACGTCATCCAAGCCCGAACGCGGGGGTGGTGGAAGCGGCGTTCGCCGGCGCTCTCGGCGTGCGGTTGGGTGGGCCGACCCAGTACGCCCACGAACTCGAAATCCGACCGACTCTCGGCGACGGTCGGTCACCCGAAGTCTCCGACCTCGCGCGTGCCGTGCGATTGTCACGCGCGGTGCAGGTGGCCACGGCGATCGTGGCGTGGTCCTCAGCGCCGTCGGCCGTAGCGGTCGGCGAGTTTCGCCTCCGCCGTGAGTGGTGCATCCGGCGCCGCGTCTGCAGCATCCTGCGCCGCCTTCTCGCGTCGCCGCTGCCGGATCTCGGAGTACACGAAGTAGCCCACCCCGATCGGGGCGATGATGCCGAACGCGATCCACTGGATGCCGTAGGACAGGAATGGGCCTGCATCGAGGTGCGGCAGCCCGATGACACCGAGACCGCCGGGTTGGTCCTCGATCAACTGCAGGTAGGAACCGGCCAGTGGGACTCCGGTGAGCGTGGCGATCTGCTCGATGTTGATCGAATACACCTGCTGCGTGCCGTCCTGGCGAAACGGCTCCTTGCCCTGCGCGAGCGGTTCGGGGTCCCGCAACCGCGCGGTGATGGTCACCGGTCCCGTCGGTGGCGGGGCGATAGCGGGCACCCGCGAGCCCTGTTCGGGGCGAACGTAGCCGCGGTCGACAAGCACGGTGGGACCGCCGTCGACCGCAAAGGGCACCAGCACCTCGAACGCGGGTTCGCCGTCCACCACCCGCAACCGGGCCAGCACCTGCGCGTCGGGTTGATACTTTCCGGTGGCGGTCACCTGACGCCACTGGGCATCCGGGGCCGACGAATCCTGTTGCGGTAGAAGCGTTGTCACCGGTACCGGGTCGGCGGTCACGGAGTGCGCGATCTGTGCGTTCTCCCGCGATGTCGTCGTGTTCTTGCCGAGTTGCCACGGCGCCAGGACGGTGAAGCACAGGTAGGCGAACGCGGCCACCACGACGAACAAGGCCAGCCAGGACGGCCGCAGCAGAAAGGCCCAGCGTCGCATCAGCTTGCGATTCCCCGACTGGCGAGCTGCTCGTCGACCCACTGGTGCAGGCCGGGCAGGGACGCGTCGATCACCGCGTAGACATCCTCGAAGTCGTCGTGGTCGCCGTAGTAGGGATCCTCGACGTCCAGCGCATGCGCCCCCGAGCGGGGGTCGAACGACCGGAGCATCCTGACCCTGTCCGCCTCCACGCCCATCTCCGTCAGCATGCGGACGTGGTTGCGGCCCAGGGCGACGACGAGGTCGGCCGACAGATGGTCGTCGTCGATCTGTGCGGCACGGTGGGCGGTGGGGTAGCCGTGTGCGCGCAGCACATGGCCGGCCCTGCGGTCGGCAGGGTCGCCGGCATGCCAGCCGCCGGTTCCGGCGCTCGTCACCCGCACCGCGTGCGACAGTCCTCGCTCGCTGATCTGATGGGCGAACATCTTCTCGGCCATCGGCGAGCGGCAGATGTTGCCCGAGCAGATGAACGTGATGTGCAGCGGTACGCGACGGACTCAGACACCGGAGCCGCCCGGCCGGCGACATTAAACACCGACACCTCGCGAAGGTCGTCCACCGTGGAGACGTGGGCATGCGCGGCGACCGCGCCGGGGCCGTCGAAGTCGGCGCCTCCGTAGCCCCATCCGACCACCACGGTGTCGATGCCGTGCTCGGCGGCGCCCTCGACGTCGTGTGACCGGTCGCCGACCATCAACAAGCGGTCCGGCAGTGGCTCCAGCTGGGCCAGCGCGTGCGCGACCACGTCGGACTTCGCCGCGCGTGAGCCGTCGATGCTGGCGCCCGCGATGACCTCGAAATGCTCGTCGAGGCCGAAGTGGGCGAGAATCCGCTGTGCCGTCGGCTCCGCCTTCGACGTGGCCACCGCCAGACGCACCCCGGCGGCCCGCAGGTCGGCGAGCAGCGCCGGAATCCCGTCGAACAGGCGGTTCATCGCCCAGCCGCGGGTCATGTAGTCCTCCCGGTACGCGGCGATCGCGGCGTCTGCCTGCTCGCCGAGGCCCATATCCCGAAGCGTGTGATGCATCGGCGGCCCGACGACCAGGCCGACCAGGTCCCCGTCGGGGACGACGGCGCCGATGGACCCCAACGCGTGGCGGAAGCTGGCGACGATGCCCTGCGCCGAATCGGTCAGGGTGCCGTCGAGGTCGAAGATCACCAACTGCGGGCAGGCCGTCACGATCTCATTGTCCCCGACGGCCCACTACTGTCGTGATGTGGCAAGCCAATCCCGCCCGGGCGCGCGCTATCACGGCGACCAGGCCGCGGGCCCCGGCATGCTGGACTTCGCCGTCAACGTCCGCGCCGACCAGCCGCCGTCCTGGCTGGTCGATCGGCTCGCCGCCCGGATGGCCGACCTCGGCAGGTACCCCGGCGAGGCCGACGAGACGCGGGCACGGTCTGCCGTCGCCGCGCGGCATACGCGCAGCATCGACGAGGTGGCGCTGCTGGCGGGGGCGGCCGAAGGGTTCGCCCTGCTGGCCGATCTGCAGCCGCGGTCGGCCGCCCTGATCGCGCCGTCGTTCACCGAGCCCGAAGCCGCACTGGCCGCGGCCGAAGTCCCGTTTCAACACGTCGTGCTCGCCCCGCCGTACCGCCTGACCGAGGGCGTCGTGCCCGACGAGGCCGATCTCGTCGTCATCGGGAATCCGACCAACCCGACCTCTGTGCTGCATACGCGCGAGCAGATCCTCGCGCTGCGCAGGCCGGGTCGCACCGTCGTCGTCGACGAGGCGTTCGCGGACGCGGTCCCCGGAGAGGCTGCGTCACTGGCCGCCGAGGCGTTGCCGGATGTGGTGGTGCTGCGCAGCCTCACCAAGACATGGGCGCTGGCGGGCCTGCGCGTCGGCTACGCGCTGGGCCCCGCGGAACTGCTCGACCGCATGACCGCGCGGCGCCCGCACTGGCCGCTGGGCACGCTGCAGTTGGAGGCGATCGCCGCGTGCAGTGAACCGGATGCCGTTGCCGAGGCCGACCGCGGCGCACAACGCCTGCGCCGGCTTCGTGCCGAGATGGTGGACGGCTTGACTAGCATCGGGGTGGATGTCGTCGACGGATGCGCGCCCTTTGTCCTCTTCGCCGTGGCGGACGCCGAGTTGATGCGAAAACACCTCGACGGCAAGGGTATTGCCGTGCGACGGTGTGACACCTTCGTCGGACTGAACGGCCAGTTCCTGCGGGCTGCGGTGCGGCCCGAGTGGCCGGTGCTGGTCGAGGCGATGGCCGAGGTGATGCCGTGAGCGCACGGCTGTCCGAGGTCATCGATGTCCTCGACGCGGCGTATCCGCCGACGCTGGCGCAGGACTGGGATTCGGTGGGCCTGGTCTGCGGTGATCCGTCGGAGACCGTCGAGACGGTGACCGTTGCCGTCGACGCCACCGCGGCAGTCGTCGCCGAGGTGCCCGACGGGGGGCTGCTGCTCGCGCATCATCCGCTGTTGTTGCGCGGGGTCGACACCGTCGCCGCCAGCACGGCCAAAGGCTCGCTGCTGCACCAGATGATCCGCACGGGCAGGGCGTTGTTCACCGCGCACACCAACGCCGATTCGGCGTCCCCGGGAGTGTCGGACGCGCTGGCCGACGCATTGGGGCTCACGGTCGAGGAGGTCCTCGCCCCGGTCTCGATCGGACCGGGCCTGGACAAGTGGGTGGTCTTCGTGCCCGGCGAGAACGCGGACGCGGTGCGGGAAGCGATGTTCGCCGCGGGCGCCGGACACATCGGCGACTACTCGCACTGCAGCTGGAGCGCGACGGGCGTCGGTCAGTTCCTGCCGCACGACGGCGCGACACCGACCATCGGCAACGTCGGCACCGTCGAGCGGGTGCCCGAGGATCGGATCGAGGTGATCGCACCCTCGCGGTGCGCGGTCACGTGCTCGCCTCGATGCGCGCGGCGCACCCCTACGAGGAACCCGCGTTCGACGTCTTCGAACTGGCGCCGGTGCCCGGCGATGTCGGATTGGGCCGTATCGGCTCCTTGGCGAGGCCGGAGCCGTTGTCGGCCTTCGTTTCCCGTGTGCACGATGCACTGCCCGGCACGTCGTGGGGAGTTCGTGCCTCCGGTGACTCCGAGGCGACGGTGTCGCGGGTGGCTGTGTGCGGGGGAGCGGGAGATTCCCTGCTCGATGTCGTCGCGGGCGCTGATGTGCAGGCCTACGTCACCGCAGACCTGCGGCACCATCCCGCCGACGAGCACCGGCGCGCATCCGAGGTCGCGCTCATCGACGTCGCGCACTGGGCCAGCGAATTCCCCTGGTGCACACAGGCGGCCGATGTCATACGCGGTCAGTTCGGTGACGCACTACCCGTGCGGGTGTCAGCGGTTCGTACTGACCCCTGGAATGTTGAGAGAACGAGTGATGAAAGCTGAAGTAGACCAACAACGTTCGTTGCTCGAGCTGGCTCAGCTCGACGCAGAGCGCGGTCGCATCGAGCACCGGGCAGGCAATCTCGCCGAGTTGCAGCGGGTCGAAGCCATTCAGGCGACACATCGTGAGGCCAACGACCGGTTGGCCGCCCTGCAGATCGCGCTGGAAGACCTCGACGAGCAGGTGAGGAAGTTCGAAACCGAGATCGACGCGGTCCGCCAGCGCGAGGATCGCGACCGCTCGCTGCTGGCCTCCGGGGCCACGGACGCCAAGCAGCTCACGGAGTTACAGCACGAGCTGGGCACCCTGGAACGCAGGCAGTCCTCGTTGGAGGACTCGCTGCTGGAGGTGATGGAGCGTCGCGAGGAGCTGCAAGGTCAGCAGGCGGCCGAGCTCGCGAAGATCGACGAGCTGCAGAAGGAGCTGGGCGAGGCGCAGCAGGCGTGCGACGACGTGCGCACCGAACTCGACCAGCTGCGTCACCAATCTCTCTCGCGGCGCGACGAACTCGTCACCGGTCTGGACGCCGATCTGGTTGCGCTGTACGAGCGCCAGCGGGCTCGCGGCGGCGCGGGCGCCGGCCTGCTGCAGGGGCGTCGTTGCGGCGCCTGCCAGCTCGAGATCGACCGCGGCGAACTGGCCAGGATCTCCGCTGCCGACGAGGACGATGTGCTTCGTTGTCCGGAGTGCGGTGCAATCCTGTTGCGGGTCAAGGGAACCGGAGCATGAAGGTCATCGTCGAGGCCGACGGCGGCTCGCGTGGCAACCCGGGACCTGCAGGCTACGGAGCGGTGGTGTGGACGGCCGACCACAACACCGTTCTCGCCGAGCGCAAGCAGGCGATCGGCCGTGCCACCAACAACGTCGCCGAGTACAGCGGCCTGATCGCCGGCCTGGAGGAGGCGGCGAAGCTGGGCGCCTCCGAGGTCGACGTGAACATGGACTCCAAGCTGGTGGTGGAGCAGATGTCGGGCCGTTGGAAGGTCAAACACCCGGACATGGCGCCGCTGCATCAACAGGCGACCTCGTTGTCGACGCGATTCGATCGCGTGATCTACACCTGGATTCCCCGGGAGAAGAACAGCCACGCCGACCGGTTGGCCAACGAAGCGATGGATGCGGCCGCCGAACTTCAGACGCCAGTCGAGCAAGCAAAGACGGAGGAGCAGCGCTCGAATCCCGCGGGCTGGACCGGCGCGAGGGGAGCACCAACGCGGTTCCTGCTGCTGCGGCACGGGCAGACCGAATTGTCGGTGGAGCGCAGGTATTCCGGCCGTGGTAACCCGGCACTGACCGACCTCGGCCGTCGCCAGGCCGAGGCGGCCGCGCAGTTCGTGGCGGAGATGGGTGGTGTCGCGGCGGTCATCACCTCACCACTGCAGCGCGCGCACGACACCGCTTCGGCGGCGGCCAAGGCGCTCGGTCTCGACGTCAGCGTCGACGCCGATCTGATCGAAACGGACTTCGGCGACTGGGAGGGGTTGACGTTCGGCGAGGCCGCCGAACGCGATCCGGAACTGCACCGAAAGTGGCTGCGCGACACCAGCGTGTCGCCACCCGACGGGGAGAGCTTCGACGCCGCCGCCGAGCGTGTCGGCCGGGCGAGGGCGAGGATCATCTCCGAGCACCCCGGTGAAACGGTGCTCGTGGTATCGCACGTGACGCCCATCAAGACGCTGTTGCGCATCGCGCTCGACGCGGGGGCGAGCATCCTCTACCGGATGCACCTGGACCTCGCGTCGCTGTCGATCGCCGAGTTCTATCCCGACGGTGCGGCATCGGTGCGGCTGGTCAATCAAACGGCCTATCTCGGCTAGCCGTGCAGATGCAGCCGTTCGCCGTGCGCACCGAATATCGTGATCGCCTCCACGGGACCGTCCACCACTCCGAACCAATGCGGTGTCCACGTTGAGAATTCAACGGCTTCACCGGGTTTGACGGTGAAGTCGCGGTCTCCGAGGATCAATCGCAGCTGACCGGACAGCACGTACATCCACTCCTGTCCTTCGTGCACCGGTAGCTCGGCGGGTGGTGTTCGTCGCCGGGCACTGATGCGGATCTTGAACGCGTGCAGTCCACCTGCCGCCTGCCGGGTCAGCGGCCAGTACGTGATCCCGTGGCGGGTGTGCGAGCTGGCCCGCACGCGCGGATCCTCGGCCTCGGGTGCGCGCAGAAGTTCGTCGGTGCTGACGGAGAGCGCCGCGGCGAGGCGGGGGAGATGGTCGAGCGCCAGCCGCCGCTTGCCCGACTCCAGGCGACTCAGTGTCGAGACGTCGATGCTCGATCGGCCCGCGACCTCCTCGAGGGTGAGGCCGCGCTGCATGCGCAGGTCACGCAGTCGCCGGCGCACCCGCAGATCGACGCTGTCTTCCTCTTTTGCCTCCATGGCAAGAAAGCTTGGCACTGACGGCACCGCACATGCAAGGTGGTCGCATGGACGTTGTTTGGGACTGCATCATCGTCGGTGGCGGTGCCGCCGGGCTGAGCGCGGGATTGGTGCTCGCAGGCGGATCACTGCAGCGGCGGCGGTCGTGCAGAGCCTGTCCGACGAGTATGGTCTGGCCGTTCCTGAAGGGAGACGACATGTCAACGCCTGATGCCAAGGAGCACTGGGAAGAGCACTACGGCGAACGTGACCGCGTGTGGAGTGGGCGGGTGAATGCCGCCTTCGCCGAGATCGTCGAACCGCTGAAGCCCGGCACTGCACTGGACCTGGGTTGCGGTGAGGGTGGCGATGCGATGTGGCTCGCCGAGCGAGGCTGGCAGGTCGTCGCTGTCGACATCTCCGAGACCGCGCTACAACGTGCGGCCGAGGATGCCGACGCACGTGGGGTGGGGAACCGGATCGAGTTTCAGGCGCACGACCTTTCCGAGTCGCTTCCCCGAGGGAGCCTTCGATCTGGTGTCGGCTCAGTTCCTGCACTCCACCCTGCCGCTGGACCGCACCCGGATCTTCCAACGTGCAGCGGCCATCCGTCCGGCGGGCTGTTGCTGATCGTCGATCACGGCGGGGCGCCGCCGTGGGCGTCGAAACTGCACCACCACCACGAGTTTCCCGGCGCCGACGAAGTCGTCGCGGCGATCGACCGAATGGGAACAGTGCGTGCACGACTCGGTCGAACGGAGGGACAGGACCGAACGGCGAGACGGGACGCTGGTCGACAACGTCATCGTTCTGCGTCGTCGCTAGTTCTCCAGTCGCGGTAGCGGTCCGGCAGGCACCGAGCGCAGGGCGGTAGCCCGCCGCACGGCGGTCGGTTCGTCGGCGAAGAAGACCCGATGCTGACGTAGCCGCCGTTGGCGACGCTGCGCCGACGGACAATCCAGGCGACCGTAGATCCGGCTCGCGCGATGTCCGCCCAGAGTTCCCGGTGCGGACACATACGGCCGCCGTCGGACCGATAAGTCTGTAGCGCTTCATGTCTCACGCGGCGTCGTGGAACACCAGGCCGAGCGTGAACCGCTCGCCGGAGCGCACCGCGGAGACGCCGTGTCGCACCGGCGACGCCGACCAACCGCGAGTCGAGCGCACCGGCCGCTCCCGGGTGGTGAACACGAAACCGTGTCCGCGCGGCAGCAGCGTCGACGTGCCGCGCGACTGCGCCCGCGGGCGTTGCTCGACGAGCAGGAACTCACCGCCGGTGTGGTCGACGCCCGGGTCGCTCAGATTGATGACGACCTGCAGCGGAAACACCAACTCGCCGTAGAGGTCTCGGTGCAGGGCATTCCAGTCGCCCGCGCCGTACTTGAGCAGGATGGCCGTCGACTTCTTCTGGCCCGCCGCGTGACACATGTCGAGCCAGTCGTCCAGGGTGTCCGGCCACGGCGACTCCCGGCCCAGCTTGCCACCAGTCCCGCGCGATGGGCAGCAGCCGCGGGTACAGCGCCTGCTTGAGTGCCTCGATCGGCTCGGGATAGGGCTGGTGGAAGTAGCGGTACTCACCTTCGCCGAACCGGTATCTGTCGCATGTCGATGGTCGCGCGGAACAGGTCGTCGTCGGGGTAGAGTCGCTTGACCTTGCCGGCCTCCGCCATGGTGAGCAGCCTGGGGGAGCAGGCGCCCGCCGAAGTCGTTGACCTCAGCGGTGATTGCGTCCCAGTCGCCGGAGTCCACCGGCGGTGCCAGTTGGTCCGAGACATCAGAACAACCTCGCTGCCTTCACCTCGGCAGGGCTCTTCGAGACTCGAGCAGAAACTGCTTGCGCTTAGGCCGCCCGCGTATCCGGTGAGTTGGCCGTTGCTCCCGATCACTCGGTGGCAGGGAAAGACGATGCTCAGCGGATTGCGGCCGACGGCCTGGCCGACTTCCTGCGTCGTCGTGCCGTCGGCGAGCGAGGCGGCGAATTCGCCGTAGGAGACGGTCTCGCCGTATGGGATGGTGTTGAGCAGTTTCCACACCCGGTGCTGCTCTGCGTTGCCGCGCAGTGTCACTGGAAGATCGATGTCGGTGCGTCGACCCGCCAGGTAGTCGGTCAACTGGTCCTGCGCGGCGCCGAGGACGCCGTGCAGCCCGCCTCGACTCGCGCACCGAGCGCCTCTTGGGCGGGGCGGTACCTGTGTTCGTCGAAGTAGAGGCCGGTCAGCGCTCTATCCTCGGCCACCAGGGTGAGTTCGCCGAGATCCTCTGATGCGGAGCTGATCACCTTTATGGGTGAGGAGGCGCGTGAGGAGGCGGCGGCGGTGGGGCGCCGGTTGGGCGTTGGTGGATGAGTTGTATGCCCGGCGTGATCCTGATCTGGATGTGTTGGATTTGCATTGTGCTGATTCGGTGGCTGCGACGGCGGCCGAGATTTCCCCGGTGCCAACATCAGTCACGCGCGGGCCGTCAGTCAGATTCATACCGCGATCACGTTGCGCCACCGGTTGCCGCGGGTGGCCAAGAGTTGCGCTGCGGGGTGCTCGACTACCGGATGGTGGCCACGATGATTGCGCGCACCGAGAATGTCGATGACGAGGTGATCGGTGAGCCTCGATGAGGCGATCGCCGGGCACGCGATGGAGCGGATGAAGCTGTCGACCCCGAAGTTGCGTGACCGCATCGATCAGTGGGTCACCAAATACGATCCGCCGGGGTGCGGGTGCACCTCCCCCTAGCGGGCGCGATGAACGGATCGTCGGCGTGGTGGACGACAAGGGTTGGTACGCGGACTATGGGAAGCGCCGCTCGTACGCCCAGTTCCGCCACTAGAGGCGCCAGGCGCAAGACCGTTCGGGGACTCGCCAGGCGTTCGTGTCGGGCCCGACGTTTTCCGAATCGCCTCGTTCCAAGGCATGTCCGGATTCCAAGAACTGTCGGGCGGCCCCGAACGACTAGGCGAAACGGTTAGCCGATACGCAACATATCGCCTGTAAGACAGCGATTTTGGGCCTCGCCGGTACGGCTCCGGTACGGGCTCGATTCGCCCTCTAGACCATGTGCAAGTCGCTCCCGCGCGGCGGTTTCGTCCCACCGCGTGAGTGGATGCCGCTCCCGCCTCAATCTTTGATGAAATGGTACATCCGGTACGAAAGCCTCCCGCGCTGCAGTTCGCGGTACATCATCGTGCCGGGCAAACCGGTGAACAGGCGGCCGAAGGGCCGCATGAACCTGGGCACATGGTGAACGACCAGGTCCCGGTACCGCGGCGAGTTCTTGTCCAGCCCGCGCAGAACCTCCTCGTTGATCTCCCGCTTCGAAACCATCTGCATCGGCAAGGCGGCCAGTGCTGCATCCCAATCGTCATATTCGAGGAACCCGCGGAAATCGGCGTAGAGGAAATGCCCTCCCGGACGCAGCACCCGCGTCAATTCAGGAAGGAAACGGTCAAAGTGCGGGTAGGCATGCGAGGCTTCGACGTTGATCACCGCGTCGAAGGACTCATCGGGAAAAGGCAGGCTTTCGGCGTTGCCTTGCACAAAATCCAGCCCCGGTAGGTTGTGCCTTTCTTGGGCAAATTTGACGCCGTCCGGGTTGAAGTCCAGCCCCGTGTATGAGGCCGGGTGCAACGTCCGCACAAGATACGCAGCTCCACCGCCGTGGCCGGAGCTGACCTCCAGGACTTGTTTGCCGCTGATATCGGCCTGCGTCGCCGTGCGGTGGTAAAGCTGGATGCAGTACCGGTTGGGCTCATCCTCAGGGGCCATCGGCAGTCCCATCGGCGGATCCTCCTCGTAGCCCCAGTTGATAAAGACCACATCCTCTTTCATCCACCGGCGGCTGATCAAGGGGTACCAGTACTTGTTCATGGCTATTTTCAACCCCGGGAAAGGGTCGATGGGCTTGATGTACCGCCTAAGAGTGCTAGTCACAGCGGCGAGTATGCCAGGCGCATTATGGGCTGCCGTGGTCGGCCACCGAAGCAGAGTCGGCATCACGCGACGCCTTGGCGGTTCGCCGGTTGCACCACCGCTCGTGCACCCGGTGCCGTCACGGTCGCCACACCGCGCCAGCGTCGACGTTCGTCCGGCGCATCGGTTGGCGCGAAGCGCAATTCGCGTAGCAGTGTGCGCAGGGCGACATCCATCTCCATGTTGGCGAACGCCGCGCCGACACAACGGTTGACGTCGCCGCCGAACGGATTTCACATTCAAAAACCGTGTGCTGACCGCTCAGGTGCTGCGGCGGTGGCGGCGAGCATGTCGACAATGACAGTGAATTTGTTTCGGCGACGCTTCGTCCCGCCGCGGGCGATCTCCCTCGTAAATGGCCCGCCAACCCGCAGGCGTATACGTCGGATCCGTAGCTTCAGCACGACTGCGGGATGAGGTGCCGCCGCGCCCGCAGGCGGCGACGACCATGTGTTGGCGCTGCGGGGCGCTGCGATAGCGGCTGGGGCGGCAACCAATACTTCTCGGGCGCGCACGAGTTTTCGCTGTCAATCCCTCCACAACTTCAAAGCGATCGCCGGCCTTCCTAGGCTGGGTTGGCCGATGCGTCGTTCTCAGCAGATCTCGACCGCTGACCGGCTTGGGCTGCCTGCCGGGCAGCCCGCGCAGCCGGCGACTGCGCCAAGTAGTCCATCGCCATCTGCGTGGAAGCTTCGGTGCTGGGATGATGGCTGGGACGCAGATAGCGCAGCGTGCTGATCACAAACAGATTCCACGGCCCGGGCACCTTGTACTGGCGGGCGGCCCGTAGCCAGTCCCTCAAGCGCGGTTTAGCGGTGGTGGTTGGGTCCTGCGCCATTAAGAAACGCACCCCTGCGAGCCACCCGAACAAGAACCCCGGCGCATTGAACAGCATCGCCACCGCGCGCAGCGGGTAGTTCCCGCACACATTCTGGTAGATGTCGAATACCAGCGAGCGGTGCTCTACCTCCTCGGCTCCGTGCCAGCGCAGCAGATCAAGCATCACCGGGTCGGTTCCTGCGTAGTCCAGGCCGCGGTTTTGGATCCACCACTGGCCCAGCACCGCCGTGAAGTGCTCAAGCGCGGCCACGTCGGCCAGGCGCCGGTAGAGCCACCACCGCTGCAAACGCGTAGGCCAGCCCGGGTGCTGATTAGTGCCCGCTGACAACCACTTCTGCAACTTGTCGGTGTAGGGCTTGGTGTCGATGCCCTCCTCGGCCAGATGATCGAGGACAACTTGGTGCGCCCAGGCGTGCCAGGATTCCTGCTGCACGAACGCTTTGATCGGTGCCGTCAGTTCCGGATCGTCGACCAGTGGCGCCGCCTCATTGACGGCCTTGATGAATCCCCGCTCCCCTTCGGGCAGTATCAGGTGCAGCGCATTCCAAAAGTGTGTGGCGAATGGATCACCGGGGACCCAGTGCAGCGGTGTGTTCGACCAGTCAAAGCGGACTTTGCGCCGATGTGTCGGGTAGCCGTCGTGGTGTACTTCAAGGTCTTCGACTTCGGTCATCGACTTCTCCTCCAACGCTCAACGGACGTACGGGTCGCTGGCCCAACCAGGAACCGGGGGTCTCACTCTCAAGACAGGACTGCGACGACGGCTTACCTGTTGCGTGCAAGCCAAACGACCACATCGCGACGATACAAGATAACCGGTACCGATGCTGCCTTCTGCAATTCCTAGAATCTCACGATGGGCGCCTTCTGCTCACCCGCTTGACGCGCATCCTGCCCGACCGGACACTCGACCGCGTCTTTGCCGCCGCTCTGCGTCCCCACGGCCGTTGCTCCAAGGTCGGCAGCGCGCCCGCCGTGTCCGGATCGGAGGCTCCTGTGCCCGGCTGGTCGAAGAAAATCAGCCGACCGATGTCATCGCCTCAACCCGGCCTTGATTGGGCGGTAGTTCCGGAAAAGGTCACAGCAGGTCGACCAGTTCCCGACGAACACGATGTCGCGAGCGCCAGGGGGTGACGCGCGGTAGGCGACGCGCAAGTCGCCGTTCATCGCATAGCGCGTCTCCGAGAACACGGCGGAATTTCTAAGCCGAGGAACGGGTCGGGCGGTGCGCATCGGCAGCGTTTATGCTGCTCACAAGTGTTACCCTGAAGTGTTCTTCGGCCAGTCGCTGCCACCGGCGAGCGAACTCCCGCCCCCGCGGGGCCGTGCTGTCCTTCGCCCCTCGCGAGGCTGGCGGCACTGGGCGCTTGGACCTGCGTTCTTGACGTGGTCGCCCGGCTGATATGTGTCAACGGCAACCGAAATCTGACCAGCTGGCGGCGTAAAGGGGTCAATTTTCGGCCGCCGTTGACACATTCGAGATCGCCCGCCTCATACCTGTCGTCTGTATCTGGATTGACTCCTAGACGGCTTGCGCCTCGGGTCGGTGCGCCCCGCGTGGAGTGGCTGAAGAGAGGCCTGCAAAGCCGAAAGTTGGTGTGCCCTCCTCGCTTTCCATCCCCGAATCGAAGCGAGGAGACAAGTTCGTGTCAGCGATACTGAAAGCCCCTGACAGCGTGGTGATCGCGATCGATCCGCACAAGGCGTCCTGGACCGCCGCGGTGGTCGACGCGTCGTCACGGCCCGCGGCCACCATTCGCGTCCCGGTCAGCCGTGATGGCTATCGGGCCTTGCGCCGCTTCGCGAGCCGGTGGCCCGATCCAACATGGGCAATCGAAGGCGCCTCCGGCCTAGGTGCACCACTGACCGCACGGCTACGCACGACGGGGTCGACGTCGTCGATGTTCCCGCAAAACTCGCTGCCCGGGTGCGGATGCTGTCGACCGGCCACGGCCGCAAAACCGACGACGCCGACGCCCAGAGCGTAGGGATCGCCGCCCGAAGCGCACGCACGCTGACCTCCGTCACCGTCGAGGGCACCGTCACCGCCGTGCGCGCGGTCGTCGAACACCGCGACGACCTGGTCAAAACCCGCACCCAAACCATCAACCGCCTCCACGTCGTGCTCACCCACCTCATCCCGGCCGGCGCGCAGCGTGACCTAACCGCCAGCAAGGCCGCCGAGCTCCTCCGCCGGATCCGACCCCGCGAAACCGCCGGCAAGACCCTGCGCGGCCTCGCCGTGGACCTGGTCACCGAGATACGCCACCTGGACCGGCGCATCGCCAAAGCCGCCGCCGACATCGACACCGCCGTCACCGCATCCGGGACCACCCTCACCGAGCTGTTCGGTATCGGCGCGCTGACCGCGGGCACGATCCTCGGCCGGGTGCGCACGATCGACCGATTCCGCTCCGCGGCTGCGTTCGCCACCTACACCGGAACCGCCCCGATCGACGTGTCCCCCGGCGACGTTGTCCGCCACCGACTCTCCCGCGCCGGCGACCGACAACTCAACCGCTGCCTGCATGTCATGGTCCTAACTCAAATCCGGCAGGACACCCCGGGCAGGAGCTATTACCTGCGAAAGCGAACCGACGGCAAGGGACATAAGGAAGCGATGCGATGGCTCAAACGACGACTATCCGACGTCGTCTACCGACAACTCCGAAGCGACGCAAACAGACGGGAGGCAGGCCCGGGAGGACACTCGGGGGCGGCTCTAGAGTCCAGCGCGACCAGCTCAAACCCCGCACGCTGACGCTTCGGACAAGTCACTTCCCGGACCCACCAGCAGCCACTCTACAACTGGCCATCACAAGAAGCCCTTGACGCAGAGAGGCGGCGTCTAGAGCCGACTCGCTGCGAAAGCCGCGGCCTCGCTGACCACCTCGGGCAGAACATACGAATAGTGCGCGAGGTAGTTGCCGCCTTCGCTGCAAACGGCATCACCGGGGGCACACACGTCGATGGTCTTAGATCCGTACAGCGGGCTTCTCGCGGTTAGCGGCCCCTCAGTTTTCCGTCGTGCATTTCCGAAGACGGCGACAGCGGCAACGTGGTCAGCCACCTCCGGTGGCATTGGCGCGGCGGTGAAGCGCACATCGCTAGGCTCACCTGAAGCAGTAACCAGACCAATCACGCGCGCGCCTTGGGACATTCCACCAAGCACCATCCTGGTGTTGGGACAGTTCGCCGCCATGTACTGGACATGAGCGCTCGCGTTGCTAGTACCGGCGGAGAAGGAGTTAACCGAAGGGCCGGCAGGGTAGTTGACCGCATACACCCCGAGCGATCTTCCGCCAACTTGCGGGCGCAGCGAATTCACGAATGCCTGTCCAGTGAGGCCAATACCAGGTGGCTCAAAGGTGCCGCGGGCGAACACCACCTCGATGTGGGGGCACGGATCAGCCTCGGCCGAAGGAACGCCGATCGCGGTATTCAGCATTGCCCACGTCGTCCACACCGCAGCACCAAGCGTGCAAGCAATCTGACGTGCAACCATATCCTTGATGCTGACATACTGTTAAGCGAAGCGGCAACCAGCGTGATACCGGTGTCGCGTCTACCGGAGGCGCTGAAGCGTACTTCGCCTGGCTGGTGCCACCACCTGCTCAAAACGTTCTGGACCGGCCGGGCGGCCGGTCAGATTCCCAACTGGCCGACGGCACCCTCATCTGGACCGCACCGAGCGGAACGCTCTATGAAACCCAACCCGCCGGCGCCCAGTTCGTCCCGCAATTAGCGACCCCTACCGGGGATATCCTGCTCCCGCCCACCACCGGCCCGATCAACACCCACCGCGGAATGATGATGCCGACCCGCCGACGCACCCGAGCCCACGACAAGGCGTACCGCATCGCCACCGAGCGACAACAAACGCCGCCCGCATCGCCCGCAAACAAGTCCTGCTCGCCGAACGCCTCACCTGAGACGACAACTAACCACCACCCTTTTGAGGCGTCACCCTCCTTGCGACGTCCACGGCGGGCCCGACTCCGGGATGTCCCACCGCGTGACCAGCCACGGACCCAGCCCCGCGACGTGCCGGGCGCCGCGACGAAGAACATCGCCCACCCGAGCGCAACCCTGGTGGTCCGCATCGACCGAGCAGCCAGCCCGCCTGCGCCGGGCGTGCAAGCTTGCGCTAGGAGCCCGTCAGCTGGGTCAGCCGCACGCTGTTTCCGGACGGATCGCGGAATCCGCTGTCGATGCCGTACGGCATCTGGTGTCGGCTGCTCGGTGAATTCGACTCCGCGGGCCTTCATCTCCTCGTAGGACGCCTGGCAGTTCTCCGTCGGTGAGAAACACCGTGCCGGCGAAACCCTTAGCGGTCAGCTCCCGCACCTGCTTCTGCGTCGTCTCGTCCATCACCGGCTCGCCCGGCACCGCCATCAACACGATCGACACGTCGTCCTGCCCGGCGGGCCGACGGTCAACCAACGGAACGTGTCATCCAGATCGGGCAGCGAAACATCTTGGCGCACTTCCATTCCGACCTTCTCGGTCCAGTACTTCAGTGCGGCTTCCTGGTCGTGTACCCACAGGTGGGCGCTTGCGATTTTGATCATGCGCACGACGCTACGGTCGGCCGTCCTCGCTCGTCTTCTCCCCGTGTGCTGTCTTGCGGACGCGGCTGTCCGCCGGCGGACGGGTGTCGCGCTTGAGGATGCAACTGGGGACGCGCGCGTAGATCGCGGCGGGCGGCATGCTGGCGCGGTAGGCGGCAGGCGGTTGACCGTACACGCGGGCGAAACTGGTGGTGAACGAGCCGACGCTCTGCAGGCCGACCATCACGCAGATGTCGGCCACCGAGCGGTCGGTGTGACGCAGCAGTGACGCTGCTCGCTCGAGCCGGCGCGTCTGCAGGTATGCCCGTGGGGATTCGCCGAATGTCCGCGTGAACATCCGGCTGAAATGCGCCCGCGAAAGGCCGGCGGCGGCCGCCAGATCGTCGACCGTGATCGGCTCGGCATAACGGGCGTCGACCAGATCCTTGGCCCGCAGCAGATAACGGGCCGGGGGCACCTGCGGCATGCGTTAAGTTTATTGGGCGGATGAGTTGGCTGGGCGGCCGCGGATCACCACACGGTGATTCGAGGAAAGTCCGGACTTCACAGAGCAGGGTGATTGCTAACAGCAATCCGAGGTGACTCGCGGGACAGTGCCACAGAGAACAGACCGCCACCCTCGCGGTGGTAAGGGTGAAACGGTGCGGTAAGAGCGCACCAGCATTCCGGGTGACCGGAGTGGCTAGGCAAACCCCACCCGAAGCAAGGCCAAGAAGGCCGCACCTGGTGCGGTCGCGCAGGCGTTTGAGGGCTGCTCGCCCGAGGCTGCGGGTAGGCCGCTCGAGGCACCCGGCAACGGTGTGTCCAGATGGATGGTCGCCGCCTCACCGCCGCGGTAATCCGCGGCGGTGCGGAACAGAATCCGGCTTACAGGCCAACTCATCCCCGCAAACCCGTTGACCTGCGGTTTCAGCTAGTCGGAGCCACCTCAGTCCGCAGTGGGTCCGCAGTAGATCCGTGAACCGCCCCGGCATGTCCGGAGGCTTTGGACTCACCGGGGCGGTTCAAACGGTGCAACCGGCGGATCTCAGCCCAATCCTCCACAGACATCACTTCCTCAGCGTCTACGGAGGGGGTCCAGATTCGGCCGACGATCAGGGGTCAGTCTTCACCCGACGCCGACATCACGGTTACCCACAATGCCAAGACGGTCATTCTCGAAATAGAGCACATCTGCGACACTCATCGATCGCCTTGCGGGGCAGGTGATTCCGCACGTCGCGATGTCTCAGAAGTTAGTCTCACGACGACGTGTCTCGTCTTCCGCGCCTTTAGTAGTAATGAGACGCCTGCCGAGATCAAAACGAGGTGGCAGGATGACCGCCGTCACGGCATCGCCTCGGCCCACCTCATCCACCCGAGGGCTCATGCTTTGGGTGATCGCCGTCGCGCCACGCCCGCGGACTCAAGATCGCGGCTAGGTAGTAGCGCGCCGAAACCCGTGAGATTGCAGTAGTCCACTACTGAGCTCGTCTCACCCCCACGCGAGTGACAATTTCCACCGCGAAGCTCGACACCGGACACGGTGGCCATCGTTTAGCCAGGACGAAGGAAAGACGATGAGAAACGCAAAGTACGCCGCCACGCGGATGAGCGTGTCTATCGCTGTCGCAGTGCTGGTGGTGATGGCCACGGTCGCCCCGGTGTCGGTCTCGACGATGTCACCGGCTGTGCGGCTGTCCGCCGACTCGACCGCTTTGATCCTGGGCGGGACCACCGTCCCGACGCCCGACAACGTCTACATCGAAACTGTCAGGAACCATTTCATCGCGCCGACTCATCCGGGGGACATCAACTATGTCGCGGTGACGACGCCCGAGGAGTTTTGGCCCCTCACCGGGCTCATCCGCCTCGTCGGGCTCGCGCTCGGGCCCCCGAGCGTCTGGGGGCCCGGCGGCCCAGGGTGGCCCGACGAGCCGTGGTGGAAACTCTCGGGGCTCTTCGACCTCACCATCGACCAGTCAATCCAGACCGGGGTCGCCGATCTGGAGCAGGCGATGGCCGCGCACGGCAACGACCATCTGGTGATCTACGGCTACTCGCAGGGCGCGATCATCGCGAACGTGGAGAAGCGCAAGCTCGCCGAGCAGTACCCGGCGGGAACCCAAGCCCCCGACATCGGCTTCGTGCTCAGCGGTGACTTGAATGTCCCCAACGGTGGCCTTCTCGCCCGGTTCCCGGGCCTTTATATTCCGATCCTCGATTTGAAATTCAACGGCCCCGAGCCGACAAACACCCAGTTCCACACCACCGTCATCACCCGCCAATACGACGGCTTAGCCGATTTCCCGCTGTATCCGCTCAATCTCGTCGCCGACTTGAATGCGCTTCTGGGCGTCGTCTATGTGCACCCGTACGACCTCGACGTCAGCCTGCCTGCCGATCCGACGAAGTCTCCCGCCTACCAGGGCACCCACGGCGACGCCAGCTACTACTTCTTTCCGACCGAAGATCTGCCGTTGTTCGCTCCGCTGCGCAGCCTGGGGGTGCCCGAGTCGTTGATCGACGTGGTCGAGCCGGTCTTCAAGGTGATCGTGGACCTGGGCTATGACCGCAGCATCAAGCCGTGGCAGCCCACCCCGGTGCGGCTGATCCCGCCAGGCTCCACCCAGTCGACGGTGGCCGCCGATCTTGTCAACGCGATCGGCGAGGGGATCACCAACGCCGCGGTCCTGTTCGGCGCGCCAGCGCCGCTGAGCATTCCCACGCCTGCGGTCACCGCAGATCAGGACGCGGCCACGGAGCAGAACTTCTCGGGGCCGCGCACCACCCTTAAGACGGTTAGTCACAACGTGGGTGACGGGGTCTCACGGGTTCTGACCGCGGTCGGGTCGCAGCTACCGGAGCCGTTCGCAGTCAGCCAGAACGATCTGCAGGCAAGCCAGCGCAAGGTCGTCCGCGAGCCGGCGGCTACCAACGATCGGATCATCGGTGCGGTGAAGTCGGTCATCGGCAACGGGCGCACGATCGTGCGCTCCGCCGGCAGTGACAATGGTTCACAAACAGCCACCGCCGGCCCGGCGCACAAGACGCCGGGGCAGGATGCGGTTAAGCAGGCCCGCAGCGACATCAAAAGGGCCGTCGGCAACGTTTCCGACAGCATCAAGCACGCGGTGGACGGAGTCAAAGACCACGATAGCGACGGCGACAGCGGTGAGGGCGCAGCGCCATAAGTCCGCCGAGTTACAACAGTCCCGGGGTCGAACGGTCCAGTGCTGCAATCTCTTAACCGCCACCGACATCCGGGTCTACGCCCGCGCGAGGGCACGATCGGCGAGCCGACCACTCAGCGCGCCGCTACCGGTGATGAGGCAGCGACGCCGACGGTTCCTAACCGCTCTCGCCAGCCTGCAGCGGCCGCACGAGGAAAGGCCCACAACGAACGTCCCAGCCGGTCGTGAGCGCGCACTCACCACACTCGATCAGGGCGACAACAATCGCCTAATCCAGGTTCTCGCTTCGTGAGTCCGTTGTGTTTGGCGGCGTGTCCGAGGGTTTCCTACATCGCCTCCGCCATCGCGATGTGTCCCTCGAAGCCAAGCGATTCCGCCATCGCGCGATAGCGACTCACCAAGTCCCGATAGGCAGCATCGTCGCCGCGGGCCCGGGATAGCAGCGCCCGCAGCCGCAGCAGTGTGATCTCGCGGATCGCCGAAGCTGGATCATCCCGAAGGTTGGCCAACCGGTCGATCGCTTCTTGGGCTTCGGACATGTCGACCTCGGCGCCACGCTCCAGCAGAGTCTCCACCAGAACGGCGGTGCCCCAAACGCCATAGAAGAGCTGTCCTGCCCGGTGCAGCTCGTCCACGGCGTGGCGCAGCACCGGTATGGCAGCATCGCGGTCGCCGCGCCTGGCCCTCTCCCGGGCCGCCCACAATTCGGCGACTGGGATCAGGAAGAGAACACCCCCGCGCAGGCAGGTGTCGCGGAACTGCACCATCAGCTCCAGCCCGCGCCGACGGTCGGCCGCGGCGTCCCGACTCAGCAGCGCGACACCCAACGTGTACTCGGCCAAGCCCAGTGTGAGATCGTTGCCGGCCCTTTGGGCGGTCTGCACCGCCTCCTCGGTTGCGCGCAGCGCGGAGTCGTCGGCCCGAAGCACCCCGTGCTGTATCGCGAAACCATAGGTCCAGGCGACGACACCGGCGAGGGTTGCGGGGTTGCTGCGTCGGGCGATCGCGACGGCGTCGTGGAGGTCTTGGCGCCATCCGGGACGGCCCAGCCACCACCGAGCAGAGCCGCGGTATGCCAACGCGACCGCCAGCGGCGATCCAAAACCGAAGCCGGCGCCCTTGGCGGGGTCGCCCCCGGCGAGGTCGATGACGGTCTGCGACCACCGCGAGAGCTCGCCGAGCTCGCCGACATCGAACCAGGACGCGAACGCTGCGACCGCCAACCCGATGGTCAAGGTGGGATCGCCGATTGACTCGAGCAGCGCCATCTGTTCGGAGGCCAGCCGCGAGGCCTCACGCGTGCGCCCGGCGTATGCCAGCTCGGCGGCCAGCCCGGTCATGCCGATGGCCAGCGAGACCTTGTCCCCGGCCGCGCTGCACAACTCCCGCAGCTCCGGGAAGCGGCCCCGGCTTTCTTGAATTGCTTGCCAGTCGGTGGCACACAGCATGGTGCGGGGGGAGATGCGCATCGACAATTGGGCGGGGTCGTCGGCAGGCAGCGCGTCGGCGATCTGGCGTGCCCGCTCCCAGCTGACCCGGGCCGCGTCGATGTCACGGTTGGCTGACCAGGCGGCGGCGCGCATGTGCCAGGCGTACGCGCCATGTCGGTCACCGGCGGCCTGCAGATGTTCGGCGATCAGCGCCGCGTTCTCGTCAGCCGAGCCCGGCGCACGCTCTTGGATCGCGGTGGCCAGGCGCCGATGCAGCTCGGCGCGATCGGATTTCAGCTGCGATTCGTAGGCCACCGCGCGGATCAGGGGATGGCGGAAGGCGTACTCGGCGCTTGGGGTGAACCGCACCTGATCGATCAGCTCCGTGCCCACCAGCTCCTCGATCACCGCATCGATGCCCAGCGCGGCGAGCAGCTCCGCCCCGAAGCGGGCGCCGATCACCGACGCCGCGTTCAACGTCTGTTTCGCCGCGCTGTTGAGCTGGTCGATGCGCGCCTCGATGGCCGCCTGCACCGTGGCCGGCACGCTCACCTCGGCGACATCCGCGCGACAGAGGTAGTCACCGCGTTCACCGGCCAGCACCCCGCGCTGGGCCAACTCGCGCACCATCTCCTCGGCGAAAAACGGGTTCCCGGCGGCCCGCTCGGCGATGATCGCCGTGACTGGTGCGACTGAGAGATCGGGGCCCAGCAGCTCACCCAACAGCGCCGTGGTGTCCGAATCACCCAGTGGGCCCAAGCGCTATCGTCTGGGCTCCGGGCACCCGCGTCAGCGCTCCCTCATACTCGGGGCGCGAGGTGATCAGCACCATCGGCGCAGTGCGCGGGACGACGGTGAGGAAGTCGGCCAGCATCGACTCGCTGACCGCATCGATCCAGTGCGCATCCTCAATGAGGTAAAGCGCCGGTTCGGTGCGCGCCAGCGACACGGTGTTGATCAGGGCAGTCAACCGTCGCCGCCGCGCATCCGGATCGATCTGGGGCAGCGCCACATCGGGGTCGGCGATGCCCAGCAGATCATCGAGCAGCAGCACATCCTGCGCGTCGGCATCGAGGAATTGTTCCCGGACCCGGGCGCGGGCGGCCGGGCCGTCCAGGTCTTCGATCCCGTTCACCGCCCGCAGCAGCCGCCTCACCGCGTGGAACGGGATATTACGGGCGTGGGATTCACAGAAGGTCCAAAACACCTCGACGCCGCGACCGGCCGCGGCCGCCGCGGCTTCGCGCGCCACCCGGCTCTTGCCGATGCCTGGGGGTCCCACCACATTGACGACACCACCGCGGCCGCCGATTGTGCGCTGGACCATGGCGTCGAGCGCGGCCATCTCCCAGGCCCGACCGACCAGTCGCGCCTCGGCGTGCCCGACCTGGCCATCGCGCGGGCTGATCGCCAGCAGCCGGCGCGCGCGCACCGGTACGTCGGCCCCCTTGATGCGCACCCACTCCGGTTCACCCAGCATCACGGTGTGCTCGACCAACCGCGCGGTCGATTCCGACAGCATCACCGCGCCCGGCGGGGCCACCGATTCCATCCGCTGCGCAAATCCGACCTGCTCGCCGATCGCGCCGTAACCCAAGGCCCCCGACCCGATCTCACCGGCGATCACCTGACCGGAGTTAAGTCCCACCCGCACCTGGAGGTCCACACCGTCTCGCTCTCGGACTTCGACGGCAAGCCGCTTGGCCTCCTCCTGAACGCCCACGGCCGCCAAGCATGCACGAATGGCGTGATCCTCCAACGCCACCGGGGCGCCGAAGACCGCCATCACCCCATCACCGGTGTACTCCACCGTCCCGCCGTAAAGTTGCACCATCGCCGCCGACCGCTCCACGATCTCGGTCATGATTTCGCGGTACCGCTCTACGTCCAAGACAGCCGCGATGGCCATAGACCGCACCACATCGGCGAACAACACCGTTACCTGCTTATACTCCGCCGCCTGGGTGGCCGGCGTGAGTCGCACACCGCACTCGCCACAGAACTTGGCCGTCGGGCTGGACTGCGCGCCGCAGGAACCACAGAACAGCCCCGTCGCGGTCACTCCACCGCCACTGTCCCCGCTGGGTCCACCTCAATATCGTTTCACCACTGATCAGCGATGTCCGTCATATCGCTGTGCTCTCTGACATGAAGTTCTGCGACTTTCGTATGTCGTCTATAGAGACGAAACTCGACCCGCTCCTCGGCTTACACTTCGGCAATGTTCTCGGAGGTTGCCCTCGCGGATGCCTACAGCACATAGAGGTCGCCGTCGGCGGCGTGTCCGCGCGACGGGCGCC
Source organism: uncultured Actinomycetota bacterium (assembly GCA_963721495.1). Lineage (GTDB taxonomy): Bacteria > Actinomycetota > Actinomycetes > Mycobacteriales > Mycobacteriaceae > Mycobacterium. The sequence goes on along the minus strand of CAVRMG010000021.1, from coordinate 14,814 downwards.
GAGATCTGCGCGGATTCTCAAATCCCTCCGCGCCGCGACCCGAACAAGGACAACCGTTCTGCTGGTCGAGTGCGTGATACCGCCCCACGATCGAGACTTTCTTGCCAAATGGATGGACCTGGAAATGCTGGTCGACAATGCAGGCCGGGAACGCACAAATGACGAATATCGAAATCTGTTGCTGCAGGCAGATTTTCACATGACTCGTATAGTTTCGACGGCCTCACCGTTCAGCATCATGGAAGCCATCGCTGCCTAATCAGCCGTTGCAGCCACAACTCAGCGCGCGGCGGTGGCCGTGGCCCATTCCCTCGTGCGTTGCCGTAGTGCGGTGATCGACCGAGTTCCCTCGAGGGCGGTCGGCGCCTCACCAAACAACTCCTGTGAGTCACAGGACGATGACGGCGCGGCGCCCAGAACCACGACGAAGCTGTGCGGGCCGATGCAGGCCTTGCGTCGGAGCTGATTGCATCCGGCGTCACTACGCAGTCCGCCGACACGGTAAATCGCGGTCCTCTCGGCCCACCGTGATGGCGCGTCGATCAATGCCGCCGCCACAGTGTCGGGATCAACTACAGGACTGCGCAGCGAATCGTGGAGGCGGCGGCCGAGCGTCGGCAGGGACAGCTCGTGGCGGCTTCTTAAGGACGCGCCGGAAGCCCCAACCCGCCGTCAATCGGAACTCGATGAATACGACCTCGTAAGGCGTCACGCATTCAATGCTCCGACGCCCGTCTGACTCGATCAGCGGATGCCCGGTTTGGGCGCTCGGCCACCAACGCGTCGGCCGAGCACCGGCTGAACAACGCGGTCCGCCACCTTTCGGTCATGCCCGGACAAGTCCGCAGCCAGTCCGCAGCAGATCTAGCCTCATTGGTTGTTGAACAGCCAGCACAGCTTGACGGTACAAACGCTCCAGATAACCTAATCCGGCTTACAGGCCAACTCATCCCTTTTCTTTGCGCAGATCGCGGTGAAATGCGCAGATACCTCACAGCCGTCGCCTGTATACAGAAAGCAAGGATCGTAGACAGGAGATTCCGGATGGCATCCGAAAGTGCGGCGGTACGCATCGCCTCGCAGCTCAGGGTGGAGATTCTGCACGGCGACCTCGCACCCGGCTCCAAGCTCGCCCAGGTCGGTCTCGCCGAGCGGTTCGGCGTCAGCCGGATCCCGGTGCGCGACGCGCTTGCGACCCTCGCCGGCGAAGGGCTCGTGCAGCCGCTGTCCAATGCCACCGCTGTCGTCACGCGCATGTCGGTCGAAGAACTGCAGGAGCTGTACGACCTGCGCGAATTGATCGAACCGAGGACCACCGAGATCGCCGTGCCCAACGTTGGCCGGGCCGACGTCCTCTATATGCGCAAACAGTTGGCGGTCATGTCAGAACCCGTCGATGCGCGAACGTGGCTGGCGGCCAACACCGAATTTCACGCGGCGGTCTACCGGCGGGCCAACCGCCCGCGCGCGGTCGAACTGATCGAGTACCTGCGACGGCTGACGGACCGCTACGTATACCTGCATCTCGCGGTGATCGGCAAGACCGGACACATCGGCTCCGAGCACCAGGAGATCCTGGCCGCCGTCGAACGCGGCGATGCCTCCACGACCGCGCGTCTCACCCGCGAACACCTCGCGAAGGCGCACGACTACATCCTCGACTATCTGGTCGAGAACCCGGCGGCGCTCGACCCGCACGCGGTGCTCTCGCGATGACCGACCGCACAGTGATGCGACAGGCCATGGCGATGCTGTCGAGCCCGCACCGCGCCGTGATCTACCGGGCGTACTACCTCCAGCGCACCACGGCGCAGATCGCCGCCGAGTACGCCACCACCGAACACGTCGTACGCGCCGAACTGCACGATGCGATGCAGGCGTTGCGGCGCATCCTTCGCGACGTGCGCGTGGCCGTCTGAGCGGTCAGAGTTCCTTGCGTACCGACTTGTCCAGCTTCTTCAGCGCAGCCTCGAGCTGCTCGCGTGAGCGACGCGCCAGCTCGTCCTCCAGCTGGTAGAGCAGGCCGTAGGTAAAGGTGTCCTCGCCCGCGGCGTGCGCAGTCTGGGCCTGCCGGCTCAGGTGGGTGCGGCTAACCACGCTGTCCTGGTGATCGCCCAGCAGCGTCTGGATCGTCTTGGCGCGGGCGGACACCTCGTCGGCCCCGGTCGCAGCTGCGGTATAGCGAAGCCTCTTGGCGCCCTTGCGAATTCGATGCAGGGCCTCGTCCTTGCCGGCTTCCTCGGCCTGGGCCGCCGCCTTGGCCGCCTTGCGGATCTTCTTGTACGCCGAGTCGAGCGTCACCGGGCCACGCCCCTCGTCTCCCGCCGGGGTAGACATCGGTTCGGTGGCCGCCAGTCCCTCGAGCGCGTCCAGTAGCCGGAAGTAACGCTGCGACCGCATCGCGATCAGTGAGCGTCTCAGGCCCGAGGCGTACTGGCGCTTGGCCCCGTCGACCAGCCGATCCCACACCGGTCCGCGGATCAGTTCGCTGGGTTGTTCGTGGAGCGCGCGTTCGTACCGTTCGGCGAGCACCTCGGCATCGCGCGCCACACCCAACACCGCGGCCAACTGCCTCAGCTCGTCGAGGATCCACGCATCGTCGGAGATTCCGAACGCGTCCTCCGACGACTGCAGCAGACTTCGGATCTTGCGTGTCGTCACCCGCATCTGGTGCACCGAGTCGTACACGTCGGCCCGGACAGCACGATCCCAGGTGAGCAGTTCTTCAACCTGCTCGGCCACGGCACGGTGAATGGGGTCGTCCGGCGGCTCGGGTGTCTCCACAACCGATGCCGTGTCGAGCACCCTGGCCAGTTTGGAGCCGTGTCCGGCCGGTTCGGCGCCGGCATCCAGCAGCCTGTTCGACAGCCGCTCCAGCAGGTCGCGGTCGCCGCCTGCCGCGAGTTCCAGCTCCCATTCGCGCCACTGCTGTTCCGGACCGTCGGGGCCGGCCTGTGCCGTCACCTGGTCATCGCAGAATTCGGCGAGGGCAGTGCCGTCCGCCGCGCGCAGCACGTCGACCGTTCGGCTGGTCGAGATCCGCGCAACCGGCGCGAGCGGGCGATCACGGACGATGGCCAGCACGACGTCGCGCAGCCCCTCCGGTACTTCGTCTTCGGCCGCGTCGCCCAGCGGTTCACGTACTTCTGTACGGGCATCCGGTCCCGCAGGGAGTTTGAGGTGCCACCCGGCGTCGGGGCCACCGGTGCGTCTGCGCAGTGTCATGTGTCGGGCCGCCAGATCGCGGCCGGGCGTGTCGAAGTAGACGGCGTCGAGTTGATGCGAGGGGGACCGCTCCACCCGGGAGACCGCCGACAGACCGTCGAATGACGGTGAGACCGTCGATTCGACGACGTCGAATTTGCGCTCGACCTCCAGATACCTCGAGGCCGCCCGGTCAGTGGATTTGCCCATGGTGCAAGCAGTGTCCCTTCTCGCGACTTCTTCGATGGTTAACAAGCGGTGGATAGATTGCCACACGCAGGTGAACAAGCAGGCAGGGGCGGCGCTGACGCGCTGGGTCGCGACGATAAAGTCCAGGTGTGACCGAATACCAGACGATCATATTCGCGCAGTCCGGCGCCATCACCCGGATCACGCTCAACCGTCCCGACGCCGCAAACGGCATGAACGACACCATGACTCGCGAGCTCGCCGATGCCGCCCGGCGCTGCGACACAGAAGGGACGAAGGTCGTCGTCCTCACCGGAACGGGGCGTTTCTTCTGCGCCGGCGGCGATCTGAAGTCGTTTGCGTCGGCACCCGACCGCGGACTTCACGTCAAAGGCGTCGCGGACGATCTGCACCGCGCGATCTCGAGCTTCTCGCGGATGGACGCCGTGCTGATCACCGCCGTCAACGGCACCGCCGCGGGGGCCGGCTTCTCGATCGCGGTGACCGGCGATCTGGTGCTCGCCGCCGAGTCGGCATCGTTCACCATGGCTTACACCAAAGTGGGGCTCAGCCCCGACGGCAGTTCGTCCTACTTCCTGCCGCGGCTCATCGGGGTCACCAAGACGAAGGAATTGATGCTGACCAACCGGGTCCTCTCGGCGCAGGAGGCGTCTCAGTGGGGTCTGGTCACCGAGGTGGTGCCTGATGATCAACTCGCCGCACGCGCAGATGCGCTGGCCGAGAAGATGGCCGCCACCGCAGCCGGATCCAACGGCGCCGTCAAGGCGCTGATGCTGTCGACGTTCAGCAGCGGCCTCGAAGAACAGATGGAGTTCGAGAGCCGGCTGATCGCCAACCGTGCACGCTCCGCCGACGGCCGCGAAGGCGTCGACGCCTTCATGGCCAAGCGCAAGCCGGAGTTCTCCTAGAAGGAGTGCTCCTCGGCGGGGAACGTCCCGCTGGCCACCTCGTCGGCGTACTGCGTTGCGGCGCGGTGCAATTCAGCACCGACATCGCCGAATCGCTTCACGAACTTGGCGGTCTTGCCGCTGGTCATGCCTGCCATGTCCTGCCACACCAGCACCTGCGCGTCGCAGTGGGACCCGGCGCCGATGCCGACGGTGGGGATGGTCAGCTTGCCGGTGATCTGGGTGGCCAGTTCGGCGGGCACCATCTCCAGCACGACGGCGATCGCGCCCGCTTCCTGCACGGCGATCGCGTCGTGGACGGTCTGCTCGGCGGCGTCGCCGCGGCCCTGGACCCGGAAGCCGCCCAGTCCGTTGACGCTCTGCGGCGTGAATCCGATGTGGGCCATCACGGGGATGCCGGCCTGCGTCAGCGTCGCGATCTGATCGGCGACGCGCTCGCCGCCCTCGAGCTTGACGGCGTGCGCACCGGTTTCCTTCATGAACCGGGTGGCCGTGGCCAGCGCCTGCGCCGGGCCGGACTCGTAGCTGCCGAACGGCAGGTCCGCGACCACCAGAGCATGCGGGGCGCCACGGACCACGCCGCGGACCAACGGGATGAGCTCGTCGATGGTCACCGGCACGGTGGTGTCGTACCCGTAGACCACGTTGGCGGCCGAATCGCCGACCAACAGCACGGGGATGCCTGCGTCGTCGAAGACGCGGGCGGTGGAGAAGTCGTAGGCCGTCAGCATGGCCCACTTGTGGCCCTCGGCCTTCCACTTCTGCAGGTGAAGCGTTCTGACTTTTGTGCGAGGTTTGCTCTCGGCAGCACCGTAGACAGTCTGCTCAGACATCGTTGTCCCTCATGGGTTGGTCTGGTCGATCCTCGAGGCCCATCCGGGTCCCCGGGTTCATCTGACCTGTTCAGTGTGCCACTGTCGGGGCCCAAAGTTATACCGCCTGTTGAGTGGATTTCCTCACACCCGTGCCCGCCCCGCCTAACATCGGCGACATGCAACGGCTCAGCGGACTCGACGCCAGCTTCCTGTATCTCGAAACCGCCAAGCAGCCACTGCATGTGTGCTCGATCCTCGAACTCGACGCCTCGACCATGCCCGGCGGGTACACCTTCGATCGCTTTCGCGACGCATTCAGCCTGCGGATCAAGGCCATGCCGCAGTTCCGGGAGAAGCTCGCCGACAGCCGGTTCAACCTCGACCATCCGGTGTGGGTGGACGACAAGGATTTCGACGTCGACCGGCACCTGCACCGTATCGGCCTGCCTTCTCCCGGCGGTCGCCGGGAATTGGCCGAGATCTGCGGACACATCGCCTCGCTGCCGCTCGATCGCAGCCGGCCGCTGTGGGAGAAGTGGGTGATCGAGAACGTTGCGGGCACCGACCCGCACGAGGGGGGCCGCCTCGTGGTGCTGACAAAGATCCACCACGCCGGCGTCGACGGCGTGACCGGCGCCAACCTGATGTCGCAGCTGTGCAGCACCGAGGCCGACGCGCCGCCGCCCGACCCGGTCGACGGTCCCGGCGACGCGAGCTCGCTGGAGATCGCGGTGTCCGGCGCGGTCCGCTACGCCACCCGGCCCCTGAAGCTGGTCAATGCGCTGCCCTCGACCCTGTCGACAGTCGTGGACACGGTCAAGCGGGCGCGAACGGGCCTTGCCATGACAGCGCCGTTCGCTGCGCCGAAGACTGCGTGGAACAACAACGTCACCGGGCATCGCAACGTCGCGTTCGCGCAGCTCGACCTCGAAGACATCAAGACCGTGAAGAATCACTTCGGGGTCAAGGTCAACGACGTGGTGATGGCACTGGTGTCCGGCGTGCTGCGCAAGTTTCTCGCCGACCGCGGTGAGCTACCGGAAAACTCCCTGGTGGCGATGGTGCCGGTGTCGGTGCACGAGAAGTCGGACCGGCCAGGGCGCAATCAGGTGTCGGGCATGTTCTCCCGACTGGAGACCCACATCGACGATCCGGCCGAGCGGCTGAAGTCCATTGCAGAATCGAATTCGGTTGCCAAACAACACAGTTCGGCGATCGGAGCGACCCTGCTGCAGGACTGGACCCAGTTTGCGGCGCCTGCGGTGTTCGGGGTCGCGATGCGGGTCTACGCCGCCAGTCGGCTGAGCGGGGCCAGGCCGGTGCACAACCTCGTCATCTCCAACGTCCCCGGCCCGCAGGTTCCCCTGTACTACCTGGGCTGCGAGGTGAAGGCGATGTACCCGCTGGGGCCGATCTTCCACGGTTCGGGACTGAACATCACCGTGATGTCGCTGAACGGCTCCCTGGACGTCGGGATCGTGTCGTGCCCGGAGTTGCTGCCCGACCTCTGGGATATGGCCGACGATTTCAAGGTCTCCCTCGACGAGTTGCTCGACGCCACGCGTTAGCCGCCTAGCCAGGGCGGATGTGGGGTCATGGCAGCATGTGTTGCCATGTACCTCAAGATCGGGGTCTTCGTGACCGCGCTGATGCTGCTGGTCGCCGGCTGCACCAACTTGGTCGACGGGCGCGGCGTCGTCGCGGTGCCCCCGCCGGGTACGCCGATCGAATGGGGATCGTGCCAGGCGGACCCCTCCGATTCGTCGCGCGTACCGTCCGGCGCCGAGTGCGGGATGTTGTCGGTGCCCGTCGACTATGCCAAGCCCGACGGGGACGTCGCGCGGCTTGCGATGATCCGATTCAAGGCCACCGGCGAGAAGGTCGGGTCGCTGTTCATCAACCCCGGTGGACCGGGGGAGTCGGGCGTGGAGGGCGCGGCATCCCTGGTCTCCGCGCTGCCGCAGTCGGTGCGCGAGCGGTTCGATCTCATAGGCTTCGACCCGCGCGGTGTCGCGAACTCCACGCCGGCGGTGTGGTGCAACTCCGACGCCGACAACGATCGGTTGCGGGCCGACCCCCAGGTCGACTACACGCCGAAGGGCGTCGAGCACATCGAGCGCGAAACCAAGGACTTCGTGCAGCGCTGTTTCGACAAGATGGGCAAGGAGTTCCTCGCCAACGTCGGAACCGCCAACGTCGTCAAGGATCTCGACGCGATGCGCATCGCGGTCGGCGACGACAAGCTGACATACCTGGGCTACTCGTACGGCACCCGGCTCGGGTCGTTGTACGCGGAGGCCCATCCGGACAAGGTGCGGGCGATGATCCTCGACGGGGCCGTCGACCCCAACGCCGACCCGACCGAGGCCAACATCCGTCAGGCCAAAGCGTTCCAGACCGCGTTCAACGACTACGCCGCCGACTGTGCGGCCAGCGACGCCCAGTGCCCGCTGGGCACCGATCCCGCCAAGGCGGTCGATGTCTACCGCAGCATGGTCGAGCCGCTGGTGGAGAAGCCGCTGAAGACCCGTGATCCGCGCGGGCTGAGCTACTCCGACGCCGTCGTCGGCACGATCCTGCCGTTGTACTCGCCGAACCTGTGGCGACACCTCACGCAGGCGTTCACCGAGATGAAGGACGGCAAGGGCGACACGATGCTGGCCCTCGCGGACCTCTACATGGGCCGCGACGACCAGGGCCACTACAACAACTCGACCGATGTCCGGGTGGCGGTCAACTGCGTCGACAAGCCCGCGGTGACGGACCGCGCCAAGGTCATCGAGGAGGACCGGCGGACGCGTGAGGTGGCGCCGTTCATGAGCTACGGCGAGTTCACCGGGAACGCCCCGATGGGCACCTGCGCGTTCTGGCCCGTGCCGACGACGACCGAACCGCACGAGATCAAGGTCGACGGGTTGCCACCGATCCTGGTGGTGTCGACGACCAACGATCCCGCCACGCCCTATCAGGCGGGCGTCGACCTGGCCCGTCAGCTCGGCGGCACGATGCTCACCTTCGAGGGCACCCAGCACACCGTCGTGTTTCAGGGAAACCAGTGTGTCGACGACATCGCGGCGCGCTACCTGGTCGACGTCGTCGTCCCGCCGCCGGACACCCGATGCACCTGAGCATCGACACGGTCGCCGATAGCGGACCTGCCGGAGCTGATGCCGATGCTGCGGGCCTACTGCGATTTCTATCGCGTGGACCCGCCCGACGACCGTCTGCTGGCGCTGGTGACCGCGCTGATCGAGAACCCCGACGAGGGTGTGCAGTTGATCGCGCGCGGTGACGGAAGACCGTTGGGATTCGCGACGATCTACTGGACGTGGCAGACCTTGCATGCCGCTCGTGTCGGCGTGCTCAACGACCTTGTATGTGCAGCCGGCGGCTCGTGGGTCGGGCACCGGCCGGAAGTTGATCGAACGCGGTCTGCAACTGTGCCGCGAACGCGGCGCGGACAAGCTGGTGTGGGAAACGGCGCCCGACAACGCAGCCGCGCAACGGCTTTACGACGGTATCGGCGCGTCGAAGTCGACCTGGCTGAGCTACGAACTCGACGCCTGATCACAGCCAGGTCACCGTTGTGTTCCAGGGGTAGGCCGGCCAGGAATCACGCCCGCGGCGCGTGCAACGATGTCTGCCATGTGGCGGGTGGGGCGGCTGGTGCTTGCGTTGCTGGTGGTGTCCGCCGGCACGTGCCCGAGCGGCTACGCGACGCCCGAGGGGCAGTCCACTCAGGTCTTCGGACAGCCGCCGGTCTGGGGTAGCTGCGAGCGCTTTCTGAACGACACCAGCGCAATCCCGACCGCGCAGTGCGGCACTGTCTCGGTGCCCTTCGACTATGCGAAACCCGAAGGTGCACAGGCGCAATTGGCCGTCATCCGAGTGCCGGCGACGGGCGAGAAGATCGGCGTACTCGTAGTCAACCCCGGCGGGCCCGGATCCTCGGCGGTCGATACCGTCGCCGGCATGGGCGCGGGCCTCGCCGACTCCGAGATCGCGAAGCACTTCGACCTGGTGGGCATCGACCCCCGCGGCGTCGGACACTCGACGCCGGAACTGCGCTGCCGCACCGACGCGGAATTCGACGCGTACCGCCGCGAGCCGATGGCCGACTACAGCCCGGCCGGCGTGGCGCATATCGAGACGCTGTACAGCCAGTTCGTGACGTCATGCACCGAGAAGATGGCCACCGACTTCCTGGCGGGCGTCGGCACGGCGTCGGCCGTTGCGGACATGGACGTCGTACGCGCTGCGCTCGGTGAGAACCAGATCAACTATTTGGGCTTCTCCTATGGCACCGAACTCGGTGCGGCCTACGCCGAGCGGTATCCCGACCGTGTACGGGCCATGGTCCTCGACGGCGCCATCGATCCGTCGCTGGACCCGATCGCCATCCGCATCCGCCAAATGGCCGGATTCCAAACGGCTTTCGAGGACTACGCCGCTGATTGCGCGCAGTCACCCGGCTGCCCGCTGGGCACCGACCCGGCGCAGTTCGTCAACCGCTACCACCAATTGGTCAACCCTTTGGTGAACCAGCCCGCCCAGACGTCGGACCCTCGCGGCCTGGGTTACCAGGACGCGATCACGGGCACGGTCAATGCGCTGTACTCCCGCCGCTACTGGACATACCTGACCAGCGGCCTGCTGGGGTTGCAGCGCGGCACCGACCCCGGCGATCTGCTGCTGCTCGCCGACGAATATCAGGGTCGCGACAAATCGGGGCGCTACACGAACCAGCAGGACGCCTTTCAGGCGATCCATTGTGTCGACGCGCCGTACCCTTCTGAACCCGCGGTGTGGGCCGACGCCGATCGGCAATTGCGCGCGGCGGCGCCGTTTTTGGCCTATGGCAACTTCACCGGATTCGCTCCCCGTGATTTGTGCACGATGTGGCCGGTGCCGCCGACGTCGACGCCGCAGTCGGCGTCCTCACCCGGGCCTGGCAAGGTCGTGGTGGTCTCGGTAACCCACGACCCCGCCACGCCCTACCAGGCCGGCGTCGACCTGGCTCGTCAGATGGGCGCGTCGCTGATCACCTTCGACGGCACGCAGCACACCGCGGTGTTCAACGGCGACGCGTGCGTCGACACCGCCGTGGTGAACTTCCTGGTCGAATCGGTTGTCCCGCCGGAGGGTCTGCACTGTTAATTGCAGTCGTCGTGGAAGACACGTTGGGTCATTTATGCGCTAGTCGGCGGCATTTCGGGACAGGGAGTCAGCCGATGTTGAGCCACCCGCGCCGTCCTGCCCAAACCTGTCACCGGCTTACATCGGCTGGCCCCGTGCGCTTTACTTGGATCAAGTGGCCGCAGGCCAAAGCCGTCGCGGACCAGAGGAGAAACCAATGGCCCCAGACCGTCTGAGCAGTCTCGTCGGTTTGTGCGCCGCAGCGCTCGCGATCACCCTGTCGCTTCCCCCAACTGCCTCCGCCGACTCTCCGTCATGGAACGGCGAGTACGCGATCACGTTCATCGTTGGTCCAAAGTCCGGGACTAGCATGGCGGCCACTCAGCCCGAGGGGCAGTACACCGATAACTACGGATTCCGCTCGAGCTGTACGAGCGGAAAGTGCACCGCCACGATCACTAGCGGCCCGCCGCCGAGGAACCCGACGGTTCCGCAACCCGTTCAATTCACCTGGGATGGGTCGTCGTGGACACAAGTCAGCGATTTCCAATGGGACTGCATGATGCCCGACGAACACACGATCGAATGGAGTCCGGCCCGAGCCGACGTGCGCTACACGCCCCAACTCGACGGGTCACTTTCCGGCACCATGCACACCGAGATCTTGAGCGGCTGGTGCCAGGGCACAGTCGAGATGCAGATGACGGCCGAGCGCGCATAACGGTATAGATGGGGTTTCGATCAGCGTGAGCCTTGTGGCCGCACCGTGGCCACAATCTCGCCGCAGTTGCAGGTATTTCGCGTGATCTGCCGTGATGTCTTTTGCCTGCTCAGACGTTAGCGGTTCGTGCAGAAACGGGAACACTGACGGGCCGACCCGGGAGTGTCCCGCAAACGACCGTTTTCGGTACAGGTCCACAGGCCGGTCAGGACGGATCGAGCAGGTGAGCCAGGACGCCGAGCACGTGTGAGGTCGTCTTGCCGTCCGGCACCTCGGCCAAGGTCTCGGACAGCCCGCGAACGATGGTGGCCACTTCCCGCCGCTCCTGCGGATCGAGGCTCGCCGATCGGTCGAGCAGCGTCGCTAGAGAGACCTCCTCCTCCGTATCGGCCGTGAGTCCCTCCCGGCCCGGTTGACTCAGACGACCCCGCGAGCACGTGCGCACACAAACCGACCCAGCCACCGTCATGTCATCGCCTCGGCCCAGGCGATGTGTCCTTCGAAGCCGAGCTCTGTGGCCATCGCGCGATAGCGACTCACCAAGTCCCGGTAGGCATCATCGTCGCCGCAGGCACGAGCGAGCAGTGCGCGCAGCCGCAGCTGCGTGATGTCGACGATCGCCGAACCTTCGTCGGCCGGCGGGGTCGCCAACCGGTCGATCGCCTCTTGGGCTTCGACCAGGTCGCCCTCGGCGCCACGCTCCAGCAGCGTCTCCACCAGAACGCCGATGGCCCAAACGCCAAGCCCGAGCCGTCCTGCCTGGTACATCTCGTCCACGGCTTGGCGCATCACCGCAATGGCTGCATCGCGGTCGCCGCCCCCGGCCCTCTCCCGGGCGGCCCACAACTCGATGATCGTGACGATCTGAAGAGCAACCTGCTTGCGCAGGCACATGTCGTGGAACTGCACCATCAGTTCCAGCCCGCGGCGGCGGTCGGCCGCGGCGTCCCGACTCAGCAGCGCAGTAGCCAGCGTGTACTCCGCCAAGCCCAGTGCGACATCGTTGCCTGCCCTTCGGGCGGTCTGCACCGCCTCCTCGATCGCGCGCACCGCGGAGTCATCGGCCGGTAGCACCCCGAAGTGAATCGCCCAACCGTAGCCCCAGATGACGACACCGGCGAAGGTTGTCGGGTGGTTGCTGTGTCGGGCCATCGCGACGGCGTCGTGGAGGTCTTGGCGCCATCCGGGACGGCCCAGCCACCACCGAGCAACGCCGCGCCATGCCACCGCGACCGCCAGCGGTGACTCAAAGCCGAAGCCGGCGCCCTTGGCGGGGTCACCGTCGGCCAGGTCGACGACGGTCTGCGACCACCGCAAGATCTCGCCGAATTCACCGGCGTCCGACCAGTTGGCGAACGCTGACGAACGCCAACCCGATGGTCAAGGTGGGATCGCCGATCGACTCCAGCAGCGCCATCTGTTCGGATGCCAGCCGCGACCCCTCACGCGCACGCCCAGCGTAGAGGAGCTCGGCTACTGGCCCGCTCATGCCGATGGCCAGTGAAACCTTGTCCCCGGCCGCGCTGCACAACTCCCGCAACTCCGCAAAGCGGCCCCGGCCTTCCTGGACTGCTCGGTCTTGGTAGTCGGTGGCGCACAGCATGGTGCGGGGGGCGATGCGCATCGACAGCTGGTCGGGGTCGTCGGCGGGCAGGGTGTCGGCGATGCGGCGGGCCCGCTCCCAGCTGAGCCGGGCGGCGTCGAGATCGCGGTTGGTTGACCACGCGCCGGCGCGCATGTGCCAGCCGTAGGCGGCGCGTAGCTCGCCGGCGGCCTCGAGGTGTTCGGCGATCAGCGCCGCGTTCTCCTCCACCGAGCCGGGCTCACGCCCTTGGATCGCGGCGGCCAGGCGCCGGTGTAATTCGGCGCGATCGGATCTCAGCTGCGATTCGTAGGCCACCGCGCGGATCAACGGATGGCGGAACGCGTACTCAGCCGATGGTGTGAAGCGGACCTGGTCGATCAGTTCGGCCTTGACCAACTCATCGAAGGCCGGTTCGATGCCCAGCGCGGCCAGCAGCTCCGCGCCGAAGCGGGCGCCGATCACCGACGCCGCGTTCACCGTGCGCTTGGCTGCGCTATTCAGCCGGTCGATGCGCGCCTCGATCGCCGCCTGCACCGTGGCCGGCACCGCGACGTCGGCGACATCCGCCCGACAGAGGTAGCCGCCGCGCTCGCCGGCCAGTACCCCGCGCTGGGCCAACTCGCGCACCATCTCCTCGGCGAAGAACGGGTTCCCGGCGGCCCGCTCGGCGATGACCGCCGCCAGCTCGCCGACCGAGGGGTCCGATCCCAGCAGCTCACCCAGCAACGCCGCGGTGTCCGAATCACCCAGTGGGCCAAGCGCTATCGTCTGCACACCATGCACCCGCGTCAGCGCTCCCTCATATTCGGGGCGGGACGGTGATCAGCACCATCGACGGGGTGCGCGGAACGACGGACAGGAAGTCGGCCAGCATCGACTCGCTGACCGCATCGACCCAGTGCGCATCCTCGATGACCAACAGCGCCGGTTCGGTGCGCGCCAGCCTCGTCGCGTTGACCAGTGCGGTCAACCGGCGCCGCCGCGCATCCGGGTCGATCTGGGGCAGCGCCACGTCGGGGTCGGCGATGCCCAGCAGATCATCCAGCAGCAGCAGATCCTGCGCGTCGGCATCCGGAAGCTGTTCCCGGACCCGGCCGCGCGGGCGGCCTGGTCGTCGAGGTCAGTTATGCCGTAGCCCGCCCGCAGCAGCCGCGTCACCACGTGGAACGGGACCTCACGGGCGTGCGATTCGCAGAAGGCCCAAATCACCTCGACGCCGCGCCCGGCCGCGGCCGCCGCGGCCTCGCGGGCCACCCGGGACTTGCCGATACCCGGCGATCCCACCACATTCACGACACCGCCGCGGCCACCGAGCGCCTGATCCGTCATGGCGTCGAGGGCCGCCATCTCCTGGCGCCGACCGACCAGGGGCGCCTCGGCGCGCCCGACCAGCCCATCCCGCGGGCTGATCGCCACCAGCCGGCGCGCACACACCGGTTCGTCGGCGCCCTTGATGCGCACCCACTCCGGTTCACTCAGCATCACGGTGTGCTCCACCAGCCGCGCGGTCGACTCCGACAGCATCACCCCGCCCGGGGGCGCCACCGATTCCATCCGCTGCGCCATCCCGACCTGCTCGCCGATCGCGCCGTATCCCAGCGACCCCGAACCGATCTCACCGGCGATCACCCGACCGGAGTTAAGTCCCACGCGCACCTGCAGGTCCACACCGTCGCGCTCTCGGACTTCCACGGCAAGCCGCTTCGCCTCCTCCTGAACGCCCACGGCCGCCAAGCAGGCACGAATGGCGTGATCCTCCAACGCCACCGGGGCACCGAAGATCGCCATCACCCCGTCGCCGGTGAACTCCACGGTCCCGCCGTAGCGGCGCACCACCGCCGCCGAGCGCTCCACCAGATCGGTCACGATCTCGCGCAACCGCTCCATGTCCACCGCGGCCGCGATGCCCATCGACCGCACCACATCGGCGAACAGCACCGTGACCTGCTTGTACTCCGCGCGTGCGCCGGGCTCGCCAACGGGTGAGCCACAGCCGTGGCAGAACCGGGCGTTCTCCAGCGGTTCAGCACCGCAGGACCCGCACACCGTGCCGGTTGCGGTCATGGCATAACCATGACTATTGGCTTGCTGCCGTCATGAGCATCGCTCACGCCAACATCGTGTCACCGCTGGCCAGCCCACATGTGCGTTATCACCGGTGCGGTCCGGCCCGCGGGTAGCGCGCTGCGCCGTGCCTCCGGGGCGCGGGTGTCTGGGGCCGGATTCCGGCGAAGT
>CAVRMG010000020.1:0-78366 GCA_963721495.1 uncultured Actinomycetota bacterium | reverse complement strand
GGTTAGCGACGATAGTAGAACGATCACTCAAATACAACAGTCGCGGATAAAATCGCCGGTCACTGGCATGCTCGTGCCATGGCGGCAGCCCCTGAAACGTGGTATGCACACGATGGCGATGCCAGCCTCGCGTACCAGGCGCTGGCCGGGGCTGGCGAGGTGCTCGTGTCGGGCGTGATCCCTCCGCTCGTGCTCGGGTCGCGACTCACCTTCACCGACCGCGGCGAGCACGAATTGAAGGGTGTGCCGGGTTCCTGGCGGGTACTGGCGGTGGATCTCTAACGCGAACAGACGCAAAGGCACCCGAAACTCGGCGTGTCGGGGGACTTTTGCGTCTGTTCGGCGAACTAATCGTCGGCGGCGAGCGGCAACCGCACCTCGAAGCGCGCGCCGGTGTCCAGGTTGTGTGCCGACAGCGTGCCCCGATGCGCCTGCACCAGGCCCGCCGCGATGGCCAGGCCCAGCCCCGACCCGCTGGGCAACGACGAATCCGCCCGCGGCACACGGTCATTGGAGCCGCGGTAGGCGACGTCGAACACCCGCGGCAGGTCCGCCTCGGAGATGCCCACGCCGGTGTCGTCGACACGGGCCCACGCGCCGTTCTCGTCGGCGCCGAGCGCCAGCGAGACCCGACCGCCCTCGGGGGTGTGCGCGATCGCGTTGGCCACCAGGTTCGACAGCACCCGCACCAGCGCACGGTCGCTGCCCAGCACCCGCACCGGCTTCGCCGGCAACTCGGCCTTCAGGTGCACGCCGGCGCGCTCGGCGGCGATCCGGTGCGCGGCCAACACATCGTCGACGACCTCATCGAGCGCCACCTTGTCGAACGCGGGTTGCACCGCGCCCGCGTTGATCTTCGACATCTCGAACAGGTCGTCGACCATCTCGGAGAGCCGAATCGACTCGTGCTCGATCGTCTTGGCGTGCACGCGAACCTCGGCGTCGGGTACCACCCCGTCCGCGATCGCCTCAGACACCGCACGGATCCCGGCCAACGGCGTGCGCAGATCGTGGCTGACGAACGCCACCAGTTGCCGCCGCGACTGTTCGGCGGCGCGCTCGGAGTCGCGGATCTCCTGCTCCCACACGGTGCGGCGGGCCTGGTAGCGGGCCAGCATCACCGCCGCAGGAATGGTCACCACCGACACGATCACCAGCACGACGGCCGTCTTCTCGAACGTCTCGGTGATCATGAATCCGCTGGCCCCGAGCACACCCGTGAACGTGGCCAACACGGGGATGAGCACCAGCGCGACCATGCTGACCGCAAGTGACCACGACCGGGCCAGTCGGATGATGATCGCGCCCGCGAGCACCACAGGCACCGAACAGGCCAGCGCCCACCCGGCGATCTCCCACAGATCAGTCGGCACTTCACGCGCTCCAGAGGTAGCCGCGGCCCCAAACCGTCTGCACCCGATGCTCATCGCCGAGCTTGGACCGCAGCCGCTTGACGTGCACAGTCACGGTGGACAGATCCCCGAAGTCCCAGCGCCACACCTGCTTCAGCAACTCCTCGCGGGAGAACACGGTGTCGGCGTGGGTCAGGAAGAACAACAGCAGGTCGAATTCGCGGTTGGTCAGCGAAACAGGTTGTCCGGCAACGGTCACCGCCCGCGACGCGGTCGACACGGTCAGATCGCCAACCGTGATGTCCAGGGCCAGCGGACCCGTCGGCGCGGGCGTGCGACGCAGCACCGACCGCACCCGCAGTGCCAGTTCGCGCGGGCTGAACGGCTTGGTCAGGTAGTCGTCGGCGCCGGCCTCCAGACCCGCGATCCGGTCGTCCTCCTCGCCGAGGGCGGTCAGCAGGATCACCGGAATCGCGTAGTCGCCGCGCTGCCGCAGGCTGCGGCACAGGGTCAGGCCGTCCGGGCCGGGCATCATCACGTCGAGCACCGCGACGTCGATGCGCTGCGAGCCGAGAAGTCGCAGCGCTTCGGTGCCGTCGTGCGCGATCGACACCTCGAGGCCGTCGCGCTCCAGATAGCGGCGCACGACATCGCGAACGACGGTGTCGTCGTCGGCGATGAGTACCCGCGTCACACCCCGAGGTTAGCCGCATACGGCCACGACCTGCGCTGACGTCATGGTTTCGTCACGAAAGACCCGGTTGGGGGGTTGTCGGGGTGGATAGCCTCGGATCATGCCCGACTGTCCCGTCACGGTGGTGCTGCCGTGCCTCAACGAGGCGGCCTCACTGCCGGGTGTGCTCGCCGCGATGCCGGACGGGTACAGGCCGTTGGTAGTCGACAACAACAGCACCGACGGCACCGCCGAGGTTGCCCGTCAGCACGGCGCCCAGGTGGTCAGCGAGCCTCGGCCCGGTTACGGCTCGGCGGTACACGCCGGCGTGGTCGCGGCGGCGACGTCGATCGTCGCCGTCATCGACGCCGACGGGTCGCTGGACCCCGGTGATCTTCCGGCGTTGGTCGGCGACCTCGACGGCGCCGATATGGCGATCGGTCGGCGTCGGGCGGTCGAGGGTCTGCGGTGGCCGTGGCACGCGCGACTGGGGACCGCGGCCGTGTGCTGGCGGCTGCGCACCCGCTACGGTCTGCCGGTGCACGACATCGCGCCGATGCGCGTTGCGCGCCGTGACGCCCTGCTCGGAGCTGGGTGTGACCGACCGCAGGACGGGCTACCCCGTGGAGCTGATGGTGCGCGCGGCACAGGCGGGCTGGAAGGTGGTCGAACGTGATGTCGACTATGGGCCGCGGACCGGGGGCAAGTCGAAGGTCAGTGGGTCCCTGCGTGGCAGTGTGATTGCAGGGCTGGACTTTTGGCGGGCGATCTCGTGATACCCGTGACCTTGTTGGTGATCAGCAAGGCGCCGGTGCCGGGCTTGGCGAAGACGCGGCTGGCCGCAACGGTCGGTGAACAGGCGGCCGCCGACATCGCAGCCGCGACACTGCTGGACACGCTCGACGCCGTCGTCGCGACGCCGGTGCAGGCAAGGGTGGTGGCGCTGACGGGCGACCTGGACCAGGCCAGCTGCAACGCCGAAATCCGATCGCGGCTATCAGCTTTCACCGTGGTCGAGCAGCGCGGAGCCGACTTCGCCGAGCGGCTGGCCAATGCGACTGTGGATACCGCGGCGACGGATGGCGCACGCCCGATATTGCTGATCGCATCGGACACCCCCCAGGTGACCGGCGACCTGCTCACCGAATGCGCCCAGGCACTGGTGAACGCCGACGCCGTGTTCGGCCTCGCACACGACGGGGGATGGTGGTTGTTCGGGATGGCCGATGCCGCCATGGCCGACATCCTGCGCACGATTCCGACGTCCCGCTCGGACACCGGTGCTGTAACGCTTGCTGCCCTGCGCGACACGGGTATAGACGTGACCCTGGTGGCGGAGTTAGCGGACGTGGACACGATCGACGATGTGGACGCCGTCCGACGCCTCTGCGCGCCCGGCAGTCGGTTCGTGCGCGCCACCCGGGCGGCGGGGATCTGACATGCTGGGAAACCTCTACGACCGCGCGCTCGACGGCGAACGCTGTTGGGTCAGGTATGCCGACGGCGAAGTCCGCCATCTGCCCGTGCGACGGTGGCTCGGCGGGCAGGACGCCGACGACCGGTTCGACAGCGCCGTCGTGGAGCTGTGCAGCGGCCCGACCATCGATCTGGGTTGCGGCCCAGGCCGATTGGTTACTGAGCTGGTTCGTCGCGGCGTGCCCGCACTCGGTGTCGACCAGTCCGCAACGGCTGTCGGATTGGCTCGGCGCGGCGGCGCCCCGGTGCTTCGGCGGGATGTGTTCGAATCCTTGCCTGCAACCGGCCGATGGCAGACGGTGCTGCTCGCCGACGGAAACGTCGGACTGGGCGGCGACCCGCTGCGGGTGCTGCGGCGCGCGGCGGAACTACTGCGCCGCGGCGGCAGATGCGTCGCCGAATTCGAGCCAGTGACAACGGGTATCCGCACCGGCTGGGTGCGGCTCGAGTCGTCGCGAACGGTCGGCCCGTGGTTTCGTTGGGCGTCCGTCGGCATCGACTGCGCGGCCGAGCTGGCGACCGAGGCTGGGCTCGCGCTTACGGCCATCCACCCGATCGGCGCGCGCGTCCTGGCCAGTCTGACGTTGACGTAGTCGGGCGACTAGCGCCCGGCCCTTACGGTTTCGGCGCGGCGCGATCGACCGTCGCCAGCCGAATTGCGTACATGACGGCACTTAGGGCGAACATCGCCGCGGTGAGCAGCAGCCATCTCCCCAGAAACAGGTCTTGAGTCATGCCGGTCGCGGCTCTGAACGTCGGCGCACCCTGCTCGATGATGCCGGGCAGGAAGACGAGAAGGGTCAGCCCGGCCCCGAGGGCAGGAACCCGGATGTAGTTGAGGACCGGCACCTTCGAGGCCGGTCGGCGTGCGGCACCGGTGGCCAGCAGCAGTCGGTCTGCCAGTGCGTAGACCGGGAACAACACGAGGTCGTGCGCGATGATCGCAGCGGCGAACCACACGATGATCGATTGCCACCAGGTGTGGGGATTCCACAGCGCTGCGGGCTTGATCGTGGCGACCACATAGCCGACCAGGGCGAAACCGGCGACGAGCGTGAGCAGGTGCAGTGGATGGGATCCGTAGATCCGGCGAAAACCGTTCATTGCCATATCACTTGGACCTGAAATCGATCGAACCTACCCATTTGGTGTTGTGCACGCCGGGCAACGCAGGAACGATGATCCGCGCCGGGAAGCCGTGATCCGGCGACAGGTCGGCGTCGTTGACTCGAAGCGCGAGAAGCGAATCCGGGTGCGCCACCTGGTTGGCCTGCAGCGTGGCGAGATTGAACGCTCCGCGGCGTTCCACCGACCGCACGAACGCGGATTTCGGCTCGGGAACGCCCGCCAGCCGGGCCAGGTCCCGCAGCGGCACCCCGCTCCACGTCTCGGTGGTTGACCAACCCTCGACGCAGGCGATGGGAAGGCGAGCGGTGTGCTGGGCCATCGCGGTCAGCATCGGACGGTCGAGCACGACCGGTCGGGGCCCGCCGGTCAGCGTGAGCCGCCACTGCTCTCCGATGAGGTCGCCGGTGATGCGGGCTGAGGCGGCTGTCCGGTTGACGGCGAAGTCGTTCGGCCCGCTGCCGCGGCTGAGTCCGCGCGGCAGCAGCAGCGCGGCCTGTCGGGTGAATCCACCGATGGTCTGGCCCGCGGTGATCACTGCCATGAACACGGCGCCGCCACCGACCAGTGCGAGGGCGCCGCGACGACTGATCGTCGCGGGTCCGGGCTCGACCGCGACTAGTCCGTCGGGTACGTACGGTTCCGGCTTGGTGTCTGCACGGTTGGTGCGCAACACGTTTCGTAAGGACATCGACCGCAGACCGGTCCACATGCGGGGCAGCTTGACGGTGATGTGAATGACGAACCCCGCGATGAAGACCCAGGCGCCGTAGTAGTGGGCGGTGTAGAAGCTGAAGCCGAAGATGTAGTCGTACTGGATGTTCAGGACGCCGGTGATGATCTCGAAGAGGATTCCGCCGACGAGCATCAGCAGTGAGACGCGTTCGAGCACCTGCGCGATCGACCGCGACGGCGGCCACGCGAACAGACGCGGGATCACCGACCAGAGTTTCGCGAGCACGATCGGGATCAGGATCAAACCGAGCCCGACGTGCAGACCCTGATTGAGTCGGTAGAGCCACGACGGGTTGGTGGGCCAGTCGAACGTCGGCAACGTGAGCCAGCCGACGTCGCCCGGAATGGCCTGGCCGAACTGTGGCCCGTACGCGATGTAGGACAACAGGCCGGTGATGGTCACGACCGGGAGCACGATCAACAACACCGACCCCAGAACGGACGTCAACCACAGCCCGCGCAGCGGACTGCGCCAACGCGTCGCGCGTTGCAGCCCCGGCGGTGGGTGCTGGTCCAAACCACGCCACAGCCGCGTGGGGAACCCGTATCCGCCGGAGTCGGTCGGCGGCGGATCGGCGTGGTCACCGTCGGCCATGTCTCCAGAGTCGCGCGTCACGTAGCTATGGTGTGCGCTCAGGCCGCTTCCGTTACCAATTCGTCAGGATCAGGTGGTTCAGCAGGAGCGCGCCGACGACATTGACGGCCAGCCACCACCGTTGTGACCGCGGCGGCAGCAGCGCCGCGGCAGCGGTCAGCCAGATCGTGAACGGCAGCCAGATGCGTTCCGTTTCGGCCTTGCTCAGCATCGAGAGGTCCGCGAACACGAGCGCGGCCAGCGCGCCGAACACCACCAGGTGCAGACCCGGCCGGAGCCTGATCGCAGCCCGGTCGACGGCGCGGCCGATACCCGCCACGCTGCCGAGTCCGATCGCACACACCACCGACGCGAAGTTCGCCCACGACCAGTACTGGAACGGGCGGTCATTGGCGATGCCCTGCCAATAGCGTTCCTGGACAAGGGTGTAGCCGTCGTACCACCAGAACCCCGCGACGGCGAACACCGCGACCACCGCCAGCGCCGCGAGCACCGCGGGAATCAACGCCTGCACTGCCGCGCGCCAGTCAACGGCGGCGAACAGCACCGCAACCGCGGGCAGCGCCATGAGCGCCAGGCCGTAGTTCAGGAAGATTCCCCAGCCCAGCAGCAGACCCGAGCCGGCTGCGGCCAGCATCGGCCAGCGCGCGGTGCGGCGAACCGCCAACGCCAGCAACGCGATACCCCATGCCGCCACCCCGGCGAAATAGCCGTCTGCGGACACCGCTATCCAGATGGCGGTCGGCGCGACCGCGACGAACGGCGCCGCCAGTCGTGCGGTGTTCTCGTCGGCCAACGCGCGCACCGCCACCACGATCGCCGCCGCGGCGCTGGAGCCGACCAGAAGGCACAGCAGGGCGGCCCACGCGCCGCCGCTCAACCCGATGCGGTCCAGCCACACGAACGTCAGCAGCGCCCCCGGCGGATGCCCCGATACGTGCGTGATCCACGAATCCGGTTGGTAATCGAGGATTCTGCCGGCGAACGTGCGGACGGCCTCGGGGATGTCGGTGACGGTTGGCACCTGGCGCAGGTACTCGTGGCGGGCGGTGAGGCGGCGCGCGAAGCCGCGCTCCCAGCCGTCGACCATCGCCAGCGAGAACGCCCACGCACATGCCGTCGTCCAGACGACCCAGGGCACCCAGCGCCACGGCAGGCGCTGCGCCACCGCCTGCCCCCACAGCACCGCCGCGGCGCCGATCACGACGGCCGGGACGGTGCCCCATCCGACGTGGTTGTCCCACCACCCGAAGATCGGTGCGGTATCGGCGAAGTCGTGGAAACGCTGGGGTGTCGCGTTGATCAGCGGCGTGACAATCCCGAGGTCCAGATGTGGCACCACGAACGCGGCGACGACGAGAACGACACCGACGGCCACCGCCGTCGCTTCCCTGCGACCGACCGACACGATGACTAGTGCGCCCGCATTGTCGTGGTGAGCGTCATGCGGTCCAGCTCAGCGCGCACCATCTGGTGCTTGAGCACCGTGGATTCCGCGGTCGCCGTCACGCCGTCGACCTTACCCAAGCTGTGGTCTATACCAACTGGCCAACAGTTGTTCATCCTGCGTTTCTTCGGGGGGTACCTGGTGGTCTGTACCACGCCGCAGGGTGTGGCTGTGCGAGACCAGAGTCACGCAATCGCGCTGGCCGTTCTTGATGAGCTGACCGGATGGATACGGTCCCGGCTGGTGTGACCCGCGCCGCGGTGTGGACGGGCAGCGGGGTCGACGTGCAGAAGGTCGAGCTGCCCGAACTCGCTGACGGGGCGACGCTCGTCCGGGTGCTGCTGGCCACGGTGTGTGGCAGCGATCTGCACACCGTCACACGCCGACGCCGCGCGCCATGCCCGTCGGTGCTGGGGCACGAGGCGGTCGGCACCGTCGTCGCCGGAGGTACCAAGGGGATCGCGGTGGGGGACCGCATCGTGTGGTCGGTCACTGTCTCGTGTGGCCGCTGCGTCCGCTGCCGGTCCGGGTTGACCGCGAAGTGCGCATCGCTGCGCAAGTTCGGCCACGAACGATTCGACGGTGACTGGCCGCTGTCGGGCGCATACGCGGAACACGTTGTGCTGCCTGCCGGTACCGCGCTGGCGAAGGTACCAGACATCATGCCCGACGCGGTGGCCGCACCGGCGGCGTGCGCGACCGCAACGGTGATGGCGGCGATGGAGGCCGCGGGTACCGTCGCCGGTCGCCGGGTTCTCGTGATCGGTGCGGGCATGCTCGGGCTGACGGCCTGCGCGGCCCTGGGCGAGGCGGGTGCGCGGGTGCGGGTCACCGACATCGATCCGGAACGGCTGGAGATCGTCGGCCTATTCGGCGGCACGCCGGACGGTGGCGGCTCGGTGGACGCCGCGATCGACTTCTCCGGTTCGTCTGCGGCGATCGACTCGGCATACGGTCGGATGTGCGGCGGCGGTGTGCTGGTTTTGGCGGGTTCGGTGCTGCCGGGCCCGCGCATCGAGGTAAGCCCGGAAACCATCGTGCGCCAATGCCTCACCATCACCGGTGTGCACAATTACGAACCGCGCCACCTCACCCGCGCGGTGAAATTCCTGGAGCGCACGCTCGAGGCGTATCCGTGGCGCACGTTGGTCGCCGACCCCGTCGAGTTGGACGCCATTGCCTCGGCCCTCACGCCGGCACCCGCGGGCAAGCTGCGCGCCGCCGTGGCGCCTTAGCTGCGCCCGCGAGCACCCCCTTCCAGCGAGCGTGCGTGTCTGTTTGGCGACACGCCGCTAATCGGCACCAGACTGCGCACGCTCGCGGGCTCGCCGCCCGCACAGTTACGGACCGATCAGTACATAACGGCGTACGATGGGAACATGCCCCGCCCCCGCAAGTTCGACGAGTCCGACGTGATCGCGGCTGCCCGCGACCAGTTCTGGACGCGCGGCTACGGCGCCACCTCGGTCGACGATCTCACTGCCGCCACCGGCTTGGGCAAGGGCAGTCTGTACGGCGCGTTCGGCGACAAGCACGGGCTGTTCATGCGGGCGCTCGACGACTACATCACCACCGCCCTCGACGGAGTCCGCGCACAACTGCACGACGCTCAGTACGACGCCTACGAACGGCTGACCCGTCACATCCGCTGGCAGGCGAAAGCCGCCGCCAACGACAGGGCCAGGCGCGGCTGCATGATGGCCAGGACCGCCGCCGAGCTCGGCTCCACCGACGATGAGGTGGAACGCAAGGTCGAGCGCGCGTACTCGGTGTGGCGGAACGAGCTCGCCGACACCATCGCGCAAGCGCAGCGGGAGGGCACCATCGATCCGAAGGTCGCCTCGCAGGCGCTGGCCGGCACCGTGCTGTCGTTCATGCGCGGGCTCGAAGCGCTGCACCAGGGCGGTGTGAAGGCGGCCGCCCTGAAGACCGCGGCCGAGGAGATGATCGCCCTCATTCCCACCCGCTGACGGGCGAGGAATAGATCCGGTGGCCGATGCGTCGTAGTTTTTGACCGAATGGTCCAGAACTAGCGAAAGGCACGACAATGGCACTACTCGAGGGCAAGACGGCGGTAATCACCGGCGGCACCACCGGCATCGGCCTGGCCACCGCGAAGCGATTCGTCGAAGAGGGCGCATACGTCTTCATCACCGGCCGCAGGCAGGCCGAACTCGAGACGGCGGTCAAGGAACTCGGCGACAACGCCACCGGTGTCCAGGGCGACGTGAGCAAGGAAGAAGACCTCGACCGGCTGTACTCCGTGGTCGCCGACAGCGGACGGCGCATCGACGTGGTGTTCGCCAATGCGGCGACCATCGACGTGGCCCGGCTCGGGGAGATCACCGAGGAGCACCTCGACCATCAACTCGACGTCGACTTCAAAGGCGTGGTGTTTACCGTGCAGAAGGCGCTGCCGCTGCTGAACGACGGCGGCTCTGTCATCCTCAACTCGTCGAACACTAACGCGAAGGCCTCCGACGGCATCGGCGTATACGCGGCGATCAAGGCCGCGCTCCGGTCGCTCGCGCGTACGTGGGCAAGTGAGTTGCGCGACCGGAGGATTCGCGTCAACTGTCGTCAGCCCCGGCGCGACCGAGACACCCGGGATCGAGAGCCTTGCCCAGATGCTGTTCCCCGGGCCAGGGTCCGCGGCGAAGTTCGAGGAGTTCCAAATCGGTAGTGTGCCGATGGCGCGCTACGGCACCTCCGGACGAGGTGGCCAACGCGGTGCTGTTTCTGGCATCGGACCTCAGCAGCTTCACCACCGGCGCCGACATCCCCGTCGACGGAGGCATCAACCAATTCTGAACGCTCACCCACCCGCGAGCGTGCGCATCTGCACCGATAATCACGTGTCGGTCGACAGACACGCACGCTCGCAGAGAGGTGGAGTCAGTACAGCTGCTTGCGGTAGTTGTCTTCGCTGTAGTACTCCTCGAGCTGGGCCTGAGTCCAGTCGGTCCGAATGGCCTTGGCGAGCTGTGCGACGCTCGGCAGGGCCGTCGGGTTCCACGTCGACGGGTCCCAGGTATCCGAGCGCATGAAAGCCTTGGCGCAGTGGAAGAACACCTCCTCGATGTCGATCTCCAGCGCGAGGATCGGCCGCTTACCCTGCACCACCATGGCGTCGAAATAGTCGGCGTCAGAGAGAATCCGGGCCGAGCCGTTGATGCGCAACGTATCGCCGCGGCCGGGAATGAGGAACAGCGTGCCGACGTGGGGGCGCTGCAACACGTTGAGGTAGCCGTCGACGCGCTTGTTGCCGGGCCTTTCGGGAATGGCGATCGTCGTGTCGTCGAGGACGTGGACGAAGCCCGGAGGATCACCCTTCGGCGACACGTCGACGCGGCCGCGAGCATCGGTGGTCGCGACGAATCCCAGCGGCGAGTGCGCCAGCCATTCCCTCTGGACGGGCGACAGCCGGTCCTTCACCTTGTTGGCGACAGCCTGTTGCGGTTCCCCGACGATCGCGCGGAGATCCTCGGCGGTGGCGACTTCGTGGCGCATGGCTACATCATGCTCGCCTGTCGTTCCTTTGCGCGACGCGATTTGACGGGCTCCGCGATCGACTCGCATGGCGGGCGTTCTGCTCACCGCGATTGAAAACCGCTCAGCGTTCGGCAGGTGGCGCAATGACCGTCGCAGACCCCCTAACAGCAGGTCGGCACCGCGACGCAGCGGCGCATTCGCCTAGGCCGCACCGGCCCGCGACGACGGCGGGTCAAGGACCGTCGCATCCACCGATACCGTCACCGACCAGGTCAGTCACACGACGAACAGCCCCCGGGAGGTGACCGTGGCCAGCCAGATCAACCCAGAGCGGCATGCAGAGCCGACGCCGATCCGCCGGCCGCGCGCCGACCAGGCGCGCCTCGTCGCCGACGTGCTGAGACACCAGATCCACGCGGCGGCTACTCCGACGGCCTGCCGGGCGAGCAGGACCTGGCAAGCGAGTTCTTCGTCTCCCGCAACACCGTTCGTGAGGCGCTCGCGGCGCTCAAGGACGAAGGCCTCATCGACCGCGGTCCCCGCACCGGCACCCATGTCGCCATCCGCAAGTACGACCACGGCCTCGACGCGCTCGTCGGCCTCAAGGAGACGTTCAAGGGCTATGGCGAGATCCGCAACGAGGTGCGCGCGACCATGACCGTGTCTGCGCCGCCGTCGGTGGCCAACCGGTTGCAGCTCAACCCTTCAGAGCCCGTCGTCTTCATCGAACGCCTGCGCTACCTCGGCGACCTGCCGCTCTCGCTCGACATGACCTACCTCGCCCCCGACATCGGCCGCGACGTCATCGAGCACTCGCTCGAGGTCAACGACGTCTTCGCGCTCATCGAGCAGGTCACCGGCCGGCGGCTCGGCGGAGCCGGCGTCGCAGTCGAGTCGGTCGCCGCCGACGCGCACTCGGCCGCCATCCTGCAGGTTCCCGACGGCGCCCCCGTCCTGCTACTGGAGCGGCTCACCCATCTGGACGACGGCCGACCCGTCGATCTCGAGTACATCCGCATGCGTGGGGATCGAATCACCCTGCGCAGCAATCTGGTTAGGGGAATTTGATGGCCCAGGTCAATCAGCGCGTCGACGTGCCGGTGACCATCGACGAGTCGCTGTGTATCGAGGGTTGCACGCTGTGCGTCGAGATCTGTCCGCTCGACTCGTTGGCCATCAACCCCGAGAACGGCAAGGCCTTCATGCACGTCGACGAGTGTTGGTACTGCGGCCCGTGCGCCGCGCGCTGTCCCACCGGCGCCGTCACCGTCAACATGCCCTATCTCCTTCGATGACACCTGAGGACCACTCGTGAAACGCACCCTCGCCGTACTCCTGGCCACCGTCACCACCGCATCGCTGGCCGCCTGCTCACTCGACTCCACGTCCCAATCGTCGGACACCGTCAACGTCGTCATCGGCTACCAGTCCAAGACCATCAACACCGTCACCGCCGGAACCCTGTTGAAAGCCAAGGGTTTTCTGGAGCAGCGTCTCGCACGACGTCTCCAACACGTCCGGCGAGAAGTACAACGTGCAGTGGCAGGACTACGACACCGGGGCGCCCATCACCGCGCAGATGGTCGCGGAGAAGATCGACATCGGCTCCATGGGCGACTACCCGCTGCTCATCAACGGCTCCAAGACCCAGGCCAACGAACGTGCGCGCACCGAGTTCGTCTCCGTCACCGGATACAGCCCGACCGGCTCGCTGAACATGGTCGTCGTCCCGCCCAACTCGCCCATCCGCTCGATCGCCGACCTCAAGGGCAAGAAAGTCTCCGCCAGCGTCGGCTCCGCGGGTCACGGCACGCTGGTCCGCGCACTCGACAACGCCGGCATCGACCCGAAGACCGGCGTCGAGGTTCTCAACCAGCAACCGCAGGTCGGCGCATCGGCACTGGAATCAGCTCAGGCGCAAGCGCTTTCACAGTTCGTCGCCTGGCCCGGCCTGCTCGTCTTCCAGAACAAGGCCCAGCTGCTCTACGACGGCGCCGAGGGCAACTACCCGACCTTCCACGGCGTCGTCGTCCGCCGCGACTACGCCGACCAACACCCCGAGGTGCTCGACGCGTTCCTGCAGGCCCAACTCGACGCCACCGACTTTCTCAACCAGAACCCGCTGGAGTCCGCCAAGCTCGTGGCCGACGGCAGCGGTCTGCCCCAGGAAGTCGTCTACCTGTACAACGGTCCCGGCGGCACCAGCTTCGACACCACGTTGAAGCCGTCGCTGATTCAGGCGTTCAAGGGTGACGTGCCCTACCTGAAGTCCATCGGCGACTTCGCCGACCTCGACATCGACGGGTTCGTCTCCGACACCGCCATCCGCCAGGCGTTCGCCGATCGCGGCAAGGACTACGACGCCGCGCTGAAGTCGACGACCAATCCGTCCGCGATCCGCGGCCAGGACCCGGTCTGCAACGTCGCGGTCACCGATCCGAAACTGGCAGGCGAACTCTGGATCAACGGCAAGGACGCGACCCAACCCGCCGCGAACCCCGGCTGCCTTCTGCGCGCTGTCCGCGAGGCCAACGCCCGCGGCGAGCAGGTCCGCGCCGCCTACGTTCCCGACACCGAGTTCGGCACCCGCTGGTTCGCCGACAAGTCCATCTGGGTCCAGGACGGCCGCAACTACCTGCCGTTCGGCACGCTCGCCGGCGCGCAGCGCTACGCCGGAGCCCACCCCGGCGCGACGGTCGTCGACTACCAGCAGGCGCTAGTGGGTGCGGTGTGACGGCCGCGCCAGCGGTGCTGACGGCCGACGCGCCTGCGGTCGCCGCTCCGACGGAAGCCGGCGTCAAGGCACCCGGGCGTCGCAACTGGCCCTCCTGGTTGGTGCGCGTCGGGGCGGTGGCCGCCGCCGTCGCACTCTGGCAGGTGTTGACCGCCAACGACATTCGGCTCTGGCTGCGGTTCGACACGCTGCCGACGGTCACCGAGATCGTCTCGGCGTTCGGGCACCGGCTCGGCACCGAGGACTACTGGCTGGACCTCGGCCAATCGCTGATACGCATCCTCACCGGGTTCGTCCTCGCAGCGCTCGCGGGCGTCGTCACCGGCATCCTGCTCGGCCGCTCGCGTGCGTTCGCCAACGTCTTCGGCCCGCTCACCGAACTGGCCAGGCCCATCCCCGCGATCGCGATCGTGCCCGTCGCAATCCTTCTGTTCCCCACCGACGAGGCCGGGATCGTGTTCATCACGTTCCTCGCCGCGTACTTCCCGATCATGGTCAGCACTCGACACGCCGTGCGGGCTTTGCCGACGCTGTGGGAGGACTCCGTGCGCACGCTCGGTGGCAACCGCGCCGACGTCATCACCCGAGTCGTGTTGCCTGGCATCCTCCCCGGCGTCTTCGGCGGGCTGTCGGTCGGCATCGGCGTCGCATGGATCTGCGTGATCTCCGCCGAAATGATCTCCGGGCGCCTCGGCGTCGGGTACCGCACCTGGCAGGCGTACACCGTGCTGGCCTACCCGGACGTATTCGTCGGCATCATCACCATCGGCGTACTCGGCTTCATCACCTCCGCCGCCGTCGAACTCATCGGTCGCCGCGTCACCCGCTGGCTGCCCCGAGGCGAGGAAAATGCGCAGTGAGTACAAGCGCCGGCATGTCCTTGAAACTCAGCGACGTCGTGCTCAGTTACGGCGGCGCGCCTGTCGTCGACGGGCTCGACCTCGACGTCGCACCGGGCGAGATCCTGGTACTGACCGGACCCTCGGGCTGCGGCAAGTCGACCGTGCTGCGCGCACTCGCCGGCCTGCTGCCACCCGACGCGGGAGAGGTTCTCGGCGACGGCGCCCCGTCACCACCACGTCCCGCGACCGCGCGATGGTGTTCCAGGACAATGCGCTGTTGCCCTGGCGCACCGTGCAATCCAACGTCGAGCTCGCGCTCAAGTTGGCGGGCCGCCCGCGTCAGGGCCGCCGCGAGGAAGCGCTGCGCTGGATCGCCGACGTCGGGCTGACCGGCTTCGAGAAGTACCTGCCGAAGAGCCTGTCCGGCGGCATGCGCCAGCGCGTGCAACTCGCCCGCGGGCTGGCCGGTGCGCCTCGCGCCGTCATGATGGACGAACCCTTCGGCGCACTGGACACCCAGACTCGCGCCACCATGCAGCGCCTGCTCATCGACACCTGGCGCGCGCACCCGACGACCGTCGTCTTCGTCACCCACGACGTCGACGAGGCCCTGCTCATCGGCGACCGCATCGCCGTACTCGGTCGCGCCGGCCAGCCGCTGCGGGCGCTGCTCGACGTGCCGTCGCCCCGTGACACCAGCGTCGCACGTGCCGGGCTGCGGGCTGAAGTGATTGCCGCACTCGATCATTCGGAGTTGGTCAGCTAATGGAAGGGCTGGAAGCCCCCGCGCTCCAAGACGCCGTCCGGCTCGAGTGCGATGTGCTCGTCATCGGCGGCGGCACTGCCGGAACGATGGCCGCCCTCACCGCCGCCGAACACGGCGCGCAGGTGCTGTTGCTCGAGAAGGCCCATGTGCGGCACTCCGGTGCGCTGGCCATGGGCATGGACGGCGTCAACAACGCCGTCATCCCCGGCAAGGCCACCCCCGAGGACTACGTCGCCGAGATCACCCGCGCCAACGACGGAATCGTCAACCAGCGCACCATCTATCAGACCGCCACCCGCGGGTTCGCCATGGTGCAGCGGCTGGAACGCTACGGCGTCAAGTTCGAGAAGGACGAACACGGCGAGTACGCCGTGCGACGCGTGCACCGCTCCGGCTCCTACGTGCTGCCGATGCCCGAAGGCAAGGACGTCAAGAAGGCGCTCTACCGGGTGCTCCGGCAGCGCTCGATGCGCGAGAAGATCCGGATCGAGAATCGCCTCGTTCCGGTGCGCGTGCTCACCTTCCAGGGGCGCGCGGTCGGCGCAGCGGCACTGAACAGTCGCACCGGCGAGTTCGTCGTCGTCGCCGCCAAGGCCGTCATTCTCGCCACCGGGCCCTGCGGGCGGCTCGGACTGCCCGCGTCGGGATACCTGTACGGCACCTACGAGAATCCGACCAACGCCGGTGACGGCTACTCGATGGCCTTCCACGCGGGTGCGGAACTCTCGGGAATCGAGTGCTTCCAGATCAATCCGTTGATCAAGGACTACAACGGCCCCGCCTGCGCCTACGTCGCCAATCCCTTCGGCGGCTACCAGGTCAACGCGCAGGGGGAGCGGTTCGTGGACTCCGACTACTGGTCGGGGCAGATGATGTCGGAGGTCAAGAACGAGATCGAATCGGCGCGCGGGCCCATCTACCTCAAGGTCAGTCACCTACCCGACGAGACGCTGAGCACGCTCGAGGGCATTCTGCACACCACCGAGCGGCCGACCCGAGGTACGTTCCACGCCAACCGCGGTCACGACTACCGCACCCACGACATCGAGATGCACATCTCCGAAATCGGTTTGTGCAGCGGCCATTCCGCCTCCGGCGTCTGGGTCGACGAGCATGCGCGCACCACCGTTCCCGGTCTGTACGCCGCGGGCGACCTCGCCTGCGTGCCGCACAACTATATGATCGGTGCATTCGTCTACGGCGATCTGGCGGGCAGCCACGCCGCATCCATCGTGGCTGATATCCAAGCGCCGCAGCAGCTTCCGGTCGATCAGATCGCCGCTGCGCACGAACTGATCTACCGGCCCCTTCAGCATCCCGACGGCCCGCCGCAGACCCAGGTGGAGTACAAGCTGCGCCGCTTCGTCAACGACTACGTCGCCCCGCCCAAGACCGCTGCCAAGCTGTCCATCGCCGTGCAGACCTTTGACCGGATGCGCGACGAGATCGCCGGCATCGGCGCCACCACACCGCACGAACTGATGCGCGCGGTGGAGGTGTCGTTCATCCGCGACTGCGCCGAGATGGCCGCGCGATCGTCGCTCACCCGCACCGAGTCGCGCTGGGGGCTCTACCACGACCGCAGCGACACCCCCGAGCGCGACGACGTCGACTGGCGCTACCACCTCAACCTCCGCAAGACCGCCGACGGCGACATCGAGTTCCTCAAGCGGCCCGTCGCGCCGTACTTCGTCCCCGTGCCCGGTCTGGACGGATTACCCAGCGGCGAAACCGAACCCATCGCCGTGCGTCAGCCCGATCTCGTCGGCGGACAGGCTCCTTCATCCGAGGTGTCCCGGGTGCGCGACGGTGCGGCCGCACCGCCGCCGTCGCCGCGCATCGCCGCCGTGCTGGCACTCGACGAGCCCACGATCGAGCAACTTCAACCGTTCCTGACCGACGCCGATGCAGGAGTGCGGCGCACCGCCGTCGACGTGCTCACCGAGCACCTGCCCGACGAGTACGCGCCCGCCCTCCTTGCTGCGCTGAGCGACGGGCACGTCGAGGTGCGCCGCGTCGCGGCCGACGGCATCCGTGAACTCGTCGAGGTGTTGCCCGACCCCGTTGCCGTACAACCGCTCCTGACGTCCGTCGACCCGGTTGTTCGTGGGTCCGCCGTCTACGTGCTGAGTTCCCGGCGCGCCGGGGACGGCGAGCAGTTCCGCCGGGCGCTCGCCGACGAGGACCACCGTGTGCGCATCGAGGCCGTTCGCGCCCTGGTTTCGGTCGACGACGCCGACGGGGTCGCCGCCGCCCGCGGTGACGCCAACCGGGAAGTGCGCATCAGCGTCGCGAACGGACTCGGCACGCTGCGCACCGGCGCCGAGGCCGTCCGCGGGCTCATCGATGACCCCGACCCGCTGGTGCGGGCCGCTGCGCTGGCGTCGATGGGATCGATCGGCTGGGACGACGTCGACGTGACGTCCGTCGAGAGTGCGCTCGCCGCGTCGGCGTGGCAGATCCGCCAGGGTGCCGCCCGCGCGCTGGCCGGTGCGCCGTCGCCGACGGCCGCCGTACCGCCGCTGTCGCGGGCGCTGTCCGACCCGCACCTCGACGTCCGCAAGGCCGCCGTGCTGAGCCTCACCCGATGGGCGTCGTCGGAGGACGCCGCACGCGAGGCGCTGACCGGCGCACTGGACGACGGCGACGCCGACGTGCGCGCCTATGCGAGGCAAGCACTCGCGAAAAGCTGAGCTACGAACCGCCGCATACTCGGTTTCACTTGAATCCGTTGCGTCTCTTTGGTTTCAGCTGTAACAGAGCCGGCGCGGCTTGTCGGTGGTCGAATGTATGTTCGAATCATGTTGGCGACTCCGGTTCAGGTAGCGATGGCCGCCCTGCGCGCCGCGCACGAGTCGCTGGCCGCCTGCGACCTCGACATGCTCACCCACCGCGAACTGCTCACCATGCTCGACGAACTCGAAATCCTGTCGTGTCAGCTGCCCGCGCAGTGGCACCGCGCGCTGGCCCGGTTGCAGGCCGAGACGACGCCCAAGGAGATGGGCGCGAAATCCTGGAAAGACGTCCTGCGAATCCGGTGGCGGATCTCTGCGACCGACGCCAACCGCCGACTCACCGAAGCCGCCGACTTGGGGCCGCGGCGCACCCTGACCGGCGAACCGTTGGCCCCGGTGCTGGCGGCCACCGCAGCCGCCCAAGCCGCCGGACTAATCAACGGTGAGCACGTCGACAAGATCCGCGACACCATGGGCCGCATCCCCGGTTTCGTCGACACCCCCACCCGCGAACAGATCGAAACCGACCTCGTGCGCCTGGCCGTCGGTGTCGGGCCCACCGAATTGAAAAAGGCCGCCGACAAAGTGCTGTTCCTGCTCGACCAGGACGGCCCCGAACCCGACGACGCCGAACGCGCCCGCAAACGGGGCCTGCACTGTCGGTCCCCAAAGACGTGACGGCACCGTCGACGTCAAGGGCACCCTCACCCCCCAAGCCTGGGCGATCTATGAAGCCATCTTCGCCAAAACGGCCGCACCGGGCATGTGCAATCCCGACGACGACCAACCCTGCATCAGTGGCACACCGTCACAGGAACAGATCGACACCGATCACCGCACCCTCGCCCAGCGACAGCACGACGCGCTGGTCGCGATCGGGCGCAACGCCCTGCAATCCGGGGAGTTGGGTCAGCACAACGGCTTGCCGACCTCGATCATCATCCGCACCACCCTGCAAGACCTCGAATCCCGCGCCGGGGTCGGTACCACCGGCGGCGGCACCCT
This sequence comes from uncultured Actinomycetota bacterium, assembly GCA_963721495.1. Taxonomy (GTDB): domain Bacteria; phylum Actinomycetota; class Actinomycetes; order Mycobacteriales; family Mycobacteriaceae; genus Mycobacterium. The sequence goes on along the minus strand of CAVRMG010000020.1, from coordinate 59,389 downwards.
CATGCCCATCAACGACGTCATCCGCCTGGCCGGGCACGCCAACCACTGGCTGGCCATCTTCGACAACGCCACCGGACAGGCGCTGGACCTGTTCCGCACCAAACGCGTCGCCTCACCCGCGCAACGGATCATGCTCATCGCCCGCGACGGCGGCTGCACCAAACCCTGCTGCCCCGTACCCGCCTACGGCAGCCAAGTCCACCACGCGCTGCGCGACTGGGCCGACGACGGCAACACCAACGTCAACGAGCTGGCACTGGCCTGCGGACCCGACAACCGCCTCGTCGACAAAGACGGCGGCTGGACCACCACCATCAACACCCACGGCGACGTCGAATGGATCCCCCCACCCGACCTCGACACCGGCCAAGCCCGCGTCAACTACTACCACCGCCCCGAACTACTCCTGCGCCCACCAGAGCAACCCAACGGCAACAGCGAACGCGGACCATAGAGACGACCTAACCGCCGAACCGCGCAACGAGCGCCCGCCGGTCCACCTTGCCGATGCCGCGACGCGGAATCTCGTCGACGACGTGCATCTCCCTTGGCGCCGCCGAGACGTCCAGACGCTCTGCGACGTGAGCACGGATGTCGGCCAGCGTCGGCGCGGTACGACCCGGTGTCACCACAATGACCGCGACGACCCGCTGACCAAGGCGCTCGTCGGGGACACCGAACACCACACACTCGGCCACCGCGGCGTGTGATGCCACCACCGCCTCGACCATCGACGGCAACACCGTCAGCCCGCCTGTACTGATGCCGTCGTCCACCCGGCCGTGAATCGTCAACACCCCTGAGTCATCAACAGTGCCAACATCATCAGTGCGAAACCAGCCGGGCTCGGCGAACGGATCGGGGTCGACCGGGTTTCGGTACCCCTTCGCCAGGGTCGCGCCACCGAGCACCACCCGCCCGTCGTCGACGCGCACCCGGACCCCGCCGAGCGGCCGCCCGTCATAGACACAACCGCCTGCGGTTTCACTCATCCCGTACGTCCGCACCACGGGAACACCCGCGGCCGAGGCTTTTTCGGCGACACCGGCCGGCATGGGTCCGCCGCCGATCAGCACGGCGTCCAGCGAGGCCAACGCCGCAGCCGCGGCCGGGTCGCTCAACGACTTGTCCAGCTGTGCCGACACCAACGAGACGTACCGCCGCCCCGAACCCAGCGAATCGACGGCCGACACCAGCTCCGCCGCAGAGAAACTCGCGGAGATCGCCACCGGGGTCGTGCCCGCGACCACACTGCGCACCAGCACCTGCAGGCCGGCCACGTGATGGGCGGGCAACGCCAGCAGCCACTGCCCGGCGCCGCCGAGGCGGTCGTGGGTGGCCTCGGCGCTGGCCGTCAACGCCGACACGGTCAGCAGGGCGCCTTTCGGCGTGCCCGTCGTGCCGGAGGTCGACACGACGACGGCCACCTCGTCGTCGATCTCGGATCCGGCGCGCAATGATGTTGTGAGCAAGGATGTTTCGCGCTGATCATTCGCCGGCACCAGCAGCACTGCCGCCCGCCCTTCGAGCACGTCCACCACCACGGGCAGCACCGACAGTGCCGAGGCACCGGAGGGGACGGCGACGGGGCGCAGGACGGCTATTCGGTCTCCTCCGGTTCACGCGGGTCGTCGAGAGGCCAGCCCTTGGCGGCCAGTCGCTCTCGCACCCGCTCGACGTCCTCCGGTATCGGTAGTGCGTCGGTGATCTGGATGATCAACACGCCGATGTCGGCGTCGTCGAACTCGCCGAGGTCCTTCAACGCCGTGACGACCGCCTTGATCTCGTCGTCGGTGAGGCGACGCTTGAGCAGTGCGAACAGCGGCACCCGGTCCGGGCCCGGCACGCCCTCGGGATAGCCGGAGGTGATCCACGCGACGATCTTGGCCAGAAACTTGGTCACAGTCGCCTCCCGAACGTCGCTTCGTGGTCTGAAGATCTACGCAAGGCGATGCTAGTGCGGCTACGAACGCGGTGTGATCGCCGCGGTGGGCAAACGTCTTCGGTGCAGCGGGTGAACAGTGGGTGAACAGCTCGCCCGGTCAGATGAAGTGCCTGCTCGACACGCAGTTCGAAGTGGTCATGACTTAGGCAAACCGTCGGGTATGGACGCAGAATTAGCCCTGTGAGCGCAGAGCTGATCATCCTCGTGCTGCTGATCGCAACAGCACTGGCATTCGACTTCACCAACGGGTTCCACGACACCGGTAACGCGATGGCGACATCGATCGCCACCGGTGCGTTGAAGCCGAAGACGGCGGTGCTGCTGGCGGGAGTCCTCAACCTCGTCGGCGCCTTTCTGTCGGTCGAGGTGGCGGTCACCGTGACCACCTCGGTGCTGAAGGTCCAGGACGGCAAGACGGGTGCCCTGATACCGGGTATCGACGCGTCGACGGGCCTGACGATCATCTTCGCCGGCCTCATCGGCGGCATCCTGTGGAACCTGCTCACGTGGCTGTTCGGCATCCCGTCCAGTTCGTCGCACGCGCTCTTCGGCGGTCTGATCGGCGCAGGCCTGGCGGCGCTGGGCATGGCCGGCGTCAACTGGTCCGGCGTGACCGGCAAGGTGCTGATTCCCGCAGTGGCCGCACCGCTCATCGCGTGCCTGGTCGCCGCCTGCGGCACGTGGCTGGTGTACCGGATCACCCGCAACGTGGTGGAGAGCCGGCGTCGGGAGGGCTTCCGTTGGGGTCAGATCGCGACCGCCTCGCTGGTCGCCTTGTCGCACGGAACCAATGACGCGCAGAAGACCATGGGCGTCATCGCACTCGCGCTCATCACCACCGGGCACCTGACGGGCGACGTCAAGGAACAGGGCCTGCCGTTCTGGATCATCTTCAGCTGCGCCCTCGCCATCGGCCTCGGCACCTACCTCGGCGGCTGGCGCGTCATCCGCACCCTGGGCAAGGGGCTCGTCGAGATCGAGTCGCCTCAGGGCTTCGCCGCCGAAGCATCCTCGGCCGCCATCATTCTGAGCTCGAGCGCCGCAGGCATGGCGCTGTCGACCACCCACGTCGCCACGGGCTCGATCCTGGGCAGCGGCGTCGGCAAGCCCGGCGCGGAGGTCCGTTGGGCCGTCGCGGGCCGGATGGCCGTCGCGTGGCTGGTCACCCTGCCCGCCGCCGGCCTGGTCGGTGCGCTGTCGTACTGGCTGTCCGACGCAGTCAAGTCGCTGACCAACTCGGCGCTGGCCGGTGACGGCCTGATCTTCCTCATCCTGGTGGGCCTGTCCTTCTACATGTGGTGGCGCGCCCAGCAGCAGAAGGTCGACAGCAGCAACGTCAACGCGGATTGGGACTCCTCGACGAACTCCGTCGTACCGGCAGAGGTGCGTGAGGCCGTCAAGGAATCCAAGCCCACGGCGTCCGTCTAGCCTGCCGACAAGCAAAAGGAAACGTTGATGACTTACCTCGAAAGCGTCCTCAAGGTGCTGGCGATCGGACTGCTGCTCGGTGCGGGACTGCCCGCGGTGTTCGCGGCCGGCCTGGTGGCCTACTCCAACGGGGCCGGAGGCCAACATGCCGACGGCACCGCGGTGGCACCCAATCCGGCGGTCAAGTTCCTCGGCATCGGGTTGTTCGTATTGGTCGGCTGGGTGATCCTCACGGCCGTCCTCTGGATCACCAGGACGACGATCATCCATCACACCGGGATTGACCTGTTCCCGTTCATGCCCAAGAAGTGAGCGCAGACAACATGACCGAGAACCGGACTGTTTTGGACAACGTGTTGTCGTGGCTGCACGACGGCTATCCCGAGGGTGTACCGCCGAAGGACTACTTCCCGCTGCTCGCGCTGCTGAAGCGCTCGCTCACCGAGGAAGAGGTCGTCAAGGCGGCCCAGACGGTTCTGAAGGGCACCAACTCCGACACGGTCACCGAGGCGGAGATCCGCGCCGCGATCCACGCGGTGACCGCTCAGGAACCGAATCCCGAAGAGTTGCATCAGGTCGCCTCGCGGTTGGCGTCGGTCGGCTGGCCGCTGGCCGCGCCCGCCCGCTGACGCTATTGGCGATTGTCGCGCCGGAGCGGATGGTTCTCGGGGATCTGCACGAAGATCAGTAGCACGCCGTCGGGATCGGAGACGTGCATCTCGTGCAGGCCCCACGGCTCCTGGCGGGCCTCACGTCCGATGGTTACGCCGCGGCCGGTCAGTTCCTTCTCGGTGGCGTACACGTCGCGGACCTGAAGCCACATCGTGCCGCCCGCGCTCGGCGTGCCGTGGCCGGCGAGTTCGATCAGCGACTGGCCCGCGTAGAACACTGTGCCCGCGCCGTAGTCCCGAGCGATCGCCAGCCCGATCTCGTCGCGGTAGAACGTCAACGAGCGTTGATAGTCAGCCGGCCGGATGAGCATGCGGCTGGCCAGGATCTCCATACGAATGTGTCTATCACGGCCGGTCAGCCGATCCGGCGGCCGACACCCTCCCAGAACGGTTCGCGCAGCTGTCGTTTGAGGAGCTTGCCGCTGGGATTGCGGGGCAGTTCGGAAGTGAAGTCGATGGACTTGGGCAGCTTGTAGCCAGCCAGCCTTTTTCGGGCGAACGTGATCAGATCCGCCTCGCTCGGGGAGGTGCCGGCTGTAGGCACGACGACGGCTTTCACGGCTTCGCCCCACGTTTCGTGCGGTACGCCGATGACCGCGACGTCGCCGACGTCCTCGTGCGCCATCAGGACGTTTTCGACCTCTGCCGGGTAAATGTTCTCGCCACCCGACACGATCATGTCCTTCACGCGGTCGTACAGATAGATGTAGCCGTCGTCGTCGAGGTAGCCGGCGTCGCCGGATTTCAGCCAGCCATCCGACGTGATCGTCGCGGCCGTCGCCTTTTGGTTGTTCCAATAGCCGGCCATGTTCTGCGCCGAGCGGGTCCACAACTCGCCGACGGCGCCGGTAGGAACGTCTTCGCCGTCGGCGCCGACGATGCGCACCTCGACCCACGGGTGCGGCTTGCCGCAGGACCGCAGAAGATGCGGGCGTTGTTCCGGATCGTGGTCGACACCCTTGAGTTGCGTTATAGCACCATTGGTTTCGGTCAGACCGTAAACACCGATGAATTCACAACCGAATCGCTCAAGGCCCTTGACGAGAACGTCGTCGGTGATCGGCGAGGCGCCGTAGACCAGAGCGCGCACGCTGGAGAAGTCGGTCTTCTCCACTCCAGGTGTCATCAGCAAGAACTGAATGGCCGCCGGCACCAGCAGGATATTGGTGACGCGGTGCCGTGGTATCGCCTCGAGAATGGCGGCCGGGTCGAAGTCGCGCAGCACGACATTGGTGCAGCCGCAATACAGCCCGCACAACGCCCAGCCGGAGCCGGCGATGTGGAACATCGGCATCACGGCGAGGTTCATGCTGTCGGCGTCGAAATGCCACTCCTGCGCAACGCCCGCCGCCAGGCCGAAGAAGTTGCGGTTCGTCAGCATCACGCCCTTGGGCAGGCCGGTGGTGCCCGAGGTGTAGAGCTGCAGGGCGATGTCCTCCGGTCCCGTGGTGACGCCGGGATCGTCGTCGGAAAGGCCGGCAATCCACTCGTCGAACGCCGGCCAGCGGTCGTGGGACCCGACAGCAACGATCGTGTGCACCTTCGCGAGTTCGTCGGCGATTTCTTCGATGTGGCCGAAGAATTCAGGCCCGACCACAATCACTTCTGCGGCTGCGTCGTCGATGATCTGCTTCATCTCGGGCGGGGCCAGTCGCCAGTTCACGGGCACGATGACGGCCCCGAGCTTGGCCAATCCGAAAGTCACTTCGAAGAATTCGGCGCTGTTCTTGTCGATGAACGCGACTCTGTCACCGAAACCCACCCCGGCCGACCGGAAGGCGTTGGCGGCCCGACTCGAGCGGACGTCGAGGTCGCGATAGGTGATCGGCCGCTCGTCGACGACAAGCGCTGCGACGTCTCCTCGCTCGGCGCCGTGCACCCGCACGATGTCGGCGACGCTGGCGATGCCTTCTATTGACATGGCCCATCTCAGCATGGCGCCGCGTCAATTTGGGCGGTTTGACCCGGTCAGCCGATCCGGCGCTCGACACCTGCCCAGTACGGTTCGCGAAGGTCGCGCTTGAGCAGTTTGCCGCTGGGGTTGCGGGGCAGCACCTCGGCGAAATCGACCGACTTCGGCAGTTTGAAACCGCCGAGTCGTTCGCGTGCGTAGGCGATCAGTTCGGCCTCAGTCGGTGCGGTGCCTGCTGCCGCGACGACGACGGCCTTCACCGCTTCGCCCCACTTTCCGTCGGGTACGCCGATGACGGCGACGTCGTCGACGGCGGGATGGGTCATCAGCACGTTCTCGACCTCGGTGGGGTACACGTTCTCACCGCCGGAGACGATCATGTCCTTCTTGCGGTCGTGCAGGTAGACGTAGCCGTCGCGGTCGACGTAGCCGGCGTCGCCGGTCTTCAGCCAGCCGTCGTCGGTGACGGTCGCGGCCGTGGCGTCGGGGTTGTTCCAGTAGCCGTGCATGTTCTGCGCCGACCTGGTCCACACCTCGCCCACCGTGCCGACGGGAACGTCGCGGCCGCCGTCGTCGACGATGCGCAGTTCGACCCACGGATAGGGCTTGCCGCACGACCGCAACAGCTCCGGGCGGCCGCCGGGTCGTGGTCGTCGAGTTGCGTTATGGAGCCGGTGGTTTCGGTCAGGCCATACACCTGGAGGAACTCGCATCCGAACCGTTCGAGACCTCTCACCAACACGTCGTCGGTGATGGGCGAGGCGCCGTACACGATCGCCCGCACGCTGGAGAAGTCCGCATTCTCGACACCCGGTGTGCCCAGCATCATCTGGATCACCGCGGGAACGAGCAGCATGTTGGTGATCCGGTGTCGCACCACCGAATCCAGAATCGCGACCGGATCGACGTCGCGCAGCACGACAGTGGTGGCGCCCTCGTAGAGGCCGACGAAAACCCATCCGGATCCGGCCATGTGAAACAGCGGCATCACGGCCAGGCTCACGCTGTCTTCGGTGAACCGCCACTCGCCGGCGATCCCGGCGGCCTTGCACAGATAGTTGCCGTTGGTCAGCATGACGCCCTTGGGCAGGCCGGTGGTGCCCGACGTGTACATCAGTAGCGCGACATCGTCGGAACCCGTTGTGACACCGGGATCTTCGTCAGGGTGGCCGGCCAGCCAGTCCTCGAACGCAGGCCAGCGGTCGTGCGCACCGATCGCCACGATGTGCTCGACCGTCGTCAACCGATCCTCGATCGCCTCGAGGTGACCGAAGAACTCGGAGCCCACCACGACGATCCGCGCCTGCGCGTCCGTCGATGATGTGCAGCATCTCCGGCGGCGCGAGTCGCCAGTTCACCGCCACGCCAACGGCGCCCAGCTTCGCCAGGCCACAGACGACGTCGAAGAACTCCGCGCCGTTCTTCTCGATGTAGGCGACCCTGTCGCCGAATCCGATTCCCGCCGCCCGGAACGCCTGCGCCGCGCGACTGGACCGTGCGTCAAGCTCGGCGAAGGTGATGGTCCGGTCGCCGACAACGAGTGCCGCCGCATCCGGGCGGCGCGCTGCGTGCACGCGGACGATGTCGGCGATGGTCGCGATATCGGAATCGGGCATGGTCAGCTGTTCGGTTGCAGCCGTTGACGCTTCATCATCGCGTTGACCGCGCCGGGCGCGATGGTGTTGACGGCCTGGGCGGTGACGGCCATCCGCGGTGCGATACGTACCGGCCGCACGCGGGCGGCCGTGATCATCCAGTCGGCGGCCTCGTCGGCGCTCAACCCCGGCAGGCCGTCGTAGGCCCGCGTCGGCGCGATCATCGGCGTGAGCACCAGCGGATAGAACAAGGTCGTCGAGTGCACGCCGTCGGAGCCCCATTCGGTCTCGATGATCCGGCTGACAGCGGTGAGCGCCGCCTTCGACGCGTTGTATACCGCGAACAACGGAGTCGATTCGCTCAGCACGCCCCATGTCGAGACGTTGATGATGTGCCCGTCGCCGCGCTCGCGCATGCCCGGCGCCAGGCCGCGGATCAGCCGCAGCGGCGAGTAGTAGTTCAGGCTCATGGTCCGCTCGACGTCGTGCCAGCGGTCGAGGGACTCGGCCAGCGGCCTGCGAATGGACCGCCCGGCGTTGTTGATCAGGATGTCGATGCCGCCGAGGTCTTCCTCGACGTTGGCGACGAGTGCGTCGACGGCGTCCAGATCGGCCAGGTCGCAGGCGTGCGCCTGAGCGGAGCCGCCGGCAGCGGTGATCCGGTCGACCAGCGCGTCCAGCAGTTCCCGGCGGCGGGCGGTGACCACCACGGTGGCGCCGCGGCGGGCGAACTTCTCGGCGGCCGCCTCGCCGATGCCCGAAGACGCCCCGGTCAGCAGGATCCGCTTGCCATCGAGGTCAACCTCGTTGCGGTCGGGCCGGTAGAGCATCAGCTGCGAGGACAGCGGTGGTCGCATGCTTGCCAGCACGACCTGGTCGGCGAGCCGGCGCAGCGGATTCTTACTCACAGCTCGCGAGTCTAGGTGGGTCCCATTTCGACAGGTCGCCCGCGATGATTAGGCGGTCCTCCTATGGTCAGTATGCATATGGCCATGAAAGGGACTCTCGACAAGCGGTTCGGCGACGCGGAGGAGCCGCTCGACGGCGACACGGTGCGAACGGCGCTGGCCGGCGCGGAGTTGTACTGGCTGACCACGGTCCGGGGCGACGGCCGACCGCACATCACGCCGTTGGTCGGGGTGTGGATCGACGACAGCTTCGTGTTCTGCACCGGCTCCGACGAGCAGAAGACCCGCAACCTCGAGAACGGCAATGCCGTCGCCGTCAGCACCGGCACCAACACCTGGAACGACGGACTCGATGTGGTTGTCGAAGGCCGCGCCGAACGCGTCATCGGATTACACGCGCTGACCGACCTGGCTGACGCCTACCGCGACAAGTACGGCGACGACTGGGATTACGACGCCGACGACGAGGTGTTCGACCCTGAAGGCGGACGCGCACAGGTATACCGGGTCGAGCCGACGAAGGTCATCGCCTTCGCCAAGTCGCCGCACGGCCAGACGACGTTCCGGCCGTGATTCGTGCACAAATCGCCTAGAAGTAGCGCGGGAACGGGCTCCAGTCGGGATCGCGCTTCTCCAGGAACGCGTCGCGGCCCTCGACGGCCTCATCGGTCATGTACGCCAATCGCGTCGCCTCACCGGCGAACAGCTGTTGGCCCACCAGGCCGTCGTCGGTCAGGTTGAACGCGTACTTGAGCATCCGGATCGCCTGGGGTGACTTGCCATTGATGGCTTGCGCCCATTCGATTCCGACCTTTTCGAGCTCCGCGTGGTCGACCACCTCGTTGACGGCGCCCATCGCGTACATCTGCTCGGCGGTGTACGGCCTGCCGAGGAAGAAGATCTCGCGGGCGAACTTCTGGCCGACCTGCTTGGCGAGGTACGCGCTGCCGTAGCCGCCGTCGAAGCTACCGACGTCGGCGTCGGTCTGCTTGAAGCGGGCGTGCTCGCGGCTGGCCAACGTCAGGTCACACGTCACGTGCAGGCTGTGCCCGCCGCCCGCCGCCCAGCCGTTGACCAGGCAGATGACGACCTTCGGCATGAACCGGATCAGCCGTTGCACCTCGAGGATGTGCAGCCGCCCGGCGCGCGCTGGATCGACGGACTCGGCCGTCTCACCCGCTGCGTATTGATAACCGCTGCGCCCGCGGATGCGCTGGTCGCCACCGGAGCAGAACGCCCACCCGCCGTCCTTCGGGCTGGGCCCGTTGCCGGTCAGCAGGACGACGCCGATCTCGGGCCACATCCGGGCATGGTCGAGCACGCGGTAGAGCTCGTCGACGCTGTGAGGGCGGAACGCGTTGCGAACCTCGGGCCGGTCGAAAGCCACCCGCGCCGTGGGCTGCGGTTTCCCGTCGACGACAAGGCGGTGATACGTGATGTCGGTTAGCTCGAAACCATCGACGGGCTGCCACACCGTCGCGTCAAAAGGGTTGCCGGTCACGGCTTGACTGTATTCGCCTTTGGCTGTGTCGCCGTCAATCACACCGACAACTATGATCCTGATCGACACGAGGGGTTGCGTGTGGACCGAGATCCGTACACCGTGGGCATCGCGCCGGGCGATGGATTGGTCGTGCGCACAGGGGACGTTGTGATGTACATAGCCGATACGTCGCTGTCCACGGGCTCGTTGATCATGGCGGTCGAATCAGCCGCCAATGCGGAGCAACCCGGCGGTGCTATCGCTGAACGGCTTGCAGCCCTGGCGTTCGGCACGGATCCGGCCCCCGTCGCACCGTTCGGTGTCCTGGCGCCCACGGCGAACGGCGTGCTTGTGCTGCTGCGTGGCAATGTCATCGCGCAAATCGACACCGCGGACGGTGTACGCGAGTTGTCCGGCGCGCGCGCATTGACGTGGGTGGACGAGGTGCTGCCCCCATCAGCGCGAAGGGTGACGATCGCAGGTCGACCCGGTCTGGTCGCCCTCAAACACTCCGACCTGCGGGCCGGTGTAGTGCCCGGCGGGGGATTTGTGCTCGAACCGGCAGCCTCTGCAACGCGGCCATCGACTGGACTCAGCGTCGGCGAGGGCGCAACCATCCTCCAGCCAGCAGCACGCGGTCGACCGATCACCGAACGGCCGGGCGCTCCTACGGAAAGCGTCCCCCCGGTCCAACGCCGGGCCACCACATCGGAAACATCGAATCTCGTACCCGTCGCTGGGGTTCTCGAGTCGGGGGAGGGCGCGATCTTCCCGTTGGACCGCCCGTATGTCATCGGCCGCGACCCTCTCGTCGACGACGCGGTGCGAAACGCGCATGCCTCGCCCATCGTGATACACGACGACCAGCACGTTTCGCGGGTGCATGCCTACGTCACGATCGATGGTGACTCGGTGTTCGTGCGCGACGCATCCACACCCGGCGGTACCTTCATCGCTGCCCCCGGGGCCGAGACCTGGACCCAGATCAGCACGACCCCAACCGAACTCGAGCCAGGGTGGACCCTGCGGGTCGGTACGCGGATTCTGACGTACCGCAGCGCGGATCCGCGTTAGCGCGTTCGGTCGGTCAGTACGCTCCAGTCGCCGGACCGCAGTGCTGCCCGCTGCGCTGCGTCAACGGTGATTCGATTGACGTACCGCTTTCTGCGCAGCCGCGAGGTCGCTGGGATGATGACCGAGCACCGTGGCGCCGACCGTCCGGCCCTCTGAAAGCACCAGCCGCCGATAGGACGGCACGGCGGGCCGGTCGATGACTATCACCTCATCGGACGGTCTTGGCTCCGTGATACCGATCGAAAATAGTTGAAGATCCACACCTTTCAAGACCGTCGCCGGTGTCTCGGAGGTCAGCACCATATCGCCGCCGAGCGCATTGACGGCGGCTGCCTGGGCTTGTTCGGTCGCGACCGGCCACAAGCCGCGGACTTGGCCCCGGTGCTCCGCGATGTCGCCTGCGGCGAAAACACCCGCAACCCTGGTCTGCATCCGATCGTCTACGAGGACACCTTTGTTGACCGGAACCCCAGCGTCGCGCGCCAGCTTGACGTTCGGGCGGATGCCCGTTGCCGCGAGGAACATATCGCACTGCACGGTGCGGCCGTCCTTGAGCACGGCCCCGGTAACCGCGGGGGCCCCGATGATGTGCGAGGTTTCGGCCCTCCGCAGGATCTCGATGCCCGCCCTTTCGAAGTGCGTCTCGACCAACTCCGAACAGCGTGGGTCGATCTGGCGGCTCAGCAACCGGCTTTGCCGCTCGAGCACAGTCACACTCAGTCCAAGTCGGTGCAGCGAGTAGGCGGCCTCGAGGCCGAGCAGCCCGCCACCTGCCACCACAGCCCGACGGCATTCGCGCTGCTGGGCGTAGGCACGGATCTGCATCGCGTCGCCCGCCTCTCTCAGCGCGAAACAACCCGGCCTGTTTGCCCCCCCGATGGGGGGGACGGCAGCGCTCGAGCCCATCGCGAGGATCAGCCGGTCGAAGGGAAGGGATTCCCCGGTGCTGAGATGCACACGCCGCCAACGGAGATCGATTCTGGTGGCGACCGTATTGAGCCACGCGTTGACCCCGTGCTCGTCGTACCATTGCTCGGGCAGAAGGTATAGGCCTTGCATCGCGGACCGGCCGTACACCAACCGGGCGATACCCATTCGGTTGTACAGCGCGTGGGATTCCCGCCCGACGATGTGGATCTCACAGTCGGGGTGGCCGCGGCGGATGAAGTCGGCGGCGGTGACTCCGGCGATGCCGTTGCCGAGCACCACCACGCTGACAATGGAGCGGTCGTAGTTGGTCGGCTTCGCGCCGCTGCCATCAACGGGTTCCGGCGTCATCGAGACAGTGACCGTGCCGCTCTTGATCCGGGCGCAGCAGGCCATCCGGGTCGATTTGCCCAGGCCCAGCCGCCGTAGCGTGTTCAGTTCGTCCCCTTCGGGCGCGGACAGGCACGACGCGCCGTCGAGGATGGCGACCGGGTCCGCCCCGCACACGCCCATCCGGCAACCGGCCTCGATCTGCTGACCACCCTTCTCGGCGACGTCGAGCACACTCATACCCACATCGGCCGCGACGGACTTGCCATCGCGCTCGAAGCGCACCTGTGCCGAGTTCTCGGGCGCAGAGGCGTTCTGCCGCTTGGGCATTCCGAGGAGGACCGGTTCCGTCCGTGCCCCGGTGGTCAGTGCGAACTGCAGCTCGCTGACCCGGGTCCGGGCGATCCACAGCAGCGTGAGGACCGCGACCGCGACCGAGATCGGCCAACGCAGCCACCCAGCGTCGACGCCGGTGATTTCCGTAACCGCGCCCGCAAGCGCGGGGCCGGCAAACCAGTAGAACGCGTTCAGCGCCACCGCCCCGTAGCCCACGGTCAGCATCGACGGGCTGAGCGGTGACATGGCATCGATCGCGAAAAACGAGCCGATGCTGATGAGCATCGCGAGCGCAAGCAATGCGAACTGCTGTGTCATCACAATATTCGCGTGTCCCTTGAGGACGAAGAAGCCAACGATGAAACCTGGGAGGGCGGCGACGAACAGCTTGCGTGGTCCGCTCCATCCTTTGTCGGGGTCGGCCATGTCTGCCTGCCACGCGGCGCGAGGCTTGAAGTCGTAGCAGTTCTTCGCGCAGCCGACGCAGCTTGTGCAGTGGCTGTTGGGCACCGTGACGAAAGGCGTTTGCCCGTATACGCGTTGAAGCGGCAACAACGGGCAGATGCTGCTGCACCAGCCGCTCTTACCCTTGAAGACCAAGCCACCCGCGACGGCCGCGACTATGACGGCGACGAGAACGGCGCCCATCGCGGCGCCATTGTGATCCAGCCCGGCCAGCCGGGCACCAGCGATGCCGAGGAACCCGGCGACGGCGATCAGGTAGCCACGCTTGCGTAACCATTCCGGCACCGCGCGGGTTCCGCCGATGCCCAACACCCGGGGCATCTGGTTGCTCGCCGCCATCGGACAGACGTTGCGCCACAGTCCCGGTGCGACGAAGAACAGGATCGGGAGTAGTGGCACGATCACCTGGAATATGACGAACAGGCCAGCCGCCGGACGCACGAACAGCAGGGCAATCACGGTCAGGTATGCCGCCATGGTGATGACGCGGGCTGACTGCCAGACACGCAACGGTACTTTCGTCGGCAGTTCGTTGTATGCGCGGAACAGGTCGCGCTCGCCGGTGGGATCGATTCCGAGGATCCGCTCGGCCAGCGTCATGATCCGCGAGTGCTTCCTCGGCGGGGGCGGTGGGGGCGGCGGAACGGAGGTCGCCCTGAGCCCGATTCGAGTCGAATCGTGTTCCAGTTCATCCCCGTTGAGTTCGACGGACGGAGGGTGCAGCACGATGATCTCCGACCGTCCGAGGCGCAGAACATCGCCGGGGGCGAGCGCCGCACGGCCGGTCAGGGCGGTGCCATTGATCGTGGTCCCGTTGCGACTTCCAAGGTCGACCGCCGAGAGCGAGGTCGGGCTCGGGACCAGCCGCAGGTGCTCGCGTGACACTCCGTCGTCGGCTAGCGCCTCGCCGGGGCAGTCACGGCCAATCGTGAGCGGCTGGCTCAGGAGCCGGCGGCGTGCAGGCCGGCCCCACTCCCGGATCTCGATCAGCGGCGGACTAGCGACCATCGATCCCCCGCATGGAGTTTCATGGCCACCGCCTGTTCGAGCGCGCGACGGCTGCGGCGGTATTTTGCGGTTCGGCCGACACGCATCGCGCCGATCGTCGCGGCGATCCCTGCGGTGGCGGCAAGCGCTGCCGAGCCGATGAGCGTGGCCACCGTCGGTTCCGTCCCCCTCAGGACCCACGCGGCGCCGACGGTCGCCACCGCCAACGCGGCCGCACTGAGCGGAAGGCCGATGCTCGCTGAGAACCGACTGCGCCCGCGTCGCAGCGCACGAAGGTAGGACTCCGCATACGCGACGCCGAACAGCCCCAGAACGACGAGACCGACACTGAGAGCCGTGGTCGTTGCCGGCTGCACGCTGGTCATCCCGAATCGATATGTAGCAGTGGGAGTTCCGTCGCCGTGTATGGTCAGGACCGCTGTCGTGCGACCGGCGAGCACGTACTTATTGAAGGGAGCGGGCACCGACGCCACCGCCCCTTCGGCGCTAGGTGTGATCGGCGCCTCATGACGACCGATCGTCGCGCCGGCAACATCCAATGCGATGGCGGCGGTGCCCGCTTCGACGCCGGCAACCGTCACCGGGATCGGCTTCGACCAGTCGGCCCGCACCTCGTCCCCGCTCGTGGGGTCGACACCGGCCACCGTAACCATGCCGGGCTGAAGATCTCCGCCGCGCGGCGGTGCGCCCAGCCCGATCAACGCGACGGCGATCGCCGCTAGGGCAAGCACCGCGGCCACCACGACCGGCACACGCGGGGACCGAAACTTGACCACCTGCTGGACCGGAACGACGTCGTTGCGACTCACGTCGACAAGCTCGATCCGCGGACGCTCTGTGCGTTCCGCGGGTCGCACGCGCTCCGTCGGGGTGGGGACGGGACTCCCGGTCATCTCGGTCATCGCATTCATCGCGCTATTCGGTTGGCGACTACGTTCCGGTCGCTGCTGCGATGATCGTGTCGGCACCGATGACGGGAATGCCAACAGGGACAAGCCAGTCCGCGCCCCAGGCATCGGCGGCGGGCTCGGCCAGGGCTACGCCGAACGACTCCGCCGAATCGAAGCGTTCGGTGGGATCGGTGGCAAGGCCGCGCATGACCACGTCGGCGATCGACTTGGGAACGACGGGCGCGACCTCGGTGAGCGGCCTCGGCTGCTCGAACGCATGCATGAACAGCACCGCCATGCTGTCGCCGCCGGCTGGGAACGGCAACACCCCGGACAACAGCTGGTACAGCATCGTCGCAAGTTGGTAGACGTCGGTCGCCGGCGACACATCTTGTCCGCGAGCCTGTTCCGGCGCCATGTACGACGGGGTGCCGACGACCTCGCCGGCGCGGGTGACCAGCGTGTCGTTTCCGCCGACGATCCTCGCGATGCCGAAATCGGCGAGCTTGACCGAACCGTTGGCGGAGAACAACAGATTCGCGGGCTTGATGTCGCGGTGCAGGACCCCGTGGCTGTGCGCTGCGTCCAATCCTGCAGCGCAAGCCAGCGCCACGGCAATCGCCGAGCTGGCGTTGAAGCCGTCCTGTGCAAACCGGCTCGCGACCGTTCCGCCGGGCAGGTACTCCATCACCAGCAGACAAAGGTCCTCGTACTCGATGTAGTCGTACACCGGAACGACATGCGGATGGTCGATCGCGGCCATCAGCCGGGCTTCGGCGACGAATCGGCGCCTGACGGCGGGGTCCTCGGCGAACTGCGGTGGGATCTTTTTGATCGCTACCTGGCGGTGCAGCTGGCGGTGGATCCCCGACAGCACCACACCGCAGCCGCCGCGACCGATCTGCTCGCCGATGTCGAAGCCGGGCAGCGCGGCACGGATGCGGTCCTCGATCGATGTCATTTCGCGAGCTCGTCTGCGCGATGCTTCGCGGTATGGCCATCGGTCAGATCCTCGATGTCCTCGTCGGCGTCGGTGAACACGTCGGCGTCGGTCAAGACGTCGGCGTCGGCCAACAGGTCGACGTCGGTCAACAGGTCGACGTCGGTCAACAGGTCGATATCGATGTCCTCGTCGGCGTCGTCATCTCCGGGCACCGGTGCGAGGTATCCGATGGCGAAGAACACGGCGGCCGTGACGCCTGCTAGGAGAAGCCACTGCACGGTGTCGGCAACCCACAACCGCGCGACCGACGCGGAGAACATCAACACCAGGCCAACCCCGATACCTGGGGCGAGCAGCCGCAGCCCGCGGCCCCAGCGATTGGCCGAAAGGCGATGCCTGGCAATGCCAATTGCGGCGTCGACGAGCGCTAGGACGGTAAGGACGAACAGGGCAATGCCGAACAGGCCGTAGACCGACAACACCGAACCGCGCACATCGGTCACGATGGGCATCGTCGCAATCTGCTCACCTAACGCGCCTTTCACGGTCAGCTGGCCACCCATCAGGCCCGTCGCCTGGCCGTGCAGCCCGGTAAGGTCGAGCTGGTAGTGAAGGGTGCCGCGGTTTCCCGGTTGCACAGTGAAATCCACAGTGGTCGCGTAGGTGAAGAAGTTCAGACCCAGCACGCGTCCGGCGAGCTCGACCTGTGTGACCTCGACGGGCCTACTGCCGTCGTTGGTCAGCTCGATCGCAACATCGGCCGGCTGACCGGGCCGAAGTTGTACCGGATCACTCGCGTCGGACCCATTCACGTTGTGTCCGTTGATAGTCGCGGATGCGGTTACTCCGGACTGGGCGGCCGCGGTGGGCATGCCGACGATGGCGCAGAAGAGCATGGCGATTACAAGGGCGAATACTTTATGCATGATTGTTCCTCCGATTTGTTAGATGTGATCCCAGACGATTTGCGTAGAACCAGACGCCCGATATCAGGACGATGATGATCAATGTCAGTGCCACGGTGCCGGTACCAACGCGGCTGGTGAGAGAGATGGTCGCGGCTTGTGGCACGACCTCCGGCGGCGCCGCGGGAACTACGACCGGTGGCGGCGCTGCGGGAACGTCGATGATCGCTACGGGCACCGAAGCCGGGGCTTCGACAATGGCCGGCACCTCGGTTACCGGGGGTGTCGCGATGTCCACCGGCGTCGGTTCGGGCGTGACGGCCGGCGGGGGCTCCAGCGTCGGGGTGGGCGGGTTCCATGTGGGTGGGACCCGCTTCGTGATGGGCGGTGGTGTGGGGATTTTGACGACCGGTCCGGGCAACGGCCCGTCGTTATCCCGGGGCTTGTCGCAACGTCGCCCGAAGGTTTCGCAAGGCGGTGGCGGTGGCGGTGGCGGACATTCGCTCTCGCACGGGTCGGGTCTCGGGTTGCCTTCGCCGGGGTTGCACGTGCCGTCGGTGCAGGGTTCGGGCCGGGTGTCTTCGGGCCGGGTTCGCGTGCCGGGTGTCGCCGGGTTCGGTCGCCGGGTGTTGCCTTCGCCGGGGTTGCCTTCGCCGGGGTCGCCTTCGCCGGGGTTGCCTTCGCCGGGGTTGCCTTCGCCGGGGTTGCCTTCGCCGGGGGTGGACTGTCCTGGTGTGCCGACCGTGCCGGCGGCCGTCCCCGGTGACGGCGAATCGAAACCGGGACTGGGACGACCATTACCGAAACGGGTTCTGGGACCATCTCCGGAGGGTTCATTCGCCGTGCCGCCGGAGTTTGGCGTTGGCTCAGAGCCCCCCTCGCTCTCGGGCGAACCCGATGGGTCGGTATCGGGTGGGCCGAGCGAGCCGGATCGACCATCGCCGAAACTGGAACCGGGACGACCACTGTCGGATGGGTTGGACGAGTCATTTGTGCCGCCGGAAGTTCCGGATCGCCCATCGCCGAAACTGGAATTGGGACGACCACTGTCGGATGGGTTGGACGAGTCATTTGTGCCACCGGAAGTTCCGGATCGCCCATCGCCGAAACTGGAACTGGGACGACCACTGTCGGATGGGTTGGACGAGTCATTTGTGCCACCGGAAGTTCCGGATCGCCCATCGCCGAAACTGGAATTGGGACGACCACTGTCGGATGGGTTGGACGAGTCATTTGTGCCGCCGGAAGTTCCGGATCGACCATCGCCGAAACTGGAACTGGGACGACCACTGTCGGAAGGGTTGGACGAGTCATTCCTGCCGCCGGAAGTTGTCCTGTTGCCAGAACTCCCCCCGCTCCCGGTCGATTCCGACGAGTTGGAATCACGTGAGCCGAACAAGCCCGACGAAGGTCGGGAGCCGAGCGAGCCCGACGAACCCCCTGAGCGAGAATGGGAATTCGCAGCGTTGGATGAGCTCCGACTGCCCGGAAGGGCTGTCCTTGTCGGGATCGGCCAACGCGACCGTCGTCCCAGTCAGCGCCGCACCTATAAAAATCGCCGCGACGACGGTCGTGACGCGGTCTGTGCCTCGGGAAGATCCCATCGCTGCTCCTATGCCGAACGGACCTCTGGGGTCCATCGATTCGTGTCACGGAGGAGCGTAGATAGCGTCACGGCGCGATGACCTGCGTAGCCGACTACTTCACTTTCGGCGGCCGTCTACGCGCTATCCCTACGGCTGGCTGAAATCCACTTGTTTCGGCCGTACCCAATTAAGTTGCTGGATAACCAGATTCCGCACGCGCACGGTTCAGCGCAGCAAATCGACGCGAAACACGGGGCAGCGTCCGGCGAGCGCTTCGTATTCGTCGGGATTCGGGCCCGTGATCAAACCGGCGTTCTTCATGAAGCCCACGCCGCTTGGCACCTCAACCGGGAACAGCCGCAGCAGCGGCCGCGCCTCATCGGGTGGCAGCTCCACCATTCGGACCCGTTCGGTGTTGCGTCCCTGCCGCAACTCGACCTCGCCTGCGGCGCGTGCGTTGGCCGCCCAGTCACTGCCCGGGAGACCTCCGAGCACGTACCGCTTCCCGTCAACGGTCATCGGCGTGATGGGTGTCGAGCGCATCTTGCCCGACTTGCGGCCGGGGACCGTCAGGATCAGCGGGCCTTTGCCGCCGAACCCGAACCCGAGCTTCTGCACGCCGATCATGGCCTTGTTGACGTACTTCAGCCACCACGGCGGCCGAATACGCGCACTGTCGGACATGCCCTCGACGCTACGTGACGGGGTCGATGCGAAACACCGGCAGATGACCCGCTAGCCCTTCCAATTCGTCGGCGGTGCCGGTGGTCAACACCCCTGCGCGCTTCATCAAGTCGACGCCCGTCGGCACCTGGTCGGGGAAGTCGCTGAGGACCGGCCGCGCATCTTCGGCGCTCAGCTCGACCATCCGCACTCGCTCCGAGCGTCGGCCCTGGGTCAGCGTGACCTGCCGGGCGGCGCGGACGTTGCGCACCCAGTCCGCACCGGGATAGCCGTTCACGACGTAGCGTTTGCCGTCGATATTCATCGGCGTGACCGGCGTCGAGCGTGGCTTGCCCGTCTTGCGTCCCGGCACTGTCAGGATCATCGGCGCCTCGTGCCGCGATACCGGCACGCCGAGCCGCAGCATCACCATGAACAGCTTGTTCACATACTTGAGCCACCGCGGTGGCGCGACCCCGTCCGCCATGGCCTACGACGTTACCGACTAGACCTCGATGCCGTATTCGGTCAATGCATATCGCAGGCCGTCGGTGCGCTCGGTGGTGGGAAGCGGGTCGACAAGCGCGAACCCGCAGCCGATCGCACGGGCGCCGCCGTCGGCCTCGTCGCTGTCACCCACCATGAGCGCGTGCGCCGCCGTCTACTCCGAGCCGCGTCAGCGCGGTGTGGAAGATCGCCGGGTCGGGCTTGACGGCGCCGACCTCAAAGGACAGCACGAACTCGTCGACGAACTCGGCGGCGCCGATGCTCGCGAAGGCCGGCCGCACATCGAACGCGATGTTGGACACCACGGCGGTCTTGATGCCCTGCTGGTGCAGACCCTTCAGCACCTCCGCGGTGTCGGGGTACGGCGTCCAGTTCAACGGGTCGACCATCAGGCCGTACAGCGACTCGGCCTGGTGGTGGGCCACCCCGGACTCGCGCAATACGTGCAGGTAGGCCTCCCGGTGTAGGTGGGGGGCGAGGTCGCGGTTCGCCCACGCGTGGTGTGCCTCCGGAGTCATGTCGACGTGCTGGCCGGTGGGCGCGGTCATCCTGCGCATCAGCTCGGCCTGCACGTGCCCCTCGATCTGGCGGTCCTCGATCTCGATGCCGTGAAACCAGCTGTCGTCCTCCTCCAGACGGAACAGCGTGCCGGAGTAATCGAACAGAACTGCTTGAATCTTCTCGAACTGACTCACCAGCACCATGGTGCCAGGTGTGAAGCTCCGCTAAAGCGGCTAATTAACAGGCATGGAGGAGCTGGAGCAGGCCGTCGTGGTGGTGCCCGCGCACAACGAGATCGACCATTTGCCGCGCAGCCTGCCCGCGCTGACCGCGGCATCGATACATATGACGGTGCCCGTGCTCATCGTCGTCGTCCTCGACGCCTGCGACGACGGCAGCGAGCGCCTCGCCGGGCAGTTCGGCCCGAACGTGCACTTCGTCTCGGTCGATGCGGGGAATGTCGGCGCCGCTCGGGCGGCCGGATTCGAATACGCGCGATCGATGTGCGCGGGTGTGGACCCCGCGCGCATGTGGTTCGCCACCACCGACGCCGACAGCGTCGTCGGCAGTCGGTGGCTGTTACAGATGACCACGTCGGGAGCGGACATGGTGCTGGGCACCGTGCGTATACCGGCGTGGCGGCTGCCCGTCCAGGTCGCTCGCCGGTACCTGGCCGCGTACAACTCGAAAGGCCCGGGCCACAACCATATTCACGGCGCCAACATGGGATTCCGGGCGGACGCCTACTGGAGTGTCGGCGGCTTCGCAGCGCTCGCCTCCGGTGAGGACGTCGACCTGGTGCGACGGTTCGAGTCCGCTCACATGCGAATCCACCGTGACGCAAAGCTCGCGGTGGCCACCTCGGTTCGCCAGGTGGGGCGTGCGCCCGGCGGATTCGCCCAACATCTGCGCGAACTCTCGGGACCGGCGCACAGACGGAAGGCCAGCGTCAAACCATGACCAGGGGATTGATCGGACGATGGCTCGACTCGGGCGCACTGGATCTGCCGCTGCCCGGCAGTGGCGACACGGCGCGTCGGTGGCGCCACCTCGCTGAGCTTGCCGAGATCGACCTCGTCGCCGCACGACTGGCCGAGGCGCACACCGACGCGATCGCGATCGTCGCCGAACTGGGTGGAATCGATCCGAAACCCGGTCGGCTGTGGGGCGTATGGGCGGCCGAGTCCCGCGATGCCGTGCTCAGCGCGCGCCCCGACGGGAATGCGGTCACCCTGGAGGGCACCAAGGTGTGGTGCTCGGGCGCCGGGTTGTGCACCCACGCACTGGTGACGGCACGACTCGACTCGGGGGACCGTGGACTGTTCGCCGTGGATCTGAGCGGTTCTGGCGTGCAGCCGCTGCCGAGCACCTGGCGCAATCCGGGGATGGCCGAATCAGACACCCGCTCAGTCCAATTCAGCAACACTCCGGCTGTTCCCGTGGGTCGGCCGGGGGAGTATCTGTCTCGGCCGGGGTTCTGGCACGGCGCGATCGGTGTCGCAGCGTGCTGGCTGGGCGGGTCGCGGGCTGTGGCCGCTCCGCTGTACAGGCGCGCCGCAGAGGAGTCTGTCGATGCGCATACGCTGGCTCACCTCGGAGCAGTGGACGCCGCGACGGCGGCGGCGGAGGCGATGCTGTCATCGGCGGCCACTGAGGTCGACGCAGATCCGTTGAACCGCAAGGGGATGGCCGAACTGGTCGCTCGGCGTACCCGGGCGGTGGTGGAGACCGCTGTCGAGGAGACAATCACGCGCACGGCGCGCGCCCTCGGCCCGGCGCCGCTGTGTCAGGACGCCCAGCACGCCAAGCGCGTGGCCGATCTGACGATGTACGTGCGACAGAGCCACGCCGAGCGGGATCTCGAGCGGCTGGGCCTGCTGGCTGGAGCGACCCGATGACAATCGCTCCTGCGGGCAACGGCGCGCGGTTCGCCGCCCGGCCGTTGACCACTGACGGAACACCGACCCAGGTGTGGCTGGATGCGTTGGCGCGCGCGCCCGAACTGGACGTGACTGCTTGCAGCGAAATAATTGTCGTGGCGGCACATCCGGACGACGAGACGCTTGGATTCGGTGCTGTGCTTGCCACATTCGCCCAAGCCGATGTGCGCGTGCAGGTGGTGGCGGCCAGCGACGGCGGCGCCTCGCATCCTGGTCTCGATCGTCGCGATCTGGAACACGCCCGCCGCGGCGAATTGCATGACGCCATGCGGGTGCTGGGCGTTCCCGCGCCCATCTGCCTTGGGATGCCGGATGGGGAACTGAGCGGACACGAGGAACGGCTGGCGGACCGTCTCACCGAGATCCTCGCAGCCCGACCACGTCCGCCGTGGATCGCCGCGACGTGGCGTGGCGACGGGCATCCCGATCATGAGGCGGTCGGTCGGGCGGCAGCTGCCGCGGCCCAGCGCAGCGGCACGGTGTTGTTGGAGTATCCAATCTGGATGTGGCACTGGGCGAAACCAGGAGACACAGCGGTGCCGTGGGATCGGCTGCGCGCTGTGCGGGTGGATGCACATGCCGTCGACAGGAAGGTAGCGGCCGCGCGGTGTTACCGCACGCAGGTGGAGGAGGCCGGCTCAGGTACTGAGCCGCTGCTGCCGCCGTTCGTGCTGCAGCGACTGCTCGCCGTCAGGGAGGTGGTGTTCTCATGACCGCGCGGCTTTCGACCCGCTACTTCGACCGGATGTACTCCGAGTCGCCTGACCCATGGCAGCTCGGAGGCAGGTGGTACGAGCAGCGCAAGTACGCGATCACGTTGGCACTGTTGCCCTACAGGCGCTACCGGCACGCGTTCGAACCCGGCTGCTCGGTTGGCGTTCTCACCGAGCAGCTCCTCACCAGGTGTGACCACGTCACCTGCACCGATGTGGCGGCCGCGGCCCTGGACGCGACACATCGACGGATGGTCGACGCCGGCAAGCGCCGCAACGTGACGCTGCTGCGCGGTTCACTCGATGACCCGTGGCCACAGGGACCGTTCGACCTGGTGGTGCTGTCTGAGCTCTGCTATTACCTGTATCCCGAGGTGCTGCGCGACACCCTGGATCGCGAGGTGCCGCTGTTGAGGCCGGGAACGACGGTCATCGCAGCACACTGGCGACACCCCGTCGCCGAGTATCCGATGTCCGGTGACTACGCGACAGACGTCATCGCCGCCACGTCGGGACTGCATCACCTTGGCGGATACCGCGACGCCGACGTGGCCGTTGAGGTCTTCGACACGGGTTCGTCGACGTCGGTCGCCGCCAGGACCGGCGTGCCCGGGGCCTAACGCCGCGCGCGGGCGGCCTTGTCGGCCAATACTTCTCGTTCGCGTTCGTTGTCGGTCATCTGAGCGGCGCGGTCGAATTCGCCTGCCGCCTCCGTATCGCGGCCTAGCCGCGCCAGCAGTTCGCCGCGCACACTCGGCAACAGGTATGAGCCGTCGAGGCCCGTCAATCCGTCGACGATCTCCAGCGCAGCGGCAGGCCCGTCAGCCATCGCCACCGCGATCGCCCGGTTGAGATGGACGACGGGTGATGGCGCGATCTGGATCAGCCCGTCGTAGAGCACCACGATGTGCTTCCAGTTGGTGTCTTCTGCGGTGGGCGCGGTGGCGTGGCATTCGGCGATCGCCGCCTGAAGCGCATAGGAACCCCACCCAGTGCCCTTGCGCTGCAACGCCTCAGCGGAGCGCTGCAGCGAGACGACCCCTCGCTGGATCTGCGCGCGGTCCCACTTGGTGCGGTTCTGAGCCTCCAACAGGATCGGCCTGCCGTCGCGGTCGGTGCGCGCGGGGAATCGTGACGACTGGAACTCCATCAGCGACACCAGGCCGTGCACTTCGGGTTCAGCGGGTACCAGCGCGGCGAGCACGCGGCCCAGCCGCAACGCCTCGCTGCACAGCTCGTCGCGGATCCAGCGCTGGCCGAACGACGCCGAATAGCCCTCGTTGTAGATCAGGTAGATCACGCTGAGCACGGCGGACAGCCGCTGTGGATACTCCGATCGGTCGGGGACCTCGAACGGGACGTCTGCGTCCGAGAGTGTCTTCTTCGCCCGGGTGATCCGCGCGGCGATCGTCGCCTTCGACGTCAGGAAGGCGCGGGCGATCTCCTCGGTCGTCAGGCCGCCGACGACGCGCAGCGTCAGCGTGATCTGACCTTCCCGCGACAGCACCGGATGCGCCGAGATGAACACCAGGCGCAGGACGTCGTCGTCGATGCGGTCGGGGTCCGACGCCTCAGGAAAGGCACGGACCTGCGTCTCGAGTTCGTGTGCCAGCACGGCGTACTTGGTGTCTAGGTTCTCCTGGCGCCGCCACTGGTCGATCGCCTTGCGCTTGGCCACGGTGGTCAGCCAGGCGCCGGCGTTGCGCGGCACGCCGGTATCCGGCCATTGGGTCAGCGCGTCGACGAGTGCCTCCTGCGCCAGGTCCTCGGCGAACCCGACATCGCCGACGGCGCGCGTCAGCGTCGCGACGATCTTGGCGGCCTCCATCCGCCACACCGCGTCGACGGTCTGCTGGATATCGGTGGCTGGCACGCACCCCATTGTGCCGAGCAGGGCCCACACCGAAGGCCGAGCAGGGCCCCACCGAAGCCGAGCTGGGCCCACACCGAAGGTCGGGGAACGCAAAAGTCCCCGACACGCCGCGGAAATGGTGCACTTTGCGTCTGCTCGCGCAGGAGAGTTATCAGCAATGACCCACCGGCTAGTGACCGCGTACCGGGAAGGCCGCAAAGCCTTCCCGAAGACGCTCGTGAACCCGTATGCGGGCATCGGTGACCGCGCCGTTGCGCGGATGTGGCGGCTGGGCTGGCAACGGGCGGCCGACGACAGCCGCGGCATCCCCAGCGAACATGAACGCATCGCTCGGTTCGCCGCCGAGATCGATGAACTCCTGGGCTAGCCGTCTGGACGCGCTGCTCGAGCGAGAGCGCCGTGTCGTCCTCGGCATCACCGGGCCGCCCGGCGCGGGCAAGTCGACGCTGGCCGCCTCCGTGGCGGCGGCGTTCGACGACGCGGTACTCGTGCCGATGGACGGGTTTCACCTCGCCGACGTGGAGCTGGCGCGGCTGGGTCGGCTGGGCCGCAAGGGTGCGATCGACACCTTCGACGTGTACGGATATCTCGCTCTGCTGCAACGTGTTCGACGCTCTGCCGCGATCGTCTATGCGCCTGCTTTCAACCGTGAGATCGAACAGCCCGTCGCGGGAAGCATTCCCGTCGCGCCGGATGCGCGACTGATCGTCACCGAGGGAAACTATCTACTCGAAGACGACGAGCCGTGGCCAGACGTACGGCGCACACTGGACGAGGTGTGGTTCGTCGACGTCGCACCCGAGGAGCGGCGACGCCGGCTCATCGCACGCCACATCGAGTTCGGCAAGTCACCTGAGTTGGCGCAGGCCTGGGTGCGCGACGTCGACGAACCCAACGCCGAGCGGGTCGAACGCGTCCGGCATAAGGCCGATCTCGTGATTTAGCGCGCTACCGCGTCCAGCGCCCCGACGAAATCGTTTGTCTCCCAGAGGTTCAGGAAGTTCGTCATCATCAGCAGGCGACTGCGGGCCTGTTCGTCGTCGACGATCCGCGGGTCGAACCGGTCGGCCACGCGCACCGGGAGCAGTTTCAGGAGATAGGAGGGCACGTCCAGCAGCCAGGCCAAGCCCATGACCGCGACGTACAGCATCAGATGACGTTTCACCGCCGCCGCCTCGAGCGCAGGACCGCCCGCCGAAGCGAACTCGGCGAGGAAAACGTCGAGCAGCGTGCCGAGGTGCTGGTCCCACATCTCGGTCTCCGCGCTGCACATGGCACCCCAGATCGCCATCGCCACGTTCATCTGGCCGACGCAGCCCCAATCCATGAGCCCGCATTCCAGGCGGCCGTCCTGGCGCCAGAACCACGCGTTGTCCACGTTGGCGTTCCAGTGACACAGCGCCACATAGTCGGAATCGTCGGCCAGCCAACGCCAGATGGCCTGCTCGTGATCGGGAAACCGGACCACTTCTTGTCTCAGCCGGGCGATGAACTCAGCGGAGCGGAGGTTGGCAGGCAGCAGCCCGGGCTGGGCGGTCGCCAACTCGGCGAGTCGGTCGACGCGCCGCTGGAGCTGGTCGGGTGTGTAGGGGACGCGTTGACCGACCGACAGCCTCTCCATGTCAACCGGGAAGTGCTCGACGAGTTCTGCGGGCAGACGACCGCCTTTGTGGGTGCCCGCCAGCCGGCCGAGGGCACCGAGCAGGGCCCGATAGTGCCCGACGGGGTCGGGCATCGCGAAGTCCGTGCATTTGTCGTAGTGCGGCTCGATGCCCCTGTCTCCGTAGGGAATTCGATCGGTGATCAGCAGCCCGGTTTCTGACGGTCCGTGGTAGTCGGCGAACAGGCAGTTCGGCACCGCGATCGGAAACCCCGGCGTCCGGGACAGCAGAGCGAAACGGACCTCGAACTCCATCTGTGTGCGTCCGCGGTCGCGGCCTGCGTCGTCGAAGTCGCGGCTGAACTTGACGAAGAGATCGGGCGGCAGGTCGGCCCCGTCGTAGGCGACCGACAGCAGCGCCTTGCGCCCGGTGCTGCCGCCGCGGAACTCCTCGAGTTCGGTGATGGCGGTGACCGCGTTTTCAGGCGCCAATGCGCCGGTGGCCCGGAACGCCTCAGTCAGGAACCGCGGACCGCCGTCACGCAACGCATCGGTATGGGCAGGCATGTCGAGGCCGAGGAAGTCACCCCGCACCCACCCGTCACCGTTCATCGCGGGTCACCTTCTATCGCGAGCAGACGCAAAATCACCCGAAAGCCCACGAAAAGGGTCACTTTGCGTCTGCTCGCCGAGAAAAAGATCACCCCACTGCGCGGTCGGCGCCCTCCCAGAACTGCGCGCGCACCGCCTTCTTGTCGGGCTTGCCCAGCGCGGTCACCGGCACCGAGTCGACGATGATCACCTGCTTGGGCGATTGCACCGAGCCCTTGCGCTCCTTGACCGCGGCCTGGATCTCCTCGGTCATCGTCGCGATCGCCGCCTCGTCGGTCGCGCGCATCGGGCCGCAGCACGACGATCGCCGTCACCGCCTCACCCCACTTCTCGTCGGGCGTGCCGATCACGCAGACCTGGGCGACCGAAGGATGCTCTGCGACAACGTCTTCCACCTCACGCGGGAACACGTTGAAGCCGCCGGTGACGATCATGTCCTTGGTGCGGTCGACGATGTACCAGAAGCCGTCCTCGTCCTCGCGGGCCAGGTCGCCGGTGTGCATCCAGCCGTCGCGGAACGTCTCGGCCGTCGCCTCCGGCTTGTTCCAGTACCCGCCCGACACCAGCGGACCGGACACGCAGATCTCGCCGACCTCGCCCTGGGGCACCTCATTTCCGTCGCCATCCAACAGCGCGGTCCGAGCGAACACCGTGGGCCGCCCGCACGACGTCAGCCGCTTCTCGTCGTGATCGCCCTTGGGCAGGTACGTGATCACCATCGGCGCCTCGGACTGGCCGTAGTACTGCGCGAAGATCGGGCCGAACCGGCGGATCGCCTCGGCCAGTCGCACGGGGTTCATCGCCGAAGCGCCGTAGTACACGGTCTCCAGCGACGACAGGTCGCGGGTGTGCGAATCCGGGTGGTCCATCAGCGCATAGATCATCGACGGCACCAGCATGGTCGCCGTGATCTTCTGCTCCTCAATGGTTTTCAGCACCTCGGCAGGGTCGAACTTGGTGAGCACGATCAGCTGGCCGCCCTTGATGATCGTCGGCACGAAGAATGCCGCGCCGGCGTGTGACAGCGGTGTGCACATCAGGAACCGGGGGTTCTCCGGCCACTCCCACTCGGCGAGCTGGATCGTCGTCATCGCGGTGATGGACTGCGCGGTGCCGATCACGCCCTTGGGCTTGCCGGTCGTGCCGCCGGTGTAGGCCATGCCGCCGATGTGATCGGGCGCCAGGTTCGCGGCGACCAGCGGCTGCGGCGTGTACTTCGCCGCCTCGGCGGTCAGGTCGACCGCGACCACATCCTCGCTGGCCAATGCTTCGGGCACCGGACCGATCGTCAGCACCTGCTTGAGCCCGGGCACCTTCTCCAACAGCCCCTGCACCCGCTCGACGAACATCGGGTTCGGGTCGACGATCAGCGACGTGACCCCGGCATCGTTGAGGACATAGGCGTGGTCGTCCAGCGAGCCGAGAGGGTGCAGCGCCAGACGGCGGTAGCCCTGCGTCTGCCCGGCACCCAGGATCATCAGGACCTCTGGCCGGTTCAGCGCCAGCAGCCCGGTCGTGACGCCGGTGCCTGCGCCCAGTGCCTCGAACGCCTGGATGTACTGGCTGATGCGCTCCGCCAACTGGCCGCCGGTCAGCGTGGTGTCGCCGAGGAACAGCACGGGCTTGTCTTTGTTCCGCTTCAGTGCGCCGACCGTGAGGTGGCCGGAGTGCAGGGGATGGCGCAGCAGCTCGTCCGACGAGCGCTCGCGCGTGGGGGCATCAACCTGGGTCATGCCCCTAAGACTAGAACGTGTTACAGATTTGGTGACACGGGTAGGCGGATTCGGCTTCACTCGATGGCGTGACCGCCGACATCGGACAGCTATTGCGGGAGGCGATCCTGGAAATGGCCCACGAGCGCGGCCCGGCCAAAACCATCTGTCCGTCGGATGCTGCGCGCGCCGTCGGCGGCAAGAACTGGCGCGACCTCATGGACCGGGCCCGCGATACCGCCCGGGAACTCGCCAAATCCGGTGACGTCGAGATCAGCCAGGGCGGCGACGTCCTCGACCCGGACGCGACCTGGCGCGGACCCATTCGGATCCGCGCCACGTAGTCGTGCAGATGATTAGCGGCCCACGAGCCTGTCGGCGTCGGCCCGCGCCTGTGCCGCGATCTTCTCGGCCAGGTCGGCCTTCCACTGGATCTCCTTCTGGATCCACGGGTTGTCCTGAGGGAACTCCTCGGATTCAGACACCCGGCGCACCTCGACCTTGACGCCCTTGCCCAGCGGGATCTTCTGCGCCCACTGCTTGGCCTCTTCCTTGGACGACACGTCGAGGATCCAGAATCCGTTGAACAGTTCCTTGGCCTCGGTGTACGGACCGTCGGTGACCACCGGCGGGTCGGAGTTGAAATCGACGACGAAGCCCTCCTCGGGTCCCGTCAGGCCCTCGCCGGCCAGCATCACGCCGGCCTTGATGAGCTCCTCGTTGAAGCGGCCCATCGACTCGATGATCTCGCTGAAGTCGATGTTCAGTTCTTCCATCGCCGCCTCGGCCTCGGGGGTGGATCGCATGATCAGCATGTAGCGCGCCATTGCTCTGTCTCCTTCTGAGTTGTGGTGAAGGGGCTCGTCTATCGTGCCCTCGCAACTACGTCGAACGGCAAGCCCCAGAAATCGACACGGTCCAAAAATTAATCGAAAAACTTTTCGTGGCTTGACAGATGACCCCGTCCAACGGCGCCACCATTCTGCTGGAGGCGGCTCCCCGGTTCTTCGGGTGGCTGGCGAAATTCGAACCCTTGCACCAGGTCTTCCTCGGCGCGCGGGCGCTGCTCTACTTCGACCGCCGCGCCGACACAGGACGAACGCGAGGCCTGACGATGAACGCCATCGGGCTCGTGATCGCGGCGTGGTCACCGGCATCTACGACCGCCGGGGCCTTCACCGCGCACACCCAACCGCGGATGAGACGTAACCGGCCGGGTTTGGGCGAAATGCGCGTGGCGCAGCCTGTCTCCATGGCACGCTCGGGGTCATGTCTGACCTGGCTGAGCCGCGCTTTCTCGACGAACGAACCGCCCACTGGGCCGCCACCAAGCCCGATGAGGAGGCCTTCGACTATCTGGACCGAAACTGGACGTGGGCCCAGTGGAACGACAGGGTCCGCCGACTTGCCGGTGCATTGAAGGAACGCGGCGTCGAACGCGGCGACGTGGTCGGTTTCCTCGACAAGAACCATCCCGCCTGCGTCGAGCTGACGCTGGCCGCCGCGTCACTGGGCGCCGCCACCGCCATATTCAACTTCCGCCTGGCCGCCGACGAACTCGACTATGTGCTGAACGACTCCGGCGCCAAGGTGCTGATCGTCGGCAAGGAGCTGAAGTCGAACGTCGACAAGATCCGCGACAAGCTCACGAACGTCGAGCACGTCATCGAAGTGACCCCCGAGGGCGAGGACGGCGACGAATACGAGGAGGTGCTGGCCGCGGCGTCAGCGATTGAACGCGGCGACGACGTCGAACCCGACGATGTCGCCATCATCATGTACTCGTCGGGCACCACCGGCCGGCCCAAGGGCGTCGAGCTGACGCAGGCCAACCTCATCGCACACACTGTCAACGCGCACGAGGGCTTGGACTTCGACGAGGGCGACAAGAACATGGTGTCGATGCCGCTGTTCCACGTCGGCGGATCGTCCTATGTGCAGTTCGGCCTCCACGACGGTGTGCCCAGCGTCATGACGCGCGACGTCGACGGTGCCGCGCTCGCCGGCGCAATACTCAAGGGCGCCAACAGAACATTCCTGGTTCCTGCGGTACTCGCCAAGGTGCTCGAGTCCGGTGAGGATGCCGTGAAGCTGTTCGGGGGGCTGAAGACTTTCGCGTATGGCGCGTCGCCGATGCCGCTTCCGCTCCTACGCAAGGCGCTGGAGGCGTGGCCGGACACCGACTTCATGCAGGCGTACGGGCTGACCGAACTCGGCGGCGTGATCAGCCATCTGCTTCCCGAGGCGCATCGCGATCCCGGCAAGGAGGAGCGGCTGTCGAGTGCCGGGACGCTGGTGCCCAACGCGGAGGTGCGGGTGGTCGACCCCGACACGATGAAGGACGTGCCGGAGGGGGAACAGGGCGAATTGTGGTTCCGCTCGCCGCAATTGATGAAGGGATACCACAACAAGCCGGAGGCGACGGAAGAGTCGATCACCGATGACGGCTGGTTCCGCACCGGCGACATCGGCCGCGTCGACGACGGCGGCTACATCTTCGTCGAGGACCGGTTGAAGGACATGATCATCTCCGGCGGCGAGAACATCTACTCCATCGAGGTCGAACGGGTGCTGGCCGAGCACCCCGCAGTCGTCGACGTCGCGATCATCGGGATACCCGATGACAAGTGGGGCGAGGTGGTGAAAGCCGTTGTCCAACTTGAGGGTGAGGCTGATGAGAAGGAACTCATCGCCTTCTGTCGCGAGCGGCTGGCGTCCTACAAGTGCCCGAAGTCCGTGGACATCAGGGAAGAGTTGCCGCGCAACCCCACCGGCAAGATCCTCAAGAAGGATTTGCGCAAGGAGTACTCGGAGGGCGGCGACTAAGGATCGGGGAGTGCGAGTATCCGCTCCCACTGCTCGCGACCCCGTGGCGTGAGGCCGATGTCGCGGGTGTCGGGCCAATCCTCGATTTCGGTGATCGTCTGTTCGCACCATTCGACGAGATCGCGGTAGAAGTCGCCGATGAATGTCGCTTGACGTTCGATGAGGTGAAGCCGATGTGGGAACGGCCCGCCCGTGTTGAGCAGCTCGTCGATGAGCGCAACCCCCTTGGCATGCAACTCGCGGGCATGGCGCGCGGTGGCTTCCAACGACTCGCGAAGATCGTCTTTTGTGGCCTGGTCTCCGAGGAACAGCCGGAGAAATCCCTCGACTTCGATCACCGGCGCGGCGGGCTCGCTACGGAACCACTCCTTCAGAGCTGCGCGCCCCTCCGGGGTGATGGTGTAGCGCGTGACTTGTTTCTTGCGGCCGTCGACCACCTGTGCGGTGGCGTGGCCACGCTCGACGAGCCGCTTGAGCTCCGCGTACAGGTGGGCGTCCGATCGCGGCCAGAAGAAGTGCATGCCGCGTTTGATCTGAGCAACGATCTCGTACGCCGTCCACGGTTTTATGCCGAGCAGACCGAGAAGCGCGAACGATGTGGTGGTCGGCTGTGAGGGCATGTCTTGACATTACTCCATCCTGGAGTATCTTAAGCTCCACACTGGAGTATGGGGGTGCACCATGAACAACACCGGATGCGTAGCGATCGTCGACACCGATCGCGACGAATTGAAGGTCCGCATTGGCGATGCGCGGCAGCGGTTCTATCGGTTGGCTCGTTCCGCGGATCCGGATGCCCGACGACGGGGATTGGACTGGAACGTGCACCAGGTCGTCGCCCACGTGCTCTGTGTCGCGCGCCGTTACCAAGCGGTCGCCGAGGGGCGAGATTTTCGCCGCGCGCGCCATCCGCGTGAGCTTGATCAGATCAATCACGAAGAGATGCTGGCGGCGATGGCACCGATCCCCGAACTTCTTGAGGACCTTGAGGCGCTTGAGCCAGTGATGGATGCGTACTTCGACGACCTCTCAGATGACCATGTAGGTGAGTTTCACTGCGGTGCCATGGTTTCCGGGATCATCGCGCAGGTGAACTGGCTCTTCGAACTGGTCTTGCACGGAGAGGACATCGCGCGGGCTGTCGGCGCGCCGTGGGAGATTCGCGAGCGGGATATGTTGCTACTGCTCCGGGAGGTGGTGGAGGTGGCGCCGGCCTATGTCAAGGCGGGTATTTCCCCTGCGACCGACATCTGCGTGGCTCTCCAGATTCCGGATGCGCGGCCGTACGTGATGCACGTCCATGACGGAATATTGGAGATCCGTCCGCGTGGCCTCGGCGACCGGCCGGATGCCGTGATGAAGTCGTCGGCATCAACGATGGTTCGGCTGTTCCTTCACCGCATCGGCCCGTTCACGGCGGCGAGACAAGGCCTGCGCATCGTCGGCGGCCGACGGCCGTGGAAGGCGATGCAACTGCAGTCCTGCATTGAGAGAGCGTGACCCGTCAGTCGAGAAGCACCGGAATGGCGACCTCGTTGCGACGCCTGAACGGTAGTGTCCACGGCGGATCGTAGAACCACGCGACCGGCTCGCCTGCGGGTTCGACAGCCTTGTCGCGCAGAGTCTTTCGTAGTTGGTCCGTACGCTCGGCGACGGCGTCGGCGCTGCGATCGCCGGTGAATCGCAACACCGCGACCGTTTCAGCGGGGACCGTGACGAGCCTGACATCGCCGTCGTCGGGCTGGGGAAGGGTCTCCATCGTCCACTTCGACGGCATGAAGAACCGAATCGTCCACCGGTTGTCGGCACCCCGGGATTGTGCGACGGGGGCGGTCATCGCAATCTCGTCCTCGCCGGACTGCTGAGCCACGGGTGCCGTCATCGAGATCGTCTCATCGCGATGGTTGGCCCCGAAGATGTAGTTGGCGAGACGCCGGAAGCCGATGTTGCGGGCGCGGTCCTCTCCGGCGTCGACGCTCGTCTCGGCCGCGATGCGCGGTCCGTACCGGCGGACTTCGACGTCGTCGGTCAGCGGTTGTCGTAGGTAGTGCGGTTCCTCGGTGCCGATCCGGATGCCCACGATCGACAACGCTGATTCGACGATCTGACCGGCAATCTTGGCTATTCGCATGGGTTCTCCTCAGCGGCGGTTGAGTGCCCAGATGTGGGTGGACAGGGCGGTGGCGAATGCGCACCACGCGGGATACGCGGCCAGCGGAGCGGCCTTGGCGCCCCGAACGGCCACCGACCGCCTCGTCAGGTCCGCGCTGCTGGCCGTCAATGCGGCTGCGGCGATCGCCGACGTTCCGAGGCGGCGCTGGTTGAAGAACAACCACGACCAACTGCCGTTGAGGATCAGGTTCGACACCAACGCGACGATGTACGCACGGCGTTCTCGCTGTTGGCCACGTCGCTCGAGTTCGTCCAGCGTGGCCGCGGACGTCAGCGCGATGTCGGCGTACAGGATCGGCCACACGATCGGAAAGGCTTGGCGCGGAGGCTGATACGGCGGCTTCTTCAGCTTCTCGTACCATGCCGATTGCGCGGGCCGACTCGCCAGGCCACCGAGTATCGCCGTCGCGGCGGCGGCGATTCCGGTTGGAATCAGCGTTCGGGTCTGCACGGTGTGGCTCCCTCGGCGGCGATCGAATAGTTAAGTAACTTAAATATAGCCACAGGAGCGTGTGTCTAAACCTTCACCAGCCCATCGAACCGGGGACGCCTTTGAACGGCCCGGCGACCCAGCTGGTCACCCATCCGCCGTAGAACCCACCAGGCTGGGCGACGACCTGCTCGCCGTTGACCGTGCAGCGGTCGACCTGGGCGGCCATCACGGCGATGGCGCCCGCGATCGCGGTGAATCCTGCGGTCGGAGTCGGATAGGTCCACGCCGCTCGCGGCGCCACAGCGGACGGGGTCACCAGGTCGTAGTAGGCCGCCTGCCCCTTCCACTCGCACCACGACGACCCGGACGCCGGTCGCAGGCAGCCTTCGCTGAAGCAGTCGGCCGGCAGGTAGTAGGTGGGCGGATGGCTGGTCTCGAGCACTCGCCACGCCCGCGTCGTCGACGCGATCGTCTGACCACCGAGTTCGACGGTTATCGACCCGGTGAACTCCTCGAGACGAGGCGGACGTGGGTAGTCCCACACCGATTCCTGGCCTGGTCGCGGTTTGTCGGGTCTGGGTCGGGCGGGCATGAACGCCACTCTAGGTCGGTCGTGAGCGGGCAGTATGAACGTCGTGACCCCGCCGCTCGACGATCTGCTGGACCGCCTGCACGTCGTCTCGCTGCCGATGCGAGTTCGGTTCCGCGGCATCACCGTTCGCGAGGTCGCGCTGATCGAGGGACCCGCGGGCTGGGGTGAGTTCGGTGCATTCCTCGAGTACGAGCCGCCCGAGGCCGCGCACTGGCTGGCGTCGGCGATCGAAGCCGCCTACGAGCCGGCTCCTGCGACTCGCAGGGACCGCATCCCGATCAACGCGACAGTTCCGGCCGTCGCCGCGGTCGAGGTGCCCGAGGTGCTGGCCCGGTTTCCCGGCGCACGCACCGCGAAGGTGAAGGTGGCCGAGCCGGGCCAGTCCCTGGTCGACGACGTGGCGCGCGTTAACGCCGTTCGCATGCTGGTGCCGACGGTGCGGGTCGACGCCAACGGCGGCTGGAGCGTCGAGGAGGCCGCCGCAGCGGCGACCGCGTTGACCGCAGACGGCCCACTCGAGTACATCGAGCAGCCGTGCGCGACGGTGCCGGAGCTGGCGGCGCTGCGGCGCCGGGTCGACGTGCCGATCGCCGCCGACGAGAGCATCCGCAAGGCCGACGATCCGCTGCGGGTCGTGCGCGAGGGCGCCGCCGATGTCGCGGTGCTCAAGGTCGCGCCGCTGGGTGGGGTGGCCAAGCTGCTCCACATCGCCGCACAGATCGACATTCCGATCGTGGTCTCCAGTGCGCTGGACTCGGCCGTAGGCATCGGGCGCGGACTGCTCGCGGCTGCCGCGCTGCCGGAACTGCGGCACGCCTGCGGCCTGGGCACCGGCAGCTTGTTCGTGGACGACGTCGTCGAGTCGGCGCCACCGGAAGACGGCTTTCTGCAGGTCTGCTCGGTGACTCCGGACCCGGCACGGCTGGAGGCGCTGGCCGCCGAACCCGAACGCAGGCAGTGGTGGATCACGCGTATCAGGGACTGCTACCGGCTGAAATTGGAGTAGCCGCCTACCCAGTGCCGAGCCCGCGCAAGGGACTCGGGTCGACCGTGCCCTTCTTCAAGATCATGCGACGGCTGGGGAAACTCTGACGGCGTGTCCTAATTTGTGGGGGTCATGGCCTAGACGCCACGGTGGCGGACGCGAACACTGAGTTGGTGCGATCGGTGGTGATCCTCGGTTATCCGGGCGTCCAGGCTCTCGACCTGGTCGGCCCGTTCGAGGTGTTCACCGGCGCGACCATCTGTCTGGCCGGCCAAGGACGCGTCGACGAGGGCTACTCCGTCAGCGTTGTGACACGCGACGGAGAACCGGCCACCACTCTCACCGGCCTCGCTTTGGTCGCCCGACGGTTTCCCGATCCCCGTGAGCCGATCGACACCCTGGTGCTGCCCGGCGGCATCGGGGTCGACGACGCGAGGCGCGACCCGGACACCGTCGGCTGGGTACAGATCGCCGCCGAGCAGACCCGTCGCATCGTCAGCGTGTGCACCGGCGCCTTCCTCGCCGCGCAGGCGGGGCTGATCGACGGCTGCGTGGCGACCACGCACTGGGCGTTCGCCGGGCAGATGGCACTCGAATTCCCGTCGATCACCGTCGACCCCGAGCCGATCTTCGTGCACAGTTCGGAGAAGGTCTGGACGGCAGCGGGTGTCACCGCGGGCATCGATCTGGCCCTCTCGCTCGTCGAGGACGACTACGGCACCGACGTCGCGCAGACGGTCGCCCGCTGGCTGGTGATGTATCTCCGGCGACCGGGTGGCCAGACGCAGTTCGCCGCGCCGGTGTGGATGCCACGCGCCAAGCGGGCGCCGATCCGCGACGTGCAGGAGGCGATCGAGTCTGAACCCGGTGGCGCACATAGCATTCCCGATCTCGCCCGGCGCGCGTCGATGAGCCCGCGGCACTTCACACGGGTGTTCACCGACGAGGTCGGAGAGGCGCCCGGCGCCTACGTCGAGCGGATCCGCACCGAAGCCGCCCGCCGTCAGCTGGAGGAGACCGACGACACCGTCACGGTGATCGCGACGCGCTGCGGCTTCGGCAGCGCCGAGACACTACGCCGCAATTTCGTTCGACGACTGGGCATCTCGCCCGACCAGTACCGCAAGACGTTCGCCTAACAAAGGAGAAGGCAATGCCCAGATCGCGATCATGGTGTACCCCGGGTTCACCGCACTGGACTTCATCGGTCCGTATGAGGTGCTGCGCAACCTGCCCGACGCCGAGGTCCGGTTCGTCTGGCATGAGCCCGGCCCGATCACCGCCGATTCGGGTGTGCTGCTCATCGGCGCCACTCATTCGTTCGACGAAACCCCTTCCCCAGACATTGTTCTGGTGCCCGGAGGCATGGCGACATTCGAGCACGCCCGCGACGAGAAGGTCCTCGACTGGGTACGCAAGGCCCACGAGACGTCGACCTGGACGACATCGGTGTGCTCGGGTTCGGTGATCCTCGCCGCCGCCGGCCTGCTGGACGGTCGCCGCGCCACGTCGCACTGGATGGTGCTGCCGATGCTCAAGCCGTTCGGCGTCGAGGCCGTCGGCGATCAGCGGATCGTGCACGAGGACAAGATCGTGACGGCGGCGGGCGTGTCGGCAGGCATCGACCTCGCGATATGGCTGTTCGGCCAGATCTGTGGGGACGCGAAGGCCAAGGCGGTACAGCTCGCGATCGAGTACGACCCGCAGCCGCCCTACGACTCGGGCCACCTCTCGAAGGCGTCGGCGGCGACGAAGGCGGCGGCCACGGCACAACTGAGCCTGGACACGGTCAAGCAGGGTCAGTTGGTGCCGTCGGTGAGGCTGCTGTGGGACGCCGCGATAGACCGCGTGCGCGGCGGCAAGAAGTCCCGCAAGCGCGACCGGCATGCGATTTCGGCGCGCTAACGCCCGCTCAACGTACTGTCCCGCTCACCGCACGTAGCCGCGCCCACGTCGCCGTGAAGTAGCGTCGGCTCCGTGAACCTGGCCTACGACGACCGTGGCAGTGGCGACCCGGTGCTGTTCATCGCAGGCCGGGGTGGCGTAGGCCGCACCTGGCACCTGCACCAAGTGCCCGAGTTCCAGCGGGCCGGCTATCGCTGCATCACCTTCGACAACCGCGGCACCGGCGCCACCGAGAACGCCGACGGCTTCACCGTCGAGACCATGGTCGCCGACACGGTCGCCCTGATCGAGAAGGTCGCCGCGGCGCCGGTGCGCATCGTCGCGGTGTCGATGGGCTCCTACATCGCTCAGGAGCTGATGGTGGCGCGCCCAGACCTCGTCCGCTCCGCGGTACTGATGGCCACCCGGGGCCGCCACGATCGTGCCCGCGACTTCTTTCGCGACGCCGAACGTGAGCTCTATGACTCCGGCGTCCAGCTGCCCGCCAAATATGACGCGAAAATCCGCCTGCTGGACAGCTTCTCGCCCAAGACGTTGAACGACGACACATTGGTCCGCGAATGGGCCGAGATGTTCACGATCTGGCCGACCAAACCGACACCCGGACTGCGCTGCCAGACCGACGTCGGTCCCACGTCCAACCGGCTGCCGGCTTACCGAAGTATTACGGCGCCCACGCTGGTGATGGGCTTCGCCGACGACGTCGTGCTGCCCCCGCATCTGGGTCGTGAGGTCGCCAACGCCATCCCCAACGCCTATTACCTGGAGATTGCCGCCGCCGGGCACCTCGGGTTCATCGAGAAGCCGCAGGAGGTCAACGCCGCGGCGCTGAAATTCTTCGCCGATACTCTGTAGTGGTGAACCCATCGACTGCGCAGGCCCGCGTCGTCGTCGACGAGTTGATTCGCGGTGGCGTGCGCGACGTGGTGCTGTGTCCGGGTTCGCGAAACGCGCCGCTGGCATTCGCGTTGCAGGACGCCGATCGAGCCGGCCGGATCCGACTGCATGTACGCATCGACGAGCGCACCGCCGGCTTCCTGGCGATCGGTCTTGCGGTCGCCGAGCGTGCGCCGGTATGTGTGGCGATGACGTCGGGCACCGCGGTGGCCAACCTCGGCCCGGCCGTGGTGGAGGCCAACTACGCGCGGGTGCCGCTGATCGTGCTGAGCGCCAACCGGCCCTACGAGTTGTTGGGAACCGGCGCCAATCAGACATTCGAGCAGCTGGGGTACTTCGGCACGCAGGTGCGTGAAAACATCAGCCTGGGCCTGTCTGAGGATGCACCTGATCGGATGGACTCGCTCAATGCGCAGTGGCGCTCGGCGACGTGCCGAGTGTTGGTGGCCGCCACCGGATCTCGGTCAGCCAACGCGGGCCCGGTGCAATTCGACATCCCGCTGCGCGAGCCACTGGTGCCCGACGTCGAGAACGCCGGAGCCCCGGCCGATTTCTACGCACCCGAAGGCCGTCCGGGCGGCAAGCCGTGGACGCACACCCCGCCGGTCACGTTCGACCAACCGCTCGACATCGACCTGACGCCCGACACCGTCGTCATCGCCGGGCACGGCGCAGGTGTGCATCCCAACCTGGCCGGGCTGCCGACCGTCGCCGAGCCGACCGCGCCGCCGGCAGAGAATCCGCTGCACCCGTTCGCGCTGCGGCTGGTCCGCCCGCAGCAGGTCATCATGCTCGGCCGCCCGACGCTGCACCGGCCGGTGTCGACGCTGCTGGCCGATTCGGCGGTCCCGGTGTTCGCCCTGACCACGGGTCCGCGCTGGCCCGATGTGTCGGGGAACTCGCAGGCCACCGGCACCCGCGCGGTGACCACCGGCGAACCGAATCCGGCCTGGTTGAAGCGCTGCGCCGAGGTCCACCAACATGCCGTCGACGCCGTGCGCGACCAGCTCGAGGCTCATCCACTGAAAACCGGGCTGCATGTCGCAGCCGCGGTGGCCGACGCGGTCCGTCCGGGCGATCAGCTGGTGCTCGGCGCGTCCAACCCGGTGCGCGACGCGGCGCTGGTCGGGCTGAACACCAGTGGCATCAAAGTACAGTCCAATCGCGGTGTCGCCGGCATCGACGGGACGGTTTCGACGGCGATCGGCGCGGCGCTGGCCCATGACGGCCGCACCATCGCGCTGATCGGCGACCTGACGTTCGTGCACGACAGCTCCGGACTGCTTATCGGGCCGACCGAGCCGACGCCGCGCAACCTGACCATCGTGGTGTCCAACGACAACGGCGGCGGCATCTTCGAACTGCTCGAGCAGGGCGACCCGCGGTTCTCCGACGTGTCATCGCGGGTCTTCGGCACGCCGCACGATGTGGACGTCGGCGCGCTGTGCCGGGCGTATCACGTCGAGAGCCGCCAGATCGAGGCCGACGACCTGGCTGACGCACTCAACGAGCCGTTCGACGGGATGCGGGTGCTGGAGGTGAAGGCCGACCGGTCGTCGCTGCGGGCATTGCACGCGTCGATCAAGGCCGCACTGTGAGCCGAGCGAACGAGATGGCACTGTGAGCCGAGCGAACGAGATGGCACTGTGAGCGCAGCGAGCAAGACGGCGATGGTGAAGCTGCCAATCAAGCTGGGGCGCAAGTTAATTCCGCGTCTGTCCCCGGATCCGACCGAGACGCGCTCGCAGCGCACTTTTCGGCGTATCCGCATCGGCATCGTGCTCGCCGCGTGTCTGGTGACACTGCAGTCGGTGCTCATGGTGATGGGTGCGTGGCGCAACGACCGGCAGATCGAACGTCACATGGGCGTGGCGGCGGCCGAGGTGCTCAGCGCGGGGCCGCGGCGGTCGACCATCGAGTTCGTCACACCTGACCGCGTGACGTACCGACCCGAACTGGGTGTGCTGTACCCGTCCGAACTGGAGACGGGAATGCGCATCTACGTGGAATACGACACGAACAACCCGGATCTTGTGCGTGTTCAGGACCGCAACGCGTCGCTGGCGATCATCCCGGCCGGTTCGATCGCGGTGGTCGGCTGGCTGATCGCCGGGGCCGCGCTGTTCGGCGTCGCCGTGCTGGAGCGCCGTCGCGCTTAACGCTTCAGGACCGCATCAACTTCGACAACCACTCGTTGTCGTAGATGTCGAGCTTCTGGTCGGTGGCCGGGTCGTAAACCGTTGGTGTGCCGGTCGACATCGAGTCGATCTGGTACAGGTACTCGTAGTTGGCGTCTTCCATTTCCTGGATGTTGATCGCTGACCCGCCGCGGGCGATCCGCTCGGCGACGTTGTCCGGCATGCCCGCCGTCTTCGCCATCTCGGCCATGTCGTCGTTGCTGGGGCCCTCCCCGCCCTTGGCCCGTTCCTGATGGCCCCACAACTCCTCAACGAAGCGCTGGAACTGTGTTCCAGTCGCATCTCCTTCGGCGGCAAGGAACATCGCGTTGGCGACATGGGCCGAGTAACCGTCGTGGTCGGTGTCCAGGAAGATCAGCGGGCGGTATGTGACCTTCAGCGCGCCGACGCCGATGTTGTACCGGAGTTCTTCGCCGAAATCCTTCTGCAGATCCGCGCAGTGTGAGCACTGCGGTTCGGTAAAGATCTCGATGCGGGTAGGGGCATTGTCGAACCCCGTGACAATCCCGAAGCCGTCTTTGCTCAACGTCAGGGGAGGCTGATTGGGGTCCGGTTGTGCGGTGCCGGAAGCCTGCTTGGTGCAGCCGGCAACTACCAGTACCAAGCTGATCGCCAGCACCAACACTGCTCGGGATATCCGCATGTCACCCGCCCTTCTCTGTGCGCACGATACTTGATACGAGAACGCGGAGCATTAGTTCATCGGCACGAGGTTTTTGCGTGTCATATCCCTCTAGGCAACCTTGTCGACAGCCGCTGATGGGACGATCTTGTCGTGCGCGTTGCAATCGTTGCAGAGTCATTCCTCCCGAATGTCAACGGCGTCACCAACTCCGTGCTTCGGGTGATCGAGCATCTCCGCTGCACAGGTCATGAGGCCCTCATCATTGCCCCGGACACCCCGCGGGGTGAGCCGCCCGCTGACAAGGTGCACGAAGGTATCCGTGTTCACCGGGTGCCGTCGCGCATGTTCCCAAAGGTCACCTCGCTGCCGTTGGGGGTGCCACGGCCACGGATGGTGGGGGTGCTGCGCGGGTTCGAACCAGACGTCGTTCATCTGGCATCTCCGGCACTGCTCGGCTACGGCGGGCTGCACGCCGCGCGCCACCTGGGTGTGCCGACGGTCGCCGTATTCCAAACTGACATAGCAGGTTTCGCCGAAAGCTACGGCGTCGGCTTTGCCGCCAGGACGGCATGGGCGTGGACGCGACACCTGCACAGCCGCGCCGACCGCACGCTGGCACCGTCGACCGCTGCGATGGAAAACCTGACAGCCCATCGCATCCCGCGGGTGCACAAGTGGGCGCGCGGCGTCGACATCACCGGCTTTGCGCCGTCGGCGCGAGATGCACGTCTACGCGCCGCGTGGTCGCCGGAGGGCAAGCCGATCGTCGGCTTCGTGGGTCGGCTGGCGCCGGAGAAGCATGTCGAGCGGCTGGCGGCTCTGTCGGAACGCACCGACCTCCAAGTGGTCATCGTCGGCGACGGCATCGACCGTCAAAAGCTCGAAAGCCAGCTGCCGTCTGCGATTTTCACGGGGGCGCTCTACGGCGAGGAACTCGCCGCGGCCTACGCGAGCATGGACATCTTCGTCCATCCTGGCGAACACGAGACCTTCTGCCAGGCGGTACAGGAGGCGATGGCGTCCGGTCTTCCGGTGATCGCCCCGAACATGGGTGGGCCTCGCGACCTCGTCGCGCCGTACCGCACCGGGCTGCTGCTGCCGGTCGACGAATTCCAGGCCAAGCTTCCCGAATCCGTCGACCACTTGATCGCCGAACGGCCGCGCTACTCAGTGGCGGCACGCCGCAGCGTGTTGAGCCGGACGTGGCCGGCGATCTGCGACGAGCTGCTCGGCCACTACGACGAGGTCATCGGCCTCCGCCGCCTCAAGGCCGCCTAACGTTTTCCGGCGAGCAGACGCAAAATTACCCCGTCACGCCGGCGTGTCGGGTAACTTCTGCGTCTGCTCGCGCGGGCCCAGCTCGCGCAAGAAACTCTAGCCCTGGGCAAGCGCCGAAATCG
Organism: uncultured Actinomycetota bacterium; assembly: GCA_963721495.1. GTDB lineage: Bacteria > Actinomycetota > Actinomycetes > Mycobacteriales > Mycobacteriaceae > Mycobacterium. The sequence goes on along the minus strand of CAVRMG010000020.1, from coordinate 16,829 downwards.
GCTGCCACTCCTCCCATGTCTTGAGCCGGCTCTCGTAGTCGGCCTTGGCCAGCTGAAGCGGTAGCTCACCGAAAAACACTCGCAGCGGCGGGTTCTCAGCGTCGACGATCTTGAGCACCGCCTCCGCCGACGCCTGCGGATCGCCCGGCTTGGACATCCGCTGACTACGCACCCGATCGGCCTCCTCATGCACCTCTTTGTAGTCGGGCAGCGGCTCCGACCGCTTCGACGACGACCCCGCCCAATCGGTCGAGAACCCGCCCGGCTCGATGAGCGTGACGTGGATCCCGAACGGCGCGACCTCCTGCGCCAGCGCCTGCGAGAAGCCCTCCAAGGCCCACTTCGACGCGTGGTAGATGCCGACGTTCTGGAATGCGGTGATGCCGCCGATCGACGACACCTGGATGATGTGCCCGCTGCGCTGGGCCCGCAGGTACGGCAGCGCGGCCTGCGTGATCCACAGCGCCCCGAACACGTTGGTCTCGATCTGGGCGCGCGCCTCCTGCTCCGTCAACTCCTCGATGAAGCCGAAGTGGCCGTAGCCGGCGTTGTTGACGACGATGTCGAGCCGCCCGAAGTGTTCATGCGCCTGCTTGACCGCGGCGAAGTCCGCGTCGTGGTCGGTGACGTCGAGCTGAATGGGCAGCAGCGCGTCGCCGTACTTCTGCGCCAAGTCGTCCAGAGTCGCGGTGTCGCGGGCGGTGGCAGCGACCTTGTCGCCGCGTTCCAGGGCCGCGATCGCCCACTCGCGCCCGAAGCCACGTGATGTCCCGGTGATGAACCAAACCTTTTGCGTCATGTCCCCTAAATGCCCATTAGCCGGCCACTCATTCCCGTCGCAAGCATGTTCCCAGGTAGCGTCGGCTCCGTGAGCCGCGCGACGCTGGACAAGGACCCCCACGAGGTCGCGTCGATGTTCGACGCCGTGGCGCGCCGCTACGACCTCACGAACACCGTGCTGTCGATGGGCCAGGACCGGTTCTGGCGGCGGGCGACGCGCTCGGCGCTGCGCATCGGGCCCGAGGACAAGGTGCTCGACCTCGCGGCGGGCACCGCGGTGTCGACGGTGGAGCTCGCGGCGTCGGGAGCGTGGTGTGTGGCCGCGGATTTCTCGGTCGGCATGCTCGCGGCGGGTGCCCAGCGCGACGTGCCGAAGGTGGCGGCCGACGGGACGAAGCTGCCGTTCGACGACGGGGTCTTCGACGCGGTGACGATCAGCTTCGGGCTGCGCAACATCGTCGACCACACCGCCGCGCTGCGCGAGATGGCCCGGGTGACGCGGCCGGGCGGGCGACTGGTGGTGTGCGAGTTCTCGACGCCGACGAACCGGTTGTTCGCGACGGCGTACAAGGAGTACCTGATGCGGGCCCTGCCGCGGATGGCGAGTGCGGTGTCGTCGAACCCCGATGCCTACGTCTATCTCGCGGAGTCGATCCGCGCATGGCCCGACCAGCCGGACCTCGCGCGTCGGATCGCCGACTCGGGTTGGTCGGCGGTGCGGTGGCGCAACCTGTCCGGCGGCATCGTGGCTCTGCACGCCGCGGCCAAGCCGCTGCGGTAAATGCCACCAACTTCGCACTGATCTGAGGCCTCTGACTTCGGCGTGTCGCCATGGATGTGACGAGAATCACCATTAACTTATGTCCATGCGGGGTGGGGCCGAGCGCAGTCGTCTGACTCGCCGATCGTTCCTCGCGGGGACGGCCGCCGCAGCGGCGTTGACTGCCCTGCCCCCGACCGCCCGCGCCGCCCCTGGCAAGACGGTCGCGGTGTTCGGCGCCGGGATCGCAGGGCTGACGGCCGCGCATGAACTGGTCGACCGCGGTTACAGCGTGACCGTTTACGAACGCAAGGCGCTTGGTGGTAAGGCCAGGTCGATACCGGTACCGAATTCAGGTGCGACGCCACTACCCGCCGAGCACGGATTCCGCTTCTTTCCCGGCTTCTACCGCAATGTCACCGACACGATGCGACGAATCCCATTCCCGGGCAACGCGAACGGCACCTGGCAGAACCTGACTCGGGCGACGTCGTATCTGCATTCCGGGATGGGACGCTCCGACCTGACTGTGCCGCTGCCGTTTCCGTTGCCGACGTTGCCGAATCCGATCACACCCAAGGCGTTCATCGAATCGGTGACGACGGTCTTCGAGACGCTGTTCCGGCTACCGCTCTGGGAGGCCGCGTATGCGGCACAGAAACTGGCCGTCTACGTCACCAGCAGCAACGAGCGCAAGCTCGGCCAGTGGGAGAACATGACGTGGGAGGACTATATCGGCGCGAACAAGAGGTCCGCCGAGTACAACCGCTATCTGGCCGATGGCATCATTCGTAATCTCGCCGCATCCAAATCCCGTGACGCCAGCGCACATTCGATCGGCCTGGTGGGCGAGGCATCCGTGTGGTCGATTCTCCTATTCGGCAATGACCGCGACGGGAAAGGCTTTGACCGCGTGCTCAACGGGCCGACGAGCTCACAGTGGCTCGACCCGTGGGTTGAGCACTTGCGTGACCAGGGCGTCACGTTCCACGTCGGTCGGGCCCTGTCGCGTCTTACTGCGAACGGCAAGCACATTCAGTCTGCGACGGTGACCGACACCAACGGTATGCCGCAACAGGTCGTCGCAGACTGGTACGTGTCAGCCGTGCCGTGCGAAAAGTTGGCGGCGGTGCTCACCGACGACGTGATCGAGGCCGATCCCCAGTTGGCGAACATCGCTCTGCTTCGCACAGAGTGGATGAACGGGCTCATGTTTTACCTCAAGAAGCGCGTCGACGTCACCAAAGGACACGTCAACTACGTCGACTCGGGCTGGGCGATCACGTCGATCAGCGAGGAGCAGTTCTGGAAGAGGAGCCTGACCACCTACGGCGACGGCACCGTCAAAGACTGCATGTCGGCGATCATTTCGGACTGGTCCACGCCGGGCAACTTCAACCGCAAGAGTGCGAGGGACTGCACACCCGACGAGATCGCCGACGAGGCATGGGCGCAGATCAAGGCGCACCTCAACGACACCGGCACGGTCATCGACGACAAAATGCTGCACTCGTGGTTCCTCGACCCTTCGATCATCGACTCGGGCACGCCGAACGTCCGCAACGACGAACCGTTGTTCATTCAGGATCCGGGGTCGTGGAACCGTCGGCCCGCCGCGGTCACCGGAATCGACAACCTGTTCCTGGCCGGCGAATGGATCAAGACGGACCAGAACGTCACGACGATGGAGGGTGCCAATGAGGGCGGACGATACGCCGCCAACGGTGTGCTGCTGGCGTCGGGTTACAACGGGAAGATGGTCAAGATCGTCGAGTTGTTCCAGGCGCCGTGGTGGGTGCCGTTCAAGACCGTCGACCGACGGCGCTACCGCGCGGGCCTCCCGCACGCGCTCGACATTCTCGACACGCGATGGCCGACATGAGCCCTGTTCCCGAATAGGGGTTGAGCGCCGCCGCAACGCTGTACGGTCGCGCCATGGCTTACGGACGTCACGCCGATCCCGAATCCACACTCGCCACCGATCCCCGCTCCGACCCGCGAATGGTCAAGGCGTTCGCTGAATTCGGGCTCGCAGGCAGGCAACCGGAGATACCGCTGACCGTCGACTCCCCGTTGGAGGACCGGTTGGCCTTCGCCGCGGCGAGCGAGGAACGCATGGGCGCGATCTTCGAGGTGTTCGCGCAAGCCGCACCCGAGATCACCGGTGTCACCACCACGACCACCACGATCACCGGTGCCGACGGCAACGACATCACCCTTTACATCAGCCGGCCCGACGACGTCGACGGTGCGCTGCCGGGCGTGGTGCACTTGCACGGGGGCGGCATGGCGACCGGCAGCGCGGCCGACACCGGATACGTCAAACTACGCGAATACCTCGCTGCGACAGGTGTTGTCGTCGTCGGCGTGGAATTCCGCAACTCCGGCGGCAAGCTCGGCCCGCACCCATTCCCCGCGGGTTTGAATGATTGCGCGGCGGGAGTGCGATGGGCGGCCGCCAACCGTGCCGAACTCGGCATCACCCACCTGATCGTGTCCGGCGAATCCGGTGGCGGCAACCTCACCCTCACCGTGGCGCACAAGGCGAAGCGGGAAGGCTGGCTGCACGAGATCGCCGGCTTTTACGCACAGTGCCCGTACATCTCGAACCGGTGGCTCGAAGTATGTGAGGACCTGCCCTCGCTCACCGAGAACGACGAGTACTTCGTCACGTGCAAGCAGTTGGCACTGCTCGGCTCGCTCTACGACCCGACCAACAGCCATGCCGACGACGCGACCTGCTGGGCGGCGGCGGCGACCGATGAAGAGCTGGCGGGCATGCCACCTCATGTCATCTCGGTCAACGAACTGGACCCGCTGCGCGACGAGGGGCTGCAGTACTACCGACGGCTCGTCCATGCCGGTGTTCCCGCGGTGGGCCGGATGGTCGCGGGGACGTGCCATGCCGGCGACCTGATCCTGGTGCAGGTGATGCCGGAGGTGGTCGATGCCACCATCCGCGACGTCAGCGGGTTCGCGAAGAGTCTCGTCTAACCGATGGCCTGGACGTTGCCTCCGACGCCCGGCAGGATCACTTCGCCCATGCCTTGGTGTGACGGCGGGCGTGGCTGTTCGCGCACAGGCTCGCAGACGCCGACATAGGTGACGTTCTCGCATGGTCCGGTGGGGGTGGCGGTCGCCGTAGCGGCCGAGCCCAGAGCGGCTGCCGCAACAGCAATCGCGGCGAGTGCCGACCTGATCGTCATCCTGTGCATCGTGGATTCCTTCCGCCGATGCTTTGTTCAACGCCTCAGTGCTCCAGGGTAATCCCGCAAATTGATTGAGAATAGGTCGTCTAGCTGGGCTTACAGTTAGCTTGGCTCTGCGACTCTCGCGTTCCAGACCCGTTGCGTCTGCGCGCCGACGCTCGGATCGTGTGTCTGCTGAAAGTTGCGCCCGCCCCGGGCATAGGTAGCGAGGACGGCGGCGGGCACCTCCGGTTCGAGCACCGGTCGGCTGATCCACCGACACCGGCGCACGTGGACGAGGTCGACGGCGACGCCATCGTCGTCGAAGAAGAGCGGTCCGTCGATACGCCCGAGCCAGTAGAGACCGTCGGCGTCGCGGGTCCACACGAACGAGCCGTCGTCGACGTCGGCGAACCGGGCGATTCGACGGGCCAGGCGTTCGCCCGGGCCCGCGTCACCGAATCCGACGAGTCCCCTTGCCAGTGCGCGATCGACCGTCGATTGAAGGTCGACGTCGTCGCGCCGGGACCGCATCGGCGCGCGGAAGACATCGGTCACGCGCGATATTCTTCCCCGAAATGTCCACGTTCAAGCGGTACCTCATGTTTCAGGCGATGATGTTCGTCTTCGGCATCGTCGGTCCGGTCTTCCTGATCATGTTCTTCACAACGCAGCCCGATCCGACAGTCAAGTGGGCCTATTGGTGGGGTCTTTTCATCACCGCCGGCGACGTGCTGATCGCCCTGTGGCTCACCGATGCAAGCGGCGCGGACAAGGCAGCTGCAGACACGAGCATCGGGCTGGCGTTCCAGAAACGCATGCAGGGAGAGGACGACAACTAGCGGCGGGTGCCTTCGTCTACCGCGAGCGAAAAATTCGCGCGTAGGCGGGCAACACTCCAGATGCCTGCTCGTCCGACCGCTAGCTGAACGGCGGACGTTCGTCGATCCGCCGCGACGCCACACCCGCACCCCGCCACACCCGCGCGACCCAGTCGGCGTCCTCGTCGGTGACGAAGTTCCCCATGACGCGCACCGCGACCTTCATCAGGAACGCCGACCGCATCGCAATCGGCCCCGTCGACGGCAGGAAATGCGGGATCGTCAGCAGCAGCGCCAACCGTCGCGCGACGGAGAACCCGCGCGCGTAGTGCGCCGACAGCAGGGCAGGCCACGCCGACGAAAAATCGCCGGTACCCAACAGTTCAGCGGCCAGCCTGCCGGTCTCCAGCCCATAGTCGATTCCCTCGCCGTTGAGCGGGTTGACACACGCCGCGGCGTCGCCGATGAGCATCCAGTTCGGGCCGGCCACCCCGGACACGGCACCGCCCATCGGCAACAACGCCGACAACCCGGCGCGTGGTTCACCGTCGAAGCCCCACTCGTCACGTCTCAGCGACGTGTAATACGACATCAGCGGCCGCAGTGCGGCGTCGGAGGGGCGCTTGGACGTCGCGAGCGCTCCGACGCCGATGTTCACCTCGCCGTTGCCCAGCGGGAAGATCCAGCCGTAGCCCGGCAGCACCTCTCTCTCGGGTGAGCGCAATTCGAGGTGCGACGTGATCCACGGTTCGTTTGCGCGCGGCGTGGCGATGTACCCGCGGATCGCCACGCCATAGACCGTCTCCTTGTGCCACTGCCTGCCCAACACGCGGCCCAACGTCGAGCGCGCACCGTCGGCGACGATCAGCTCGCCGCACCCGATCTCGGCGCCGGAGTCCAGGCGCACCGTCGACACCCGCCCCGACGAATCATGCTCCACATCAACGGCTTTCGCGCCCAGCAGCATCTTGGCGCCCTCGTCGACCGCCACCATCCTGATCCGGTCGTCGAGTTCTGTGCGCGGCACGGCGCTCGAGGTCGCCGGAAACGACGGGCCCGGCCATTCGATCTCGACGTCGGCACCGAACCCCGACATCCGCAACCCGCGGTGCCGCACGCGGCCGTCCAACCACGAGCCGAGCCCCAGCCGCTCCATCTCCAAGACCGCGCGCGGGGTCAGGCCGTCGCCGCACGCCTTGTCGCGGGGGAACTGCGCGGAGTCGATCACGAGCACGTCGCGTCCGGACCGACACGCCCACGCCGCCGCTGCCGAACCGGCGGGTCCGGCCCCAACGACCACCACGTCGGCCTTCATCGATCCCCGGGTCGCTTCGCTCCTGCCCGCCGGTAAGTCCATGGCTCCCAGTATGTTGGCAGGGTGAGGACGCCGGCGAGCGTGGTGGCAGGGGTGGACTTCGGAGACCCCGGCTTCGCCCAGGATGTCCGCGAGGGCGTGGCCCGGATCGAAGATCTGATGGCCACTGAGCTGGGCAAAGCCGATGAGCTGATGGCCGAGGCGGTCCAGCATCTGTTCCAGGCCGGCGGCAAACGGTTCCGTCCGCTGTTCACGGTGCTGTCCGCCCGTCTGGGACCCGAACCCGACGCATGGCAGGTCGACGTCGCCGGAGCCGTCATCGAGCTCGTGCACCTGGCGACGCTGTACCACGACGACGTCATGGATGAGGCCGAGGTTCGCCGCGGAGCGCCCAGCGCGAACGCGCGGTGGAGCAACAACATCGCGATCCTGGCCGGCGACTACCTGTTTGCGACGGCCTCGCGGCTGGTGTCCCGACTCGGCCCGGAGGCGGTACGCGTCATCGCCGATACCTTCGCCCAGCTGGTGACGGGCCAGATGCGCGAAACCCGCGGCGCCGCCGAGCACGTCGACTCCGTCGAGCACTACCTCAAGGTCGTCTACGAGAAGACCGCCTGCCTGATCGCGGCCTCCGGCCGGTTCGGGGCGACGTTCTCCGGCGCCGACGAGGAGCAGATCGAGCGGTTGAGCCGGCTCGGTGGCATCGTCGGCACGGCGTTCCAGATCTCCGACGACATCATCGACATCGACAGCGACCCAGACGAATCCGGCAAGCTGCCCGGCACCGATCTGCGCGAGGGTGTGCATACGCTGCCGGTGCTCTACGCCCTGCGCGACACCGGCCCCGACGCGGACCGGCTGCGCCAGCTGCTGGCCGGGCCGGTCGAGAACGACGACGACGTCGCGGAGGCCTTACGCCTGCTGCGTGCCTCGCAGGGCATGGTGCGAGCCAAGGAGACCGTCGCCGAGTACGCCGCACAGGCGCGCGAGGAGCTGGCAAATCTGCCCGACGGCCCCGGTCGCAACGCGTTGGCGACGCTGGCGGACTACACGGCGAATCGTCACGGCTGACCAGCTGCGGAACTTGCCGAGGCTGTCCAGGCGTTAGGTCAGCGGTGATTCGGCTCGGTTCAATAGGAGGAAGCCACGATGACCTGGCATCCGCACGCCAACACGGCCAAGACGTTCGTGCTGCTCGCCGGGTTTTCGGCGTTGATCGTGTTCGTCGGCGCGTTGTTCGGCCGGAACATCATGTTCCTGGCGGTTCTGTTCGCCGTCGGCATGAACATCTACGTCTACTTCAACAGCGACAAGTTGGCGCTCAAGGCGATGCACGCCCAGCCGGTGAACGAGATGCAGGCGCCGATGATGTACAAGATCGTGCGCGAATTGGCGACCACGGCGCGTCAGCCGATGCCGCGGCTGTACATCAGCGACACCGCGGCGCCGAACGCGTTCGCGACGGGTCGTGACCCGCGCAACGCCGCGGTCTGCTGCACGACGGGCATCCTGGGAATCCTCAACGAGCGGGAGCTGCGCGCGGTGTTGGGCCACGAGCTCAGCCACGTGTACAACCGCGACATCCTGATCTCGTGTGTGGCCGGGGCGATGGCGTCGGTGATCACCGCGCTGGCCTTCGTCGCGCACTTCGCGGGCTTCTTCGGCGGCAGCCGCGAAGGTGACACGAATCCCTTTGCGCTACTTCTGATTGCGCTGCTGGGTCCGATCGCCGCGACGGTGATCAAGCTGGCGGTGTCGCGGTCGCGCGAGTACCAGGCCGACCAGTCCGGCGCGGAGTTGACCGGTGACCCGCTGGCGTTGGCCAGTGCGCTGCGCAAGATCAGCTCCGGCGTCGAGCAGGCGCCGCTGCCGCCCGAGCCGCAGCTGGCCGATCAGGCCCACCTGATGATCGCCAACCCGTTCCGGTCGGGGGAGAAGATCGGCAAGCTCTTCTCAACGCACCCTCCGATGGAAGACCGCATCGCCCGCCTGGAGGCGATGGCAGGCCGGGGCCCAGGCCAGTACTAGAGGTGGCGTAGGTAACGCCCGCGCGTCGTGAGTCGATGTCAAGGGCATGCTGCGAGTCACAACCGCACCATCTAGGGTGTGGACCGTGCTGAACAGAATGCTGATCGGCGTCGTGGGGTCTGCGGGGGCGGTCCTGATCGGCGTGCCGGGGCTGGCGATGGCCCAGCCGCCGACACCACCGCCGCCACCCCCTCCGCCCAACGTGAACGCGATGGCGCCGGTGAAGCTGTCCGAGTACGCGGTGATGGACAACCAGTGGTACGCATTCAAGACGCCGGATGGCCTCACCTGCGTGGTGCAGCGCAACGGCGGCTACGGCTGCAGTGGCCCGATCCCCGCCGCGCCTGAGGGTGCGAACCTCGTCAGTGGCGGCCCGGGTGCGCCCACGTTCGCCACTTCGGCCGGCGACGTGTTTGGCTCCGTGCCTGACGTCAAGCCACTTCCGGCGGGCTCGCGGATCAGCTACCAGACGGTCAGCTGCGGTAGCGACGGTTCGGTGACGACGTGTTCGGACAGCCGCAACCAGTCCGGGTTCGTGCTCAGCCCCGCAGGGAGCTTCATCATCAACGACGGCCGCGACCCGCTGCTGGAACGGCCCGAAGGCACCAACCCGTTCATGAACTGAGCGTCAGAGGAATCAGAAACCTGACCCGTGCACCTCGTGGCCGGGCTTCTCGGTGGCCAGGCCCTGGTAGGCCTGTTCGACGGTCGAGCCGTGATTGACAACGCCGTCGACCTCGCGCGCGATCGGCATCGCGACGCCGTACTTCTCGGCGAACTCCATGATCACGCTGGCGGCCTTGACACCCTCGGCGACCTGGTTCATCGCGGAGATGATCTCGTCGATCGACTTGCCCGAGCCCAGTTGCTCGCCGACGTGACGGTTGCGGCTGCGCTGGCTGGTGCAGGTGACAATGAGGTCGCCCATGCCTGCCAGGCCGGAGAACGTCTCGCGCTTGCCTCCCATGGCCTCGCCGAGCTTCGACATCTCGTTGACGGCGCGGGCCATCACCAGGGCGCGGGTGTTCTCGCCGATGCCCAGCGCGTAGCCCATCCCGACGGCGATCGCGTACACGTTCTTCAACGCACCCGCCATTTCGACGCCGACGACGTCGTCGGTCGTATACGTGCGGAAACGCTTGGTGCGGAACAGGTTTGCCAAATTGGCGGCCAGGTGTTGGTCGGGCATGGCGAGCACGGCGGCGGCGGCGTACCCGTCGGCGACCTCGCGGGCGATGTTGGGGCCGGCCAGAATGCCCGCCGGATGGCCGGGCAGCACCTCGTCGACGATCTGGCTCATCCGGTAGTTGGTGCCCTGCTCGAGGCCCTTCACCAGGGACACCACCGGAACCCACGGCCGTAGCTCCTTGGCCAGTTGTTCGAGCACGCCGCGGAAGCCGTGCGACGGTACGCCCATCACGATGACATCGGCACTTTCCGCAGCCTCTGAAAAGTCGGTGGTGGCCTGCAGGGTCGGTGACAGCTGGACCTCGTCGCCGAGGTACTTGCTGTTGCGGTGCTTCTCGTTGATGTCGTTGGCGGTCTCCTCCGAGCGCACCCACTGCAGCGTCGGCCCGCGGCGGGCGCAGATGGACGCCACGGTGGTGCCCCAGGAACCTCCACCGAGGACGACGACTTTGGGTTCGCGTAGTGCAGCTGCCATGCCGATCAGGGTAGGACTGTGGGCTGTGGTTGCACCGGCAGTTGGCGAACTGCGACTCGATCGCCGGCCGAGCTGCATGGACCGGTTAGCCTGCGGCAAATCCGGGTAGGTCCTACTCGTAGTCTGAAGCCGGCACCGTCGCTCGGCTCGCCGATCCAGATCGAGAGGCGCATCATCAGCACTATGAAGCGAGACGTGGGCGCAGAGCTCGAAGTCGAGATCACTGCGCCGACCGAATTGGAGTTCCAGATCGCGGTCGCGCCACATCCCAATGCCCATGTGTCGGAATCGTTGTCGTTCGTGTTGGATGGAAAGCCATTGCAGGCCTTGGAGATAAGCGGCACACATGGCAACCGCATCCACAAACTTCACGTTGAAGGCGGGGTTCTGAAGGTCGACTACGCGGCGACGGTCACCGGACGGACCGACGCGGCGCCTGTCACCGAGTACGACCTGTCGATGTATCTGCGCCCGAGCCGCTACGCGGAGGCCGACAAGTTCTACGGCTTCGCTGCAACGGAATTCGGCAACTACGTCGATTCGACGACGCTGCTGGAGAAGGTTTCCTCGTGGGTGGGCACGCGGCTGAACTATGTGCCGGGATCCAGCGACCCGATCGACGGTGCGGTGGACACGCTGCTCGCAGGCGCCGGAGTGTGTCGCGACTACGCTCACCTGGTGGTGGCGCTGCTCCGCGCCGTCAACGTACCGGCCCGCGTCGTATCGGTGTACGCGCCGGGGTTGTTCCCGATGGACTTCCACGCCGTCGCCGAGGCCTACGTCGAGGGACAATGGCGCGTCGTCGACGGCACACTGCTGGCGCCGCGACAGACGTTGGTGCGCATCGCCACGGGGCGCGATGCCGCCGACACCGCCTTTCTCGACAACCACAAGGGTTCGATCAACCTGAACAAGCTGGCTGTCACGGCGATCGTGGACGGCGACCTTCCCGTGGACTCGGTCGACGAGTTGGTGTCGATCGGTTAGAGCGTCAGCGGTAGTTGACGAACTGCAGCGCGACGTCGAGGTCGGCGCCTTTGAGCAGCGCGATGACGGCCTGCAGATCGTCACGCTTCTTCGACGAGACCCGGATCTCCTCGCCCTGGATCTGGGACTTGACGCCCTTGGGACCCTCGTCGCGGATGATCTTGGTGATCTTCTTGGCATCCTCGCTGCTGATGCCCTGCTTGATCTGGCCGCTGACCTTGTAGGTCTTGCCCGATGCCTGCGGTTCGCCGGCGTCGAAGGCCTTCATCGATATGTCGCGGCGGATGAGCTTTTCCTTGAAGACGTCGACGGCCGCCTTGATGCGCTCCTCGGTGGACGAAGTGATGACGACGGTCTCCTCGCCCTGCCAGGCGATGGAGGTGTCGGTGCCGCGGAAGTCGAAACGGGTGGACAGCTCCTTGGCAGCCTGGTTCAGCGCGTTGTCGACCTCTTGGCGATCGACCTTGCTGACGACGTCGAACGATGAATCCGCCATTGGACTCGGCCCTCCTCGGTGGTTGGCTCGGTTTGTATCTTGGGTACATCCTCGTTGTATCCTGCGATGCGCACCAAACCGGGTATCCGGAGGTGCTGTGCAAGGCAGGTTGCCCGAGCGGCCAATGGGAGCGGACTGTAAATCCGTCGGCGTACGCCTACGCAGGTTCGAATCCTGCTACCTGCCACCCTGGTCACACGTGGTATCTAGCCGCACTAGCTCTTGTGAATGCAAGGGCAAACGGGCGTCGTCCCAGCACTCGGCGCAATCACCTGCGTCGGTGGGGTTTGCTGTCCTGACTTAGGCGACGATCACGGCGTGATCCACTGCACCCTCCAGGTCGCCGATGCGGTCGGGTCCGAACGCACCGGCATCCGGCTCTCACCGGGGGCCACGCTGATCCGAACTGACGAACCGAGACCGTGGCTGGGCCCTGATTGCGTCATGCGCCGCTCGGAGTTCGATGATGCGATCCAGAACGGGCCTCAAGGAGCTGGCAAGGCAGATTGCCCGAGCGGCCAATGGGAGCGGACTGTAACTCCGTCGCCTAACGCCTACGCAGGTTCGAATCCTGCACCTGCCACCCAGGTCAGACGTGGTATATAACCACGCTATCTCTTGCGGATGCAGGGCTAACGGGCGTCGTCCCAGCGCTTGGCGCAATCACTTGCGTTGGCGGTGTTTGCTGTCTTGACTTGGGCGGCGATCACGGCATGATCCACTGTGCTCGAGGTCGCCGACGCGGTCGGGTCCGAACGTACCGGCGTTCCGGCGCCCACCGCACGTCATCGCTACCGTTCGTATCGCCGTGGGAACAGCCGCCGAGTGGTCGTGGCTGCGGCAAGGATCGTGAAGGCCAGCACTGCCGTGGTGGTGCGCACCAGATGAGCGATCTGCCAGTGGTCGCGCACGCGGGCCCAGTCGCCGGGCGGTGCGAGGACAGACCAGCCTTGTTGGTCCGTGTTAATGGGAACGCTGACCAGCATGCTGATGATGAACGTTACGAGGAGCAGGACGAGTGCGGTCAGGGCCAGCCAGCGGGTGCGCCCCGGCCGTGCGATCGTGATGACGACAAGGGTCGCGGTGGCGAGCAGTGCCGCCGGCAGCAGGACAGTGGCGAGGTCATCGAGGTGCGCCAGCTCTACCTGCCGGACCTGGGTGTAGACGGAGGCCGGAAATCGTCGCAGGCTGGCTTCGAGGATCAGCACCGCGAGAAGGAATCCGGCGAACAGGCCGCTGAATAGCACGCCGGTGAACAGGGCCATTCGCCGGATGGTGTCGGATGTCCGCTGCGACGGTGGGTTGCCTGTGCTCCTTGGGTATTCGGCACGCAGGGAATGGATTTCGGGTGGTGTCGTCATGGCATCTCTCCTTGGGGTGGGGTCGGAGCTGCCCGCTGGGTTCATGCGGCGGGGGAGCTCTGAAACGCGCTGGTGTGATCCACAACCCACTCGGCGTAGCTGCGTGCGGGGCGCCCGAGAGTCTTCTCGACCCCGTCGGTGACCGGATACGGATTCTCCAGCTCCCGTGCGTAGCGGGCCATCATCGCGTCAGCGAAGGACCGTGGCAGCCCGAGGGCGACAATGCCGTCGGTCGCTTCCGAGGGCGAGATCTCCTCGTAGCGCAGCGGCCTGCCAATCACCTCTGCGATGGTGCTGACCATCTGTGCATGGGTTACCGACTGTGGGCCGGTAATCGAAATCTTCTGTCCGGCAAGGCTGTCGTCGAGGAGTGCCCGGGCGAGCACGGAGGCCACGTCGGCTTCGTGGATGAACGGGTCGGCGAACCCCGGGTATGGACCGCGCACGACATCGCCGTTTCGGATTTGAGAGGCCCACATGCTTGTCGCAGTGACCGCGAATGACGAGGGCCGCACGCTCACCCAGGGCAGGCCGCTGGCGATGACCGCGTCCTCGACCTCCTTGTTGCGGTCGCCGTTGAACCGCGACGGCTGCCATGCCAGATCGTCATCGACATTGATGGCCGACAGCGTGGCGACGTGTTTGACTCCGTGTGCGGCGGCGAGTGCCAGCAGCGTGGGGGCGGCATCCGCTCCAACCGCGCGGGGATGAAGAAACAACGTCGTGACTCCGTTCAGCGCCGCCAGGATCGTCTCGGGTCGCGACATGTCGCCGCGGACCATCTCGACACCGGCCGGAAGGCCGTCTGTGGGTATGCCGGTGTGGCGCGCGAGGGCGCGGACCTGCTCGCCCGCCGCCGCGAGCACGTTGACAAGTGGCCGGCCGATGGTGCCGGATGCGCCGGTTACAAGTATCACGATGGTCCTTTCGCAGGTTGCCGCGATGTCTGCGGTGATCGTCGCCGGGAAGGGTTGTGCACGTTTTGGTTTGGTACGGGAGTCGGTGCTGCGCTATGGCGTGGGAGCGGCCGCGCTTGGGTTGTCGGCGGGCTTCGAGCGCGCCTCCCGGCGGATCATCTGCCACACGGTGGGTGGGTGTTTGGTGGTCGACACAACGACAGTTTTGCCGATCGTTGCCGGGTCATCAGCCAGTGTCAGCAGGTAGTGGGCCAAATCGATGCGCGCGGTGAAACCACCGATCGGATCAACCTGTCCGGCGTGGTAGTCGGTGGGTGCCCGCAGATCAAACAGTCCCGACGGCCGTACGATCGTCCACTCCAGGGCGCTGCCGCGCACGATCGTCTCCATCCGGCGCATGTCGTCATAGACCGTCTTACCGATCGTTCGCGTGATGATTGGCTCAAATGCCCTCAGGGTCAACGGAAACTCGGTACGCCGGGTGCGATAGGCACCGGTCGAGCTCACCACCGCGAGCCGCCGCACGCCAGAGGATTGCATCGCGGCGACGATGTTTCCCGTTCCGGCCGAATAGGTGTTGACATGCTCGCGCGTGAAGGAAACCCCCAGCGTGGAGAGCACCGCGTCGACGCCCGCGACAACTTCGGTGACTGCGGCAGCGTCGCGTACATCAGTCGCGGCCACGGTCAACTTTGGGTCTGACAGCGGGAAGCCGTCGGGTCGGCGGGTCGCCGCAACAACGCGGTGCCCAGCGGCTAGTGCTTGTCCGGTGAGCAGACGGCCGGTTTGGCCGTTGGCGCCGAAAATAGCGATGTCCATAACTACCTCCAAATGATCACACACCATGATCATCATATGACATGACAATCATGTCAATGGCTATTGGCAGCCACCCGTTATGGCCTCTGTCACATAGTTGGCGGCATAGTCGTCATGATTAGTGATAGTCCGACCCCGTGCTAATCTATGGAGCATGGCTGATGAGCAGACCGGGATCGCGGCACTCGATGAGAGGATTCCCTTTCTGCTCGCCCAGTTAGGGTCGTATGTCGGCGACGATTTCCAACACCGACTGGCTCCAATCGGGGTGGAGCCGCGGACCTATGCGGTGCTAGCAGCACTCGCCGCTGACGACGGGCAATCACAACGCCGGCTTTCGGAGCGACTCGGCATTCATCGCAACGCGATGGTGACCGCGATCGATAACCTCGAGCGACAGGGACTGGCCAAACGGTTGCCCCATCCCGACGATCGTCGCGCAGTCGCGGTGACCTTGACCCCGAAGGCCCGTCGCCTGCTCCCAGCGCTCGATAAGCAGGCATCTTCCTTGGAAGACCAGATCGCGGCACCGCTGTCTTCCCGAGAACGCGACACGCTGAGGCGCCTGCTGCAACGCGTTGCAGCCGAAGCTGGCCTTATCCCTGGCGTTCATCCTCAGTTGGCGTAAAGAGGGACGCGGCGCAGCACATCGCATCGGCTGAACCGCAATCGAGATCGCTTGACCACTGACGTAACTCGTCGCACGGCCGCCACGCGGCGGCTAACGCCGCAACGGACACATCGACGGACAGACGATCACCGATGGCATAAGCGGTGGGCCAGTCGTCGGCGCATATCGCTCGCGCGAGGTCGTCAACGAGCGCAGTACGGGCCCCCAACTCCGCCAACCACATGGATACAGTGGCCGCAAGGTCAAGACAGGACACCTCAGCCGAGTGTTCTGCGTGCAGCCGATCAGTAACCCGATACATGGTGACCGCGGGCCCTCCCTGCTGTGTTCTCGGATGCCGACAGCGCGACCTGAACCTGTTGCCTCCCTTTTGGAGTGAACCCGAGGGCGAGCTCGAGCCTGAGGAGGACCCTGCGGGCTCGGGACCTCCTCGACGACAAGCGGGCGTCAACCCGCGGAGAAGTGGAAAAGCTGCTCGGCTCGACACGGAATCCTGCTCGATATGTCACTCAGTCGACGATGACTCCGCCGGTCAGATTGGCAACCGTCCCGGTCATTGCGGCGAATTCGAAGTCTTGTGGTGTTGTCATGGTGCTCCTCAGGTTGTTGTGACGGGTTAGCTCAATGGGATGGCAATTGCGCTGAGGCTGTTGGCTTGCAGCGCGACGGCAAGGACGGCGACGTTGAGCGCAAGGAACCCATTGGCGAGGTAGAACTGCGGGCTGTAGTCGCTGGCACGGATGTGCGTGTAGATCGCGCACACGAAGAACAGGACCAGGCCGATCGCGGCGGCCACACCGAGTGGGCGAAAAGCCAGACCGGCTGCAAGGCCTAATGCCCCAGCTGTTTTGAGCGTGCCGATCGGGAACGTAAGCCACGAGATGGGTACGCCCGCCTTTGCCATGCCCGGAAGGATGGGCTTGAGGTGAAGCAACGCCGCGATTCCCGAGAAGCCGTTAGCCGCGATGGCGATCAGCGTCACGGTGATATATGCCGTAGTCATGGTCTGCGTGTCCCCTTCGTTCTGATGTCGCTCTGCACGTCACAAAGTGGCGCGTCGCAT
>CAVRMG010000019.1:0-33259 GCA_963721495.1 uncultured Actinomycetota bacterium | reverse complement strand
CAACGTAACTCATTCGCGTTGCCGCGCCATGGCGCGCCGTACCGCCTCGTCCACCAGCCGTTCGGCCACGATGTGCAGCTTCGTGTTCTCCGCTTGGCTCATCCGCACGAGCCGGTCGAACGCCACCTCCGCGCCGGCCCCGGAGCGCGCTCGGATGATCCCGATCGCCTGATCGATCACCGCGCGGGTGCCCAGCGCACTCTGCAACTGTTTCGTCCGCTCCTGAGCGCGTTCCAGGAGCTGCCCGTTGTACACCGACACCGCCGCAGGCCCCGCGAACTGCGAGCCCAACTGCACCGCGTGCTCCCCGAACGCATCGCGCGTGCGGGCGTACGTGTTGATCGCACCGATCACCTGCTCGCCGACCAGCAGCGGCAGTGACAGCGCGGAATGCACCGACATGCGGGCCACCCGCCCGCCGAAGTGTGGCCACCGGCGGTCGCTGCCCAGCGATCCGCTCACCGTCGCCCGTCGCGACTGCATACACGTGATGCAGGGTCCCTCACTGAATTCCTCGTACTGCACGACGTCGATCTCGTGGACGAACTCCGCTGTGACCGCCCACGTCTGGATACGCGGCGGATCCTCATCGAGCTGCAATATCGCGACACCCGCGCCGTCGACACCGGGGATCGCCTGAGCCGCGAACTCCGCGACATCGCCGAGGAGATCGTCTACCCCGCGGCCGCCGGCCACCAGTCCGGCCACGCCTCGCAGGCCGGCATACAGGTCGACCTCGTCCGCTTCGCGTTGTGCGGCAGACAGATCGGACTGTGGTTCCGATTCCCGACCGGGCTGGGCGTCGTAATCAGCCATCGTGCACAGAATCTACTCGCAACTGCGCGCCGATTCGGGCGGCCCGATCAGTTCACGAGTGACAGAGCGTGCGCACGCCTCAGCTTGCCCGACGCTGTCTTGGGGATCATCCCCGGTTCGAGCACCACCACGTTGCGGGGCCGCACGTCGACTTCGGCGAACACCTCGTGGGCGACGGCCCGCTCGACGCGGCGCACGTCGTCGGCATCCGCGTAGCCCTTGCACTCCACCGCGACGGCGAACGTCTCCCGCGACAGCCCGGCATCCAGGCGCACAGCGACGGCACAGCCGGGCCGTACGCCTTCCACGCGGCCCGCTGCGCGTTCGATGTCGGTCGGGTAGATGTTGCGCCCGGCCATGATGATGACGTCCTTGAGACGGCCGCACACGACCACTTCGCCGTTCTCGGTGAGATAGCCCAGGTCGCCGGTGTCGTACCAGCCCCGCTTGTCCTGCGCGGAGATGAAGCCGGCCACCGTGGTGTAACCCCTGGTCACCGGCTCGCCGCGCACCTCGATGACGCCCACGCCACGCGCCGACAGGACACTGCCGTCCTCGTCGACGACGCGGACCTCCAGGCCCTCCAGCGGTCGGCCGAGGGATACCAGCCGACGGGTGTGCCCCCTGCTCGCCGGTACCGCCCGGTGCAGAACGGCCAGCAGGTCAGCGTCCACTTCGTCGACGACCATGCCACCGCCGCACTCGGAGAACGACACGGCCACCGTCGTCTCGGCCATACCGTAGGCCGGGATGATGGCCTCGGGCTTCAACCCGAACGGCGCCCCCGCTTCGCAGAGATCCTCGACGTCGAGCGGGTCCACCTGCTCGGCGCCCGACAGCGCCCACCGCAGCGAGGACAGGTCGAACTCGCCGGGCTTGGCCTGCCTGCGTAAACGCTTGGCGAACAGGGTGTAGGCAAAGTTCGGCGCGGCCGTCATCGTGCCCTTATATTTATCAATGAGCTTGGCCCACAACAACGTATCGCGCAGAAAGTCCATCGGTGTGACCTTGACCAGCTCGGCTCCGATGTACATCGGCACCGTCAGGTAGCCCGTCATGCCCATGTCGTGGAAGCACGGCAACCAGCTCACGATCACGTCGGTGTCGAGGTCGAAGTTGCAGCCGACGACCATGGCCTCGGCATTGGCGACGATATTGGCGTGCGTGATCTGCACGGCCTTGGGAGAGCCCGTTGAGCCCGACGTCAGCTGCATCAACGCCACGTCGTCATCGGAGGTGTCCAGCGGATCGATGGGCGCGTTCGCCAACAGCGCCTCGATCGTCAGCACGGTCATACCGAGTTCCTCCAGCACCGGCGCGGCGGCCATGAAGGGATCGGAGACGACGACGGCCTTCGCCGAGATCATGTCGATCACGGCGGTGGTCTCTTCGGCCCATCGCACCAGGTCAGTGCGTGGCGTGGGCTGATGCACCATGGTGGCGCTGGCACCGCGCATCCAGATGCCCTGGGCGGTCGGCGCGATCTCGACCGGGGCGCCGGCCAGCACGGCGACGGCGTCACCTGGCCCTATGCCCGCTGCGGCCAGTCCTCCGGCCACGCAACGGGCGCGCTCGTGCACTTCGGCCCAGGTATGGCGGACCGGCGCGCCCGGTTCCCCGGTGACCATGCCCTTCGGACTCGACAGGGCGTTGCTATACATCGTTTCAGTGAATCGACTCACGACAATCCCTTTGGCCTAGGCGTGAAGACGCCGCGTGTTGGCTGTAGTGGTGGTCCGGCGCCAAATTGCTGATGCGCCAGGCGATAACGGGAGCCGCTGGGGTTCGACCGTCGCCCGGCCCTGTTCGGGGCCCGACGATGATTGTGGAGGTACGTGTCTCCTCTGCGTTCATCCCAGATAGACGGTCGCTCCGGCTGGAGCGACCTGCCGTCCTTGTCAGACCCACAGACTGTACAGAACTCGATTATTTGCGCATACCCGAGCGCGCCGACGTCGGCCAAGTCGTTATGAACTCTGTATATGTAGGTGCCCTTTGAATTTGCAGGCAACCGACCCCCCCAGCCCGAAACTCCCAACTGTATTTACCGGCTGACGTCGGGGTTTGCACCCATTCGGCGGGGAAGCGAAGTCGCCGCCGAGACGTTTCCGTGAGGCTGGAAAATCAACCCGGTCAGACTTTACCGTGTTGATAGTTCGGATTTACAAATTACGACGCTGTTCGCAGTACGGACTATCGCTGTTCGCTGAACGGATTATTGCGAGGAACGTGAGCGTCGGTGGTCGCGGCGGACGCCGGCGTCGTCGATACCTCCACCCGGCGCAGCCATCGCAGGCGGGGCAAAAGTGCCACGATGGGAGCATGTCCGACGACGAGATGGCCTCCGAACGTGAATTCAACAAGCAGAACATCGAGGAGTTCCGCCGCAACGGCGGAAAGGTCGGCGGCCAGTTCGAGGGCTTCCCATTGCTGCTGTTGACCTCATCCGGTGCCAAGAGTGGCGCCGAGCGTGTCAACCTCGTCGGCTACTTCGACATCGACGACAAGATCTACGTCGTCGGTTCCGCGGCCGGTCGCGACCAGAGTCCCGCATGGGTGTTCAACCTGCGCGCCACCCCTCACGTCTCGGTCGAGATCGGAGCGGACCCGAAACGCCCCGTCGTGGCCCGTGAACTGACGCGGGACGACCGCGACCGCATCTACAAGATCATCGTCGAGCGCGCGCCGGGTTTCGGCGAGTACGAGAAGCACACCGACCGCGTCATCCCCGTGTTCGAGCTCGCACCCGACAGTTAGCACGCCGCCCGCGGGCCGTGGATCAATTTTCAGTCCCAGTACGCAATCTCGCCGTTACTGTCGTAAATGGTTCGCCGTCTATATCTGGTCGCGTGGCAAGCCAGCTTCGCATCGCAGGCCTAAACCTCGCGCAGGCGGCTCGCCAGTCCGGACGCACGAACGACGCGGCGCTGCACCGCCATTCGCACCGATGCCTCGGGACCGATCACCCGGATCTTCTCCTTCGCCCGGGTGACGGCGGTGTAGAACAGCTCGCGGGTCAGCAGCCGTGAGTCGTCCGGCGGCAGCAGGACGGTGACCTCGGCCGCCTGGCTGCCCTGCGACTTGTGGATCGTCATGGCGTGCATGGTCTCGACGTCGGACAGCCGGCCTGTCGCGAACTCGATCGGTTCGGCGCCCGCGGCGACGGCGGCGCGCAGCCCGTCGCCGCGCACCACGGTCACGCCGGTATCGCCGTTGTACAGACCCAGCCCGTAGTCGTTGTGCGTCACCAGCACGGGCCTGCCCGCGTACCACTCCGTCCACAGCGGCTCGCCGGTCGCGTCGGTCAACCAGCGCTCGACCTGATGGTTCCAGAACCGCACGCCGAACGGTCCGCGCCGGTGGGCGCACAGCAGCCGGTGCTCATCCAGCGTCGACAACGCCGCCCTCACGTCGCCGAGGATCGCCGCCTCGCGCAGCCGCAAGGCATGGGGGAGTAGCACTTTGCGCAGACACTCGGCGGGGTCGTCGGTGTCGAGCCACTCGATGTGGTCTCCGCCCGCCTGCAGCAACGCGATGACCTCGTCCGCGTCACCGGCGCGGATCGCCGACGCCAGCGCGCCGATGGACTTCCCGAACCGATGCGACGTCTTCAACGCCGCGATGCGGACGTCGGTGCGCTCGCCGAGGCCGTCGACCATGTCCGCCAGCACCGCACCCGCCTCCACCGAGGCCAGCTGATCGGGATCGCCGACGAGCAGCAGTCGGCTGTCCGGGCGCAGCGCTTCGAGCAGCCGCGCCATCAGCGTCAGCGACACCATCGACGTCTCGTCGACGACGATCACGTCGTGGGGCAATCGATTCTCACGGTGGTGCCGGAACCGCGACGAGTTGTCCGGCCGCGAACGCAACAGCCGGTGCAGCGTCGACGCCTTCAGTTCCGGCAGACGGTCGCGGTCGACGGCGTCGAGCCTGTCGACCTCCAACTGCACGGCCTCGAGCAGCCGGGCCGCGGCCTTACCCGTGGGCGCGGCCAACGCTATCCGCAGCGGCGGCTTACCCGACAGCGACGCCTGTTCGGCCAGCAAGGCGAGGAGCCGCGCCACCGTTGTCGTCTTGCCGGTGCCCGGCCCGCCGGTCAGCACCGTAAGCGACTGTGTCAGCGCCACTTCCGCTGCCGCCCGTTGCTCCTCCCACCCCTTCGGGAACAGGCGGTCGAGGCTGGGCACCTCGCCGGGAAGTGTCGACGTCAGCAGCGTCAGCACGTCCTCGCACACCTGCTGCTCTTCAAGCCAGTACCGGTCCATGTACAGCAGGTCCCCGAACAGTCGCAGCACCGGCTTTCCCGTGACGAGCGGGCTGGCATGCACGGCCTGCAGCCAGGTGTCCGGTGATGGCCACGGCAGCTCCGGCATCTCGAGTTGCGTGGCGACCGACCGCAGGTCCACGCACACCGAACCGCCGCGCAGCGCCCGCACCACGATCGCGACCGCCAATGCGACGGACTCGTCGTCGTCTTTTGCCATCGCCGTGAGCCGCCGCGCGACATGGATATCCGACGCCTCGAACACGCCGGCCTCGTTGAACGTGCCGAGCAGACCCTCGGCGATCGTCGCCTGGACGCTCACGCCGCCACCACTCCCGCGTCGAGAATGTCCGACATCGCCACGATCAGCGACGCCGGCGGCCGCCAGCTGAACACACCGGCCGGATGCCCGTCGACGATCGGCGTGTCCGCACCGCACATGCCGCGCACGAACAGGTACAGCACGCCGCCCAGGTGCTCATCGGGTGAATACCCGGGCACCCGCCAGCGCAGGAACCGATGCAGCACAACGCAGTACAGCAGGGCCTGCAGCGGATAGTCCGAATGCAGCATCGCCTCGACCAGCCGCGGCCTGCCGTAGTCGGCGGCCGTCAGGGGGTGCTCCGGCTCGCCCAGCCAGTTCGTCTTGTAGTCGACCACCAGGTATCGGCCGTCGATCCGCAATACCGCGTCCACCGATCCGGTCAGATAGCCCTTCAACGACTGGGCGCCCAGCGCACCACCCGACAGCCGGTCGGCGTACGACGCCAGCGGATCGTCGGCAGGCAGGTGCTGCCCCAGCAGCCGGCCGACGTCGGCCAGAGAGATCGACGGGGCCGTACCGAGCCGGTTCCCACCCGCCGCCCTCGGCCTGTTCCCACCCGCCGCCCTCGGCCTGTTCCCACCCGCCGCGCCCAGCCGGTTCCCACCCGCCTCCCTCGGCAGGTCGCCGCCCGCGAGCGGGAACTCGAAGTCCATCTCCCGCAGCCGGTCTCGCAGCCCGATCTGCCGCAATGTCGTGCCGGGTGCCAGCGGGCCCAGCGGGGTGTCATGGAGAGGCACCATCGCGGCGGCGAGGTCTTCGGGTGCGGCGTCCACGGGCCACCACACCGAGTGCTCGCGGATCTGCGTCTCCAGTTCGGCCGCGAGATCGGCGGCGAACGGATCCGCGGTCTCCAGCACCGCGTGCACCAGCGTGCCGAACTTGGCGCCCTTCGGAAGGTCGGCCATCGGCGACGCGACGTCCGACCCCACGTCGGCAGCCTCGCGCACCGGTACGTCACCGACCTCGTCGTCGAGCTCGACGACCTCCGGCTCGCTGGATACCCCAGCCGACTCGGTCGCGCGGATCAGCCCCGAGTACGACGTCCGCCGCCACGACGCGTCGATCTGGCGGTGGAAGTGCCGCACATCGAGACCCTCTGGTGTGGAGGGTAATTCGACGTCGACGGGGGGTGCGATGACTGACTCCTCGAGAACCGGTCCTCCGACGGTCTCCCACGCCCGAAGTGTCGCCATCGCATCGGCGTCGTCGACCTTCGGCGGGTCGCAGCGGTCCGGGACGACCGGATCGCCGGGCTGGCGGCCGCGCAGCATCCGGGACAGCCCGCCGTTGGGTTCGTCGTTCGACGGCGCCCACCATGCGACGACCTGTGACTGTGCCCGCGTCAGCGCGACGTAGGTGAGCCGGACGTCGTCGCCCGCCGCCTCGCGACGGCCCTGCTGCTGGGCCGCGCTGTAGTCGGGGCTCTGCTCACCGCCGATGTGCAGGCAGCGGGTGTCGCCGTCGTGGAACAGCACGATGTCGCGGCTCTGGATGTTGCGGTTGAACGCGAACGGCAGGTACACGACTGGGAACTGCAGGCCCTTACTGACCCACACCGTCATGATCTGCACAGCCGCCGCATCGCTGTCCAGGCGCCGGTTGCGTTCGACGGCCCCACTTCGCTCTTCGCGTTGGGTGCGCAGCCAGTCGCGCAGCGCGGGCAAACTGAAGTGTTCGCGGTGTGCGGTGTCGTGCAGCACCTGCGTCAGGTGCGCCATGTCGGTCATATGGCGTTCGCCGTCGATCCACGACAGCACCCGGGTGCCCATGCCGGTCAGCTGGGCAGCCTCGAACACCGCCGCGACACCACGCTCACGTGCATTGTCGGCCCACTGGCGAACCGTGTCCGCGACCCGGTCCGTCAGCTCGTCGCCCTGGGCGGCAAGGGTTTCCGCGGTCTCGCCGAAGAACATCGTCGTCGCGGCGGCGCGCACCAGTCCGGTGCGGTGTGGTTGGTCGAACGCCTCCAGTAGGCACAGCCAGTCATCGGCCGCCGGTGAGCCGAACACGTCGGAGTCGCCGGTGTACACGGCCGGGATGTCGGCAGCGGCCAGGGCGTCGAAGCAGGCCCGGCCGTCACGGTGGTTCTCCACGATCACCGCGATGTTGCCGGGCTTCAGAGGTTCGTCGCAGAACGTCGCACCACTGGACAGCAGTGCGGCGATGTCGGCGGCCATGTCCTTCGGAATGTGCGCCCGCAGCTTGTCGATCGGGATCACGCGGTTTGGCCTGGTGCCGAACATGTCTCGCGTCACCACGCGCAGCCGGAACGGATCGTTGTGCGGCGCACCTTGCAACCGGTGCTCCTGGTGGTTGGCCGCCACCCTGCGCACGACGATGTTCGCGTCACCGAGCTGTGCGTCGCGCATCACCGCCTGAAGACTGTCGACCAGCGGCGCGTCGCTGCGCCAGTTGGTGCCCAATGTCTTTCGCTCACCGGCGGTCCCGGCGGCGTGCAGATAGGTGACGATGTCGCCGCCGCGGAACGCGTAGATCGCCTGCTTCGGATCGCCGATCAAAATCACCGTGGCGTGCCCGCTGAACGCGCGGTCGATCACCTGCCACTGCACCGGGTCGGTGTCCTGGAACTCGTCGACCATGACGATGGACCAGCGCCGCTGCATGCGTGCCCGGGCCGGCGAATCGTCGGCCTCCAGGGCGTTCGCGAGCCGGGAGAGCAGGTCGTCGTAGTGCAGGATGCCGAGCTTGCGCTTGCGCGTCTCCAGCTCCGCGCACACGGCTTTCGCGAAGTCGACACGGACGGCGGGCTCGAAGCCGGGCGCCGGGTCGATCGGCCGCAGTTCGGTGTGTGCGCTGCCGACGACCTGACGGGCGAGGTCGAGTGCCTGCTCGCGCGTGAGCATCGGGTCGTCCTTCTGCTGCCCGAAGTGCGCGAGGTAGAGGTCGTCGACGATCTCGGTGACCACATCGTCGAGGCTCTCCACCAGCTGAACACCGGCGTCGGTATCACCCGCCACACCAAGTGATTTCAGAACCAGCTGACAGAACTGGTGTGTGGTGGCGATGGTCGCGGCGTCGAAGCCGGCGAGTGCGTCACGCAGCCGGAGCTTGCGCTCGGCCAGCTCGTCGGGTGTGCCGTCGAGCAGATGCGTGACGAGTTGGTTGTCGCCGGCCGCCGCCGGGTCGTCGAAGGCCAGCAGCGCGTCGAGGATCTGGCTGCGCACCCGCTCCCGCAGTTCCTGACTGGCCGCCCGGCCGAACGTGATGAGCAGCATCTGGTCCAGCGTCGCCACACCCTCAGCGACATAGCGCGTCACCAGCCCGGCGAGCGCAAACGTCTTGCCTGTGCCGGCACTGGCCTCCAGCACGGTCGTGGACCGCGGTGTCGGCAGCGGGCCCAGCAGGTCGAATGGCGCCATGTCCATCAGTCGGGGTCCCTCTCGGCTGACAGCATCGGCAGCCACAGTCGCGTGGCGTAGTCGGGCAGTCCGGCGGCGACCAGGTCCTCGAGCGCGAAGCCTGGACCCCACACCCGGACGTGTGCGCGTTCCTGGTCCTCGCCGGGGAAGCGGCTGGTCTTCCATCGCCAGCCCGCCTCCCGCAACGGGGCACCGCGGTTGTAGTCGGTCTCCGCCCAGGCGTAGGACGTCTTGAGCGGCAACGGGATCGGCTCGCGGCGGCCCGCGTCGTACATCGCGACGAGGTCGCGCAAGACGTCGACTGCCGCCTCCGGCGGACCGAGCAGCCGCTCCTTGGGCGGGCCTGCCTTCTTCGGGCGCCCGATGCACACCGCCGTCCACTCTCGGCCCGGATACTGAGCGGTCAACGCCACCAGGCGAATCCACGATTCCAGCAGGTGCCGTCCGTCCAGCTTCGAGTAGTTGACCGCGACCAGCCGGTCGCCGTACAACCGTGGGACGGTGCCCGTGACGCGTCGCCTGGATGTCGCCGCCGGAGCGGCTCCGAAGCCCGAACCCACATCGATGTCGACGTCGTGCGCATGCGGTTCCTGCGTGCGGTGCCGTTTTGCGGCGGTCGCGAGCGCATCGACCTGCACGCAGATATCCGTCGCCTTGCGCCAGCCGAGCTTTCCCGGAGGCAGCGAGCCGCGCCGCCACTCCGCCTCGCGCGCGTCTTCGGGTTTCATGCCGCGCAGCATGTCGTCGAGCATCCGGGCGCCGACCTTCCACTCCTGCAGCGCGTCGATCTCGACGGGCATCGCATCGTCGACGGCCTCGACGTCCCACGGCAGTGTGTAGTCCAACGCGCGAAAGAACCCCTTGACCGGATCCTTGAAGAAGCCGATGAGGTCGTCGAGTGCGACGTCGTCGGGTGGCAGCGCCGGCAGCGGTCGGCCGATCAGGCGCGGGCGTTCCTCGCGGTGGCCCGTCGTGACCTTGGCGGCGGTCAGCGCGGTCGGGTCGAAGGTGAACGGCTGACCCTGCGGCATGCCGAGTGCGCCGGGGGTGACGTTGCGAACGTCGAACGGCTGCAGGGGATGTTCGACAAGGACGCGGTCGCGGACCTTCTCCGGTGTGGTGATGTCGAGTGTGTCGAGGAGTTCTACCAGCGGCACCGCCGGAGGCTTTCGCTGACCGGAGTACTCGTTGGCGCCGGTGTAGGTGATGACGAGCTTATCGGTGGCCGCGCCGATGGCGTCGAGCAGCAATTGCCGGTCCTCGGAACGGATGTCGCGTTCACCGGTCATCGGATCGCGGGCGAGCGCGTCGTCGCCGTCGACCACACCGAGCCGCGGGAACACGCCGTCGTCGAGGCCGACCAGGCAGACCACGCGGTGCGGCACCGACCGCATCGGCACCATCGTGCACACCGTCAGCGTGCCGGTGCGGAAGTTCGCCCGCGTCGGCCGCCCGGCGAGATGGCGGTCGAGCATTGCCTTGATGTCGGGCAGACGCATGATGGTGCCGGCGTGCGGACCGGCCTTCGCGAGCACGTCGTTGAACTCCCGCTCGACCTGGCTGGACTGCCACAGATCGGCGTCGGGCACCGCCGTCAACAGGCTGATGCCGGTGGACAGTGCTGCGAGCCATTCGCTGAGTGGCCTTGCGCCCGAGAGTGATTCGACGGTGGTGTGCAGGCGTTCGACGTACTCGGCGAGGCGGCCGGCCAGCTCGATGCGGTTGCTGCCCACGTCGTCGAGGGGGAGTGTGGTGTCGAGCCAGGCGTGCGAGTCGTCGGACATCGCCACGCCCGCCAGCACGCGGTCGATACCGAACCGCCAGGTGTTCTGCAGGAAGTCGACGCCGTACGGGTGGCGGTGAGGGCGGTCGAAGCCCCATCGGATGTTGGCCTCGCGGACCCAGTCGGCGATGGCGTCGAGGTCGTCGTCGGTGAAGCTGAAGCAGGCCCGCACCGGGCCGGCCTCCGCGATGTTGAGGACCTCGGTGGCGGTGGCCCGCCCGCCGGCGAGCGTGAGCAGTTGCGATGCCACGCCCAGCAACGGGTTGGTCTGCGTCAGTGCACGGTCGGCCAGCTTGACCCGCAGCCGGTGTGCCGGATGTGCGCCGTGCACGACGTCGCCGAGGCCGAAGCCCGCGACGATCAGCGGTGCGTAGGTCTCGATGTCCGGGCACATGACGAGGATGTCGCGGGGCTCGAGGGTCTTGTCGTCGGCGAGCAGGCCGAGCAGCACCTCGCGCAGGACGTCGATCTGACGCGCCGGGCCGTGGCAGCTGTGCACCTGGACGGAGCGGTCGTCGGCCTTGGGAGTGCGGCCCTCGGGACGGACGGCGTTGGCGGCGATGTCGGATTGCAGCCAACCGAGCAGCGTGTCGGGATGGGCGTTACTGCCAGCCGATCGGGTCAGGAATTCGTCGGTCTGCGTGTCGGCGGGCAGGCTGCGCTGGAGTTCGCGCAGATCGCGGCCGAGCGTCGCCAACAACGGATGGTGGACCTCGCGGTGGGTGGTGTCGTCGCGGCGGGGGACCGGTGCCCGCTCGCCAGACAGTGACGTCCACAGCTCGTCGCTGGGGTGGGGCAGCCACAGATGAAGATCGTGGTGGGTGGCGAGGGCGTCGAGGAGTTCGATCTCGGTGCTCGGCAACCGGGTGTGGCCGAACAGCGAGACGCGTTCCGGCAGCTCGGTCGGAGACTCCTGAAGTGTGGCAAGGGTTTTGGTGTGGCGGATGTGAGGCGGATCGGCGTCGACGCGATCCAGCAGGGCACGCCACAGCGGCGGCTGCCACAGCAGATCCGAGTCGATGTCGCCGTCGACGTCGTTCTCCCAGTCGACGAGCAGGTGTGGCCGCTGGCGGGCGTAGGACGCGAAGAGTCCCGCGAGCCGCCGGGCGACGGCGTAACGCCGACCCTGCCGTAGTTCGCGCTCCTCGCCGGATTCGAAGTGGCCGAGGTGGGTGGCCAGTGTCTTGCACCAGCCTTGGTCGCAGCTGTCGTCGATGACGCCGAGCAGCGGCCAGACCATCGCGTCGGGTGACCACGGATCGTCGCGGTCGGCGCCGCTGATCTCGGCGATCAGCGACCGCGGGCTGCGGAAGGAGATGCCGGCGCACACCCCGTCCTGACCGGCGCCGCGACCGAGGACATGGGACAGCCGCTGGCTCAGCCATCGCTCGACGCCTTTGGCGGGGACGATGACGACTTCCTCGGCGAAGGGGTCCGGCAGCGGATCGGAGAGCAGGGCACCGAGGCCGTCGGCCAGCAGATCAGTGCGCTCAGCGCGATGGAGATGTAGTGCCATCAGCGTCCACCATAGGAGTCCGCGGGGCCGGTGTCGGTGGGTTCGGCTGGGCGCGGTCCAAGAATCGCCGCATGGCCAGCACCGGCGACATGGTTGTCCTCAATTACAAGACGCCGGGCGAATGCAATGCGTGTCCTCCGGCCGCGGCGACGAGCATTCGTTACCAATGGCGCGGCGATCACATGGAGGTCCTCGATCCGCTGCCGCCGATCTAGCGCGAAAGTCACAGCGACGCACCGCTATTGATCGCGGGTGCGACTAGGTGCCGTTGCGTCGCCCGACGATCAGATCTTTGATTTCGGCGATGTGCTCGTCGACCGTGCGGAAACCGGCTCGTGTCTCCTGGCGGAAGTCCGCGAGCTCCGACTTGACCTCTCCCAAGCCTTCCTCGACCGCCGTCAACCGCAGCGAATGCTCGCGCTGATTCGCTCCGAGGGCATTCACGGCTGCGAGTACGGCACCGTAATCGGCGTGTGAGGCCTCCAAAGCCGCAACACGCGCCTCCAGGTCCTCCAACGTAGCCATGACTGCATCCTAGGGCGATGGCGCTGGAACGGCGGCGGGAAATTTCGAGTCTGTGGATGGGTCGACTATCAGACCAGGACAATTCTGTCGCCGCCCTCGACCTGTCGTTTCAGTTCTTCGACCACGCGTTGGAGTTCGTCGACCATCCAGCTGTCGAGGTCCCGCTTGCGGTAGGCCGCCAGCAGTTCGCCGTAGTACCAGAGATGGTCGCGGGGGTCCTTGACCGTGAACCGTTCCCACAGCTTGGGTCCGTGCTCGTGGTAGTCCCGCAGCATCGATCGCGCGTTGTCGAGCTTGTCGGCCACGGAGACCAACAGCGTGTCCTCGCCCACCTGCTCGAGATGATGGATGTAGGCCATCTTGCGTTCGCGCCACGGCGGCTTCGGCTTCTTGTCGGTGTCGCTGCACTCGTCGACGATGCGCGCGACATCCTCGCCGAAGTTCTTGCGGATCTCCTCCAGTGTCGGCGGGCCGCCCGCGTCTTCCACGGTGTCGTGCAGCAGCGCCGCGATGGCCTGCGCCTCTGAACCGTTGTCGTTGATCACCAGGCCGGCCACCGACAGCAGATGCCCGATGTACGGGATGTCGCCGCCCTTGCGGACCTGGTTGTGATGCTTCAGTTCGGCGTACACCAGCGCCTTGGAGAACTGCCCCGTCAACTTCGGTGTCGATGTTTGCTCACTCATTCGGATTTTCCTCCCTTACAACCCGACCATAGCGACAGCCACCGACATGTTGGGCTGGGCGGCGTCAACAACTGATGACGCCATCCGGTCGGACACTGCCTCCCGAACAGAATTTGCCGAGATGAGGTTTAGGTCAGCCTCGCGAGACCGTGTTCGAGGCGGTGGCGTCGATCTGCGGATCGCCCGAGTGATAGATGATCGCGTTGTCGAAGCCCGACGCGCCGATCTTGTCGGTGCTGTCGACGGTCACCTTGTTGCCGACGCCGGACACCGTGATGCTCAGGCAGTGGCCGGTGAGTGTGACCGTGTTGTTGACGCCGCTGACGCTCACATTGCTCTCGTTGCAGGCGACCGTCTTGTTCCCGTCGATGCCCGCGACGCTGAACTGGCCACCGGGTGTCGCGGTCTCTTCCGTATCGCCGCCGGGCAAGCCCGGAATGTTCGTGATGTCCGGAATGCCAGGAATGTTGGGAATGGCGATCGACGGCGGGCTGTTGGTTTGCGTGCCATCCGGCTTGTCGACCGATCCGCCGCCACCGGCCACGCTCGAGTCATCGCTGGGTGGATTCGTCGTGATGGACTCCACCGTCGACGTCATGTTCCACACGAACGCTGCGATGCCGCCGAAAATAGCAATGAGGACGACCGCGACCAGTCCGACGATCAACCCGACAGGCACGCCGCCCTTCTTCTGTATCGGGGTGAAGTGCGTACCCACCGGCGGCATGTATTGGTCGCCGTAGGACGGCGGTGTGTTTCCGTACGGTGGTGTATTTCCGTACGGCGGTGGGCTTCCGTAGGCGGGTGGCGGCAGGGGAGCCGTGGGAATGGAGCCCTCGCTACCGCTGGGCTGCTGCCCGCCCAGTTCGACCGCTCCGTATCCGGCGGCCGACTGCTCGAGTTGCCTGATCCGTTCCTCGGGGTCTTCCGGGGCGTTCATGCGCCGATATTCGCATATGACGACGACGTCTGGGTCACGAAGCCTGGCATGCCGGGTACTTTCTTTGCCATGCCGTTGACGCAGGGCTTCGCGAAGTTTCGGAGCGATGCCAAGCGGCGGGTGCAGGCGTCCCGGTGGATGCCCGTGGCGTTCGCGGTGCTCGCGGTGGCACTGCTCGCCGCCACCGTGGGGTTGGTCGTGATGCCCCGGCTCTCGGGATCGTCGACGCCGCCGTCCGGCGAGGCCTCCCCGAATCCGTCGGCGCCGACCGCTGCGCCGGCGCCGCCGCCATGCGGCACGGCCGTGGTGAACACCTTGTCCACCCGCGACAAACTCGCCCAGCTTCTGATGGTCGGGGTCAAGGACGCCGCCGACGCCCGCGCCGTCGTGACCGACCAACACGTCGGCGGGATCATGATCGGCAGCTGGACCGACCTGTCGATGCTGCAGGACGGGTCGCTGCGCGAGATCGCCGCGACGTCCGGCCCGCTGCCCCTGGCGGTCAGCGTCGACGAAGAGGGCGGTCGGGTGCAACGCCTGTCGAGCATCATCGGCTCGCAGCCGTCCCCTCGAACACTCGCCGCCACCGCGTCGCCCGACGAGGTGTACAGGATCGCCCTCGACCGCGGTCGCGCGATGAAAGACCTCGGAATCACAGTCGATTTCGCGCCGGTCGTCGACGTCACCGACGCGCCGGACGACACCGTCATCGGAGACCGGTCGTTCGGCTCGAACCCGGAGACCGTGACCACCTTCGCCGGCGAATACGCGCGGGGCCTGCGTGAAGCCGGTCTGCTGCCGGTGCTCAAACATTTCCCCGGGCACGGCCACGGCTCAGGTGATTCGCACACCGGCGGGGTGAGCACACCCTCGATCGACCAACTGCTGAAGAGCGACCTGATCCCGTACCAGACGCTGACCACACAAGCCCCCGTCGCCGTGATGCTCGGGCACCTCCAGGTGCCGGGGTTGACGGGCGACACGCCCGCCAGCTTGTCGAAGGATGCCTACGACCTGTTGCGGTCGGGCGGTTACGGCGCCCCACCCTTCACCGGGCTGGTGTACACCGACGACCTGTCCAGCATGGCCGCGATCAACGAACGCTACGGCGTCGCCGAGGCGGTGCTGAAGTCGCTGCAGGCCGGTGCCGACGTCGCGCTGTGGATCACCACCGACGAGGTGCCCACCGTGTTGACTTCGCTTGAGCAGGCGGTCAACTCGGGTCAGCTGAGCATGGACCGAGTCAACGAGTCGGCGACGCGTGTCGCGGCCTCCAAGAACTGCGGTGGCTAGCGACGGGCTGTTTGCGTTGTCGCGATAGCGGAAACCCCGCAAGCATGATCGGAAAGGTTCGGCCCACCGACTGCCGGGACCCGGCCGGTCACACCTTCTGTCTCGGGTGGGGAATCAACGATCAGCAAATATGACAAAAGCCTGACAAAGGATGTGACGCACCCCGCGAAGTGGTACCCAGGAAATGTGGCGGCACCAGGATTCATTGCCATCGGGAGCGGGCCGGCGGGGGTGAGCGCGGCGGAGACGTTCCGCAGCAAGCACCCCGACATCCCCGTGCGCATTCTCACCGTCGACCCCGTGCTGCCGTATGCGAAGTCCCCGCTGAGTAAGGGGTTTCTACGCGGCCGCGAAGAGAAGCGCGACCTGCACAGCGCGGGCTGGTTCGTCCGCAACAACGTCGACCTCGTCCGCGGCATCACCGTCGACCACATCGACGTCGCCGGCCAGGAAGTCGTCACCGCAGGCGGGCAGCGCTACCCGTACTGGCATCTCGTCGTCGCGTCGGGTGCGACGTCGGTCGTGCTGAATGTCCCCGGCGCCGCCGCCGCGCTCACCCTGCGTTCGTACTCCGACGCGGTCGCGCTGAAGATGGCAGCCCACTTCGCGGACTCCGCGGTGGTGATCGGCGGGGGCCTGATCGGTTGTGAGGCCGCCGCGTGCCTCGCGGCCCGCGGTGTGGCGACTGCGCTGGTGGCCGCGGAAGCGGTTCCCCTGCAACGCCGTTTCGGCATCGAGGCCGGCGAACGGGTGGAGAAGATCCTCTCCGGCAACGGCGTCGGTTTCGTCGGCGAGACCAGCGTGACCGAGATCGGAGAGGACGGCGTGGTCCTCGACGACGGCACCGTGGTCGAAGCGGACCTCGTCGTCTCCGCGACCGGTGTGCGGCCCGACATCAGGCTGGCCGAAGCGGCCGGGTTGGAAACCCGCGACGGACGCATCGTCGTCGACGAGCACATGCACTCCTCCGTACGCAACGTGTATGCCGCGGGCGATGTCGCGCTCGCCCACAACGTCACCGCCGGCCGCCGCATCCGGGCCGAGCACTGGCGCGACGCCGCCCACGAGGGGCTCGTCGCCGGTCTCACCGCTGCCGGCTTCTCGGCCGCGTGGGACCAGGTGCCCGGATTCTCCTGCACCATCGGTGAATCCGTGCTCAAGTACCGCGGCTGGGGGAGCCACGACGAGTGCCGGATCATCGACCACCACGACGGCTTCACGGTCTGGTACGAGACCGACGGCGAGGTCGTCGGTGTGCTGACCCTCAACGCCGACGACGACCACCTGCGCGCGGAGGAACTGCTGAGGCGGGGTAGCCCAAAGCGCCGAGACTACGCATTGTGACGAAAATCGGCCGAAATTCGTCATATTCCGTAGTCTCGGCGAGTTCTACAACCAGTCGCGCCGCTTGAACATCCAGTACAACCCGAGCACCAGCAGCACGATGATCGACGTGCTGGTCACGAAACCGCTCACCGTGTCGATGCCCGGATAGTTCACGTTCTGACCGTAGAAGCCGGTGATCGCTGTCGGCACCGCGATGATGGCCGCCCAGCCGGTGAGTTTCTTCATCACCGTGTTCAGCCGCGCGTCCTGCAGCGACAGGTTGGTCTCGAACACCGTCGTGACCATGTCCCGCACCGACTCCGTCCACTCCGACACCCGCAGCACGTGGTCGTAGAGGTCGGCGTAGAGCGGGTCGAGTTCGGGCGCGGTCTTCGCGTCCAGCCTGCGGTGCTGGATCGAGTTGACGACCTCGCGCATCGGCAGGACCACGCGGCGCAGCTCGACGAGGTCCTTACGTATCCGGAAGGTTTTGCGCTGCAGCCCACTTCGCGGATTGTTGCCGAACAGGTCGTCCTCGACGGATTCGATAGCGTCGTCGAGCCACTGGACCGCCTCGAAGTGGCCGTCGACGATGACGTCGAGCAGTCCGTGCACCAGCGCACCGACGCCGTGCTCCTGGCCACCCAGCTCGTCGAAACGCTGTGACACGGAATCCATGTCGAAATGCGGCGACAGCCGGACCGTGATCAGTCCCCTCGGCAGCACGAAACCCGAGATGCGGTGAATGTCCAGCGCCGAC
This sequence comes from uncultured Actinomycetota bacterium, assembly GCA_963721495.1. GTDB lineage: Bacteria > Actinomycetota > Actinomycetes > Mycobacteriales > Mycobacteriaceae > Mycobacterium. Next base: position 15,645 of record CAVRMG010000019.1, on the reverse strand, counting down.
TCGGAGTCGTCTTCTGGCGCAGGGTCCTTGATCGTCACGCTGTAGACGGTGAAGAACGTGTGCGTGCGGTAGACGACGGCCTTGGTGCGTTCCGCATCGGCGATCGCGTCCTCCACCGCCCAGCTGTCGAGCTCGAGTTCGCCGGCCAGGTCCTTGAGGATCGCGTGGTCGGGGTCGTAGATGTCGCACCACACCAGGGCGTCGTCCTCGCCGAGGTAGTCCGAGATGGAGGCGAACTCGAAATCGTCTTGCGGCTTGCCGCCTCGCCACACTCGGCCTCGGACGTCCGTCACTCCACCATCATGTCAGTGTCGCGCTTGCGAAGCGTCGGGATCAGCATGGGAACCCGCCGCCGGTACTCGACGTACCGCGTGCCGAGCGCCGCGACGAGGTCGCGTTCCTCCAACTGCATCGCTAGCAGGATCCACCCGGTCGTGACCGCCGCGAACAGCAGATGGCCCGCCGTCATGGTCGGCGCCGCCCAGAACGCCACGATGAAGCCCAGGTTCAGCGGATGTCGCACGACCCGATAGAACAGCGTCGTGCGGAAGCCGGTCTCGGGCTGCGGCTGGCCCCGCCACACGGCGAACACCTGCCTCAGCCCGAACAGCTCGAAGTGGCTGATCATGAACGTCGACGCCAACACAATGCCCCAGCCGAGCCAGAACAGCGCCCACACCACCAGCCGCGCCGGGGTTGACGACACCTCCCAGACCACGGCGGGAATCGACCGCCACTGCCAAAGCAGCAGGGCCAGAACCAGACTCGCCAGCAGAACATAGGTACTGCGTTCGATCGCGGTGGGGACGTAGCGGGTCCACCACCGCTTGAACGCCGGCCGCGCCATCACGCTGTGCTGGAGCGCGAACAGCGTCAGCAGCGCGAGATCGATGGCGACGGCCTGAAGTGGGGACGCGGAAACAGCGTCGTCGACACTGCGCGGCACCGCGATGCCGCCGACGAACAAGATTGCGTAGACGAAGACGACGAGGAACAGGACATAGCTGAACGCGCCGTAACTGATTGCGAGGAAACGATTCATGACTCCATCGTCCGGCGGCGGCCCACCTCAAATCATGAGGCGAATGCCTCACATTTCCTGGCTCACCAGCCCGTGCTCAAGCGCGTACATGCTCGCTCCGATCCGGTTCGAGACACCGATCTTCGTGTACGTCCGCTCGACGTGATTGCGGACCGTCTTCTCGCTCAGCACGAGTTTGGCCGCGATCGCCTTGTTGCTGGCGCCCTGCGCCACGAGTCGAAGCACCTCGACCTCGCGCGCGGTGAGCCCGTGCGGCCGCACCTTCGGCTTGTCCGATGCGTGACCCGCGGCGTGCAGCACGGCGTCGGCAGCCACCGAGTCCAGTTCCCCCGCGCGAACGCGTTCACGCAATCGTCGCGCCGCACCCGCAGGCCCCAGCGGCTCACGGTAGGGCCGCGGCTCCAGCGCACTCTGATAGCTCACCGCGCACGCCAACAGCCGGTCGGGCATGGTCAACTGCCGTGCCGCCAGCCCCCGCGGATATCCGGAGCCGTCAAGGTATTCGTGATGATTGGCGGCCACGGCCGCGACGTCCTTCAGGCCCGGCACCCGGGACAGGATGCGCTCGGACAGGTACGGGTGAAGCCGGATCCGCTCGAACTCCGCCATCGTCAAACCGCCCGACTTGGACCAGATCTGGTTGGAGACCCCGATGCGGCCGATGTCGTGCACCCACGCCGCCCTGCGGGTCAGCGCCACCGCATCGTGGTCCAGCCCGGCGGTCTCAGCCGCGTCGGCGGCGAGCTGGGCCACCGCCCGCGAATGCCCCAGGGTGAAGGGGCATTTGAGGTCGACGAAGTCGCCGAGCGCCAGCAGCAGAGCGTCCAGCGACGGCCCGTCCAGCCGGGTGGCGCGGTCGGGTGCGTGCTGCAGCGCCGTGGCCCACACGTCTCCCGCCGACGGCACCGCCAGCACGCCCTCCGGGTCGGCGACGAATGCGTCGACCACCGCGGGATCGAACTGCCCGCCCCGCCGGCTGCGCGCCATCGTTACCGCGCCCTCGACGCCGTACTCGCGCTGATGCACCTCGACCATGTCGGCCAGCTGGGCGACGCGCATCTCGATCGGGATCGCGTCGCCCGACGCACCGGCAGGCAGGCCGCCGCCGTCGAAGCGTTCGAACGTAAAGCGCAGCGCGGTCTGCACATCCGCCGACAGCCCGATCCGTTCGGCCAGCAGTGCGGCCGACGTGCAGTGGGAGTGGATGAGCTGCGAAATATGGCCTCGCGCATTGGCATACAGCGTCGCCACCGTCTTCAGGCGCGACAGCAGCGACTCGCCGCGGCCGACGTTGGCCAGCAGGAAGCGCTGATACGGCAGCCCGGACCAGTCGACGAGGTAGGAGCCGCGGCGCACCGCGATGTCGTCGCCGAACCACCGCGCGTACTCGTGAGAGTCGGCATGACAGCCGATCCACATGATCAGCGTCGCGTAGTAGATGCAATCGCGCTGGGACGGCGCAAGACCCACGCGGTCGGCGATCCGCGTCGCGATCAACGCCGACCGCAGCATGTGCTCGGCGGGCTGCCCCAGCCCGAGATCGATGGCCACCGACAGCGCCGCCAGCACCTCCGCGCGTGTCGGAAGGTCTGGCGCCGCCTGTCGGGAAGGCATGTGCCGATTCTGCGCTGTTGTCATCGCCGGGTCAGCTGGATAGGTCAAGACGGTCGCCGTCGCGATGCCGGGCGACGTCGAATGCCTCGAAACGGCCCTGTGCGACGACGCAGATGCCGCGCTGAGGCAGCTGGAAGTCCGCGAGGTTGCCCTGCACGGGATGGGGTCCGACGGGACCGAGGTCCTCGCCGTGCACGACGGCGCTCGAGTCGGCCACCGCCCATACGCGTCTGGGCGCGATGCGGAACTCCTGGCCGTTGGGCAGGTTGCCGGTCAGCTTGATCTTGCCGATGCCGAGCAGAGGACCGACGACGGGACTCATCGCGGCAAGCGCTCTGCGGCTCCTCGACACTGTTGCGGGTATCTGAGATCCGATGACGCTCATCAGTCGCGTCGCCGGCGTGGACGTGATGTCGACACGCCAATCCAGCACGCCGTCAATGGAAATGGCGAGCGACCACGGCGTGACCCAGCGCGACGTGATGCCGCAGACCACGGGGTCGACGGGTGTGGCCGAGCTGAAGTAGCGCGAGCAGCTCTGCGGGCCCGGAGTGGTCGCGTAGAACGTCCACACGCCGTCCGGGGTGCGATGCCACACCGACCGATAGGCGGGGGAGAAGGACGTCTCGGGGAAGTCGCGGAACGCGAGGTAGTGCCCGTTGGCGAACGGCAGGCCCATCACGCCGAAGCCGACGACACGCTCGTCGTCTCCGTCGGGGAGGGGCAAGTACTTTGTCGCCTCGGCGGCGACCTGGGGTGTTGTTTTCATGCCGTCATCATTTGTTGACGGCCCACGGCGAGGCACATGGGGCAATTGCCCCAAGTTCGGCGGCGACCGCACTCCTCACCGAAATCCACGTTTTGCAGCGAAAGTTCGAGTAGACGCCTGCAAAACGTGGATTTCGCGGCCCGACGCACCTGCCGACGGCCCTCAGCCGGCTGCGAACCCCGCGAGAAGCGACTGCACCCCGAGCCTCCACCGCCGCTCGACCGACGGGCCCGACGGCCCGAGCCACCGGCCCAACTCCTGGACGGCCAACCCCTGCGCCAGGGCGAGCAGCACGTGCGCGATGTCGGCGACATCGCCAGAGAGCAGCCTCGCTTCGACGCACCGCTGAATCCGGCCGATGAACACCTCCCGCACCGACGCGCCTGCCGCCAACTCGTCGGGCCCGGGCTCGAAATCGGCGAAGGGCCGCGAGAACATCACCTGCGCCAGCCTCGGATACGCCCGGCAGAACAACCGGAACACCGGCACCAGACGCTCGAGATCGGCCAGCGGATCCTCGGTCACGGGCACCTTGGCCAGCTCGGACCCCAGCAGCCGGAAGCCCTCGAAGAACATCGCGCGCACCAGGCCGGCCTTGTCGACGAACAACTCGTAGACCGCGGGCACCGACGTGCCCGCCCGCTCGGCCACCCGACGCGTCGTGAAGCCCGCGATGCCCTCCTCGGCCAGCGTCGCGATCGCCACCTCCAGCAGGTGGTCCCGAAGCTCGGGCGTGCGTTGCTTTGCCCTGGGCATGTCAGCGCCCTAGCTGAGACTGAATTCCGTTGCCAGCCCGTCGATTCCGGCCCGGATGGCCTTCAATGCGGAGTCGCGGGCCTTGAGCTTGGTCGCCACGTGCGCACCTGTGTGCAGCTTCGCCGCCTCGGCGGCCGCCTCCTGGGCAGTGGCGAGAACGTCGCCCTTGTCCACGATCGCGTCGAGCCAGCCCGCGGCGATCGCCTCGTCGCCGGAGTAGATCGACGCCAGGGCGGCGCCGCGGTGGAAGGCCGCAGGGGTCAGGCGCATCCGCATGATCTCGATCGCCGCGATCGGGATCGTCATGCCGATGGCCACCTCGATCGCCTGGCACTTCGTCTTCGGCTGCCCCACCCGATGGTCTCCCGACAGCAGCAGGAACGAGCCCATTGCGATTGCCGAGCCCGTCGCCGCCATGATCACCGGGGCCGGGAACGTCAGGCAGCGCAGTGACAGTTCAAAGCCGCCGGCCAACATGCCCAGCGCCGCTTTCGCATCGCCGGACTGAAACACCGCGAGGTCGAAGCCGCCGCTGAACACACGCTCGTTGCCTGTGAGAACGACGGCTTTCGCGGAGTCCTTCTCGGCGCGGTCGAGCGCCTCGTTGATCGCGGCCTGCATGTCCGGACCGAGCACATTGACCTTGCCGTCGTCCATGCTGATCGTCGCGACAGAATCGTTGAGCTCATAGCCAACCGTGCTGGTCATCGCCTCTCCTTTGAGTGCGTCGAGGAATCAGATCGATGTTACGTAACGTCGCTACGAAAGCCAAGCCTCACATGCCCGCCGAATCGGACGCGTCGACTGGGGTAGTCGGCTACGCACGACGCCGAGGTGCAGCGGTCATAACTTTGCCTCAGCCCGGCAGCGAGGGGTTGCCGGGCTCACCAAAGAAGGGGCCATCATGCGCGCGAAACGAAACCGCTCCGCCGAACACCTGGATTCCGATCGCCGAACCACGAAGCGCCGCAAAGCGCCAAGGAACGGTGTGCCCAAGCTCGGCCTGTGGGAGGTCGGCATCGGCGCCGTCTGGAAGTAGCGCCGGGTCCTCTAGTCGAACCTTTGCCGGTGCCGGCCGTTGATCACCTGGGTGTGGGCGTCGTCGTCGTAGTCCACACCGCTGCCGCGGTGGTCGTCACCGGGAAGGTCGCCCGGGTTCTCCCGCGGCGCGTTGACCAGGAGGTCGAGCGGCGACGGCTTGCGTTGGATCGCGGGCGGTGGGTTGAGGTCCTCTGTGGGTGCGTTGAACTCCGGTGCCTTGGACCCGAGCGCGCTGAACTCGGCGTCGTTCAGACGCTCCCGCATCCGGTCGGCGGCGTTGCGGACGCGGTTGATCTCGCTGCGCAGAACTTCCTCGCGGCTCTCGCTCGCCGCGTAGTGGTAGTACGTCAGCAGGTTTCGCAGCAGCTCCAGCTTTTGCTTCTCCTGCCGCGCGAGGTCGTGGGTGGTCAACAGCTTCAGGCGCTCGACGGGATGCAGTGTCGCCCAGTCCAATACGGCCGTCGACTTGAACTGCCGCCGGGAGCGCTTCGATACCTGCGCGTCCTTGGGCTGGTTCGAGTAGGTGACCGCGCCGTCGAAACGCGACGCGATCGTCTCGCCCAACTCGCGGCGATCCAGCGCCGAATCCCAGACCATCCGCCACTCCTGTGACGGCGCCAGGTATGGGATCTCCGCCGGAAGGTTCAGCGGCACGATGTCGACGTACCGGTCCTCGTAAACGGTCTCGTACTTGCCCACGGTCGGGGCATGGGCCCAGTCGAACCGGATGCCGTATGCCGGCGTCTGACCGAAGTTCTTCACCACGAGCTCGACGAGATGCCAGTCGTTCGCAGCGGGCTCCATGAACATCGCCACGTTCGGCTGCAGCAGTTCGTCGGCGTCTTCCCTGGCTCGCCGATAGGCCCGCCACGCGTACACCAACGCCGCGATGAGCACCAGCACGGCCACCCACGCGGCGAGGGCAGTCCACCCGCTCGTTGATATGTCGGTCACGCTCAGCGCTCGGAGTTCGACCCTTTTCACGCACCGGTGTATATCACGGTCCGGCCGCAACTACACCATGAGCGAATTTGCACTCGCGTTCATTTGCTAGAAAGTCCTGCACAGTGGTTAGGCAGAGACAGGAGTTCCCAACGAGATTTGCACCAAACGTGCTGAAGTCGTCGACTTCGCGGGCTCGCCATGTTGGCGGAACGACGACGTTTCAGGATGCGGCCGCGGCCACTTTCGTCTTTTCCGCCACGCGTGCCGGCGTCGATTTCGCGGGTATCAGTCGCTCGCTGCGGGCCGACCATTCCAGGTCTGACCAGACCACCTGGGCGGGCAGTCGCCGCCAGTACGTCGGATGCTCGCGCAGGTACATGTCCACGCTGGCGTGCAGCGCCGCGCTGTCGGGCAGCTTGCGCATGGACACCGTGTGCGCGGTCTCGGTCAGCGCCTCGAGCTGACTCGGCGCAGGCGCGATCCGCCTGCACGCCCACGAGACCGCGAGACCGGCCCGGACCGCGCCGTCCAGCATCCAGTCGAACGTGATGTCGGCAAGGGGCCGGCAGGCGCCCGGCCCGCCGGCGACATCGCAGTGGGCCCCGCGGAACCAGACCTCCTCGATGCGATCGGATGCAGACGCGACCAGGCGCTCGCCGTGCAGGGCGTCGATGGCGACAGCGTGGCGGCCCGTGACGACGTTGGGCATGGGATCGGGCATCGTCCGGCGCGTGAAGCCAGGGATCTTCACGGCGTCCCAGAGGCCCAGAAACCATACGGGAACGCTGATTTGGCGTTGCTCAGCCAGTTGAGAGGCGACGTGCGTCACCCGATCCCAGTCTTGCCGTGTGCGGTTGGTGCGCGGCATGGAGTAGGCCGCGAGGACGTAGTCCCTGAGATCGGGCAATACACCGACGGTGGCCAGTAGCCGGGTCAGAGTCTGCGCGCAGTACCCGCCGCGGCCCCCACCGAAGATGAAGATGCGGTCGCCGGGCTCCCACCGATCGACGAGGAACTCGTACGCCTCGGCGATCGCCGCGCGGGCGTCGTCGGCGGCCGACTCTCGCCACCGCAACATGCTCCACCTGCCGCGGCGGTCGGGCATCCGAACCCCAGGGTGATACCAGTCAAACTGCCCGTCCGCAGTGTCGAGCATGTGGAAGAGACGTGCCGCATTCGTGGTTTCCGGCCTCGGATATCGGCGGGTGCGGTCGAAGCACAGGACAAGCTTCTTCACGCCGAACCCCCAACAGGCTTTATTAACGTTTCATCCAGTTTGCGCGGCAGACGCCCGGATGTCTATGCGGATTCCACTACTGTTCCGGCGTTTTCCTGCGGGTTCATGATCAAATAGCGAATTCTGCTGCGGGATCGGTTGCATGCACCCCATATGCGCGGGGTGCCCATCATGTCTTTGAAGGTGTCGACCGTTTGCTGCCAGTTGGGCAGCCAGACGAAGTCGACGATGAAGAACGCTCGAAACTACGACAACGGAACCTGGATGCCGGGGGTGCTCGGATCGGCGTGCAGCTCAATGGTTTCGGCCGGCGTGCCCGGCGGCACGTCGAAGGCGATGGAGACGTCGGCCGAGGCACCCGGCTCGAGGTCTGCGAGCGTGCCCGCGAGGTAGGCCGTTGCCTCGTCATCCAGGGGGTAGGTGGTGCCCCCGGCGTGGAGCGTCTGGAACGTGCCGACGAATGACGCGGGATCGGTGCCGACATTGGTCACGGTCATGTGCACGACGATGTACTCGCCCACCGCGGTCTTCTCCAGCGGTGCGTCCGACATGACGACGGTCGGCCTGACCTCGATGCCGTGGACGGTGAATGACAGTGGGCCGTCGGTGGCGCCCGCAGTCGCGGGGGGCGCCGTCGGTGACTCCGTCGGGGTCGCGGATGACCCGGGGCCGTTGGTCGCGGACGGAGATTCCGACGATTCGGACGCTTTGGTTGTGGTGCCTGTGTCGGGTGAGGCGATCTGTACCGCGGGGGCCTCCTTGATCACGAACCCGTAGATCGCGATACCCACCAGCACGGCCAGCAAGACCGCGCACGCAGCGAGGTACAGCGTCACGAGGCTGCGGTTGCGGCTCGGCGGCTTGGCCTCCGGTGCGGTGAAGTCGTACAGCGGCGCCGATGGGAACGGGCCTGGCGAGGGGGGAGCCGACGAGTAGTCAGCCGACGAGAAGCCAGACGACGAGATAGTCAGACGACGAATAGTCGGCCTGCGACGGGAAGCCAGACGACGAATAGTCGGCCTGCGACGGGTATGCCGGCGGCGGGTTTGAGGGGAAGTCGGGCGATGGCGCGGACGACGGAGCGTCGGGCGTGAACGACGGAGCGTCGGGCGTGAACGACGGAGCGTCGGGTGATGGCGCGGACGACGGTGCGTCGCGCGTGAATGACGGAGCGTCGGGCGTGAAAAACGGCATATTGCGCGTGAACGTCTCGGTCACCGGCTCGGTCGTCCCCGTATATATCGGGGACTCAGGCTCCGCCACGGGCTCGGGCTCGGGCTCGGGCTCGGGCTCGGGCTCAGGGTCGGGCTTGCGATGAGCGCCGCCGGTGGGCGCATCGGTGGGTATGGGTCTCAGCCGCACGATCGACGTCTGCTCGTCGCTGGCCGCGGGCTCCCACGAGGGGCCAGGCTCAGCCGGCGCGGAGGGCTCAGCGGGTGCGGGAGGCGGCGCCGCAGGCGCGGCGGGGGACCGGTGCTCGGTCCAGATGTTGCCGTCCCAATACCGTTGGCCGCCAGAGCCGTCGGGGTCGGGATACCAGCCAGCGGGCGTGGGTGGTGTCGTCATCGAGTCGGGTCCTCCCCATCACGCGCCGCGCAGACGCTGAGCAACGGGAGAATAACGCAGGTCTGCGAACCCCGGCGACTTTTGCTGAAGCAACTTCTGCGCCGTTTCGGGTCAGCCGCCCATCAGCATGCGCCACTGATCAAGGTTGCTCGCGCGGTACACGTAATTGGAGCGCCGGACCTCCGACAGCGTGGCGCTGGGTTCGAGCGAATACCAGTGGCCGGGAAACACCGTCGGATCGCCGGATAGCTGCGCGAGGGCCTGCAGGCTGCGGAACATCTCGTCGGCATCGCCGCCGGGAAAATCGGTGCGGCCGCACCCTTCCAGGAACAGCGTGTCACCCGCGACGAGCCGGCCGTCCAGCAGGAAGCACTGGCTGCCCGGCGTGTGCCCGGGGGTGTGCAGAAGTTCGATGTCGATGTCGCCGACCTTGACCACGTCGCCGTGCTCGTGCGTCGTCAGCTCACTGCCGGCGATTCCGGTGACGCGTGAAACCCAATCCGCCTCAAGGGAATTGACGTGGACGGGCACGCTCTTGAGCTCCAGCAGGTCGGCGAGACCGTTGAGCTCGAAGCCCATCATCGACCCGCCGACATGATCGGGGTGGTGGTGGGTGACGAGCACGCCCGACAGGTGCATGCCGTCGGCCTCGAGCGCATCGACCAGATCGCCCGCGGCGTAGGCGGGGTCCACGACGACGGCGTCGCCGGTCTCGCGGTCACCGATGAGGTAGGCGAAGTTGCGCATTTGCTGCGCCATCATGTCGCCTGCCGCGAAATCCCTACCGGCGAGCAGCTGGCGAAAGTACAGGCGGTCCGTCATGGCTCAAGACTATTCAGCGCCGTCGCGGTGCCGCACCATCCGGGTGGTGCTGCTCTCGTCGAGCTCGGCGATGTCGCTGCGCGAGCGCAGGAAGTCGCTGAACGAGCGGAATCCCAGCGACTTCTCGGAAAACGACGGGTCCATCCGCTTCATCTGAGCCTTGACCGCGGAGTTGTGCAGCCAATCGGCGTCGTCCTTCTCGTGGCCGATCCGCAGCGCCCGCTCCAGCAGTGCGGTGGCGGTGGCCTGGGCGTCGGGGGAGTCGGGCTCCTGGTCGGCGTCGGCCGCCTTGCTCTTGCGTGGTTTGCTTTTCGGCTCGAGAGCGGGAACGCCCGGCAGCGCGTCGTACGTGACGAACTCGTCGCAGGCGGCGGTCAGCGACCGGCTGATCGAACCGGTGATCCCGATGCCGACGACATAGCGGCCGAGGCGCTTGCAGCGCTGGGCCAGGGCGATGTAGTCGGAGTCTCCGGCGACGATGACGACGTGTGTCAGGTCCGGCAGCCGGAACATGTCCTCGACGGCGTCCACCGCCAGTCGGATGTCGGCCCCGTTCTTGGCGTATGCCGCGGCGGGGAACAGCTGAACCAGGTCGACGGCGCGGCCGACGAGCTGACCCTGGTATTCGGCGTTGACGTCGGCCGACCAGTCCGCGTAGGCCCGCGTCAGCACCAGGGTGCCGAACGACGACGCGAAGTCGATGATGGCGCCGACGTCGACGGTCGCCTCGGTGAGGCGACCCGGTTGTTTGTGGAATCCGGCCGCTCTGTCTTTTTGAAACGCGTTGCGACCATGGGTCTGGTCGTAGCGGGAGATGACGATGTTGTCGAAGTCGAGATAGACGGCCACGCGCGGGGCGCCGGGTTCGGTCATTGGTCCGTCCTAACCTGATCCAGCTTTTCGCGCGCCGAAACTGCGCACAGATCGCGATGTTGCGCGATTTCGCGATCTCGCCGCAGTCTCGGCGAACCTCACCAACGGTTTGGCGAGCCAAACTCCGAGAATGTACCCTCTTTAAGGCCCTCGGCACGGCTGGCGGGCTTCAAAGAAGTGCAGGCCCCCTTAGCTCAGTCGGTAGAGCGTTTCCATGGTAAGGAAAAGGTCAACGGTTCGATTCCGTTAGGGGGCTCGATGGACACCAGGGCGAGCGCAGCGACGGGAGAAACCCCCAGACCTCGGTGCCAGACCATGGCGGTGTAGCTCAGTCGGTTAGAGCGAACGACTCATAATCGTTAGGTCGCCGGTTCGAGTCCGGCCATCGCTACAAGACAACAACAGAGATTTATTTCAGGAAGAGGAAGCTGACGTGGCGTCCAGTACCGACGTACGGCCGAAGATCACTTTGGCGTGCGAGGTGTGCAAGCACCGTAACTACATCACCAAGAAGAACCGTCGCAACGACCCGGACCGGCTCGAGATCAAGAAGTTCTGCCCGAACTGCGGCAAGCACCAGGCGCACAAGGAATCGCGCTAACGCGCGCCAACCCGTGGGCGTTTGCCCACGGTTGACGGAATAGGTCCACCAACTGTGTCGCTGTCACAGCAGATCGTCGGGATGCACTTTCGCTACCCCGACCACTATGTGGTGGGACGGGAGAAGCTCCGCGAGTACGCCGTCGCGGTGAAGAACGACGATCCGGCGTATTACGACGATGCCGCGGCCGCGGAGCTCGGGCACGCCTCGATTCCTGCGCCGCTGACGTTCATCTCGGTCTTCGGCTACCAGGCACAGACGGCCTTCTTCGCCAACGCCAACATCGGCGTCACGGATATGCAGATCGTCCAGGTGGATCAGGTGATCAAGTTCGTCAAGCCGATCCATGCCGGCGACACGCTCTACTGCGACGTGTACGTGGACTCCGTTCGGCAGGCCCACGGCACCGACATCATCGTGACCAAGAACATCGTCACCAACGACAACGGTGACACCGTGCAGGAGACTTACACGACCCTTGCGGGTCGTTCTGGTGAAGAGGGAGATGAGGGTTTCAGCGATGGCACTGCGTGAGTTCGATTCGGTGAAGGTGGGCGACCAGCTTCCCGAAAAGGTGATCCCACTGACTCGCGGCGACCTGGTGAACTATGCCGGCGTGTCCGGCGACCTGAACCCCATCCACTGGGATGACGACATCGCCAAGCAGGTCGGCCTGGATACCGCGATCGCCCACGGCATGCTCACCATGGGGCTGGGCGGCGGCTACGTCACCTCCTGGGTCGGCGATCCCGCGGCGGTCACCGAGTACAACGTGCGGTTCACCGCCGTGGTCCCTGTGCCCAACGATGGCGTCGGCGCCGAAATCGTGTTCAATGGACGTGTGAAATCCGTTGAACCCGAAACGAAGTCGGTGACCATCGCCCTGACGGCCACCTCGGGGGGAAAGAAGATATTCGGCCGCGCCGTTGCCACAGCGAAGCTGGCGTAACCGATGCCTCTCAAAACAAACATCGAGGGCATGGTCTGGAAGTACCCCGACACCTTCGTCGTGGGCCGCGAACAGGTCCGCCAGTACGCCAGGGCCGTGAAGTCGGCCGCGCCGGCCACCGTCGACGAAGCCGCGGCCGCGGAACTCGGCCACGACGCCCTCATCGCGCCGCTGACCTTTGCCGCGATCTTCGCGGTGATGATCCAGAACCACTTCTTCCAGCACGTCGACGTCGGCCTGGAGACCATGCAGATCGTCCAGGTCGACCAGAAGTTCCACTTCCACCGGCCGATCAAGGTCGGTGACGTGTTGACCGGGACCATGCACATCCTGTCCGTGGTCGAGAAGTTCGGCGCCGACATTGTCACGACCCGCAACGTCTGCGCCGAACAGGACGGCACGGTCGTGATGGAGGCGTTCACCACGATGATGGGCCACGAGGGCGACCACTCGATCTCGGTGAAGTGGGACCCCGAGACGGGCCAAGTCGTGCGCACTGCGGCGGCCGACGCCGGTCTCATAGCGGATTAGTAACTCGCACGGGTGGCGCGCTACACTCGTAACTCGGGGTTTTCCCAGTCCAGCGCGCTGTCCGTCGGTTTCAGATCGACCGAACGGGGAGCGCGCGAATTGTGTGAGCCCCGGACCGGGTGGGCCTGCCGGCAATGCCACCCTGAAGGGGCGTAGCTCAACTGGCAGAGCAGCGGTCTCCAAAACCGCAGGTTGCAGGTTCAAGTCCTGTCGCCCCTGCTCAACTGAATACTCGACACGGTGTGGACACTGGAGGGTGACCACGACAACCAGACGAAAGGCATGCGGTGAGCGACGAGCGTGATCGTGCCGGCTCCGCAGGGGTCGACGACGCCGACGACGGCAACAGCGCCGTCGTGACCCGGCCCGCCCGGCCCAGCGGCAAGCGGTCGCGGCGCCCGGCGACCGGTGAGGACGTCAGCGACGCTGTCGACTTGGAGACCGGTACCAAGGCCGCCCCGACCAAGAACGGTTCGGGCACCGCGAAGAAGACCGCCAAGAAGAGCGCCGACGGCCCCTCGCGCAACCCGTTCCTCTTCGTCTGGACCTATATGCAGCAGGTCGTCGCCGAGCTGCGCAAGGTGATCTGGCCGAACCGCAAGCAGATGGTCAGCTACACCACCGTGGTGCTGGTCTTCCTGGCGTTCATGGTGACGTTGATCGGCCTGGTCGATCTGGGCCTGGCCAAGCTCGTGATGGCGGTGTTCGGCTGACGAGCGGATTTGGGCGATGAGCGCTCGACGCAATGAATGAGAATTTTGAGAGGACTGACAAGTGACTAGCTTCGAGGGCGATACGCCTTCGGCCGAGACCGACGTGATCGACGACGCTGAGGCGACGTCGGACAACGGCGCCGCTGAGGCGACGACATCAGTCGACGTCTCCACCCCTGACCCTGCGACCGAGACGGTCGACGCCGTGAGCGACGAGTCCGTCGAGGGCACCGATGAGGCACCGGCCGCCGATGAGGCACCGGCCGCCGACGAGGCACCGGCCGCCGACGAGGCGCCCGCCGCTGTAGAAGACGAGGACGAGGATCCCGCGGTCGCGCTGAAGAAGGACCTGCGCGCCCGGCCCGGAAACTGGTACGTCATCCACAGCTACGCCGGATACGAGAACAAGGTGAAGGCCAACCTCGAGACCCGCGTGCAGAACCTCGACGTCGGCGACTTCATCTTCCAGGTCGAGGTGCCCACCGAAGAGGTCACCGAGATCAAGAACGGCCAGCGCAAGCAGGTCAACCGCAAGGTGCTGCCCGGCTACATCCTGGTGCGGATGGATTTGACCGACGAGTCGTGGAGCGCGGTGCGCAACACCCCCGGCGTCACGGGCTTCGTCGGTGCGACGTCCAAGCCGTCGCCGCTGTCGCTGGACGACGTGGTGAAGTTCCTGCTGCCCCCCGCCAGCGCCAAGAAGCCCGCGAAGAGCACGTCCGGTGCGGCCGCGTCGTCTGAGGCCACGCTGGAACGCCCGGAGATCCTGGTCGATTTCGAGGTCGGCGAGTCGGTCACCGTCATGGACGGGCCGTTCGCCACGCTGCCGGCGTCGATCAGCGAGGTCAACGCGGAACAACAGAAGCTCAAGGTGCTCGTGTCCATCTTCGGCCGCGAAACACCCGTCGAACTGACCTTCACCCAGGTCGCCAAGATCTAGAAGCGATTTGTGCACAGTTAGCGGCGCTGAGCGCCGGTAAGCGTGCACAAGCCGCAGGAACCGAGAGAGGAACACCAACAACATGGCCCCGAAGAAGAAAGTCATCGGGCAGATCAAGCTCCAGATCCAGGCCGGGCAGGCCAACCCCGCCCCGCCGGTGGGTCCGGCGCTCGGCCAGCACGGCGTGAACATCATGGAGTTCTGCAAGGCGTACAACGCCGCGACGGAGAGCCAGCGCGGCAACGTCATCCCCGTGGAGATCACCGTCTACGAGGACCGCAGCTTCACGTTCAACCTGAAGACCCCGCCCGCCGCGCGACTGCTGCTGAAGGCCGCAGGCGTGCAGAAGGGCTCCGGCACCCCGCACACCACCAAGGTCGCCAAGGTGACATGGGATCAGGTGCGCGAGATCGCCGAGACCAAGAAGGACGACTTGAACGCCAACGACATTGACGCGGCGGCCAAGATCATCGCCGGCACCGCCCGGTCGATGGGGATCACGGTCGAGTAGTTCGACCGATCCCGTGGGAGGGCCAGCTACGGCCCGACTCTAACCACAACTCTGATTAGGAGATACGAATGAGCAAGAACAGCAAGGCATATCGCGAAGCCGCGGAGAAGATCGACAAGGATCGGTTGTACCCGCCGATCGAGGCCGTCCGGCTGGCCAAGGAGACGTCGTCGAAGAAGCAGGACGCCACCGTTGAGGTCGCGATCCGGCTGGGCGTCGACCCGCGCAAGGCCGACCAGTTGGTGCGCGGCACTGTCAACCTGCCGCACGGCACCGGCAAGACCGCGCGCGTCGCGGTGTTCGCGGTCGGCGACAAGGCTGCGGAGGCCACCGCGGCGGGCGCCGACATCGTCGGCAGCGAGGACCTGATCGAGAAGATCCAGGGCGGCTTCCTGGACTTCGACGCGGCGATCGCCACCCCGGACCAGATGGCCAAGGTCGGCAAGATCGCCCGCGTGCTCGGCCCGCGTGGCCTGATGCCGAACCCCAAGACCGGCACCGTCACCCCGGACGTCGCCAAGGCCGTGTCCGACATCAAGGGCGGCAAGATCAACTTCCGCGTGGACAAGCAGGCCAACCTGCACTTCGTCATCGGCAAGGCGTCCTTCGACGAGAAGGCGCTGACCGAGAACTACGGCGCCGCGCTGGATGAGATCCTGCGGGCCAAGCCGTCCTCGTCGAAGGGGCGCTACCTGAAGAAGGTTGTCGTGTCGACGACGACCGGTCCCGGCATCC
>CAVRMG010000018.1:0-335824 GCA_963721495.1 uncultured Actinomycetota bacterium | reverse complement strand
ATCCATGCGATCGATCCGCCCCAGTCGTGACCGACCAACGACGCCGGACTCGGCGCCGACTCTCCGATGAGGTCGCGGATGTCGGCGGCGAGCACGTCGACGGCGTAGGCCTCGAAGCCCTCTGGCTTCGATACGAGGTTGTAGCCACGCGTATCGGGGGCGACCACGCGAAAACCGGCCGCTACCAGCAGCGCGCGATCTGTAGCCGCCGACCCGAACCAGAACTCCGGGAAGCCGTGCAGTAGAACGACCAGGGGGCCGTCACCTGCCTCGACGTAATGCAAGTTCACATCGCCGACTTCGGCGTAACCCTCGCGAAGCTCGATCCCGACGTCAGGCAGGATGCTCGTGGTAGTCGTCGAGGACCTCCTTGGTAGGGGACTTGGGCACTCAGCGAACCGACGCGAACGCGGCGCGTAGTTCCTCGGAGAAGAGCTCCGGCTCCTCCCAGGCGGCGAAGTGGCCGCCCCTGTCGACCTCGTTGAAGTAGGTGAGGTTGGGATAGGCCTTCTCGGCCCAGCTGCGCGGAGTCCGCCAGATCTAGCCGGGGAAGGTGGTGAACCCGACCGGAATCGAGGACGGCGGCAGAGGCTCGCGGCCCGCGGCGGGTGCGTCAGGCCCGTAGGCCTCCGGTACGACCGGGCTGCGGAGGCGCCGGTGCCGGTCAGCCGATACGTCGTGATGTTGTCGAGGATGTGGTCCCGGGTGAGGTTGCCCGAGGGCTGCCCGTCGACGAAGGCGCGGGAGATCTTGTAGTAGCTGTCCGTGTCGTGGTCGACCATCCAGGCCGCCAGGCGACCGTAAATCCAGCAGGGCGTAGCCGATCGTTTGCGGCCGGGTGGCCATCTCGACGAAGTAGCCGTTACCGGACTGCTGGAAGGTGTCGATCTGCGCGGCCGCGGCGCGTTCCTCGGCGGTGTCGGTCGGCATGGCGCCGCCAAGCGCCGGCACGAGCAGGTTCGTGTGGATGCCGATCAGGCCTTCGGGTTCCTGGCGGCCCATCACGTCGGTGACGCCGGCGCCCACGTCGCCGCCCTGGGCCACGTCGCGGGTGTAGCCAAGGCGGTCCATGAGCGCGGCCCAGGCTCGTGCGGTCCGCCCGATCCCAGCCGACCTCGACCGGCTCGCCTGAGAAGCCGTACCCCGGCAGGGAGGGCAGCACAAGATGGAAGGCATCCTCTCGCCGCCGCCGTGCACGGTCGGGTCCGTGAGCGGGCCGACCGAGTCGATCAGCTCCATGACGGAGCCCGGCCAGCCGTGCGTCATGATCAGCGGCAGCGCGTTCTCGTGCGGCGAACGCACGTGGATGAAGTGGATGTTCACGCCGTCGATCTCCGTCGTGAACTGAGGCAACGCGTTCAACCTCGCCTCGGCCTTGCGCCAGTCGTACTCAGTCGCCCAGTAGGTCGCGAGCTCGATGAATCGTCGCCAGCTGCACGCCCTGAGACCGATCTTCGACGAGCTCTTTTGAGGGCAAGCGCGCCGCCTCTATGCGCCGGCGCAAGTCTTCCAGTGCGTTCGTCGGAAGGTCGAACTGGAACGGACGGATCTCGGTTGCGGTTTCGACGCTTGCCATCCCCATCTCCGGTCGTCGGGTCGGCCATCAATCGTTGAGGGCCGTCGCATTGCGGCGACGAGCGGCGAGTTTCGTCGAGGGCCGTCGCGCTACGGCGACGCGGCGAACGACTCCACTGACCACACTCCCAGAATCCCGGACACGGGTCGATGATTGTTCACCCCATCCGTACAAGCAGGGCGACGGGGGAACGAAAGAAGGCCCGCTGACGCGGGCCTTCTCTGCTGCGGGTGAGTCCGTGGAGCAGCTCTTACGCCGTGACGGGCTCGCTCGAGACGACGACCTCGCCGGTGGTGACCTTCGGCGTGTTCGGCAGTACCTGCTCGAGCTTCTGCTCGCGCACCCAGGTCGACGCGACGCGGGTGGACTCGTCGGCGTGCTCGGACGTGTCGAAGACGCTGATCGAGCTCATGACGCCGTTGCCGGTATCGATGAGGTAGTAGCCACTGAAGCCCGGCAGCTCCCGCAGGCTGGGCACGAAAGTCTCGTCGGCCTTCTTGACGAGCTCATCGGCGCGGGCGTTGTCGATCGACTCGTAGCGTCCGATCGTCGCGAACATAATGTGTCCAACTCTCTTCTCTGGGGTGGAGAACTCGGTTCAGTCCTCCTCAGCGCTCACCCCCAAGGTGACTGTCGAAGGGAGCTCTGGTGGCTCGACGACGTCGGCGGTGGGGTTGGCGGATGTCCGACCCTGAGCAGCGCGGGTGGCCCGGTGACTGACGGACCAGAGTTTGTCGGCGCCGGCCCAGCCTGCAAAGCACAGTCCGCCGACCGTGCCGGTCACGGTCATCAGCACGCCGGCGGCCGCTGCCGCCGCCACTCCGTCGCTGCCGAGGATGAGCACCGCGGCCGCGGCGCCGACGCTGGGTCCGACCGGCAGCTGAGCGAGCGCCACCACCGCTATCAACACGGCGATGGCGTCGAAGAACGAGGCGTTGACACCGACTGCGTGCAGCAGCAGCCAGTTGCGCAAGATCTGTGCGAACACGGCCACCAGCACGAAGCCGATCAGGCGGCTTCCGCTGGGCAGGCTGCGGACTATGGCGAGCCCCCTCCACAGCTCGCGGCCCTTCCAGAGGGCGAGCTGCCGCAGGCCGGCGCTTGCCGCCCCGACTACCGCAAGGCAGATGAGCGGCAGCCACCACGGTAGGCCGAGCGGCCCCACCAGGGTGAACGACGTCAGCGCGGCCAGCGCCGCCTCGACGGCGAGGATCGGAAACTCCGCGGCGATCAGCGTCGGTACGCGCGGACTGACGTCCGGGGACGAGCGGCGCAGCGCGGCGATCCGCGCGGCGACCGCCGCCTGCGCGTTGAGCAGGCCGCCCAGCACCCCCATGCTCGACGCGCGATAGAGAACGCGGCGGTCGACCGTCCCGCCGGCCTCCTGGATGGTCAGATGCCACGCCTCACTGCGCGCGAGCAGCGAGGCGATCTGCAGCAGCACGGTCAAGGCGAGCACCCACCCCGCGGCGCCGGTGAGCGCGACCGCGAACTCATCGCGGCGCCCGGCGAGCAGGAACGCCAGGATCGCCGCGGTGGCCAGCGAGCCGAAGACCGTGATCAGCGTGTGTCGGCGGCGCGCGAAGTCGCCGAGACCCGCAGTCAGTTCGGCCAGCCGACTAGCGCCGCGTGGTCGCGGGGCCAGGCCGATCGCTTTGCTACCCGAGAGCGGCATCGCCGCCTTCGATCGGCGCGTCCACGCCCAAAAGCGCAGCAATCGGACGTGGTCCCAAAACGCAGCAATCGGACGTCGTCCCTCTTCGTGCGATCGGGAGCTCGGCGAGGCGGATGCCGCCACCTTTGGTGTTTGCATCGGGCTAGCCATTGGTCTCGGTGAGTCGCGGTCCGCCGAGGATGGCCAGGAGGTCGCCGATCTTCGGTTCGCGGACGAGCGGGTCGGGGAGGGGCAAGTGGGGCTTGATCGTGTATTGGTTGCGTCGACCGTTGCGCTTGCGCGAGATGTAGCCGGCTTCGGCTAGCTCGACGACGATGCGGTGCGCGGCGCGTTCGGTGATCCCGATCGCCTCGCCGATCTCGCGCAGCCGGATGCCGGGGTCATGCGCGATGCAGAGCAGCACTTGGGCGTGGTTGGTGAGAAAAGACCAGCTGGACGCTCCGTTCCGAGGCATACATAGTAGTCTAGTGTTTCTAGACTTCCATGTCAGCTATGTAGTAGCGGGGAGGGCTAGGCGGGACGGCGTATCGCGCGCATCGCCAGCCGCTCATAGAGCTCGCCGGCCCAGTCCGCGAGCGCGTGCAGCCGCGCCCGCACCGTCGGGGTCCAGAGCAACAGCGCGCAGGTCCCGCCGAGCAGCGCGCCACCGATCACGTCAGACGGGTAGTGCGTGCCGAGGGCGACCCGCGACACCGAGACGATCGTCGCGAGCACCAGGGCGAGCACGCCCGCCTTGCGGTGGCGCAGCAGGATGGCGACGGCGATCGCGAACGCCGCCGTGGCGTGGTCCGACGGGAATGACGGGTCAGTGGACGGCGGAAGCATCAGATGCGCATGGCCCGGATGCGCCTCGAAGGGCCGCGGCCTGTCCCACAGGTGGCCGACCACCTGGGCGACCCCGAGCGCGAGCAGGGCGCTGAAGCCGGCGGCCGCCACGCCGTGCCGCCCGTTCCGGCTCCGGTACTTTCCGCGCGCGAAGAAGAGGACAGCCAGGAGGGCGAGGAAGATGACCTGGGCATCCACCGCGAAGAAGCGCAGCACGTCCTCGAAGCCGTCGTGCCGCGTGGCGTAGCCGTTCAGCTGCTCGTAGAGCGTCAGGTCCAGCGGCATCCACCGGCACGTTAGCTGACCCCCGGAAGGCCTCCCCCGTACATATTTGTCGCGCCCGCCACTCGGCGCCTAGCTGCTCAGGACAGGAGCGCGCGGAGGCTCTCGTGATCCTCGCGGCAGGCGGGGCAGCCGTCGAGGTGCGCGCGCAGCCCCGGGACCGCGCGTCCGCGTCGCGCGCCGGGAGCTCGAGCTCGACGTACTCGTCGAGCAGCTCGAAGCACTCGCTCGCAGCTGACCTCCATCCCGGCCGGCGCCGAGCAGCTGCCGCAGCGCTCGTTCGGCTCGCTCATCGCTCACTTTGTGTCGCCGCCCGAGCTCCCCGCGCAGCTTCGCGCGGGCGTCGTGCAGTGTCTTGTAGAGCGCGCCACGCGTCGTGCCGAGGCGCTCGGCCAGCACGTCGATCGGCACCTCGTTCAGCGCCAGCGCGACGAAGACCTGGCGCTGATGCGGTCGTCAGCGCCGCTCGATCGCCTCGCGCAGCGCGCCGAGCAGCTCGGCCGCTCTCGAGCTCCTCGTGCGCCGAGGGCCGCCGTCGGCGAACCAGGCCCAGCCCTCCGGCTCGAGCACCACCTCCCGTCCCTGCCAGGCGCGCCGGCGCAGCTTCACCCCCGCCTCGAGCAGCGCGAACTTGTAGGCCCAGGTCGTGAAGCGGCTGGCGCCGCGAAAGTCGTCCAGCTTCGACAGCACCGCCACGAGCGCGTCGTCGGCCGCCTGCATGGCGAGGTCCTCGAGCTCCTCGCCGCGGACGTACGAGAGCGCCGCCCGCCGCCGGCCCAGCTCGAACGCGGGTCGCGCCAGCAGCAGGTCGTGCAGCCGGGCGACGCCTGCTCGCGCTCGCGGCCCTCGGCGCGCGCCTCAGGCCGCTCGCCAGCTGGGCGGCTGCGCCCACGGGCCTGCCGGGCGCGTTCCACGCCAGGACGAGGATAGCCGCCACTGTCATCAGGTCTCCTTAGCGACCGGGGCCAGGCGAGCCCTTACGCCGCGGGTCGTCAAGAGCGCCCACGGTGGCGGCGCCAATTCCGCCGCAGTGGAGGCAGCACTCAGTCAGTAGCAGTCACCGCGACCCGCGTACCCATCCCGACCGCGCGACGCCCTGCGCCGCGACCCCGCCGCCCAGGCGTTCACTGATCCTGCGAATCGCTTCACCGTCGCGCCAATCCTGTTCGGCCTCGACAAGTTCGCCGAGGTCCTGACCGACGACTGGACCGCGCTACCTGGCGACCGAGTTCAACGACATCATCCCCGGCAGCGCCGCCGATGCGATGCACATCGTCGGCGTGGTCGAGATCGTCGCCGGCCTCGTCGTCGCCGTCACGCCGCGCTTCGGCGGCCTCCTCGTCGCGGGCTGGCTCGCCGGCATCATCGTCAGCCTGCTGCTCGTCGGCGGCTACGGCGACATCGCCCTGCGCGACTTCGGCCTCCTGTCGGAGCGCTCGCGCTCTCGCGGCTGGCGAGCGCACAAGCCGCTCCGCGCGGCCTGATCCCAGAGGCGTGAGACGCCGGCAGTGCCGTGCTCGCGGACGCGGGTCACGGCGTCCAGGTCCAGGACGTCGGTGAGGAGCTCCTCGCCGGCGCCGGCCTGGAGGCGAACCAGGCCCTCCGGGTCGACGATCACGCTGCGGCCGAGCCCGGCCGGCGAGCCCGCGTTCAGCGAGACGACGTAGAACTGGTTGAAGATCGCGTTGGCGCGTGCCATCACGATCTCCTGGGGGCGGTCGCTGGTCGTCGTGAGGCTCGGCTGCAAGACGACCTCGGCGCCCATCCAGGCGAGCTCGCGGCAGGTCTCGGGGAAGCTGCCGTCGTAACAGATCGACAGGCCGATCCGCCCCACGTCGGGGATGTCGAAGGTCACGAAGCGGTCGCCGGGCGCGGCGCTCTCGTGCGGTTGCCAGTGATGTCGAAGCGATTCATGGACCGAGTATGCGGCTTGATATGGACATCCAGAATTCGTGCCGGCACTAGATGCTGGGTGGGCTCGACGAACTGCGGCGTCACCGAACTCTGGCCACGGAACCGCGGTAGCAGCTTGTACTCCATCGACGGCGGCATGTAGGGCGCGACCAGCTCCTGGAACTTCGCTGTGGCGGCAGTGGAGAACACCAGCACCGCCTTGCCGGCCGCACCCGACAGACGGAGTCGCACATCCAGGCCGTGGGTATCGCTCAGATAGTCACGAAGGCGCACCCGCGACCCTTCGCTCATCGCCTCGACGCAGATCTCGATGCGGCCGCTGCCGCCCAAGGTGCGTTGCTGCTTTCCCTGGGACCGGACGGTGAACGCGCCATCGTCCATATACCAGATGGCCAAGGCCAGCGGTGTCAGCGCCTTGAGGTACTCCTCAGAGAGGAACTTCTTGCCGTCGCCCAAGTACACCGCACGTTGTAGCTCCGCGAGTTCTGGCAACGGAGTGAAGTCGACAAACCGTGAGCCCTTGGCGTTTTCGCTGACCGAGCACTTGATGTTGCCCATCAGCGCCGTCTTCCACTCCAGGTACTCGACCTGCTTGACGCCGTGCCCCAGCCGGAACCGAACACCGTTGCGGTCGCGGCGATTCGGTGACAGGTTCCCGTCGCCCATCAGCGAGCCGAGCACCACCTGGAACTGCTGATCGCTGAGGCGATGCGGTTCGGACGCCAGCACTCGATCACCGACGATGAGGTCGCCTGCCTCCGTCCAGCCCGCCGGGGTGCGAATGAGGTGGTTGGGCGTCGCGGCGAACTGCGACTTGCCGTTGCCACCCGACTTCTCAACCGTGAACTGCAGGAACTGTTCTGCGGGTCCGTTGTTGAACCAGTTCGCGATCTTCCGCGGAACGATCCGGTCCGTATCCGGGTCGTAGGACAGCACCTCGACGTCCATCTTCTGGTTCACGATCTTGCCGATTTTCTCAGTGGTGCCGTCTGCCAATTGAACGCGAGTGCCATAGGACATACATCCGAACATGACTCCGATTTTTTCGCGGAGTTGGTTGATGAAGATCGCGGTGGTGCCCGAATTGCTCAACGCGCCGGTGATTTTGCGTAGCGCCTGGCTCATCAACCGGGCCTGCAGGCCGACATGGCTGTCCCCCATCTCGCCTTCGATCTCGGCCCGCGGCACCAGCGCCGCCACCGAGTCGACGACCAGGATGTCGATCGCGCCGGAGCGGATCAGCATGTCGGCGATCTCCAGCGCCTGCTCACCAGTATCGGGCTGGGACACCAGCAGCGAGTCGGTATCCACACCGAGCTTCTTGGCGTACTCCGGGTCCAGCGCGTGCTCGGCGTCGATGAACGCGGCGATGCCGCCGGCGGCCTGGGCGTTGGCGACCGCATGCAGCGCGACGGTGGTCTTACCCGAGGATTCCGGTCCATAGATCTCGACGACCCGGCCGCGCGGGAGGCCGCCGATGCCGAGCGCCACATCCAGGGCGATCGAGCCGGTGGGGATGACGGAGATCGGCTGGCGGACCTCGTCGCCGAGCCGCATCACCGAGCCTTTTCCGTGGTTCTTCTCAATCTGTGCGAGCGCCAGTTCGAGGGCTTTCTCGCGGTCAGGGGCCTGCGCCATGGGGTTGGTCTCCATCCTCGTGCGTGATCGTGTTTCGATCGGTTGGCCGTGACGCTAGAGGTCGGTACCGACAAGTCGGCGTGACCAGCATCCCGCGCTGCCGCCCACAGTAGACGAACACCTGTTCGATTCAAGCTGACACGCCGAACATCCGCGTGTCGTCCCGAGCGCATCAGAGATTCTCGACAAAAGAGCTGATCACAGCGATAGGTTCGGGGCATGGCCGTCGCAGAGGATATTCGCATTCCGTCGGCAGGCGAGCAGCTCGCCGCATACCTTTACCGGCCTGAGCCGACGGAAGGGGACGTGCCGTGCGTCGTCATGGCGCATGGATTCTCCGGCACCCGAGACGACGGGTTGCCCCCTTATGCGGAAGCGTTCCGCGACGCCGGATTCGCCGTCATCCTGTTCGACTACCGGCACTTCGGCGCTTCGACCGGCGAACCCCGCCAACTGCTCGACATCAATCGCCAAATCGACGACTACCGCGCAGTCGTGGCGTACGCACGTCGACTCGACGGCGTCGACCCCGCGCGCATCGTCGCCTGGGGCACGTCGTTCAGCGGTGGCCACGTGCTCGCCCTGGCCGCCACCGACCCAGACCTCGCGGCGGTCATCGCTCAGGCACCGTTCACCGACGGCATACCCACCTTGGCGTTCATGCCGCTGAAGAACGTCGTCCTGGCGACGTATTCAGGACTCCGAGACCAGATCGGCGCGTGGCTGGGACGTTCGCCGTACCTCATCCCGGCCGTCGGAGATCCAGGCACTTTCGCCGTGATGACAGCCCCCGAGGCCAAACCCGGCTTCGAAGCGTTGATCCAACCAAATTCCCTGCGGCGCAATGAAGTGAGTGCTCGGGTCGCAGTCAGAATTGCCCTTTATCGACCAGCAGTGAAAGCACCGCAACTCAAGATGCCGCTGCTGGTTTGTGTGTGTGACAAAGACGCAACCACCCCGCCGGCGCCCGCAATCAAGGCCGGTGAGCGCGCGCCCCGCGGCGAAGTACTTCGCTACCCATACGGCCATTTCGACATGTACAACGACCCCAAGGCCAGGGCCGACCAGATCGAGTTCCTGCGCCGCGTAGTCGCCGGAGTGACCCCTTAGCCCGAACACTGGACCGCTTGTCTCCGGCGGTCCTATCGTGGGGTCATCCGGCCCAACGAGGGGCACACTGTGCACGAAATGGCGATCACGCAGAGCGTTGTCGACGCGGTGTGCGAACACGCCGCCGGTCGACGGGTGCACAGCGTCAGGCTGGAGGTCGGCGCACTGTGCGCGGTCGTGCCCGACTCGATGCAGTTCTGCTTCGAACTGGCGACCGAGGGCACCGTCGCCGACGGCGCCAGCCTCGAGGTTGACATGCGTCCCGGTGAGGCACGGTGCCGCAGCTGCGGCATCGGCTTCGAGCTGAACGACCTGATCCTGTTATGCCCCTGTGGCAGTGCCGATGTCGACGTGCTCGCCGGCCGGGACCTGAAGATCCTCTCGATGGAAGTGAGCTGAACATGTGCGCAACATGTGGCTGCGGTGACGACGGTGCGACCATCACGGCGATGAGCGCTCGCGCGAAGAGCGGACAGCCGCAGTCCGGGAATGGCCACACCCATCCCCACACCCATCCTCACGACCACGAACACCCCCACACCGAGACCATCTCCCTGGAGCAGCGGGTTCTCGCCAAGAACGACGTGCTGGCCGAACAGAACCGGCAGTGGCTGGCCGAGCGCAAAATCCTTGCGTTCAACATCACGAGTTCACCGGGCGCGGGCAAGACGACCCTGCTCGAGCGCACCATTCGCCGCCTGGGCTCGCAGCGTCAGGTTTCGGTGATCGAAGGTGATCAGGAGACGCTGCTCGACGCCGACCGGATCACCGCCGCCGGAGCGCGCGCGGTGCAGGTCAACACCGGCGCGGGTTGCCACCTCGACGCCGGGATGATCGAGCGGGCTCTTCACACCCTGGAACCCGACAGCGATTCGTTGCTGTTCATCGAGAACGTGGGGAACCTGGTCTGCCCCGCGCTCTTCGACCTCGGCGAGCACAGCAAGGTCGTTGTCATCTCGGTGACCGAAGGAACCGACAAGCCACTGAAGTATCCGCACATGTTCGCCGCGGCGGGACTGGTGCTCATCAACAAGGTCGACCTGCTGCCCTACGTCGATTTCGACCTCGATCTCTGCGCGCAGCACGCGCGTTCGGTCAATCCGAACGTCGAGATCGTCCCCGTCTCGGCTACCAAGGGGGATGGAATGGATGTCTGGTACCAGTGGATTGACGCGCGCGCAAGTGAACTGCCTGTGGCCGTCGCTGAGATGTGATTGACAACACACTTTAGCGGGAGTAGACCGAAACTTAGCGACGCGCAAGTGGGCCGAAGGGCGACTCCTGCGCCGCAGGGACCACAGCCCGGTCCCGGAAAGCCGCAAGCATGCTAAGTGAAGCTGCCAAAAAAGCGGAAGACACTCTGATCCACGTTCTGTGGATCAATGCCGGTCTCAGTTGTGACGGCGATTCCGTGGCACTGACAGGCGCCACCCAACCAAGCATCGAGGAGATCGCGCTCGGAGCACTTCCCGGTTTGCCGCAAATCGCGGTGCACTGGCCGTTGATCGACTTCGAATGCGGACCGGCGGGCGGCGCGGACGACTTCCTCGAATGGTTCTTCAAGGCCGACCGTGGCGAGCTGGAACCATTCGTGCTCGTCGTCGAGGGGTCGATCCCCAACGAGAACCTTCATCAGGAGGGGTATTGGTGCGGGTTCGGCAACGACCCCGCGACCGACCAGCCGATCACCACCAGTGAGTGGCTCGACCGCCTGGCACCGAAGGCGACCGCGATCGTGGCCGTCGGCACGTGTGCGACATACGGCGGCATCCACGCGATGGCGGGCAACCCGACCGGCGCGATGGGTGTCCCGGACTACCTCGGCTGGGACTGGAAGAGCAAGGCGGGCATTCCCATCGTGTGCGTGCCCGGCTGCCCCATCCAGGGCGACAACCTCTCCGAGACGTTGACCTACCTGCTGTACATGGCCACCGGGCAGGCGCCGATGATTCCTCTCGACGACGCGCTTCGACCCCAGTGGCTGTTCGGCAACACAGTGCACGAGGGGTGCGACCGGGCCGGCTACTACGAGCAAGGCGATTTCGCGACCGAGTACGGATCGCCGAAATGCATTGTGAAGCTTGGCTGCTGGGGACCGGTCGTCAAGTGCAACGTGCCGAAGCGCGGCTGGATCAACGGCGTCGGTGGCTGTCCGAACGTCGGCGGCATCTGCATCGGATGCACCATGCCGGGCTTCCCGGACAAGTTCATGCCCTTCATGGACGAGCCTCCGGGCGGAAAGATCTCGACGGCCGCCTCCGGCCTGTACGGCTCGGTGATTCGCAATCTGCGCCATGTCACCGGCAAGACCGTCGACAAAGAGCCGAAGTGGCGGCATCGGGGCAAGGAACTGACCACAGGAGCGAAGCGCACCTGGTAGGTGCGCATCGCACAGAAAGGCAAACTCAATGACAACCACAGTTCCCGGACCCCAGCACACCAAGAGGGACCCGAGCACGCTCGTCGACATGTCGTGGGATCCGATCACCCGCATCGTCGGCAGCCTCGGCATCTACACGAAGATCGACTTCGAGAACCGTGAGGTCGTCGAGTGCCACAGCACCTCCTCGATCTTCCGCGGCTACTCGATCTTCATGAAAGGCAAGGATCCCCGCGACGCACACTTCATCACGAGCCGCATCTGCGGCATCTGCGGTGACAACCACTGCACGTGCTCGGTCTACACCCAGAACATGGCCTACGGCGTCCAGCCGCCACATCTTGGTGAGTGGCTGATCAACCTCGGCGAAGCCGCGGAATACATGTTCGACCACAACATCTTCCAGGAGAATCTGGTCGGCGTGGACTATTGCGAGAAGATGGTGTCCGAAACCAATCCAGGCGTGCTCGCCAAGGCGGAGAACACGCAGGCGCCGAACTCTGACGCGCACGGCTACCGCACGATCGCCGACATCATGCGCGCCCTGAACCCGTTCACGGGTGAGTTCTACCGCGAGGCCCTGGTGGTCAGCCGCTGGACGCGAGAGATGTTCTGCCTGATGGAAGGTCGGCACGTCCATCCGTCCACGCTGTATCCGGGCGGCATCGGCACCACGGCCACCATTCAGCTGATGACCGACTACATGACCCGGCTGATGCGCTACGTCGAGTTCATGAAGAAGGTCGTGCCGATGCACGACGACCTGTTCGACTTCTTCTACGAAGCGCTGCCCGGTTACGAAAACGTCGGCTTGCGCCGCACCCTGCTCGGCTGCTGGGGCTCATTCCAGGATCCGGAGGTCTGCAACTTCGCCTACAAGGACATGGAGCGCTGGGGCGACGCGATGTTCGTCACCCCGGGTGTCGTTGTCGACGGCAAACTGGTCACCCACTCACTGGTGGACATCAACCTCGGCATCCGAATCCTCTTGGGCAGTTCGTATTACGACGACTGGACCGATCAGGAGATGTTCGTCAAGAACGATCCGCTGGGCAATCCGGTCGATCGGCGCCACCCGTGGAATCAGCACACCAACCCCAGGCCGCAGAAGCGCGACATGGACGACAAGTACAGCTGGGTGATGTCGCCGCGCTGGTTCGACGGCACGGATCATCTGGCGCTCGACACCGGCGGCGGCCCACTGGCGCGGTTGTGGAGCACGGCGCTGGCCGGCCTCGTCGACATCGGTTATGTGAAGTCGACCGGCCGCAGCGTGCAGATCAACCTGCCCAAAACGGCACTCAAGGGGCCAGTCTCGCTGGAGTGGAACATCCCTCAGCACGGGAGCAACACCATCGAACGCAACCGGGCGCGGACCTACTTCCAGGCCTACGCGGCGGCGTGCGCGCTGCACTTCGCCGAGCAGGCGCTGATCGAGATCAGGGCCGGGCCGCACCAAGACGTGGGAGAAGTTCACGGTGCCGGATGAGGCCATCGGCTGCGGCTTCACCGAGGCGGTCCGCGGTGTGCTCAGCCACCACATGGTGATTCGGGACGGCAAGATCGCGAACTACCATCCGTACCCGCCGACGCCGTGGAACGCCAACCCACGCGACAGCTACGGAACTCCGGGACCGTATGAGGATGCCGTTCAGGGCCAACCGATCTTCGAGGAGAACGATCGGGAGAACTTCAAGGGCATTGACATCATGCGTACGGTGCGCAGCTTCGATCCGTGTCTGCCCTGCGGGGTGCACATGTACCTCGGCGAAGGCAAGACACTCGAGAAACTGCACTCACCGACCCAGTCCGTTACTGGGGAGTGATACATGGCCTCGACTGGACGACAAAGCCCGGAGGCACTCGACGACGAAACGCGATGGCGTTCAGCAGGTGATCGAATCCAGACCCTGCTGGACGCCAGTGCGGGCAGCGGAACGGTCGTGCGCGAGCGGACCGAACAACTCGCCGCCGAGCTGACGGACCTCTATGGCGCCGCGCTCGAGCGGATCGTCTCCATCACTGCCGAATCGGCGCCGGAACTGGTCGGGCAATTCGCGGCCGACGAACTCGTCGCCAGTCTCATGCTGGTGCACGGGCTTCACCCACACGGCGTGGAGCGCAGGATCGAGGATGCCCTGGACAGCGTTCGGCCGTATCTGGGTTCACACGGCGGTGATGTCACGCTGCTCGAGGTGGTCGACGGCCAGGACGGGCCGGTGGTTCGCCTGCAGTTCGCGGGCAGCTGCAAGAGCTGCCCGTCGTCGGCCGTCACCCTCGAATTCGCCGTGGAAGACGCCGTGCGCGCGGCCGCGCCCGAGATCACATCTATCGAGGTCGTAGCCGCGGATACTGCGGGCACTGATTCATCGACTTCATCCGGCCTCATCTCGGTGGATTCGTTGATGAGCCGCGTCCACACAAAGGATGGCGCCGTCGCCGCCTGGCACCCGGTTCCCGACGTCGGGGATCTCGGCGCGGGCGAGGTCGGCGGATTCATGGTCGCGGGAGTGCCGATCCTGGCGTGCCGAATCGGCGACGACCTGTTCGCCTACCACGACCGGTGCGGTCGGTGCCACGACTCGATGGCCGGCGCCGCGTTGCACCGTCCGATGGGCGCGCCCATCGGCCAGGCGGTCCTCCGTTGCCCGCGCTGCCACGCACATTTCGACGTGGTACACGCCGGCGCGGGTCTCGACGACGCATCCGAGACCGCGTCACATCTCGACCCGATCCCGCTCCTGATTCGCGACGGTGTCCTGTCGGTCGCGGTCCTCGCCGAGGCGACCGGGGTGATGTGATGGCAGGCGCTTATGACGTGCTGGCACGAATCCGGGCCAACAAGCGTCCCGCGCAGCCGGCCGGCGAGCGCTGCGAGATGTGCGCCGAACCGATCTCCGACGAACATCAGCACGTTGTCAATGTCGCGGCGCGCCAACTGATGTGCACGTGCCGCGGCTGTTATCTGCTGTTCACCGACTCACACGCCAAGCTCCGATACCGGGCGGTGCCGGACCGCTACCTCACCTTCTCCGACTTCACGTTGGACCGCCGCGCCTGGGAAGCACTCCAGATTCCCGTCGGGTTGGCGTTCTTCTTCCACAACTCCGACATGGACAAGACCGTGGCCTTCTATCCGGGGCCGGCCGGCGCCACCGAGTCCGAACTGAACCTCGACGCCTGGAGCAGCATCAGCGGCGCCGACAGCCGACTGGGCATGCTCGCAGACGATGTCGAAGCCCTGCTGGTACGTGTGCCCGACCGAGACCACGCGGATCCAGAACTCAACGCCCCCGCCGAGTGCTATCTGGTCCCCATCGACGCCTGCTATGAGTTCGTGGGCAGACTGCGAATGTTGTGGCGAGGCTTTGACGGTGGCTACGAAGTCCGCGAGTTCGTCGACGAATTCTTCGAGCGGATCAAGGCGCGCAGCAAGGTGGCTAGCACATGAACGGCCTGGCGTGAGCAGTCTGACATTCACCGTCATGGACGTGGCCGCAGAACAGTTTTCGGTCACGCCACGACTGATCGCGCGCATCGGCATCACAGCCGGTGACGACGAGCCGATTCAAGCGATCGCGCTGCGCTGCCAGATCCGCATCGAACCGCTGCGGCGGCCCTACTCCGACGAAGAGGCCGCAGGCCTGGTCGACCTATTCGGGCCACGCGAGCGGTGGGTCAACACGCAGCGCACATTCCTTTGGCAGCACAGCACCGCCATGGTGCAGGGCTTCACCGGCGTCACCGAGATCTCGCTGCCGCTGGAATGCACCTACGACTTCGAGGTCGCGGCGTCGAAGTATCTGCATGCCTTGCGCGACGGCGGTGTTCCGCTGTTGTTCCTCTTCAGCGGAACGGTTTTCGTGCAAGGCGATCGTGGCTTCTCGGTGCGCCAGGTGTCCTGGGAATGCGAAGCCCAGCACGAGATGCCGGTCACGGTGTGGAAGGACCTCGTCCGGATCCACTACCCCAACGCGGGGTGGGTGCGACTCGGGCACGACACCGTATCCGCGCTCGCCGCGTACAAGTCGGCCCGCGGCATGCTCGACTTCGAGGATGCGGTCACCACGTTGCTCGCCGAGGCGCCCCAAGTCGCCCCGCCGGCCCCTCATCCCGAGGAGGTCCGGTGAAGCCCACCTGGGATCGCGCGCGTGCCATCGCCGACGCGGTGCTCTACGAGGGGTACCTGCTGTATCCCTACCGAGCGACGTCGAGCAAGAACCAATCCCGATGGCAGTTCGGGGTGGTCGGACCACCCGGCGCATCGGATGCGGGCATCGGCGAGGACGACAGTCTGTCGGCGCAGTTCCTGGTCGACGGCGACAGCGAACTGACGCTCGTCGTACGGTTCCTCCAGCTGCAGCACCGTCATGCCGAACGCGACGTCGGCGGAGGAGCGTTCGAACCCGTCGACGAATTGACCAGCGGCTTGCAGTCGTGGGTCACGTGGGATGAGGCGGTGGAATGCGAACTGTCTTTCGGCCCCTTCGATCTCACCGATCTCGCCGAGCCGCGCACCTTGGCCGTCGAGGTCGCCGAGGGCACTGACATCGAGGGCGTCGACGGCGGCCGGCTGATCCGCACGAGGTCGGCGATCCGCGCTGACCTGACCGTCGCCGCCGAGCGCGATACAGACGACCCCTACCGCGTCAGCGTGGTGGTTCGCAACACCGGCGCGGCCGCGGCGGACAAGGACACAGCCATCGCCACGTCTCTGATCGGCACCCACGTCATCGCTGAAGTGGTTGGCGGAGAGTTTATCTCACTGCTCGAACCGCCGGACTCCGCGGTGGGCGCGGTGTCGCGCCTCGTCCAGCACCGCTGCTTCCCGGTGCTCGCCGGGCGACCAGGCGAACGCGACCTGCTGCTGATTTCGCCGATCATCCTCTACGACCACCCGGAGATCGCTGAACAGAGCGAGGGCGCTCTGTACGACTCCACCGAGATCGACGAGATCCTCACGCTTCGCGTGATGACGATGACCGATGAGGAGAAGGCGCAGGCGCGGGCCACCGACCCGCTGGCGGCGGCGATCATCGACAGGTGCGATTCGATGTCACCGGATGCCATGCAGCAGCTACACGGCATCCTGCGCAACCCGCACGCGCCAGGACTCGACGACCCGAGATTCGACGAGTTGGACGAGCAGATGAGATCGGCGGGGCTCATCCCGGAGATCCCCGAAGGTGTCGATTGGTGGGATCCGGTGGCCGACACCGCTGTGCGTCCCGACCTCGACGCCGTGCTGGTGAACGGCGTGCGGGTGTCTGCGGGGAGCAGAGTCCGCCTGCGGCCGAATCGCCGCGCCGACGCGCAGGACATCTTCTTCGCGGGTAAGAGCGCCCGCGTCACATCCGTCCATGAGGACGTCGACGGCCAGCAGTACGTGGGCGTCATCGTCGAGGACGATCCAGACATCGAAATGCCCGACTCCTACGGCCGATATCTGTACTTCGCGCCGGACGAGGTCGAACCGATCGATGCAAGAGTAGTCAGCCCAGATAGGAGTTCATGATGGATGTAATTGGTTGGGTAGCAGCCGGTGTCGTTGCTGTCGTCGTTGTGGGAGGAGTTGTGGTCGGTCTCCGTTCTATCCCGGACGCGCGGCGATACATGAAGATGCGGAACATGTAGTTCGCGAGTTCGTCAACCAGATGACAGCCCGCATCCTGGTCGCCGGAATCGGCAACATCTTCCTCGGAGACGACGGTTTCGGACCCGAGGTGATGCGCCACGTCGTCGGGCAGTCCCTCGGTGCCGACGTGCATCCGGTGGACTACGGAATCAGGGGCATGCACCTCGCCTACGACCTTCTCGAGGAGTGGCGTGCACTTGTGCTCGTCGATGCGCTGCCAGACCGCGGGTCACCCGGAACGCTTCACGTTTTCGAGGCCGATCACGAAACCCTTTCTCCCACGGCTGGTCTCGAAGCTCACAGCATGGACCCGGCTGCCGTGTTCGCCACGCTCAGCGCACTGGGCGGCACTGCACCCCCGACGATCGTCATCGGATGCGAAGTAGAGACCGTCGAGGAGGGCATGGGTCTGTCGGAACCGGTCACCGCGGCGGTGCCGGCGGCCGTCGCGGCGATCCACGACGTACTGGCCGACCTTTTCGCCCGCACGACGGCAACCGCGGAGGGCTGACTCATGTGTCTGGGAATCCCAGGGCAGGTCGTCGGGATGCTGGAGGGCTACGGCGATCAGCTGGCCCTGGTCAATGTCGCGGGCGAGAACCGCAAGGTGAACATCGGCATGCTGCCCGAAGAGACATTCGACGCGGGCGACTGGGTGATCATCCACATGGGGTTCGTCGTCGAGAAGACCGACAAAGCCGGCGCCGACGCGGCAATGGCGGGCCTGGAGATGATGGGCAGGGGCTCCGAAATGGGAGAAGACCCCGAGGCGTATCCATGACCGGTAGGCGCAGGCTCCGCGTCTGCGTGCGCGGCGTCGTTCAGGGAGTGGGGTTCCGGCCGTTCGTCTACGCGCGCGCGGCGGCACTCGGCCTGTCAGGATCCGTGCGCAACGACAGCTCCGGCGCCGTCATCGAGGTGGAGGGCGATTCCGGTCAGATCGACGACTTCCTCGGTAACCTACGGGACCGACCGCCGCCGTTGGCCGTCATCGAATCGATGGAGACTCGAGATATCTCGGTGGCCGGCGGCACCGGCTTCACCATCGCTGACACATCACGATCGGCCGGCGGCCGCACCCTGGCCTCACCCGACGTCGCCATGTGCGCCGAATGCGCCGCCGAACAGCGTGATCCGACGAACCGGCGCTACCGGCACGCGTTCGTCAACTGCACCAATTGCGGACCGCGGTTCACCATCATTGCCTCGCTGCCCTACGACCGTGCGTCGACGACCATGGCGCCCTTCACGATGTGCGCCGAATGCGCCGGCGAATACAGCGACCCCGCCGATCGGCGATTCCATGCCCAGCCCGTCTGCTGTCCACGGTGCGGACCCACACTGCGCTACCGAGACCGCGGCGGCCGGTCGACCGAATCCGAGGCTGCGCTTCGTCAGGCACGGCGACTGCTGAGCGACGGCGGCATCGTCGCGGTCAAGGGCATCGGCGGATACCACCTCGCCTGCGACGCCGCCAACCAGCGTGCGGTGGCAGAGCTACGCGCGCGAAAGCGACGCGGCGACAAACCCTTCGCGGTCATGGTGGCGGATCTGACGACTGCGCACACAATCGCCGAGATCGATGACGGGTCCGCGCGCCTGCTCTCCGGCCCACAGCGGCCGATCGTGCTGATGCCGCGCCGGGAGCATGCCGCGGTGGCGGATGCCGTGGCCCCCCACAATCCGGACCTCGGCGTCATGCTCGCCTACACGCCACTGCACGCGCTGCTCTTCGGGTTGCCCGGTGACGAACCCGGCCCCACAGCACTCGTGATGACATCGGGCAACCTCGGCGGAGAGCCGATCTGCTTCGCCGATGATGATGCACTGGAACGGCTTTCGCAGCTGGCCGACGGCTGGCTGATGCACGACCGCGCGATCCTCGTGCCCTGCGACGACTCCGTCGTGCGCGTGGTAACGGTCGGCGGTGCCGACAATCGGGATGAGTCCATCGAGTTGCCGATCAGGCGCTCCCGCGGATACGCGCCACTGCCCGTCGCGCTGCCGTTGGCGCTGCCGCCTACCCTTGCGGTCGGCGCCGACCTCAAAAACACACTGGCGGTCGCCGACGGAAAGTACGCCTGGCTGAGCCAGCACATCGGCGACATGGACGACCTCTCGACGTTGTCGGCGTTCGACTCGGCACAGCAACACCTGCGGGCACTTACCGGGGTGGATCCGAAGGTGCTTGTCGCCGACGCGCATCCGCTGTACCGGTCGACGGCCTGGGCGCACCGGAACGCCGCAGGCCGGCCCGTCCGGACGGTTCAGCACCACCACGCACACATCGCCGCGGTCATGGCCGAGCACGGCCTCGACGGATCGCGGCCGGTGCTCGGATTCGCCTTCGACGGAACCGGCTACGGACCCGACAATGCGGTGTGGGGTGGCGAGGTGCTGCTCGCCGATTACAAGGGCTACCGGCGGTTGTCGCACCTCAAGTACGTGCCGATGCCCGGCGGGGACGTCAGCGTGCTGCGACCGTATCGGATGGCACTGGCGCATCTCTGGGCCGCGGGCCTGGCCTGGGATCCCGACCTGGCACCCGTGCGGGCATGCCCGGCAGATGAGCAACGCGTCCTGGCCCACCAGCTCGAGACCGGTCTGGGTTGCGCTCCCACATCCAGCATGGGGCGGCTGTTCGACACCGTCGCGGCGTTGGCCGACGTCCGCCAGGTCGTCGCCTACGAGGCGCAGGCCGCCATCGAGCTGGAGGGGTTGTCCCGCGACACCACCTGTGGCACAACCACTTACCAGTTCGACATCGACCTCGCGCAAACGCCGGCGGTGATCGACCCGGCACCCGTCGTCGCCGCGGTCATCGCCGACGCGCGATCCGGGGTGGCTGCAGGCGTGATCGGCGCCCGCTTCCATCGCGCAGTCGCGGATTTGATCGTTCGACTGGCCACCACCATGGTGACCGACACACCCACCATCGCACTGTCGGGCGGAGTGTTTCAGAACGCGTTCCTGTTGCGCCTGACCCTATGCGGTCTGCAGGACAAGGGATTCGACGTGATCACTCACCGTTTCGTGCCACCGAACGACGGCGGCCTCGCGTTGGGCCAACTGTTGGTGGGGAATTCCACATGAGGAAAGGAGGCCGCTGATGTGTTTAGCGGTACCGGGGAGAATCCTGAGCGTCGAGGACCGTGACGGCACCCTGATGTCGGTGGTCGACTTCGGCGGCATCAAAAAGGACGTCTGTCTGGAGTACATACCCGACGCGGAAGTTGGCGAGTACGTCGTCGTCCATGTCGGTTTCGCGCTTCAGCGGCTCGACGAGGAATCAGCCAAGCGGACGCTGGCCGAATTCGAACACCTCGGCGTGTTGAGAGAAGAGTTCACCGACGGTTTCGAGCTTGCCGCCAAACAGGCCGGCCTCGACAACCCTGACGCAATATCAAAGCTGGATGTCGCCGCCGGGGCGGCTCCCAAGACCAATGTCGCCGCCGGGGCGGCTCCCAAGACCAATGGACATCCCGAGGTGAAGTCATGAAGTACCTGGACGAATTCAGCGATCCCGACCTTGCCCGCAAGCTCGTCGACGAGATCAAGGCAGCTACCAGTCAGCGGTGGTCGATCATGGAAGTGTGTGGCGGACAGACACATTCGATCATCCGCCATGGCATCGACCAACTACTGCCGGACACGATCGAGATGATCCACGGCCCCGGATGCCCGGTCTGTGTGACACCGCTGGAGATCATCGACAAAGCGCTGGAGATCGCGGCACGTCCCGATGTGATCTTCTGTTCGTTCGGTGACATGCTTCGGGTTCCGGGCAGTGAGAAGGACCTGTTCCAGGTCAAGAGCCAGGGCGGCGACGTACGGGTGGTGTACTCGCCGCTGGACGCGCTGAAGATCGCCAAAGAGAACCCCACCAAGCAGGTGGTGTTCTTCGGCATCGGCTTCGAGACCACTGCGCCCGCCAACGCGATGACCGTCTATCAAGCCAAACGGCTTGGCATCGAGAACTTCTCGCTGCTGGTATCTCACGTTCTGGTCCCCCCGGCGATCTCGGCGATCATGGAATCGCCGACCTGCCGGGTGCAGGCCTTTCTGGCAGCCGGTCATGTCTGCACGGTGATGGGGACCGAGGAGTATCCGCCACTGTGCGACAAGTACAACATTCCGATCGTCGTCACCGGGTTCGAGCCCTTGGACATCCTCGAAGGGATTCGGCGCACGGTGCTGCAGCTGGAATCGGGTCGCCACGAACTGGAGAACGCGTATCCACGGGCGGTCCAGGTCGAGGGTAATTCCCAGGCCAAAGCGATGCTGCTCGACGTCTTTGAGGTGACCGATCGGGCGTGGCGCGGCATCGGCGTGATCCCGAGTAGCGGTTGGCGCCTGTCGTATGCGTACCGCGACTACGACGCTGAGCACCGATTCTCCGTCACCGACATCCACACCGAGGAGTCGTCGGTGTGCCGGTCGGGCGAGGTGCTCCAGGGACTGATCAAGCCGCACGAGTGTGAGGCGTTCGGCACGTTATGTACACCGCGCAATCCTCTTGGCGCCACCATGGTCTCGTCGGAGGGGGCCTGCGCCGCCTACTACCTGTACCGGCGGCTGGAGGTGTCGAATGCCTGAATCCCCCGCAGAGGCCGGGGCCGCCATCGACATGGAGTCGTGGGTGTGTCCCGCCCCCCTGCGGGATTCACCGAACATCGTGATGGGACACGGTGGAGGTGGGGCGATGTCGGCCGAACTCATCGAGCACCTCTTCCTGCCGGCGTTCGGTCCCGCGGCCGACGCGGGCATGGGCGATTCCGCGGTTCTGCCCGTCGGCAATGTGCGGCTGGCATTCTCGACTGATTCCTTCGTGGTCAAACCGCTGGTTTTCCCGGGCGGCACGATCGGCGACCTCGCGGTCAACGGCACAGTCAACGATCTGGCGATGGCGGGGGCCCGGCCACTGGTGCTTTCAACAGCGTTCATTCTCGAGGAGGGCACTCCCCTCGATGAGCTCGCACATGTCGCGCACGCTGTGGGAACTGCGGCGATGGCGGCAGGCGTCAAGTTGGTGACAGGTGACACCAAGGTGGTCGATGCCGGTCACGGGGACGGTGTCTACATCAACACTGCCGGCATCGGCCTGATCGACGAACGCGCCGACATCCGGCCGCAGCGGGCCACCGCGGGCGACGTCGTCATCGTCAGCGGCGACATCGGAGTGCACGGTGTCGCGGTGATGAGTTGCCGCGAGGGATTGGAGTTCGGCACCACCGTCGCGAGCGACACCGCGCCGCTACACGGGCTGGTCGCCGCGATGATCGACACGGGTGCAGATATCCACGTGCTGCGCGACCCGACCAGAGGCGGCGTTGCGGCGACGCTGAACGAGATCGCCAAGACGGCTCGCGTCGGAATCTCGCTGGACGAGCGGGCATTGCCGATCCCCGCCGAAGTCCGCGACGCCTGCGGGCTGCTGGGTCTGGACCCGCTCTACGTGGCCAACGAAGGCAAGCTGCTCGCGTTCGTTCCGCCCGCGGACGCCGATCGAGTGCTCGCCGCCATGCGCGCGCACCCGCTGGGAGCCCACGCGACGGTGATCGGCAGCTGCGTCGCCGAGCACCCTGGGATGGTCTCGGCCAAGACAGCGTTGGGCGGCACCCGAGTGGTCGACCTGCCGATCGGCGAACAACTCCCCCGGATCTGTTGAATGAGCGGGCACGAGATATTCGCGTGCTTCGCCTACCCACCGAACGAACTGGGCTATTGCGGACCTGCCGAGGCTGCTCACACCGAACTCGCCTCGCATGCGCGGGAGTTCGACGGCGCGTGGCCGTATCTGCAGGCCATCGCCGATGCCGCGGGGGTGTCAGACCCGCTTGATGAAGAGGTCGTACGCAGTTACTGGGTCGGAGGCCCGCTGCTGGACAAGGTCGACCCCGCCGAGTTGTTGTCGCGACTGCGTGGCGCCTTCACCGGTCAGGTCACCGGACTGCTGGGTGATCTGCCCGACCGGTCACACGTGTTGGCCCACCACAGCTTTCACGTATTCGTCGTCTACCCGTGGGTCCGGTTTTTGGATCGCGATCCGTCGACACCACTGCGGGTCATGCAGGACTGCCGGATTCGCTGGGGCACGGTCGACTCCGTCACGGGCGACCACGCCGAGATAGTCTCCCGCCCGCTGTCATTCGATGGCGATGGGCTGGCGCTGGGTGATGCCCGCGTCGAAACGGTGCGGTGGCGCAAGGACGGTCAGTCGCTTTCCCGGCCGCCGACCCCGGGGGAAACGGTCTCGGCGCACTGGGACTGGGTGTGCGGAGCGCTGAGCGACACAGACGCGGGCGCCCTGGCCGACGCGACGCAAGCGACACTCGACCTGGTGAACGCCGCCAGAAGCCGGGGCTGAGTTTTCTTCGCGAGAAGACGCAAAAGCACCCTGACACGCCCGAAATTGGGGACTTTTGCATCTGCTCGCCGAAGAAGCGAGACTCACCATTGATCGCGCGGGACGTCGAAATCCGCGCACAACGCACGCCAGACATCGCGTGGATCCACGCCGTCCTCGATGGCTTGCGTGGCGGTACGGCCGAATGTCGACAACACGTGGTCAACGAGCATCGACGTGGCCCGTACCTTCCCGAACTGTCCCTCGACGAGATCGTGGAATTCTGTCAACCGCACGCGGCCCAACCTACGCCTTCGGCCCCATAGCTTCATGGCACACCCGTACCGGATCTTGGACGCCGGCGACGGAGTCTCCGGCCAGTCGCGCAGCCTCCCGATAGGAGGGCGACGACAACACCTCGCGCACCGCCGTCGCCAACGCCTCTGCCGTCAACGGGCGAACGAGCACCGCACTACCCTGCCGCACAACGCGATTGGCCATCTCCCACTGGTCGCCTCCGCCCGGCACGGTCACCAGTGGGACCCCGGCCAGCAGTGTCTTCGATACGACGCCGTGCCCACCGCCGCACACCATCACGTCGGCGTGCGAAAGCAGTTCGTCCTGGCGGCCGAGTCCGACCACCGCCCAGGGCGGCACCGGTGCGTCGGGTCCGCTCAGCCGTGAGACCACGACCCGCGATCCGTCTGGCAGGGACTCCCCCGGTATCAGGGTCTCCAACGCCAACTCGGCCATGCCACGGGCACCCGTCGTCGCGGTGGATGGTGCGACGAGCACGACCGGGCCGGTGCCCGGCGGAATATCCAGCCGCGACGACGTGGGCTCGAAGTGCAGCGGACCGACCACGACGGCCTCGGCGGGCCAGTCGGGCCGCGGTACCTCCAGTGCGGGCAGCGTCGCGATCAGGCGTCGCAGTGGGCCGGGATCGGTTGCAGGCAAACCGATCGCGGCACGCGCGGCGGCCCGCTGGCGCACCCCTTGACGCCACGACCGGGCCGACAGTCCCCGCATCACCGCATCGCGCAGCCTGCCGCGCACGCCGACGCCCACCGCGAGCCCGCTGCCCATCGGCGGCAGTCCTTTCGACGGCAGGTACAGCGGCTGGGGGTTCAGTTCTACCCAGGGCAGTGCTAGCAGTTCCGCGGCGAGCCCACCCGCAACGGTGATCACGTCCGAGACCACCAGATCAGGCGCCAGCTCTGCCAGCTGCGGCGCGTTGAGCTCTGCCATTCGCGCAGCACGGCGATGAATCTTTGCCCCGGCATCGGCGTCGTCGTCCGCCTCGGTCACGTCGAGGCCGAGGAGTTCGACGGCGTCGACACCGACGTCCGCTCGCGGTGGCCAGCCACTCCGAGCCGGTGAACAGCGTCGGCGCATCCCCGTTGGCGAGAAAACGAAGACATAGCGCAATGGCGGGAAAAGCGTGCCCGGGATCGGGTCCGGCAACGACCGAGACGCGCATTTGGCCTACCATGCCACAGCGCCACGCCATAGGCTGAGGCCCATGACCGACCAGGCTTCCGAGCCGAAATCCGACGTCGACAACGTCCGTGCGGTGGAGACCTTTCTCTACGCACTTCAGGACGAGGACTTCGACACCGCCGACCGTCTGCTGGCAGACCACATCGAGTGGCAGAACGTCGGGCTCCCGACGATCCGCGGCCGCAAACGCATCATCAGCCTGATGAGACGAGCCGGGGGCCGCATGGGCTTCGAGGTGAAGATTCATCGGATCGCCGCCGAGGGCAACGCCGTGCTGACCGAACGCACCGACGCCATGGTGTTCGGGCCGCTTCGCCTGCAGTTCTGGGTCTGCGGGGTGTTCGAGGTACACGCCGGCCAAATCACTCTGTGGCGGGACTACTTCGACACGTTGGCCTTCGTCAAGGCGACCGTCCGCGGCATCGCGGCGACGGTGTTCCCCTCGCTGCGCCCGACGATGTAGCCCAACCGCCGAGCGGCGCGGCGGTCAGGAGACGAACGACACCGCGCCGTACCGCATGTCGGACATGTCGAGGTCGCCGCCCGATAGCGCCACCACCCGCTTCGCCAACTGGGCGTCGGCTTGTGCGGCCACCAGCACCAGGGCGCCGTCCTCACTGATCGAACCGCCACCGAGGCGGCTTTTCGCGTCCGGATCTGCCGCCACGGCGTCGCGAAAGCGACGCACATCGACACCGGGAACCTCGGCGATGAAACTGTCGGCAGACGATGTGTCGTCGGGCCGGTAGACGAAGGTCAACACCGACTCCTGGCCGAACTGTCCGGCTACCACTTCGGCGATCCGGGTCAGCTCACCCTCGTCGACGCACGCGAGATGGAACTCGCGCGACGGCTCGAATGTCAGCTGCTGCAGATCTTCTGACCAGAAGACGCCATCCATCACATCGGAGCCGACCGGCAATGCGGCATTGGCGCGGATGGTCCCGTACACCTGGGATGCGAACGGTTCCAATCGGTCGTGCAACCGGGGATCGTCGGGGTCAGCGATCATCGTCGTGTTGCTCGTGGCGAACATCTCCGCCTGCGGAGTGAGCGGGTCGCCGACTGCACAATCGTCGAGGCCGGCATGCCCCTGTGGCGCCGCCGCAGTGCAGCCCATCCCCACGACCAGTAGCGCGATCGCCGTCGCGGCGCGAAGTTTCATCGTGAAGTACCTGTTCCTCGTGGTCAGCGGCCGTCCTCCCCAACAACGGGGGTTGCTAGCATGGAGTTCAGATGAGCACCGAAACCGCCCGCACCCGACCGAACATTGTTGAATACATCGGTTATTGCTACGGCCGACGCCTGCCCGATTCGATGCGCGACTGGGTACGACACGACCTGGCGGGCAAGGGCGCGACGGTCCGCATGATGATCCGCGTGTTCGTTCCTGCCCTCGTGGTGCTCGCCCCGTTCTGGTTGATCCCCACGACGCTGGACGTGCACCTGTCGATGACGCTGCCGATCCTGATCCCGTTCGTGTTCTTCTCGCACGCGCTCAACAAGGTGTGGCGCCGGCACATGCTCGGCAAGCACGGCCTGGACCCGACTCTGGTCGACGCACTCTCCCGCGAGAAGAACGCGCACATCCACGAGGCGTATATCGAGCGCTACGGCCCACGGTCGGGACCGTCCAGCTCACACGACGTCTAGCTGACAGATCTGAGGAGCATCGCCGGCGCGCGTCCCATCCACGAGGTCGATGTCAACGAATAACGGATGTGGGTATGGGTGACGACGTGCGCGGCGGTGTATTGGTGCTACCGGGCGGCAGACCCAGGGATGCGTCGACTTCGCGACCGTGGCAGCTGGCCAATCAGCGGATGATGTGGCTGGCCCATTCTCTTCAGCGCAGGCTGGGGAGTTCGGTGCAGGTGCAACGCGTGCAGTACCGCAAACGCGGCTGGAACAGTCCTGCGCTCGACGCGCTCCGTGACGCGGAATCCGCGCTTCAGGCGATGCGGCGTGACGTCGACCGCGTCGTGTTGGTCGGCCACTCGATGGGTGCCCGCGTCGGGGCACACCTGTCGGCAAGCAGCCATGTCGTCGGCCTCGTTGCGCTCGCGCCGTGGTGGCCCCACGACGATGCCGATCTGATACCGACCAGCTGCCGGCTTCTGACCCTGCACGGCACTGCAGACAGCTGGACCGACCCGCGCGCGTCGCAAGCGCAGACGCGCTGGGCTCATGACCGTGGGGTCGATGCGCAGTGGGTCGGGCTACCGAACGCCGGTCACTATCTGCTCCACGACCTTGCACGGTGGCACCGGTTGACTTCGGAATTCGTCGCCGAACAGTTGCGCGTGAGCACCACCGGGGCGTGAGCCGCAGCGGTTGCTCAAGGACGACTGCTAGGCGCGGCGCAGATGGCCGAGTTCGTCGAAGGCCTGCGCCCATCCGAGCAGACGATCGGTCGCGTTGGACAGCTCGTTACGGTAGCGCTGCTGCGTCATCGGTGAGCTCGACATCGATCCGGTGTTGGCTGCCGACACCAATTGCGCAGCCGCGGTGACCATTTCGTTGTATTGACGGCTGCCCTGGTCCAGCTGCGTGGTGAACGCCTGGATGGTGGGGATCAGGTGCGCCCGCGACTGTGGCGCGGACGCGATCGCCCGTTCCATAGACACGACCTCGTTGGCAGTCGCGGTCATGGTGGCGGCGGTCTGGTTGGCCGCGACCGTCAGCTCACGAAGTTCGTCGGCGGGCAGCATCCGGCCGCGCTCCATGACGCCCAGCAGCGAGAACAGGCCGCGCTCGGAGGCAGCAAGGGCGGCCATCGGTTGGCGCGCGGCAGATCCCCACGGTGGAAGGCGACGGGCCGACCGAGATCGCTGCGGCGGCAGCGGTTCACCCCTCAGCCAGCGGTAGCGCAGGAACGACAACGTGGCCAGAAAGGCCGCGCCGACAGCGATGGGGGCTGGGATGAACAACGCCCAGAACGGGGTGTCCCACGAGGCCAGCAGACCTGTCACGCCGATCCACAACACAGTCGAGACCGTGAAGAAGAGTCCGAGGCGCAGCGCCCAGCGCCGTTTGCGCAATAACTTGGCTCGCGGATCGGCTGCGGCATTGAGCTTTTCGGCCAACATGTCGGACCACTCAGCCGCGGTGTCCACGCCCCGCTGCGCCAACGAGCGCCACGCCTCTGGTCTACCGGTTCGCGAATTCACTGCCGATCCTAGGAGAAGTTACTGCGACAGCGGATTTTCCGGTGTCGGCTGCTGGTTGGTCGCCGGAGTGACCGGCGCGGTGGCCGCGCTTCCGCCGGCGGGAAGCTGCTCACCGCGCATCGACGCGCGGATCTGCTCGAGCCGGGAATGCCCGGCCATCTGCACGCTGGCCGACTGCACCTCCATCATCCGGCCCTGTAC
This sequence comes from uncultured Actinomycetota bacterium, assembly GCA_963721495.1. GTDB lineage: Bacteria > Actinomycetota > Actinomycetes > Mycobacteriales > Mycobacteriaceae > Mycobacterium. Next base: position 307,572 of record CAVRMG010000018.1, on the reverse strand, counting down.
CGAGTTCTGCGCCAGCTCGGCCGAACCGATGGCGTTGGCGTAACGGCGCTCGATCTTGTCGCGCACCTCGTCGAGGCTCGGCGTGTTGCCCGGCGCGGCGAGCTCGCTCATCGACCGCAGCGACGCGCTGACCTGCTCCTGCATCTTGGCCTGCTCGAGCTGACTGAGCAGCTTGGTGCGCTCGGCGATCTTCTGCTGCAGCATCATGGCGTTCTGCTCGACGGCCTTCTTGGCCTGTCCCGCTGCCTGCAGGGCCTGGTCGTGCAGGCCCTTGAGGTCCTCCACGCTCTGCTCGGAGGTCACCAACTGCGCGGCGAACGCCTCGGCGGCATTGGTGTACTCGTTGGCCTTGGCGGCGTCACCGGCGGCGGTCGCCTGATCGGCCAGGGTGAGCGCCTGACGGACGTTGACCTGGAGCTTCTCGATGTCGGCCAGCTGGCGGTTCAGCCGCATCTCCAGCTGGCGCTGGTTGCCGATGACCTGCGCGGCCTGCTGTGTCAACGCCTGGTGCTGCCGCTGGGCCTCTTCGATGGCCTGCTGGATCTGCACCTTCGGGTCGGCGTACTCGTCGACCTTGGAGCTGAACAGCGCCATGAGGTACTTCCACGCCTTGGTGAACGGATTGGCCATCGGTTCATTCCGCCTTCGTGTCTGTGGTTGTCTCGGCCTTGGGCCGCCGGGCTTACCGCGCTGCCCAATCTATCGGGTCGGCGTCCATTGCCGCACCCACACCGGCTCAGGCCACCGCCATCGACACGACCTGCGGAATGACGACCTTGGTCGCGGCATCGATGTTGGCCGCGCCGACGGTTTCGCGCTCGAACGCGGCGGCGAACTCCTGGCGGCCCATCTCGTCGCCGGCTTCGGAGAGCACCCGAGACAAGGGCACGTCCAAGGCGGTCGAGATGGCACTGAGCAACTCGCTCGAGGCCTCCTTGCGTCCGCGCTCGACCTCCGAGAGGTAGCCAAGGCTGACCCGGGCGGAATCAGAGACCTCGCGCAGGGTGCGGCCCTGCTCGGTGCGGGCACGACGCAACACGTCGCCGATCACCTCGCGCAGCAATGCCGTCATCGTGTTCCCCTTCCAGGAGGTCCAGTCGCTGGGCTTTGTATTAGGGCAACGCTGCGCGCATCCGGGTGGTTCCCCGATCGGGCAGATCAGTGTGATTGGACCAGAATCCGCAGCTAGGACAGCCGGCGTCGTTTAATGGGCGGTCGGTCGTGCGCGCGAATCCCGGACCGCCGACACGACGTAGTCCACGCCTGTGACCACTGTCAACAGCACGGCCGCCCACATCACCACCCAGGCGCCGGTCAACCAGGGGCCGGACAACGGCATCACGAAAAGCCCGATAGCCACGGCCTGTACGAGTGTCTTCAGCTTGCCGCCGCGACTGGCCGGAATGACGCCGTGGCGCAGCACCGCGAAACGCAGCACTGTGATGCCTATCTCGCGCACCATGATCACCACCGTCACCCACCAGGGCAGCTCGCCGAGCATCGACAGGCCGATCAAGGCGGCGCCGATGAGGGCTTTGTCGGCGATCGGATCGATCAATGTCCCGAATTCGGTGACCATTCCGTAGCTGCGCGCCAGCGCACCGTCGAACCGGTCGGTGATCACCGCCACGGCGAACACGATGAATGCGCCTATCCGCCAGAATGTTTCGTGGCCATCGCCGACGAACAGCACGACCAGGAACACCGGCACCAACGCCAGGCGCACACCGGTGAGCACATTCGCGATGTTCGCCACCCGGGCGCGCGGCACCACCGGATCAGTCGTGGATTCGCCCGGCACCGCAACAGAATATCCGTTGCTCCAGCCGATACTCTCCACGTGTGAGCGCAGATCCCGAACGGGTCGCCATCCGGCGGGCCAGAACCTCGGATGTGTCCGCGATGAAGGCTCTGGTGGATATCTATTCCGGAAAGATCCTCTTGGAGAAGAACCTGGTCACGCTCTACGAGGCGGTCCAGGAGTTCTGGGTCGCCGAGCTGGACGGCGAATTGATCGGGTGCGGCGCCCTACACGTGCTGTGGTCCGACCTGGGCGAGGTGCGAACCGTCGCGGTGCACCCGAAGGTCAGGGGCCAAGGGGTCGGGCACGCGATCGTCGACCGGCTGCTCGACGTAGCCAGGGATCTGCACCTGGGGCGGATCTTCGTGCTCACCTTCGAAGTCGAGTTCTTCAGTCGACACGGCTTCCAGGAGATCGAGGGCACCCCGGTCACTGCGGAGGTCTACGAGGAGATGTGCCGTTCCTATGACACGGGTGTGGCGGAGTTCCTCGACCTGTCCTACGTCAAGCCCAACATCCTGGGCAACACCCGGATGTTGTTGACGCTCTAACGCCCAACCTCACATTTGGGCGCGAAAGTGTGAGTGCGGCGCGCCATTACGTCGATCTCGGCGCTACTCCTCGCCGTCCCCGCCGCCGTCGCCGCCGCGGATCAACATCAGCGTCCCCGCCAACTCGTCGGGCTTGACCAGCACCTCACGGGCCTTGGATCCCTCGCTCGGACCCACGATGTTGCGGGTCTCCATCAGGTCCATCAACCGGCCGGCCTTGGCGAAGCCGACCCGCAGCTTGCGCTGCAGCATCGATGTCGAGCCGAATTGGCTCGACACCACGAGCTCGACGGCCTGCAGGAAGACGTCCATGTCATCGCCGATGTCCGGGTCGACATCGGTGCGCTCGCTGGTGGTCTTCGCCGCTGTGACGCCCTCGGTGTACTCCGGTTCGGCCTGGTCCTTGCAGGCGCTGACGACGGCGTGGATCTCGTCGTCGCTGACAAAGGCGCCCTGCAGCCGGATCGCTTTGTTGGAGCCCATCGGTATGAACAGGGCGTCGCCCATGCCGATCAGCTTCTCGGCGCCCTGCTGATCGAGGATGACCCGGCTGTCGGTCAGCGACGAGGTGGCAAATGCCAGCCTGGACGGGACGTTGGTCTTGATCAGGCCCGTGACGACGTCCACCGACGGCCGCTGGGTGGCCAGCACGAGGTGGATACCGGCGGCGCGAGCCTTCTGGGTGATCCGCACGACGGCATCTTCGACATCGCGTGGCGCGGTCATCATCAGGTCGGCGAGCTCGTCGACGATCGCCACGATGTACGGGTAGGGGCGGTACTCGCGCTGGCTGCCCAGCGGCGCGGTGATCTCCCCCGAGCGCACCTTCTTGTTGAAGTCGTCGATGTGGCGCACGCGGCTTGCCTGCATGTCCTGGTAGCGCTGCTCCATCTCTTCGACCAACCAGGCCAGCGCGGCCGCCGCCTTCTTCGGCTGGGTGACGATGGGGGTGATCAGGTGTGGGATGCCTTCGTAGGGTGTCAGTTCCACCATCTTCGGGTCGATCAGGATCATCCTGACCTCCTCCGGCGTCGCCCGCGCCAACAGCGAAATCAGCATCGAGTTGACGAAGCTGGACTTGCCGGATCCGGTGGAACCCGCGACCAGCAAGTGAGGCATCTTCGCGAGGTTGCACGAGATGTATTCGCCCTCGATGTCTTTGCCCAGGGCGATCACCAGCGGATGATGGTCGCCGCGTGTCGACGGGTCGGTGAGAACGTCGGCCAGCCGCACCATCTCCCGGTCGACGTTGGGTACCTCGATGCCGACGGCGGACTTACCGGGAATCGGCGCGAGCATCCGGACGCTCTCCGTCGCGACGGCGTACGCGATGTTCTTCTGCAGCGCGGTGATCTTCTCGACCTTGACGCCGGGTCCGAGTTCGACCTCGTAGCGCGTGACGGTCGGGCCTCGGGTGCAGCCGGTCACGGCGGCGTCCACCTTGAACTGCTGAAGCACCTCCGTGATCGATTCCGACATACGGTCATTGGCCGCAGTGCGCCGCTTCGGCGGGTCGCCCACGGCGAGCAGTTCCAGCGGGGGCAGCGTGTACGGGCCCTCCACGACGCGGTCCACGACGATCTTCGGCTTGGCCGGCTTCTTCTTTCGGGCGCGCGCCCCCGGTTCCGGAATGGTCGGAGCCTCGTCCACGATCGGGTAGTTGTCCATAGGCGTGCCCGTCGGCCATGCCTGGGCCTCGTCGTCGCGGTATCCGTCGTAATACCCGTCGGAGAAGTCGTCGGGCTTCTCGGCGACGGCCTGCTCGTCGTCGTAGTACTCGTCGTCATAGTCGGCGCCCTGGAATGCGCGCACGGAGAACATCGTCCGGACGGTGGCGGGCACTTCGCGGATCGTCGTGCCGGTCACCAGCAGCACGCCGAACAGCACCCCGATGAACAGCAGGGGCACCGCGATCCAGGCGCTCAGTCCGTCTGACAGCGGACCGCCGATCGCGAATCCGAGGAAGCCCGCCGCGTGTTCCCGAGCAGTCGAATCCTGCGGCGACCCGGCCGCGAGATGCCACAGCCCGAGGGCGGGCAGCACGATCATCGCCGCGCCGAGAATCAGCCGCGGCCGTGCCTCCGGGTCGGGCTCGGTGCGCATCAGCACGACGGCGGCTACCGCCAGCACGATCGGCAGCAGCACGACCGCCGCTCCGATGAGCACCCGCAGGAAGGTGTCGATCCATGCCCCGACGGGCCGGGCCGCGTCGAACCAGGAACTGGCGGTGATGACGACCGCGATGCCCAGCAGCGCGAGGGCGATGCCGTCACGGCGGTGTCCGGGCTCGATGTCGCGGGCCCTGCCGACGGAGCGCGCGGTCGAGCCCGCGCCCTTGGCCAACATCAGCCAGCCCGCGCGCACGCCGCGACCGACAGTGGTGCCTGCTGACGAGATGACCGACGGGTTGCGGCGGGCGGCGGGCTTACGGCGGGACGCTGAGGGTCGCGCCGAGCGCGACCCTCCCCGCGAACCGGCCTTTGACCGGCTCGAACGGGCACCTGAGCGCGCAGCGGTCTTACTGGGCATGGTTATAAGCCTAGTCGCACAGGCCCCATATTCACCATCTGCCACACAGGTCACAGAAAGGTTTCAATTGGGCCCGCATCTCCCTCTACGGTGCCGAAATGATGACATCCCAGGACCGCACGGGCCTTCCCACCTCAAGCAAGGTGCTTTGCGCCGTCTACGGCGTGATCGCGGTAGCCGCTTTGATCGCGACTTGGAGCCAAAACGCCGCTTACTTCGACAACCCCGCCGGATTCGTGCTCGACTTCCTCAACGACTCCAAGGTGACGCCCGCCTCCCGCTCGATCACGGTGGACATCGTGCTCTTCTTCCTCGCCGCCGGGATCTTCATGGTTGTCGAGGCCCGCAAGCACGGAGTCAGGTTCGTATGGGCCTACATCGCGGGTGCCCTCACGATCGCGATCAGCGTGACTTTCCCGCTGTTTCTCATCGCCCGGGAGCTTCGGGTGGGCAGGACCGAGGCAACGCGGTTGGGCGCGGTCGACACCGCGCTTCTCACCGTGTTCGCGGTCGTGGCGGCGGGCCTGACGATATGGGTCGACGCGGGCTGACCGATGCGCAACCGCCTAGGTACGCTAGGCATCCGTCGAGCACGCACTCATTGAGGAGTTCAATCGCCCATGCCAATCACCGTCGTCGCGACAATGAAAGCCAAGCCCGAGTCGGTAGAGACCGTGCGGGATGCGTGTAAGAAGGCCATCGAGGCGGTGCACCAGGAACCCGGTTGCGACCTCTACTCGCTACACGAGGCCGACGGAACCTTCGTTTTCGTCGAACAGTGGGCCGACGCCGACGCACTGAAGACGCACAGCACCGCACCCGCTGTCGGCGCGCTGTTCGGCACTGTCGGCGAGCACCTCGACGGTGCACCCGACATCAAGATGCTGCAGCCCGTCGTCGCAGGCGATCCGACCAAGGGCCAGCTGCGGCCCTGATGTCTTCCCTCGCCGGCAAGGTCGCTTTCATCACCGGCGCCGCACGGGGTCAGGGTCGCGCGGAGGCAGTCAGGCTGGCCTCCGACGGCGCGCACATCATCGCGGTCGACATCTGCGACCAGATCGCGTCGGTGCCCTATCCCCTGGCGACGCCCGACGATCTCGCGCTCACGGTCAAGCTTGTCGAGGACACCGGCGCGCGAATCGTTGCGCAGCAGGCCGACGTTCGCGATCAGGAAGCGTTGAACAACGCGCTGCAAGCCGGGCTCGACGAACTCGGCCGTGTGGACATCGTGATCGCGAACGCCGGTATCGCGCCGATGCAATCGGACGGGTCGGGCGCAGACGGATGGCGCGACGTCATCGACGTCAACCTGACCGGCGTGCACCACACAGTGCAGGTCGCGGCCCCGACGATGATCGCGCAGGGCGACGGCGGAGCGATCGTGCTCACCAGCTCTGTTGCGGGTCTGATCGGTGTCGGCAGCGACGACCCCGGCGCCATCGGATATGTCGCGGCCAAACACGGCATCGTCGGCTTGATGCGGCTCTACGCCAATCTCTTTGCCCGGCACAGCATTCGGGTGAACTCGGTGCATCCGGCCGGCGTGGACACGCCGATGATCAACAACGAGGCCACCCGTCGGTGGCTGGGCAGCATCGCCGACAAGACTCCCCAGGAGATGGGCAATGCGTTGCCGGTTCAGGTGCTGCAGCCCGAGGACATCGCCAATGCGGTGGCGTGGCTGGTCTCCGATGAGGCGCGCTACATCACCGGTGTGACGTTGCCCGTGGACGCTGGGTCAGTCAACAAGCGCTGATGGCGCACAACCCTGCGGCGCAAACCGCTTTCGGCCCCATGGTGCAGGTGGCGATCGAGCAATACGAACCACCAGATCGCCGCTTGGTGGATGACGACCTTGCGCTGTCGATCTTGCCTGTCGCACAACGCGCGATCGTTCGCGCGATGCGCTGGCCACTGCTGCGGGCCCTGACGATAGCCGCAGGCGAGCGCGCCGTATCCGGTTCGTGGGCGCTGATCGCGTGTCGCAAACGGTACATCGACGACAAGCTGGACGAGGCGCTGGAGAACATCGACGCCGTCGTCATTCTCGGTGCGGGCATGGACACCAGGGCGTACCGGATGGCCCGTCGATCCGCAATCCCCGTCTTCGAGGTGGATCTCGCCATCAACATCACCCGCAAGCGGGCCGCCGTGGAACGCGCGATCGGTGCGCCGCCTGCGTCAGTTCAGCTGGTGCCGCTCGATTTCGAGAGTGATGACCTGATCGGCACACTGAGTGCACACGGTTATCGACGTGACATGCGGACGTTCTTCATCTGGGAAGGTGTCACGCAGTACCTGTCCGAGGAAGCGGTCCGGGCCACGCTCGAAGCATTGCGGTCCGCACCATCGGAGAGCCAACTGGTGTTCACCTATGTGCGTAGGGACTTCATCGACGGGCAGAACAAGTACGGCGCAGAAATGCTGTATCGACGATTCAGACAACGAAAGCAGCTATGGCGATTCGGCCTGAACCCCGACGAGGTGTCGGCATTCGTGGCCGAGTATGGGTGGCGGCTGGTCGAACAAGCCGGACCCGACTATTACGTTCGCCAGTACATCCAGCCCACCGGCCGCAAGCTGACCGCCTCGCAGCTCGAGTGGACGGCGTACGCCGTGACGGCCTGACCCTCGTCAGATCTCGATAACCGTCGGCACGATCATCGGCTGACGGCGATAGGTCTCGCCCACCCACTTACCAACTGCGCGACGTACCGCCTGCGCGATACGGGCGACATCGGTGACCCGTTCCGCAGCAAGGGCTTCCAGCGCTTCCTGGACTTTGCGAGTGGCGGGTTCCAGCGACTTCGGATCCTCGGAGAATCCGCGCGAATGCAGGACCGGTGGCGCCGCGAGCTTGCCTGTGCCGCTTCGCAGGACCACCGTCACCCCGATGAAACCCGAAGACAGCGTGAGCCGTTCGCCGACCACCGTAACGCCGACGTCTCCGGTGACCAGCCCGTCGACGAACATCTTGCCCGTCGACACACCGCCGGCAATCGATGCGTGGCCCGCCACCAGATCCACGCTGACACCGTTCTCCGCCAGCACAACGTTCTCCTCCGGCACGCCGGTGCGCGCCGCCAGCGCCGCGTTGGCCCGCAGCATCCGCCACGTGCCGTGCACCGGCATCACATTACGAGGCCGCACGCCGTTGTAGAGGAACAGCAGTTCGCCGGCGTAGGCATGGCCCGTAACATGCACGCGGACATGGGCATTCGTCACGACGCGGGCACCGATCTTCGCCAACGCATCCAAAACACCGAAGATCGCTTCCTCGTTACCCGGAATCTGCGACGACGACATGATGATCAGGTCGCCCGACGTCAGCGTGATGCTGCGATGCTCACCCCGCGACATCCTCGACAACGCGGCCATCGTCTCGCCCTGGGTTCCGGTGGTGACCAACGTGACGCGTTCGGGCGCCAACATCTCCGCGGCCCCGATGTCGATGATGTCGTCGTCGTTCTCGAGCGTCAGATAACCGAGGTCCTTCGCGATACCCATGTTGCGGACCATCGACCGGCCCACGAACGACACCTTGCGCCCGAGCGCCACGGAGGCATCGATGATCTGTTGAACACGACCGACGTTGGATGCGAAGCAGGCCACGATGACGCGGCCCTGCGCGCCGCGGATGAGCCGGTGGATGTTCGGACCGATCTCACTCTCCGAGGGACCGACGCCGGGAATTTCGGAGTTCGTCGAGTCGCACAGGAACAGGTCGACTCCGGCGTCGCCGAGCCGCGACATACCCGGCAGGTCGGTGGGCTTGCCGTCGGGCGGAGACTGGTCGAGCTTGATGTCACCGGTGTGCAGCACGGTGCCCGCACCCGTGTGGATCGCGATGGCCAGGCAGCCGGGGATCGAGTGGTTGACAGCGAAGTACTCACATTCGAACACCCCGTGGGTGGAGCTCTGGCCCTCGTCCACCTCCTCGAACACGGGCTTGATGCGGTGTTCGCGACACTTCTCGTTTACCAACGCCAGCGTGAACTTCGAGCCGACAACAGGAATGTCGGGGCGAAGCTTGAGCAGGAACGGGATCGCGCCGATGTGGTCTTCGTGCGCGTGCGTGAGGACGAGCGCCTCCACATCGTCGAGGCGGTCCTCGATAAGGCGCAGATCCGGAAGGATCAGGTCGACGCCCGGTTCATCGTGCGTGGGGAACAGCACTCCGCAGTCGACGATCAGCAGCCGGCCCAGATGCTCGAAAACAGTCATGTTGCGGCCGATTTCGCTGATTCCACCCAGCGCGGTGACCCGTAGGCCGCCCGGGGCCAATGGCCCCGGCGGCGCGAGTTCCTCGTCCACTAGCGCAACACCGTGGCAGCCCGCATATCAGCAGCCAGCGCCTCGATCTGTGCCGGCGTGGCCGGCACCTGCGGCAGCCGTGGGTTACCGACGTCGAAGCCCTGCAGCCGCAGGCCCTCCTTGGCCAACGTGACACCGCCGAGGCGCGCCTGCGCGTCGCTCAACGGGCCGAGCGTGACGTTGATCTTTCGTGCCGTCGCGACGTCACCGGAGTTGAACGCCGACAGCATGTCTCGAAGCTGGCTGGCGGCCACATGTCCCCAGACGCTGATGAAGCCGACAGCGCCCATCGCCAGCCACGGCAGGTTCAGGGCGTCGTCGCCCGAGTAGTACGCAAGGCCGGTTTCGGCGATGATCTGCGCGCCGCCGTGCAGGTCTCCCTTGGCGTCCTTGACCGCGACGATGTTGGGGTGTTGCGCCAGGGTGCGCATGGTGTCCCACGTGATCGGCACGACGGACCGTGGCGGGATGTCGTACAGGATCACCGGCAGCGGTGTCGCGTCGGCGACGGCGGTGAAGTGCGCCGCCAGCCCGGCCTGCGGCGGACGCGAGTAGTACGGCGTCACCACCAACAGCCCGTGAGCGCCCTCGGCAGCGGCCGCCTTGGCGCCGTGCACGCTGTGCGCCGTGTCGTAGGTGCCGACCCCGGCGATAATGCGCGCGCGATCGCCCACCGCCTCCAGCACCGCGCGCAACAGCGCGATCTTCTCGTCGTCGGTGGTCGTCGGCGACTCGCCGGTGGTGCCCGACAGCACCAGGCCGTCGCAGCCGGAGTCCACGAGATGGGTCGCCAGACGGGCCGCGGCCTCGGTGTCCAGCGAGCCGTCGGGCTTGAACGGCGTGGCCATCGCGGTCAGCACGGTGCCCAACTGGGCCGTCACGTCGAATCCGCTGGTGCTCACGGACGACCAGATTACTCGCTCGGGCTCACGCTTCCGTCGCAAGCGGGCTCGTTGCCACCTCCGTGCCGTCAGCCAGCGTGGAGATCTCGAAGTCGGAGAACACCGCGGGGGCGGCGTCGATGAGCTGCCGCAGACACTCGATGGCCAGGCGGCGGATCTCCACATCGGCGTGCTCGCTGGCTCGCATCGCGATGAAGTGCCGCCACGCGCGGTAGTTGCCGGTCACCACGATGCGGGTTTCGGTGGCGTTAGGGAGCACCGCGCGGGCCGCCTGTCTGGCCTGTTTCCGTCGCAGGACGCCCAGGTTTTCTCCGGGCTGATCGCCCATGAATTTCGCCTCGAGCCTGGTGAGCAGCTCGGTGTACGTCGCGCGGCTGGCGTCGGCGGCGGCGGCGAAAATTTCCTGAAGTTCGGGGTCGTCCTCCATACCCGGGGGCAGTACGACTTCCGAGTCGTGGTCGGGGACGTACCGCTGCGACAGCTGCGAATAGGAGAAGTGGCGGTGCCGGATCAACTCGTGTGTGCACGACCGCGAGATACCGGTGATGTAGAACGACACCGACGCGTGCTCGAGTACTGAGAAGTGGCCGACGTCGATGATGTGTCGCACATAGGCGGCGTTGGTCGCGGTTCGCGGATTGGGCTTCGACCAGCTCTGATAACACGCACGCCCGGCGAACTCCACCAGCGCGGGCCCGCCCTCGGCGTCGGTGCTCCACGGCACGTCCGGCGGCGCCAGGAACTCGGTCCTGGCGACCAGTCGTACGCGCAGCGGCGAGGTCTCGGCCACGGCTCACCCTAACGTGGGCGCCTGCCTGCGTTGGTGCCCGGCGCTGCGTTTAACCGTGTCCTCGCCGGGGAATGTTGCGGTGCTCACTCGGCGTTGACCCCAGCACCGATCTTGGAGGGAGTGTGGCCGATGCCCACCGATTACGACGCACCTCGTGTCCAGAACACCGACGACGCCGGCGATGAGTCCCTGGAGAATCTCGCGACCCGCCGGCGCGGGCAGGCCGACGTGACGGTGCTCGACGTAGACGACGGAGATGCCGTCGAGTCGATCGACCTGCCCGACATCGACCTGTCGGGTGAGGAGCTCACCGTTCGAGTGCTGCCGAAGCAGGCCGACGAATTCACCTGCTCCAGTTGCTTCCTGGTGCAGCACCACAACCGGCTTGCGCTGCAGTCAGGCGATCGAATGGTGTGCGCCGACTGCGTCTGAGGGTTCGACGGTCGCCACTCGCGTTATGTTGGCGTGATGGCAGCCTCCGTTGGTCCTCGCCTGCTCGACATCATGGAAACCGACATCCTGCCGATGACCGAGCGCGGCGTCGCTACCGGGAACAAGGTCTTCGGCGCGGCGGTATTGCGCAAGTCCGACTTGTCGCTCGTCATCGCGGGCACGAACAGCGAAACCGACAATCCGCTGCTGCACGGGGAGATCAGCACGCTCAACCGGTTTTACGAGATCCCCGACAGGCCGCCGACCAGCGACCTGTTGTTCCTGTCCACCCACGAGCCGTGCCCCCTGTGCCTGTCGGCCATCACCTGGGCGGGCTTCGACAACTTCTACTATTTCTTCACCTACGAGGATTCGCGGGACGCTTTCGGCATCCCCCACGACCTGAAGATCCTCAAAGAAGTGTTCGGTGTCGATGACGGCGGCTACCGGCGAAGCAACGAATTCTGGACCTGCTACTCGGTGCGCGATCTCATCGAATCCGAGCCCGAGCCGCTGCGCACCCGGTTGCGCGAGCAGGACCAGCGGATCCGCGACGTCTATGCGGGGCTCTCGGCGCAGTATCAGCTGTCCAAGGGCGACAACGATATTCCGTTCAACTGATCGGTCGTCGACTGTCGGGTTGTGTCACGCTTTTTGCTCGTCCCCGTGACTTAACCCGACACTCGGCGTAGCTCTGCGGCCAGATGGCCGCGATTGCCTACGGCCACCGTGGTCAGCCCCAGCCACCCCGCCATGGTGTGTAGTTCGCCGGCCAGCGCCGACGCCACCCGCGACGGCTGCTCGCCCGGTTCGACGAACGCGCCGACGACGTTCAGCGCACCCTTGGGGCGATCGGCCTTCAGATCGACCCGGCCGACGAGTCTGCCGTCGAGCAGGAAGGGCCACACGTAGTAACCGAACTGGCGCTTGGGGGCCGGGGTGTAAATCTCTATGCGGTAATGGAATTGCCACAGCCGCTCCACCCGCGGCCGGAAGAAGATCAGCGGGTCGAACGGGCACAGCAGCGCCGTCCCGCGATCACGCCGCGGCACGATCTGGCCCGCACGCAGATACGCCGGGGCCGTCCAGCCGTCGACCTCCACACGTTCCAGCTCGCCGTCGGCGACGAGCTTGGCGATGGCCGGCTTGGCCTGCCCCGGCGCCAGCCGGAAGTAATCGCGGATGTCGGCTTCGGTCCCGACGCCCAACGCACCGGCGGCGCGCAGCGTCAGTTCCCGGACGGCCTCGTCGTCGTCGATTTCGCGTGCCACCACCTCCGGCGGCAGCACTCGCTCGGTGAGGTCGTAATGGCGCGCGAACCCGACGCGGGTCGCCGTCGTCAGCACCCCCGCCGAGAACAACGCCTCCGTCACCCACTTGGTGTCGCTGCGGTCCCACCACGGCCCCTTCCTGCCGCGTTGCTCTTCGCCGACATGCGCCTCGATCTGGCCTGCCGTCAACGGGCCGCGCTCCGCCACGGTGGCGACGATGTCATCGGCCAACCGCTGACGCTTCTTGACGACCTCTGTGCGCCACCGCCCGTGCGTGTACTCGCGCATCCGCCACCGCAGCAGAGGCCAGTCGTCCACGGCCATCAGCGCGGCCTCATGCGCCCAGTACTCGACCAGCAGCCGTGGCGACCGCGCGCTGTGAGCCCAGGCCGCGCGGTCCAGCACATCGCGGTCATAGCTTCCGAGCCTGCTGAACACCGGCGCGTAATGCGCCCGCACCGCGACCGACACCGAATCCAGTTGCAGCACTTGGATCCGCGAGATGAGCCGCCGCAAGTGTGCGCGGGTGACCGCCCCGCTCGGCTTCGGCTCGGCGAAGCCCTGCGCCGCGACGGCGATCCGGCGGGCCTGCGTCAGCGGTCAGCGCCATCTGTCCCCCTGCCCTTCGGGCGGGTGGGCCCCCCGCTTGCGTGGGGAGTGCCCCCACTTCGCGCAAGCGCTCATCGCCGTGCTCACGGTCGGACGTAGCTGAAGAACCGGTAGCGCAACCCCGAGGAGCTGGTCAACCACTCCCCTTCGGTGCCTATCCACGATTCATCCAGCATGGGTGCCACAGCGTCACCGTCGTCGCGGGGCAGATCGATCTCCACCTCGGTGACCTCGCATCGCGTCGCCAGGGGTAGAGCCAGCGCATAGAGCTGCTCACCGCCGATCACCCACGTGATGTCGTCGGTCAGGGCATCTTGAAGCAGGGGAACCACGTGCGCACCGTCGGCCATGTAGTCAGCTTGCCGGGTCAGTACGACATTTATCCGCCCGGGCAGCGGCCGCACCTTCGCAGGCAGCGACTCCCAGGTCAACCGTCCCATCACCACGGTGCGCCCCATGGTGAGCTCCTTGAACCTGGCCTGGTCCTCGGGCAGCCGCCACGGGATACCGCCGGCACGGCCGATGATCGCCCGAGCTCGACTGGGCCCAGATAAGCCCAACCGTCGTCATATCGCCACGGGCGCCTTGATCGCCGGGTGCGGATCGTAGTTCTTGACGACGACGTCGTCGTAGGTGTAGTCGAAGATCGAATCACGCGGCGCCAGAACAAGTTCCGGATACGGTCGCGGCTGCCGGCTGAGCTGCTCGGTGACCTGTTCGACGTGGTTGTCGTAGATGTGACAGTCACCGCCGGTCCAGATGAACTCGCCCACGTCGAGTCCGGCCTGTGCCGCCATCATGTGCGTGAGCAACGCGTAGCTGGCGATGTTGAAAGGCACGCCGAGGAACAGGTCGGCGCTGCGCTGATAGAGCTGGCAGGACAACCGGCCGTCGGCGACGTAGAACTGGAAGAACGCATGGCACGGCGGCAACGCCATCTGCGGGATCTCGCCGACGTTCCACGCCGAGACGATGTTGCGGCGCGAGTCCGGATCCGACTTGAGCAGCTCCAGCGCCGCGCTGATCTGGTCGATGTGCTCCCCCGACGGCGTCGGCCACGACCGCCACTGCACACCGTAGACAGGACCCAAATCCCCTGTTTCAGAGGCCCATTCGTCCCAGATTGTCACGCCGTGCTCCTGCAGCCAGCGCACGTTGGAGTCGCCGCGCAGGAACCACAGCAGCTCGTAGACGATCGACTTGGTGTGCACCTTCTTGGTGGTGATCAACGGAAACCCGGCCGACAGGTCGTAGCGCAGCTGGTGGCCGAACAGGCTGCGGGTGCCGGTGCCCGTACGGTCCGATTTCGGGGTTCCGTGCTCCAGGACCAGGCGGAGTAAATCCTCATACGGCGTGACGACCGGCACTCGGTCAGCTTACGTCCAGAGGCCAGGAGTAGAACGGATGCCATGCCGAGCATCTCCGCGACCGTCTCGACTCCCGACGGCACCTGCCCCGTCACCCTGCACACGCCCAACGGCTCCGGCCCGTGGTCGGCCGTGGTCATGTGGGTGGACGCCGGCGGCGTCCGGAACACCTTCCAGGAGATGGCCGCGCGGCTGGCCGGGTTCGGCCACGCCGTGCTGCTGCCCGACGTGTATTACCGGCACGGCGACTGGAAGCCGTTTGACATGTCGACGGCCTTCACCGACCCGGACGAACGCAAGCGGTTGATGGGCATGGTCGGCAGCCTGACGCCCGACCACCTCACCACCGACGCAGGCGCCTACTTCGACTTCCTGGCACAGCGGCCGGAGGTCAAGGGCGACAAGTTCGGCGTCTGCGGCTACTGCATGGGCGGACGGGCCTCGGTGATCGTGGCCGGGCGCCAGCCGGACCGGGTCGCGGCTGCGGGTTCCTTCCATGGGGGCGGTCTGGTCACCGACGATGCATCCAGCCCACACCTGCTCGCCGACCAGATGACGGCGTCGGTGTACGTGGCAGGCGCCGAGAACGACGGCGGTTTCACCACCGAGCATGCCGAAACTCTTGACAAGGCCCTGACCGCCGCCGGTGTCACGCATACGGTCGAGTTCTACCCGGCGGCCCACGGGTTCGCGGTGCCCGATAACCCGCCGTATGACGAGGCTGCCGCCGAACGCCACTGGATCGCGCTGCAGGAACTGTTCGAGTCCGCACTGCCCTGACCTGGAGACCCCGAGCGGTGCCACCATGAGGTCATACGCAACCATTAGCGCATGGCCGACCAGGAAACCTCTGCCCAATCGGACCTCGGCGACGTCGGATCGCGTATCGACCCGGTACTCGCCCGCAGTTGGCTGTTGGTCAACGGCGCGCAGTACGACCGTTTCGCTCCGGCGACCGCGTCGCGTGCCGACATCGTCGTGCTCGACATCGAAGATGCGGTCGCCCCGAAGGACAAGCTGGCCGCGCGCGACAACGTGATCCGGTGGCTGGGCGACGGCAATACCGACTGGGTCCGCGTCAACGGGTTCGGCACGCAGTGGTGGGCCGATGACCTCGACGCCCTCGGCAAGACGTCGATCGGCGGGGTGATGCTCGCGATGGTGGAGTCCGTTGACCACGTGACCGAAACCGCCAAGCGCCTGCCGAACGTACCAATCGTCGCGCTGGTGGAGACGGCACGCGGCCTGGAGCGCATCACCGAGATCGCCGCCACCAAAGGCACCTTCCGGTTGGCCTTCGGCATCGGCGACTTCCGGCGCGACACCGGGTTCGGCGACAACCCGACGACCCTGGCCTACGCGCGTTCGCGGTTCACGATCGCCGCGAAGGCGGCGCATCTGCCGAGCGCGATCGACGGGCCGACCGTCGGGTCCAGCGCCCTGAAACTGAGTGAAGCTACCGCGGTTTCCGCAGAGTTCGGCATGACCGGGAAGATCTGCCTGACACCCGACCAGTGCCCGACGGTGAACGAAGGGCTGTCACCGTCCCCGGACGAAATAGGGTGGGCCAAGGAGTTTTTCACGGAATTCGAACGCGACGGCGGCGAGATTCGCAACGGCTCGGATCTGCCACGAATCGCCAGGGCGAACAAGATCCTCGACCTGGCCCGCGCTTACGGCATCGAGGTGTCGGAGTTCGATGACGTCGACGACCCGGCGCACATCCCCGCGCCGTCGGACACGTACCACTATTGAGGTTCGGGGTCGTTTCTGTGTAGGTAGCTGCTCACTGCTCGCGCAACACCTCGGCCGGCGTAGATGGCGACGATCACGGACAAGATGATCATCGCGATGAACATCACCATCCAGTTGGACCGGCTGTGGGGGACGTTCCACCAGACGATCGTGAAGAGGATCGCACAGAGGAACACCACGATGTCGCGCCAGTTTCCACGGTAGGAAGCTGCTGCCTCGCGCATTGCGCGCGTGCGCTCCGTCCCCTCGATCAGATCGCTGATGCGTTCGGTGATGCTGGCCTTCATTCGGGCCTTCAGCTCGGGCTGATCGTCCGGGATCCGGTCGAGCAGGTCCAGGTCTTTGATGATCATGCCGCGAACGTCTGGGCCCTTGAAGCCGCCCGCCGCGGCGCCCACCAACGCCCCACCGGCGATCGGCGCTGCGCCCAAAGCGAGTTCGGCGATACCCGGCATGCGTGTTCCTCCATCAGAGTCGCGGTCGATTGCACGCTACAGGGGATGCCGTTGGTGGTGCAGCGCTAGTTCGCCCAGTCGGAGACTTGCGGCCACTCACTTCCTTAGCTGAACGGCGCCGAGTTCCCAACACGATTCGAGGTCGGCCTTGCTCGGCTTGCCCGAAACCACCACGTATTCCGCGGCTTTCACCCATCCCAGTCCGGTCGTGATCGCGGTGACGCCGTTCTCCGCCCACTCGGTGCCTTCGTTGCCGTGGAGGTACAGCCCGAAGGGTCGCCCACGCGTGGCGTCGAGGCACGGGTAGTAGCAGACGTCGAACGCATGCTTTGAGAGCGCCGCTCATGTAGCCGAGGTTGGCCGGCATGCCGGCGCCGTTCAGGGCTCCAGCGGAAGAGTCGACCGTACAGACCTTCGGAGGGATGCGGCTGCAGCGGTCTACAGCCAGATTCTGTCGGAAGTTCGCACGTAAACGCGCTTGAAGCATCATCTGCGGGCAGTCTTGCTATGACGGGATGAAATCCGCCACATTCACGCCTAGCAGAACGAGGGGAGATATGGCCTATCTGATCGGTGTGGATGGCGGGACGGAGAGCATCCGGGCGTTCGTCTTCGATCTGGAGGGACGGCCGAAGGGCTCACACGCCAGCGCCTACCAGACGCATTTCCCGGAACCGAGCTGGGCTGAGCAGAACCCCGAGGATTGGTGGCGCTGTATGGGCGATGCGGTGCGTGGCGCGGTAAACGCCGCCGGCATCCGGGTCAAGGACGTGCTCGCGCTCTGCGTCGATACCACCTGCTGTTCGGTGGTGGCGGCGGACCCGGATGGAAAGCCGCTGCGCCCCGCGATGATCTGGATGGATGTGCGTTCGGCGGCCGAAGCCGCCGATGTTGCCGCCAGCGGCGATCCAGCTTTGCGCATCAACAGCGACGGTCGCGGCCCAGTGTCCGCCGAGTGGATGATCCCGAAATCGCTGTGGATGAAGCGCAACCAGCCGGAACTGTTCGGGCGCGCGGCGCATATCTGCGAATACCAGGACTACATCAACTGGCGCCTGACCGGGCGTTGGGTGGCGTCGCTCAACAACATGTCGGCGCGCTGGCACTACCAGAGCCGCGACGGCGGCCTGCCGCTGTCGCTGCTCGACAAGCTGGACCTCGCAGACCTCGAGCAGAAGTGGCCGCCGGCGATCATCCGACCCGGCGACGTCATTGATCAACTCACCAGGGACGCTGCCGATCATCTCGGCCTCGTGCCCGACATTCCGGTGGTGCAAGGCGGCGCGGATGCGTTCATCGGAGTGATCGGTCTAGGTGTGACAGAGCCTGGCGAGATGGCGCTGATCACCGGCTCTTCGCACCTCCATCTCGGCATCACGGCAAACCCGGTTCACGGGCCAGGCATCTGGGGCACCTATATGGATGCGGTCTATCCCGACAAGCCGGTGATCGAAGGCGGTCAGACCTCGACCGGCTCTATCATCGCCTGGTTCAAGCGCCACTTCGCGGCCAACATTACCTTTGACGCGCTGAACGAGGAGGCCGCGAAGATCGAGCCGGGCAGCGAAGGACTGTTGGTGCTGGACCATTTTCAGGGCAACCGCACGCCATACACCGATGCCCTGTCGCGCGGCGCCATCACGGGCCTGACACTCAAGCACACGCCGGCGCACCTATATCGCGCGATCATCGAAGGCATCTGCCTCGGCACAAAACTCATCGTGCAGAATTTCGGCGCCACATTCACGCCCAAGCGGATCGTAGTCGCGGGCGGCACCACCAAATCGCCGCTCTGGCTGCAGATCCATGCCGACACGATCGGCGGCCCTCTGGACCTGACGGAAGTGGCGGATGCACCCGCCCTCGGCTGCGCGATCTTGGCCGCGCATGGCGCCGGCCGCTTTGCCAGCATCGAAGAAGGCGCCAGGACCATGGTGCGCATCGCGCACACCGTCGAGCCGAACGATGCTAATGCCAAGCGCTACGACGCGTTCTTTCCGCAGTACCGCGAGCTCTATGCCGCGCTGAAGAAGATCCGTGAAACGACATGAGTGGCGCAACGAACTCCCCTGGCGCAGCCTGACGGGAGGTCAAGGGACTCACCCTTCCATCAGCTGCGCGGCGACGGTCGCGCCGAGATTCCAGCACGCCTCGACGTCGGCCTTGGTCGGCTTGCCCATCACCACAACCGTCTCCGCAGCCCGCACCCAACCGAGCCCGGCGGTGATGCCCTCGATGGCGCGCTCTGCTCCCTCGGTGCCCTCGTTGCCGTGGAGGTAGACGCCGAACGGTCGGCCACGTGTGGAGTCGAGCAGCTGGTAGTAGGACTGGTCGAACGCGTGCTTGAGAGCGCCGCTCATGTAGCCGAGGTTGGCCGGCGTGCCAAGCAGATAGCCGTCGGCCTCCAACATCTCTACCGGCGAGACGGTGAGCGCCGGTCGCCGCACAACCTCGACTCCTTCGATCTCGGGGTCGGTGGCGCCGGATACGACGGCCTCGAACATCTCGTGGGTGTGCGGGGACGGCGTGTGATGGACGATCAGCAGCGTCTTGGTCACGTCCGTTCCTCCATCTCGACAGCCTTCTTCATGGCCTCCCGCGCGCGGCTGCGATCACCGGCGTAGTCGTACGCGCGAGCCAGCCGATACCAACGTCGCCAATTTTCGGGATCGTTCTCCAACTCGACGCGGACCGTCTCGAACAGCGCGTCGGCGGCGTCGCGCTCGATCCGCCCCGACGGCATCCGCGGTAACGCGCTGACGTCGACCTCCATGCCCTCGTCCTTGACGATTCTGCCGAGCCGTTGATGCGTCAGGCCGGCCCGCACAGTGCTGACCATGACCCAGATGCCGATCACCGGCATGACCAACAGCGCCACGCCGAGTCCGATCGCAGCGGGCTCCCCAGAGGTGATGAACGCCATCGCGATTCGGCCGAGCAGAACGAAGTAGACGATCAGCGCCACACACATGAAGCCGATCAGCAGCTGAATGCGCAGGGCTTGCGATCTCTCGCTCATTGCAAATCGAGCAGAGGCTCGATCCCGACGGTGAGGCCCGGACGATCGGCCACCTTGCGCACCGCCAGTAAGACGCCGGGGACGAACGAGGTGCGGTCGAGGCTGTCGTGCCTGATGGTCAACGTTTCGCCCTGGGTGCCGAACAGGACCTCCTGATGCGCAACGAGGCCGGCCAACCGCACGGAGTGCACCGGTATTCCGTCGACATCGGCTCCCCGGGCGCCGTCAATGCCGGTGCTGGTGGCGTCGGGGTTGGGCGGAAGCTCTTTTCGGGCCTCGGCGATGAGCCGGGCGGTGCGTGTCGCGGTGCCCGACGGCGCATCGGCCTTGTGCGGGTGGTGCAACTCGATGACTTCGACGGATTCGAAGAACCGGGCGGCCTGTTGCGCGAAATGCATCGACAGCACTGCGCCGATGGCGAAGTTCGGCGCAATAAGCACCGCGACATCCGGTTTGGCGGCCAGCCACGCTTGGACCTGGCTGATCCGTTGGTCGGTGAATCCGGTGGTGCCGACGACCGCGTGGATTCCGCTGTCGATGAGAAATTGCAGGTTGTCCATCACCACGTCGGGATGAGTGAAGTCAATGACGACCTCGGTGCTGGAGTCGACCAACTGGCTCAGCGCATCGCCGGCGTCGACACCGACGGTGAAGGTCAGGTCGTCGGCGGTCTCCACGGCCTGGACCATCGTCGCGCCGACCTTGCCTTTGGCTCCCAGGACTCCGACTCGCATGGGGCAACCCTAATAGCCCACCTGGGGCGACTTCCGTCCAGCAACCGATCTGAACCCACGCCAACCGGACTGCTGATCGGCGATGGCGCGCTGGGGACCACCTGTAACGGCATTAACGGCTGTCCACTGCTCGGCGACGGCGGCCATGCGGGTCGGCACCGGCCTCGACGGCGGCGACGCCGGGAGCACCTTATCGTCCTACGTCGTCGCGAATTCACTTCTGTCACTTTGGTTTCAGGTAAGAATCTGTCGGTGGATCGAACTAGTGTTTGAAACATGAGTTCTGATCGCGAGGCTGTAGCGCCGCCGTCGGGCGCTTGCGTGCGGCGCGCGAGGTCGTCGCGGGACTGTCGTTCGATGCGCTCACCACACCGGAGCTGTTGTGCCTTCTCGATGAGCTCGAATTGGATCGTCGTCGCCAGCCCGCGTGGGAACGCCGGCTCATCCATCAGCTCACTTCGCAGTCCAGCCCGGCCGATGTCGGCGCCAGGAAGATGTCGGCGCCAGGAATTGGACAGAAGTACTCGAACAGCGCTTCTACGTCAGCACTCATGAGGCACTTCGACGGTTGATTGAAGCTGAGGATCTGGGTCCACGGCATGCCGCCCGACGGCCGACCGCTGGAGGCGAAGCTGGCCCACTTCGCCAAGCGCCGAGCGTCCGGCGCATCGGCGCAGAGCATGTGCGCATCATCCGCGAGTTCTTCGAACACCTGCCCGTCGCCGTCGACAACCAGACGCCGCGCGGGCTGCGAAAAGACGCTCGCCTCGGTTGCCGCCGAACACACGCCGACCGCATTGCGGCATGCTGCAGTGCGATTGGCTGCGCTGGTCAATCCGGACGGCGACTTCAGGCAACCGAACTGGGCCAGCCGTAGAATGACCACCGTCACCGGCCCCCCGGCCCGGTTGCCGCCCCGGTGACACGATCCGCCCCGTGGGCACCCGCGAATCGGCCAGTGGCCTCGCGTTAACATCGCGCTACCGCCTTCCGGCGCTGGCGCTTCAGCTGCTTATAGGAGGCCGAAATATCTTTGCTCACAACTAATTCCGGCGGAGTCTTATCGCCCGAGGAAGTCTCTGAGCTGGTCGTTCAACTGCGGACTCAGCGGTCGGTGTGTTTGCAAACCACGAACGTTGTGCCGATGACGACGAGCCACGAGCTGCGGCTGCCGATCATTACAACCGACGTCACCGCAAGCTGGACCCCAGAGGCCCGAGAAATCGACA
Source organism: uncultured Actinomycetota bacterium (assembly GCA_963721495.1). Taxonomy (GTDB): domain Bacteria; phylum Actinomycetota; class Actinomycetes; order Mycobacteriales; family Mycobacteriaceae; genus Mycobacterium. The sequence goes on along the minus strand of CAVRMG010000018.1, from coordinate 285,814 downwards.
TGAGCGATCCTGGCGTTGACCAAATCACCATCGTGCCGAGGAAACTCGCGGCGCTCCCCCCGTCAGCAGTGAGTTGGCCGAGGACAGCAGCCCGGCGGCGACACAGCTGGTGATGGAATCTGTCACAAGGGATCTGCAGCTCAAGATCGACAGCGCGTTCCTCGGCCCGACCGTGGCGGATGGCCCCAGCGGGATTGCGTCGTCGCGAACGCCACACTGATCCCGTCCGGTGGGTTCGTCAACCTGGACCCGTTTTGTGGCGCCATACGAGGCCGAGGCGCTGGGCGCGACCATAACCGCGTGGATCACGTCACCGGCAACCGCGTTGCAGTTGGCAAGTCTGAAGACCAACGACACCGACAGCAACCAACCGCTTCTGCTGCCCACGACCGGGGCCGCGACAGGTGCCCCGCAACGCACCATCGGCGGTGTCCGACTCTGGGTTTCACGCGGGTGCGCCGACGGCGTGGTGTGGGGCATCGACAAGAGTCGTGTCATCACCGGCCTTCGCCGCGACGCCGATGTGCGGGTGTCCGATTAGGCCCTGTTCTCTAGCGACCAGCTGCTTGTCCGTGCCACGCTTAGGGTTTCGTGGGGCTTCGCGCATCCGGAGAGCATCATGCGGATCGGCTCGGGAAGCTAGCGTAGACGTGGCCGGTGTTTACACGCCGTTCCCGTCGGTGCGCCAGCGCCCCGACGCGTTCGGTCGAGCCTAGGGCCGGCAGTCTAGCGCGGTCGTCGGAGCGTCTACCCCGGCGCTACCCCGGCATGTGCGAGGTAACTCCGGCGACCGAACGGTCTTGCGCCACAAACCACACCGCCGAAGCGGTCAGGGGGTCTGGGGAACCCCACAGCGATCGCGGAAGTCGGTCGAGGGTCGCCGGATGGCCTGAATCTCGTCCCGAATTTGGGGATTGGCGTCGAGATAACTCTGTACCTGATCCCGGATCTGATCCCTGGGTTGGCCTTTGAGGCTGGTGAAGAAGTCGTTCACGGCGGGGTGATCGATTAGGTAGTTCGACGTGTCGAACGTGACGCCTGACATGACGCGTGCCAGTTCGGCGGCCGTGCACGGTGGTGGAACTGGGGGTGGCGGCTGGGCCCCTGCGGTCGCGGCGGCCCCGAAAAGCATCGCACCGGCCAGTGCACCGGCGCCGATCGCTCCCATTACCGCGCCGCGCGCGGGACGTGCTGAGGACAACATGGCTGGCTCCTTCATCGCGTGATCAAGTGACCGTAACCGGTGACGGTTGGCGGCAAAGAGAAGCTAACCAGAATGTGCCGCGACTTTCCTCGCAACAGCTGTAATCTGCTGTTATTACCTCGACCGAGCGAAGGACTTAGAAATGCGGATTCGGCACACTTATTCTACTGTGATGCTCGCGGCGGCGTCCGCCGCTGTGGCGTCCACTCTTGCCGCCGCACCACCGGCTGCGGCCGACTGTATTTCAGCCAGCGGACCCGACCCCGTCACCCTGTGCTCGCAGGGTGAAACCCGGAAGAGCAACACGTCACCCGTCCCTAGGTCCACTCCCTTTATCCCTTATGATGACTGCAGCGTGAACTGGCTGTGCGACTCGGGCCTCGGCATCGCTATGGATGACTGACGGCGGCGGCATACCCGCTGATCTTGATTTCTGAGCGATCAGACACCCGCCGCCGGCGTTTTTTCTGTACCCGCGACCACCCGAAATTCGCTCCACGGCCCACACAGAGGCCAAAAACGGCATGCCCCAAGCGCCGCCGCGACCCCGGTGGGGCACCCCCTCCCGCACCCACCGCCCAGCACGGCCACGACTGGAAATCGCTGGGCGCATGTTTCGCCCCGGCCTTCGCGGCGTGGGGGATCATGGCGTGCATGGCAGATACAGCGGAAGCACGGAAAGTGCTGCGGGAGTTGGTCTGCTGCCTCGGCGTCGGAGCGTCCCGGCGCGTCGCGACTGAGGCGATCCGGAGAATTGAACCCGCCGCGAGCAAAGAATTGAAACGACCGCGAGCGTGCGTGCGCACACCCGCGGCCGTCGGTCGACATGACTCGTCAGCAGGAGACGTCCAGGTAGACGGTCTTCGCCAAGACGGTCTTGACGATCCCGACTCCCAGGTCGTCCGGGCCAGCGATCTCTGACTGCATCCGCGTATAGGTCTGGCCCGGGCGCACTGCGCTGACAGCGCACTGCTCCAGCGGAACGTCGCCGAACTTGTTCACAATCACGTTGAATCCTTGCATCTGAAGGCTTTCCACGGTTTGTGACACATTGGGCCCCATCGGAGCCGCGCTGGCGGAACCGGCAAACCCCAGAGCCGCAGCGGCGATGGCCCCGGCGGCGATGGCGGGCATCGCGATCGACTTCATTGGTCTTCCTTCCAAGAACGAATGCTGATGACATTGCTAGGTGTGGTGGTGCCAGTCATTCGTTACAAGGAGTCGCCCGGATTGCCTAGAGCGGCGATGCACCACGCAGATGTTCGAAGATCAACGACGTCTGCGTGCCTGCCACGTCGGCGTCGGCGTTCAGGTTCTCCACCACGAACGACCTGAGGTCGTCGGTGTCGCGCGCGGCGACGTGCAGGATGAAATCCTCAGCGCCGGCCAGAAAATAAACCTCCATCACCTGCGGCTTGCGCCGGATCTGCTGAATGAAGCTGCGAATCTTGCCCCGGGCGTTGGCTTGCAGGCTCACCGAGATCATCGCCTGCAGGGTCAGGCCGATGGCCGCAGGATCGATGTCGGTGTAGAAACCTCGGATCACTCCCAGGTCCTGTAGTCGTCTCAGCCTGGCGTGACAGGTCGACGGGGCGATGCCGACAACGTCGGCGAGCGCGCTGTTGGAGATGCGGGCATCGGCATGCAGGGTCAGCAGGATCCGCCGATCCACGTCGTCGAGGTCGATGGGCTGAACATCCTTCGGCGAACGCGAAAGACCCGCGGATGGAACTGCAGTTTCTTCGGCCATATCAAGATAATACCGAATGATCGGCACAGTTATTGCTATTCAATCGAATGTTCTTCACACTTTAGGGAGCAAATTCGACTTTAGGAGCGATCATGCGCGTCGGCATCCCGACCGAGATCAAGAACAACGAGTACCGCGTCGCCATCACCCCGGCAGGCGTGTCCGAGTTGACCCACCGCGGTCACGAGGTGCTGGTTCAGGCCGGCGCCGGCGAGGGTTCGGCGATCTCTGACGGCGACTTCAAGGCCGTCGGCGCCCAGATCATCAATACCGCCGACGAGGTCTGGGCCGAGGCCGAACTTCTGCTGAAGGTCAAGGAACCGATCGAGGCCGAGTACTCGCGCATGCGCCAGGGCCAGACGCTGTTCACCTATCTGCACCTGGCGGCCTCGAAGGCCTGCACCGACGCGCTGATGGCCTCGGGCACGACGTCGATCGCCTACGAGACCGTCCAGACGGCCGACGGCGCGCTGCCGCTGCTCGCCCCGATGAGCGAGGTGGCCGGTCGCCTGTCGGCACAGGTCGGCGCGTACCACCTGATGCGCAGCCACGGAGGCCGCGGCGTCCTCATGGGTGGCGTTCCCGGCGTCGCTCCCGCCGAGGTCATCGTCATCGGCGGCGGCATGGCCGGCGACAACGCCGCCGCCGTCGCCTGGGGCATGGGCGCCCACGTCACCGTGTTCGACCTCAACGTCAACACGCTGCGCAAGATCGACGCCGAGTACGGCGGCGCCATCGAGACCCGCTACTCCTCGAGGCTGGATCTGGAGGACGCCGTCAAGCAGGCCGACCTGGTGATCGGTGCGGTACTGGTACCGGGCGCGAAGGCGCCGAAGCTCGTCACGAATTCGACCGTCGCGCAGATGAAGTCGGGCGCAGTGCTCGTCGACATCGCGATCGACCAGGGTGGCTGCTTCGAGGATTCGCACCCCACCACGCACGACGATCCGACCTTCGCCGTGCACGACACCGTGTTCTACTGCGTGGCCAACATGCCCGGCGCCGTGCCGCGCACGTCGACCTACGCGTTGACCAACGCGACCATGCCGTACGTGCTGAAGCTGGCCGACAAGGGTTGGCACGCGGCGTGCAAGGCGGATCCGGCACTGGCCAAGGGCCTCTCAACGCACGAGGGCGCACTGCTGTCCGACCAGGTGGCCGCCGACCTGGCTCTACCCTTCACCGATCCGGCCACCGTGTTGGCTTGACCTGGATCACCTGAACAACTCCCCGTCCAGGTAAAACCACCGACGGGCTCTAACGGCGAAGCGGGACCGCTCATGCAGCGTCCCGCTTCGTCTGTTCTGCCGGTAGTGCGCGCGGAATTCGACCTCGCCCCGTTCATCGCCGGTTCGACCTTCGACGGTGTCCAGAATCTCCAGCCCGATCCACGTCAATCCGATGTCCGGTGTCAGCGCCTCGGGCCGTGTCCGCGGGTGCCACGTCCGCCAGACGTAGTCAAGGTTGTCGACGGCATACGCGCTGTAGCGCGCCCGCATCAGTTGTTCGGCGGTCTCGGCCTGGCGTTCGCCGAGGTGCAGCGGCAGACAACAGCGACCGAACGGCTCATCCGACCCACACGGACACAACGCGGTCGGACGCATCGTCATAGTGTGCCAATTCGGCGATGCACGACCTGGTGCGGTTTGCTGTCAGATGAAGGTCCCGGTCAAAAACATAGGGAATCACCCGATTCCTCACCACCGACGATTGCCATACCGTTGGTATGGCTGCTGATGCTCACGCATAGATAAAACAGCCGCTGACCAGCCATACCCGGCCGCGAGGGGTGGTCGGGTGTGGCCTGGTCGACGGAGTCTCTACGCGAGAAGCGTCGGCATCACCAGTGTCGTGAGCTCCCCGATCAGCGGCCGCATGTTCTCCGCCTTCGGGTCTTTTGCTTGCGATCGCGTCAATATCGCGATCAGAACCCGTTCTCCGGCAGGGCCATACGCGATGCCGACGTCATTCGTGCTGCCGTAGTCGCCACTGCCGGTCTTGTCGGCGGTGCTCCACCCCGGCGGCAGGCCGGCACGCATGCTCGACGTCTGATTGGCACGCATCCAGTCCTGCAGCTGCAGGCGTTGCAGCGGCGCGAGGACACCGCCGTCGAGCAGTGCGCGGTAACCCCCGCCGAGAGCCTCCGGTGTGCTGGTGTCGCGGGGATCTCCGGGCACCGCCGAGTTGAGTTCGATCTCGAACCGGTCGAGACGTGACCGCTGATCGCCGATGCTTCGCGCGAACGCGGTGATCGCCGGTGGCCCACCGATCCTGTTCAACAGCAGGTTCGCGGCGGCGTTGTCGCTCCGCTGCAGCGCAGCCTGGCACAGCTCGGCCAACGTCATCTCGCCGCTTGCACGCGTTTCTGTGACCGGCGAATTAGGCAGGATCCCCGCCGGGTCGACGAAAACCTTGTCGTCGAGCGTGAGCTCGCCGTGCTCGGCCATCTGCAGTACCCGCGCCGAGGCATATGTTTTGAACGTCGAACACATCGCGAATGGATCCTGCGCGCGATGGGCGACCGTCTTCTCCGACACCAGATTCGTCGCGTACACACCGATGAGCGCATTGTGCTGTCGCTCCAGTGCCTGGAATCGATCCGCTAACGGTGGCTGCGGTTCGGCCGGGTCGGCCAACGCAGATTTCTCGGAACATGCGGCCACCGCTGCGAGTGTCAACCCGCCAAGCAGAACGTGTCGTCGGGATAGTCTGGTCATCGACTCCAGGCTAGGCGATCAGCCTACGAGCGCCCGAAGCGGCTGCGGCAAAGCCTTTTTCGACGTTTGCGGACCCAGAACAGCACCACCGTATGGGCGGGTCAGCAGTTTGCGCGCGACAGCGTTCACCTCGTCGAGCGTCACCGCTTCGATCTTGGCGAGGGTGTCGGCGATACTGCGATGCGCGCCGTAGTTCAGCTCACTGCGGCCGATGCGGTGCATCCGCGATGCGGAGTCCTCGAGTCCGAGCACCAGCCCACCACGCAGTGAGCCCTTCGCGATCCGGTACTCGGTCTCGGTGATGCCGTCGTCGGCCACGGCCTGCAGCACGTCGGTGGTCACCCGGACGACCTCTTCGAAGCGCTCCGGCAGGCATGCGGCGTAGACGGACAGAGCACCGCTGTCGGAGAAGGTGTCGACGGTCGAATAGACCGAGTATGCCAGCCCGCGCGTTTCCCGGATCTGTTGGAACAGACGGGAACTCAGGCCACCGCCCAGCGCCGTGTTGAGCACCGACAGCGCCCACCGATGCTCCCAGTGTCGACCTGGCGTCCGGACCCCCAGCGACAGATGGGTCTGCTCCGCGTCCTTGTGCACCAGCTGCAAACTCGGCCGGCCCGGCACCCGGCCGGTGCCCTTGCGTGGAGGCAGCGACTTTCGGCCGCGAACCAGCCGAGGGCCGAAGTGTTCGCGCACCAATGCGACGACCTCGTCGTGGTTGACGTTTCCCGCGACGGCGACCACCATTCGCTCCGGCGTGTAGCGACGCATGTGGAACGAATGCAGTTGTGCGCGCGTCATCCCCGTGATGGAGTCCACGCTGCCGATTACCGGCCGCCCGACGGGATGCACGCCGAACATCGCCGAAAGGAAGACGTCGCCGAGGGTGTCCTCCGGGTCGTCGTCGCGCATGGCGATCTCCTCGAGCACGACGTCGCGCTCGATCTCGACATCGTCTGCGGCACAACGCCCGCGCAACACCACGTCCGCGACCAGGTCGACGGCCAGTTCGAGATCGGTGTCGAGCACGTGCGCGTAGTAGCACGTGTGTTCACGGGCGGTGAACGCGTTCAGTTCACCGCCCACCGCGTCGACGGCCTGCGCGATGTCGACTGCGGTGCGCGTCGGCGTGGACTTGAACAGCAGGTGTTCCAGGAAGTGCGCAGCACCGGCGACGCTCGGCCCCTCATCACGGGAGCCGACGTCGACCCACACCCCGACCGATGCCGAATGCACCGACGGGATGTACTCGGTGACCACACGCAGGCCGCCGGGCAACACGGCGCGACGTACCTTGGAAATGTCCCGAGTAGATGATTCCGCGTTACCTGCGCCGCGGCGCAACGCCCTAGCTGGTGGCCGCTGCGGCATCTGCCGGTGCGGCATCAGAGGATGCTTCAGCTGTGTCGTCTTCGGCGACGAGGACCAGCGAGATCTTGCCGCGGTTGTCGATATCGGCGATCTCCACGCGCAGCTTGTCGCCGACCTTGACGACGTCCTCGACCTTGGCGATCCGCTTGCCACGGCCCAGCTTGGAGATGTGCACCAAGCCGTCCCTGCCAGGCAGCAGGGACACGAACGCGCCGAAATCGGTTGTCTTGACGACGGTTCCGAGGAACCGCTCGCCGATCTTGGGCAGCTGCGGGTTGGCGATCGCGTTGATCTTGTCGATCGCGGCCTGTGCCGACTCGCCGTTGGTCGCACCGACGAACACCGTGCCGTCGTCCTCGATCGAGATCGACGCACCGGTCTCCTCGGTGATCGAGTTGATCATCTTGCCCTTCGGCCCGATGACCTCGCCGATCTTGTCGATCGGCACCTTGATCGTGGTGATGCGCGGGGCGTACGGGCTCATCTCGTCGGGCTCGTCGATGGCCTCGGCCATCACCTCGAGGATGGTGATACGTGCGTCCTTGGCCTGGGACAGCGCCCCGGCCAGCACCTGTGACGGGATGCCGTCGAGCTTGGTGTCGAGCTGCAGCGCGGTGACGAAGTCCTTGGTGCCTGCGCACTTGAAGTCCATGTCACCGAAGGCGTCCTCGGCCCCGAGGATGTCGGTCAGCGTGACGAAGCGGCGCTCGGTCTTGCCGTCCACCTCGACATCGTCTGACACCAGACCCATTGCGATACCCGCGACCGGAGCCTTCAGCGGCACACCGGCGTTCAGCAGCGACAGGGTCGATGCACAGACCGAGCCCATCGACGTCGACCCGTTGGAGCTCAGCGCCTCCGACACCTGGCGGATCGCGTACGGGAACTCCTCGATGCTCGGCAGAACGGGCATCAGGGCCCGCTCGGCCAGCGCGCCGTGGCCGATCTCACGACGCTTGGGCGAACCGACACGGCCGGTTTCACCGGTCGAGTACGGCGGGAAGTTGTAGTGGTGCATGTACCGCTTGCTGGTCTCGGGTCCCAGCGAGTCGATCTGCTGCGCCATCTTGACCATGTCCAGCGTGGTGACACCCATGATCTGGGTCTCGCCGCGCTCGAACAACGCACTGCCGTGTGCCCGCGGCACGACGGCGACCTCGGCCGACAGCGCACGGATATCGGTGACGCCGCGCCCGTCGATGCGGAAGTGGTCGGTCAGGATGCGCTGGCGCACAAGCTTTTTGGTGAGCGATCGGTATGCCGCACCGATCTCCTTCTCGCGGCCGGCATACGTCTCAGAAAGCCGCTCGAGCACCTCGACCTTGATCTCGTCTGTGCGGTCGTTGCGCTCTTCCTTGCCCGCGATCGTCAGAGCCTTGGACAGCTCGTCGGTGGCCACGGAGGACACCGCGTGGAACACGTCGTCCTGGTAGTCCGGGAACACCGGGTAGTCGGCGGTCGCCTTGGCGGCCTTCTCGGCCAGCTCTTGCTGTGCAATGCAAAGCGCGGCAATGAACGGCTTGGCGGCCTCGAGGCCCTCGGCCACAATGGCTTCGGTGGGGGCACCTGCGCCACCGGCGATCAGCTCGACGACCTTGTCGGTCGCCTCGGCCTCGACCATCATGATCGCCACGTCGTCAGCGGTCTTACGACCCGCGACGACCATGTCGAACACAGCGTTCTCGAGCTGCTCGACCGTCGGGAACGCGACCCACTGGCCTCCCTTGTTTTCAGGAGTGGAGATCAGCGCGACACGCACGCCGCCGACGGGGCCGGAGAACGGGATCCCGGAGATCTGAGTCGACGCGGACGCGGCGTTGATGGCCAGCACGTCGTACAGATCCTTGGGATCCAGGCTCAGAATGGTGACGACGACCTGGATCTCGTTGCGCAGACCCGAGATGAAGGTCGGGCGCAGCGGCCGGTCGATCAGGCGGCAGGTGAGAATCGCGTCGGTCGACGGGCGGCCCTCACGACGGAAGAACGAACCGGGGATACGTCCGGCGGCATACATCCGCTCCTCGACGTCGATTGTCAAGGGGAAGAAGTCGAAGTGGTCCTTCGGGGTCTTGCTGGCCGTGGTGGCCGAAAGCAGCATGGTCTCGTCGTCGAGGTAGGCAACGACGGCGCCGGCGGCCTGCTTGGCCAACCGGCCGGTCTCGAATCGGATGGTGCGGGAACCGAAGCTCCCGTTGTCGATCACGGCGGTGGATTCGAATACACCGTCTTCAATTTCAACTACAGACATAGACGTCCGTACGGCCTCTCTGGATTCACTGTTCAGCTGTTTCGCGTTGTCACAGCGTGTGAACCACCGGCCTCGATTCGGCCACGGCCATCGATCGAAGCTGCCGGGTATCAGACCCGGCAGCCACTACCGAAGACCGCGCTATCAGGCGGGTCCCGATATGACACGCGGGGACGGCGCTCGCGGAACTGCGAAAACCGCACCCGTTGTTCGCGCCCCAACGGGCGCAGAACGCTCCCATCCTACATTGCAGCAGGTACGGGACCGAAATCGCATGCGAAGCGTACTCAGGGCCGCCGGCCCCACCCGCCGACCACGTATCCGTCCGGGCCTACCATCTCGGCGACCTGGAAAAGCGACATCGCCCGGACCGGAGCCGAGGTCAAGGACGCGCATCCCGGGCCGGATGCCTCCGCGCTGCAGCAGGAGAGCTGTCGGTTCGGCAATGATCGCGGCCTGCGTCTGCAGTCGGGCGATCTCCGCGTCGTCGCTACCCAGAACGTATTCGGGAGTGCTCATTTCGCGACGGTAGCGCGGCTGCTAGCAAACGCTGTGCAAAAGTGTGAAACCGTCTGCGTCAGCGACGCAGGCCGAGCCGGTCGATCAAGGAGCGGTAGCGCGCCACGTCGACCTGCGCGATGTACTTCAGCAGCCGACGCCTGCGGCCGACCAGCAGCAGCAGACCGCGCCGCGAGTGGTGGTCGTGCTTGTGCATCTTCAGATGCTCGGTCAGGTCGGTGATCCGCTTGGTCAGCAGCGCGACCTGGGCCTCCGGCGAGCCGGTGTCGGTGCCATGCAGGCCGTACTCGCCCAGAATGGTCTTCTTCTGTTCGGCAGTGAGCGCCACGAAATAACTCCATCAAATCGGTCCGCGAACATCGGGGCTCGAGGCCCCGTGAAAAGCGCAGCCACCGCGAACTGCAGCACACGCTAGGTCGCCGAGAAGTCTAGCAGCGCGCCGCTGAGCAGCGAAATCGCTGGTCTAGTGGGCGGCGAGGATGGTGCGCGCCCGGTCGGTGTCGGTGCCCATCGCGGTCACGAGGTCCTCCACCTTGGCGAATTTCTCCTGTCCGCGGATGCGCGCGACGAAATCGACCGCAACGTGCTGGCCGTAGAGATCGGCCGACGCGTCCAGGACGAACGCCTCGACCGTGCGGGTCCGCCCGGAGAACGTCGGGTTGGTTCCCACCGAGACCGCGGCCTGATAGCGCTCACCTGGGACGACGGCACCCGCGATGGGGCCGTGGCCGAGCACGGTGAACCACGCCGCGTAGACGCCATCGGCCGGAATCGCCGAGTACATCGGCGGGGCGACGTTCGCCGTAGGAAACCCCAGCACCTTGCCACGGCCGTCGCCGCGGACCACTACGCCCTCGACACGATGCGGCCGCCCGAGCGCCTCGGTGGCGGCGACGACGTCACCGGCGTCCACGCAGGACCGGATGTAGGTCGACGAGAACGTGACGGTTTCGTCGCGGTTGGTGGCGGCCGCCTCGGAAACTAAAGACATGCCCTCGACCGCGAAGCCGAACCGCTCACCGGCCTTGCGCAGAAGGTTGACGTTGCCCGTCGCCTTCTTGCCGAACGTGAAGTTCTCCCCCACCACCACCTCGACGACGTGAAGCCGCTCGACCAGCAGCTCATGGACGTAGCGCTCCGGCGTCAGCTTCATGAAATCCGAGGTGAACGGCATGACCAGGAACACGTCGATGCCCATTTCCTCGACCAACTCGGCGCGTCGGGTCAGTGTGGTCAGCTGGGCGGGATGGCTGCCCGGGAAGACGACCTCCATCGGATGCGGGTCGAAGGTCATCAACACCGTCGGCACTCCGCGCGACCGACCCGCCTTCACCGCGTGGTTGATCAGCTCCTGATGGCCGCGATGAACACCATCGAACACGCCGATCGTGACGACACATCGGCCCCAGTCCGTCGGGATCTCGTCCTGTCCCCGCCAGCGCTGCACAGCGCCAGCCTACGGCGCGGATGCCCGCCCGGCCGCGTGAGATCCCCAGATCAGGTGACGATTGCCTAAACTTCATAATCGTGAATCCGAACGGTAACCCGCGCGACTTGACGATGGTCGCCCAGGATTATCTCAAGGTGATCTGGACAGCCCAGGAGTGGTCGCACGAAAAAGTCAGCACCAAGATGCTGGCCGAGCGGATCGGCGTGTCCGCGAGCACCGCGTCTGAGTCCATCCGCAAGCTGGCCGATCAGGGACTCGTCGATCACGAGAAGTACGGCGCCGTGACGTTGACCGACGCCGGCCGGGCGGCCGCGCTGGGGATGGTGCGCCGCCACCGGCTCATGGAGACCTTCCTCGTCCGCGAGCTCGGCTACAGCTGGGACGAGGTGCACGACGAGGCCGAGGTGCTCGAGCACGCCGTGTCCGACCGGATGCTGGCGCGCATCGACGCCAAGCTCGGTCACCCCACCCGCGATCCGCACGGAGACCCGATCCCCGCCGCCGACGGCCACGTGCCGACGCCGGATGCGCGCCAGCTTTCGGTATGCCGCGACGGCGATACCGGAGTCGTCGCGCGCATCTCCGACGCCGACCCGGAGATGCTGCGGTATTTCGACACCGTCGGCATCAGCCTGGATTCGCGGCTGCTGGTGCTGGCCCGACGTGACTTCGCAGGCATGATCTCGGTGGCCGTCAAGTCCGCCGAAGCCGGCGAGCACGAAAAGGGCACCACCGTGGACCTGGGAAGCCCTGCGGCAGAAGCGATCTGGGTGGTCGGCTAATAGCGCGAGCTGGCCCACGCGAAGCTGGGGAACGCAAAATTGCCCTCTTCTCGCCGGGGCGTGTCGGGGTAACTTTGCGTCTCAGCGAGAGAGCTTTCCTTTTGACCTACAACGTGGCGGGACGCAGCACGACCACGGATTTGGTGCGGCTCCCGTCGTCCTGCAGCAGCGCGGTGACCTGACCATCCGCGGCGGTCGCCGCGTACACCCCTTCAATCCCAGCGTGTTTCAGCGCCCTGCCGTGGCGGGTGTCCTCAGCCTCCTCCCCCGAGAGATCGCGGCGAGGAAACGACATCAGGCACGCCTCATCGAGGCTGTAGCTCAGCCGAGGCGTAGCAGCCAAGTCGTCGAGCGTGTGCGCCTGGTCCAGCCCGAAACCGCCGACGCTGGTGCGGCGCAGCGCGGTCAGGTGCCCGCCGACGCCCAGCGCGTTTCCGACGTCGCGGGCCAGCGCGCGGATGTACGTGCCGCTGGAGCAGTCCACCTCGACATCGACATCGAGGAGGTCGCCTCGTCGTCGCACGTCGAGAACGTCGAACCGGCCGATGCAGACCCTGCGCGGCGCGAGTTCGACCACATGCCCTTCGCGGGCCAGCTTGTAGGCCCGCTGGCCGTCGACCTTGATGGCGCTGACCGCCGATGGCACCTGGTCGATCTCGCCGCGCAGGGCGGTCACAGCCGTCGCGACCTGCTCCTCGCCGACCCCTGCCGCCGACACCGTCTGCGTGATCTCGCCCTCGGCGTCCTCGGTCGACGTGGTCTGGCCGAGGCGGATGGTCGCGGCATACGACTTGTCGGTCGCGGTCAGTAGTCCGAGGATCTTGGTGGCCCGTTCGATGCCGACGACCAGCACGCCCGTGGCCATCGGGTCGAGAGTGCCTGCGTGCCCGACCTTTCGGGTGCCGAAGATGCGCCTGCAACGACCCACCACGTCGTGACTGGTCATCCCCGCTGGCTTGTCGACGATGACAAGGCCCCAGCTACTTCCCGGGTCGCTGCGCTCCTGCCCTCCGGCGTCAGTCACAGGACGATCGCCGTCAGCGCCAGACCGTCGCGCACCGACCAGCGACCCGACAGCGTCTGCAGGGGTGGTCCCGACACCGCAGCCGGATCGATCAGGATCCGCGACTCGAATCCACCCGAGGCGCCGTTGCCATCGACGTCGAACGTGATATGCGCGTCCTCGAAACCCAGCCAGCGCCGCGTCACCGGAAACCACGCCTTGTACGTGGCCTCCTTGGCGCAGAACAGGATTCGGTCCCAATACAATCCGCCCGGCATCACCCGCAGTTCGGTGCGCTCCACCGGCAGGCTGATGGCATCCAGCACACCCTTCGGGAGCACGTCATGCGGCTCGGCGTCGATACCCACCGACCGCACCTTGTCATTCTTGGCCACGACGGCGCCACGGTAACCCTCGCAGTGCGTGAGGCTGCCGACGATGCCGTCGGGCCAACACGGTTCGCCCTTCTCCCCCTTGAGAATTGGCACCGGCTGCACCCCGAGCTCCCCCAGCGCCTCCCGCGCGCAGTACCGCACGGTGATGAACTCGTTGCGCCGCTTGGCCACCGACTTGGCGATCAGCGGCTCCTCCTCGGGCAGCGGCACGAGTTCCGGCGGGTCGGTGTACATCTCAGCCGCGACGAGCGCCTGCGCGCCGGCGGGCAGCACACCGGAAAGCAGCGTCGCCGTGACTGTCATGACTGCCTGGCCCTGATGCGCTGCTGCACCTTCTCGGCGTGCTCGCGCATCTCCTGCGTGATCTCGAAGTGCCCGCCGAACTCGTTGAGATAGCCCGGCGCGTACCTCGGATCCGGGAGCACCTGCCGCAGCCATCGATATGGCTTGCGGCGGCGCCACTCTCGCGGATAGCCGACCGAGACCTCTTCGAACCGCACGCCGTCGTACCACGTAGTGCGCGGGATATGCAGGTGCCCGTACACCGAACACACCGCGTTGTAGCGGGTGTGCCAGTCGGCGGTCGCGGTGGTGCCGCACCACAGCGCGAACTCCGGATAGAACATCGCATCGCAGGGTTCGCGGACCATCGGGAAATGGTTGACCAACACCGTCGGCGTCATCCAGTCGAGATCCTCGAGCCGCTTGCGCGTATAGGCAACGCGATCGCGACACCATGCATCACGCGTGGCATAAGGCTCCGAGGACAGCAGGAACTCGTCGGTGCCCACCACATTGCGTTCGCGGGCGATGGCGAGGCCCTCCGCCTTGGTCGCCGCCCCTTGCGGCAGGAACGAGTAGTCGTACAACAGGAACATCGGCACGATCGTCGCCGGGCCGCCCTCCTCGGTCCACACCGGGAACGGGTGCTCGGGAGTGACGATGCCCATCTCGTCACAGATGTTGACGAGGTAGTCGTAGCGGGCCTTGCCGAAGATCTGCATCGGGTCGCGATTGGTGGTCCACAACTCGTGATTGCCCGGCACCCAGATGACCTTCGCGAAGCGGTGGCGCAGCAGATCCAGCGCCCAGTAGATCTCGTCGGTGCGTTCGGCGACGTCCCCGGCCACGATCAGCCAGTCGTCGGGGGTGGACGGGTGTATCGACTCGGTGATCGGCTTGTTGCCGGTGTGACCGGTGTGAAGGTCGCTGATGGCCCACAGGGTGGGCTGCCGGCCGTCACGTGTCACAACCCGAAAGCCTACTTGCGGGGCGCTCAGGCTTCGCATCGCAACTAGAACAGGTTCTCGTTTCCGCCTCGGCCCCTCACCGTGGGCCGCTACACTCCCCGGGCAGGGTCGGACCAGGATGCCGGCGGCCGCGCCGCCATGACAGCAGGGGGTGTAATGGTCGCCAAGCTGCGCGTTCTCGCGGCGCTGTGTGCGCTGGTCGCGGGGGTGATCGTGGTCTGGCAATCCAATCCCGCCGACCCGCAGCAGGTACGCGCGACCGATATCCCGATGACCAACGTCACAACGAGCATCAAGTGGCCGGTCATCGACACGACCGATCCGGACCCGTTCAACCCGTGTCGCGACATCCCGCTCGACGTGGTGGCATCCCTGGGCCTGGCGTTTACGCCGCCGACTCCCGAGGAGCAACTGCGCTGCAAGTACGACGCCGGCAACTATCAGATGGCCGTCGAGGCGTTCGTGTGGCGGACATACGAAGAAAGCCTGCCCGCCGACGCCGTCGAACTCGACATCGACGGCCACCGTGCCGCGCAGTACTGGATCATGAAGCCGACCGACTGGAACAACCGGTGGTGGATCACCTGCGCGATCGCGTTAGACACCAGCTACGGGCTGATTCAGCAGACGCTGTTCTACTCGCCGATCTACTCCGAACCCAACCCGGACTGCATGCAGACCAACCTGCAGCGTGCCCACGAGTTGGTGCCCTTCTACAAGTTTGAGGCCGCTCCTAACCAGTGAGCTTGTCTTTCGGCATCGAGCGCTCGAGCATTCCGATGGTCTCCTCGCCGTGCCACGTGTAGCGAACGCCTGCTTGCTGCAACGCGGGGAACGTCCAGTTGGCCAGCAGTTCCATCATTTCGGGCGGAACCTCGCTGGGATCGGTGATGTCGTGGGTCGACACGACGGTCTCGCCCTGTATCCGCTCGATTCCGTGAGGGGTCTCCAATACCACGGAGACGTCCTCACCCAACGGCTGCAGCCGGCTCAGCCACGGCGCCTCGACCACCGTCGCCGGGATCAGGTCGCCGTCGCCAGCCGAATCGCCCAGGTAGACATATCCCTCATTGAAGGTGGGCTGGCCGTCCGGTCGGGGCGGATAGGCGATGTAGCCGAACGCGCGACCGCTTCCGAACAGCGCCGATTGCCAACAATGCCCCCAGAAGCCGTCGAGCTTGCGTACGCCTTGTCGCTTGATACGCAACCCGCTGCCGGTGAAGGTGTGCGACTCTCCACCAACCGTCACCGAACCCGTCGCACGGAACAGCTGCTCGTAGCGCGGCCCACCCATCAGGTCGCCCTCGACGGACGTCTTGAGCGCCGAGTCCGCATCGGCCTGCAGCGTTCCCTGGACCCACGGTGGGACAGCGGGTTTCGCTTCCACCTCGAATCTGACGTCCACGAGCGGTCCGTCCTTGCGGCCGGCGACGAGATCAGCCGAGGACGTCGCGATCGCCTTGCCGTCGAAGGTCATCGTCCAAACACTGAACGGCTCGACACACGTGAACGCCAGCGGGCCGGCCCCAAGCACAGACGGCTTCCCGTCGAGGCCATTGACCGGACGGCTCGGCGCGTCTTCGCGTAGGCGATACACCCTGCCATCGGCGAAGGCGACGTTCACCTGGACGTTGTGGGAATCCCAGTTGGAGGCGACCGCCTCGATACCGACTCGCGGCAGCCCCACCGCTCCGGCCTCGTCGAACGTCCAGAAACTCACCGAATCCCGCATCTCCGGGTCGTCCGGTCGCTCGGCGAATGGGTACTCGCGGGCCGGGTCGATGCCACCGGTCAGATCAATTGCCACTCGAACTCTCCCCCTGACCTTCGGGGGGGCGGTACCCCCACAAATAGGTATCGACATAGCGGGCGAACAGCGGCCGAATGGTGTTGAGGTCCAAGCCGAATTCCTCTGGGTCCGCCTTCTGGTGCGGCTCGCGGTTCTCGGCGTTCTCGGCCCACCAGACCCGCATGCCTGCCTCGAACTCCTGGGTCACGGGTTCACCGAGCCATGCGTACAACCGACGCACCTCGCCGATCGGGTCATCCAGCATCGCCCGAAAGTCGATGTCGTAGAAGCGATCATCAGCACCATTGGCCCGGAACTTCAGCGTGCGTTCCATGCCGACCGACCACTGCGTGACGTTCAGCTCACCCAGATACCGGCGGTCGATCTCATCGCTGAACCCGCCGACGATGTCGGCGTACACGTCGGCGACCGACAGCATCACATCGGTGGGGTCGCGGTGTGTCATCACGAAACGGGCGTCGGGGAACACGTGATCGAGGTAGTCGAGCGAGATCACGTGTGCCGGCGACTTCAACCGCCATGGACGGGTCGGCTCGCCCCACTGCAGCAGCTTGAGCACGCGACGCTCGTAGACATAGGTGGACGTGAAATCAGCCCGCTCGAGCAGCCATTCTGAGTACGACGGAATCTGTGCGAACGCCTGGAACATCTGCGACTTGAAATCGAGCGCCATCAGATCGAGGCATTCCATCGGTCCCTGGATGTCGTTGGGGACGTGATGGCGGGTGCCGACGACGATCGCCCGCTGATCGGGCGGAATCCTCGGATCGTCACCCGCCACGGTCGACGGCGGGGGGCACGGCCGGGTGGACTCCCAGCTTCGCAGGTAGCGAATGCCCGGATCCCGGGCGAGCAGGAACGATAGCGCCGTCGACCCGGTACGGGGCAGGCCGAGCCCGAACAGCGGCGCCTCGATCGACTCGTCGTCGATCTCGGGATGGCGGCGGTACCAGTCCTCCACCTGCAGTCGCTGGCACAGGTGCAGCCCGAGGCGGTCGTAGATGAACCCCTCGCCGCGGGCGTTCAACCGCGCTTCGTCGCGCAGCGCCCGCACCAGGATCTCCAGCCCCTCACGGAAGGAGGCGTCGCCGAAGTCGGCCAACCCCGTGCGCTCGACTGCGGCTGCCATCAGTTCGTCCGGTGACACCGTGCACCTCCCGATATTTCGCGACAGTACACTGTCACCATTATGGGCGAGTCGTCAATAGCGAACCGGCGTAGCTACGACAACCGCGCGCGTCAGGAGAAGGCGGCCAAGACAAGGGAGTGCATCGTCGCCGCGGGCAGTGAGTTGGTACACGCATTCGACACCTGGAACTGGCGGGACCTGACGTTCAAAGCCGTGGCCGAACGAGCGGGCGTCGGTGAGCGGACCGTCTACCGGCACTTCCCCACCGAACGGCATCTGCACGACGCGGTCATGGTGCGCCTGGAGTCGGAGGCAGGCGTCTCCTACGAGGACGTCGACCTGACCACCATCGGCGAGGTGACCGCCCGCGTGTTCGCGTCACTGCAACGCTTCTCGGTGCGCAAAACCGTCGAGACACCGCAGGACCCGACATTCGTCGACGTCGACGTGCGCAGGCGCGACGCGCTCATGCGCGCCGTGTCGACTTCTGCCCCCGGGTGGTCGGATGCCGAACGGCGGGCCGCGGCGGGCCTTCTCGACGTGCTGTGGAACGTGCCCAGCTACGAACGGCTGGTCGGGGTGTGGGGCATCGGCGGCAGCGAGGCAACCGAAGCGATCGGCTGGCTGATGGCCAAGGTCGTTGCCGCGATCGAGGAGGACGACCCGCCGCCTGCGTAGCCTGTCTTGCGTGACCGCAGTTTTCGTCACCGCCGCCACCTCACCGTCCCGAGGGAAGCTCAGAAGGTTCACCGGGCGCACGCTGAGCCGACTGCTCCGCCTACCGCCGCACACGAACGAATACACCGTGCACCGTGGCGTGCGGGTGCCGATGCGCGACGGGGTCGAGCTGATAGCCGACCACTACGAACCGGCGACCGCCACCCCGGCGGGCACGCTGCTGGTGCGCTGCCATAACGGTCGGCGCTTCCCATTCTCGGCGCTGTATGCCGGCGTGTACGCAGCACGGGGCTACCATGTGGTGTTTCAAAGCGTGCGGGGAACGTTCGGCTCCGGCGGTGACTTCGATCCGATGGTCAACGAGATCGCCGACGGCGCAGACACCGTGGAATGGTTACGTCACCAGCCGTGGTTCACCGGTTCCTTCGCCACCATCGGCCTGTCGTATCTGGGCTTCACGCAGTGGGCGCTGCTCGCCGACCCGCCGCCGGAGATGAAGGCCGCCGTCATCACGGTGGGCCCGCACGATGTCAGCGGCCCCCGTTGGGGTGCAGGCTCGTTCGCGCTGCGCGACTTTCTCGGCTGGAGTTATCTGGTCGCCCACCAGGAGGATCCGAGCAAGCTGCGCGCGGTGATCCGGCAGGCGCGCGCGCGGCGTGCGCTGGCCCGCGCGACGAACGGCCTGCCCGTCGGGGAGGCCGGCCGGGGGCTGCTCGGCGAGGCTGCGTCATGGTGGGAGGAATGGCTCGATCACCCCGAGGCAGACGACCCGTTCTGGTCAGATAGGAACATCCGGGATGCCCTGAACCGCGCCGAGATTCCGGTATTGCTGATCGGCGGTTGGCAGGACCTGTTCCTGGAACAGACGCTCACCCAGTACGACGCTCTGAAGAGGCGTGGCGTGGACGTCGCTGTGACGGTCGGTTCGTGGACGCACACGCACCTGATGTCCAAGGCCGCACCCACGGCGATCCGCGAATCGCTCGACTGGCTCGACGCCCATTTGCGGGGCCGGGGCACGACCCGCAGTCCGGTCCGTGTCGAGGTGAACGGCAAGGGCTGGATCGACCTGCCCGACTGGCCACCGGCGATGCCCGAACGCGTTCTCTACCTGCAGCCGACCGGTCGCCTCGGCGATGCGGCCCCGCCGGACACCGCTCCCGCGACCAGGTTCACCTATAACCCCGTGCACCCCACTCCGACGATCGGCGGCCGGTTGCTGGCACCCGAGGGCGGCTACCGCAAGGACGCGAAACTCGCCGAACGGCCCGACGTGCTGTGCTTCACCGGCGACCGACTGCCGACCGACCTCTATGTCGTGGGCACGCCGGTCATCGAGTTGTCGCATTCGTGCGACAACCCCTACCACGACGTGTGGGTACGTATCAGCGAAGTGGACGCCAAAGGCGTGTCCCGCAATGTGAGTGACGGATACCAGCGCAGCACTACGGCTTCTTCGGGGCGTTCGGGAACCGTGCGCATCGAGCTCGATACGACGGCACACCGGTTCCGCGCTGGATCGCGGATCCGTGTCCTGATCGCCGGCGGCTCACATCCACGGTTTGCGCGCAATCTCGGGACCAGCGAGCCGTTGGTCAGCGGCCGCGGGCTCATGGTGTCGACGCACACCGTCCACCTCGGCGACGGCGGCGTCTCGCGGCTCGTCCTGCCTGCCGGGCCGCAGCCGCCGTCAGGCCACTGAGCGGCGCACCCGCTCGGCGATCTCGGCCAGCGTCTCGTCGGAGTGCACCGGTTCCGCCCAGCCGGGATCGACGGCCAACGGTACCCAACTTTTGCAACCCGCGTACTCGGGTGCGCGTGCGAGCCGTATCGGCTCGTGCAGCGGCGCGGCCTGCACCACCAAAACGGTGAGTCGATGCTTGGGCCGGAAGTCCAGCCGATCAACGCGCACTGACTCGGGGGTCCAGATGTGCAGCGGCTCGACCTCGCTGAGGCCCTCAGGGCGATCAACCTCAACGGCGGCAACGATTTTGGCCCCAGCCCGCAGGACCACCTCCTCCTCGGTGCTGTCGGCGGCGGCGACGCCGAGCAGATCGCGGTGCTCGGCCCGTACCCGTTCGGCGTGGCTGTGAGCGACGGTCGGGAAGAACAGGAACCGCGACGCGGTGAGCGCGAACCGCTTCTCGTGGATGCCGCCCTTGCGGAGCAGCACGGTCTGCCTGCCGTCGAGCAGCGCGTGGACCGCCGCACTCCACTCCTTGAGCGCCGGCTGGGTCAGCGTGGTCGTCATGCGGTATCCGACGTCGCCGGCTAGCCGGCTCCGGCGTCGAGGCGCGCGCGCACCTCGGGACGTCGTAGCGGTGGAACCGTCTTGGGCGGTTGCCGTCGCGGCTGCAGGCGGGCCAGCAACCGGGCGGTCGTCTCGGTGACCTCGGCGACCGCCTCCTCGAAGGCCTTCACGTTCGTGCCCGACGGCCGGGTGATGCCGCTGACCTTGCGGACGTATTGGCGTGACGCCGCCTCGATCTCCTCAGGGGTGGCGGCTGGTTCCAGTCCGCGTAGCTCGGTGATGTTTCGGCACATCTCTCCACGATAGGTTCGATCCATGACCAACCCCAACAACACTGACGTGCTGCTGATCGACACCCAGGACCGCGTCCGCACGCTGACACTGAACCGGCCGCAGTCGCGCAACGCTTTGTCATCTGCGTTGCGCACCCAGTTCTTTCAGGCTCTGCGGGACGCGGAGGTCGACGATGACGTCGACGTCGTCATCTTCACCGGCACCGATCCGGTGTTCTGTGCGGGACTGGACCTCAAGGAACTCGGTGGCTCCACCGACCTGCCCGACATCTCGCCGAAGTGGCCTGAGATGACCAAGCCGGTGGTCGGTGCGATCAACGGCGCCGCGGTGACGGGCGGCCTGGAGCTCGCACTGTACTGCGACATCCTGATCGCCTCCGAGAACGCCCGGTTCGCCGACACCCACGCCCGCGTCGGGCTGCTGCCCACCTGGGGCCTGTCGGTGCGACTTCCCCAGAAGGTCGGCGTCGGAATGGCCCGCCGGATGAGCATGACCGGTGACTACCTCTCGGCCACCGATGCCCTGCGGGCAGGCCTGGTCACTGAGGTCGTGCCGCACGACGAGTTGTTGCCCACCGCGCGCCGGGTGGCGGCGTCGATCGTCGGCAACAACCAGAAAGCGGTACGCGCTCTGCTCGCGTCCTATCACCGCATCGACGACGCAGGCACGACTGGCGGCCTGGCGATCGAGGCCGAATCGGCCACGCAGTGGATGCGCACCGCCAGCGGCGAGGACATCGCCGCCAACCGCGACGCCGTGCTGCAGCGGGGACGAGCGCAGGTCCGGTGAACAAGGCGCACGAACGCTGCGGCAGCGACGAGTGGCGGCAGGCCATCCGCGACGTCATCCTGCCGTGGGCGCTGGGCGAGACCGACCTCGGTGATGACGTTCTCGAGGTCGGTCCCGGATACGGCGCCACGACCGATGTGCTCAGTGAATCGGTGCCGCGGCTGACCTCGGTGGAGATCGACGACGAGCTCGCCGCTGATGCTGACCGATCGCTTCGCCGACGTGCCGACCGTTCAGATCGTGCGCGGTGATGCGACGGCGCTCTCGTATGACGACGACCGTTTCACCGGCGCGGCGTGCTTCACCATGCTGCATCACGTTCCGACCGTCGAGCTGCAGGACCGGCTCTTCGCCGAGGTCGCCCGTGTGCTGCGGCCCGGAGCCGCCCTGGTCGCCAGCGACAGCATGGCCAGCGAGGAACTCGAGGCACACCACGAGGGCGACACCTACAACCCCGTCGACCCGTCGACGCTGCCTGCCCGGCTGTCGGCCGCAGGGTTCGAGCGCATCGAGGTCCGCACCAATCCGCTCGGTTGGGCGGCGATCGCGAGGGCGCGCGCTGAATCGCGCGCAATTCAGCGCGAGTGACCCCGAATGCACACAATTCCGCGGCGTGTCGCGTACAGACGCGGTCGCTCGTGGTAGCCGTTACCCGGTGCCGGGCACCAGCCAGCGACCGGAGAAGGCCCGCCAGCCGACGAACACAAGCCGCAGCACCATGAACGTAGACAGGCCTGCCCAGATGCCTACCAGGCCCCAACCGAACGCCAGCGACAGCCAGATCAGCGGCAGGAACCCGACCAGTGCGCTGATCAGGGTGGCGTTGCGCATGAACTTTGCGTCACCGGCACCGAGCAGCACGCCGTCGAGCGCGAACACGATTCCGGCGACCGGCAATTGGGCCACCATGAACCACCACGGCACGCCGATCGCGTCGAGCACCGAGCGGTCGTCGGTGAACACGCTGGGGAACACGGAGGCACCCGCCGCGAACACGCCGGCCAGCACCGCTGAGGCGAGCGTCGAGAAGATGGTGACCCGCCACGCCACCGACTTCGCGTGCGCCAACTGGCCCGCCCCCAGCGCCGCCCCCACCAACGACTGTGCGGCGATCGCCAACGAATCCAGCACCAGCGCAAGGAAATTCCACAGCTGCAGCACCACCTGATGTGCCGCGAGCGCTGCTGCGCCGAACCGGGCGGCGACGGCGCCGGCGGACACGAAGCAGGCCTGAAAAGCCAAGGTGCGCAGCAGTAGGTCGCGACCCATGACGATTTGCGCACGCAGCACCGCGGGCGCGATTCGCAACGACACCCGTTCGATGTACAGAGCGCGCAGGAACAGCACGCCGGCCAGCCACTGCCCGAGAAGATTCGCGACGGCCGACCCCGCCAGCTCGAGCCTTGGCATGCCCAGCCACCCGTACACCAGAAGCGGGCACAGCACCGCGGACAGCGCGAAGCCGGTGACGACGTAGCGCAGCGGGCGCGCGGTGTCCTGCACGCCGCGCATCCAGCCGTTGCCCGCCGCCGAGACGAGGATCGCAGGCACCCCGAAGATCGCGATCCGCACCCACGGCAGCGCCTTGTCGGTGATCTCTCCGCCTGCGGCCAACGCCGAAACCAGCGGCACCGCCGCGGCCTGGACCACGACGACGATCAGTGTGCCGAGACCCAGCGCCAGCCAGGTGGCCTGCACCCCCTCGCCGACGGCCGCGCCGCGGTTCCCGGCGCCGTAGAACCGGGCTGAGCGGGCGGTGGTGCCGTACGACAGAAAGGTCATCTGCGAGCTCAGCGTGCTCAGAATCAGGCCGCCGATCGCGAGGCCCGCCAGCGCCAGCGCGCCCAGTCGGCCCACGACGGCGAGGTCGAACAGCAGATAGATCGGCTCTGCGGCCAGTACTCCGAGCGCGGGCAGAGCCAATACGGCGATGCGGCGACCGGTCGCAGGCGGTGCCGCCGGGTCACCCGCCGGTTCAGGCAAGACGCCGGCTGACGGAGTCAGCCAAGAGCACTGCGGAGCGCCTGTACGACGTCGTCGGTGGAACCGGTCGCCGAGTAACCGGCGGCCAACCGGTGCCCACCCCCGCCGAAGGCGCTGGCGACGGTGGCCAGGTCGTAGGACTTCGACCGCATCGACACCGACCACCGTCCCGGCTCGATCTCCTTGAACACCGCGGCCACCTCGGCCTGCTCGGTGGTGCGCACGATGTCGACGATGCTCTCGACTTCTTCCGGGCGAGCCTTCGCCCATTCCTGGTGTCCCACAACGGCATACACCAGACCACGGCCGGCTGCGGCATCAGGGAGCAGCTGTGCCGAGCCGAGCACGCGCGACAGCATCGGCAGCCAGGCGAACGGGTGGGTGTCCAGCAGCGTGCGGCTGATCGACGCGTTGTCGACGCCCAACTCGACGAGCCGGGCGGCCAGCCGGTGTGCACGCGCGCTGGCCCAGCGGAACGAACCGGTGTCGGTGGTCAGCCCGGCGTACAGGCAGTGCGCGACACCGAGGTCGATCGGCTTGCCCCAGGCGTCCAGGAGTTCGGCCACCAGCATCGTGGTGGAGTCGGCCGACGGGTCGACGTAGTTGGCGGTGCCGAACAGCAGGTTGGAGGCGTGGTGGTCGATGACCAAAACCTCGCGGTCGGGATCGGCGAGCTCACGCAGCGCACCGAGCCGGTTGACGCTGGGGATGTCGACGGTGACCACCAGATCGGCGTCGCGGCGCAGCGCGTCGGGTCCGACGAGCAGGTGTGTACCGGGCAACGACTGAAGCGATTCGGGAAGGTCCTTCGGAGCGGCGAAGCTGACCTGGACGCTCTTGCCCGCGTGGTCGAGTACCAGCGCCAACGCCAGCCCGGCGCCGATCGTGTCGGCATCGGGATAGACGTGGCAGACCACGCTCACGGTGCGGGCTGCGGACAGCAGGTCTGCCGCGGCACGGGCGTCGACGCGATCGCCCGCTACAGGCGCGTCAGTCGCTTTGTCGATCGCGGTCACCGGTGTCCTCAGCGTCGAGTTCGTCGTCTCGGTCCCCCGTAAAAGCCTCTGATCCCTGCGCCCCTTCTACACGGTACGGGTCCGCCTCGCCGGCGTGCTTGGCGCCTTCTCGAACTCTTGCCAAATCCTCATCTGCGGCGCGCGCCCGAGCCAACAGTTCCTCCATCCGGTCTGCCGTGTCGGGGACGGTGTCGCGTTCGAATGCCAGCGTCGGGGTGAACCGCACGCCCAGCGCTGCACCCACCCTCGTACGCAGCACACCCTTCGCGCTCTCGAGCGCAGCCGCCGTCCCGGCGTAGTCCGGCTCCTCGTCGAGACTGCGACCGAACACCGTATAAAACAGCGTCGCGTCGTGCAGGTCACCGGTGACCTTCGCGTCGGTGATGGTGACACCGGTCAGGCGCGGATCCTTGATCTCGAACTCGATCGCCGAGGCGACGATGGTGGCAATCCGTTTGGCCAACCGGCGTGCCCGTGCCGGATCAGGCATATCGATGGACTCCTAGCTGAACCCGTTGGCCTTCTTCGCTTCGCTCATCAGGCGCGTTCTTTCTCTACGAGTTCGTAGGCCTCGATGACGTCGCCTTCTTTGATGTCGGAGTACGTCAGCGTGAGACCACACTCGTAACCGTCGCGCACCTCGGTGACATCGTCCTTCTCCCGCCGCAGCGACGAGATCGTGACGGTCTCCGCGACCACGACGCTGTCGCGAAGCAGGCGTGCCTTCGCATTGCGCCGGATCAGACCGGAGGTGACCAGGCAGCCCGCGATGTTGCCCACCTTCGAGGAGCGGAAGATCGCGCGGATCTCGGCGCGACCGAGTTCCTTCTCCTCGTAGACCGGCTTGAGCATGCCCTTGAGCGCGCTCTGGATTTCGTCGATGGCCTGGTAGATCACCGAGTAGTACCGGATGTCGACGCCCTCGCGGTTGGCCAACTCGGTGGCCTTGCCCTCGGCACGGACGTTGAAGCCGATGATGATCGCATCCGATGCCGACGCCAGGTTGACGTTGGTCTCGGTGACGCCGCCAACACCGCGGTCGATGACGCGCAGTTCGACTTCGTCATCGATCTCGATACCCAGGAGGGCCTCTTCCAGCGCCTCGACGGTGCCGGAGTTGTCGCCCTTGAGGATCAGGTTCAGCTGTGACGTCTCCTTCAACGCCGCATCGAGGTCGTCCAGGCTGATCCGTTTGCGCGTGCGCGCCGCCAGTGCGTTGCGCTTACGCGCGCTGCGCCGGTCGGCGATCTGCCGGGCGATGCGGTCCTCGTCGACGACAAGCAGGTTGTCACCAGCGCCGGGCACCGACGTGAAGCCGATGACCTGCACGGGCCGCGAAGGCATTGCCTCCTCGACGTCCTCGCCGTGCTCGTCGACCATGCGGCGAACGCGACCGTAGGCGTCACCGGCCACGATCGAGTCACCGACGCGCAGCGTTCCGCGCTGGATCAGCACCGTGGCGACGGGCCCGCGACCGCGGTCCAGATGCGCCTCGATGGCCACACCCTGGGCCTCCATGTCGGGGTTCGCCCGCAGGTCCAGTGCCGCGTCGGCGGTCAGCAGGACCGCCTCGAGCAGCGCCTCGATATTGGTGCCCTGCTTCGCCGATATGTCGACGAACATGGTGTCGCCGCCGAAGTCCTCCGCCACCAGGTTGTACTCGGTGAGCTGGGCCCGGATCTTCGCAGGGTCGGCGCCCTCCTTGTCGATCTTGTTGACCGCCACCACGATCGGCACGTCGGCCGCCTGTGCGTGGTTGATGGCTTCCACCGTCTGCGGCATGACACCGTCATCGGCCGCGACAACCAGGATGGCGATGTCGGTGGCCTTCGCGCCGCGGGCGCGCATGGCGGTGAACGCCTCGTGGCCCGGGGTGTCGATGAAGGTGATCGGCCGCTCGGTGCCGTCGTGCTCGACGGCCACCTGGTAGGCGCCGATGTGCTGGGTGATGCCACCGGCCTCGCCCTCGCGGACGTTGGCCTGACGGATGGTGTCCAGCAGTCGGGTCTTGCCGTGGTCGACGTGACCCATGACGGTGACCACTGGCGGTCGCTGCTCGAGATCGCCCTCGTCGCCTTCGTCCTCGCCGTAGGAGAGGTCGAAGGATTCCAGCAGCTCGCGATCCTCGTCCTCGGGGCTGACGACCTGGACGACGTAGTTCATCTCGCCGCCGAGCAGCTCGAGGGTCTCGTCACCGACGGACTGCGTGGCGGTCACCATCTCGCCGAGGTTGAACAGCGCCTGCACCAGGGCAGCCGGGTTCGCATCGATCTTCTCGGCGAAATCCACCAACGACGCGCCGCGGGCCAGCCGGATGGTCTCTCCATTGCCGTGCGGCAACCGCACGCCACCGACGACGGGCGCCTGCATGTTCTCGTATTCGGCGCGTTTCGCCCGCTTGGACTTGCGTCCACGCTTCGGCGCACCGCCGGGACGACCGAAGGCACCTGCGGCGCCGCCGCGCTGGCCGGGGCGACCACCGCCACCGGGACGACCGCGGAAACCGCCGCCGCCGCCCGCGGGCGCGCCGCCACCACCGCCGGCACCACCGCCGCGGTAGTTACCACCAGCACCGCCGCCGCCACCGGGACCACCGGGACCACCGGGACGACCGCCGCCGCCGCCGGGACCACGACTACCGGGAGCGGGACGCGCTCCGCCGGGACGACCGCTGGGAGCGGGCCGGGGCCCACCAGGACGAGGAGGCATATTGCCCGGCGACATGCCGGGGCGCGGCGCACCGGGGCGCGGGGCACCCGGACGGGGCGCCTGCGGACGCGGAATCGGCCGGTCGACCGGCTGGTGCGAGGAGAACGGGTTGTTGCCGACGCGCGGCGCCCGCGCGGCGGGCTTGGGTGCCGGACCGGGACGCGGACCGGGCGTTGCGCCGGGTGTCGGATCGGGGGCGGCCGGGGGCGCTGCCGGCGCCGGAGGCGGAGCCGCAGGTCGAGCTGCAGCCGCCGCTGGAGGAGGCGCGGGTGCCGCGGGCTCAGCTGGCGGGGCGGCCGGCTTGGGCGCCGCAGGCTTCGCGGGCGCCTTCGCGGCGGCCTTGGCCTGCGAGCCGTTGCCGCCGGCCTGGACCTTCTCCGCGGCCGCCTTCGCGCCGCCGAATGCTTCACGCAACCGGCGCGCAACGGGAGCCTCCACAGTGGAGGACGCGGATTTGACGAATTCGCCCTGATCGCTCAGTCGGGCGAGGACTTCCTTACTGGTGACACCGAGTTCCTTTGCCAACTCGTGCACGCGGGCCTTACCTGCCACTACATCTCCATCTCTAGAGGCGTCAGCAGCGGTAGGCGCTGTGCCTCGGGTTAGCTATGACGCATGGTCATCGGGACTTCACGGTGTGCTCATGTTCTTCGCTACCTGTTCTGTTGCCGGGTGTGGCAGGCGCTTAAGCGCTGCTAGCAGCGCTTACGTGCTCCACCACCGCGGTGGTGTCCGGTGAACCGGTGATGCGCAGCGCTCGGACGAATGCTCGCCGCCGAATTGCTGCATCTAAACACTGCGGATCGGGATGCAACCAGGCACCCCGCCCCGGCAGTTTTCTCGCTGAGTCAACGGTCACGGCACACTCGCCATTCCCGTCGTCGACAGCGACCACGCGAAGCAGTTCGACGGCCAGCTCTCGCTTCCGGCAGCCGACGCACGTCCGAACCGGTCCCTTTGGGGCGTCGGTCGCGGATCGGGCTTCAGCAGCCGAAGTCTCGCGCTGGATCACAGCTGAGTCTACCGTCACCGCACCAGCGAAAAGAAACGGCGCTACCTGGGACCTCCGGCAGTCACGCGGCGATCTGTTCCGGGCTGACCGGTCTGGCGCCGATTTACCGGTCCGAAACCGCGCCCTGCGACGCCTCGGGGTGAGGCGCGGCATCACTTCGGATGTCGATGCGCCAGCCGGTCAGCCGGGCCGCAAGCCGGGCGTTCTGGCCCTCCTTGCCGATCGCGAGCGACAGCTGGAAATCCGGAACCACGACGCGCGCCGCGCGGGCGGCCTCGTCGATGACGCTCACCGACACCACCTTCGCCGGTGAGAGCGCGTTGGCCACGAACTTCGCGGGGTCGGGGTCGTAGTCGATGATGTCGATCTTCTCGCCGGACAGCTCGCTCATCACATTGCGCACCCGCTGGCCCATCGGCCCGATGCACGCGCCCTTGGCGTTGAGCCCGGACACCCGCGACGTCACCGCGATCTTTGAGCGATGGCCGGCCTCGCGTGCCACCGCCACGATCTCGACCGACCCCTCGGCGATCTCGGGGACCTCCAGCGAGAACAGCTTGCGCACCAGGTTGGGGTGCGTGCGTGACAACGTGATCAATGGCTCGCGAGCACCGCGGGTGACACCCACGACATAGCAGCGCAGGCGGTCACCGTGTTCGTATCGCTCGCCAGGGACCTGCTCTGCCGAGGGGATGACACCCTCGGATCCCTTGGTCTCACTGCCCATTCGGACCACGATCAGCCCGCGCGCGTTGGCACGGGCATCGCGCTGAATCACACCGCCGACGATGTCGCCCTCGCGGGCGGAGAACTCACCGTAGTTCTTCTCGTTCTCTGCATCTCGCAACCGCTGCAGGATCACCTGACGCGCGGTGGTCGCCGCGATGCGACCGAAACCCTCAGGCGTGTCGTCCCATTCAGAGATGACGTTGCCGTCTTCGTCGGTTTCGCGCGCCATCACCTGGACCATGCCGGTCTTGCGGTCGATCTCGATACGCGCGTCGGCCTCGTGGCCCTCGGTGTGGCGGTACGCCGTGAGCAGCGCAGACTTGATGGTGTCGACGACCACATCGACCGAGATTCCCTTGTCGGCCTCGATGGCATGCAACGCAGCCATGTCGATGTTCACTGCGGAGCCTCCTTCCCAGATTGGCCGGCCAGCTCCAACTCGCGTTGATTCGGAGGTGAAAACTCAACCTGTACAACCGCTTTGACGATGCTGTCCAGGGGCAGTTCGCGAACCGAGAGGTCAGCTCCGCGGCCTTCCCGTACCACCAATCGAACAGCACCCCCGCAGGTTTCGCCCAGTCGGCCGGTCATCTGGGAGCCGTCGGACATCGACAGTTCCACCTTGCGGCCGCGCGCCCGCCGAAAGTGCTTCTCGGTGGTCAGCGGCCGGTCGACGCCGGGCGAAGTGATTTCAAGGACGTACGGCGTTGCCGTGTCGTCGACGCGGTCCAACAGTTCAGATGCGGAGCGGGACAGTGCTGCGATCGAATCCAGGTCCAGGCCTTCGTCACCGTCGGCGATCACCGTGATGCGGGGCGGGCGCGCCGCCGCATCGATGACCACGTCCTCGATTTCGTAGCCGGCGCGCGCGAACTCACCGTCAAGCAGCTCGACCACCTGCTTCTGCGACGGTAATCCCGCAGACCGCTCCGTCACGGCGAGCTCCTCGTCTTGAGTTGTTCGGACACGGTTCGGCGCACCTTTGGAACCGCCTGTCCACGATACGCCAGCGCCGCCACGGTCAACGGCAAATGCTCGGTGGCGGTGGGCAGTCCCCGCAATGGCAAGATGTTGCACGTGCCGAGCCTCCAGCCAACCGTCAGCAGGCGACGTGTACTGGTCGGGGCCGCGGCGTTGGCGCTGCTCGGCGCGTCGGCGACCGCATGTGGGTCATCGCCACCGCCACCGGAAGTCGACGAACTGGTCGCGCAACTCGAGCGGGCGCGCACCGACAGCCAGTTGGCGACCGACGCCGCGACCGCCGCACGCGGGGAGACCGCGCAGGCGCTGACGACGGTGGCCTCCGAGCGGTCGGCGCACGCCCAGGCGTTGTCTGACGAACTGGTCCGGTTACGCGGGAAGGATGCGCCCACCAGCGCCATGTCCGAGCCCACGAGCACCACGGCCGAGCCCGCCAAGACCCCCACTCCGGAGGACGTGATCGGCGCGTTGCGTGCGTCCGCGCAGAGCGCAGCCGATCTAGCCGCCAAGCTCTCGGGTTACCGCGCGGGGCTCGTCGCTTCGGTCGCGGCCTCGTGCACCGTGGCATACAGCGTCGCACTGGTACCGCCGGGACGACCGCAATGACTTCGCCGCTCGAACCGACGCCCGCACCATCGTCGCGGCCCTCGGATGCGGCGGACGGCGCTTTCTACGACGCGATCGCGACCGAGCACGGAACCATCTACGGCTACGGGATCGTGTCCGCGCATTCGACACCCGAGGACAACTATCTGGTGTCGTTGTCGATGGCCGAGCATCGCGAGCGGCGCGACGAAGCGTTGGCGTTGCTGAGCGCGCGCTCTGTCACCGCCCCGCTGCCGGCGGCCGGCTATCAGTTGCCGTTCGAGGTCGAGAACCCGACCGAGGCGGCCAAGCTCGCGGTGCGGATGGAGGAGGACGCCGCCGTTGCGTGGCGCGCCGTCGCCGAGCAGGCCAACAACGAACAGGACCGCGCCTTCGCGGTCGGCGCGCTGACGGAGTGCGCGGTGACGGCCGCGAGATGGCGGCGGGTTCTTGGCGTCACCCCGACCACCGTCGCATTCCCCGGTGGTTCCGAGTAACCGGTGAGCAGACGCGAAATCACCCCAACGCGCCCAAAAACAGGCGACTTTGCGTCTGCTCGCGGCGACATGGCGACGGCGTCGCGCCGCCGAAAACCGCAGCGCGCTCAGTCATCTCGGCGCTGGGAAGCGATTGCGGGTCGGTGTGCAGGATTTGACCCAGCTCGGATGTCAGCTCAACGATGCGGGCCCAAGGCTTCGGCAGACTGCGCGGAGCCACGCTTCTCCGCCTGTGCGACTGCCATCGCTTCGGCCAGCTGACGCTCCAGCTCGGCGATGCGCTGGGCGACTTCCGGCTCCATCACAGAATCCTGCCACGCCCGTAGCGCCTGTCAGGCTATGTCGGCAATCGCCGCGGGGATGTCTGCGGCCGCGTTGGCGACGGGGACTTCCCGGGTCTCGCCGGTGAAGCGGTTGCGCAACTCCACCACGCCGTCGGCCCAGCCACGACCCACCACCACGACCCACGGCACACCGAGCAACTCGGCGTCCTTGAACTTGACGCCGGGTGAGGCCCGGCGGTCGTCGAGCAGCACCTCGACGCCGAGGCGATCGAGTTCCGCGGCCAACTCCGCGGCACCTGCGCGCGCGGCCTCATCCTTGTTGGCGATGACGATATGGACGTCGAACGGGGCGACGGACGACGGCCAGCGCAAGCCGAGCTCGTCGTGGTGCTGTTCGGCGATCACCGCGACCAGCCGGGACACCCCGATGCCGTAGGAGCCCATGGTCAGCCGTACCGGCTTGCCGTTC
The DNA here is from genome assembly GCA_963721495.1 of uncultured Actinomycetota bacterium. GTDB lineage: Bacteria > Actinomycetota > Actinomycetes > Mycobacteriales > Mycobacteriaceae > Mycobacterium. The sequence goes on along the minus strand of CAVRMG010000018.1, from coordinate 253,909 downwards.
TCGCCGAGCACATCCGCCTCGAACGCAGTGGTGTACTTGCGTCCCAGCTGGAAGATGTGGCCGATCTCGATACCGCGCGCGGACACCAGCGGCCCCGCCCCGTCGGGTGAGGCGTCGCCATCGCGGACCTCCGCGGCCTCGATGGTGCCGTCGGCCACAAAATCCCGCCCGGCGACCAGACCAACCACGTGCTTGCCCGGTTCGTCCGCCCCGGTGATCCACGACGTGCCGTCGACCACCCGGGGATCGACGAGATAGCGAACCTTGTTGGCCAGCAATGCTTTCGGGCCGACATAGCCCTTCGTCAAGAACGGGTGCTTGGCGAAGTCGGCGTCGTCGAGCAGCGCGCACTCCGCCGGGTCGAGCGCCGCACCCAGCCGTTTCTCGTCGACTTCGCGGTCGCCGGGCAAGCCAACAGCCAGCAACTCCCAATCACCGCCGGGGCTGCGGATCTTGAGCACGATGTTCTTCAGCGTGTCCGCTGCGGTGACCTCGCGATCGAGCACGGTGTTGGCCCACTCGACCAGCGTCGCAATCGTCGGGGTCCCGGGGGTGTCGTACACCTTGGGCTCGGGCTGACCCTCGATCGGCGGCGACGCCGGCACGGCAGTGACCACCGCCTCGACATTGGCGGCGTATCCCGATTCGACGCAGCGCACGAACGTGTCCTCGCCGACGTCGCTCTCGGCCAGGAACTCCTCGGACGCGCTGCCACCCATCGCCCCGGAGACTGCCGACACGATGACGTAGCGCACGCCGAGCTTGTCGAAGATCCGCTGGTACGCACCGCGGTGGGCCTCGTACTGTGCCTTCAGGCCTGCGTCGTCGACGTCGAACGAGTAGGAGTCCTTCATGATGAACTCGCGTCCGCGCAGGATGCCCGCGCGCGGCCGTGCCTCGTCGCGGTACTTCGTCTGGATTTGGAACAGCAGCAGCGGGAAATCCTTGTAGCTGCTGTACTCCCCCTTCACCGTCATCGTGAAGAACTCTTCGTGGGTCGGCCCCAGCATGTAGTCGTTGCGCCGGCGGTCCTGCAGCCGGAAGACGCCGTCGCCGTATTCGGTCCACCTGTTGGTGGTCTCGTACGGCCCCTTGGGCAGCAACGCCGGAAACAGGATCTCCTGACCGCCGATGGCGTTCATCTCGCCGCGGACGACGGCCTCGATCTTGCGCAGCACCCGCAGGCCGAGTGGCAGCCAGCTGTACAGCCCGGGCCCGATCGGTCGGATGTAGCCGGCCCGGATCAGCAGCTTGTGGCTGGGAACCTCGGCGTCGGCCGGGTCGTCACGCAGGGTGCGCAGGAACAGCTCGGACATGCGGGTGATCACAGGCGACAACCTTACTGACCGGCATATCTAAAGCTCGCCGGCCTCCACCGCCTCACGCGTGTGCTGGGCAGTGGCGATCTGCCGCGCGGAGAAGCCAATCCAGAATGCCGTGACACCGACGATCACCGCGATGCCGGCGACCCACAGCAGCGAGTACGTGTAGCCGTAGCCCAGCGCGTCCAGCTGTGCGGGTGTCATGTCCTTGACCGGACCGGTGGTGCCACCGAGATAGAGCGTGCGCGACGTCTGCACGGCCTGGATGACGACCAGCACCAGCGGGCCGCCGAGGTTCTGCACCATCAGCGTGATGGACGACACCGGGCCGATCTCGCGGGGGCCCACCTCGGCCACCGCGCACAACGGCAGGATCACCGCGATCATGCCGATGCCGAAACCGCCGACCACGATGGGCCCGAACAGGTCCGGGAAGTACGGGATGTTTCGCGTGAGCGTCGAGCCGAAGAGCATCGCGGCGAGCACGAAAAACCCACCGCCGATGATCAGCCACCGCGGCGCCACATGTGGTGCGAATTTGGCGGCCACCACGCTGCCGATGCCGAACGCGACGGCGAATGGGATGAAGCAGATGCCCGCCTTCAACGCCGAGTAGCCGAGCACGTCCTGCACGAGGAGTCCGATCATCACCGTCAGCGTCAGCATCACACCGCCCGCGAGGAACAGTGAGACGAACGTCATCACACGATTGCGGTTGTCGAGCACCGAGAACGGCACGATCGGATGCTCCGCGGTGCGCTCGACGATCAGGAAGGCGATAAAGAAGACCGCCGAGGCGACACCTGCGCCGATCACCCACGGATCGACCCAGCCTCGCGGCGGGCCCTGGGTGAATACGAACACCGCCGACGTGCACCCGAGGGTCGCTAGCAGCGCGCCGGTGACGTCGAGCTTGAGCCGCTCATGGTGTGTTTCCGCCAGCCGCGTGACGGCGATGGCGATGATCACGATGCCGATCGGCACGTTGATCAGAAACGCGAGCCGCCAGGAGATGACGGTCAGTGCGCCGCCGAGTACCAGACCGAGCACCGAACCGACGCCCTGCATCGCGGCTGACACCGCCAGAGCGCGGTTGCGGGCATGGCCGACCGCGTACGTCGTCGCGATGAGCGCCAGTCCCGTCGGCGCGGCCACCGCCGCCCCCGTGCCCTGTACCGCGCGGGCCACGATCAGCGTGGCACCGTCGGTGGCCAGTCCGCACACCATCGACGCGATCGTGAACACGCCGACACCGGAGAGAAAAGCGCGCTTGTGTCCGATGGCGTCGCCGATGCGTCCGCCGAGCAGCAGCAGGCCACCGAAGGCCAGCACGTAGGCGGTGATGACCCAGCTCTTGCCGACGTCGGAGAGATCCAGATCTGCCTGCATTCGCGGCAGCGCGACGATCACGATGGTGCCGTCGAGGGTCGACATCAGCTGCATGCCGGTGATCGCGACGATCGCGATGCCCAGCACCGACGACGACAGCGGTGTGGTGACGCGGTCCGCCGACCCTGAACCACCGCCCACCGCAGACATGGCTTGCCAGCCTACCGAGCGCCGCGGCTAGCGCTTACGGCTCTCCGGTGTCCAATGTCGAGCTAAAGCTCTCCGGAGTCCAATGTCGAGCTAAAGCTCTCCGGAGTCCAATGTCGAGCTAAAGCTCTCCGGAGTCCAATGTCGAGCTAAAGCTCTCCGTGGTCGATCGCGTCCTTGACTTCCTGCGCATGCGCGACCTGCGCGGCGGTGTAGCCGATGAACAGGGCGGCGACGCCGACGGTCACCGCCACCCCGGCCACCCAGAGCAGTCCGTAGGAATAGCCCTGATCCAGGGCATGCAGTTGCGCCGGGTTCATGTCCTTGACCGGACCGTTGGTGCCGCCCAGGTACAGCGTGCGCGACGTGATGACCGCCTGGATCACAGCCAGGACGACCGGGCCGCCGAGGTTCTGCAGCATCAGCGCGATCGCCGACACCGGGCCGATCTGATCGAATCCCACACCGGCGATAGCCGACACGGTCAAGGGGACGACGATCATGCCGATGCCGAAGCCGCCAACGGTGATCGGCAGCACTAGGTTCGGGAAGTACGGGATGCCGCCGTTGAGCGTGGAGCCGTAGAGCATCGCGGCGAGGACAAGCACGCCGCCGGCGATCACCAGCACGCGCGGCGGGAACCGCGACACCAGCGCCGACGACAACCCCAGCCCGACGCCGAGTGCGATCACGAAAGGAATGAAGCCGATGCCCGCACGCAAGGCGCTGTAGCCCATGATGTCCTGGACGTAGAGGCCGATCAGCACGGTCAGCGTGAACATCACACCGCCGGCGAGGAAGACCGCGGCGAACGTGGCGACCCGGTTGCGATCCTTGAACAAGTCCAGCGGCATGACGGGGTTCTCGGCGGTGCGCTCGACGTAGACGAAGGCCAGCAGGAACGCACCGGCGGCCAGGCCCGAACCGATCGTCACCGTCGACAACCAGCCCTGCTCGGGTCCCATCGAGAACGCGAACACCGCCGCGGTGCAGCCCAGCGTGGCCAGAATGGCACCGGTGGCGTCGAGCTTCAGTCGCTCGCGGTGGGTTTCGCGCAGCGTCCTGCGGGCCAGGTGGATCATCAGCAGCCCGATCGGGACGTTGATCAGGAACGCCCAGCGCCAGGACACCTCGGTCAGCGCGCCGCCGACGATCAAACCCATGACAGATCCGATGCCGGTCATCGCGGCGAAGATCGCGGTCGCGGCGTTGCGAGCAGGCCCCTTCGGGAACGTGGTCGCGATCAGCGCCAGCGCGGTCGGTGACGCGATCGCCGCGCCGACGCCCTGCAGCAGCCGGGCGGTGACCAGTGTCGCCTCGTTCCAGGCGAGACCGCACAGGATCGAGGCGATCGTGAACAGCGCGACACCGACGATGAAGGTGCGCTTGCGGCCGATGACGTCGCCCAGGCGACCGCCCAGCAGCATCAGCCCGCCGAAGGTCAGGACATAGGCGGTGATGACCCAGCTGCGACCCGCATCGGAGAGGCTCAGTTCGTTTTGAATTTTAGGAAGCGCGACGATGGCGACGGTGCTGTCCATGGTCGCGAGCAACTGCATGCCGCCGATGGCGATCACTGCCGCGAAGAACCGCCGCGACGGCAACCAAGCCGGGTACCTGCCGGTTCGCTCCTTGCCGGGGTGCTCCACGTGCATAGGTAACGACCGGTTTGCCCCGCCCTCGGCGTCGCGGTACATGGCTGCCCGCTCTGCGTCATTGAGAGCCGTCATAGCGGGTTACCTTACAGTAATCTTAAGAATCCTTTAACCGGCGAAGGCCGCTACCGGGCCGATCACGATGATCGCCGGGGGCCGGACGCCCTCGGCCCGAATGCGTTCCGGCGCGTCGGCCAGGGTCGCTCGCAACGTCCGCTGCGACGCAGTCGTTCCGTGCTGGACCACCAGAACCGGCGTATCCGCAGGTCGGCCGCCATCCAGCAGCACCTTGGAGAACTGCTCGATGCGCTCGACGGCCATTAGCAACACGATCGTGCCCGACATCGCGGCCAACGCATTCCAATTCACTAACGATTCCGGGTGCTCAGGCGCCACATGGCCGCTCACCACCACGAACTCGTGCGTGACGCCCCGATGAGTGACGGGAACGCCCGCCAACGCGGGAACGGCTATGGCACTTGTCACACCCGGCACAACTGTGACAGGAATCCCGGCTTCCGCGCATGCGAGCACCTCCTCGTAACCCCGCGCGAACACGAACGGGTCGCCGCCCTTGAGACGCACCACGAACTTGCCGGCCTTAGCCCGGTCGATGAGTACGTCGTTGATCGCGTCCTGGGCCATCGCACGCCCGTACGGGATTTTGGCGGCGTCGATCACCTCCACCTGCGGCGGGAGTTCGGCGAGAAGTTCCTGCGGAGCCAGCCGATCGGCGACGACGACGTCGGCGTGGGCCAGCAGGCGCCTGCCGCGCACGGTGATCAGTTCTGGGTCTCCGGGTCCGCCGCCCACGAGCGCGACACCACCGGGTTGCACGCCGGGCGCCTCCCCCGCGATCAGGCCCTGCTGCAACGCCTCATGGATCGCCGACCGGATGGCCGCCGACCGGCGGTGCTCCCCGCCGGCCAGCACCCCGACCGACAGGCCCTCGTACTCGAACGACGCGGGGGTCACCGCGGTGCCCTCACGCGCCACGTCGGCGCGCACGCAGAAGATCTGGCGGCGGTCCGCCTCGGCGACGACGGCCGCGTTGACGTCCGGATCGTCGGTGGCCGCGATCGCATACCAGGCCGCCGCCAGGTCACCGTCACGAAACTCTCTGATTTCTAGGGTGATTCCATCCATCGCCTCGACCGCCGGGGTGGCGCTGCGCGTGATGACGTGCACGTCAGCACCGTTGGCGATCAACAGCGGCAGCCGTCGTTGCGCCACGGTGCCGCCGCCGACGACGACCACCTTCCTGCCGGTCAGGCGCAGGCCGACGAGGTAGGCGTTCTCACTCACCCGGCGAGCTTAGAGGTTGCGGCGGCGGCCACGAAGCGCGTTATGGCATGTGGGTGCGCGACCGGATGGGTGTGCAGATAACTCGCGTGCACGCCGGCCTCGACGGCGCCGTCCCTGACGGTGTCGATGTCGCGGCCGGGGTACACCCATGCCGGGGCATAGCTGTCATTGAATGTGACTGCGGTGCGGTGGAACTCATGGCCAACGGTGCGGTCCCCGATGGCGTACAGCGACGAATCGGCCACCGCGACCGCATTGCGGTAGCCGAGCGTCAGGCGGTCGGTGAAGCGTGCCGACCCGGACAGCACGCCGCACATCGGGTGTCCGTCGAGGTCATCCACGAGGTACGTCAGGCCGGCGCACTCCGCGTGCACAGGCGCACCTGCGTCGGCGAGTGCCTTGATCTGCTGTCGCACAACGTCATTGGCCGACAACTCGGTGCTGAACTGTTCCGGGAAGCCGCCGGGTATGACCACCGCGGCGGCCCGCGGCGGCAGCGGATCGGCCAACGGGTCGAACTCCACCACCTCGGCACCAGCGGCGCGCAGCAGTTCGCAATGCTCGGCATAGCCGAAACTGAACGCCTTCCCCGCCGCGAGTGCGACGGTCACATCGCCGCCTACGGGAGCCGCCAAGACGGGATCCCATTGCTCGTCGCTCACCCGGCTGGCCGCGATCCCCGCCACCGCGACGAGGTCGACGTGGCGGCCCACCTGACCGATCATCGCCTCCACCGCGACGCGCGCCTGCTGGCCGTGTTCGACGGCGGTGACGAGACCGAGATGCCGTGATGGAACTGATAACTCGTCGACCCGCGGGATCGCGCCCAGCACCGCGACCCCTGCATGCTCGCACGCCTGCCGCAGGACCTCCTCGTGGCGCGCGGACCCCACCCGGTTCAGGATGACCCCGGCGATCCGGATCGCCGGGTCGAACGTCGAGAAGCCGTGCAGAAGTGCGGCGACGCTGTGACTCTGGCCGCGACCGTCGACGACCAGGATCACCGGTACGCCCAGCAGGGCAGCCACGTGCGCGGTGGATCCCGCCGCGGTGCCCGTGAAGTCGTCGGCGATCCGCCCGTCGAACAGGCCCATCACGCCCTCGATGACCGCGATGTCGGCCGCGGCGCTGCCGTGGCGATACAGCGGGCCGATCTGCTCTTCACCGATCAGCACCGGGTCGAGGTTGCGGCCCGGCCGGTGCGCGGCCAGCGCGTGGTATCCGGGGTCGATGAAGTCGGGACCGACCTTGAACGGCGCCACGCGGCGACCCGCTCGCCGCAGTGCGCCCATCAAACCCGTTGCCACGGTGGTCTTTCCGCTGCCCGATGCCGGGGCGGCGATGACGACGGCGGGCGTCGACCTGCTCACACCGGTCGCCATTTCCCGCGAGCAGACGCAAAGTGGCGCATTTCCTCGGCGTGTCGGGGAGATTTCCGTCTGCTCGCGAGAGGAGGAGAGGTCACCATTCGATGCCCTTCTGGCCTTTGCGGCCGATATCCATCGGGTGCTTGACCTTCGTCATCTCGGTGACGAGGTCGGCGGCGTCGAGTAGCGCCTGCGGCGCATCGCGGCCGGTGATCACGACGTGTTGGGTGCCGGGCCTGGAAAGGAGAACCTCGACTACATCTTCAATGTCGACCCATCCCCACTTCAGCGGATAGGTGAACTCGTCCAACACGTAGAAGTCGTGACGTTGCTCCGCCAGTCGACGGGCGATCTCGGCCCAGCCCTCGGCGGCGGCGGCCGCGTGGTCGTCCTCATCGCCGTGCTTGCGCGACCATGACCAGCCCGCGCCCATCTTGTGCCATTCGACCGGTCCACCCACGCCGTGCTCGTCGTGCAGTCGGCCCAGTTGTCCGAAGGCGGCCTCCTCGCCGACCTTCCACTTGGCGCTCTTGACGAACTGGAACACCGCGACGGAGAAACCCTGGTTCCATGCCCGTAGTGCCATGCCGAACGCCGCGGTCGACTTTCCCTTCCCCGCGCCGGTGTGCACCGCGAGCAGCGGAGCGTTTCGTCGCGCACGCGTGGTCAGCCCGTCGTCTGGGACGGCGACCGGTTGGCCCTGGGGCATGCGTCACTCTCCCTAACTTCGTACGGGCCCACGCTCAGGCGGCGGTGCGCACCACGTCGGTGAGGTTGTCAGCCCGCAACTGTGCCAGGCGCACCGCTGGCGCACCCAGATGGCGGGCGAGCTGCTCAGCCAAACCCAGTCGCACATAAGATGTTTCGCAGTCGACCACGACCGCCGCCGCCCCCTCGGCCACCAACCGGGCGGCCGCCTCCCGCGCGCGTCCGAGCGGGTCCGGTCCCCCCGTCGCGCGACCGTCGGTGAGCACCACCACCAGGCTGCGGCGTGCGCGATCACGCGCCTTCTCGCGGACCACCAGGTCGCGCGCGGCCATTAGCCCTTGGGCCAGTGGGGTTTTGCCTCCGGTGTCGAAGCGGGCCAGCCGGCGCCCCGCGATGTGCACCGATGACGTCGGTGGCAGCAGCAGCCTGGCGTCCTGTTGGCGGAACGTGATCACCGCGACCTTGTCGCGTCGCTGGTATGCATCCCGCAACAGCGACAGCGCCGCGCCACTGACCGCCGACATCCGATCGCGGGCGGCCATCGACCCGGACGCGTCGACCACGAAGATCACGAGATTGCCTTCGCGGCCCTCCCGTACGGCGAGGCGCACATCGTCGGGCATCGGCCGCGGCCGCCCCGATACCCGCTGGCGTCCGAGGGCCGCAAGCAGGGTCCCGAACACGTGCAGTCCCTGGCCCTCGGTGACATGGGGGGTCGACGCGACTGCCGTTCCGGTGCGGTTGCGCGCCCGCGACCGGCGTCCCGGTGTCCCCTCACCCACCCCCGGAACGACCAGCGCCCGAGTCCGGAACACCGCCGACGGAGCTGCGCTCTGCCGTGTGGCCGAGCTCGAATTCTGCTGTGGCACAGAATCATCAGATGATCCGTTCGACGACGGCTCACCACCACCGGGCGGATCGGGATCCGGCTCGGGTTCCGGTGGTGAATCGGCGGACTCCCCCGCCTGCTGCATCGCCTCGTCGAGCTGGTCGGGATCCAGTCCAGGATCGTCGAACGGGTCGCGCCGTCGCCGGTGCGGCAGAGCCAGTTCGGCGGCCACCCGGATGTCTTCTTCGGCGACCGTGTCCGCGCCGCGCCACGCCGCATGGGCAACCGCCGTCCGGGCGACCACCAGATCGGCCCGCATACCGTCGACGTCGAACGCCGCGCAGAGCGCAGCGATTCGGCGTAACTCGCTGTCCGGCAACGATACCGAGCTCACCATGGCCCGTGCGGTTGCGATACGGCCGGCCAGTTCGGCATCGACGTTCCTATAGCGAGCGGCGAACCCGGCGGGATCGGCCTCGAACGCCATCCGCTGACGGACCACCTCCACCCGCACATCGACATCGCGGGAGGCGTGCACGTCGACCGTCAACCCGAACCGGTCCAGCAGCTGCGGGCGCAACTCGCCCTCTTCGGGATTCATGGTTCCGATGAGGACGAAACGCGCGTCGTGACTGTGCGAGATCCCGTCGCGCTCGACATGCACCCGCCCCATCGCGGCGGCGTCGAGCAGCACGTCGACCAGGTGGTCGTGCAGCAGATTGACCTCGTCGACATAGAGCACGCCGCCGTGGGCGCGGGCCAGCAGGCCCGGCGAGAACGCATGCTCGCCGTCGCGCAGGACTTTCTGCAAATCCAGCGAGCCGACGACGCGGTCCTCGGTGGCTCCGATCGGCAACTCGACGAGTGCGGCGCCGTCCACCGCGGCCAGCACCTTCGCGAGGCCCCGGACGGCGGTCGACTTCGCAGTGCCTTTCTCCCCGCGGATCAGCACGCCGCCGATCTCCGGTCGCACCGCGCACAGCAGCAGCGCCAACCGCAGGCGGTCGTGACCGACGATCGCGCTGAACGGGTACGTGGTCATGCCTTGACCATCGGGATGTGCGGGATGCCGTCGTCGAGGAATTCGTCGCCGTCACGGACGAATCCGTGATGGGCGTACATCTCCTCGAGGTAGGTCTGCGCATTGATGCGGCACGGGTAGTCGCCCACCTCGGCGAGCGCTGCCTGCAATAGCCGAGTGGTGTGCCCCTGACCGCGTGCCTCCCGCTTGGTGCACACCCGTCCGATGCGAAAGCCCTTGTGGCCGCCCGGATGTTCCTCCATCAGCCGCAAGGTGCAGATGACCTCACCGTTCGGACCCTCCAGCCAGAAGTGGCGGGTCTCGGTCAGCAGATCCCGTCCATCCAGTTCGGGGTACGGGGTGGCCTGTTCGACGACGAACACCTCGACGCGCAGCTTGAGCAGTTCGTAGAGGGTTGCGGCGTCCAGATCCTTGGCCCAGCTTCGGCGTAGCGCGACCGTCATCCGGCGCCGACCGGCACAACGTCGTCCTTGGCTACCTGCGGGTCAGACACCCGTTCGATCATCCTCCGTGGTCACTTCTCTCGGCTTTGGCGGTTTTCAGGTTATCCCGCCGCCGTCGCCCGCCGTCGGCCCAGGTCGGCTCGCACCGCGACTAAGGTGTCTGAGGTGACCGATTGGGAGCCAGATGTGCTGGCCGGTTACTGGCAGCAGACGTCCGAGCTGGGACCCGATCCCGATGGGGAGGGTCGGCTCGTCGCCACGCTGGTACGCCGCGGCGAGGCCGATCCGTCGGCCACCCGCGCGGTGCTGGCGGTACACGGGTTCACCGATTACTTCTTCCACACCGAGCTGGCCGATCATTTCGCCAGCCGTGGATTCGCCTTCTATGCACTCGACCTGCACAAATGCGGTCGGTCATGGCGGGAAGGTCAGACTCCGCACTTCACCACCGACCTGGCCCGCTACGACGGCGAGCTGGAGCACGCGCTGGCCGTCATCGGCGCCGAGTCCGACGTACTGGTGTACGGGCATTCGGCCGGCGGGCTGATCGTCTCCCTGTGGCTGGACCGGCTGCGCAGTCGCGGGCTGACAGAGCGCAATCGCATCACCGGCCTGGTGCTCAACAGCCCGTGGCTGGATCTGCAGGGCCCGCCGCTCCTGCGCACCGCCCCCACGGCCGCGGCGCTCGCCGCGCTGTCGCGGGTGCGCAAGCTGACCGTCGTCCGTCCGCCCACTCCCGACGGCGGCTACGGCTCGACGTTGCACCGCGACTACGCGGGCGAATTCGACTACGACCTCAAGTGGAAGCCGATCGGCGGATTTCCCGTCACGTTCGGCTGGATCCACGCGATCCGACGCGGACACGCCAAATTGCACCGCGGCCTCGACGTGGGGGTGCCGAACCTGATCTTGCGGTCCGACCGCAGCGTGCGCGAGGTGGCCAACCCGGACGTCATCCAGCGCGGCGACGCAGTGCTGGACGTCAAACACATCGCCCGTTGGGCCGGATGCATCGGCAACCGGACCACCGTCGTGCCGATCGCCGACGCCAAGCACGACGTGTTCCTGTCCGTCCAGGAGTCGCGGCAATCGGCCTACGCTGAGCTGGACCGCTGGCTGGACTGGTATCTCGCCCAAACCCCTGACCCGACAACACAACCCGAACAAGGGGCGACGAGATGAGGCACTTCGACATCGCGATCATCGGCACCGGCTCGGGCAACTCCATCCTCGACGAGCGTTACGAAGACAAGAAGGTGGCGATCTGCGAGCAGGGGGTCTTCGGCGGGACCTGCCTCAACGTCGGCTGCATACCGACGAAGATGTTCGTCTACGCCGCAGAAGTCGCGCAAAACGTCCGTGAGTCAGCGCGATACGGGGTCGATGCGCATGTCGATGGTGTCCGTTGGACCGATGTCGTGTCGCGCGTGTTCGGCCGCATCGACCCGATCGCGATGGGAGGCGAAAACTACCGACGGTCATCGCCGAACGTCGAGGTGTTCGGTAGCCACACGCGGTTCGCCCCGACGAACTCCGATGGCCGCTATTCATTGCAGACCGACGACGGCGACGAGTTCACCGCCGATCAGGTGGTCATCGCCGCGGGCTCGCGGGCAGTGGTACCGGAGGCCGTCACCGCTTGCGGTGTGCCCTATCACACCAGCGACACCATCATGCGCATCCCGGACGTGCCGGAGCGCTTGATCATCGTCGGAGGTGGCTTCATTGCGTGCGAGTTCGCGCACATCTTCTCGGCGCTCGGCAGCCACGTGACGCTGATGATCAGGGGCAGCACCCTGCTTCGCGGACACGACGACGACATCTCGATGCGTTTCACCGACATCGCTTCCAGGAAGTGGGAGATCCGTGACCACCACGAGCTGACCGACGCGCGGCAGGTCGGCGACTGCGTTGAGATCACGTGCCAGGACGGCTCCACCGTGCGTGGCGACGCGTTGCTCGTCGCCACCGGGCGGGTACCCAACGGTGATCTGCTCGACGCGGAGAACGCCGGCGTCAAGGTGAACGCGAACGGTCAGGTGGTCGTCGATGAGTATCAGCGCACGACCGCACGCGACATCTTTGCATTGGGCGACGTGTCGTCGGAATTTCAGCTGAAACACGTGGCGAACCACGAGTCGCGCGTGGTCAAGCACAACCTCCTGCAGGACTGGGACGACACCGACGCGCTGATGCCGTCGAATCACCGGTATGTGCCGTCGGCGGTGTTCACCGATCCACAGATCGCCAGCGTCGGCCTGACCGAGAACGAAGCCCGCGCAAAGAAAATCCGTATCAAGGTGAAGATCCAGGACTTCGGCGACGTCGCCTATGGCTGGGCGATGGAGGATACGACGGGCATCGCGAAGATCATCGTCGACGACGACACCGGGTTGCTCGTCGGCGCCCACATCATGGGCCATCAGGCGTCATCGCTGATTCAGCCGTTGATCCAGGCGATGGCGTTCGACCTGCCTGCGCAGGAGATGGCCCGCGGACAGTACTGGATTCACCCGGCATTGCCGGAAGTGGTTGAGAACGCGCTCTTGGCGTTATGCGGCGAGCCGCCCTGGCCGCCGTCCAAAAGGCATTGACCGGGCCGTTCGTCGTCGGCTCGGTACTCGAATCGCAGCCGCTGCGGCGGCATCTGCAGCGGGTCGCGATACACGCGCCCAACCTGGATCGTCTTCAGCTGCCGTCAACTGGCGACGGCGCGATCGGTGTCTACTTCGCCTCGTCTGACGACGGCGCGCCGGTCGGGAGGACCTACACCGTCCGCGAACACGATCCGTCGGCCGATCGCATCACCGTTGACGTCGTCCTGCACGGCGACGCGAGGGGAACGCGATGGGCGACGAACGCCGTGGCCGGCGATCGGGTCGAATTGGCTTATGCCAAATCCTGGTATCAGCCGCCGGATTACGCCGACCGCCGCCTGCTCGTCGCCGATCTCGCGGGGCTGCCTGCGATTGCGCGGCTCATCGAAAAGGGCGGCCACGCAGGCACCATCGCGATCGTGGAGGTGCTTGAAGACGACGATCTCGACTACCTACCGAAGCTGACCTCGGTTCGGGTCATCGCCTCGATCGGGACCGGAAACGGGATGGCCGCCAGCGCGCTGGCCCGTTTGGTCGCGCAGAACTGCCCGGACGTCGGGTGGGGATACTGCTGGTTCGCCGGCGAGGCGGCCGAGGCGCGTGCGGTCCGCAAATTCCTGCGTCATGAACGTCGATGGGCGACCGACCAGATGGACGTCATGGGTTACTGGCGGCGCGACGCCGACGAGTGGACACGGCGATTCGCACCCCACGGTCCGCAGATGTACTCGATCTATCAGAAGGCCATCGCGGACGGAAAAAGCGAGAAGGCCGCCCTGGAGGAATTCGACGCTGCACTGGAGCGCATGGGCCTGTGACCAGAAGGCGTTAACCTGCTGGGGCCAAAAGCTTCTCGTCCTGCCCGAAGCGCCAGACCGCCACGGCGATCAACCATGCCGCCACGAACAGCCCGACGATCAGGAAGCCGACGAACTCGAGGTTCGCCGACCCGATCGCGGCCAGTGGTCCCGACTCGATGCCGAGGCGGTCGACCAGCAGGCCGGCGAGCACGATCATGCCGATGACCAATGCGACAACCACCGACAGCACCGTGACGGTCAGGTTGTAGTAGATCTTGCGGACCGGCTGCAGGAACGCCCAGCCGTAGGCCCTCGACATGAGGATGCCGTCGAGCGCGTCGAACAGGCTCATCCCCGCCGCGAAGAGCACGGGCAACACCAGGATCGCGTACCAGGGCAGTGTGAAGGCAGCGGTTCCGGCGGCCAGCACCAACAGCGCCACCTGGGTGGCGGTGTCGAAGCCCAAGCCCATGAGCAGGCCTACGGGGTAGAGGTGCCAGGGCTTGCTGACGCGGCGCATGACCCTGGCGAAAAGCCGCGCCAGAAACCCCCGCTGCTGCAGGTGATGTTCGAGTTCGGCCTCATCGAAGTCGCCGGCGCGCATCCGGCGGTAGACCTTGGCGATGCCGACCGCGGCGAACAGGTTCGACAACCCGATCAGAATCAGGAATGTACCGGCGACGAGCGAGCCCACCAGGCCGAGCGTCTGCAGCAGTGGCGAGCCTTCGTCCTGCACCGGTCCGACGACAGCGCGCACGCCGATGGCCAACAGAAACGCCAGCCCGAACACCACGCTGGAATGGCCCAGCGAGAACCAGAAACCGGCGGAGAGGGAGCGAGTGCCCTCGCCGACCAATTTGCGCGTGGTGTTGTCGATCACGGCGATGTGGTCGGCGTCGAAGGCGTGCCGCACACCGAGCAGGTAGGCCGTCACGCCGAGGCCGACGCCGAAGACGCCCGCCGATCCGAGCGTGATGTGCTGCGGGGCCACCCCGAACACCAGCACTCCCCACCCGAAGACGTGCAGCGCCAGAACAATTCCGCCGATCGCCGCGATCGACGTCCAATCGGTTCGGTCAAGTCGGGTCGGAGCGGTCGTTTCCGTCTGCTCGACGACAGTCATAGGTCGACCCTATGTCCGCGGCACGTCATCTGTCTAGATGAACAGATGTTCAGGTAGGCGCGCGGCGTCGTCGCCGGGCGTCACGGCCGGATTCGCTCGTTCGTCGGGTCGTAGAGCGGACGCATAGACACCGATACGGGGTGCAGCTGGCCGCCGACGTTGACCTCGTAGCTCCCGCTTTTGACCCAGTCGGCACTGACGACCACGTTGTCGGCGCCCCTCAGATAGGCCAGCCCGACGCACGATCCGATCGTCTCGCCCCAAGCCGCCGATGTCACCTGACCCGACACAGCGCCGTCGCGCAGGATCAATTCGCCGCCCCACAGCATCGCTTCGGGTGAGTCGACGGCGAACCCGACCAGCTTGCGGCGCGGTCCTTCGGCCTTCGCCTTCTCGACCGCCTCACGGCCGAGGAATGCGATATCGGACTTGAGCTTGCATGCGAAGAGCAGGCCGGCCTCGACCGGGTTCTCGCTGGGCGTCAACTCCCGCCCGAACGCGCGGTAGCCCTTCTCCAGCCGCAGCGACTCGATCGCGTAGTAACCGCCGCGGCCCACCCCGAACTCCGCGCCCGCGGTCATCAGGTCCTCGTACACCCCGACGGCGAATTCAGCCGGGACGTACAGCTCCCAACCCAGTTCGCCCACATACGTGATCCGGGTCGCGCGCACCGTCGCGTACCCGAGCGAGATCAGCCGGCTGGTGCTGAAGCCGAACGCATCATCGGACAGGTCGGCGGTGGTCAGGGTCGCCAGCAGATCGCGGGACCTCGGCCCCATCACGCCGAAGACGGCGTAGGAGGACGTCACGTCGACCAGCGACGCGTTCGCGTCCGACGGCAGGTTTCTGCGGATGTGGTCCTTGTCGCGCTCGGTGGTGGCCGCGCTGCTGACGACCAGGTACTCGTCGCGGCCGGTGCGGGTCACCGTCACGTCGGACTCGTATGTGCCGCGTTCGTTCAGCATTCCCGTGTACACCGAGCGGCCGACCGGCACCGCGACGTCGGCGGTGCACAGCCACTGCAACGCTGTCTCGGCGTCTCGGCCGACGACCATGTACTTGGAGAACGACGTCTGGTCGAACACCGTGACGTTCGTCCGGGTGTTGGTTTGTTCGGCCGCCGACCACGCTAGCCAGTTCGGCTTGCCCCAGGTGTATTCGATCGTCGGGTCCACGCCCAGCGGGGCGAAAAAGTTGGCCCGCTCCCAGCCCATTCTGCTGCCGAAATTGGCGTTCGCGGCCTGCAGCAGATGGTGCACCGGCGAGCGCCGGAAAGGCCGCGCCGTTGCCATTTCCCGATTGGGCCAGGGAATTTCGTAGTGCAGTCCGAGGATCTCGGCGACACGGTCGTGCAGCCACCTGGTGTTGCCGTTGAACGGTGCGAACCGGCGGATGTCCACCCCGGTCAGGTCTGTGGTCGCAAAGCCGTTGACGATCCACTCCGCGAGGGCGCGGCCCGCACCCCCGGCGGTCGCGATGCCGACCGAGTTGAAGCCCGCGCCGACGAAGAAGTTGGCGAGCTCGGGCGCCTCGCCGATGATGAACTGGTTGTCAGGCGTGAAGCTCTCCGGACCGTTGTAGAACTTCTTGATACCTGTCGCCTCGAGTGCGGGTATCCGCAGCAGTGCGCTGTTCATCAGAACCTCGAAGTGCTCCCAATCCTCTTCGAGTAGTTGGAATTCGAAGGGATAGGGAATCTTCTCCGGCGACACCCAGGGCTTGGCCTCGGGCTCGAAGCCGCCGATCACCAAGCCGCCGACTTCCTCCTTGAAATACGTGTAGCCGTCGGGGTCGCGCAGGATCGGCAGGTCCGGGTGCACACCGTCGATGGTTTCGCTGACGACGTAGAAGTGCTCCGCGGAGTGCAACGGGATGTTGACCCCTGCCATCGCACCGATCTGCTTTGCCCACTGGCCGGCGCAGTTGACGACGATCTCGGCCTCGATGTCGCCGGCGTCGGTTCGCAATCCGGTCACACGGCCGTCGGCGCTGAGAACGTCGGAGACTCGGACCTTCTCGAGGATCCGGGCACCACGCATCCTGGCCCCCTTGGCCAACGCGAAGGTCAGGTCCGTCGGGTTGGCCTTGCCGTCGCCGGGCAACCAGATCGCCCCGACGAGGTCATCGACCCGCATCACCGGGTAGTGCTCGAGAGCCTTTTCGGGACTGAGCAGTTCGCATTCCATTCCAAACGCTTCGGCGTTCGCCGCGGTGCGGCGCAGCTGGATCATCCGGTCCTCGGTGCGTGCGACCGTCACTCCCCCGCACTGCTTGTAGCCCGCCGACAGGCCCACCTCGTCCTCGAGTTCGGCGTACAGCTGCGTCGAGTACTGCACCAGCCGCGTGCCGCTCTCCGACGCCCGCAGCTGCCCGACCAGCCCCGCGGCGTGCCATGTTGTCCCGCAGGATAATTGGCCCTGTTCGAGCAGCACGACGTCGGTGAGTCCGAGCTTGGTCAGGTGATAGGCGACGCTGGTGCCGATGACACCGCCGCCGACGATGACGATGTGGGCGCGGTCGGGAAGAGATTTGTCAGCCATGGGCATGGTTGTTTCCTTGCGCGGTCGGGTCAGTCGGCGGTCTGCACGTCGTCGATCAGCCGGGCGATGTTCGGCCCTTTGAACTCCGCGACCGCCGCTTCGTAGCGCTCTATCGCCCAGTCCCAGAAGTCGAACTCGATAGCGCTGGAGGCGTTCTGGATGCAACCCCACAGGGTCCATCCGTACTTGGCGACGATGCCCTGGAGGTGGGCGCGGGCGGTCTTGTGGCGCAGCCGACGGCCGTGGTACGCCGTGACGAGTTCGTCCAGTTGATCGGTGGAGAGGTCGCACTCGCTCCAGATGTTGCCGAGCTCGAAGCACGGGTCGTTGTTGCCGGAGTACTCGTAGTCGATCAGCCAGACCCGGTCTCCGTCTTCGATGAAGTTGCCGGCGAGGAGATCGTTGTTACATGGGACGGTGGTCTGGTCGGTGGCGGTGAGTACACCTCGAATCTGGTCGAAGACGTCGGCGTGGTCGAGGTAGTCGCTCGGGATCTTGAAACCGTTGTCCCGCGCGGTTTTCAGATAGCTCGGCTGGCGCTCGAACATGTCGAACCGGCCCCGAAACCGCGGGCCGGAATGCAGTGCCCGGCAACCCGCGGCGACCTTGGCTATCACCTCAGATCGTTGGAAGTCATTGTTGCACAATGTTTTACCATTGAGAAAGCCCAGCAATAGGACACCGAGGTCGGGTCGGTAGTCGATCACCGGAGCGCCCACTCCGGCCTGTTCCGCCGCCCGGGTGTTGTAGCACTCCCGGTCTCGGTCGATCCCCAACATGTTGGACGAAGTGTCAGTACACCGAGCGACGTACACGCCATCCGGGGTGGTGATCTTGACGTTGCGGTTGGTGAGTCCGCCGGAGAGCTCCTGCAGCTGCCTCGGCCGGCCCGCCAGCGCGGGAATGTCATCGAACAGCGCATTGAGCTGTTCGTCGGTGAGCAGCAACGACATGTGATTCCCAGTCAGCCGTGCCGGGCGCCGATCCAGTGCAACAGATCGTGCACGATCTCGTCCTCGAGACGGTAGCTGACTGTCCGCCCGACACGGGTCGACGAGACCCAGCCCTGCTGGCGCAACACCCGAAGCGCTTGCGAAACGGCGTTCTCGGACCGGCCGAGGATGGCCGCCAGATCACCGACGTTGATCCCGGGCGCCCGGTGCAGTACCAGCAGGATCTCGAGCCGATTGGGGTCGGAGAGCAGGTCGAAGCGCTGGGTCCACCCGGTGGTGTCGACATCGGACAAGGCCGCCGTCACACGCTCGGGGTGCGTGTGACCACCGGTCTGGACCATGGCTCGAATTTTATCGGGGAACCAGCCCTACGGTGGGTAAGCGATGCATCTGCTGAGATCGCGCATTGATCCGGTGGGTGACCAGCGCATTTCACGGACGCATCAGGATCGACGGTCCGCGCAGTCAGTCCAGGAAGCCGTGCAGCAGCGTGGCCGATCCAGCAACGTGCGCCCGCATGGCCTCCGCGGCACCCTCGCAGTCGCCGGCCAGGATGGCCATCACGATGGCCTCGTGCTGCTCGTCGGAGTGCGCGATGTTGCGTGACAGCAACGGGATCTGGTCCAGCAGGCCGTTGAGTCGCATCCGGTTTTCGGCCACCAGCGGCACCAGAGACGGCGACCCGGCCGCCTCCGCGATCGCGAGGTGTAACCGCGAGTCCAGGCGCCGGTAGTCGTCGGGAGCTGAGCCGCGGACGTCGTTCAGGCGGGCCCACAACACCTCTCGCTCCCCGGCGGTCAGCGTTCGGTTCGCCGCCATCCGCGCCGCACCCACCTCGAGAATCTCCCGCAACCGCAACGCATCGTCGATCTCCGCGCGGGTCACCTCGTCGTTGTCTCCGGTATGCCTCGGCAGTTCGTCGGCCAGAAATGTGCCGCCGTATCGGCCCCGCCGCGACACCAGATAGCCGGCTTCGGCCAGGGACTTGATCGCGTCCCGCACGGTGTCTCGGCTGACACCGAGCTTCGCGGCGAGTTCACGCTCGGGCGGCAGCGATTCGCCGGGCGCGAGGACACCCAGCCGGATGGTCTGCAGCAGCCGTCCGACCGTGTCCTCGAATGCGTTTCCGGGCCGGACCGGGCGCAGCAGAGCGTCGCTCGCCGGCGGTACGTCCGGGTCGGCGGTCATGATCTACAGCGGGGTGACGTAGTGGCCACTGATGCCGCCGTCGACCAGGAACGAGGACGCGGTGATGAACGATGCGTCGTCGCTGGCCAGGAACGCCACCGCGGCGGCGAGTTCGTCGGGTTCGGCGAACCGGCCCACGGGGACGTGCACCAGTCGTCGCGCCGCGCGTTCGGGGTCCTTGGCGAAAAGTTCCTGCAGCAGCGGTGTGTTCACGGGACCCGGGCATAGCGCATTGACTCGGATGCCCTGGCGGGCGTATTGAACCCCGAGTTCACGCGACATCGCCAGCACCCCGCCCTTGGAGGCGGTATAGGAGATCTGCGAGGTGGCCGAGCCCATCACCGCGACGAACGACGCGGTATTGACGATCGAACCCTTCTGCGCCGGCACCATGTGGCGCAGTGCCGCTTTGCAGCAGAAGAACACCGACTTCAGGTTGATGTCCTGCACCCGCTGCCAGGCGTCGATGCCGGTGTTCTCGATGAGGTCGTCCTCCGGTGGGCTGATGCCCGCATTGTTGAAGGCGATGTCCACCGTTCCGTAAGACTCTGCGGCGGTATCGAACAGCGCATCCACCGCGACCTGGTCCGAGACGTCGACCGTGACGAAGGTCCCGTCCAAATCGTCGGCGACAGACTTGCCTGCTGTCGGATCGATGTCACCGATGACGATGGTGGCGCCCTCGGCCTTCATCCGTTTTGCGGTCGCCAGTCCGATGCCGCTGGCCCCGCCGGTGATCACGGCGACCTTGCCTGCGAGTCGCTGGGTCAGATCCATCAGGCGTCTCCGATCGCGAAAAAGACGTTCTTGGTTTCGGTGAACGACAGTGGTGCGTCGGGGCCGAGTTCGCGGCCGAGGCCCGACTGTTTGAAACCTCCGAACGGTGTGTTGTAGCGCACCGAGGAGTGGGAATTGACCGAGAGGTTCCCGGCTTCCACCGCCCTGGACACCCGCAGTGCTCGCGACAGGTTGTCGGTCCAGATCGACCCGGACAGGCCGTAGGGGGTGTCGTTCGCCAACGCGATCGCGTCGGCCTCGTCGTCGAAGGGCAGCACCGTCACCACCGGCCCGAAGATCTCCTCGGTGACGGTGCGGTCGGTCCGCTGGGGCGTCAACACGGTGGGCGGGAACCAGAATCCGGGTCCCGGCGGCGCGTCGCCGCGGAATGCGACCGGTGCGTCATCGGCGACGTAGGAGGCGACCGTCTCCCAGTGCGCCTTGGACACCAACGGCCCCATCTCGGTGGCCTTGGCCGTCGGATCGCCGACGACGACCCCCTTGACGGCGGGTTCCAACAGCTCCATGAACCTGTCGTAGACATTGCGCTGCACCAGGATCCGGCTTCGGGCACAACAGTCCTGTCCGGCGTTGTCGAATACGCTGTACGGTGCGGTCGCCGCGGCCTTCTCCAGGTCGCAGTCGTCGAACACGATGTTGGCGCTCTTGCCGCCCAACTCGAGTGTCACCCGCTTGACCTGCGCCGCCGCACCGGCCATCACACGCGTGCCGACCTCGGTGGACCCCGTGAACACGATCTTTCGCACATCGGGGTGGGTCACGAACCGCTCCCCCACCACCGAGCCCTTGCCCGGCAGCACCTGGAACAGATCCGCGGGCAGGCCCGCCTCGACGGCGAGCTCGCCGAGGCGGATCGTGGTCAGCGGCGTCCATTCCGCCGGCTTCACCAATACCGCATTGCCTGCGGCCAGTGCCGGCGCGAACCCCCACGAGGCGATGGTCATCGGGAAGTTCCAGGGGGTGATGACACCGACGACGCCGAGGGGTTCGTTGAAGGTGACGTCCAGGCCGCCGGCGACCGGAATCTGCTTGCCCGACAATCGTTCCGGGCTCGCGGAGTAGAACTGCAGGACATCCCGGACGTGACCGGCTTCCCACTGCGCATTGCCGATCGGATGTCCGGAGTTGGCCACTTCCAGCGCTGCCAGCTCGTCCACGTGGGCATCGACCGTTGCGGCGAAGTCGCGCAGTGCGGCGGCGCGTTCCGCAGGGGCCCGCCGCGCCCAATCCCGTTGGGCCGCCTTGGCATGCGCCACCGCGTCATCGACTCCCGCCACGTCGGTCTGCTCGACGGTGCGCAGCAGTTCCTCGGTGGCGGGGTTGATCACATCGCTTGCCGTCACGCGTTCACCTTTCCGCCAGTCGTGCCCCTGGCCTTCGGCCGGGTGGGCCCCCGCTTGCGTGGGGAGTGCCTCCATCGCTCCTTCGTTCCGGAGCCACCTTTCCGCTCGCATACACGGCGGCCGCTTCGACCACAGCGGCGAACAGCCGCAGGTCGTCCAGCCGCTCCTCCGGGTGCCACTGCACCGCCAGAAGCCATGTGTCCGGGTCGGTCGCCGGATCGATCTCGACCGCCTCGATGACACCGTCGGTGTCCTGGGCGCTGACGATCAGGCCCGCGCCGACCCGGTCGATGGCCTGGTGGTGATAACACTGCGCGTCCGACGACTCGCCGATCAGCGCCGCGAGCCGCGTCCCGGGCACGGTACGCACCGACGACGTGCTGAACACCGCGTTGCCCTGCTGGTGGCGAGTGTCGCCGAGCACATCGGGCAGATGTTGGTGCAGCGTGCCGCCCATCGCGACATTGACCACCTGGGCGCCGCGACAGATCCCCAGCACGGGCATGCCACGGCGCACCGCACCCCGAAACAGCGCGATCTCGAACGCGTCGCGCAACCGGGTGTCCTCGACGGGTTCGTCGGTGTCGGGGTGTCGCTGCTGCCCGTAGGCGCCCGGATCGACGTCCCGTCCGCCGGTGAGCACCAGGCCGTCGAGTCCGTCAAGGACGCGCTCGGCGATGTCGGCGTCGACGGGTTGCGGCGGCAGCAGCGCAGAGATGCCGCCTGCGAGGGCGACCCCTTCGAAGTAGATGGCAGGCAGGAAGCTGGCCCGCACGTCCCAGACCCCGGTCTGCGCCTTCTGCAGATAGGTGGTGAGTCCGATGACAGGGCGCACCTTCCCCTCGCGAGCAGACGCAAAATGCCCCGACACGCCGATGTTTTCGGGAGTTTTGCGTTCCCCTGCTTGCGCGTGGGCCCAGCTCGCCGAGAAACTAGAGCCGCTCAAAACCGCGCACCCTTTCCCAGTCGGTCACGGCGGAGTTGAACGCGGTCACCTCGACGCGGGCGTTGTTGAGGTAATGCTCGACGACGTCGTCGCCGAACGCTGTACGCGCGATCTCGGACTTGGCGAACAACGCGGCGGCCTCCGCCAGCGTGGTCGGCAGGCAGTCCGCGCCACTGGTATATGCATTGCCCTCCAACGCCTCTGGAAGATCGAGCTCCTGCTCGATTCCGTACAGACCGCCTGCGATCAGTGCGGAGACGGCGAGGTACTGGTTCACGTCGCCGCCCGGCGCCCGACATTCCACCCGCATACCGTGCCCATGGCCGACCACGCGAAGCGCACACGTCCGGTTGTCCATCCCCCATGCGATCGCGGTCGGCGCGAAACTGCCCAGCGCGAAACGCTTGTAGGAGTTGATGTTCGGCGCATAGAACAACGTCAGCTCACGCAGCGTCGCCAGCTGGCCGGCGATGAAGCTGCGGAACATCGGCGACATGCCGAGGTCATCGTCGGGATCGGCGAACACCGCGCTGCCGTCGTCGCCGCGCAGCGAGATGTGAATGTGACAGCTGTTGCCTTCGTGCTCATCGTATTTGGCCATGAAGGTCAGGCTCTTGCCATGTTGGTCGGCGATCTCCTTGGCGCCGTTCTTGTAGATGGTGTGGTTGTCGCAGGTGGTCCGCGCGTGGTCGTAGCGGAACGCGATCTCCTGCTGGCCGAGGTTGCATTCGCCTTTGACGCCCTCGCAGTACATGCCCGCACCGTCCATGCCGAGCCGGATGTCGCGCAGCAGCGGCTCCATCCGGGTCGAGGCGTGCATGGCGTAGTCCACGTTGTAGTCGGTGGCCGGCGTCAGTCCGCGGTAGCCGTCGGTCCAGGCCTGTCGGTATCCGACGTCGAACACCATGAATTCCAGCTCCGTACCGACATACGGCACCAGGCCGTGTTCGGTGAGCCGGTCGATCTGGCGGTTGAGGATGCTTCGGGGCGCCTGGGTTACCGGCCTGCTGTCGGTCCACGACAGGTCGGCCATCACCAGCGCCGTGCCGGGCAGCCACGGCAACAGTCGCAGGGTGGTGAAGTCCGGCGTCATGACCATGTCGCCGTAGCCGGTCTCCCAACTCGAGATGGAGTAGCCGTCGACAGTGTTCATATCGACGTCGACGGCCAGCAGATAGTTGCAGCACTCGGCGCCGTGCTCGGCGACGTCGTCGACGAACAATCGCGCAGAAACCCGCTTGCCCGTCAGCCTGCCCTGCATGTCGCAGAACGCGACGATCACCGTGTCGATCTCCCCCGCGGCGACCTGCCGTTCGAGGTCGGCCTGCGACAACATGCCGGTTGTGGCGCTCACTGGGTACCTCCCTCGCGGACCGATTAAGTCGTGTAGCCAACCATTGGAGTTTGCTCTGCGCGGTGTTATCTGAGTTCTTTTACAAAATTGTCATTCCAAAGGTAGGACAGCCGACCAATAGCACTCTATTGTCCCTACTCAGTGAGCGCGAGTCCCGCCCCGCTCATGACGTTCGTCAAGGCAAGGAGAACAGCGGTGCCAGAGGGTCACGAACAACTCAACGAGGACGAACGACATCTCGCCAGCCTCGGTTATGTGCAGGAGCTGAACCGCAGCTGGTCGGGCTTCTCCAACTTCGCCATCTCGTTCTCGATCATCTCGATCCTGGCGGGCTGCTTCACGTCGTTCGGCCTCGGCTGGAACAACGGGGGCCCGGCGGCGATTGCGTGGGGCTGGCCGCTGGTCTCGGCCTTCATCCTCATCATCGGGCTGTGCATGTCCGAACTGGTGTCGGCGTACCCGACATCGGGCGGAATCTATTGGTGGGCAAGTAAACTCGGCGGTGCAAAGGCCGGCTTCTATACCGGCTGGCTGAACCTGATCGGATTGATCGCCATCCTGGCGTCGGTCGCTTACGGCTGCGCAACGTTCCTGGACCTGACGCTCGATACGTTCAGTGAGACCTGGGCCGCCAATTACAGCCTGACCAGAGTCTTCATCATGTTTGTGATCATCCTCGCGGTCTCCGCGACCATCAACATCTTCTCGTCGCACCTGCTCGCCGTCATCAACAACATCTCGGTGTGGTGGCACGTGGCCGGCGCGGTTGCGGTGGTGGCGATCCTCTGGATCATCCCCAAGCGGCATGCCAGCTTCGGCGACGTGTTCGCGACGACGGTCAACAACACCGGGTTGTTCAACGGCGACAAGGGTTTCGGCTGGCTGATCTTCGTGCTGCCCATCGCCGCCATCCTGACGCAGTACACGATCACGGGTTACGACGCGTCCGCACACCTGTCCGAGGAGACCAAAAGCGCAGCAGACGGTGCGGCTAAGGGTATCTGGCGCTCTATCTTCTATTCGGCCATCGGCGGCTGGATCCTGCTGCTGTCGTTCCTGTTCGCGGTCCAAGACGTGGACGCGGTGACCAAGGGCGGCGGGCTCGTGCAGGTGATCTTCGCCCAGGCGATGGATTCCCAGTGGGTCGCCATCGTCCTGCTGATCTCAAGCGCGGGCCAGTTCTTCTGCACCACGGCCTGCCAGACGAGCGCATCGCGGATGCTGTTCGCGTTCAGTCGCGACCGCGCGGTACCCGGCCATCAGTTGTGGTCGAAGGTGAGCAAGAACCGGATTCCCGCCAACGGCGTCATGGTCACCGCGCTGCTGGCCGCCACCATCACACTGCCCGCGCTGGTCGCGGTCGACATCAACGGGGCGCCTGCGCCAGTCGCCTTCTACGCGGTGATCTCCATCGGAGTGGTCGGGCTCTACCTGTGCTTCGCGGTGCCGATCTACTACCGCTGGAAGGCGGGAGACTCGTTCCAGGTGGGTAGGTGGAATCTGCGGGGTCACTACAAATGGATGGCCCCGGTCGCGCTGATCGAGATCGCAGTGACCTCACTCATCGCGTTGTTCCCGACGTCGATCGGCGGCGTGCCGTGGGGCGGCAGCTTCGAGTGGAAGTTCGTGAACTACACCCCACTGCTCGTCGGCGGCGTCCTGATCCTGCTCTACATCTACTGGCACGCCTCGGTGAAGAACTGGTTCACCGGCCCGATCCGGCAGGTCGACGAGAGCGGCGAGCAACTCGAGGGTGTCTCCTAGCAAATACGGTGCGCCCGAACGCGGCGTAGGTCACATCGCCGGACGTTTTCCTGTGCGTCAACTGGGGTAGTGTCCAGGCGTGTGCGGAGCCACCGGAGAGGTGCGTCTCGACGGCCAAAAACCCGATGTCATCGCGGTCGCGGCCATGGCCGAGGCGATGGCGCCCAGGGGCCCTGACGGGGCAGGAGTGTGGTCGCAGGGCAGGGTCGCGCTCGGCCATCGCCGCCTGAAGATCATCGACCTGACCGAAGCGGGCGCCCAGCCCATGGTCGATTCGGAGCTCGGGCTGTCCATCGCCTGGAACGGCTGCATCTACAACTACAAGGAACTGCGGCAGGACCTGATCGGCCGCGGCTACCGCTTCTTCTCCACCAGCGACACCGAGGTCCTGCTCAAGGGCTACCACCACTGGGGCGACCGGTTCGTCGACCACCTCAAGGGCATGTTCGCGTTCGCGATCGTCGAGCGCGACAGCGGGCGGGTACTGCTCGGGCGCGACCGACTGGGCATCAAACCGCTGTACATCACCGAGGACGCCTCGCGCATCCGGTTCGCGTCGTCGCTTCCCGCGCTGCTCGCCGGCGGCGGCGTCGACACCCGCATCGACCCCGTCGCCCTGCACCATTACCTGTCCTTCCACTCCGTAGTCCCGCCGCCGCGCACGATCCTGCGGGGCGTGTCCAAGGTGCCCCCGGCGTCGCTCGTCGCGATCGAGCCCGATTCCCAGGGGAACATCAGCCGCACCACCACGACGTACTGGGAACCGGATTTCCGCCGTCGCGCCGAAACCGCCGACTGGTCCGAACGTGACTGGGAGGACGCCGTTCTCGCGTCGCTGCGCACCGCCGTCAAGCGCCGCCTGGTCGCTGACGTGCCGGTGGGTTGCCTGCTATCCGGCGGTGTCGACTCCAGTCTCATCGTCGGACTGCTCGCGGAGGCCGGCCAGACCGGACTGTCGACGTTCTCGATCGGCTTCGAATCGGTCGGCGGCGTGCAGGGCGACGAGTTCAAGTACTCCGACATCGTCGCCGAACGCTTCGACACCGACCACCACCAGATCCGCATCGGCACCGACCGCATGCTGCCCGCGCTCGACGGCGCGATCGGGGCGATGAGCGAGCCGATGGTCAGCCACGACTGCGTCGCCTTCTATCTGCTCAGCCAGGAAGTGGCCAAACACGTCAAGGTGGTGCAGTCGGGTCAGGGCGCCGACGAGGTGTTCGCCGGATACCACTGGTATCCCCCGATGGCCGACGCGACGTCGCTCGACGGCGCAGTGGCCAGTTACCGCACCGCCTTCTTCGACCGGGACACCGCAGGCGTCGCCGCGCTCGTCACGCAGGACTACCTCGCCGAAAGCGATCCGGGCGGACAGTTCGTCACCGAGCACTTCGCCCGTGCCGGCGCCGAGACCGGAGTCGACCGCGCCCTGCGGCTCGACACCACCGTGATGCTGGTCGACGATCCGGTGAAACGGGTCGACAACATGACGATGGCGTGGGGTCTGGAAGGCCGAGTTCCGTTCCTCGATCACGACCTCGTCGAACTGGCGGCCACGTGCCCACCGGAACTCAAGATCGCCCACGAAGGCAAAGGCGTGCTCAAAGAGGCGGCCAGGCGGGTGATTCCGGCAGCGGTCATCGACCGTCCCAAGGGGTACTTCCCCGTGCCCGCGCTGACGCACCTCGAAGGGCCGTATCTGGACATGGTCCGCGACGCCCTCTACGCGCCGGTAGCCAAGGAGCGCGGGCTGTTTCGGCCTGAGGCCGTCGACCGTCTGCTCGCCGATCCGAACGGGCGGCTGACGCCGCTGCGCGGCAACGAGCTGTGGCAGCTCGCGCTCCTGGAACTGTGGTTGCAACGGCACGGTATCAACGGGATCGCGGCATGACCGTGGCGAACCCCGACAGAGGCCAGTCCGAAGCCATCACACTCGGCCTTCACGATGTGTCCCCACAAGACATGGTCGACGTCATGGCCGACGACGTCGCACTCGAAATGGGTTGGGGCAGACTCCTGTTCGGTCAGACGTTCGCCGACCCCGCGAAACTCGCGGAGGTACTGCGACAGGAGAGTCTCGGACGGCGCGACATCTGCATGTACGCTCGCGAGCCACACGTTTTGGTTTCGATGGCCCCCGCCGAGTTGTTCATCGACCCCAGCCATACCTATCGGTTGCGGTTCTCCGACGACGACGGTCCCGGTCCGTCGCCGACCGGGTTCTCCGTGCGCGCGCTGGCAAGCGCCGACGAGGCAGACGAGGTGAACCGCGTCTACGTGCGATGCGGGATGGTGCCTGCGCCTGTCGATGTGCTGTGGAACAACCACACCGGCAACGAGTCGGTGGACTATCTGGTCGCCGTCCGTGACGACGACGGGTCGCTGTTGGGCACCGTCACGGGTGTCGACCACGAACGGCTGTTCTCCGATCCGGAGAACGGCTCGAGCCTGTGGACGCTGGCCGTCGACCCGTCGACCAGCCTGCCGGGCGTCGGCGCGGCGCTCACCCGTGCGCTCGGCAGCGCTGTACCGCGACCGGGGCCGGGCCTACATGGATCTGTCGGTGACGCACGACAATGCCGCAGCCATCTCGCTGTACGAGAAGCTGGGCTTTGAACGCGTCCCGGTGATGGCCGTCAAACGCAAGAACGCGATCAACGAACCGCTGTTCACCCATGCGCCGGAAACCGTCGAGGATCTCAATCCGTATGCGCGGATCATCGCCGACGAGGCGATGCGGCGCGGTATCTGGGTCGAGGTGCTCGACGCCGGGGCCGGCGAAATGCGCCTGTCGCACGGCGGTCGCAGCGTCATCACCCGAGAGTCGTTGTCGGAGTACACCTCCGCGGTCGCGATGGCACGATGTGACGACAAGCGGCTGACGCGCCGACTTGTCTCCGAGGCCGGGATCGCGGTGCCCAAGGGCCGGCTGGCCACGTTCGACGAACACGACCACGCGTTCCTCGAGGAGGTCGGCGACGTTGTGGTCAAGCCGACCCGCGGCGAGCAGGGAAAGGGCATCACCGTCGGCGTGAGCGGTCCGGACGAGCTCGACGCTGCGCTGGTCCGGGCCCGCGAAGAACATCCGAACGTGTTGATCGAGCAGCGAGCGGCCGGCGACGACCTGCGTCTGGTGGTGATCGACGGCAAGGTGGTCGCTGCGGCGCTGCGCCAGCCCGCCGAGATCCTCGGGACCGGTCATCACACCGTCCGCGAGCTGATCGAGGCGCAGAGCCGCCGTCGGGAGGCGGCGACCGGCGGCGAATCCCGCATTCCTATCGACGCCGTCACCGAGGCGACGGTGAAGGAAGCCGGGTGGTCCTTCGAGGACGTGTTACCCGAGGGCCAGCTGCTGCGTGTCCGTCGCACCGCGAATCTCCATCAGGGCGGCACGATCCACGATGTGACGGCCAAGGTGAACCAGCACCTGTGCGAGGTCGCGGTGAAGGCGGCCGACGCGATCGGCATCCCCGTGACCGGCGTCGATCTGCTCGTGCCCGACGTGACCGCAACGGACTATGTCTTCATCGAGGCCAACGAGCGGCCCGGGTTGGCCAACCATGAGCCGCAGCCCACCGCAAAGGCTTTCGTCGACTACCTGTTCCCAGGTAGTCCCGCTCTGCCGCAGGCGTGGACGCCGGAAGAGGCGCAGAGCTGACTTTCCCGGACGCCTACCAAGTGCTGGTGCGCATCACGATCTCGGCCGCAAGCTGCGCCGTGGCTTCCTGGGCGTTACGCCTGCCCAGCAGGTCGACCAGCCGGAAGTCGCCGTAGACGTAGCGCTGGCTGGCCTTGGCGACGGAGCGCGCAGCCGGAGTGCTGACCAACGCGGTGGTGTTCATCTCCACGGGCGGGCACGTCTCGTCGCGGATCGTTCCGGTCAGGTCGGCGACGCGCGGGTGGCCGCGGTCGATCACCACGAGCCCGATGAACCGGTCCAGCCGGGTGGCGGCCAGCTCCCATGCCAACTCGCCGCCGACACGGTCACCCACCAGCAACGCCCACTTCACCTCGAGCGCATCGAGGATGGCGACCACCGACTTGGCGGTCAGCCGTGGATCCGGGGCGATCACGATGGTCCGCAGCGACGCGGTGTGCAGTCGCTGACAGATCGCCTCGTACGCGGCAGGCGCATGATGGGCGGCGCCCAGCACCACGACCACCGACCCCTTGTCGGGGCCCGCGACGTCCACGGACACGCCTAGACCGTCGACGGTGACCGTGGTGGGTGGCATTTGGCCACGCTACAGGTGGACCCTTGAGAGCGGGCCGTTTTCCGCCTGGAGAAAACGCAGACGTCAGACCGAACGCGCACGGTCGGCCTGCTTGGCCACGATATCCAGAAACGTCTGCGGCAGCGAACCTTTGACAGAGATCGACGAATTGGGTGTCGGGAACGCGATCCCGAACACCGCCATGTCGCCCACGTTCTCGAACGAGAAGTAGACGCGGTCCTCTACGTTGCTCAGCCGCATCGTCTGCTCGTAGACCAGCGCGTCGGCCCGCGGCGTCTGCAGTCTCGTGGTGGTCATCGGGATTCCGGGTGTCGACGGATCGAAGAACGTCTCGAACTCTGCGCACCGATCGGCGACGCCCGCCAACCGGTCGAGGTCCAGTGGCGACGTCAACACCGTGATGACCATCCGCGCACCGTCATAGGCGACCACGTATTCGGCTGCGCTACCCGGGCCGCGCTCGGCCGAGTCGGCGATCACGCGGGTGAGCCCGTCCGAGCATCCTTCGGGACGGGTCATCATGGCAGGCGGCCCGCCCGCGCCGTCGACCCGGCCGGACTCTGGCAAGAGGCGGTCGTACTGCACACCCTGGGGGAAGTCTGCGGCGGTCAGCACCGCTCTCTCGAGGCGGGCACCGGGCCAGGTGGCCGTGCCTTCGATCGGCTGGGCGCACCCGGGAAGGACCACCGCGACGAGGACGACCAGCACATGGCGCCAGGTCATGGCGTCAGCCTAGTTGCGATCGAGGGCAGTTCCGGTGGGCCGTGCTGCAGCAGGTCGATCACGGCGTCGACGTCCACATGGCTGGTGATCAGGTCGGCCATCAGATCGAGCTGGGCGTCCCGGCGCGCGCCGACATCGACGTCGTCGGCGACCACGAACCCGCTTCGGCCCGCTGTCGCGGCGACGGCGGTGAGCCATTCACGCCTGACCTCATTGTTGTCGAGCAGTCCGTGCCAGTGGGTGCCGTAGACCGCCCCGCTGCGGATACCGACCCCGAGCCAGTCCTCCTCGGCCGAGCGGCTGAGGAGCCCGTGACGGATCTCGTATCCGCGCAGCGGGCCTTCGTGACGACGCAACGTCTTGTCGGGGGCGAACTCGATGTCCGCATCGAGGACCCCGAGTCCGTCGATCCCACCGACTTCTGACTCGACGGCGTCGTCGATGTGCCTGCAGAGCATCTGAAATCCACCGCAGATACCGAGCACCGGCCTGCCGAGCCCGGCGTGGGTGACGACGGCCTCGGCCAGCCCGCGCTGCCGCAGCCACGTCAGGTCCTCCACGGTGGCCTTGCTGCCGGGAATCACAACGACGTCGGCGTCGGCGAGGTCGGCCGGATCGCTGGCCCAGCGCACCAGCACCCCGGGCTCGCACGCCAGCGCCTCGACGTCCGTCGAATTGGAGATGCGCGGCAGCCGGATCGCCGCCACCCGCAGCCACTGCTGTCCCCGCGGAGGCTGCGGCTCGCCCACGACGCGATGCGCGATCACCGAGACCGAGTCCTCGGTGTCCAGCCAGAGCCCGTCGCTGTGCGGGATGACGCCGTAGGTGGGCCTGCCGGTCAGCGTCTGCAGCTGGTTCAGCCCCGGGGCCAGCAGCGCGGGGTCACCGCGGAACTTGTTGACCAGGAACCCGCAGATGAGCCGTTGATCGTCGGGCTCGAGCACCGCGACCGTGCCGAACAGGTGCGCGAGCAGCCCGCCGCGGTCGATGTCGCCGACGACGATGACCGGCAGGTGCGCGGCGCGGGCCAGACCCATGTTGGCGATGTCGGTCGCACGCAGGTTGATCTCGGCCGGCGAGCCCGCGCCTTCCACGATGACGGCATCGAATTCTGTTCTCAGCTGGCGCAATTCGTCGGCCACCACTGTCGCCAGGTGCTCCCGATGGGTGAAGTAGTCCGTGGCCCCGACGGTGTCGACGACCCGGCCGCGGACCACCAGTTGGGAGGTGCGGTCACTGCCGGGCTTGAGCAGGACGGGGTTGAAACGCACGCTTGGTGCCAGGCCCGCGGCCCTGGCCTGCATCGCCTGGGCGCGGCCGATCTCACCGCCCTCGACCGTGACCGCCGAGTTGTTGGACATGTTCTGCGCCTTGAACGGCGCGACCCGAATGCCCTTGCGGGCCAACAGCCGGCACAGCCCCGCGACGACCATGGACTTACCGGCATCGGAGGTGGTGCCGGCGACCAGCAGCGCCCCGCCGCTCACGGGGTCACTTTCCTCTGGCGAGCGGTGAAGGTCTCACAGCTGGGTCAGGATCTCGGCGCCGTCGTCGGTGACCACCAGCGTGTGCTCGAACTGGGCGGTCCACTTCTTGTCCTTGGTGGCCACGGTCCAGTCGTCGTCCCAGATCTCGTAGTCCAGCGAACCGAGGTTGATCATCGGCTCGATGGTGAACGTCATTCCGGGTTCCAGCACCGTCTGCACGGCGGGCTGGTCGTAGTGCAGCACCACCAGCCCGTTGTGGAACGTCGTGCCGATTCCGTGGCCGGTGAAATCGCGAACCACGTTGTAGCCGAACCTGTTTGCGTACGACTCGATGACGCGTCCGACGACCGACAGCGCACGGCCGGGCTTGACGGCCTTGATCGCTCGCATGGTGGCTTCGTGGGTGCGCTCGACGAGCAACCGGTGCTCCTCGGACACATCGCCGGCCAGAAAGGTGGCGTTGGTGTCGCCGTGCACGCCGTCGATATAGGCGGTGACGTCGATGTTCACGATGTCGCCGTCCTGGACCACGGTGGAGTCGGGGATGCCGTGGCAGATGATCTCGTTCAGCGACGTGCAGCAGGACTTCGGGTAACCCTTGTAGCCGAGTGTCGACGGGTAGGCGCCGTGCTCGACCATGTACTCGTGCGCGATGCGGTCGAGTTCGTCGGTGGTGACGCCCGGCGCCACCGCCTTGCCCGCTTCGGCCAACGCGCCCGCCGCGATGCGTCCGGCGACGCGCATCTTCTCGATCACCTCGGGGGACTGCACCCACGGCTCGCTACCCTCTTGAGCCGTCGTCCGGCCCACGTACTCGGGGCGGGCGATCGTGCGGGGCACCGGCAGCGTCGGCGACACCACACCGGGGCGAAGAGCGGTGCGAACAGGCATGACGCCAGAGTAGTCATAGTGGGGCGCTACATTCTCAGGCCATGAGCATCGACGAGGTAGACGCGCAGTTCGCCACGCGGTTCGCCGAACATTTCGCCGACACCTGGCGCAGCCCCGATCTGGCCAAGCACGAGGCGCTGTGGAGTGACGACATCGTGCTCACCCAGCCGATGATGGGCACCCTGCGCGGTAAGCAAGCCTGCCGGGAGTCGTTTCAGCGGTTGTTCGCGCTGATACCCGATCTACACGCCGACGTCCATCGCGTCGGCCACGGCACCCATGAGGTGTTCATCGAGTTCACGTTGAGCGGAACCTATGGCGGCAAGCCGATCGCGTGGGACGCGGTCGACCGATTCACATTCACCAACGGCCTTATCGCCGAACGGGTTTCCTATTTCGACTCGGTCCCGCTGATCGGCAAACTGGTCGGCCGGCCCGCTGGGTGGGAACGGCTGGTCCGCCTCGGATCGCAGTTGTTCAAGCGCTAGCGGCGATCGATCAGGGCGTCCGCAACAGACGCGGGAGCCCACTGGCGAGCCGCGGGCACGGCCCCGGGGCCACCAACCGGCCGCGCAGGAGGCCACCCACGCGGCTCTGTCGTCCGACCGTCCATGTCAACCCGGGATGACCCGCGAACTGTCGAATCCATCGGCGAGGAGAACCACAATTCGGTGCACAGCCGCTGCCAACGCGGTGCGGGCTTCCTCCAGGTCAACGACGAGATCCCCGATAAACCATCGGATCGTACGACCATTCCAGCGTCGCGCAGGCGAACTCTGCGCGGTTACCTGCCGCGCTTCAACCAAGACTTGCGCGGACCGCGGATCGAGACCGAGCCGCAGACCACCTTGCCGGTCAGGATGAAGTGGGGCGTGCCTTCGGCCGGTGCGTCCCGGCGATGATCGGAGGCGCTGCCGACCACGACCTCGACGTCGTCGATCGACGCACTGGCACCGTCGGGCAACCGAAGATCCAGCCCGCCGAACTTCAGGTCGAGTTCCACGACGATCATCGGTCCCGCGAAGCGCGCCCGCGTCAGGTCGAGGTCGACGGAGCCCATGCGCCGGTGCAGGGCCAGCCGTGTCGGCACGGTCCACTCCCCCTGGCGCTTCAGCGAGCCGAGGACGCCACGCAACTCCACGCGATCGGCGGCGGTGGTGACGATCGCTCCGGGCCCGGGCAGATCGCCGACGAGCGTGTCCAGGTCCGAATGCAGGCGGGCGCGCGAGACCAGCGCCGAACGTTCCTCGAACTCGTCGATATCGATCAGCCCGAGGGCGACGGCGTTGTGCAGCCGGCGCAGTGTCCCGTTGCGGTCGGCGTCCGAGACACGCATCGCGGCGGATTCGTGGTTGATCTCCGTCATGGCGCATTCCACGGTACCGCCGGCGTCTGCCGACGGATACTTGTCTCACCATGGCGACCAATAACAACCCCTCGGCACCACAGACCGTTGAGGCCTGGACCTTCGTGCAGCAGATGCTGGGCGACATCACGCGAATCGTCACCGAAGACGCCGAGAATGAACGCGAACTGATCGAGGGCTTGCGGGTCGTCGCCCGCGTCGGAGCACTCTGCTCGGAGCTGACCGTGGAGGCCGATCCCGATCTGCCGTGGTTCTTCGACATGTGCTCGCCCACCCGCCTGATCGGCGGCCCCAACCCTGACGGCACCTACCTGCTGTCGATGATCCGCGGTGACCGTGCATACCGGGTCACCGGAACACGGGGAACCACTGCGTATCTCGGGATCCAGGTGCTGGCCGGAACCGGGATGACCCCGCGTCGGATGGCCGCATACGTCAGTGACACCGACCTCAAGCTGGATGGCGGCAGGTTCGCGCTGGTGTTCTCGGCCGCCGAGCCGTCGCAGGCTGACCTCGGCGGCGCGCAGTGGGTCGCGATCCCGCAGGACGCGTCGTCGATCGTGGTGCGCGAGTACATCGCCGACGCCGCGACGGAAGATGCTGCAGCGGTGGGCATCCAGCCTCTCATCGCGCACCCGCCGCGGGCCGTCTCGGATGCCGAAGCGGCCGAACAGTTCACCGCGATGGCGTGGACCATCATGAAGCTCACCACCCTGCATCGCACCATCAAGCCCGAACTGTTGGACAGTCCCAACACGCTGATCACCGCCGAGGCGGGAGATCTCGGCGACGCAGACACGACTCCGGACAACCTGTACATGCTCGGTGTCTTCCGGCTCGCCGACGACGAGTCGCTGGTGCTCGAGTTCGAGCCGCCGGACACTCGCTATTGGAACGTGACGCTGGAAAACATCTGGCACGAATGCCTGGAACCGCGCCGCAGGCACAGCTCGGTCACCAACAAGGGCGTCGAACCCGATGCGAACGGCGTCGTGCGTATCGCGATCGGCGGCAAGGACTTCGACCACGGTCACTGGTTGGACACCGGGGGCAGGCATCGCGGCTTCGTGGTGTTGCGCTGGTTGGACAACCCCGAACCACCCAAGGTGTCGGTCACGGTGCGCAGCGGCGGGGCGGCGCGGTGAGCGCGGCCGACCGGTTCGACCCCGCCACGCTGATCGAGCAGGCCTGCGAGTGGGCGGGCAGTGACGACTTCGGGACGGAGTTCGACGAGAACGAGACCTGGCGAGAGGGATTGGGCCTTTTCTGCGAAGGGCTGATCCGCGACGCGCGCCTCAATGACCTCGGGGTAGAGCTCGCCGCCTTAGACGTCGTGCAGCCGTTGAAGAATCGGCTTCAGATCGTGGAATGGCGAAAGTCTCACCCCGAAATCGCTCAGGAGAAGATCAGCAGGCCGATTTTCATCATCGGTCAGCCCCGCACCGGGACCACAATCCTTTTCGATCTCCTCGCCCAGGATCCGCAATTGCGTCCCCCGCTTACGTGGGAGGTCGACAACCCCTATCCACTGCCGCAGCCGGAGACCTACCACACCGACCCGCGGATCGCCGAAACGCAGGCCCGTCTGGAGATGAGCGAGCAGATCATTCCCGGCTTCATGAAGTTTCATCCGATGGGTGCGCTGGTCGGCCAGGAGTGCGTGCGGATCTTTGCCGGCCAGTTCTGCAGCATGATCTTCACCGTTCAGTACCGGCTGCCCGCCTATTACAAGTGGCTTCTGTACGAAGCGGATCATCGACCGTCCTATCGCTATCACCGAATCTTCTTGCAGCACTTGCAGTCCGGGGTCCATGGCCAATGGCTGCTGAAGTCACCGGCGCACCTGTGGGAGCTCGACACCCTGGTGGCCGAATACCCCGACGCGGTGATCGTGCAGACACATCGCGACCCGCTCACCGTCATCTCGTCGATCAGCGCATTGGCCAATCACCTACGACGAATGGCCTCTGACGAGACAAGCGTCGCCGACTGCGCGCAGCAGTATGTAGAGGACATCGTGGTCGGGCTCAACCGCGGGATGACGCTGCGCGACGCGCTGCCGCCGAACCAGGTGATCGACGTGCAGTTCGCCGATTTCATGCGGGACCCGTTCGCAACGATCAGATCGCTGTACGCGCGGCTGGACCGCGAGTTGACCTCCGTCGCCGAGAAGAGGATGCAGGACTTTCTGGCAGCACATCCCGGCGATGGTGGCGGTGGCCGATACACGTGGGCCGACACCGAGCTCGACGCGGGACTAGTACGTGAGCAGGTATCCGCCTATCAGGAGCGCTACGCGGTGGCCAGCGAACCGCTCAGGTAGCCGCTCAGGCCAGATAGTTCGGCGGCAGCTCGTCAAACATGCCCTTGAGCATGCGCACCGCGTACTCCGATGACCCACCACCGACGATCAGTGCGGCGAACGCCATGTCGCCGCGGTAGCCGGCGAACCATGAATGCGATCCGCCCGCGAACTCCGCTTCGCCGGTCTTGCCCCGCACGTCGCCTACGCCTTGGAGATCCTTGGCCGTGCCGTTGGTGACCACCAACTGCATCATGGGCCGCAGGGCGTCGAGCATCTTCGGGCTGATCGGCGTCTGGTCGCCGGTCACCGCCGTCTGTCGGCCTTCGATCAGTTGCGGCACAGGGGTTTTCCCAGCCGCGACGGTCGCGGCGGCCAGCGCCATCCCGAAGGGGCTGACCACGACCTTGCCCTGCCCGAAGCCGTCCTCGGTGCGTTCGGCCAGGTTCACCGTCGGCGGCACCGAGCCGGTCACCGTGGTCAGGCCATCGATCGTGTAGTCCGCGCCGATGCCGTACTTCGCAGCGGCCATCGTCAGCCCGCGAGGCGGCATCCGGCTGGCCAGTTCGGCGAAGGTGGTGTTGCACGAACTCGCGAACGCCCGCGACATCGGCACGGTGCCGAGGTCGAAGCCGCCGTAGTTGGGCACGGTGCGGTGGCCGATGTCCATCGTGCCGGGGCACGCCAGCAGCGTGTTGGGGGTGGCCATGTCGCGTTCGACGGCGGCGCCGGCCGTGATCATCTTGAACGTCGACCCGGGCGGGAAGAGGCCGGTCGTGGCGAGCGGCCCCTGCGCGTCGGCGGACGAATTCTGCGCGACGGCCAGGATCTCGCCGGTGGACGGTTTGATCGCGACGATCATCGCCTGCTTGCCGGTGGTGTTGACGGCGTTCTGAGCGGCGTCCTGCACGGCGCGGTCCAGGCTGATCGTCACAGACGGCGCGGGCTCGCCCGGCACTTCGTTGAGTACGTCGACGTCGACGCCGTTCTGGTTGACGCTGACCACCCGCCATCCCGCCCGGCCGTCGAGCTCGTCGACCACCGCCTTCTTGACCTCCCCGATGATGGCCGGTGCGAACGTCTCGTCGGTCGGCAGCAGTTCAGCCTGCGCCGTGATCACCACGCCCGGAAGTGCGCCGATCGCGGCAGCCACCTGGTCATGGTCGGACTGGCGCAGCGTGATGAGACTCAACGGCTGCTTCGACGAGCTGGCCTGCTCGGCGAGGAGTTGCGGAACCAGCGTGTTGTCGAACGGCCGCAGCGCATCGACGACGGCACGCGAAGTCGGCATCAGCGCCCCACCGGCCGCCTGAGCATCCAGCGAGAAGTTGTACAGATAGCCGGGCACCAACACGTCGCTGCCGCCGCGCTCGTTCACCGAGGCGCGCCGGGGCGGGTCCGCGCGCAACGCCAACGTCTGGTTTACGCCGAGCTTGGGATGCAACCCGGTGGTGCTCCAGCGCACTTCCCAACGGCCCTCGTCGCGAACCAGGTTCAGCTGTCCGTCGTAGGTCCAGGTGCGGTCCTTGGGCAGATGCCAGGTGTAGCGGTAGGTGACGCTGCCGGTGTCCTCGGCGTACTTCGAGCTGAGGATCTGCGCGTCGAGGTGGGTCGCCTGAAGTCCCGCCCACGCATTGTTGAGCGCTTGGCGCGCGTCGGCGGGGCGGTCGCTCAGTTCCGCCGCGGTCGCGGTGTCGCCGGTTGCCAGCGCGGCGAAGAACTGCTCGGCCGTCGGCTCAGGTCCGTTGGGTTTGGGAGTGCACGCCGTGAGGTTCCCGAGGGTCACGACGACCGCTGCGACCGTCAGCAGCCCCGAAACACGTGATACTGAAGTTGCCATTGAGGCAGATGTTACGAATTCGAGACCCCAACTTCGCGTAGGCGCGCACGAAATCCACGTTTTGCAGACAAAGTGCGAGAAGCGGCCTGCAGAACGTGACTTCCGATGTCGACGTCGACGCGCTACGACCCCGCCGGCGGCGTCCGCACCACCAGAGGCACCGCCGGGAAGTAGGCGGCCATCTCCGAGCGTGACTTGCGAAGCGCGGCAGTCCCGTAGCCCTGCTTGCGGTAGTCGGGGTGAATCCAGATCCGAACATTGACCTCGCCGGAGTCCAGGTCGCCGAAGATCATGCCGATCTTCTGCGATCCGTGCACGGCCACCAGCCATGCCGCCTCTTCGGCATGCATGCGTCGCAGCCCGGCGCGAATCTCGTCCTCGAGGTTGCCGGCGGGCGCCCGCGATCCGTCGCCCGCCTCCTGCACATCGGCGGTGCGCGCGGCGAAGATGTCGCGGTCCGCATCCGCGGAGAAGGGACGCAGCACCATGCTGTCCACCGAGCTCGCCGGCTCCCCCATGGTGAAACTCAGCTGATTGTTCAGATCCTCGAGTTCGGCTGCGATCCTGCGCCGCGCGACCTTGGTGAGCCGGTCGAACGACAGCCGCAGCACCGCTTCGGCGGCGACAGACGACGTGCCGAGATGGGTTGCGATCGCCTCGATCGCGGCGTCGAAATCCTCGGCCTTCACGATGACGTCGAGGAGCTCGTGACGCCGTTCGAGCGCACGCATGAGCGTGTCGGCGATCTCCCTGCGCGCGATCCTGGGGTCATCCTCGGTCATGACGCGAGCGTAACGATCGACCCCCACCCACGTCGAAGATTGGGTCACGCCGGGTGCAGGCTGACCGCGATCCCCGAATAACGCACCATGCCCGTCACGACATCGATGTCGTCCTTGTTGGTCAGGCGATTGACGTTGGCCGCGTGATGGCCGTGCGGAATCGACACCGCCCCACGCCGTATCGAGTCGTCGACCTTGGCGATGCCGGTCAGCTCTCCGTTGGCACTGCGGACGGTGACCGGTCGACCGGTCACGATGCCTGCGGCGGCGCCGTCGTCGGGATGAACGAGGATCTCGGGGTGTTCGCCGAGAAAGTCGAGCTGCCCATTGAGCTTCTTCCGCTGCCTGCGCGGCACCATCACCAGCGGCGGCGGCGGTTCGAGCGCCGCCAGCTGATCGACCAGAAGCGGCGGCGCCAGGCGCCAGCCGCCCATGCGGGCGATGTGGTCGTCGACCCACGCGGCGGGTAGCTCGCGATCGGCCTCGGCCCAACCCGTGGCCGCCACGTCGTCGTATCGCGCTCGCGCGCCCGCGAGTAGAACGGCGAGCACGTCGTCGTCGGTGCTGCTGTCCGGATTTCCCAGCGAGCTGAGGTCGTGGCCGAGCCGTCGGCCGATTTCTGCGAACACCCACCACATCGACCGCCGCTCGCCGACCGGATCGACCACCGCGGCGGTGTGCTGGACGGACACGCGTGAGCTCAGGATGTCGTGAATGGTGATGTCGGGGCGTTCCAGCGGATCCTTGGTCGGCAGGACATGCGTGGCCAATTCGGTGGTCTCGTTGTTGATGATCTCGGTGGTCGCGAACACTTCGAGCTGCTGCAGGGCCGGTATCAACTTGCCCGTCTCGGGGAAGCTGGTGACCAGGCTTCCTCCGACGTTGATCAGCGCACGGATGTGGCCCGCCTCGATCTCGTCGGGCAGCACGGCACACGGCCATTCGTTGATGAACGCCTGCGCCTCCGGACGGCTGCGAGGGCCTGGACCGAACGACCCCTCGATTGGCGTCACCGGAAGAAACTCACCGAAAGTCTCGAGCTGATAAGCGAATCCGGGATGAAACCACGTCCCGCCGACTCGGTTCATCGCGCCGGTGAGAATCATCAGCACCCATGCGAGCCACTGGGTGACGTTGCCTCGCTCGGCGGTCATCGTGACGCCGACCCCGGTCTCGATCGCGACGCACTCGGCGCTTCGTACGGCCGCGCACAGTCGGGTCAGCTCGGCCTCCGGCACATCGGCGAACGCCGCGGTGTGCTCGAGTGTGAACGGCTCGACCGCGGCTGCCAGCGCGTCGATACCCTGAACCGGCACAACGGTTTTCATGCCGTCGCGCAGAATCTCGCGAACCAGGTAGGCCAGCACCGCATGATCGGTGCTGGGGCGCGGCGCCAGATGGCCGGTGGCCAGTCGCGCGGTCTCGGTGCGCCGCGGGTCGATGACCCACACCTGCCCGCGCCTGGCGATGTCGCGCACCGTGCCCGTCGGGTTGGGCATCGAGATCGCGTGGCCGTGGGAGACCACCGGGTTGACGCCGACGAGCATCAGGAAGTCGGCATTGTCGAGATCCGTCCGGCCCGAGAGCCCCATGAATCCGCCCACCAGATCCGAGACCAACGGTTTGGCGGTGCCGTCGATGGTGAGCGGGCTGAACTTCGCAGGGGTGCCGATCGCCGCGTGCAGTGCCTCGGCCATCCGGAAGCCGGCGCTCTCCATGGTGCTGAAGTAGAAGGCGACCGACTCCGGTCCGTGGCGGTCGATGATGTCCTTCAACCGCGTGCCCAGGTCGTCGAGGCAGGCATCCCATGTGGTGTCCTGCAGTCGTCCGTCGACCCGGATCCGCGGGCGTTCCAGACGGTCCGGATGGTGGTGCATCTGCGGCAGCGCGCGACCCTTCGCGCACGTGTAGCCCCGGGAGAAGGGGTGGTCCTGGTCGCCGCGGACGCGGATCACGTCGTCACCTTCGACGTCGACGAGAATGCCGCACACCGAAGTGCAGATGCGGCAGAAGCTTCGCACCGTTTGCATGTCCGGAAACGTACTCTCGTTTTCGAGAAGCGTGATCACGTTTGTGAGAACGGATGCGCATTTTCGAGAATGGCATTTCCCACCGGGCGCGCCCGTTTCGGCGGTCCGACGGGTCAGTCGAGCAGAACGGTCGCGAACGTGCCGACCCGCGTGAAGCCGATGCGGTCGTAAGTCGCGCGGGCGACGGTGTTGAAGCTGTTGACGTACAAGCTCGCGGTGCGTCCGCTGCGCACGACGGCGGACGCCAGCGTCGCGGTGCCTGCCGTGCCGATGCCGTGGCCCCGCCAATCGGGATGCACCCACACACCCTGGATCTGGCCGACCGACGGCGACTGGGATCCCACCTCGGCCTTGAAGACGACCTGGCCGCGTTCGAAGCGGGCCCACGCGCGGCCCGCGGCGATCAATCCCGCGACCCGCCGCCGGTAGCCGCGGCCGCCGTCGCCGACCCGCGGGTCGATGCCGACCTCGCCGATGAACATGTCGATGGCCGCGACGAGGTAGGCATCGAGTTCGTCGGCGCGAACCTGGCGGACGGCCGGGTCCGTCGCGCAGGCCGGCGGTGTGCTCAGCGCCATCAACGGCTGGTGCTCGCGCACGTCGCGCGCCGCACCCCAGGCGTGCTCGAGCCGCTGCCACATCGGCATCACCATCTCGGCGCGGCCGACCAGCGATGAGCATCGTCGCGCGGTGCTCATCGCCTTGTCGGCGAAGGCATACATGTCGTCGGTTCCGCCGCGCAACGGAATCAGGTTCGCCCCTGCGTAACAGAGGGATTCGGTCGGTCGCTGACGGGCCCACAACTCGCCGCCGATCGCGGAGGGCTCGATGCCGTGTTCGACCACCCGCGACGCGACCATGCAACTGCCCACCGGATCCTCGTCGAGCACGCGACACACTTCGCCGGCTTCACGCACGACGGAGACCCGTCGCTCATCGACGCGGCGAAATAGCGGCGGAGCCGACATGGAGACTCTTTCTAACCGATCCCTGGCGGTTGGGTGACCCCGCTCACAGGGTCACGTTCAGCTTACGGTCACAACCGGCGAACCGCTGCCGTCTGTTCCGGGCGCGGTCCCCATTTCCCCCATTTCGGAGGCCAGTCTCATCGCCTCCTCGATCAGGGTCTCGACGATCTGCGCCTCGGGCACCGTCTTGATCACTTCGCCCTTGACGAAGATCTGGCCCTTGCCGTTGCCGGACGCGACGCCGAGGTCGGCTTCGCGGGCCTCGCCGGGACCGTTGACGACGCAACCCATCACCGCGACGCGCAGCGGCACTTCCATGCCCTCCAGACCTGCCGTCACCTCGTTGGCCAGCGTGTAGACGTCGACCTGGGCGCGCCCGCAGGACGGACAGGAGACGATCTCCAGCCCTCGCGGACGCAGGTTCAGCGACTCCAGGATCTGGTTGCCGACCTTCACCTCTTCGGCGGGTGGCGCGGACAGCGAGACGCGGATGGTGTCGCCGATGCCCTTGGACAGCAGCGCACCGAACGCGACCGCGGACTTGATGGTCCCCTGGAACGCCGGTCCCGCCTCGGTGACGCCGAGGTGCAACGGGTAGTCGCACTGGGCGGCCAGCAATTCGTAGGCGGCGACCATGATGACGGGGTCGTTGTGCTTGACGCTGATCTTGATGTCGCCGAAGCCGTGTTCCTCGAACAGCGAGGCCTCCCACAGCGCCGACTCGACGAGCGCCTCCGGCGTGGCCTTGCCGTACTTCTGCATGATCCGCTTGTCCAGCGAGCCGGCGTTGACGCCGATGCGGATCGGGATCCCGGCGGCGCCCGCAGCCTTGGCGACTTCGCCGACGCGGCCGTCAAACTCCTTGATGTTCCCGGGATTAACGCG
This sequence comes from uncultured Actinomycetota bacterium, assembly GCA_963721495.1. Classification (GTDB taxonomy): domain Bacteria; phylum Actinomycetota; class Actinomycetes; order Mycobacteriales; family Mycobacteriaceae; genus Mycobacterium. Next base: position 210,787 of record CAVRMG010000018.1, on the reverse strand, counting down.
CACCGCGGCGCATCCGGCATCGATGGCGGCGAAGATGTACTTCGGCTGGAAATGGATGTCGGCGATCACCGGGATCTTGGACTTCTTGGCGATCACCGCGAGCGCGTCGGCGTCCTCCTGGCGCGGGCACGCCACCCGGACGATGTCACAGCCCGACGCGGTCAGCTCGGCGATCTGCTGCAGCGTCGCGTTGATGTCGTGGGTCTTGGTGGTGCACATGGACTGGACCGCGATCGGATGATCGCTGCCCACCCCCACGTCGCGCACCATCAACTGGCGGGTCTTGCGACGCGGCGCCAACGTGGGGACGGGCGGGGCGGGCATGCCGAGCCCAATCACAGGGCCGGTGCTCATCAAAGGTCTCCTATTGGAAGAGCCTGATCGGGTTGACCAGGTCAGCGGTCACGGTCAGCAGCATGTAGCCGACCACCACGACCAAGACTACGTACGTGGCGGGCATCAGCTTGAGGTAGTTGACGGGCGCCGCGGCGACCATGCCGCGCGCCGACCGAAGCATATTGCGAATCTTCTCGAATACCGCAATCGCGATGTGGCCGCCGTCGAACGGCAGCAGCGGAACCAGGTTGATGGCGCCGAGCACGAAGTTCAGCTGGGCCAGGAAGAACCAGAACGCCACCCACAACCCGGCCTCGACGGTGTCGCCACCGATGATGCTGGCGCCGACCACGCTGATCGGCGTCTCCGGATCGCGTTCACCGCCGCCGATGGAGTGCACCAGCGCGCCGACCTTGGTCGGGATCTTCGCCAGCGACTTGCCCAGCTCGACGGTCAGGTCTCCGGTGAACGCGAACGTGGCGGGCACCGCCGACAGTGGGTTGTACTGCGTCGGCCCGAACCGCGCGCCGCTGATGCCCACGGTGCCGACGTTGCTGGGCTCGGTGGCGTCGGCACCCGCCCAGCGCGTCGCCTGGGTGACGTCGACGACGGTGGTGAACTCGGTCCCGTCGCGACGCACGGTGAATTGGGTCGGACCGTCGAGCTTGCGCACTGCGGTGACCATCTCGTCGAAGTCGGCGACTGATGTATCGCCGACCTTCACGACGACATCGCCGGCTTGGATCCCGGCGGCCGCCGCCGGGGACGGCGCCTCACAGTCTCCCAACTCGCCCTTGGTGACTTCGGACTTCACACAAGAGGTTTCACCGACCATCGCCTCGGTGGGCGGGTGCAGGTTCGGCAGTCCCCAGATCACCGCGATGGCGTAGATCAGCACCAGGCCGACGACGAAGTTCATGGCGGGGCCCGCGACCAGCACGGCGGCACGCTTCCACGTCTTCTGCTTGTACATCGCGTAGGGCTCGTCCTCGGGCGCGATTTCGTCGATCGAGGTCATGCCCGCGATGTCGCAGAAGCCCCCCAACGGAACGGCCTTGACGCCGTACTCGGTGTGCCCCAGCTTGTTGGGCCTGCGGGTGGACCACACGGTCGGCCCGAAGCCGACGAAGTAGCGGCGCACTTTCATCCCGGTGGCGCGCGCCACCCACATGTGGCCGCATTCGTGCAGTGCCACCGACAGAAGGATGCACAACGCGAACGCGATGATGCCGAGCACGAACATCATGTGGTGAGTAGTCCTTTTCTTGAAATTTCCCGCTCAACTGCGCGCTTCGCCCGGTCGCGGGCCCACCGTTGCGCATCGAGTACGTCCTCCACGGTAGCGGGTTCGGCGGCCCACTCGTCAGCAGCGCGCAGCACCTCGTCGATTGTTCGCACAATGGCCGGAAATCCGATGGACCCGTCGAGGAACGCGGCCGCCGCTTCCTCGTTCGCCGCGTTGTAGACCGCGGTGAGGCAGCCGCCGCCCTCGCCCGCGCGCCGGGCGAGTTCGACGGCCGGGAAGACCTCCGCGTCCAGCGGCATGAACTCCCAGGTCGACGCCGTGCTGAAGTCGCAGGCCAACGCCGCGGCGGGCACCCGCGCCGGCCAACCCAGCGCCAGCGCGATCGGCAGCTTCATGTCCGGCGGGCTGGCCTGCGCGAGGGTCGAGCCGTCGGCGAAGGTGACCATCGAGTGAACGATCGACTGCGGGTGGACGACGACCTCGATGCGGTCGTAATCGATGCCGAACAACAGGTGCGTTTCGATGAGTTCGAGGCCCTTGTTGACCAGTGTCGCCGAGTTGAGCGTGTTCATCGGGCCCATCGACCAGGTGGGGTGCTTTCCGGCCTGCTCCGGGGTGACGGAGTCGAGGTCCCCGGCCGAGGCGCCCAGAAACGGCCCGCCCGACGCGGTGAGCACGATCTTGGCGACCTCGTCCGGGGTCCCGCCGCGCAGACACTGCGCCATCGCCGAGTGCTCGGAGTCGACGGGCACGATCTGGCCGGGCTTGGCCGCCTTGAGCACCAGCGGTCCGCCTGCGACCAGCGACTCCTTGTTGGCCAGCGCGAGCCGAGCGCCGCCGACCAATGCCGCCAGCGTGGGTTTGAGGCCCAGCGCGCCGACGAGCGCGTTCAGCACGACGTCGACTCCGGTCTTCTCGCAGGCCTCCTCGACCAGATGGGTTACGGCGTCGGGTCCCGCGTAAGTGACGTCGCCGACCTGCGCGGCCGCGGCCTCATCGGCGACGGCGACGGCGGTGACCCCCGTCTCCGCGCGCTGCTTAGCGAGCAGGGCCGGGTTGCCGCCGCCGGCCGCCAGCCCGACGACCTCGAAGCGGTCCGGGTTGGCGGCGATGACCTCCAGCGCCTGGGTGCCGATGGAGCCGGTGCTGCCGAGAATCAGCACGCGCACTCGCTCAATCCCCGGGTCGCGTTGCTCATGGCCGCCGAACCTGCTCACCGATCTATTGTGCCGCGTCAGAGTTCGGCTCAGCGCTGCCGTGCAGTTATTACACGATTGTGACGTACTTCATCCCCGCGCCATCCGTGACTGTCGCCACGGCGAATCACCCATGTCAGAGACGAGGACGGCGGCTCGCGTCGTCCCAGACACATTGGAGTGAATCCGCTATGAATCCAACTCACTGCAAGGCGATTGCCGCTGCGGGTCTGAGCGCGGTCGCGATCCTCGGCCTTTCTGCCTGTTCGAGTGAGAAATCCACCGAGACCGCGAGCAGCAGTTCCCCGGCGAGTTCGTCGTCGAGCGAAGCGATGACGTCGGCTGCACCCGCCATGACCAGCGCCGCCGCCGATCCGGCCGCCGACCTGGTCGGAACCGGTTGCGCGGGCTACGCCCAGCAGGTCCCCAGCGGTCCGGGGTCAGTCGCGGGCATGGCGCAGGATCCCGTCGCCGTGGCGGCGTCCAACAACCCGATGCTCAAAACGCTCACCTCGGCGCTGTCCGGCAAGCTCAACCCGAACGTGAACCTCGTCGACACCCTGAACAGCAATCCGGGGCTGACGGTGTTCGCGCCCACGGATGACGCGTTCGCCAAGATCGACGCGGCGACCCTCGAGAAGCTGAAGACCGATTCGGATCTGCTCAGCGGCATCCTGACCTACCACGTGGTCGAGGGCCAGGCCAGCCCCAGCGCGGTCGTCGGTGGCCACCAGACACTCGAGGGCGGCTCGGTGACGGTTACCGGATCCGGCCCGGACCTGAAGATCAACGACGCCGGTCTGGTGTGCGGTGGCGTCAAGACCGCCAACGCGACGGTCTACATGATCGACACCGTCTTGATGCCGCCTGCCAGCTGACCTGCGCGGCACCCGACTCCCACGTCACTCAAATCGAAAGTCGAGAACTGATGAACATCAAGCGCAACACCACCAACACCGTCGTCGGGGCCTCCGCGGCCGCGATCGCCGTAGCGGGCCTGCTCGCCTCATCGACCGGGATCGCCCAGGCCGATCCGGTGGGCCCCGGCTGCGCTGGCCTACGCAGCACAGAACCCGGTCGGCCCCGGCTCGGTGATGGGCATGTCGCAGGACCCCGTCGCCGTGGCCGCGTCGAACAACCCGATGCTCACCACGCTGACGTCGGCGCTGTCCGGCAAGCTCAACCCCAACGTCAACCTCGTCGACACGCTCAACAGCGGCGAATTCACCGTCTTTGCGCCGACTGATGCCGCGTTCGCGAAGATCCCCACTCCGACGATCGACGGGCTCAAGACGGACTCGGAGATGCTGACGAGCATCCTGACCTACCACGTGGTGCCCGGCCGACTCAGCCCTGATCAGGTAGACGGACCCCACAGGACGGTCCAGGGCGCCGACCTGACGGTCATGGGTCCCGCCAATGACCTCAAGGTCAACAACGCTTCGGTGATCTGCGGCGGCGTGCAGACGGCGAACGCGACCGTGTACATGGTCGACACGGTGATGATGCCGCCGGCGCCCGAGCCTGCGATGTGACGAATCGGGACTTCCGCAGCACTACCGTGAAAAGGCGGTCCGGCCACGCGCCGGATCGCCTTTTCGCGTTGCGGCCGTGACCGAATATTGTTCGTAGGTAATACTTTTGACGGGCATACCGACGATCCGAACACGGTTTGGCGACGAATACCCGACATGACCACATTGATCGTGATCGGCTTCATCGGCGGACTGATCACCGGCATCTCACCGTGCATCCTTCCGGTGCTGCCCGTCATCTTCTTCTCCGGCACGCAGGGCGGAAGCCGGCCCGCGGCATCCGAAACGGGCGCGGTGGCGACCGAGGTCCGACCCAAGCGCAGCATGTCGGAAACACTGCGGCCCTACCGTGTCATCGCCGGCCTGGTGCTCAGCTTCAGTGTTGTCACCTTGCTCGGGTCGGCTTTGTTGTCCCTGCTGCATCTGCCCCAGGACGCGATCCGCTGGGTGGCCCTCGTCGCGCTGGTGGCGATCGGCCTCGGGTTGATCTTCCCGCAGTTCGAGGCGCTCTTGGAGAAACCGTTCTCGAAGTTGCCGCAGAAGCAGTTCCGTTCCGGCCAAAGCGGATTCGGACTGGGGCTGGCCCTCGGCGTGCTCTACGTGCCCTGTGCGGGTCCGGTGCTCGCGGCCATCGTCGTTGCGGGCGCCACCGGAACCATCGGGCTCGGCACGGTGGCGCTGACGCTCTCGTTCGCCGTTGGCGCGACGCTTCCGTTGCTGTTCTTCGCGCTCGCGGGCCAGCGCGTGGCCGAGCGTGTGGCCGCGTTCCGACGCCGGCAGCGGGAGATCCGCATCATCGGAGGAATCGTGACGATCCTGCTGGCGGTGGCGCTGGTGTTCAACCTTCCTGCCGCCCTGCAACGCGCGATACCGGACTACACGGGTGCGCTACAGCAGCAGGTCGGCGGCGACGAACAGCTGCGCGAACTCAATCTCGGCGGCCTCGTCAACGAGCAGAACGCCCAACTGTCGAACTGCTCCGACGGCGGCTCCGAACTGGAGAGTTGTGGGACGGCCCCCGACATCAAGGGCATCACGAAGTGGCTCAATACCCCGGGAAATGCGCCGATCGACCTGAAGTCGTTGCGCGGCAAGGTCGTACTCATCGACTTCTGGGCGTACTCCTGTATCAACTGCCAGCGGTCTACCCCGCACGTCGTCGGGTGGTATGACGCATACCGCGACAAGGGTTTCGAAGTCATCGGGGTGCACACGCCCGAGTACGCCTTCGAGAAGGTGGAGGCCAACGTCGTCAGCGGCGCAAAGGATCTCGGCATCACCTATCCGATCGCGATGGATAACGCGTTCTCGACATGGACCAACTACCGCAACCGTTACTGGCCGGCTGAGTATCTCATCGACCAGCAGGGCACCGTGCGCCATGTGAGGTTCGGAGAGGGTGGCTACGAGGACACGGAAAAACTTATCCGCCAACTGCTGTCGGAGGGTGAGCAGAACCTTCCGCCCGCTGTCGAATCGAGAGACACCACGCCGAGGCAGAAGCTCACACCCGAGACGTACTTCAGCGTCGGCAAGGTGGTGAACTACCGCGGTGACGGCGAATATGACGAGGGCACCCGCATCTTCGCGCTCCCGGAAGAATTGCCCGACGACAGCTACGCGCTGGGCGGCACGTGGGCGCTGGACTACCAGGGCATCACGGCGCAGAACGACGACAACGCCATCGCGCTGAATTACCACGCCCGGAACGTCTATATGGTCGTCGGTGGTACCGGCACGGTGACCGTCACGCGGGACGGCAAGACGACGACGATTCCGGTGAGCGGGCCGCCCAACATGCGTCAGCTGGTGACCGACGACCAGGACGGCAAGGGGAGCCTGGAGGTGGCGTTGTCTAAAGGGCTGCAGGCGTTTTCGTTCACCTACGGCTGACCCAGGGCGGTCACGCGGGGCGGAAAGCCAAGGCGTCGCCGTTCATGCAATAGCGAAGGCCGGTTGGTTGCGGACCGTCATCGAACACGTGGCCGAGGTGGCCACCGCAGCGTCGGCACAACACCTCGGTGCGCGTCATACCGAGGCTGCTGTCGGTATTTTCGATGACAGCCCGGTCCAGGGGCCGCCAGAAACTCGGCCAGCCGGTGCCGCTGTCGAACTTGGTATCGGAGGCGAATAGATCCAGCGCACATCCGGCACAGCTGAAGACGCCGGGCCGGTGTTCGTCGTTGAGCGGACTGGTGTACGGCGCCTCGGTACCCCCGTTGCGAAGAATGTTGTACTGATCGGGGGTCAGCAGTTGCCTCCACTCGGCGTCGGTGTGGGTGACCTCGTACTCACCTGCCGGACTGGCTGTCGCCAACCTCGCGCAAGCCGTCGAAGCGACGATGGCGGCCGAGGCCGCTGCTGCACCGGCCAGGAATCGCCGCCTCGTCACGTTCATCACACCCGACCTCCGTCAGTCACTCTCTTCGGACGACCCTAATCCGCAACATGTTGCGATAGAAGAACTGTCACAGTTCAGTAAGAACTTCGGCCCCGGCCGTCGCTAGCCTGGAGTGGACGTGACTGTTTCCAGCGATGCATGAGGTGCCGGATGAAGGTAAACCCCAACACGGGTGGGGTCGCAGTCCTGACCGTTTTACTGGCACTGGCTGTCGCGCTGTTCGTCGTGCCCGACAGCTTCGGACGGCCGCCGCGCGCCGGCGCCTCGACGATGGTGCCTGCGCCGACGCTCGACGAGCCCGCGGGCAGCCCGGGCGCCAGCGAGACGGCCGTGCTGGCGGGCGGCTGTTTCTGGGGTGTGCAGGGCGTTTTCCAACACGTGAGGGGCGTGTCATCAGCGGTATCCGGTTATGCCGGCGGTGAGGCATCAACCGCGCAGTACGAAACGGTGGGGACGGGTACCACCGGCCATGCCGAGTCCGTACGAATCACCTACGACCCCGGTCAGGTGACCTTCGGGCAGCTGCTCCGCGTCTTCTTCACCGTCGTCCACGACCCGACCGAGCTGAACCGCCAGGGCCCCGATGTCGGTGAACAGTATCGGTCCGCGATCTTCCCGCAGAACGACGTTCAGAAAAATGTCGCCGACGCCTACATCACCCAGATCAACGAAGCGAAGGTCTTCGACACTCCGATCGTCACGCGCACCGACAGAGACTCGGGCTTCTTCCCGGCCGAGGACTACCACCAGGATTACCTGACCCTGCACCCGACTGCCCCCTACATCACCGCCAACGACATGCCGAAGCTCGACGATCTGAGGCAGGTGTTTCCCGAGCTGTATCGCGATCAGCCGGTCCTGGTGCACGCGTCGTCGGGTTGATCCTTTGCGGCGCAACCGAACAGGAAGGCAGCCCGCGCTCCCCCAGCCGGGCTGTCTTCCCTTTGGCGTCGACGTTCAACGCGGGATCGCAGCCGAGGGGTCCACCGACGCCTCGATCTTGAGAATCAGGTTGTCCCGCAGCGTGAACACCAGCACGGCGAACAACCGACGGTCCATGAATGCCAACAGCGCCGGCTGGCCCGCCGGTCCGCTGACCAGCGTGGCGCCCCGCCCGAGGTAGCGCAGCAGATTGACCGCGACATCGTGCGGACCGTGGTTGACCTGTGGCGGCGGGGCTCCGTCACCCAGCACCGTCCCGACGCCCCACACCGTCGGATCGAGAACCGCGGTCAGCGCCTGAAAGTCGCCGTTGGCGCACGCGGTGATGAACTTCTCGGTCACCAGCTGATGTTCGACGTCGCTGACCTCTACGAGCCGTGGTGAGGCGTCGGAGAACTTCGCCCGCGCCCGCCGCGCGAGTTGCCGGCACGTTCCGACAGGCCGGCCGACCGTCTCGGCGATCTCGTCGAACGGCAGCTGGAAAACGTCGTGAAGCACGAAGGCGACCCGCTCGCCGGGGCTCAGCCGTCGCAGCACTTCCAACAGCGCGGTGCGAACCTCGTCGTCGAGGGTCGCCCGGTCGGCCGGCTCGAGGACGGGCGAGGCCGCGACATCGAGGGCGCCGGACTCGTCGGGATGTTCGTGGCGGGCGCGAGCCGAGCGCATCTGGTCGAGACAGAGGCGCCCGGCGACCACGGTGAGCCAGGCGCGGACGTCGTCGATCTGCGTGACGTCGGTGCGCGCCAGCCGCAGAAACGCCTCCTGCGCGACGTCCTCGGCCGCGCCGACGTCGCCGAGCATCTGGTAGGCCAGATTCACCAGGTAGGGCCGATGACTGCGCCATGCGGCGTCGATCGACGGTGAACTGCTCATACTTCAAAGACGAAACACGACGACGGAAAGTTACGGACTCCGAGAATCACCCGGCGTAACTTTTCCAGGCGCTGCGCCGTCCTTGCTGCCATGAACACAATTCTCGTCACGGGTGCCACCGGCAATGTCGGTCGCCCCCTCATCGCGCAACTGATCAATGCAGGAGTCGAGGTTCGCGCGGTCACCCGTTGTCCGGACACCGCCGGGTTTCCGGAGGGGGTTCAGGTGGTGACCTCGGCCACCGCAGGTCTGGACGGCACATCGGCGGTGTTCCTCAACTCCCGCGCCCTCGGCGACGAAATGGCCTCGGTGGTCAAGGCCGCACGGCGGGCCGGTGTCACACGCCTGGTCGCGCTGTCGGCGATCAACGCCGACGACGACTTCTCCCGGCAGCCGTCGCGCTTTCGCGGCGACCGCAACCTCGAGGTCGAACAACTCGCCGTCGACTCCGGGCTTGAGTGGGTGAGCCTGCGCCCCACAGTGTTCGTCACCAACTTCTTCGGTATGTGGGCACCCCAGATTCAAGTGGGCGACGTCGTCGCGGGACCGTATGCAGCGGCGTCGACCGCACCGATCGTGGAGCGCGACATCTCCGCGGTCGCCGCACACGCTCTGCTCACCGATGAGCTTGTCGGCCAGAGGATTCCGCTGACCGGCCCGCAGGCCCTGACGAACACCGAGCTTGTCGACGTCATCGGTGGCGTCCTCGGCCGTCGGCTGACCTACCACGAGGTGCCTGCCGAACAGGTCCGGCAACGCTTCGTCGCCGCGGGTTTCCCCGCCGGGTTCGCCGACGCCTACATCGCACTGCTGGCGGAGACGGTCGAGAAACCTGCGCTGGTGACCCATGACGTCGAGAAGGTTCTGGGCCGTCCCGCTGAGTCGTTCGCCGACGCAGTGTCGGCACACCGAGACCTGTTCACCAATCACTCAGGGAGAGAAAATGTCTGATCTTCGTCCACCCCGGTACCTCAAGCCGATGAACCGGATCGTCAAGGCGATCCAGAAGCTCGGCATTCCTGCGGGCCCGTCGCAGATTCTGACGGTGCCTGGCCGCAAGTCGGGCAAGTTGCGCAGCACGCCGATGACACCGTTCACGCACAACGGCGGCCTCTACACCGTCGCCGGCTACCCCGGTGCCGACTGGGCGGCCAACGCACGCGCGGCAGGTGCGGGAACACTGACCCGCGGCCGCAAATCGCGGCAGGTCAAGATCATCGAACTCGGCTCGGAGGATGCGCGGCCTGTGCTGCGCAGCTTCGCGGTCGAGGTGCCGGTCGGCGTCGGCTTCGCCAAGCGGTCGGGCCTGGTGCGCGAAGGCACCGCGGACGAATTCGAAGCACTCGCCGGCGAGCTCGCCGTGTTCCGGTTCGACCCGGCAGACTAAAGCGTGTCGAGCCCTGCAAACCCATCGTGTCGTGGTGTGACATCACATTGATGTCACCGCAAGCGTCATTCTGACGTCAGCGCGCCGAACCGTCCTTGAGCTGCTGCATCAGCGCGTGCAGATCGAGTTGACCACGGTGCGCGACGAGCGCGTCGCCCTGGAAGCGGTCGATGTGGATGCCGGACACCGAGACCTTGGCCCCGGTCGGGGCGATGCCCTGGAACACGCCGGTGTGTGTGCCCACGAACCGGCATCGGGACACACCATGTGAACCGTCGACGAGAACCTCGTCGATCACATGACGACCGTCGGGAAACGCCACGAAGAAGTCCTGCAGTTGTCCGAGCCACGCGTCCCACCCGACCGGACCGGAGCTGCCGACTTCGACGACCAACCGCGGCGACACCACCGCCTCGACCGTCGACCAATCCTGACGGTCGATCGCCGAGTACAGGCACTGCACCAGATCCCTGACCTCGTCGCATTCCATACTCATGATGACCGCACCTTTCCGATGACGTTCTCGGCGAACCGCTCGATGGGTTCCCGGAAGCGTTCGACACCGCCCGCGGGCAACTGCATCCCGCCCCACGGACTGCACATCACCGCGGTGATGCCGATGTCTTCGGCGCGCTTGTACAGATCCGGCGTCGGCGGTTCCAGCAGCGCCAGCATGATGTCGAAAGGCTCACTGTCCCTTCCGTATTCACGCCGTATTCCGTTGAGCTTCTGCACGTAGGAGACCGCGTCGTCCCAGGTGTACGCATAGCCGACCCAGCCGTCACACAACAGCGCCGCGCGTCGCAGTGCCGCATCGGACTCACCGCCGCAATGGATGGGCACGGGCGCCTGCGGATGGGGCTCGATCATCATCTCGGGCACCTGGTAGTGCTCCCCGCTCCACGACACCCAGCCGCCGCGCCAGAGCGCGCGCAACGCCGGAATCATCTCGTCGAGCCGCTTGCCGCGGGTGGTGAAGTCCTGACCCATCAGGTCGTACTCCTCGCGCATCCACCCGACACCGGCCGCGAGCGACACCCGCCCTTCCGACAACACCGACGCGGTGGCAACCTGCTTGACCACTTCCAGCAGAGGGCGTGCGGGCGCGATGTAGACGGCGTTGGAGAAGCGCAGCCGGCTCGTCACCGCCGCCATCGCACCGATCTGCACCCAGCAGTCCGGCCACGCCGTCTCCGGCGGCCACCCCGGCTTGCCGGTGGACGAGTCCGGGTATGGAGACGACAGCTCACGGGGGTAGATCATGTGGTCCGAGCACACCATCCCGTCGTAGCCCGCCTCGTCGAACATCCGCGCCAGCGGGAGGATTTCTGACGTTTTCATGAACGCTGTGCCTGACCAAAACTGCATCCTGTTTCTCTACCGGTTATTTCGGGCAGCATCAATGGCATGCCCGCACTGTTGTGGTTCCGACGCGATCTGCGGCTGCACGACCTGCCCGCCCTGCTCGACGCCGCGGCCTCCGACGGCCAGCTGCTCGCCTGCTATGTCCTGGATCCGCGGCTGAAGGCATCGTCGGGGCGACGCCGGCTGCAGTACCTCTACGACGCGCTGCGCGACCTGGACGGCAGCCTCGGCGGTCGGCTGCACGTGACCCGTGGCCGTCCGGAGAAGCGAATTCCTGCGCTGGCGAAGGCGATCGGCGCGTCGTCGGTGCACGTGTCGGCGGACTACACGCCGTTCGGCCGCCGACGCGACGACGCGGTACGCGACGCGCTCGGCAGGGTTGGGGACGGAGTGCCTCTCGAGGAATCGGGATCGCCCTATCTGGTGTCGCCGGGACGGGTGACCAAGAGCGACGCCACACCGTACAAGGTGTTCACCCCGTTTTACGACGCGTGGCGCAGGCACGGCTGGCGGGACCCGGCGGCGTCCGGCCCGAAATCCGCACAGTGGATCGATCCGAAGGATGTTTCCAGCGGGGTGGACATCCCCGACCTCGGGATCGAGCTGGAGCTGCCCGCGGGCGAGGGCGCGGCACGGCGTCAGTGGAAGTCGTTCGCGCAGAAGGGACTCGAGAACTACGCCGAGGACCGCAACCGGCCGGACCTGCCCGCCACCAGCCGGATGTCGGCGCACCTGAAGTTCGGCACCATCCATCCGCGCACCATGGCGGCCGACCTCGGCAAGGGCACGGGCGCCCAGGCCTACCTGCGCGAACTGGCGTTCCGCGACTTCTACGCCGCGGTGCTTCACGAATGGCCCGACAGTGCGTGGTGGAACTGGAACACGTCCTTCGACAAGATTCAGGTCGACAGCGACGAGAACGCTCGTGCGCTGTTCGACGCGTGGAAGGCCGGCCGCACCGGATTTCCGATCGTGGACGCGGGCATGCGCCAACTGGCCGAGACCGGCTTCATGCACAACCGGGTGCGGATGATCGTGGCGTCGTTTCTCGTCAAGGACCTGCACCTGCCGTGGCAGTGGGGCGCTCGCTGGTTCCTCGACCAACTCGTCGACGGCGACATGGCAAACAACCAGCACGGCTGGCAGTGGGCCGCGGGTTGCGGCACCGACGCCGCGCCGTACTTCCGGGTGTTCAACCCGACGATGCAGGGCGAAAAGTTCGATCCCGACGGTGAATACGTGCGGCGTTGGGTGCCCGAGATCGACGACGACGACTACCCTGACCCGATCGTCGATCACAAGGCGGAGCGCGCCGAGGCCCTGCGCCGCTACGGCAAGATCACTTGACTATCTGCCCGCTGTCGACGGGCAATGCCACCCCGGTCACATATCGGCCGGTCGAACCGCATAGATACACCATCGTGTCGCTGATGGCCTCCGGCTCCACCGGCGGGACGGCGAGCAGTGGCTGCTGCGACGGGGTGAAGGACGGATGTTCCGCCGACCAATTGGCCATTGCGTCGTTGTAGATCATCGGCGTGGCCACGCCGCCCGGATGCACCGAATTGACACGAATGTTCTTCTCGGCCAACGCTCTTGCGAAGTGCCTCATCACTCCGATGACGCCGTGTTTGGCGGCGGTGTACCCGGCTGCGCCGTGGCTGGCGGTGCCGAAGTCGACAGTGACGGGTTTGAACCCCGCTGCCGAACTCGTGATCACGATGGCCCCGCCGTCGCCGTGGGCCAACATCGCGGGCAATGCCGCCACGATCGTGAAGTAGACGCCGTTGACCATCACGTTGACCGCGTCGACGAACGCGTCGATGCGGCTTCCGGGCTCCCCCGCCGCCGGCAGAATCCCCGCGTTGGCGAGGACGAAGTCGAGGCGGCCGAACTCGGCCACCCCCTTCGCCACGACGGCCTCAAGTCGCTCGAGATCGCGGACGTCGGCCTGTTCGGCCACGATGCGGCGCCCGGTCTTCTCGACCAGGTTCACGGTCTCGTCGAGATCCTCGGGTGTCGCCATCGGGTACGCGACGGTGTCGATCTGGTCGCACAGATCCACCGCGATGATGTCGGCGCCCTCTTCGGCGAACCGCACCGCGTGTGCGCGTCCCTGACCCCGCGCCGCGCCGGTGATGAACGCGACTTTTCCCTCGAACTGCCCGGCCATGACGCATGACCCTACGGCGCGTAGTAGACGTATGCCAGAATGTCGGCAGTTGTCCGCCCACCATGAGGAGCAGCTGTGGCCACCACCGAGGTCGAGCGACACACCGGCAGGGATGTTCCTGATGTCGAGGATGTGCCGTCCGCGGAGTGGGGTTGGTCGAAGGAGAATCATCGCCTGATCCACATCGGCGGCCTGTTGTCGGGGATCTTCCTGCTGGCCATGCTGCGCGGCAATCACGTGGGCAAGGTCGAGGATATTTTCCTCATCGGCTTCGCCCTGCTGATTTTCGTCGCGGTCGGACGCGACTGGTGGCTTCGCCGGCGCGGCTGGCACCGCTAGACCGAGGCTGGATCCGCTAGACCGAGTACAGCGCGCGAAGCGAGTCTGGGCCGAGGTTGAACAGCGTCTCGGTTCCTGCGATCGAGCCTTTCGACACCGTCGCCGCACCGAGTGCGTGAGCCTTGAACGCCCGGGCAGCAGCACTCAGCTTGTGCTCGACCGGGTCGACCTTATGGCTCAATTCGTTCGGCCACGCCTGACCCCATACCGTCACCTGGGTCAGGCCGCGCTTCAAGATTCCGAGCACACCCGCCCGGATGCGTTCGTCCGCGGCGAGAACGCAGGCACCGATCGCGAGCGCGCCTCCGTGCGAGGCCACCTTCACCACATCCGAGAGTTCCGCGTCGACGTCGAGCGCCGATGCGCCCAGGATCGCCAGCGGCCGGGTGTCGTGGTGCTCGGTGAGCACGACCTTGACGTCCCAGCCGGCTCTGGCCCTGTCACACATCCACCCTCCGGCCGACCCGACGAGGTCGACCAGGCTCGAGGCGACCACGGTCAGTTGGTAGCGACGGCTCCCGATGGGGTCCGATTCGTCGAGGGGCAAAGGCACCTACGAAGCGTGACACTTTCCTGGGGATCTGTAAAGGATGAGTTTTCGCGGCAACATGACGAATCCCGCAGATTTGTAAACCCGGCTCACCCGCAGCGGGAGGTCAGCCCACCGCCTCCGCCAGCGGCATGGCTGCGCCGACCGGCGTCAGCTCGCCGGGCAGCCCCGCCGCCTCGCGGATCTCGATGAAGGCGTCGATCATCGCGTCGGTCAGTTCATGGGGGTCGTCAAGGGTGACGTCGTCGGTCAGCACGGAGATGGCGAGCTGGTCGACGTAGCTCCAGACGGTGATGTTCATCGCGCTGCCGGCGGCCACCGGGCCGACGGAGTAGATCTCGCTCACCGTGGCTCCCTCGATGTGGCCGCGCTCGCGGGGTCCCGGCACGTTCGACACGGTCAGGTTGAACACGCTTGCCGACTCGACACGCCTGGCCTGGCGACGGAAGATCCCCGGCGCGACCGACGGCGGAAGGTAGGACATCCAGGCGGGCAGCACCGCGGGACCGAGCAGTTGGTGGTTCTCCTTGGCGATACCCGTGGACAACGCGGTCAGCCTGACCCGTTCCAGCGGATCGGCGACGTGCACCGGCAGCGACGGTGTGATGTAGGTGAATTCGTTGCCCGCCAATCGCTCTCGAGAGGGGTTGGTGCTCACGGGCACACCCGCGATCAGCGGTGACTCGGCTCGCCCGTCGTAGCGCAGCATCAGGTGGCGCAATGCGCCTGCGACCGTCGCCAACACGATGTCGTTCAGTGTCACGCCCAGGTGCTTGCCGGTCTCCTTCACGTCGGCCAGTGCCAGCGGCGCCGTCGCGAACCGTCGACCCGGTGTGACCACATGGTTGATGAAGCACTTCGGCGCCGAGAAATTGCGGGCCAGATCCGGTTGCGCGCCGCGCTCCTTGGACCGCCGGCGTATCCGCGAGACACCGGTCGCCGTCTCGCTCACCAGGCGTGGCAGCTTCCGGATCAGGCCGACGTGGTCGCGGCCCGCGGCCTTCAGCAGGCTCGAGCGGTTGCGCGGCAAGACAGGCAGAGTCGGCGACGGGACGTCCCCGGGTTCGTGCGGCTCCATCGCCTTCGCCATCTGGTTGGCCGACGCGACACCGTCAGCGAGGACGTGGTGAACCTTGTGGATGATCGCGATCCGGTTCCCCGCCAGTCCTTCCGCGACGTACATCTCCCACAGCGGATGGCCGCGATCCAGCGGCGTGCTGGCGATCTCGCCGATCAGCGCATCGAGTTCGCGGCGCCCGCCGGGGGCAGGCACGCGTACCTGGTGAAGGTGGTAGTCGAGGTCGATGTCGTCGTTCTCCACCCACATCGGGTGATGCAACTTCATCGGGATGTCGACGAGCTGGTAACGCAACGGCGCCAGCGCCATCAGCCGCGGATAGGCCACCTGCCGGAACAGATCGAAGCTGAAGCCGTCCACGCCCGACACGTCCAGCACGCCGATCTTCAATGTGTGCATGTGGATCTCCGGCGTCTCGCTGTACAGCATCAACGCGTCGACGCCGTTGAGTCGTTTCACATCCCACCTCGTTCACCAACGAACCCCTCGTTGGCCCCAATTGCACTACTTCGGTGGCCCCGTCACACGACTTCGACAAAGAAGAGACACTTCTCGAAGAGTTTGTAAGGCTGGGTCCATGAGTCTCGTCACCGGGCATGGTCCGTTGAGCAAGGATCCCGCGGGATGGTTCTCGCCACCGCTGGCCGCGGGCACTGTCTTCGTCGAGCCCCACCCGCGACGCGTGCAGGCGCTCCGTGACGGCCATGCGGTGATCGACACCGAACACGCGTTGCTCGTGCACCGGCCCGACCGTCCCCTGAGCTATGCGTTCCCGGCCGACGAGATCGAGGACCTGCCCAGTGAGCCCGTTGCCGAGGCGCCCGGGTTCGTTCAGGTGCCGTGGGATGCGGTCGACGGCTGGATGGAGGAGGGCCGTCGCCTCGTGCACTATCCGCCGAACCCGTATCACCGCGTCGACTGCCGGCCGACCGACCGCGGACTGCGCGTGACCGTCGGCGGTGAGGTGCTGGTGGACACCACCGACACGATGATCGTCTTCGAGACGGCGCTCGAAGCCCGCCTGTACGTCGCGCCTTCGTTGGTGCGCACCGAACTGCTGCAGCGGTCTGAGACAAGCAGCTATTGCAATTACAAGGGCTACGCGACGTACTGGTCGGCGGTTCTCGGTGACGGTGTTGTCACCGACGTCGCATGGAGCTACGAGGAACCGCTACCCGAAACTTCGCCCATCAGAGGGTATTTCAGCTTCGACGCCGACAAAGCGGAGATTGTGGCGGAGTTGCCGGCGTCCGCGGGCGCCGCGGACTGCGGCTGCGAGGTATGACGTACGTCACACCGTGCGGTGCGACCTCGCCACCTACGGTTTCGTCACCGTAAGTTACGGTTGCGTACGTTTTCCCTGCTCAGGCACACTTCAAGGGGTTGCTGAGAGAAGGGGAGGGCGATGGGCCACTACATCACGAACGTCCGCGATATCGAGTTCAACCTTTTCGAGGTGCTGGGACTGGGCAGTGTGTTCGACTCCGGCGGGTACGGGGACCTCGATGTCGACACCGTGCGCACAATGCTCGACGAGGTGGCCCGACTGGCCGAGGGTCCGGTTGCGCAATCGTTCGCCGAGGCCGACCGCAACCCGCCTGTTTTCGATCCGGAGACGCACACCATCACGGTGCCTGGCGAACTGGCCAAATCGGTGCAGGCCGTCAAGGACGCCGAGTGGTGGCGTATCGGCATTGCCGAGGAGATCGGAGGGGTGGCCGCCCCCGCCCCCCTGGTGTGGGCCATCAACGAAATGCTGGCGTCCGCCAACCCTTCGGCGGGTTTCTGGTGGGCCCTCGGGCCGGCGATGGCCAACGCGCTTTACATCGAGGGAAACGAACAGCAGAAGCGTTGGGCGGCCATCGGTGTGGAGCGCGGTTGGGCGGCGACGATGGTGCTGACCGAACCCGACGCCGGTTCCGATGTCGGGGCGGGCCGCGCGAAGGCGGTCGCACAACCCGACGGCACCTGGCACATCGAGGGCGTGAAGCGGTTCATCTCGGGCGGGGACATCGGTGACACCGCGGAGAACATCTTCCATCTGGTGCTCGCCCGCCCCGAGGGCGCCGGCCCGGGTACCAAGGGGCTGAGCCTGTTCTACGTCCCGAAGTATCTGTTCGACCCCGACACACTCGAACTCGGTTCCCGTAACGGCGTTTTCGCGACCGGGCTGGAACACAAGATGGGCCTGAAGTCCTCCCCCACGTGCGAGTTGACGTTCGGCGCCCATGGAGTCCCAGCCGTTGGCTACCTTGTCGGCGACGTTCACAACGGCATCGCGCAGATGTTCACCGTCATCGAAAACGCACGCATGACCATCGGCGTCAAGGCGGCGGGCACACTGTCAACGGGATATCTCAACGCGCTGGCGTATGCCAAGGAACGCCTGCAGGGCGCCGATATGACGCAGATGACCGACAAGACCGCACCGCGGGTCACGATCATCCACCACCCGGACGTACGACGCAGCTTGATCACGCAGAAGGCGTACGCCGAAGGCCTGCGCGCGCTGTACATGTACGCCGCGGCGCACCAGAACGACGATGTGGCCCAACTTGTTTCGGGGGCAGATCCGCAACTGGCGCACCGCGTCGACGACCTGCTGTTGCCCTTGGTCAAGGGCGTCGGCTCGGAACGGGCCTACGAGAACCTCACCGAATCGCTGCAGACGCTGGGCGGTTCGGGGTTCCTGCAGGACTATCCCATCGAGCAGTACATCCGCGACGCCAAGATCGACTCGCTGTACGAGGGCACCACCGCGATCCAGGCGATGGACTTCATCTTCCGCAAGATCTTCCGCGACAACGGTGCGGCATTGGCGCACGTCGCGACTCAGATCACCAAGACGATCGAGGGTTGTGACGCGGCGTTCAAGCCGCAGGCGGATTCATTGCGGGTCGCGCTCGAGGACGTCCAGGCGATGACGGCCAGCCTGACCGGATATCTGATGGCCGCGTCCGAGCAGTCGTCGGAGGTCTACAAGATCGGGCTGGCGTCGGTGCGGTACCTGCTGGCGGTCGGTGACCTGATCATCGGATGGCGCCTGTTGGTGCATGCGGAGGTCGCGCACGCGGCGTTGACGGCCGGGTCGCCGGCCAGCGACGAGGCCTTCTACCAGGGCAAGATCGCCACCGCGGCGTTCTTCGCCTCACACATGCTGCCGGCCATCACGACGGCGCGCGGCATCGTCGAGTCCATCGACGACGACATCATGGAGCTGCCCGAGGCCGCGTTCTGAGGAGCGGCGGTCGGGTCGGGTCAGCTGGTGCTGGTGAGCCGAGCGACCCCGCACATCACCATCCAACTCGCAATATGGCGAGCGGTATCAATAGGCAACGCCGGCGACCGACTCATCGACGTGGGACATCGGAACGGTGGCGAGGAATCCGAACCGGTCCGGCGCCGAAGCAACGAGGTCGGGCGCCGTAATCGTTGAGGACGCGGGCCAGTGCGGCGGCATCGGCCGGATTGCGCAAAGACATCGTCCCTGGTGCGGATACCGAGACGATCGCGGTTGCGACGTCGAGGTCGGCCATCGTCTGCAACGAGCCCTCCGGGCTCCAGTCGGGCAAGGCACGTCCACCGGCTTCAGCACATGATTCCGCCCAACTATCGAAAGGCTTTGCGCCGAGCGGGCATCGATGAAGCCGGGTCCATCTGATCCATTTCACCTCGCCGAACCGCGAACTGCTTCAGCGGTTCGGCACCGCGTGGCACACCTAGTCCCCGACGGATGGACGCTGATCTCGCAGAACGACCGCCACTGCTGGACCCTGCACACCCTCCTGGGAGCGGGTGTGGACGCCGACGCGATTTGTAGCGTCTCAAACTCGATGGCGGATCGCGCTGCTTCAATGTTTTCTACCTGCAGCTTTCCCAAAATTCTCATCGAGATGGCGGGCAGGTTCCACCTATTTCGTGGCGGATCCGGTAACCGTACGGTGGTGTAGAAATTTGCGACGGCGTCCGTGTTCAGCCGAAGGCAGTACTTCAAGAGCTTCGAGACAGGCTTTCCCGACTTGGGCTTCTGGGGGTGGCAGCAGCTACCCGCCAGCTTCAGCGGGCGCATCCCAGCCACCTGCAATAAGTCGGATCGACACTTCCGCAGCGTCTCTCATGCTGGGATGGTTACAAGATGGACCCAACAAACAGCAACCCTAGCGCGACGGGGACCGGCGGCGCCGTTGCGACGCAATTGCGGGTCGTGGTTGCCGACGACGACGTTTTGCTGCGTGAAGGACTGGCGAGCCTGCTTGAGCGCTCGGGTTTCGAGATCGTGGGCCAGGTCGGCGATGCGATAGACCTGCTGCCGCTGGTTCGCGATAAGTCGCCTGAGATGGTCGTCGTCGACATTCGGATGCCGCCGACCAATACCACCGAAGGGCTTGACGCCGCACGCCAGATCCGCGCCGAGTGGCCCGATGTTGGCATCTTGGTGCTGTCGGCGCATGTCGAAGTGGAGCACGCGATGGAGCTCTTAGCAAGCGGCCACAAAGTCGGCTATCTGCTCAAGAGCCGGATCACCGACGTTGCCGACTTCATTGACAGCCTGCAGCGCATCGCACGAGGGGGCTCGGTCGTCGACCCCTCACTTGTCCAGGAGTTGGTCTCTGCTCGACGCCGTCACGATCCGCTGGCTGTACTGAGCGCACGCGAACGCGAGGTGCTTTCGTTGATGGCGGAGGGACGCTCCAATGCGGGCATTGGACGGCAACTGTGGGTGACCGAAGGCACCGTCGAAAAGCACGTGCGCAGCATCCTCACCAAACTCAACCTGCCCGAAACCGCCGAGGACCACCGCCGGGTCCGTGCAGTGATCGCATTCCTTGAGGCTCGCTAGCAGAGTCCGCGACCTCCTAGGGGCGGGCGAACAGAGCGTGGATGGCATCCGGCGAGAGATCCGCTTTCGGTAAGAACCCCACGGCGGGGCTCGCAGCGATCATGTCGGCGAAGTCCTGTTCCTCGTGCGCCGAGGTCAGAATGACCTTAGGACAGGCATGGGAGTTGGTGCGGTGCAGCTGCTCGGCGAGATCGAATCCGCTTTCGCCGCCCAGATCGACGTCGACCAACGTGACATCCGGGCGCAATTCTTCCACCCGCCGGACTGCCTCAGCGATTGTCGACGCGACCCCGATAATCGAGATTCCGCCGCGCTCAAGCAGTCTCGCGGCTACGTCAATAAACATGGGGTTGTCATCAACAATTACGCACCGCAACTCCTGTGCTCCAGACGCCATCACTCCAGCTTCGCTTACGGGCGTGGTGGTGCCATTCCGGCTAGCTGCAAACCTTGGACGATCTTGGCGCCCTAGTCTCCCGGTGCGAGCCGCACTGGATCGTTAGCCGAGTGACTCTACCCGTCACTCCCTGCTGTTCCCGCACGCCATTGCGCACGCCTGTCGGACCGCAGTCACCGTTATCCGGCCTTGCTGAAAGATTCTCGCCGATTGGCTCGGGCCGTACAGCACGGGTAACGTCCATCCACGCTTCCAGCCAGCAGGTACCCGAGGGCGGGTGCTAGCTGCTACCGAAGGCGCCCTTGACGCCGCCAAGTCGTCGCTCTTCGGGTTGTCAGCCCACCTGCGTCGTCGAGTGCCTAAAGCCGATCGGCGCCTCCGAGGGTCTCGGAGGCCGGCTGGCCTGGACGCTCTGGGCCGCACTGCAAGGATAAGCTGCGCATCCGTTCGCATCAGCGAGCGCTTACCGCTGCCAGGTATCTGGACACTGGTACAGACAACCAGTGTTGATGGGGGTCAGCGTCGAGGACATCCGCACGCCAGGCGGGCAGTCTGAGGCAGTGCAAACCATTACCCGCTACGCACCGATTCGGCTAAGCGATAGCAAACATGCGGCCGGCACGAGCGCCCTGGGAACGCGTGCCGATGCGAGGTGTTGGGCCGACGCCGCTCTTCGTAACGGGACACCGTCATGACTAACTACGCGCAGGCACCTATCGGCCCGAGATCAGGCGGCGACACAGCCGCCCTTAGCCACAATCCAGATCTGCATGCACGGTTCGAACGTGATGTCCTCCCGCTGCGGGAGGCGCTCCACGCTCAAGCATTGCGGGTGACGCGCAACCGTCACGACGCGGAGGATCTGCTCCAGGACACCATGATGAAGGCCTACACCGCGTTTCATTCGTTCCGGGAGGGATCCCACCTCAAGGCGTGGCTGCATCGCATCATGACCAACACGTACATCAACGGTTACCGCAAGACCCAGCGACAGCCGAAGCGATACGCGACCGCAGAGATCAACGATCAGCAGTTGTGCGACATCGCGCAGCGGTCTGCGGCAGGATTGCGCTCGGCAGAAGAGCAGGCGCTGGAATCGTTGCCGAATAACGAGATCAAGGCCGCGATGCAGGCACTCCCCGAGCAGTTTCGCATGGTGGTCTACTACGCGGATATCGAGGGGTTTCGCTGTCCAGAGATCGCGGAAATCATGCAGACTCCGAGCGGCACCGTCGGATCGCGCCTGCACCGGGGACGGCAACGGTTGCGCGACCTGCTGGCCACCTCCGCCGACACGATCGTCGCATGACACGTGGCCACCGGCCATCCTCTTCCAAAGGGCGCAACGTTCGGAGGCGCTCTGACATTGTCGCCCAACACCAATCGTACGAATGAGCTGGTCGCAGTCAAGCTATTTCACGGAACGGAATCGCCTCGCCGGCTAGCATCCGCGTCCTCAATTGCAGCTGACCGGAACAGTTGATTGGCGTCAGCATTGACGACATCGCTACCGTGGGCAGCGATTCTGAGCATTATGAGGTCACCTCTCTTGCGCCGTTGGATCGCAATTCACATGGCGGACAGCGCTATCGGACAACCGCAAGCTCAACACGCCAACCCCCGGTTTCCCGGTGCGCGACGCCGCGGCCGACGCCGCCCCATCCGTCATCGCCTCCATCAGAGAATCGAGCAGAACCGGTGAATCACTTGCCCATTGACCCAGGCTCCGATAGCAGCAGACGCGCCTGGATGCCCTGCCCCGACTGCAATCAGGGAGACGACTGTGCCCACTTGTGGACGGTGGACAAACCACAAGCGCGTAGATGCGAACGTGACGTCGTGGCGACGATCCCTCTTGGCAGCCATGCATGCGATGTTGTGGTCAGCCCCGACGGCGATCACATATATGCAACAACGGCGAAGTCGGTCAAGGTGATCGATCGCGCGCATCGTGTCGTCGCGAATATTCCGGTCGATGTCGACCCGAAACGAACGATGGTGAGCCCCGATGGGTCGCGACTCTATGTCACCGGCTACAACGGTTCGATATCGATTATCAACGCGGTGGACTACACCGTGAGAACGGTCGTCCGAGATGCAAGTACGGCGGAGGTCGTCAGCCCAGATGACAACTACGTCTACCTGGCCCACAACCAGGGCCGCAACTGCTGGGTCTCAGTCATGAGTGACGATGGCTCAACGGTGACCGTCGTACCCGTCGACAGCTACGCCGGTGCGCTCACACTGAGCCCCGACGGCGGCCGGTTATACGTCGCCTCATCCAAACCCAGGTCGAGCCACCAACGTCACCGCGGCTCGATTTCAGTAATCGATACGGCCACCTTCACCCTCATCGACGTGATCGCAATGCAGTTCTCGCCGGACGCGATAATCGTGAGCCCAGACGGTTCGAGGGTGTACGCGAGCCACTACAACAAGAATGCCATCTCGGCGATCGAGCTTGCTTCGAACTCCCACACGGTTATCGGGCTGGACGATGCGCCGCTCACCATTGCGGCAAGCCCCGATGGTGATCAGCTGTACGCGACCAATCTGCACTCTCTCGCGCTGATCGATACCGCGACGAATGTAGCGGAAAGCGTGCTCATCGGCGACCTGCCGCGCCGCCTCCATATCAGCGGCGACGGAAAGCAGGCCTACATCACGGATTTCGGCCATCACTGTGTCTGGGTGCTGGATCCCGTCAACAAGGCGGTCATCACCACGGTTGACCTCGGTAGGGATCCGGAAGCGCTGGCGCTGGGCGCTGATGAACAGTTGTTGTACGTCGCCGACCGTTTGGCCCCCACGCTCAGGGTCATCTCGCTCGCCTCGTCCGAGCGCAGCCGGAACCGGGCCGCTTGATCACCGGTCGCCGGGCTGCCGATGGGCGTGAAATGACGCGCCAGGGCACAAGTAGCCCTCTGCGTGCTACCGCCACGTGGGACCCCACCGTCCTGCTGCCGCCGGCAGTGCCAGCCGCGCGCCGCCCGTACCGCGAGGATGCTCGACCCGCTCGCCGGTACATGTCGAGCATGCCAGCGATGTGTACCGATCCGATGAGTAGAGTGCTTTTCCGGCTCAAATCCCGCCGATTAGGTGTTAGCTCGGTATGGGTTGGGTCGAAACTTTGTGGAGGTGTGCCATGGGCCGACGCCGCATGCTGCCCAGCCGAGACACGCCCGTGCGCGCCGGTACGGCCCCGCAATGCCTGCCTAAACCGCGACGACGGAACTGGGCCGCTATCAAGCAACCGTTGTCAGGGAGCGCCCCGTTGAATGCCTCGCTTGACGCGGCTCCACGGCGAGTCGAAGGTGACCTTCGTGACCATCGGTACTACCCGCGGCCCCGCTGACGAGGCGGGGGTAGATAGCGCCGCAGCCCGCGCTAGGACGCCGCTGCTCGGGCGGCTGGGGGTCGGCGCGAAGTTGATGCTGCTGGTGCTTCTGCCGGTCGGCGTCCTGCTCGGGTTCACGATCGCCGGGTCGGCGAACAACTGGCGAACCGCGTTGTCGCTCCGCGACTTTCAGAACGCGACGGAGCAGTCGTTCGCCGCCACCGACGTCGCCGCCACCGTTGCCGACGAGCGCACGGCCGCCGCACTTGCGATCCTGCGGCCGGGCGACGCCGGCCTTCAGCGGCTGCGCGCGACGCAGGCGGGCGTCGACGCCGCGCTGAAAGAGGGAACCGGACGCGCTGGCGCACAGGTCGGAACGGTCGATCTCGGCGGTCGCCTCGATGCGGTTCGGCGGCAACTGAACGCAGTGCGCGTCCAGCTGGCGAGTAACTCGCTAACCGTGCGGGAGAGCGCCGATGCGTACGGCTCGATCATTCGCGACCTGCTCCGGACGGTCCGGCAGCTGGACGCGGCCGCACCCACGCAACCGTCGGCGCGGGCCTCCCAAGCCTACGTGGCGATCGTCGAGGCAATCGAGGCCGCCGCACGAGAGCAGGTCGACGTCGCGGCTCTGCTCGCTTCAGAGCGTGCAGATGCGCCCGCGGCCTCCAGTGCCGCTCGGTGGAGCGGCCTCGAGGCCGCGCAGCTTGACGTTTTCCGCGACAACGCCACCGGCCCGCTTCCTGCCGACTTGGAGGCCGTGCAGTTCAGCCCGTCGGGCATCATGGTCACCGCCGCGCGCGATGCGCTCGCCAACGGAGCGCTCGACGCACTGCGGGAATCGTCCCTCACCGGATGGCTCGATGCGTCCGGCACGCGGATTGCGTCCCTACGAGACCTGCAGGACGAGGCCAGAAAGAATCTGGCCGCGACCGCCTCCAATGACCTTGCCGCGGCGCGCACGCGCAGCCTGCGCGACGTCGGCATCTCGCTTGCGGTCCTTCTCGTCGTGACGGGGCTGGCACTGGCATTGCGCCGGTCGATCAGCAAGCCATTGCGTAACGTGTCCGAAGCCGCCCAACACCTGTCCAGCGGTGACCTCACCGTCCACGTCGACTACCGCGGCCGCGACGAAATCGGCGATGTGGCAACGGCATTCCGCAACCTACATGTGACGGTGGAGCGCCTGGCCAAAGAGATCCAGGAAATGACCGCAGCCGTGAGACACAACCGGCTGGGACATCGCGCGGACATCGCCGCCCTAGAGGGAACATGGTCGCAGCTGCTGGCCGGCCTCAATGACACCATGGCGGCGTTCGCCGAAGTGGAGGGCCGGCGCGAGCGCGCAGAACGGGAGCTCAGCGACTTCTTCCAGCTGTCGCTCGACCTGCTCTGCATCGGCGATTTCGACGGCCACTTCACGCGCGTCAATCCGGCTTTCGAGCAGACGCTTGGGTACACGAGCGCCGAGCTCACGTCGCGTCCCTTCGCCGAGTTCATTCATCCCGATGACCGCGAGCGCACGGCGGAGATGTTTGCCTCGCAGACGCGCGGCAACGAAGTGGTCGGGTTCGAGAACCGCTATATACGCGCCGACGGCTCCGTGCGCTGGCTTCAGTGGACCGCCCGCGCGGTGCCCGAGGAGGGGTTCGCCTGCGCGGTCGCGCGTGACGTCACGGAGCGGCGGCGCAGCGAGGAAGAGCAAACCGCGCTGCGCCGGGTTGCGACGCTCGTCGCGCAGGGCGCCTCTCCGGTGGAGACGTTCTCGGCCGTTGCAGCCGAGGTGGGGCAGCTCTTCGACGGCGATCTAGCGGCCGTCTTTCGCTATTCGCCGGAGCGGGAGGCGACCCTCGTCGGTGGCTGGAGCATCCCAGGCATCGACATTCCGATCGGCTCACCTTTCAAGGTCGTGGGCACCGGTGTCGGCGTGCGGGTCTTTCACACGCAACGTCCCTCTCGCATGGAGCGATTTGAGGGTCCGCCAGGCTCGATGGCGGCGTTCTTCGCGAGTTGCGGCGCAAGACGCGGAGTCGGCGCGCCGATCACCGTGGAGGGCCGCCTCTGGGGTGTCCTTGTCATCGTGTCGACCGACCCGGATCGGTTGCCCGCCGGAAGTGAGCTTCGCACAGCGCAGTTCACCGACCTGCTCGCAACAGCAGTCGCTAACGCGGAGGCCCGCCATGCGCTGCGCAGAGTTGCCGACGAACAGGCGGCGTTGCGACGGGTGGCGACGCAGGTCGCGGCCGCCGCCCAGCCGGACGCCGTCTTCGCCAGTGTCGCTCAGGAAGTCGGCCGCCTTCTGTCTGTCGACCGCGCATACGTAGCCCGATACGACGCCGACGACGCCGTGGCGGTGGTCGCCGCGTGGAGTGCGACCGGGGAGTCACTGCCTCTTGGTCCCGTTGGTCGGACCCGCGAGGGCAGCGTGAGCGCGCTGGTGCGTGAGACAAGGCACCCTGCTCGCGTCGACCGCGATGGAAGCGACGCGGCCTCAACGGCTTTGGAGCTGGGCGTCCACACCGCCGTCGGGGCGCCAATCACCGTCAGAAGCCGGCCGTGGGGGCTCATCGTCGTCGCTTCGACAGCTCAGGAGCCACCGCCCCGGGAGACGGAGGCCCGGTTGAGTGATTTCACCGAGTTGGTCGCGATCGCTATCGCGAACGCCGATGCGCAGGCGGAGTTGACCGCGTCGCGCGCCCGAATCGTCGCCGCCGGCGATCAAGCGCGCCAACGCTTCGAGCGGAACCTGCATGACGGCACCCAGCAACGGCTAGTCTCGCTGGCGCTGGAGCTGCGCACGGCGCAGGCGGCGGTGCCCGCCGAGCTCACTGAGCTCAGCGCGCAGCTTGACGGCCTTGTCAAGTCTGCGACCGACCTGCTCGACGAGGTGCGTGAGATCGCGCGCGGCATTCATCCGGCGATCCTTACCAAGGGCGGGCTCGAAGCGGCATTACGCGCGCTCGCCCGCCGCTGCCCGGTCCCTGTCCACCTCGACATGCGCATCCCGGGCCCGCTGCCCCAGCATGTCGAGGCCAGCGCCTATTACGTCGTCGCCGAAGCGCTGACCAATGTGGCCAAGCATTCGCGAGCGTCAACCGTCAGTGTCACCGTCGCAATTGACGCCGGCAGCGGCGTACTTCACGTCGCCGTAAGCGACGACGGCGTCGGCGGTGCCGACTTCAACCACGGCACCGGCCTTTTCGGGCTCAAGGATCGTGCGGAGGCAATGGGCGGCCGAATCCTTCTCGAGAGCCCGCCCGGGCGAGGTACCAGCCTGCGCGTTGAGTTGCCGCCCAACGCCACTCCTGCGAGGCCAGAAATGCCCGCTGATCAAGCTGATTCCCGTTAGCCGGTATGGCAGTGTGGCCGCTGCCCTGAGGCGGTGATTGGCGTCAGCGTTGACGAAATTCCCGGCACGGCACGCGATGGTTGAGAACATGGATTCGCGTGATGTGATGAGCACGGTGGCGGGGATCGCCGGCCTGCTGACTCACGGCTTGCGCGTCCACGTCTCCGACGCTGGCCCGCGCGGCTTCTGGGGGCATGTGACAGGGGTTCACCCCGACGCTGTGACGGTGACTCGAGACAGCGGTGCTCGCGAGCTTGTGATCTTGTCGCGGAGACGCGTAACGGTGGTGAATCGATGACCGACGCGCCGAACCGGGCCGGAGCCCGATAGGGAACCGGTAAACCACGTGCCCATCCACCCCGACGCCGACAGCAGCAGACGCGCCTGGACGCCGTGCCCCAATTGCGACCACGGCAGCGACTGCCCAGAATGCCGAAACAACCACAGCTGCCAAACGCATTGGCAATACCTCCTCAAGAACGAAGGCACCCGCGTTTCACTGCAATGCCCAACCTGCTCTTACTTGTGGACCGTTGATGCCATCGTCGAGACGATTTCTCTTGGCGGCCCCGCAGGCGAAGTCGCGACAAGCCCGGACGGGAATTACGTCTACGTCCTGCTCGCTGATTCGATCAAAGTAATCAGTAAGTTGCATCACGTCGTCGCCACCTATCCCACCGGTGCGCACCCGAAGCACATGATCGTCAGCTTCGACGCTACTCGCATCTACGTAACCGGCTACGACGGTACGGTGTCGATCATCAGCACGGTGGATAACAGCGTGCAAACCTTCGTCCTGAACCGGAGCACCGACGAAATCGTAAGCCCGGACGGGAATTACATCTATTTGGCCCATAGTGGGACGGTCGAAGGTACCCGAAGTAGTTGGATCTCGGTGGTCACCGCCGACGGAGCGACGGTCGCTGTCGTGCCGGTCCACAGGCACGCCACCGGCCTTGGCGTGAGTCCCAACGGCAGCCGGTTATACGTCGCAACTCGGCAAAGCTCTTCCTATCTCGATTGGCGCGGCTCGATATCGGTGATCGATACGGAGACCTACAGAGTCGTAGACTCGATTGCGGTGGAGTTGGCGCCGGACACCGTAACGGTGAGCCGGGACGGCACCCGCCTGTATGCCACCCACTACCACAAGAACTCAATCTCAATCATTGATCTTGAAACACACGCTGTTACCCGGCGGGTGCTCCGTGATGGCCCGATCGACCTGGCCCTAAGCCCGGACGGCGCCATTGCATACGTGACTTTATTGCACTCGCTCGCCGTTATCGACGCTGCCGCCACTGTTGCCAAGAGCCCGCCGATAGGCGACTTGCCGCGTCAGGTGAGATTCAGTGCGGACGGAAAGCGGGCGTATGTAATCGATTTCGGTCGGCGAACCATCTGGGCGCTTGACACCGCACAGAACTCAATCGTTGGCTCTGTTGAAATCGGCGGTCATCCCGAAGCTATGGCGCTCGACCCCGATGGCAAGGTCCTCTACGTCACCGACTATCGGAATGGCACTCTAGCGGTGATTCCGACGACCTTGATGAAGCCCCACACCAAGGGAAGGTAGCGAACTTCGCACAAGCGGGTCGCAATTCCTCGGGATGATATGCCTCTCAAGCGCGACGTGCTTCGAGTTCCAAAAGCTCCTGGCCGAAACGCATGTCGCTGATCAACGGAAACTCAGTTCTTAAATGGCACCTCGTCGAGCGACTGATTGCATGCGGCGGTACGGCGCTCCTTCGGCTGCAGGCAGCGGGTAACCCAATTTGGCGTTAGCTGCGATGACAATGCTTTTGCGAAGACCGATCCTTGAACGTGGCGTCAGTTCCTGCCACTCCTGCTCGGGGACTGCCGCAAGTAGTCGCCACGACTCGTGAAGGAAATTATGAAGACCTGGCATACCTTGGTACGCGCACTTTTGACAGCCTTAACGGCTCTTGGGCTTATCGCCGCGCCGCCGGCCATCGCTGATCCGATACACGCCTGTGAGAGGGAGTGGCTGCCGGACTACAGTCCCGCGATTTGTGAAGGCGGCTCGACGAATAGATCGCTACTGCCGGACGGGCCAGTCGGGCCGGCTACGCCGGTCGGGCCGGACGGGCCGGTCGGGCCGGTCGGGCCAGTCGGGCCAGTCGGGCCGCAGGGGCCTGGAGGATCACCAGGGCCCGGTGGTCCGCGCTAAGAACGTCCGTGAGGCTGACAGGGCGGTGCGGGTGTCACATAGGCTAGGTCTCCAATGCCACTCCGGCACAGGACTTTCCAATCGTGGATCCAGTTGCGGGCGGTGGTGGTGACTCATATGAAGTCGAGCTTAAGACGTCGCCAACGACAGCTGCGGAGCATCCACCAGGAAGGTGTCAGCGGTGACGACATCGCGATCGTGGCTAGCCCCAGACCCCTGCGGTGCCTTCGCGCCGTCATCCCGCGCGGCGTTAGCACCTGCGTACGTCACTATGCCCTGGCGCGCCGTGATCGCGTGAAAGTGCATTCCGAGCGCGATACCCGCTAACGGGGTGCGGTGATTGGCGTTGCCGGTGACGACACGGCCTACCCGAACGCGGCATTCTATGCAAGACCCAATGTCGTTTATTTCCAGGGAATTCGATGTGCGGCGCTACGCAACGCGTTGAAGTCGAACACATGCAGTTGAGGAGAGAACCGATGTCCGCTTACCGCAAGCCGCGGGGAACCTGATGTCGTGGCTTCAAGGCATCCGACGTGAACAATCCGGCATGATTGAGCGCCGCGCCAATCAAGACCGTGGTTCACAACCGGTGGCGGCTGTCGGACCGATGCATATCGGAGTTCAGCAGGCTGCCTCGCATCGCCTCGATGCGCAGCCATACCCCCCGCGAAGACGGCGGTATCCGTCTCACCGGGCGATCCCGGCGAGAACGCAGCGGCGTAGATTTGAGCGGGCGGCGTTCTCGATCTTCCGCAATCTGGGAGTGGCGGTGATGGCCGCAGTGACTGCTTGTGCCGTCATTTTTCTCGTTGACACGGTCGCTGGTGACGAACCGTCGTTCGCCTCTAGCACTGTCCGTCCGCCGGCGACGGCCGACCTCTCCCGTTTCTGGGTCGAGCAGGTCGCCGCAAACGTGTTGCCCAGTGTCGTGACCCTACAGATCAGTGACGGCGACCAGTCCCAACTGGGTTCTGGCATCATCCTCGACACCGATGGGTTGATCCTGACCAACAGCCACGTCGTCACGGCGGCGGGCCCGGGGCCGCAGGCTCCGGCGCGCACGGTGGTGACCCTGAACGACGGCCGCACTGCCTCGTTCGACGTAATCGCCACCGATCCGCAGAGCGACATCGCGGTTGTGAGGGCCCATCGACTGCTCGGTCTCCACCCAATCTCCGTCGGCTCCTCAGCCAACCTGCGCATCGGTCAGCAGGTAGTGGCGGTGGGATCCCCACTGGGTCTGGACGGCACCGTCACTGACGGCGTCATCAGCGCCCTGAACCGTCCGGTGTGCCCACGTCTGCGCGCCGACAATGGCTTGGTGGCATTCGACGCGATCCAAACCGACGCCGCGCTCAACCCGGGCAACTCCGGCGGCGCACTCGTTGATCAGAACGGCCGGCTCATCGGCATCAACGCCGCCGAGGCCACGGTGGCCGAAAGCGCAAGCACCACACCGCAGGGATCAATCGGCCTAGGTTTCGCCATTCCGGTCGATCACGCCATGCGCATCGCCGCCGAACTCGTCGCTACTGGTCGGGCATCGCACGGCTGGTTGGGCGTGCAGTTGAGCACCGATATGGCGACGCGGGGTGCCAGGATCGCCGACGTGACACCCGGTAGCCCCGCGGCGGCGGCTGGGCTGACTCCTGGCGCTGTGGTGACCAAAGTCGATGGCCACGTCATCACAACCGGTTACGCCCTGCTCGCCACAGTGCAGTCCAGGGCACCCGACTCCGCGGTGACCCTGGTCTTCACCGACGCTTCGGGAAATAGCAGGACCGTTGAGGTCAACCTCGGCACAGATCAGAATCGACAGTAATCGCGGCGACAAGCGAAACCGACCGTAAGAGGATGGAAGATGCATTTGGCTGCGCGACAATGTCCCGCATGCTGCTCAACAGTCAGCACGCGCAGCGGCTGCGGAATCCTCCTCGACCACCACGACTAGGTGCGGGTGAACTGCTGCCTGCGCCGACTCCTGACTCCTTGAGAGCCCGCTCCGACCTCACGATTCGCCGATGGCCCGGTTTAAGGGAAGGTTGACGCGCAGTGTGGTTCCGGCTTCTCGGGGGCTGTGTAGATCGATGTGGCCGCCGAGCGCCTCTGCACGGTCCCTGAGGCCGACCAGCCCGGTGCCGCCGGTGAAGTCGGCACCTCCGACGCCGTCGTCGACGACCTCGAGGCACAAGCCGCCGCTGGTCCGATCTCGTTCGACGGTGACGGCGATGGCCGAGGCCCGGGAGTGCTTGGCCGCGTTGGTCAAAGCCTCGGCGACGATGTAGTAGGCGCTGACCTCGACCTGCTCGGGCAGCCGTCCTTCGTCGCGCAGGTCGAGCTCAACGGGGATCGGCGAGCGGCGAGTAATGGCCCGCAACGCTGGGCCGAGGCCGCCCTCGGTCAGGATCGCCGGGTGAATGCCCCGCGACAGATCGCGCAACTCCTCAAGTGCGCCGCTTGCCTGATCGACGGCGCGGTCGAGTCGCGTCCGACAGCTCTCCCGCGTCCGGCGACACCTCCGCCTGCGCCATCCGAAGCTCCAGCGACAGCGAGACAAGCCGCTGCTGGGCACCGTCGTGCAGGTCACGTTCGATTTGGCGGCGGGTCTGGTCGGCGGCGGCCACGACCCGCGCCCGTGACGCAGCGAGCTCGGAATACAGCTGGGCATTGTCGAGCGAGACGGCGAGCTGCCCGGCAATCAGGTTCACAGCAGACAGCCTTTCGGCGGTAAAAGCCCCCCGCATCAGCCGGTTCTCCAGCAGCAACAGCGCCCGCAGCATCCCACGGCTGAAGATTGGGACAGCTAGCAGCGAGCAGCAGTCGGCGTCGGCGAAGTAGGGGTCGCGAGCGAAGCGATCGTCACTGGTGGCGTCGGCCACGACCAGTGGCTCGCGCGTGCGTTCGAGGTAGCGCAGCACCGACATCGGAGCTGTGTCGCTCGTCGACGCGCCACCGACGCCTCCTGTCGCTGGGAGCAGCCAGTGGCGGTGCTCGTCATTCCAGACCAGCAGAGCCACATCGGTGGCGCCGGTCATGGCGCCGAGTACCTGCGCCACCTGGGCATGCAATCCAGCGATGCTGGTTTCGGAGCTCAGCGCCTGTGACGTCGACAGGATGCCCAGCAGATCGATGGTTCCGGTGCTGACACTGCCACTGCCACTGCCAAGGGAATCATCAGGAGACCGGGTGTTGCGCTGCGCGGCCGACGGGTCCTGCGTGTGGCGGCAGGGTCGGATAGGCCCAGTCCAGCTGGGCGACTTTGGCCGTCGCGCCCCAGGAGGCATACTGCTGCCGCGCCTGGGTCAGCAGGTCGTATCCGTGGTGGTCGATGCCGTGGGCCAAATAGAAGCGGGCCGCGCGTTCGGTGATCAATGCCCGGTGCCACGGGCGTGGGCATTGGCCGGCGCCGTGTAGAGCCGCGTCGAAACCGCGGACACACCCTTGGAAGTCGCCTGTGGCCCATGCCCGTTCGGCCTCCAGCAACCGCAACAGGTGCAAGAAAGTTCTGCGGCGCATCGGCGGCCCGGTCGGCCAGCCACCGCGTCACCTCGTCAAGTTCACTTAGCAGCGGCTTTCGCGCATCACCATCGGTTGCGCGGACTTGTCCTGCCAACGCCAACCCTCTCAGTACCCGCACCACTGCGCCCGGGTACTCGGTGGGCGAGGCCGACACCAAGGGCAGCGGCTTCTGCGGTGTGACGCTCAAGAGAGGCCTGATCGCCGAAGATGGCGGCGGCCATCGCTTGAAGGCTGTGTGCAGAAGAAGGGTCGCCGGGGTGTCGCTGTACCCGGCGATGGATACCGGCCCCCCGGTTGCGGTGGGGCGTTCGCCGCGCAGTGCATCGATCACCCATTGGTAGGTCTCAAGTACCTCGACCATGTTTACGCTGCCGATGCGTCGCACAAAGGCCAGACCCGCGTCGAGCTCGGCGACGCAGACGTCCAATGACGGCGCGCACTCGAGCAGAGCGCGCACAGTGGTGGCAAAGGTGTATGCCGCCTGGCCGAGGTCGCCCCCGCCGATCAACCCTTCCCTGGCTTGGCGAGCTTCGTCGACGCTGTCTTCGAGCGGCTCGAACCACCACACCAGCAGCGCTAAAAGGAAACGTGGCTGTGACGTTTCGGGTTCGTAGCCTCGGGCCTCACTCAGCGCCAACAGCCGTCGTAGCGCCCGATACGGGAGGGCGTAGTTGTTACGCAATGCGACAGCGGCCACCGGGATGCCGGTGGCCGCGCCGACCAGAGGACGGGCGGGGCCGTGCTCACGCCAAATCCGCAGCGCCTGCAGGCTCAGCCAGGCCATCAGTAGGGGCTCCTGCCCAAAGTAGGCCGCCGGTTGGATCGCATCGATCACCCGCGAGCCGGCCAGCATCGTGGGATCGGTGAGTTCGGGGCGAGCCAAGTCATCGTCGGGTCCGGTGGCATCAAGCCACCGCAACAGGTTCTCGAACCGCTGGTCCAGCTCGGCGAGCATTCCGTCCGTAGTGGGGACGGCGATGCCCAGTTGCGCAAGCACGTCCAGGCCGAGCGCGATCGCCTCCGGCAACCGTCTCGCATGGGTCAGGCTGCGCACCTGTACCGCCGCTGCCTTCGCCAGGTCGACCGGGTCGCGGCATACCGCCTCGATCGCGCGGTATTCCTCGTCCGCCTCGTCCAGGCGCCCCATGGCATACAGCGCGGCGTGGCGCGCCGTACGCAGCTCGAGGAGGGTGTCGGTCTCCGACGGGTCGACGCGGCTCAGCGCCGCGGCCAGCAGCGTGCCCATCAGGGCATAATCGCCGATCACGGAGGCCTGGTCGGCGGCGTGACGCAGCAGTCCGACGACGTGTGACCGTTCCGTCGGCTCGTCGACCGCGTCGATGACCGGCAGGTATTGCTCAGCCGCGACGGCAAACATCTCCGGAATCGCGGCGAGCCGTCGCGCGATCGTCAATTGCAGACCGCGTCGCTGCTCATCATTCAGGCTACGCAGAACCGCCTCGCGGATGCGGTCGTGGCCGAACTGCACCGCCTCGTGCACTCCCGGCTCGATGACCAGGACACCCTCATCAAGCGCGGGCGCCAGCCGCTGTTGCACCAGCCCAGGCGGCTCGGCGACAGCCGTCCGCAGCACATCCAGCTCGATGCGCCCGCCCAGGCAGGCCATCGCCTGCACCATCTCCCGAGTCGGCGTGGGCATAGCGCGCACGCGGGCCGCCAGCAGCTCGGCGATGTCGGAGCGGCTCAGATGCGCCCGCAGAGCCGGTTCGTCCCAGCACCACCCGGCTGCCGTCACGGTCAGCGCACCCTGCCCGCGCAGCCCATTCAGCAACTCGACCACCTCGTACGGATTGCCCGACGTGTGCGGCGCAAGGATCCCGGCCAGGTCCGCCGCGGTGGCCGTATCGACGCGCAGCATGTCCGCGACCATGGCGACCACGCTCGAGGGCGGCAGGTTGTCCAGCCGTAGATGATGCACGCCGGGCTGATCACGCCATCGCGGCACCATTGCCGCCAACAGCTGGGTGGCCGCCACATCGTCGTCGCGATACGCACCCACCAGCAGCAAA
This sequence comes from uncultured Actinomycetota bacterium, assembly GCA_963721495.1. Classification (GTDB taxonomy): domain Bacteria; phylum Actinomycetota; class Actinomycetes; order Mycobacteriales; family Mycobacteriaceae; genus Mycobacterium. Next base: position 175,700 of record CAVRMG010000018.1, on the reverse strand, counting down.
CCATCGATCGGCTCCTCGCCGAGCACCACATCGACGACTCCGAGCGGTGTGCGCCCGGCCCACTGCAAGTCATCGAGGAACATGACCACCGGCCGGGTGCGCGAGGCGACCGCCCCCAACACCTGCGCTGCACTTCGCTGCGCCCGTGCCTGGGCAGTCAGCGGATCGCCCGCATCCGGGGACACCTGGAGCAGCGATCCCAAACTCCGGCAGCGCAGCGGCCAGCAAGCCTGCGTTCTGCCCGACCGCTGCCCGTATTCGGTCGCGAACATCGGCCAGCGTTTCTTCGGGCTCGGCCAACAGCAGCCGACACAGCGCCCGTGATGCCTGCGCGACGGCGTCGGACCCTAGGTCGCGTCGGTACTGATCGAACTTGCCGGCGATGAACCACCCACCGGCGTCGGCAACCAGCGGTCGTAGCTCGTCAACCAACACCGTCTTGCCCGCGCCCGGCGCCCCGCTGACCAACACGCCATGGCACCGGTCTTCGAGCATCTCCGCGAACGCCTTGCCCAACGCCGCCACCTCGTCGTCGCGCCCCACCAGTCGCGACGGCCGCAGCAACCGCACCGGGAAATCGTGGCCACCGACGGCCTGCACGCCAGGATGGTCTAACCGCTCCAAGTCATAGATCAGCCCTTCGGCGCTTTGGTAGCGGTTGTCGGGCTCCTTCTCCAACAGGTGCATGACGATCGCCGACAACGCTTTGGGTATCGACGGGTTCATCTGGGCCGGCGGCACCGGCACCCGCGCCAGATGGTCATGCGTGAGCCGCAACGGGTCCCCGGTGCCGAATGGTGGCCCGCCGGTCGCCAGTTCATACAGCGTGGCCCCCAGCGCGTACAGGTCTGCCCGCTGGTCCACTGACCGGCCGGTACGGCCAGTCTGCTCGGGCGCCAAATACGCGATGGTTCCGACGATTTCGGTGGGGTGAGTGAACTCTGACCGGATCTGGGCAGCTGAGGTCGCCAACCCGAAGTCCACTAGGCACGGGGTCGCGTTGTCAGCCACAACGATGTTGGCTGGACTGATGTCACGGTGTATCACGCCGCGGCCGTGCATCCCCGCCACTGCCCTCGCCAGCTGAAGGGCGAGCGCGATCAGGTCCTCAACGGAGAGCGGTTTCGATAGCCCGGCCAGGCTCGTACCACCCGCGTCGGCTAATAGGATGGACCCCATATACCGTGAATCGACCAACTGAGCGACGCCGCTCACACCGCGTAGCCGGTGCAGGATCGCGACCTCATGCTGCAGCCGACCCTGGGCATCCGGACCCAGCAGCTCCTTGCGAATGACCGTGCGCCCGAGCAAGAGAAGCCGCGTCACGCGGGTGCGTTCGCTTGAGTGCACTATCTCGGCCCGAACGGGCGGACCCCGGTCAGGCGACGACGAGCCTTCGCCCACGGACACCTCCACGTACAGTCGAGCCCCCTCTCACTAAACACCATTTGAAGAGGAACGAAGCAATCCTGGTAGGACCACAACATGCGAGCCTTACGGCCTCGGCGCAGACCACCGTGTCCGACATCGCCGATGTAGTAGGCATCACTCGACGCACGGTCTACCGCTACTTCACCAGTACTGAGGAGTTGTTCACTGCTGTTGCCGAAGTCGCGCTGGGCAGCTTCATAGCGGCAGGTCGAGAACATCACCTGCGGACATGGACATCGCCGGACATCTAGACGATATGACGAAGTGTTCGCGTACATCATCGAACAACTGCCGCACTCGCCGCAGTTGGTGCTCGTGTTGGGCCGCCCATGCTTGACGGCCCGTTTGGGGGCGTTTCAGCGCTCGACGAAAACTGGTTGCGCTGTTCCTGGGTCAACGTCGAGAGCCCTGGCGCTCTCTATGCTGCAGTCACGGGAGTGCCTGCGGAGTTACGAGGAACTTCTCTCCGGTCGCCCGCTTGACGTAACCGTTGAACGCATTGGGGAGGAGCATGCCGGCGAGTGAAACCTCCCGCGTGTAGGTACTCGCGAACGTCGTGGTGAGCTCCGCGGCCACGCGGGCCCGGAGCCGACCAACGGCCTCGGCCCCGATGCTCTGAAGGAATGGGGTGAGCAGCCACCCTCCAACACTCCACGCCATGCCGAAGTTCCTGGTGAGTGTGGTCGGACCCGTGTCGAGTCCGCCGTAGATGTACACCTGCTTGTGGACGGTCGACCCATACCGTGAGTACTCCGCCGCGGTCGAGTTGGCCGCTTCCTCCATGCCACTGAGAATCTGACTCGCTAGCGTTCCTCCACCCGTGGCGTCGAACGCAAGCGTCGCCGAGGTCGCCTTCAGAGCCTCGACGAGATCCGTCGAGAACGACGGCGAACCCGAATTGCAGACATGGACTGCGCCCAGTGACCTCAGCAGCTCCTCTTGGTCGCGCTTGCGGACGATATTGACCAGCGGCACCCCGTCCTTTTGGCAGAGCTTGACGAGCATCTGGCCCAGATTCGACGCCGCAGCTGTGTGTACCAGGCCGGAATGGCCTTCGCGGCGCATGGTTTCCACCATTCCGAGAGCCGTCGAAGGATTGACGAAGGACGACGCCCCATCCCTGGCTGTGGTCCCCTCGGGCAAGACGAGACACGCGGAAGCATCAATCACTCGGTACTGCGTGTACATCTGGCCCCCCGCGATCCCCACCGTTCTTCCCAGAAGGGATTGAGCCGCGGGCGACGACCCCGCGGCCACGACGGTGCCGGCGCCCTCATTCCCCACTGGAAGCGGTTTGTCGACTCGTGCCGAAAGCCCTTCCAGTGCCCCCGCTCCCAACGATGCTGTGACGACGGGGCGCTCCGGCGTGCCCGCGACCGTCGCAGTAGTCATGTCCGCGCTGGCGATGAGGAGCGCCAGGTCTGACGGGTTGATCGGCGAGGCTTCCACGCGTACCAACACCTCATTGGCGGCAGGGGTCGGAACTGCGACGTCGTGCAGTGAGAGCTCGAGCGTCCCCTGCGACGTCACCAACGAACGCAGTTCCAGTGCGCTATCAGGCAAATCTGCGGTCATGGATGGTGCCTCGTTCCTTGTCGTGAATTTGCTTCCAAACGTATGAACTCGCTACGCATCTTCGACAAGCGGACCCTTGCCAAACTCCTTGCGGGCCAGCGCAAAGGGAATTGTGACGTCGATCGCGGTCCCGTTTCCAACGGGACTGCGGAGGACCATTGTGCCGCCCAGCACGTCAATGCGGTCTTGAATTCCGATGATCCCGGAGCCCTTAGCGGAGTCGACTCCACCGATCCCATCGTCGCGGATCGACAGGTGAAGGTTCTGGTCGGCGGTTCGCGCAGACACCGTGACTTCGGAAGCTTGAGCATGTTTGGCGGCGTTGGTGAGCGCCTCGGCTGTCACATAGTAGGCAGCAACCTCGACCGGATCCGGTATTTTCCCCTCGATCGCGACATCGAGGGTCACCGGTACCGTGCAGCGGCGCGCCAGTGTCTTCAGTGCTGCGGGCAGACCGCCGCTGGACAGGATGGCTGGATGAAGCCCGCGGGAGATTTCTTGCAATTCGGTGAGAACCTCCGTCAGACCCGAAGCAAGCTCGGAGAACTGAGCCTTGAGGTCGTCGAGTTCGGCCGGCACACGGTCGGCTGCCAGACGCAGGTTGAGACCGAGCGCGACCAGACGCTGTTGAGCGCCGTCGTGCAAATTGCGTTCGATGCGGCGGCGGGTCTGATCGGCGGCGGCCACGATGCGCGCGCGTGATGCGGCAAGCTCGGCATAGAGCTGGGCGTTGTCGAGAGAGACGGCAAGCTGGCCGGCGACCAGTTTGACGGTGTCGAGGCGCTCGGCGGTGAATGCGCCGCGGATCAGGTGATTCTCCAGGAGCAGCACCGCTTGCAGCCGGCCGCGGCTGAGGATCGGTAGGGCCAAGAGCGAGCAGCGGTCGATGTCGGTGAAGTAGGGGTCGCCGGCGAAACGATCGTCGCTAGCGGCATCGGCGACGACCAGGGGTTCGGGTATGCGTTTGGCATATCGCAGCACCGACATCGGCACGGCATGCACTGTGCCGGCGCCGCTCTGGGGGATGCTGTCGTCCGCTGGTGCTGGTATCAGCCAGTCTTGGTGATCATCGCTCCACAGCAGCAGCCGGACCGCGGTGGCGCCGGTCATTGCGGCGAGCACCTCGGCGACGCGGTCGTGTAACGCCTCGATGGTGGTCTGCGAGCTCAGCGCCTGCGATGCCGACAGGATCGCCAGCAGGTCGATCGTTCCCGTGCTGAGCATCGGATCCCGCTGGAGATCACCGGTTTGGCCGCCGCCGAAATCGCCGGGCACCTCGGCACGGCGCCGCAGCGCAGGATAGGCCGAGTCCAGTTGGGCGACTTTGGCTTTCGCACCCCAGGCCAGGTATTCCTGGCGGGCCTGGGCGAGAAGTTCAAAGCCGGTGTGTCGCAAACCCTGTGCAAAGTTGAATCGGGCCGCGCGTTCGCTGATCAGTGCCCGATGCCACGGGCGCTGACGGGCGGCAACCTCATCTCGCGCGGTGTCGAATGCCAGGGCAGCCGTTCCCACATCGCCGGCAGCCCAAGCCCGCTCGGCCTCCAACAGCCGCAGCATGTGCAAGAAATTCATGGGTGCGTTTTCCGCGCGGGCGGCCAGCCAACGGATCAGCTCCTCGAGTTCGGCGAGCAACGCGAGACGCTCGTCCGCGGCAGCGGTTCGGGCATGCGCGGCGAGAGCCAGACCGCGAAGCAAGCGGGCCACCGCGGTTACGTAGTTGCCGAGGGCAAAGGGCAGCGACTGCATCGCCGCGGCGGTGTGATCTCGCAGGCTCGCCGGATCGTCGAAGATGGCGGCGGCAATCGCGCGGCTGAGATGTCCATAGAACGGCACTGCCGGGATTTCGGCGTACCGGTCGATCGGCACCGCCTCGCCTGATGCCGCGGGGTCTTCGCCACGCACCACACCCGCCAACCACCGGTAGGCCTCCAGCCACTGGCTCATCGGTTCGATGCCGACCCGCTGGACGAAGGCCAATGCCCTATCCGCCTCGGCGAGGTACGCCTCCAGGCTTGGCACGCAATCTAATAGCCCCCCGTATGTGTGGGCCACGGTGTAGCCGGCGGTGGCAAGGTCGCCACCTTTGACCAGACCTTCGCGGGCCTGCTTTGCCTGTTGGATACTGACTTCCAGCGGCTCGAACCAGCAACAAAAGTAAGAGACCACAAACCGCGCCAATGACGTCTCGGGCTCATAGCCGCGGGCTTCGGCCAGCGCCAGAATCCGGCTCGACGCCCGGTATGCGGCGCCGTAGTCGTCGCGCAGCGCGATGGCGGTGACTGCGGAATAGCTTGCGGGGCCGAGCATGCCACGGGCGCTCCCATGATCGAGCAAAATCCGCACCGCTTCCAGGCTCAGCCACGCCTGCATGAAGATGTCACCCGAGAAGGTCGCGGTCGGAAAGACCGCACTGAGCAGACATGTCACGGCGAGCAGGGTGGGATCGGAGATTTCGGGTCGGGCCAGATCATCGGTGGCATTGGTGTGATCCAGCCACCGGAACAGATAGTCGAAGTAGTGGTCGAGCAACTCCGGTAGCCGGTCAGCGGCCGGAACGGTAACGCCAAGTTCGCGCAGCGCCTCCACGGCGAGCTCAATCGCCTCTGTGTAAAGCTTGCGATTGGTCAGGCTCTGCACCTGTACACAGGTCGCGTCCACACGCTGCATCGCGGCGGTGCTCAGCCGCTCGACGATGCCGTAGTCCTCGTCGGCTTCCTCCAGCCGCCCCAGACAGAACAGGGCGGTGAGACGCCCGGTGTGCAACTCGATCAGCGTGCCGGTATCGCGCGCGTCGGCAACCCGCAGCGCGCCGGTGAGCAGCGAATGAAGCCTGGCTGTGCCCGCCGACGAGCGTGGCTTGCTCGGCAGCGCGCCGCAGCAGCGCCAGCACGTGACTGCGCTCCGCCGCGTCGGTTATCGCATCGATCACCGGCAGGTACTGCTGGGCGGCGACGGCGAACAATTCCGGCGTGGCTGCCAGTCGCCGTGCCAGCGCGAGTTGCAGGCTGCGACGCTGCTGGGTGCCAAGCTCGGCCAGGATGGCTTCGCGGATGCGGTCGTGGCGGAACCGCACCGCGTCATGGGCCCCGGTCTCGGCCACCAGCACTCCGTTCCCGAGCGCGGGCGCCAGATGCCGCTCCACCACGTCGGCCGACTGGCCGGTCGCCGCCGCAAGCACGCCAAGCTCGGCGCGCCCGCCAAGACACGCCATCATTTCCACCATGTCCCGCGAGGCCGCCGGCAGGGCCGCCAACCGGCCAAGCGGGCGGGCCTCCGTATCCGAGCTGGCCAAAAGCGAGCGCACGGCCGATTCGTCCCAGCGCCATCCGGTCGAGGTCGGGGTCAGAATGCCCTCGTGGCGCAGCGTATTGAGCAACTCGACCGTCTCGTAAGGATTGCCGTGCGTATGCGGCTCGATGAGCCCGGCTAAGGCACTGGCGCCAACCGGATCTACCCGCAGTACTTCGGCGATTAAGACAGCCACGTCTGCCAGGGGCAGATTGACCAGATCCAGGTGGATCACGGCGGGCTGTTGTCGCCAGCGCGACAGTGACGCCGAAAGTGGATGCGCCTGGTGGAGGTCGTCACGGTGGGCAGCCACCAGCAGCAGTCCCTCAACTTGCTCGCTGAAGGCGAGATCTATGACGCCGAGAGAGGTCGGTGCTGCCCACTGCAGGTCGTCGACGAACACCGTCACCGGTCGTTTCCGCGAGGCCACCGCGCGTAGCGTTTCCACTGCACTGTGCTGCAACCGAACGTGGGCGGTCAGCGGATCGCCGGCCTGCGGAGCCACGCCCAGCAGCGCCGAGAACTCCGGCACCGCCGCGGCGACCATGCCCGCATTCGGACCCAGTGCGGCCAGGATCCGTTCCCGCAGCTCGACCAGCTCATCTTCCGGCTCGGCCAGCAGCAGCCGACCCAGTGCGTGAAACGCCTGAAAGATGCCGTCGAACTCCAGATCCTGGCGATACTGGTCGAACGTGCCGGCCACGAACCAGCCATCGTTGCCCGTTACCACCCGGCGCAGCTGATCAACTAACGCTGTTTTCCCCACCCCCGGTGCCCCACCGACGAGTACACCGCGACATCGTCCTGTCAGCGCATCTTCAAACGCAGCACTTAGCGCGACCACCTCGTCGTCGCGGCCGACGAGCCGCGACGGCGCCAGCAGGCGCAGCGGAAAGTCCCGCTCACCGACCCGCGCTGCAGCCCTTGTCGACGCACCGTGTTCGGCCAGCCGCGCAAGGTCGTGGCTCACCCCATCCGCCGACTGGTAGCGGTCGTCGGGCTCCTTTTCCAGCAGATGCATGATGATCGTCGACAATGGTTCGGGCACAGCGGGATTCACCTCGCAAGGAGGTGTGGGCACGCGCGTCACAACATCGTGCATGAGCCCTAGCGGCTCCTGCGATCCGAACGGCGGCTCACCGGTGGCCAACTCATACAGTGTCGCGCCCAACCCGTACAAGTCGGCGCGCTGATCCATCGACCGACCGGTACGTCCGGTCTGCTCCGGCGCCAAATACGGCAGTGTCCCAACAATTTTGGTGTGGTGAGTGAATTCCGGGCGTATCTCGGCCAGCGACGTCGCCGACGCGAAACCCACCAGGCACGGCGTGCAGTCGGAAGAAATCACAACGTTGGACGGACAGATGTCGCGGTGCATCACGCCACGGCCATGCATTCGCGCCACCGCCGCGGCCAACCCCGCCGCCAGGCCGATCAGCTGGTCTACCGCGAGAGGCTTGACCGCCAGTGCCAGGTTCGCCTCGCCGGCGTCGGCGAGCGTGATCGACCCGGGGTAGCGCGGCTCATCCAGCACCTGAGCCACGCCAACAACCCCCCGCAGCCGCTCAAGGATAGCCAGCTCATATCGGAGGCGACGCTGGGCGTCCGGTCCCAGCGGCTCTTTGCGGATCACTGTGCGCCGCGATACGAACAACCGCGTCACGCGTGTGCGTTCGCTCTCGAGCACGACCTCGGCCCGAACGGGCGGCTCCCGCTCAGGCAAAACCGCGCCTTCGCCCATCGGCCACCTCCACGTACGGCCGAACCCGGCTCTTACCTAACACCCATTCGAGAGATATGGCGACAACCCTGAAAACACCGGGGTCTCGGAACTGTTGCCCTCGATGAGGGAGTGTCAAGGATCAGCCGAAACCGCTGTCGAGCATCAGCCGAAACACTGTCAACCGTCAGCCGGAGCCGAAAACGTCGAGCATCAGCCGAGGTCATACGAATCGTGTGGAGCCTCCTGTCAGCATTGATCTGTTGAAGCGAACCTGGCCGCGCCTTCGAAATCGACCACGAGCTGCGGAACCACAACCTCGAGCACAATGTGTTCACGACCCTGATCGCCCCCTTTCTTGCGGGCGTGGTGTTGAACGGTGTGCTCGCTGTCGCGATCGCCAACTTCGATCTGCTGATCGGAAACAGCGGGTTCCTAACGTGGTTTTTGCCGTCACTGCTGGTGGTCGCTGAAGTCGCGGGTGCAGCCGCCGCCCACTTACTCAAGAAAGCGAGGCCCGCGCTGTTCGCATCCATGGGTTGCCATCGCGAGTGAACGACTGGTCCGCAGCGAGTAATCGCATGGTCAAGTGCATCAGCCTTGGGTGAGCGGAAGCGCGACACGCAGTGTCGTTCCGGCCCCCCGGGGACTGTGCAGATCGATGTGGCCACCGAGCGCCTCTGCCCGGTCCTTGAGACCGACCAACCCGGTGCCGCCGGTGAAGTCGGCGCCTCCCACGCCGTCGTCGGCGACCTCGATGCACAAGCTGCCGCTGGCCGAATCTCGTTCGACGGTGACGGTGATGGCCGAGGCCCGGGAGTGCTTGGCCGCGTTGGTCAATGCCTCGGCGACGATGTAGTAAGCGCTGACCTCGACCTGCTCGGGCAGAGGTTCTTCGTCGCACAGGTCAAGCTCAACAGGAATCGGCGAGCGGCGGGTCGCTGCCCGCAACGCGGGACCGAGGCCGCCCTCGGTCAGGATCGCCGGGTGAATACCGCGCGACAGATCGCGCAACTCCTCAAGTGCGCCACTTGCCCGCTCGACGGCGCGGTCGAGTCGCGTCCGAAGCTCGCCTGCGTCCGATCGACACCTCCGCCTGTGCCACGCGAAGCTCCAGCGCTAGCGAGACCAGCCGCTGCTGGGCACCGTCGTGCAGGTCACGTTCGATTTGGCGGCGGGTCTGGTCGGCGGCGGCCACGACCCGCGCCCGTGACGCAGCGAGCTCGGAATACAGCTGGGCGTTGTCGAGCGAGACGGCGAGCTGCCCGGCGATCAGCTTGACGGCGTCGAGGCGCTCGGCGGTGAACGCCCCACGGATCAGGCGATTCTCCAGCAGCAACATCGCCCGTAGCCGGCCGCGGCTGAGGATCGGGAGCGCCACAAGCGAGCAACGGTCGATGTCGGCGAAGTAGGGGTCGACGGCGAAGCGGTCATCGCTGGTGGCGTCGGTGACGACAAGCGGTTCGCTTAACCGCTGGGCGTATCGGAGCACCGACACCGGCACGTCATGGTGGCTGCCTGCGCCCCCGACGGGGCTCATGCCGCCCGCCGGTGCGGGCAGCAACCAGTCTTGGCGGTCTTCGCTCCACAGCAGCAGCTCGCACTGCGGTGGCGCCGGTCATCGCGGCGAGCACATCGACGACCCGGGAATGCAGCCCGTCGATGCTCGTTTCCGAGCTCAGTGCCTGCGAAGCCGACAGAATCGCCAGCAGGTCGATCGATCCCGTGCTGAGCATCGAGCCCTGCCGACGCAGATCCCGCCTGGTTGACGCCCGATTCACCGGGCGCGTCGGCATGCGGCCGTAGCGCCGGATACGCCCAGTCAAGTTGGGCGACTTTCGCCGTTGCTCCCCACGCCATATATTCCTGGCGGGCCTGAGCGAGAAGTTCAAAACCGGTCTGTTGCAGGCCCCGCGCCAGCGCAAAGCGGGCCGCGCGCTCGGTGATCAGGGCCCGATGCCAGGGCCGCTGACGGCCGGATACCTCGCCGCGTGCCGCGTCGAAGGCTAGCGCGGCCGCATCGAACTCTCCAGCGGCCCAGGACCTCTCGGCCTCCAGCAGCCTTAACAGGTGCCCGAAGTTCTCCGGTGCGTCGGCCGCTCGAGCGGCCAGCCATCGAACTTCGTCCTCCAGTTCCGCGAGCAGTACCGGGACGCTCGGCAGCAGCAGCAGTTCGGGTGTCCGCAGCCAAGACGAGGCCATGCAAGCAAGCGGGCCACCGCGGTCGCGTAGTTACCTGGGACAAAATCCAGCGACTGCATCGCTGCGGCGGCGTTCTCTTTCAGTGCTGCTGGATCGTCGAATATGGCGGCGGTAATCGCCCGTGCGAAGTGTGCGGCAAAACGCGCTGTCGGATTGTCGGCGAACCGGTCGATGGGTACTGCCTCGGCCGATACGGCGGCGGCTTCGCCGCGCAGCACACCTGCAAACCACCGGCAGGCCTCCAGCCACTGGCCCATCTGTTCGATGCCGACACTCCGCGCAAAGGCCAGTGCCGCATCCACCTCGGCGAGGTAGACATCCAGCGTTGGCGCGCAATCCACTTGCACCGTGAGACTTTGGACGAAGGCGTAGCCGGCAGTGGCCAGGTCACCACCTTTGATCGAGCCCTTCGTAAGCCCGCTTTGCCTGTTGGACACTGATTTCGAGCGGCTCGAACCAGCAACTGAAGCGAGAGAACACGAACCGCGCCTGTGAGGTGTCGGGCTCATAGCCGCGTGCCTCGGCCAGCGTCAGGATCCGGCGCACCGCCCGGTATGCGGCGTCATAGTCGTCGCGCAGGGCGATGGTGCCGACTGTGGAATAGCTTGCGGGGAACAGCACGCCGCGGGCGGTGCCGTGGTCGAGCAGAATACGCATCGCTTCGAGGCTCAGCCACGCCCGCGTGAACGTGTCGCCGGCCCAGTGCGCCGGGGGAAAGGCCGCGTTGAGCAGACACGTCACGGCGAGCAGGGTCGGATCGGTAATTTCGGGCCGGGCGAGATCGTCAGCGACATCGGTGTGATCCAGCCACCGGTACAGATAGTCGAAATAGCGCTCGAGCAATTCCGGGAGCCCGTCAGCGGCCGGGACGGTGACGCCCAGCTCGCACAGCGCATCCACGGCAAGCTCGATCGCGTCGGTAAGAGATTTGCGACTGGTCAGGCTGCGCACCTGCACGCATGTGGCGTCCACCCGCTGCAGCACGCTGGTGGTGAGCCGGTCGATGATGCGGTAGTCCTCGTCGGCCTCGTCCAGCCGCCCCAAGCTGTACAACGCGGCGTGGCGGGCGGTGTGCAGCTCGATCAGCGTGGCGGCATCGCCGGCGTCTGCCACCCGCAGCGCTCCCGTGAGCAGCGTGTGAACCTGGCCGTACCCTCCCACGAGTGAGGCCTGCTCGGCGGCGCGCCGCAGCAGCGCCACCACGTGAGACCGCTCCGCGGCGTCGGTGACCGCGTCGATGACCGGTAGGTACTGGTCGGCGGCGACGGCGAACAACTCTGGAACGGCCGCCAGCCGCCGCGCCAGCCCGAGTTGCAGGCTGCGCCGCCGCCCCGCATCCAGCTCGGCCAGGATGGCTTCGCGGATGCGGTCGTGACGGAACCGCACGCCGTCGTGGACGCCGGTCTCGGCCACCAGAACACCTTCTTCGAGGGCCGGTGCGAGAAGCTGCTCCACCACGTCGGCTGGTTCGCCGGTGGCGGCCTGCAGCACGGACAGCTCGGCTCGCCCGCCCAGACACGCCATCACCTCGACCATTTCGCGCGATGTCGGCGGGATGGCCGCCAACCGGGCCATCGGACGGGCCGCCACCTCAGACTGGCCCAGCAGTGAGCGCACGGCCGGTTCGTCCCAGCGCCACCCGGTCGAGGTCGGCGTGAGGACGCCCTCCTGACGCAGCCTGTTGAGTAACTCCGTCGTCTCGTAAGGGTTGCCCTCTGTGTGCGGCTCGATGATCTCGGCCAAGGCGCCGGCGGCAGCCTGGTCGACACGCAGGATTTCGGCGACCAGGGCGGTCAGGCTTGGCCCGGGCAAGTTCGCCAGCTGCAGCTGGGTCACGCCCGGCTGGTCCCGCCACCGCGCCAGTGACGGCGACAGTGGATGCGCCGGGTCCATCCTGTCGCGGTGTGCACCCACCAGCAGCAAGCCCTCCACCTGCTCACGCAGCACCAGGTCGATGACGCCGACCGAGGTGGGGCTCGCCCACTGCAGGTCGTCGACGAACAACATCACCGGTCGTTTCCGTGAGGCGACAGCCCGCAACGTGTCCACGGCGCTGTGCTGCACCCGCACCTGGGCGGTCAGCGGATCGCCGGCCTCGGGCGGCACGCCCAGCAGCACCGCGAACTCCGGCAGCACCGCGGCGGCCATACCGGCGTTCGCACCGAGTGCGGCCAGCATCCGCTCACGCAGCTCGGCCAGCTCATCGTCCGGCTCGGCCAGCAACAGCCGGCCCAAGGCGCGAAACGCCTGAAAGATGCCGTCGAACTCCAGATCCCGCCGATATTGGTCGAACTTGCCGGCCACAAACCAGCCATCGTTGCCCGTCACCACCGGGCGCAGTTGGTCAATCAATGCCGTTTTGCCCACTCCCGGGGCCCCGCTGACCAGGACACCGCGGCACTCGCCCCGCAGCGCGTCATCAAACGCCGCCTGCAGCGTCGTCACCTCGTCGTCGCGCCCGATGAGCCGCGACGGCGGCACTAGCCGCAACGGAAAGTCGCGTGCGCCGACCCGCGGCGCGGCCGTCGTCGAGACGCCGAGTTCGCGCAACTGGGCAAGGTCGTGGATCACCCCGTTGGCCGACTGATAGCGGTCGTCGGGTTCCTTCTCCAGGAGATGCATGATGATCGCCGACAGAGCTTGCGGCACCGCAGGATTGATCGTCATTCGGCGGATCCGGCACACGCGCCAAGTGATCATGCATGAGGCGCAATGGGTCATCCGAGCCGAACGGCGGCTCACCGGTGGCCAGCTCGTACAAGGTCGCGCCCAACGCGTATAGATCGGCGCGGTGATCCACCGGCCGACCGGTGCGCCCGGTCTGCTCGGGCGCCGAATACGACAGCGTGCCCACGATCTGGGTGTGGTGAGCGAACTCCGGACGTATCTCGGCCAGCGACGTCGCCGACGCGAAATCCACCAGGCAAGGCGCGCCCTGTGACGACGTCACAATGTTTGCCGGGCAGATGTCGCGATGCATCACGCCGCGGCCATGCATGTCAGCCACCGCCCGAGCCAACTGCTCCGCCAGGCCGATCAGATCGTCCACCGCGAGTGGCTTGACCACCTGTGCCAGGCTCGCTTCGCCGCCATCCGCGAGCGTGATCGACCCGGGATAGCGCGGTTCATCGAGCACCTGCGCCACGCCCATCACCCCGCGCAGCCGCTCGAGGAAAGCCAGCTCATGTTGGAGTCGACGCTGGCCGTCTGGCCCCAGCGGCTCTTTGCGGATGACCGTGCGCCCCGACAAGAACACCCGCGTCACGCGCGTGCGTTCGCTCTCGTGCAGCATTTCGGCCCGCACCGGCGGAGCCCGATCGGGCAATGCCGCGCTTTCGCCCATCGGCCACCTCCACGTACGGCGAAGCCCGCCTCTTACCTAACACCCATTCGAGGGGAGTGCCGCCTAATTCTTAAAACGCACATGGCGCAGAAATCATGGCCGACACGGCGTTCATCTGCCTGTGGACCGCTGAGTCCGTTCGGTACTTGCGAATGGAAGGGCTGGCTCCGCAGGAGCAACCCCGGCAGCGCGGCTCAGCCGATAGACTCCCTGAACTCCACCCCCTCCTGCAGCTTCTGCGCCCATTCGGTCATGTCAACGACGGGATAGACGTTGAACACCTTGAGCGGGGCGAACTTGGCGCTGGCATCGAGGATGTCGGTCGGGTTGTCGGTCTCCACCACGGCGAACGCGCCTTCCCCGTCGAGTCGGCCGACGAACTGGTGGAACGTCACGCCCGCAGGCGGCTGCCACTTGGAGAACAGTTCCAAGGCGCGCTTCGCGCTCTCTTCGTTTTCCTTGGAAGAGCCGCCGAGCCGGTTCGTCCAACTTAAGACGTACTTCATTGATTTCTCCTCGCACTAAGCTGAACTAGTGCGGGCGGTAGCCGCACCTCTCACAGTTTCGCCCCACGCGGCGTCGCGCAGTGGCCAAACGGCGAAGCAATCAGGGCGAGCGCTCCGCGCTCCAGCCCGCTGCTCCCGATCGGCGGATAGCCAAGGTCCATCGCATGCGCTCCGCTTTCGTGAAGGCCGCCGACATCATCGCGGTCGAACTGCCGCACAAATCCACGGCGTTACCTACCCGAAGGCCACGTAGGCGGTTTTCGAGGAACGATCAACTTCGTGAGACTGGGCGTCGCATCGTTGGCCGAGCCAACCGACGTCCTCAACTTCGGAAGGCTCAAGCTGATGTAGAAAGAGGAGCTTCCGAATTCGATCGGATCGACTTCGTTTTGGCCAACGGCGGTTCGTGCCCATGATCGGCGAGAAAGGTCAGGCGGCTGCGGCGTTCCGACGCGGTGGACGTGATGCTGAGCGGCGTCTACCACACCATCGAGGCGGCCCTGCCCGCTCTACTCGAACATGGCGACGGCGGAGCCATCGTGATCACCAGCTCGATTCCTGACCGGCTGCGCCAGGCATTCGCCGGCTACGCAAACGCGTTCGCCCAGAGAAGCATCCGCGCTAAGACGGTGCACCCAAGCGGTACCGCCCCCGCGTTGATGCCAACGAACAGATGGGTCAGCTCTGGCCGACGTACCGGAATACCAGTCGGTGTTCGAGAGCCTGCTTCCCGCTCCATTCGTCGAAGTCATCGAGATCAGTGAGGCGATGGTGTGTCTATGCGGTCGCTCGGGCCGTTACGTCACCGGTATTACCCCTGCCGGTCGACGCCTGGCTACACCGCCGAGCAGTGGGTCACTCCCGCGGCTAGTTTTCGACGTTGAGCGGGATAACGACGTGAAGGGATGTCCCGCCTCCGCGCGGACTGACCACTTTCATGGTGCCGCCCAGGGTTTCGACGCGGTCTTTCAGGCCGATGAGACCGGAGCCTTCACCTAGCTCGGCTCCCCCAATTCCGTCGTCTCGCACCGAGATCCGAAGGTGGTCGTCCCCTCGATATGCGGACACCGTCACCGCAGAGGCCTGCGCGTGCTTGGCCGCATTGGTCAGCGCCTCGGCCACCACGTAGTAGGCGGCCACCTCTACGGACTCGGGCAACCGACGGTCGATCGATGCATCGAGGGTCAGCGGAACCGTCGAGCGACGAGCCAGCATCTTCAGTGCCGAAACAAGGCCGCCCTGCGACAAAATGGCTGGATGGAGTCCGCGGGACAGTTCCCGCAGTTCGGTTGAGACGCCGGCCAACTCGGACGCCACTTCGGCCAGCTCCGTCTTGAGATCGTCCAGTTCACCGGGAACAAGCTGCTCCGCCAAGCGCAGTCTCAGAGTCGATGCAACGAGCCGCTGTTGGACGCCGTCGTGTAGATCTCGTTCCAGATGGCGCCGAGCGGCGTCGCCAGCCGCAACGATCCTCGCTCGTGACGCGTTGAGCGCGAGAACCGCCTCGCGCGCGGCCACCACGCCGACGGCAAAGTTCACCAGCAACGCCGTTGCCATCAACCAGGCGTATACGACACCGACGGGATCCGCAGGGTCGACCCGCCTGAGAAGAACGACCAGAACAGTTTCCACAACAAGGAAGACCGCCGCAGCGCAGATCGCCAGCACGGCGCCACGGAGCGTCGACGGCACCAGGACGCGGAGCAACCGCGTCAGCACAGTCACGTAACCAGCCCGCCACTCGAGGTGCTTGCGGGAAGTCCACTTCGGAATTCCCTCGCTCCCGTCAGTGCAGCATGGATCACACGGGGATCATCTCAAAATCAGCTCTGCGTGGGCTCGGAAATCGAGGGCCCGCATGAATTCGCGAAGGGGTGGACTCGCGCTCGCGCGTGGGTGAATGGTGGTGGGCTCGCAGGCGGCTCAGCGCCGATGCCGAACACACCCCGCCGCATGTCAGCCAGCGATTTGCCCGTGGCGCCGAGATGGGGCTGCCGCGGGAACTCCACCATTGCAGCTGGCCGGGGGGAGCCTTGGGCGCCTGCCGGGAAGCCAACGTGCCTCTTCGGGGCGATCCTCAAATACAAGTGAAATAGATCACCATCGAGGAGCACGGCGATGTGGCAAGTCATTACCTCGCAAGGCCATCGGGTACACGACATCCAACACGAGTTGGACGCGCTACGCGCCGTCCATTCGATGGGATTAACGACATTGATTGCCCCGTATCGGTACTTGGTTTCCAATAATCGTGGCCAGCGATTCGTCGCGGAGATACATCGGCAACCGAACGTGACGCCGGTTCGGCCGAACCTGCCGTCTTACGGCTGAAGGTAGCGATGAGACCCCCGCGCGAATCAGCCATGACGTGCTCTTTGCCGGCTCGATGCAAGCTGGCGGGTGGGGTGGTATGGCAGCCATCTGTCAGAGGCAATGGCCGTCAGCATGGATGCTTCCATGCATCACAGCGTGTGATTCTAACAACCATGGTTACCATGGCGCCCCTACCGGCAACAGAGTTGCTGCACTGCGGTAGGCGGCGCGACTATCACGGCCCCCGAGAACGCCGCCGCGGCGATCCTCGCCCGTTCCCGCATTCGCCGTCAGGTTCGAATGGTCTCAAGGCTGCACAATCGCATTCACCTCTTCGATGGTTCTGCCTGAATGCGGCAGAGCGGGCATCGTGGAATGTACTACTGCGCAGGGTAACTCGCAGAGTGTAATCGCCAACAGGTGACAAGAAACGATTCTGGAACGGAGGAGCAATGCACACAATTGTCGCACGGCTAGTAACCTGGCTCGCAGAAGCCCTGGAACGCAGCCTGATTATGGTCCCCGACCTCGACGAGCCCTAGCCAACACGATGGGCCTTTCATCAACCCGTAGATGCAACGCTTGTCAGTGCGACTGCACTGATTCCGCTAACCAGTTGCCCGCCCGTATCGACTCGCCGATAAGAGCGCCCACTCGCGACGCCTCGGCGGGTAATCGCCTCTTTCGCAAGCACTCTCGCCTTTCTGATGGTGGTTGCAGTTGCAGGGTGGATAGTCATCAGCTCTGGCGCGGGCCATCCGACGTGGCAGTAATTTCAGTCCGAAGCCGCCGGCGGCGCCGCATCCGCCGGGCGGTCCACTGCACATTTTGCGATGGAGGCCACCGGGAACTTCGTCCTGGTGTTCGCATTCGGCGTCGCGATCGTCGCGCATAGCTGGTTCTCCCCCCTGTTGATCGCAGCCCCACTAGTCGCGATGGTTTACTCCGGCAGTCGCGTGTCGGGTGCGCACTACAATCCGGCGCTGACCATTGCCATGCTGATTCGCCGAAGGCTTCCGCTGCGCGCCGCCCTGCCGGTTTGGCTCGTTCAGCTCGGTGCCGGGCTGTTGGCGGCGGTGAGCGTGCGCGCGATCGTCGATCCGAGGCAGCTGGCGGTCACCGCGGCGATGACACTGAAGGGCCCCACTCTCGTAGCCGCGTTCGCACTCGAACTGATCTTAACCTGCGCGCTGTGCTTTCTGGCACTGGAGGTTTCGACCGGCGTCCGCCACACAGTCGATGACTATTACGCTTGGCCAATCGCCTTCAGCGTGCTAGCGGGCAGCGCCGTACTTGGCGCCATCACCAATGGCGCATTCGATCCCCGCGTCAGCTTCGACGATGCCCTGCTCGGAATTTTCTCGTGGCCGACGCTTTGGGTCTATCTGGTGTCCCAACTGCTCTCTGGCGTCGCCGCCACGATCACGTTCGTCAGCCTCGGCGACCACCACTGAGCGACGCCGCATTCGACTAGTTTCTTGACTTCGTGTTCCAACCAGGAACGCCAATGATCGCGTTCACGTGTCAGCACGGCCGGTTCGTGATGCTCGACACCGGCCCGGACTCCGGGATACCGGCTGGCCGGGTATCTCGATTCGGGTTGCCGGTAACGACATACGCCCTCGAATGCTGCACCCTAGGAGATGAGCCGTACCACATCGTCCGTATGACGGTGTTCGACAACGGGTTCAAACGTTTCGTTGAGCCAACAGCCTTGACGGGCCAACACCGCCGGTGGGAACCGGCGCAAACGAAGAGTTGAGGAGAGACTACTCATGACCGTAAACGGAGTCCCCCTGGGCGGACGCCTCCCGCTTTACGACCGTGAAGCACTAGAACCGGCACAGAAAGAGCTCTTCGACTGGCTGATGAACGAAGCCGTCCCGTGGGCTGAGGGTGCTGGTTTTCAGGCTGGCATCGAGGCCGGCCAGCTCATCGGACCCTTTAATCCTGCCCTACTGAACCCGGCCATCTCGAAGGCGTTCTTCGACTTCGTGCTCGTCGAGCACGAAAGCACCTCTCTCAGTGAACGCGCCAGGGAAGTCATTATCTTGACCGTCGGCGCGGCCTGGCAGGCTCCCTACGAGCTCTACGCCCATCGCGCCGTTGGCCGCCACGTCGGGCTCTCCGACGACGAGGTGCGCATCCTCGCCGAGGGCGGGCTTCCAAAGGATCTCAGCGATACAGAAACGGTTGCCCATCGCGTCGCGCATGCCCTGTCGATCGAGCATCATCTCGACGAAGCACTCTACCGCGAGGCGGAGGAGCTGCTCGGCGCCAACGGGATCATGGACGCCGTCATACTCACCGGCATCTATCACACCGTGTCCGCGATCCTCAACGCATTCGTGATACCCGCGCCCTCGTAAATCGTTCTCAAACTGCGGCGTCGGCTAAACGGACAACCGATCAGAGGGTTCGTGCATGTCACTCCATTTCGAGCGGGATGCGCGCATGCAGCAATGTTCCGCCTTCGGGCGGGCAGTCGATCTCGATTTGGCCACCAAGGGCCTCGACCCGGTCGAAGAGGCCGATCAGTCCGGACCCTTTGCCGACGCGTGCTCCGCCGATTCCATTGTCTTGCACGCACAGACAGAGGTTCGCATCGTCGGTGTTGGCCGATACCGTCACTTCGGAAGCTCGTGAGTGCTTGGCAGCGTTAGTCAAGCCTTCTGCCACAACGTAATACGCGGCGACTTCCGCCGCTTCGGGTAAGCGACGGTCGACCGCGACGTCGAAAGTGACCGGAATCGCGGATCGCCGCGCCAGCGCCTTGAGAGCCGGAAGCAATCCACCCTTGGACAAGATGGCCGGATGAAGGCCGCGGGAGATCACTTGCAATTCTTCATGGGCGTCTGTCAGGCCCGAAGCGAGATGTGCCAGTTGCTGTTTGAGGCCATCGAGCTCGGCTGGCACCGACGCCGCGGCCATTCGGGCATCGAGCGCAAGTGCAATCAGCTGCTGTTGCGCTCCATCATGGAGGTTGCGTTCCAGGCGGCGCCTGGCGTCGTCGGCGGCCGCCACGATCCGCGCCCGTGAGGCGATCAGTTCGGCGCGGTTGGCAGCGTTGGCGATAGCCGCCGCCACCAAATCGGCGAAATCGCTGACCCGCTCCTCAGTGTCAGACGGCAACAGCCCCTGTTGCGTACGACGCGACGATGGCCGCACCCCATACATGGCCGTTTACGACGATCGGAGCTCCAACCCCGGAACGGATTCCGAATTCCCGAACGCGGGTAATGACAGGCCCTCGGGCGCCCTCTACGTCGTCGTGCCGCGCGGGCTTGCCGGTCTGCAGAATCCACGCCAGCAGGTTGTCGTCGTCGAACGGCATGTGCTCCCCGACTGGAAGATACTGCGATCCAGGCTTGCTGCTCACAGCGATTACGACGGCCGAGCCATCGGGCTCGTAGCGAAATACGCCTGCACCGTCGCAATCCAGGCAGCGCACCATCTCCTCGGCCACGGCCGAATAGACCTCGGACGGCGTGACCACACCGTGCGCGACCAGTGTGGCCATCCGGCGCAGGGCTTCCTGCTGCTTGACGAGGATGCTGAGTCCGTCACGGCTTGCCTCGAGCATTTTTCGGGTCTCGTGCAACTGGTCCTGTTGGCGGCGGCGCTCGGTGACATCACGGCCGATCGCGTACGCCAGACCTTCATGCCACACCACATTCCACTCGACCCAGCGCCACGAGCCGTCCCTACAGATCATTCGACTCTCAAATCGCGCCGGCTCGGTGCTGTCTGCAATCGGGCCCA
Organism: uncultured Actinomycetota bacterium; assembly: GCA_963721495.1. Classification (GTDB taxonomy): domain Bacteria; phylum Actinomycetota; class Actinomycetes; order Mycobacteriales; family Mycobacteriaceae; genus Mycobacterium. Next base: position 155,560 of record CAVRMG010000018.1, on the reverse strand, counting down.
ACAGCGAGCGCACACGGTCCCGATCTTCGGGCGCGACGAGGTTGATCCAGGGTTGCGACGTCATTTCGTCTTGTGAATAGCCAAGCACGCGCTCACACGCACGGTTCACCCGGATAAATCGGTCCGGCCCCACGACGGCCAAGAGGTCCGATGACAAGTCCGAGAATCGCTCCCCGGTACGCGCTACCGCCGCGATGGTGTTGGCCAACAGCGCCACGAAAAGAAAAACGACAATCGACAGCCAGAACCCGAGCTCCCACGGCCCGAAATGAGTATGAGGCCAGTTACGAAAGTAAGTGTAAGCAAGGGCGGTGAAGACGGAAGTGATCGCGGACAATCCGAATCCCCAAACCGTCGAGACCACCAACACGTCGACCATGTACAACGTCCCGAAAGGCTGTCCCGTAAGTCGTTTGAGATAGACCACGGCAAAGGTCTCGACCACAATCAACGACGTAGCTACCGCGATGCCCAACCAAATCGGTGGAGCCGTCGGCCGCATCATCAGCGACACGAAGGTCGGCCGCATGACGCGCAAGCGCAAGCCGGCATCGGAGATGCGGTCCGCGAGACGACGCCGTGACGTCCCATCCGAGCCAGGTAGCCTCGGGCGTTTCTGCGCCATCGGAAACTCATTTCGACCACCGACAACGTCGATGTGCGTGCAGAGCAGCATAGTCCGGTCGCGCGCACAAAATTGAAGGTTTGGTGGACGAAGAGACCAGCACGAACGACAACCCGCTAGCCTGGCGTAAGTGGGCGTGACCATTGCGGTCGTCGGACCGGGTGCGATCGGCTCGACCGTCGCGGCGTGCTTGCACCGGGCCGGACGCACACCGCTCTTATGCGGCCGCACCCCCCGTGACCAGCTCGACGTCCGACCAGATCCCTCGGTCTTGGGCGGCGACCGGATCGTAGTGCCCGTTCGGGTCCGCACCGATCCTGACAAAGTCACGCAGCCCGTCGAGCTGGTGCTGCTCGCGGTCAAGGCGACCCACATCGGCCACGCTAGCGTGTGGCTAGAGACGTTATGCGACCACAACACCACGGTGTGCGTCCTGCAGAACGGCGTCGAACAGATCGAACTGGTTCAACCGCACTGCCCGGTTTCCACTGTGGTACCTGCGGTCGTGTGGTGTCCCGCCGAAACGCAACCAGGCGGATGGGTGCGGCTTCGCGGACAGCCGGAGCTGACGTTGCCATCCGAAGGTGGCCTGGTCGCGGCAGTCCTCGCAGATGCCGGCTGGCAGGTCAGCCTTACCGACGACTTTGTGACCGCGGCTTGGCACAAGCTGCTGACGAACGCAGTCTCCGGGCTGATGGTGCTGACCATGCGCCGCTCAGGGATGTTCCGCCGCGACGACGTGCGAAGGCTATCGAGCATGTACCTCGAGGAGTGCCTAGCCGTCGCGCGGGCGGAGGGCGCGAATCTCGACGACGACGTGATCACGCAGATCCTCATGCGACTCCGCAATGCCCCACCCGACGTTGCCACCTCGATGCTCGGCGACCGCCAGGCCCGCAAGCCGCTCGAGTGGGACATGCGAAACGGCGTGATCCTGCGTACGGCCCGTAAGCACGGCCTGCCGGCGCCAGTCAGCGAGGTGATCGTGCCGTTGCTTGCCGCGGCCAGCGACGGCCCCGGCTAGCACTCAGAATATGGCCCCGGCCGCTGAGGCTCGTGCTCCCGCAGTTCAGATGCAGGTAAACCGCTTCGGCGCTGGGTCAGTTGAGGACGTATCGCTCGACTCGGATTGGTCGCCGCATCACGCGTCGATACCGTGACCCCCGTGGCACATATAACGCCAACTCCTCCCGTAACGCCTGTACTACGTCCCGACGATTGATGTTCACATGCTGATATTTTCTCAATGCGGCCCGTTCTTCGTCTGTCATATTGTCTAGCCACTTCTGAATCTGATCTGGCCAGTCGACGTCGTTTTCGAATTCTCGCGACCATGCTGCTAATTGAACAGACTGTTGGTATGTGTATGCGATGGCCAGATCGGCGGTTTGATAATTACCGGTGAGAGCTAGCTCGCTAATCACTCTTTGCATGGTATCGACTTTTTCGGCGAGTATCTTATCGCGATCTTCTGGGGGAACCGCCTTGAGGAGTTCCAAGTCCCTGCCGATTCTCAGTGCCTCAGCGTAAAGCGCTTTCATCTCCTCGTAGTGAAAGCGCTTGGCTCGCGATCTGCGGTCGAGCGCACCAGTGCCGAACGCCACGATGCCCGCGAAGAGGACGAACATGCCGCCGAGAAGCGTGCCTTGCGCAGGCGTCAGGTTGTGCCAGAGGTCGAACCACGTTCATCTCTGCGTGCCCGGTGCCTTCGCTGTGGACGCCTGATCAGAATCGACCCGCAGACCGGAGCGGCGCTGGGCGGGCCGATGGTCACCACCCAGCGCTGCTGGATCCGTTGAGAGAAACACTTTCGCCGCTCACAGTTCGGCAACCGCGATACCGGTGAGCCCGTAGCCCAGGTGCACCAGTTCGGTGTCGACGCCTGCGTCCAGGTCGACGTGGCGGATACTGCCACCGAGATCGCGTGACGTAGAACTCTGACTCGGAGACCGCCGCCACACCGATCGCCTCCCGATATCCACGGAGAGATGATCTCGGGTGTACCTACCGTCGGCTGCACGGTCGCGCGGTTGAGCGTGTTGCCCTCCGGTTCGTCGCCGCGGTCGGTCCACAGCAGCGTTGCACCGCCGTCGAGGAGATGCAGATCGATGGGTTCGGGCAGGTCCTTCCACAGCAGTTCGATATCGTCGCGGTACTGCGGGCTCGTGCCGGGCGGCAGATCGAGCGGGGCACGAAAGATCCTGCCCTCACCGGCATTTGGCGCGCCCTTCTGAGTCCAGTACAGCAGGCGCCGATCCACATCGACAGCGATTCCGACGCAGTGGTTGCGTTCGATGTGCGCCTCGTCGTCACCACTCCCCGTCACCACCAATGGGCGCAGGTCACTGCCGTCGAGATTGCACCGCAGAACTTGCAAGCCCTCCCGGTCGCACCAGTACAGCACGCCCTGCTCGAAATCGGCGGTCAGCTGTTTACCACAGGTGAAAGCCCCGCGCGGCACGATCGTGATGCGGTTACCGCCGTCGAGATCCGCGCGTTCCAACGACCCGTTGCGGGTGTAGGCCTCTTCTCCGGGAATTGCACTACCGGCATCGGGAGCGCCCATGTTCGTCCAGTAAACATGCCCCCGGCGCTGGTCGACGACGATGCCGTCCGGCAACTCGTCGAGTCCAGCGACCAGGGTGCGCACGCGAGTCCCATCCAGGGACACCGCCTGCAGCTCATGTTTGCCGGCGTTGAGCACCAGCAGTTCGGTCATCGACGTCAGCTCTCGCTTTCCGCTGAGGGACCAGGAGCCCCGGTGTACGCGGGCACGGCATCGGCATATCGCATCCGTGTTCCTGCCCGCCTGCATGACGGCGCGGTCCGGCCGCACGATGGCGGCGGTGGCGCGGCCTTCGCGTAGCCAGCGATCGAGCTCGCTGCCGGCGGCGGCGGGCACGACGACTGCTCCGCGGCCGCTGAGCGCGCTTCGCTGCGCATCGCTGAGCGGCGAGGAGGTGATCAGCGCGAACCGGTTACCGACGACCTCGTCGAACCGCTGGCCGTCCTGCAGTACCGGGTTGGGGCACAGCGTTCCGGCCAGCCCGCCAGGCGTGCGGGATTTTTTCACCAGTCCCGAACTGCGCAGACCGGGTGCGACGCCGTCGGCGGCACTGACCCGGGTCCCCGGCAGACGCAGGTTCTGCATGCGCGGGAACACCGTGTGGCGGATCAGGTCACCGACGCGCCCGCCACCGGTCATGGCCGCTCCCACGGACACGGCCATCAGAATCATGGCGGCCGCGTGGAGCTTGCGTTCCTGCTCGTAGGTGTCGAGCACGCTCTCGGGCAACGTTCCGTCGAGCACGCCGACCAGTTTCCACGTCAGGTTCATCGCGTCGCGCAGCCCCGCAGCCAGACCCTGCCCGACGAAGGGCGGGGTCAGGTGGGCGGCGTCACCCAGGAGGAACACGTTGCGATCGCGCCAGCGGCTGGCCACCTGCGCACGGAACGTGTAGGCCGTCACCCGCACCAGCTCCAACGCGTCGATCGGTGTGTCGCCCAGCCATGGCCTGATCAGCGGCTCGACGGCGGCCAGAGTCTGGTAGTCGGCTACGGTCTCGCCGTCGACCAGCTGGAATTCCCACCGGTAGCGGGTTTCTGACACCCGCATGTAGGTGCCGCCACGCTCGGGGTTGCACACCTGGTGGCAGCCCTCCCACTGGACGAGATCGACGTCGGTGTTGACGTCGATGACCAACCAGTCCTGGGTGAACGGCAGCCCGTACATGTGCGCCCCGATGGCCGCACGGGTGGGGCTGTTGGCGCCGTCGCAGCCCAGTACATAGGTGGCCTGCACACTCTGCTCGCCGCCGCGCACCCGGTCCAGGAAGCTCACCCGTACCCGGCCGTTGTGGCTCTGGGTGACCGAGGTGACCTCCACGTTGCCGTGGACGGTGACCGACGGGTAGCGCTTGACGTTGGCACGCAGCATCGCTTCCAGCTCGGGCTGGTCGAACATGTTCATCTGCGGGAACCCGTGGCCGGCTGGGCGTGGTGCTGCGCGGGATTTCGCTCAGCACCTGCATCTGCGGGTCGATCAGCCGAAGACCATGCGCGGGCCGGCTGTGGGCGGCGAACTCGTCGCCGATGCCCAGCCGGGACAGGATGCGGACCACCTCGTCGTCGGCGTGCACCGCCCGCGGCAGCGGGTAGACCGTCTCATGGCGGTCCAGCACCAGGGTCTCGACGCCGTATTGCCCCAGCAGCGTCGCGGCGGCGATGCCGGCCGGGCCGGCACCGATCACCACAACAGGCACGAACTCCGGCAGGCCGTTATTTTGCGTGCTCATTTGTACACCACCACATTGCGCTGGACGCCGAGGTCGATGGCGCCGTCGTCGGTGGCGATGGTGGCCTCGACCACGTCGCCGTCTTGCAGATACGCGGGGTTCTTCTCGAACTGCGCCGTCAGGAATGCGCCCAGGTCGATGTCACCCTTCGGGGTGACGCCGTGCAGGGTCAGTGCGGTGCCCACCGGAGTTCCGGTCAACAGGATGTCTCCGGCATCGACCTTCTGGAACTTCGACAGCGCCTGCAGCGCCTGCACCGGCGGGAAGAGGATGTCGCCATCGACCAGCATGTCCTGGCGCACCTCGCCGTTGACCGACAACCGCAGCCGCAACTCACCGAAACGCTTGAGTTCCTCGGCGGTGACCAGCACCAGCGCGGGCCCGACCGGCGTGAAGGTGGGATAGGACTTCGACTCGAAGAACTGCTGCTTGGGCAGCTGCACATCGCGCGCCGAGATGTCATTGGTGAGCACCAAGCCGGCCACGTAATCGGCCAGGTTGGCGTCGGTGACCTCGGTGCCCACGGGCAGCTCGCGGCCGAACACCAGAGCCGATCTCGACCTCGTAGTCCAGCAGCTTGACGTGCTCCGGCTTGACGATGTCACCGAACGGGCCCGGTGACCGAGCCGGACGCCTTGCGGAAGAAGGTCAACGGCGTCTTGGCGGGGTCGCGGCCGACGTCTTTGACATGCGACGCGTAGTTGGTGGCCTGAGCGACCACGCGGCACGGCGTCGTGATCGGGGACTCGAGCTCGAGGCTCGCCACCGGGACGGTGTCGGTGCTGTTGGCAGCGGCGTCGATGGCCGAACGGTCGGCCAGCAACTCGGCGGTGGTGGTCGCGTCGGTGTCGATGCGAGCCGCCCCCGAGGTGGTCTGCACCCACCAGGCGTCGGCGGTGCGCAGGATCGAGATGGTCATAACGGCGTTCTTCTTTCTGTGGGTTGGATTCGGATGGTTAGGAGTTGCCTACGGCGAACAGCCCGCGCAGGGCGGACAGGTCGAATTCGTTGTCGTGACGCAGCGCGTCGAGCATCAGGCCAATTTCGCTCGCGGTTTCGCGCGGCGATCCGAGGCCCAGGAAGTCCTTGCTCGGCGGTGGTCCCCACTGATACAGGCCGGAGGCGCGCATCGCGGCCCAACCGGGCTCCAGGGTGTTGTCGAACATGTCGCCGTCGGCATAGTGCTCGACCAGGAAACCGTCGGGGTCACGCCAATAGTCGAAGATCTGGCTGCCTTCGATGTGGCGGCCGATGCCCCACGAGCGGAAATACCCTTGCTCGCGCAGATATTCGCCGCCGGCGGCCAGCGCGTCGAGGTCTGCGACCTCGTACGCCGAATGCATATAGCGCTTGACCGGACCCAGCGCCATGGCCAGGGTGTGGTGATCGGCGGGGACGGAGCCGCGGTCGCAGCGGACGAAGCTCAGGATCGGCCCGCGCTCGCGCTGGCCGGGGTAGTAGGAGAAGTCGCTGACGATCATGCCGAACGTGTCGAGGTACCAGTTGAGGGCCTCGATGTACTTCGGAGTCTGCACCACGATGTGTCCGAGCCGCTGCACGTTGGTGGGCACCCGCGGCGGGCGCTGCATCGCGTTGGTCCGGACCTTTTCGTGGCCGAAGTTGAACACGTGCGGCGTCTGCGCGGTGGGCAGCGCCTCGAGCTGATGGGTGCCCGACACCACCCGCACCGGCAGCCCGCTCGGGTCGACCAGGTCAACGGTCACCCCGCCCAGGGTCTCCGGCAGTGGGCGCACGGTGGTCCCGGTCGCGTCGGCCAGCCGCACCAGATCGGACTGCTCGGCGGCCACGAAGGCCGGCCCGAGGAACTTCTCGCGCTGGCCGCGGCGGATCAGCACACACGGCGCGCCGGCGTCGCTGCCCCGCAGGTGCAGCTCGTCCTTGGTGCGCAGCGCCGTGGCGAAACCAAAGGAGTGGGCAAACGCCTCGGCCTTGACCAGGTCCGGCTTCTCGAACTCCAGCCAGAGAACGTCGTGCACCTTGACGATCGGGTTGGCCGAGCGCCCCGGGTGTTCTCCTGCGCGGGCGCCGTGCTCGCTGTGTAGATCGTTGTGGGCGCCGATGAGTTGGTCGGTCATCGCTGGCCTCCTAAGACAGTGTGGGTGTACGGCATGATGCTCCTTTTACTTAAATGGCCTTACTACCAGGCATTTCGATGTAACGCGTTCTCGCGTATCGCATTCGTCATCAAGCATGACGCTTCTGCCAACGCATGTCGTTGCCGCTAACGGCAATTGTCAGGCCCTGCTAGCCGGTATTCGCGATTCTGACGAATCGTCATAATTGCATCTGCGTCACAGTCACTTTCAAAACGTTGGATGTGACTGTCTGCAACCGTCATCGTACCTATCACCTCATGATCGCCCATTGCAGTTATCCGGTAGCCGACGTTGCAGGAGTGACGAATCGTCAGCATTGAAGACAGTGGCGCTAGTCGTGCCGCCGTTGGAGGCTAGCTCTGACGACATCTCGATGTGGGCACGCGACGCTTTGGCGATTGGAACAGTCACATCGCCGGGGTCCCGCTCGCGGCAGGCAACGGGTGCCGCATTGACAGCAGCAAAGAAACAAGCTATGCCGCGCTGCGAAGCGCCGCAAGAAAGGAGAGGCGTGAACATGAGCACCTCGACTGGGATTGAGGCTGTAAGCGCGTCGCGGACGAAGCGGCGTGTGCTACCGCGAATGTCGCCGCTTGTATCGTTGCCGCGACGCTGGCTTGCGGCGCGCTCTTATCGCGCCCGCCGTGTCGCATGCGGATCAGCGACTCAATCACCGCCGAGGCCTGCAGCGTCCTGCCCTGATGTTCAGGTGGTGTTTGCGCGCGGCACCGGCGAGCCGCCCGGTGCGGACGAGTCGGCGAGACGTTTGTCGACGCGCTGCGCTCGCTGGTTATCGGCAAGTCTGTGGCTGTCTATGGCGTCGAGTATCCGGCGTCCTATGACTTCCTGCGCGCCATCGATGGCGTCAACGACGCAGGCGTCTTCATTCAGAACATCGCCGTATCCTGCCCGCAGACCAAAATGGTGCTGGGCGGCTACTCACAGGGTGCCGCCGTCGTGGATATCCTCGCCGCAACGGGTCGGACGATCCTCGGATTCACAAGTCCGTTGCCGGAAACCGTCGCTGACCACGTCGCGGCCGTCGCAGTCTTCGGTAACCCATCGAACCGCATGGGTGAACCACTGACCACGCTCAGCCCGCTATACGGAAGCAAAGCGATCGATTTGTGCAACGGCGCCGACCCGGTGTGCTCGAACGGCAACGACACAGCCGCTCACAGTCCCTACGTAGAAGCTGGGATGACAGCTCAGGCAGCGCAATTCGTCGCGGGTCGCCTCAAGGGTGCAGAGATTACCCAATTGGCGGGCGGCGGCAGTTGATAGTGGGAAGGCCAACCCAGAATCCAACCTTGCGAACAGGCAGTGGCTTGACGCTTGGAGGAACTCATGGGCGTTGCCGACACCGACCAGCAGCTTATCGATGTGCACGCCCACTTCCTTACCGACTCGTATGTAAGTGCCGCGCGCGCGGCCGGCCACGTTCACCCTGACGGAATGGTGGGCTGGCCGAAATGGTCTGCAGAAGAGCATCTCCGGCTGATGGACCGCTGGGGGGTGGCCACCGCAATGCTGTCGATTTCCTCACCCGGCACCTACTTTGGCGATGATGCCGCCGCACGCCGCCTCACCCGGGAGGTTAATGAGGGCGGGGCCGCGATATCTCGCGCGCACCCCGGGCGGTTCGGTCACTTCGCCTCGCTGCCGTTGCCGGACGTGGCTGGCGCGCTCGACGAGCTCGGCTTCGCACTCGACGAATTGGGCAGCGACGGAATAACCGTTGAAACTAACAGTGCAGGCGTATATCTCGGCGACGACCGCTACGAGCCGCTGTATCGGGAACTCAACCGCCGCCGTGCCGTGGTGTTTGTGCATCCCACGTCACCACCGTGCGCCGAAATGACCGCGCTGGGCCGGCCGCGGCCGATGCTGGAGTTTCTATTCGACACCACACGCACGGTCAGCCACCTTGTCTTCACCGGCACGCTGCTGCGCTATCCCGACATCGAGTGGATCTTCACTCATGGTGGCGGCGCTCTGCCGCTGCTGGCTGACCGCATGGAGTTGTTCCGTACCGTCGTTGTCGACGACGATGATCCGCGCAGTAGGGTGCCCCGCCAGCTGAGACGGCTGTGGTTCGACATCGCCGGCACGCCATTCCCGCTTCAAGTCCCCGCTGTCGTCGCGGCGTTTGGCACCGAGCGGCTGCTCTACGGCAGCGACTACTGCTGGACGCCGGCCCACGGGGTGGACGCACAGCTTGCGTCGATTGAGCAAGCCGATCAGCCTGCGGACGACAGCTGGCGGGCGCTAACCACTCGCAACGCCAATCGGTTGCTGGGCGCCGCGGAAACCGATCGCTAGCCGGCGTCTCAAAGCTTCTTGAGTCCGCGCAGGATCCGGCCGAACGGGATCGTCGCCGCAACACCTTTGCACAAACTGCGCTGTAGTGAACTGACGTCCGCGACGACCACATAGCGTGCTCCGCGATCGCGCCACTGTGCTACCTGGTCGATCACTTCATCGGGTGTGCCGCTCAAAAACACTTCGCGTGAAACCGATGGCGGAACTTGAGCCGCGTGTGACAGCGCCGTCTGCTCATCGATGGCGTGCGGCACGAGATCCTGCGAACCGGAGAATCCTTGTCCCAATGGATCGTGCGCACCATGGCGGGTGAATACCTCGTCTGATGCGGTTAGCGAAAGGAACTTGAGGACTTCAGAGTTCAACGCCTCGTCAACTGCATCGCGACTTGGCGCCCGTGACCACCAGGAACTCGACGGCGGGAAGGATGGTCGTTGGGTCGCGCCCAGCGTCGGAGGCCGCGGTCCGGACGACGTCCAGACGTTGCGCGTAATCCGTCAGGCCTGTGCGGGAACGCAGGGAACCAAGCATCTGCGTAGCGGCCGGTGGACCCCACGAGTCGATGCGCGAAGATGAAATTAGTCATCAGCTGTGACAGACCGTCTGAAGCCAACGTGCTACCAGTGTGTTTCGCGAAGTCTGCAGCGAAAGGTTTGATGCTCGGTGTAGTCATGGCTCCGTGTCGGCAGCGTGAAGTCACGCATTCTCGCTGGCTGACGACCTGCAGCTGAGCACGCGTTGCTCGATGAGGTCAGCGCCACGGGCGACGCCGCCGGTCGCTGCGAAGCCCGCCGCGACCCGTCGTGCGCCGTCTGTCATGGTCATCGCTTGTCGAACCTTAGCCGACAGCCGAGCTGCGGTCAGCTTCTTCGCCGGCAGCCGGGTGCCGCAGCGGGCCACCTCCACCCGCCGTGCGACCTCGAATTGGTCACGCCCGAACGGCACCACGCACACCGGAACGCCACGGGCGAGCGCCTTTTGGGTCGCGCCCATCCCGCCATGAGTTATAGCGCACACCGCGCGATCCAATACGGGGCCGTGCGGCACAAACTCGAACACCGTCGCGTTCGGCTCCGACCGTGACGTCGCTTGGTAGCCCGGCAGGTAGTGTCGCGACCACATGTACCGGCTGGTCTGCGAGCGCGGTCATCGCTGTCATGACAAGCTCCGCATCGGCCTGCTTTTGCGATGACGTTGTGACCAAGACGATCGGCCGGTCAATCGCTTCGAGCCAGTCGGGAACGGTATCCATAGGCGGTTCAAACATGCAGGGGCCGATCATCTGTACGGCATCGCCCCAATTTGTCTGCGGGTACTCGAACGGCTTCCCGCTTGCCACCAGCATCAGCGGCGCACGCCGCATGAATTCATCCGCCGACGTGACCGGTGGCGCGCCGGCGCTCGCGCGAATCTTATTGCCTGGCGGCAAAACCGCCTTCTCGATCATGCCCATTACGATGGGTCGCAGCGCGGCGTCGCGAACCCGGCCCAGCAGGCCGGGCAATGGAGCCAGACCCATCCCGAAGGGCGGCACTCCAGGTGATTGCAGAGCCGGCGTGTAGGGCGAGAACGATGCCCACGGTATGTCACCCGCATCGGCGGCTGACATGGCACCCCAACTATTTACGTCGACGATCAACGCGTCGGGGCGTGTTCGCGTGACCGCATCGGCGAAGTCAGCGACTTCGTACGCGGCGCGTCGGCAGAAGACGTCGACCGCCATCTTCAGCGCAGCACGGGGGTTTGAAGCCTTCCAGTCCTCGTGCACGATCGACTCGATTCGCGGATCGATGGCATCAGTGGTGAAACCGAGTCCGCGCCCCATCTCCACACCCGTGGACAGTGTGCGCAGATGAATCTTGTGACCGCGGCCGGCCAGTTCCGAGAGGAGCGCGCTGAACGGGAACAGATGGCCGAGCGCCGGCGAAGTGTAGGCCAAGATCGTTGCCATATTTCACATCTTCTCGGTGGGTGGTTGAGCTTCTGGCGTCTCATATTGTGGCGTGTGTATGGTTCGGTGTCGGCACCGACTGGCACCCATAGACGTTGGAGGCCAGCACTACCACTCATGATCTCCGCGCAGATGAATGTTGCATCGCTGTTGGCCGAACCGGATCGCGCATCGGAGGCGGCCGAGAACCACACGTATCGCTGGCGCCACCCCCGGAGTAGTGCTAGCCGCAATGACACGGCCTGACTCCTTGACAAGCCTGGTGTGAGCAGGAAAGTGTTCACAGGCACCGCAGCTGTGCGAGCGCTTTCCCGTTGCCCGCGATAACGATCGCGCCGGAGTTGCAGGCCCAGCCGGCGGAGGCGCCAGCGTATCGGGCATAGTGTTCGGATTCTCCGGCATCTCTGTTCATCGCCATCATTGTGGCGCTGACGCTTCTGGCTCGCTACACACTAACGGACGATCGGGCCGAGCAGCTGGAGCTTGCGCAACAGCACTAAGGCCGCGCACGGGGGTTGAGCCGCACGCCGAGACGCTAGCCGTGGGATGCTCGAGCGGTGAAAGAAGTTACGCCAGAACGGTTCCACGATGATCCGACATCGTGATGAGTAGCGGTGTGCAGCCACGGGTTCGATGGCTGCCTTCGGTTCGCGGGCCAGCCTATGCAATAAGACTCTTCCACAACGTCTTTCACTTTCCTTATTGAGATTGTCGTCCGGCGGCAGGTAGTGCTGCCACCCAAACCAATTGGTTGCCAGCGGTGCCGACACGAAGCCGCTCATACGCAAAACTAACGGACATGCTCACAACAAGCTCCGTCGTAACCCTCGAGGCGGTGACCCAGCAGATCATCGCTCTCGTCGGAAAAGACGCGGGAGACTTCGATCTCGCAGCCGATTCATCCCTGCAGAGTCAGGGGCTGGATTCGCTGAAGATCATCTCGCTCGTCTTCAAGATTGAAGAACACTTCGACATCGTTCTGGACGAGGAGGACGCGGATGATCTGCGGACCTTCGGCGACCTCGCGGTTTTGGTTTTCCGACACATCGAGCAGCAGTCATGAAGGGCGCGGCCGCGATACGTCCGAAGTACGCGACTTTGACCGACATGCTCGCCGGGGCGGCTCAGAGTCAGGAGAGCCTGTTCTTCGTAGACCGGAAAGAGCAAGACCAGGAAGTCCCGATGGAACGCGTGCGACAGCGCGCCCAGTCCATCGCTGCGGATCTGGTGGCTCGCGGCGTGCGCAAGGGCGATCGCGTCGCACTCGTGCTGCCGACCTGTCCGGAGTTTGTGGAGTGCTTGTTCGGCGTAGCTGTGCGCGGGTGCGATCCCGGTTCCGCTGTATCCGCCCGTGCGGCTAGGGAAACTCGAGGAATACCACGCGAAGACGGCCGCCATGCTGCGCGCGGTGGACGCGGCACTGGTTATCACCGACGAGCGCATCCGCCGGTTCCTCGGCGCCGCGGTTGAGCGCGCGAATCCTCGCCTCGGCTGTGTAACCGCGTCCAGCCTGCGCGGCACGTACTCGCTCGAGATATGGGCCGCTCCCGACGACGTGGCTTTGATCCAATTCTCGTCGGGCACCACGCACGATCCCAAGCCCGTGGCGCTTACGCATGCCAACCTACTGTCAAACCTTGCTTCGATCGAGCGCTACCTCATCGACGAGGGAGCACCGAAGCTGGTCGGCGTGACATGGCTGCCGCTCTACCACGACATGGGATTGATCGGTAATCTGTTGTCCGCGTTCTACTTTCCGTGCAGGCTGGTCCTGCTGCCACCTGAGCTGTTCGTCGCGGTCCCCGGTGCATGGCTTCGGGCCATCTCACGACACCGGGGAACGGTCACGGCGGCACCCAACTTCGCGTTCGGTCTGTGCATGAGTCGGATCAGCGACGAGGAACTAGACGGTGTGGACCTGTCCTCATGGCGGGTCTCGCTCAATGGAGCGGAGGCGGTCAGCGCGGCGGTGCAGCGGCGATTCGATGAGCGATTCGCGCGCTGGGGGTTGCGAGCGTCGGCGCTCACACCGTGCTACGGGATGGCAGAGGCCTCGCTGGCCGTGACGTTCAAGCCGCCCGGAACATCGTTTCACACCATCGGCGCGGACGCCGAGAAGCTGGCGCTCGAGGGGGTCGTCGCGCCGGGCACCAAAGAGTTGGTGAGCGTAGGCCGCCCGCTGGCCGGCGTGGAGGTGGAGATCCGCGACGCGGCCGGGGTGTCGTTGCCCCCCGGCCGCGTCGGGCACATCTTCGTTCGCGGGCCCAGCGTCATGGCCGGCTACTTCGGCCGGACCGACCTTACCGATCAGGCGATCCACGACGGCTGGTTGGACTCGGGCGATCTGGGGTTCACACACGACGGCGAACTCTTCGTGTGCGGACGGCACAAAGACATCATCGTCGTGCGCGGCGCCAACCACGCACCCGAGGAGTTCGAGGCAGCGTTGGATTCGCTACCCGGGGTTCGTACCGGATGCGCAGTCGCCGTGGGGTTCGTCCCCGACGGCTCCGACGACGAGGCGCTGGCCATGCTCGTCGAGACCACTACCGACGGCGGCCCAAACCTGGCAGACGAGGTGGCGGCGCGCGTTCAGGAGCGCACGCGCATTCGACCCGCACAGGTTGAGCTGCTGGCACCGGGCACGTTGCCGCGCACCAGCAGCGGCAAGCTGCGACGGCGTGAAGCACGCAATCAGTGGCTGGCAGGCACGTTGTCGCCACCCAAGAAGGTCACTGCCGCAAGGCTGCTGGCCGCAGCAGCCCACGGTCAGCTGTCGCACGCGCGCGCGAGATTCGCACGGCGCCCAGCCGCCCGCCTGCTACCACCAAGCGATAGGGAATGACAGTCATGTACCTGAAAGACGCCACCATTGATTCACCCTCGGGGGGCGCGCCCTCGCCGAGTCATCTGGCGACCAATGGCGTGCGCCTGCGGCCCACCCTGCTGGGCATGGCGTCGGCGCACCCGCCGTTCCAGATCAGCATGCAGGACAGCTGGGAACTCTTGTTTCAACACATGTCGCCGCAGGTGCGGTTCGGGCGGCGCATCATCGAGTCGACGACAGTGCAGAAGCGCCACATCATGTGGGACCCGCATACGTTGCGGGAAGTTTGCACCATGCTCACCGGTGATCGGATGGCAGCTCATGCCGATGCCGTCAACGATGTGGCCTCGCGTTCGATCAGTCAAGCAATCGAGGGTTTCGACAGGGACCGCGTCGGCAGCTTCGTAATGGCCTGTTCGACCGGTTACGTCAATCCCGGCCCCGATCTCCTGCTAGCCAAAGAGCTTGGGCTGCGGTCGGATTTGCGGCGCACGTTCATCGGCCACATGGGTTGCTATGCAGCACTCAATGTCATCAAAGTCGCCATGGACAGCGTGACCGCGCGGCCCGATGAGCTGGTGATCTGCAACTGCACCGAGCTCAGTTCGGCCCACGTCCGCGACGCGCCGATGCCCGAGGAAGATCCGACGGAATCTCTGATCACACAGGCGCTCTTCGGCGATGCCAGCGTGTCCATGCTGATGGGGTCCGCGCCCGACGGTGCCGGGATCCAATTCATGCGCACGCACACGGAGCAACTCTACGACCAAAACCAGATGATGAGCTTGAACATCGGCAACCAGTCATTCTGGATGACGCTGGCCGCCGGCGTGCCGACGGTGCTCCAAGAGAACATCGAAGGCTTTCTTATCAAACTCCTTCAACCGCTGGGACTTTCGGCCAGCGATGTCAGCCACTGGGGTATTCACCCAGGCGGCCCGAAGATCCTGCGGGTGCTGGGAAAACAGTTGGCGTTGCAGCCGGAGCAACTACGGGCCAGCTGGGACGTCTTAGCGAACGCCGGAAACTGTGCCTCGGCGACGGTGCTACTGGTACTCGAAAACATTCTGCGAGTCGATAAGCCGCGCCGAGGTGAGTACGGGGTCCTGTTGGCTTTCGGACCGGGGCTCACCATCGAAGGCGCCGTGATTCGGTTCTGATCCAGACCGATCGCCCGGCGCGGCGCGCCGTACGAAGCGCTGATCATGGGCAAACACACCAAAGGAACCCGAGGCGGAGGAAAATTGTTAGAGGCTATTGCTCGGCTGGCCATTCGTGCGCCGCGGCGCATCATCGCAGTCGCGCTCCTTGTCCTGGCTGGCACGGCGGTGTTCGGCATACCTGCTGCGAACAGCCTGTCGGCGGGCGGCTTCGCGGATCCGACCGCGGATTCCGCGCATGCCGCCCAGCTGTTGGCCGGCAAGTTCGATCAGGGCGACACGCAGATGCTGATCACCGTCAGCGCCAATTCCGGCGCGCGAGGCGATGCCGCCCGCGCTGTCGGCACCGACATCGTGCATCAGCTGCACAACTCGGCCCATGTGGTTCAGGTGATTTCGCCATGGACCGCACCTTCGTCCGCGTCAGGGTCGCTAATCAGCGAGGACGGCAACACCGGCCTGATCGTCGTGGGAATCGCCGGCGATGAGAACGCAGCGCAGCAGCACGCCGAAACTCTCAGCAACGAATTGGTGTACGACCGTGACGGCGTGACGGTGCGTGCCGGCGGTGAGGCAATGACGGCTAACCAGATCAACCACCAGACTCAAAAAGATCTCAAGCTCATGGAATTCATCGCGATCCCGCTGAGCTTTCTGGTTCTGGTGTGGGTGTTTGGTGGCCTGGTGGCGGCGGCGCTGCCGTTGGCGGTCGGCGGCTTGGCGATCTTCGGTTCGATGGCCGTGCTGCGCGCGATCACCTACGCGACCGACGTTTCGATCTTTACGCTGAATCTGTCCGTCGCAATGGGGCTGGCGTTGGCAATCGATTACACGCTGCTGATTCTCAGCCGGTTCCGCGATGAGCTTGCCACCGGCGCAGAACGTAACGAGGCGCTTATGCGCACGATGGCGGTTGCTGGCAGGACGGTGCTGTTCTCGGCTATGACAGTGGCGCTGTCCATGTCGGTGATGGTGCTGTTCCCGATGTACTTTCTGAAGTCATTCGCCTACGCCGGCGTCGCGGTGGTGGTGCTCGCCGCCGCCGCCGCGATCGTGGTGACGCCGGCGGCCATTGCTCTGCTCGGCCCACGATTGGACTCCTTGGATATTCACAGGCTGGTGCGCATGCTGCTGCGGCGGCCTGAACCCGTCCATCGCCCGGTGGAGCAGACATTCTTCTACCGCTTATCCAAATTCGCAATGCGCCGGGCCATCCCGGTCGGGCTCGCCGGTGCCGCGCTGTTGGTCGCGCTGGGCTTGCCGTTTTCCTCGGCGAACTGGGGTCTGCCCGACGATCGCGTCTTACCGACAACGAGCTCGGCGCGCCAAGTCGGTGATCAGCTCCGCGCCGATTTCACCGACAACCTGGCGACGAACGTGACCATTGTCATTCCCGATGCCGATGGGATCAGCGCCGCTGAGATGGGCCGCTACGCAACGCAACTCTCGCAGGTGCCCGCGGTGTCGTCGGTGTCGGCGCCTGACGGGACATTCGTCAGTGGCAGTCTTGTCGGACCGCCCTCAGCCTCGACCGCCGTCAGCGACGGCAGCGCCTTTCTGACCGTCACGAGCACCGCGCCCTTGTACTCGCAGGCCGCCGAGACACAGCTCGATGGGCTAACCGCCGTGCCCGGTCCCGCAGGCCGGCACGCGCTTCTGACGGGCACCACACCGATCAACCGCGACACCGCCCACGCCGTCACCTCCCGGGTGCCCATCGTCCTCGCCGCCATTGCCGCGATCACATTCGTACTGATGTTACTGATGACCGGCAGTGTCATGTTGCCGCTGAAAACGCTTGTGCTCAACGGCTTATCGCTAACAGCCACGTTCGGCGCACTGGTGTGGATCTTTCAGGACGGGAACCTAGGCGCATTGGGTACCACCGCCACCGGCACGCTGGTGGTGACCATGCCCGCGCTGTTGTTCTGCATCGGGTTCGGGCTGTCGATGGACTACGAAGTATTCCTGGTGTCGCGGATCCACGAATACTGGCTGGCTTCCAACCGGACACACGCCGACAATGACGAAAGCGTGGCGCTCGGGGTGGCCCACACCGGCCGGGTGATCACCGCCGCGGCACTGATCATGTCGATCTCATTCGCCGCGATGATCGCCGCCGAGGTGTCGTTCATGCGAATGTTCGGGCTCGGTTTGACGCTGGCAGTGTCTGGGCGACGCAACGCTGGTGCGCATGCTGCTCGTTCCGTCGTTCATGCGCGTCATGGGCCGGTTCAACTGGTGGGCACCGAAACCGCTTGCGCGGCTGCACGAGCGGTTCCCCATCAGCGACAACACCCGCTCCATCAGCCCCCGCGACTGCTGTGCCAATTCTTGGATTAGCACAGAGGCATCGTTGGGAAGTAGGTGTCGGACATGAGTAGCGCGGTTCTCGTGCTGTCACTTCTAGTGGCATTGGACCCGGTTCGGATCGGGATCACGGCGCTCTTGATTTCGCGACCACGGCCCATGCTCAATCTGTTTGTCTTCTGGCTCGGCGGCATGGCAGCGGGAATCGCCACCGCGTTGGTTGTGCTGCTTTTTCTACGCGACTTCGCGATCTCCCTCATGCGAGAAGTGAATTTGGCCAGCAGCAGCCCGACGGTTGCGGGCATACAGGTTGCGATTGGTGTGTTCGCGGTACTGATTGCGGCGCGCCTCTGGGCACGCCAGCGCGCGCCCGTGCCGGTGACCGGCGGTGATTCTTCGGTCCTGCTGCTAGAGCCCAACACAGCGACGGGATCCAGCCGACTGTCGATTCGGGGCCAACTCGAAGGCGGGTCATTGGTCGTCGCGTTTGTCGCCGGCCTCGCATTGGCAACGCCACCTGTGGAGTACCTGGCGGCGATGGTCGCGATTCTGGCCTCTGGGGCAACTGCCGCTGAGCAACTCGGCGCGGCCGTTATGTTCACCGTCGTGGCGTTTACCGTCGTCGAGGTCCCGCTCATCACCTATCTCGCAACGCCTGCGAAGACGCTAGCCGTCGTGCAGCGGCTGAACCTTTGGATAAGCGAGCGCCGCCAGGCCATCCCCGCTCTCGTCGTCGGCTCAATCGGTGTCTTACTTCTGGTTACCGGCATGGGCAAGGTCTGACGGCTATTGAATTGGCGGTTGTTGCAGCCATTCCAAACTGCCTACCTACTTCGACCTGAAACAGCCGGCGAAGACTGGGTCGCCTTCGTGTTAGCGAAGTGTCCGGGGATAGCGGCCAACCGATCGGAGTTGGTTGCTACGGGACGAGCACTACCCGGGTGCCGGAGGCTTCCTGTCCTGTCCAGATGTCCTCGACCCGGCTCAATGGCTGCCGTTGGGTCTGCAGGTGAAGCTGGCCGCTGGCGGCCAACTCGAATAATCGCGGAAGATGGTCGACAGCTGCGCGGGTCACAGCGTCGGCCGGCACACTGCCCATCCCCATCCCGACCAGTTCGATGCCGGCGCTTCGGAAGGTCCCGGCTGGCAAGGTGACATGCGGGCCGGCCATGTCCCCGATCTGCACGAAACGGGTGACATGAAACGACGCGTTGCCCAGTGCCGCTAGCACCTGCTCGGCGGGTGTACCCCACAGATAGTCGAGCACCACATCGAAGGGTTGCGCCCGATGTTCTGCGGCGACACGCGTCCCCAAGTCATCTGTGCCCAAATTGATTACGGCGTCGGCGCCCACTGTCTGCAGCCACTCGAGGCGAGCTGCGTTGCGGCCAGCCGCAACGACCCGGCCGGCACCGAAAGCGGCTTTGGCCAGTTGCACGGCCAGGGAACCGGTGACCCCGGTGGCGCCGAGCACGAGCACGTGCTGGCCCGGCCGGATACGGGCGCGGTGCTCAAACGACAGCCACACCGACAGGGCGGGATTGGGCACTGCCGCGGCAAGTACAGGGTCGATGCCCTCGGGCAATTCGATGGCCGCGGCGGGATTGATGAGCGTTTTCTCGGCCATCATCCCGTACGGCGGCCGCACGTTGGCGTAGACCAAGCGCCCGTCGTCGAGTCGAGCGACCCCGTCGACGCCAGCGACCATGGGCAGCGGGAGTTGGGCGCCGCTGTAGTGCTTACCCGAGACCATGACGCGGTCAAGGTTCTTCAGCGCGGCGGCTTCGACGGTCGCCACTACTGCGCCGTCGTGGTCTTGTGGGTCCGGAAAATCGGCGTACACCGGTGGCGTGCCGAGGGCTTTAACAACTGCTGCTTTCATTTGCTTTCTCCGTATCGTTCTTGTTTTGGTCTTACTTGCGTTCGAAGCGGTCTGGTGTCCCAGGCTGTCGACGTCGTATGCGTGTCTCCGGCCGTGGGCAGAGCAAGCCGCCGGAAACATCTGATACTGATGATACCCTCAACGATGATTGTTTCATCAGAAAGTGGTTCGCGTTACCCCAGGATGCATGTAGTCGCCGGGATCACCAAGAAGGCACTCACTACGCCGCCAGTTGGACTCTTGGCGAATCAGACTGCGGCACAAGGTATTGAGAGCCTCCACGCTCGCTCGGCGGCAAATCGACAGTGCGATCGCAATCACAGGACCGCGAACCAGGAGGTCACCCACCGTAATAAGTCGACGCAGCGAAACGAAGCGATGCCGCGCGAGTTCAACCGGTTCCCTTCCGGCGGCTGACCGAGGGCGGAGATCGTGAAGGGGCGGTGCTCCAGTCGTGTTGGGCTGGACCGTCCACAATCTCAAACCGACCGCCGACGTGATTTCCTATCCGGTACGCGGGCGCCTCTGGGAGGCCATGCTACCGATGAAGCGATCCGGGGTGACGTTACGCCGATCGTGTCCAATTATGAACGCGCGTACTCCCGGCGGGGAAACGTACCGAGCGATCTTCAACGTCCCTAACGGGTAGCCACTTCGTCGGCGAAACCTCACGTGCGCTGCGCGGGCATGTACACGTCGCCGTCGCCGAGCCGTGACGCCGGGTCGAGAAGCATGTCGGCTTCTTGTCGTTTTTCGGGGGCGTCGTGGCCGAATCGGCGGTCGGCCGGTTTCTCGTAGAGCGGGCGCCCGCCGGCGATCGCCGAGGCCAGCCTGAGCTGACCCGCGAGCACGCGGGCGTCGGCGCGACGCTTGTAATCGTCACGCTGCTCGGGGCTCAGCGCGGCCAGGAACGCCTGCGGGTGTACCAGCGCGACCAGACCGGACACGTGGCCGAACCCGAGGCTGGTGATCAGACCCGCCTTCAGCGGGAACTTCTCCCCCAGCCGCAGGGTGTCGCGCAACCACACCAGGTGCGCGGCACCGGCCATCTCGTCGTCGACGCAGTCCAGGCTGCGGTTCGGCGGGAGCACGCCCTCGCGCAGCATCTGGCACATCCCCATCATCTGGAACGCCGCGGCACCGCCCTTGGAGTGCCCGGTCAGGCTCTTCTGCGACACCACGAAAAGTGGTGCGCCCGCGGAGCGGCCGAGCGCGGCCGCCAATCTTTCGTGCAGCTCGGTCTCGTTGGGGTCGTTGGCCAGCGTGGAGGTGTCGTGCTTGGACACCACCGCGATGTCGTCGGGGCCGACGCCGAGCTTGGCCAGCGAGCGCGCCAGTACCGACTCCTGTCCGCCGCGACCGGCGCCCAGCGCACCCAGTCCCGGAGCGGGAATCGACGTGTGCACGCCGTCGCCGAAGGACGACACATAGCCCACGACCGCGAGCACCGGCAGGCCCATCTTGAGCGCCAGGTCGCCGCGGGCCAGCAGGATGGTGCCACCACCCTGACCCTCGACGAACCCGAGCCGGCGGCGGTCGTTGGCGCGGGAGAACTTGGCGTCGCTGATGCCCTTGGCGCGCATCATCTCGGTATCGGCGGTCGCGGCCATGTCACCGAAGCCGGTGATCGACTCGGGCGTGAGGTCGTCATAGCCGCCGGCGACGACGAACTCCGCCTTGCCCAGCCGGATCTTGTCGACACCCTCCTCGACCGACACCGCCGCGGTGGCGCACGCGCCGACCGGATGGATCATCGCGCCGTAGCTGCCGACATAGGACTGAACGACGTGTCCGGCGAAGACATTCGGCAGAACCTCCTGCAGGATGTCGTTCGGCTTGTTCCGACCCAGCAGGTTGCCGTGATACATCGTCTGCAACGACGTCAGGCCGCCCATGCCGGTGCCCTGTGTGCTGGCCACCAGGCTGGGATGCACCCAGCGCATCAGCTCAGCCGGGGTGAAGCCCGCCGACAGGAACGCGTCGACCGTGGTGACCAGGTTCCAGATCGCCACCCGGTCAATCGAATTCATCATTTCCTGGCTGACGCCGTACACCATCGGGTCGAACCCGGTGGGGATCTGCGCGCCGACCGTGCGCGACAGCTTCACCTTGCGCGGCACCCGAATCTCGGTACCCGCCTTGCGGATGACCTGCCAATCACTGCTTTCGGGCACCGGCCAGATCACCGTGTGTTCGGGATCGAACTGCACGAACGCGCGAGCGTCGGCCTCCGACGACACCACGAAGGTGAAGTCCTTGTCCAGGAACACCGAAACCAGCAGCGGTGCAGCGTGATCGGGATCGATCGCACCGTCATCGACGAACTCACGGATGCCCACCCGTGCGATGACGGCGTCGTGGTAACGCTCCACCAGCTCACCCTCGTCGACCAGCTCGCCGGTCTCCGTGTCGTACCAGCCCGGAGTGGGATCGTCTTCCCACTTGACCAAACCGGTCGTCCACGCCAGCTCGAGCACACCGGCCGCCGACAACTCGTCGTCGACCTCCATCTCAAACCGCGTCCGCGACGAGCCGTACGGGCCGATCTCGGCACCACCGACGATCACCACCAGATCGGCGGGATCGACATCGAGGTCGTCCCACGCCGGCGGTGGCGCGGACCGGTAGCCGCGAGGCGGCGAGGGCAGCGCACGAATGGTTCCGGGCAAATCGTCGTCGTCGTCGGCCGCTTCGCCCGTCATCTCCTCGCGAGCCTTGGCCGCCAGCTCGGACAGGTCGAGCTCGACGTCTGCCAGCCCGCCCGTCAGGTCGACCTGCAGCGGCTCGCGTGCCGCTGCGACCTTGGACTCGATGTCGCACATATCGAGCAGCATTCTGGCCATCTCGTCGGTCGTGTACGTCGTCACGCCGGCTTCCTCGACCGCATCGACGATCGCATCGTTGTGGCCCATCAGCCCGGTGCCCTTGGTCCAGCCGATCAGCGCGTGTGCCAACGAAACCCGCTGCGCCCACGACGACTCGGCCTTCCACCGCGACACCACCGCGTCCAGGGCGGACTTCGACTCGCCGTAGGCGCCGTCGCCACCGAACATGCCGCGGTTCGGCGAGCCGGGCAGCACGACATGCAGCCGCGCCGCGACATCGCGTTCCGCGCCGATGTGCGACAGCCCGCCGATCAGCCGTTGCACCGCCCACAGCAGCACCTTCATCTCCATCTCGGCGCGCGACCCTGCGTCGGACAGATCGCCGGCCACCCGCGGAGCCGCGAACGGGAACAGCAGCGTCGGGGTCTGGCGCGTCCTTGAGGTGAATCGACTGCGGTCCAAGGCTTTCGGTCTGTTCGGTGCCGACCCACGAAACCAGCGCGTCGATGTCGGTGTAGGACGCCATGTTGGCGGGCACCACCCACAGCTTTGCGCCGAAGCGCGCGTTGTCGCGGTAGAGGGTGCGGTAGAACGCCAACCGGTCGTCGTCGAGCTTGGACGTGGTCGCGATGACCGTCGCACCGCCCGAGAGCAGCTGGGCTACGACCGACGCGGCGATCGATCCCTTGGACGCGCCGGTGACCACCGCGACCTCGTCGGTGTAGCGGCCCTTGCCCGGGTTCTCCGCGCCGGCCGCCGCGCGCCCGTACAGCGAGGCGTGGATGTTGCGACCCGCGGCCAATGCCTTGCCCTGCCACCAGGTGGCCTGGGTGCCGACGACATGGCCCGCGCCTTCGAACCGCTCCGAGAGCCGCGGCCAGTCGGCGTCGATCTCGCTCTCGTCGAGCAGCCACAGCTTGGCCAGATCCTCGCGGGCGCTGGCCCAGCGGTCGTCGAACACCACCGCCTTGCGGCCGTCGAACGTCGGCGCCACCAAACGCGGCCAGTCCGAACCCAATTCGGCCGTGACCAGGTCGATGAGCTCGGCGTCGGTCGCCTCCGGCGCACTGACCGGGGCGTCAAGGCCGAGCTCGCCGAGGATGAGGCGCGCCGCCGAGGCGAGCACACCGCTGGGGCCGGTCACCCTCTCTGCGAACTCACCCAGCGCGGCGGAATCCACCACACCGCCTCCGCCGCCTGCCGCCGCGGGCAATGCGACCGCCACACCCTTGCGGGCGCCCACCGCTGACACTGCGGCGTCGATGACCTTGTCGACGCTCGCCGCGTCCGTGAGAGCGCCGTCGTGCAGGCCGCCGAGGCCGCCGCCGCGCACACTGGAACCCTCACGGGTGCCGAGCGCCACCTCGCCTGTCGCGTGCTTGACCCAGCCCTCGCCGAGCTCCCAGGTCTTCTTGACCCGTTCGGCGATGTAGGCCGGCCGCTTACCGGAGGGTCCGAGGACCGTGCGGAGTTGGTCGTTGATCGCGTCGGATAGCACCGGGCCGAACGGCTTGTAGGTGCGTGCGAGCTTTTTCACCTGACCCTTCAGCCCGGCCAGGTCGGCCTCGGCCGCGCCGTCGATGGCACCGAGGTTGAGCTCGGAGCCCAGATCTACCAACAGCTGGTTGCGTCGCGACGACGCACCGTCGGTGATCGACTCGATCGAATCCAGAGCCTCGATCTGATCGATGCGCATCTTCGCCGACAACGCGATCAACGCGAGCGTCGCGTCGGCGGCGTCGAAATCGATGTCGGCGGGCCGCGGAGCGCCGGTCGGCGCGGTTGCCGGTGCGGCCGACGCCGTCGGTGAATCAGTCGACGGCGACTTCGGCTTCCGTGGTGTCGGGCACCCCCGGCTCGTCTTCGTATTCCGGCTCCGGATCGGTGTCCGTGGCGAACAACACCTGAGCGTCGCGCTCGGAGTTCAGCACTTCGGTGGTGTTGTGCGAATATTCAGGCAGCTTCAGGGTGTTGGCCGCCAGGCCCGCGACGGTCGGCGCGGACTTCACACCGATCTCGACGAACCGCTCGACACCGAGACCGCCCGCGGCCTCCTCGGTGAACAGCAGGTCCTGCGTTTCGATCCAGCGCACCGGGCTGGCGAACTGCCACGCCAACAGCTCGATGACGACCTTGCGGCATAGCTCGCTCGGCCGCTCGTTGCGCCAGGTGTCGTAGTCGGCGAGGATCTCGTCGAGCGGTTCGGCGGGCACGAGATCCCGGATTTCCTGGATGAAGTCGCGGTCCAGGCTGAAAGGCCTGGGCACCAGATTGGGGATGTAACGCCCTATGATCAGGTTCAGATCGTTGCCATGCGGTAGGACACGGTCCAGCGAGCGGCGGAAGTCGGCCACCCCGACGCGCAGCACCGAGGAGTGGAACGGCACGTCGATACCGGGCACCAGGATGAACGACCGCCGGCCGCCGGCGAGCTCGCGCCGCCGCTCCACCTCTGCTTCCAGCTCCTCGAGGCCGCGCACGGTGCCAGCGATGGCGTACTGCGAGCCGCGCAGGTTGAAGTTCACGATCTGGAGGAATTCGCCTGTGCGGTTTGCGATTCGAGAAACGAAACCTTCAACGTCGGCGTCGTCGAGGTCGATCTGCGACGGTCGGATCGCGGCCAGCCGGTAGTTGGAATGGCCCAGGTGGTCCCGCGGCACGATGTCGTGCATCTTGCTGCCGCGATGGAACACCACCTCCAGCAGCGCCTCGAGATCGAGGACCCCGGAAACGCATGCGAGGGCGGTGTATTCACCGACGGAATGCCCGCATGCGATGGCGTCCTCGAGGAACGCGCCCCGCTCACGCATCTCGGCCACCTGTGCGGCCGCCACGGTCGCCATCGCGACCTGGGTGAACTGCGTCAAAAACAGCACACCGTCGGGGTGCTGATAGTGCACACCGGAGGCGATAACGCTGGTCGGGTTGTCGCGCACCACGTGCAGCACCGAGAAGCCCAAGGTATCGCGGGTGAACTTGTCCGCGGAATCCCACACCTTGCGGGCAGCCTTGGACCGGGCCCGCACCTCCATGCCCATGCCCTTGTGCTGAATCCCCTGTCCAGGAAATGCGTAGACGGTCTTCGGGGCCGCCAGTTGTGCGGTGGCCGACATCACCAGATCGTTGTTCACCTTCGCGGTGACCTCGACGATCTCTGCGCCACGGTCGATTCCGACTCGGTCGACCCGGAAGTCGATGTCATCGCCGGGCAGGACCATGCCGAGGAATCGCGATGTCCAGCCGACCACACGGGCAGGCGGGGCGGGCTTGCCGTCGATCGCGGCCACGACGTGCTGCGCGGCGGCCGACAGCCACATGCCATGCACGATTGGCGATTTCAGCCCGGCCAGCAGCGCGGCGGCGCGGTCGGTGTGGATCGGGTTGTGGTCACCGGAGACGACTGCGAACGCACTCATGTCGGTGGGTGCGGTGACGGTGACGTCACGACGGCGACGACGCGGCGTTTCGGTCGCGTTGTCGGTGATCGCACCACCGGCACGCGGCGGGTCACCCAGTTCGGCACCACCGGTGCGGCCGCGGATCGCGAAGCGCTCCTCCAGCTTCGCCAGCACGGCGCCATCGGCATCGGCAATGGTGACGATGACCGGTATGACACGGCCGTACTCGGTGTCGGTGGCCCCCGAACTCGTTGCAGCGACAGTCAATTGGGCGGTCGCCTTGGGCATCGGCGTGATCAGGTGCGCAGCGTGGTCCAGATGCACCAGGCTCAGCAGACCCTCGACGACGGGGAAGTCGTCGTCGGTGACACCGGCACCGATGGCCGCGAACACCGCGGGCCAGCAGTGGCCGACGAGCGCATCGGGCACCAGGCTGAGACCCGGTGCCAGCGGAGCTCCGAACGTCGCGGTGACACCGGTGTGGTCGGCGACGTGCTCGGGATCCCAGTCGACGGTCACCGTCGCGGTGTTGTCATGAACCGGCGGCAGCGCATCCGGACCGTCGACGCCGGCCGCGATCGCGAGGACCGCGCGCATCGCCGTCGACGCGTCCTCGACGGTGACCACCGGCATACCGCCATCGACCGTACAGGACGGCAGGGTGAAGCGGATATCGATCCAGATGTCACTCAGCGGGACGCTCAGGGTGACCACACCATCGGCGTTCAGTTCCAGCCGCGCGCCGGTGGACGGGTGTGTGGCGCTACGGTTTTCGTTGACCTGCCACTCATCGGGCGCACCGATGCGATGCACCGGGTTGATCGCGGTGCGGCCTGCCCACAGCACATCGGGTGAGTCGAGCACCACCGCAAGCGGACCGGTGACGTCGATCCGGGCCTGGCGCCGCGACACCATATACGCCGGGTCGGCGCCGGACGCGAGCACCTCGTCGATCGCGGCCTTCTCGAAGCGGTCCAGCAGCTCGCCGACCGGCTCGTCGACCCGGGTGATCCCGGCGACCGCCTGCGTTCCGGGGATGATGCACACCTGGTCGGCGGTGTAGCGCGCGTCATGGGCCTGCCACAGCGAGTCGCTGCGCCACCAGCGCCGCACATCTTTGTCGATGACGGGCACGAAGTTCACCGGCTTGCCCAGCGTCTTGCACAGCGTGACGAACCACGGCACGTCGGCCGGATGCAGCTTGAGAGTCGCGGCGTCCGGATAGCGATCGAGCAGCAGATCGATTGCCGCCTGGGGCGTTTCCAGCAGCGCCCGGCCGTCGGGCCCTTCGACGTAAAGCGTCTCGATGGGTCCCGAATCCTGATGGTGCAGCCGGGCCTCGGCGCGCTTGAGCATCTCGGCGAACCGCTCACGCCAGGTGTCGGCCATCCACAGGCTGTCCCCGGACGCGGTGTCGGCAGTGCTGTCGCCGTCGCCGATCGCCAGTTCGACGTACCGCTTCAGCCACTGTAGGTAGGTCATGTCGCCGATGTCGCCGAAGTACGGCTTCGCGGTGTCGGCCATCGCGGCGATCAGCTCATCGCGGCGGGCCGCGACCGCGTCGGCATCACCGGCGACCTCGTCCAGCAGCCGCCCGCATCGCGACGCGGTGTTGTCGATCTCGTGAATGTCAGCGCCCAGCTGGCTACGGCTGGAAGCCATGCCGCCGTTGGCTTTTCCGGCGCTGATCCAGTGATCGGTGCCGGTGGTCTCGACCAGCATCTGCTTGACCGCGGGCGAGGTGGTGGCCTCCAGGGTCGCCATCGCCGCGGTGCCGACGAGAATGCCGTCGACCGGCATCGCCGGGAAACCGTAAACCTTGGCCCAGCGGCCAGACAGATACTCCGCCGCCCGTTCCGGCGTGCCGATACCCCCGCCGACGCAGACCGTGATGTTCGGCAACTTGCGCAGATCGGCGTACGTCGCCAGCAGCAGATCGTCGAGGTCCTCCCACGAGTGGTGGCCGCCCGCGCGGCCGCCCTCGATGTGCACGATGACGTCCTTGCCGGGCACCTCGGCCGCGATGTTGATGACCGACTTGATCTGGTCGACGGTGCCGGGCTTGAACACCACGTGGCTGATCCCGACGGTGTTGAGTTCGTCGATCAGCGCGACGGCGTCCTCGAGGTCGGGAACGCCTGCTGAGACGACGACACCGTCGATCGGGGCGCCGGACTGACGGGCCCTCTGCACCAACCGTTTTCCGCCGACCTGCAGTTTCCACAGGTATGGATCCAGGAACAAGGTGTTGAACTGCACGGCGCGACCCGGCTCCAGCAGCGTGGTCAGTTCGGCGATGCGGTCCTCGAAGATCTCCTCGGTCACCTGACCGCCACCAGCCAGCTCGGCCCAATGGCCCGCGTTGGCGGCAGCGGCGACGATCTTGGCGTCCACCGTCGTCGGGGTCATCCCCGCCAGCAGGATCGGCGAGCGACCGGTCAGCCGGGTGAACTTCGTCGACAGCTTCACCGAACCGTCGGGCAGCTTCACCGTGCTCGGCGCATAACTCGACCATGCCGGCGCAACGCTCGGGCTCGCCGCCGACGGTGAACAGGTTGCGCTGGCCGACCCGGGTGGCGGCGGGGATCAGACCGATGCCAAGGCCCCGGACCACCGGTGCCGTCACCCTGGTGGCGGTGTCGCTCGGACCGAGGTCGACGATCCATTTCGCGCCTGCGGCGTGCAACGCTTCCACCTCGGAAACCCAGTCGACGGGCTTGACGAAGACGGCCTCGGCGAAGTGGTGGACGAGCTCGCGGTCGAGGCTGGTCCGCGCCGACCACTCATCGACGAGGTCGACGGCGTCGGCCAGGCGCGGCGTATGGAAGCCGACCTCGACCTGGATGCCGTGGAATACCGGGGAGAAGACCGCGCCACCACGGATCTTGTTCTTGCGTTCGGCCTCTTCCTTCTCCGTGATCTTGCTGCAGTACAGCTCGAAACGGCCGAGCTGCTCGGGTGTGCCGGTGATGACAACAGAGCGCCTGCCGTTGCGGATCGACAGCACCGGCGGCAGCACCGTGCGGACGTCCGTCGAGAAGTCCTCGAGCAGTTCGGCGATGCGGTCCGGGTCGACGTTGGTGACCGAGACCATCGGCGACTTGTCACCGCGTCCGACCATGCCCCGCCGACGTGACATCAGCGAGCCCGCGGCGCCCATCAACTGCAGGATCGCCAACAGCTCGGCGTCCCTGGCGCCCTGCGCCCGAAGCGACTCGCACGCCACAATGCCCTGCGAATGCCCGGCCATCGCCACGGGCGGCACGCCGTAGAGGTCGAGGCCCTGGTGGATGACCGCGCGGATCGCGGCCATTTGAGCGAGCAGGATGCCGGGGCCGGAGATGGCGATGCTCGTCAATTGTTTCACCGTGGGCAGCGGCTCGTCGGCGGCCAACGCCCGCACCCACTGCAGCGGCTCAAAGCCGATGGGCCGCACCACGACCAGTTCGCGGGCCACCGGCTCGAGCAGCAGAGCGGCCTCACCGACGATCTCGTTCAGTTCCGATTCGATACCAGCCGAGCTGACGAGTTCCTCCAGATTCTCCAGCCACGCGCCGCCTTGACCGCCGAAGACGACCGCATAGGGTTCGCCGACACTGAGACGGTCTACTACGGCATGGGCGCTTTGGCCCCGCTCGCGCGAGCCACCGTCGTGGCCGGCCGTCGCCCTGTCGTAGTCGTAGATCGTCATGTTCAGAAGCGCTTTTCTTGTGCTCGCTCCAGTGCTTCACGCTCACAAGGGGAACCGTGGTCTACCGACATGGGCGCCATCTCCTTCGATGTCGTTGGCTGCGGCCCGAGGCGTTGGCGACAGGTCGAAGGCCGTTGGGTCAACGTGATGTGGTTGGCCTGCGGCGCAGATCCAGCGCGGTCACGGATTATGTGGTGATGAGTCTGACTGGACATCTGACCATGCACATTCCGGCTAGCGGAGGATCGTCGTTCCGGCTGGCGGGGGGTGCACACACGACCGTGATGAGACCGCCTGGGCCGGACATCGTATGTGCGATGATCGCGTCTGCGCTTCGCGGATCAGTCGCAGGCATGAAAACACCGGTGAACATGCAACTTTCAGCTCAGCTTGCCCCCGCGGCCGCGCGGATTTCGTATCCGATGACGCATCGGGTCGAGGTCGATCCTTTGATGTCCCAAGCAGTACCCGGTTGTTCGGACGGCTGGCGGCGGTGCTGCGTTCGCAAACATCTGTCCACACCCGCAACGCCATTCGGCCATCCCAGCCGGCAGGCATCTTTGCCCGAAAGCACTGCCCTTCTGACGAACTCTCAGAATCGAACCGGGCCAGAGGCGCCCTCAACACTGACAGTCCCTCAGACCAGTTGCGCGGAAATGATTCTGCGCGGTAATGCGATGACATAACCAATTCCGAAAAGCGCGCTTGCCGGAAACCGTGCTAATTGATGCAGATGGTGCCGTTGGCGTGTGTGCCGCTCCCGGTGAGGCATCCACTAGGAGGATCCGCTGGCAGGCCAGGAGGGAGGCAATTATGCCTGAAGTCGTCCCAGTACCAACCGTAGGGGCACTCCGCCTGATTGAGCGCCGGAGGAATCGTCACCAGCGAGGCCAACCCGACACTGGCCACAGCCAATCCGGCGGCTGCAGATAGCGCAATCTTGCGATTCTTCATCTTCGTAAATTCTCCTTGCATCTGATTCGGCGCCTGTGATCAGGGCTTCTCCCTGCCAGACTCGAAATGCCTCTGCAAACAGTGTCGCCGTCGAGGCGGCCCGGGACCTCCGTGCCAACTGGAGTCCTATCTACCGGTTACCGCCAATTTGATTGCCTGTTATCAGCACGCGAAATTGTTTGGGAGACAGTCAATTCTGACGATTCATCATCCGGAAGATAATCCAATTTGGACAGCCTCCGGCGTCGAAGACGCTGGGTCGGTTTCGGTTCCCCTGTCAAGTGTCTATCCCGCCGTCGAGCCCGGGGTGCCCGACTCCGCTGAGGTCACGGCGCCTCACGTGGGGGCAGATGCCGGCTCCCAGCGGGCCCAATAGCGAACTGGCGCGGCGACGAGCGAAAAGACACCGCCGCGGAGTCTTGGTCGCGCGCCAACGCCTGGTTCGCCCGGTGACATCGAACACCCGGCCCGGCGGCCCCCAGACCAACGGAAGTGTGAAATGCCTTGTGCTCCTGCGCAATTTTGACGAATCGTCAGAACCTACGGGCTTTGTGCCACATTACCTGCTGGCCGGTATTGCGATTTGACGGTGGCAGTAACGACAAGTACCTGCAACGCCAGCATCCTGGTATAAGACCGCGACAGAAGACAGCCGCGCGCAGTCGGTTGCTAAGACCGAGATTTCAACAAGCAAGCACGACATATAAGACAGTGGCAAAGCGCCACCCACTCGGAACAGATGGAGGAAACACCATGGCATACCAGACCGTTAACCCGTACGACAACCAGATCGTGGCCACATTCGCCGACCTCACCGATGAGCAGGCGATGGACCTTCTCGCGCAGGCGCAGAAGACGTTTGAGTCATGGAGCCAGACATCATTCGCGGAGCGCACCGCCGTCATCAGCCGCGCCGCAGAGATCTTGCGCGAACGGGCCGACGAGTTCGCCCGGCTGCTGACCCTGGAAATGGGCAAGCTTTACAGCGAGGCCCTCGGTGAGGTCGAGCTCAGCGCCCAGATCCTGGACTACTACGCCGTGAACGCGGAGAAGTTCCTGGCCCCCGAGCCCCTCGACACCGGCTCCGATGACAACGCCATGCTGGTGAGCGCGCCGCTGGGGGTCATCCTGGGGGTGCAGCCCTGGAACTTCCCGTACTACCAGCTGGCCCGGGTGGCCGGACCAAACCTGATGGCCGGCAACGTGGTCATGGTCAAGCACGCCTCCAACGTGCCCCAGGCCGCGGCCGCCTTCGAGAAGCTGCTGCTGGATGCGGGTGCACCGGCAGGCGCGTACGCCAACCTGTATGCCACCAAGGAGCAGATCAACCTGTTGATCGACGATCCGCGTGTGCGCGGTGTGGCGTTGACCGGCAGCGAGGGCGCCGGCGCGGTCGTGGCCGCCCGGGCGGGCAAGAACCTCAAGAAGTCCACCATGGAGCTGGGCGGCTCGGATGCGTTCATCGCGTTGGCCGACTGCGATCTAGACAAGACCGTCGAGTGGGCGGTGCACGGCCGCGTCTTCAACGGCGGGCAGTGCTGTGTGGCCTCGAAGCGGATCATCGTCGCCGACGAGATCGCCGACGAGTTCCTGGCGAAGTTCCAGGACGCGATGTCGGAACTGAAGGCCGGCGACCCGTTCAACGAGACGACGACGCTGGCCCCGATGTGCAGCCAGAAGGCCGCCGACGACCTGAATGCACAGATCAACGCCGCCGTGGAAGCGGGCGCGAAGGCAGTCCCCTGCGGCGAGCCGGTGCCCACAGCGGGTGCGTTCGTGCAGCCGACGATCCTGACCGACATCACCCCGGACAACCCCGCCTACTACGAGGAGTTCTTCGGGCCGGTGGCGCTGTTCTTCCGGGTAAAGGACGAGGACGAAGCCGTGCGGCTGGCCAACGACTCACGCTTCGGGTTGGGCGGATCGGTGTTCACCAGCGACGTCGAGCATGGGATTGAGATCGCCAAGCGCATCGACACCGGAATGGTGAACATCAACCATCCGGCACGGCTCAAGGCCGACCTGCCGTTCGGCGGCGTCAAGATCTCGGGCTACGGCCACGAACTCGCTCACCTCGGCATTGAGGAGTTCATCAACAAGAAGCTCATCAACGTCGTCCCGATCGACGCACCGGCCTGAGCAATCCCAGACCTAGAGAAGAAGGAACAGTAATCATGGCTGACTTCACCGTGGGCAAGTACCTCGCGGCCCGCCTCGAGCAGATCGGACTGAAGCACTATTTCATGGTCCCCGGGGACTACAACCTTACGTTGCTCGATGAGCTGCTGGAGAACACCAACGTCGAGCAGATCGGCTGCTGCAACGAGCTCAATGCGGCCTACGCCGCCGAGGGCTACGCCCGAGTCAACGGCGCCGGAGCCGTGCTCACCACGTTCAACGTGGGTGCGTTCTCCGCGCTGAACGGGGTGGCCGGCGCGTACGCCGAACGCCTTCCTGTGATCGTGGTTTCCTCGGGGCCCAACACGAATGACGTGGGCTCCAATCACGTCCTTCACCACACCATGGACAACGGCGACCTGTCGGATCAGTACGAGATTTTCCGGAAGGTCACCTGCAAGGCGGTGCGGATCGTGCATCCCGACACAGCACCTGCCCTTATCGATGAGGCGATCAGCGCTGCGCTGCGCGAGCGCAAGCCCGCCTACATCGAGATCCCGTGCAACCTGTCGGCCGCGCCGTGTTCGGCCCCAGCGCCGTTCGACACGCTGCCGGCCTGGGAGCCCAGCAACGAGCGGATGCTGACCGACGCCGTCGGGCGCGCGAGCGACCTTGTGCAGCAAGCGAAGAAGCCGATTCTGTTGGCCGGGGTGCACCTGCGTGCGCACGGTGCGATCGACGCCTTTCGCGAACTGGCCGAGGCGCTGGGCTGCGCGGTGGCGGTGATGCCCAACGCCAAGGGTTTCTTCCCCGAAGACCATCCGCAATACGCGGGCATCTACTGGGGCGAGGTGAGCAGCCCGCAGTCTCAGGCCATCGTCGACTGGGCCGACCTGATCGTGGCGGCAGGGGCGGTGTTCAACGACTACACCACGGTGGGTTGGAGCGCGCAGCCGGCCCGCGGGCGGCTCATCAGTGCCGAGCCCCGGAAGGTGCAGTTGCCTGACGCCGAATACCACGGCGTGTCGCTGGCCGAGTTCCTATCCGATCTGGCCAAGAAGGTCCCGACCAATGCGGCGACACTGACCCAGTACCACCGCCTCCGCCGGACCACGTCGGCCCCGGTGGCGGCCGCGGACGTCGACCCGACGGCTGCGCTCAGCCGGGTCGAGATGTGGCGACAGATCGAGGAGGACCTCGACTCGAAGACCACGCTGCTGGTGGAAACCGGTGACTCCTGGCTCAACGGCATGTACACCCGACTGCCCGGGGGCGCCCGGTTCGAGATCGAGATGCAGTACGGCTCGATCGGCTGGTCTGTGCCGGCGAGCTTCGGCTACGCGAAAGGCCTTGAGCCCGACCGGCGCTTGGTGTCGGTCATCGGCGACGGGTCCTTTCAGCTGACCGCACAGGAAGTGTCCAACATGATCCGCCACGGCCAAGAGACCACGATCTTCCTGGTCAACAACCGCGGGTACGTGATCGAATCGGCGATCCACGACGGTCCCTACAACTACTACAAGAACTGGGACTACGCCGGCCTGATCGACGTGTTCAACGCCGGTGACGGCGGTGGACTGGGGCTTGTGGCAAGCACCGCAGGGGAACTGGCCGAGGCGATCGGCACCGCACACGCCCACAAGGGCGGCCCGGTGTTGATCGAGTGCCGAATTCCCAACGACGACGCCAGCCCTGAGCTGATCTCCTGGGGATCCAAGGTGGCCCACGTCAACGGCCGGCCGGACCCGCGATTCTGACCAAGGAGGAACCCAGACCAATGTGAATGCCACGACGATCCTCCCGCGCGGTACCGGCGGGAGGATCGTCGCTGGCGAAAATCTCGGGCCCTGGCCTGGTCATTGCATCGGCGGTAGCTGACCGCGACACTTTGCCAAACGCCATGCCGCGCAAGCCCACCGCTTGGCCCCGTCCGACCGGAAACCTGGCGACCATGCGACGGATGCGTATGCGCGCCGCTCCGCACACCGGTCGAATCCATCGGCAGGCGGCTGCCGAAGGATCTTCCTCGGAAGCCCTTGCGATCGGCATTATTTGGGCGGCTCCGTTCAACACCAGGTCGATCGCCGCACGCAACGCGTTGCATTACTGCATCGGGCTTGCCACCGCTTCCTAAGCAGCACAGGCGCTTCTGGCGCACTTCCCTCTGCGCGTGTCCTGCCTCACGTTCGTCGGCATACAAAGCCAGCGGATATCCGATGTTGCGTAACACACGGGGGGTACAAGAAAGGTGCGGCAATGACGAAAATTCTCGTCCGTCGATGCGACGGTCAGTCCGCTGTGCGCGCAGGGCTACGCGGTGATCCCGAAACGCACGGGCACCGCCCCGGTGGACCAGTGCACTGTCACCGCAGTTCGTCCCGGACAGACGTTTTCGCGCACCGACCTCCGGTGCGCCTGGAGCCAACGACGACCTCGTCACGACCGTGATGGCCGCCAAGACCCTTTTCGTCGACGTCGCGTGCTGACCGAGCTGAACACGCGGTCGAGGGTGTCTTCGATTTGCGGCCGAGGATTCGGCGCCGTCGGTTAATCGCGGTTGCCGATTCTCAAGAGGCGGATGGCAACAGACGCATCGGCGCTTCAACGCCGGCGCCCGTCTCCTGTGCGCACAACGCGGCAGTTATGCAGCCGATGACCTGCCGACTCAGGAGCATCCCGAGATGGCCGACACCATCGAAGGTGATGGTTTCCACCTGGGCGTGCGATGGCACCGAACGCAGCCCGGGCACGATGATGTCGAGTGCGGCTGTCACTGAGAGCCACCGCACGCCGTCAGGCAATGGCGCGGAGGCGACCCGGCGCAACTCCGGCGAACCCGGTCGCAGCGCCCGGACGATCTCGGTAAACGGCAACACACCCGCCCACGGCGACCCGCCGAACGGCGATCCCAGTGTGATGATCTTGTCAACCCGCCCCTTCAGACGACGGTCGGCGATGGCTTGTGCAATGACAACACCGCCCAAACTGTGCCCGACCAGATGCACCTTGTCTGCACCCGTTCGACACAAAATCCTCTCCACCTCGGCGACCAGCTGATCAGCCAGCTGCTTCACCGATGTTCCAACCGGCGGATAGCTCATCGCTTCGACGGTCAGGCCTCGGGCTCTTAGGGTGTGGGCGACCAAGGACCAGCTTGCTTTAGTGCCCGCGAACCCGTGTACGAGCAGCACGGGACGTGACGTGGGTGCGGTGGGGGCTTGCACCGGCGGCGAAGCACTGCTTGGGCCGTCGAAGCCACCGGCGACCAGGCGTAGCGGTGTCATCGCGGCTGCCGACACCAACATCGCCGCCTCGTTGGCCTGCACCATCGCGGCACGCCCGGCCGTTTGAACCGCCGCGCGGGCACCGCGCAGTACGCGCAGCGGCGTCGTCAGGCCGGTTTGCCTACGCGAAGCGCAGACCCGTTCCTGCCGTTGCCGTCCCGTCGGCTGAAGTTCCGACATGTCCTGCCCCTTGCCATGTGACGCGTATCTCTTTGAGAATGACGGTCGGCGGATCGGGTGTCGTCGATGCCAGCTGCAGTCTCGTATGCGCGTCCACAGGAGCCGTTCACTACTTGCTAGCGGGAAGCCGCGCAGGAGTAGGTTGCACCGCAGGCGGTTTCGGTCGCCTCACAGCACCCACAACGTCCTTCACGTGAAGTACCTATTGGCCAGAATTGACCGGGCTCGACCAGGCCGGCAGTAGACGCGCAAGGCCGACGGCAACGAGCTATGCGACAGATATGCGTGTATCCGTCGCCTGTCAGGACGGCGGCGGGTAGTACTGATGCTCACGCAGGTTACCCTCGACGCGCCGCGCGGCGGCGTCGAGTGAGGCATCAACAGGCCGTCCCTGCACAACCGCCTCATTGAAGGCGTTGGCGAATGCGGCGCTGAGCGCGGGATAGGCCGGGGTCTGCGGTCGTGATCGCGCGACTCCGTCCTCCAACTGCTCGATGTAGAGGTGCTTGGGCCCACCTGCTGCGAAATCAGGTGACACGCGCACGGCGCTCCTCGTGCCGGGAATGGCGCCGTTGGTGCGGGTCATCCGAAGCACTTCCGCCGGACGTAGGAGGAACTGTAAGAAAGCGCCAGACCGCGTCTCCGTCGGTGGCGTTCGAAGTGATCCCCCACTGCCACGAGCCGGAGTCCGTCGCGGTGCGTTCGCCGAAGTTCGGCAGCGGAACGATCCTTATGTCTCCAGGGAACGCCTTCGAGTACCGGTCATAGAACCAGTGTCCAATCCACGAGATTGGACTTCTGTTCTCCTCGAACGCATCTCCAGTCGCGTTCCGGTCGACGTAGCCCTCCGTGAACCACCGTTGCAGGATCGTGAACGCCTTCACTGCACCAGGTCCGTTGAGGAAGCCGTCGACGGTACGGTAGTCGGTTCGGTCGATCAGGTCCCCGCCCGCCGACCAGACCGCTGGCGCGAAGCCGTACGTGTACCACTCCGGGTTCGGCTCGTTGAGTTGTAGATCAAGCGGTCGCTCGAAGCCGGCTTGACGCAGCCGCTGAAGAACGGTGGTGAATTCGTCGGCGGTCCATGCGTCGGCCGGGCCGCTGGGGATGCGGATTCCGGCTTTCATCAGGATCGAGGGCCGCACGTACAGGCCAAGGCCGGAGTCGAATGTGCCGATGCCCCATAGGCGGTTCGCGTAGCTCCCCTGCTCGATGACCGAGGGCAGCAGGTCCTCGCGCAGTGACTTGGAGACGCAGGAGTCGATGGGCTTCAGCTTCCCCGACCAGGCGTAGTTGTAGAGGTTGGGCCCGTCGAAGTCGAGGAGGTCCGGCAGGGCACCGTGCGCCGCGGCAGCCTGCACTTGTGCTGCGTAATCGCCGACAGGCAGGGTGATCAGCTTGACCTGCACCTGCTGTTCGGTGGCGTTGAACGCGGCCACCTGCTCGCGCAAAATCTGCGCCTCCTCGGTGTTCACACCGCTGTCGTGGAACCAGGCCGTGATGTATGTGGGGTTCGACCCGCTCAGCTTGCCGTCGCACGTCGAGTCGGTCGGGGAGCCACTCTGTCCGTTCTGCTGACCACATCCTCCGACGCCCGCTAACGCAAGGCAGCTAGCTAGGGCGACGATCTGCCGTCGTAGTGGAACTCGGCGCCGTCGACTCACGTCACTGCACGTTCGAGACGTTCGCAGCTGCCCGTGTCGGCGGGGCGTCGTCGGCGCCCCCACGCCCCGCCTGCAATGGCTCCTGCAGCGGTTTTGGCAGCATCTTGCCAGTATGTTCCCTCCGAGGTGATTCAGGCCCGGAAGCGCAGAGCCCGCCCGCAGGGGAGGAAGTTCTCGCGCTGTCTCAGAAACCGTTGAGACCGCTCAGGCCGAGATCAGCCTGAGCGGCAGTCGCTCGTAACAGCGGATGATGTTGTTGAGCGCCCATGTCGGCTCGCCGGCGAGTTCGATTCGGCTCATCTGCTGCATCAGCGCAGTGAGCATCGCCTGCATCTCGAGTCGAGCGAGCACCTGCCCGGCGCAGGCATGCGTGCCGTGCCCGAAGCCGAGATGGCGCGTGGCGTTACGGCGGATGTCGATCGACGAATTTGTCGCCGCACCCGTGCGCGAGAACGGCATGCCCGCACGAATCACCGAGCAGCTCTAACCCGGTGCGCTCAGGTCCCGCCCCGCCCGCATTCCCTCGCCGATTTTCGAGAGACGCCGTCGGAGTTGGCGCCGGCATTCCACTCGGCGGTGGGCGCCCTATCATGGTCGGCGGCATCTTGCGGAAAGCGTTAACCGCGTTGTCGCCGCAGGATCGCCGCCTGCCCGACGGCAGCGAGGCTTGCGTGGCCGGATTCACCGGGATGGTCGCTACCGCGATAGCGAACCCCAGGACCGAGCCGATCTCGTCGCGTCTCGGGCCTCCCGCTGTAGGGGGCAACCTGCAGCCGAGGGCAATCTGGTTAGATCTCGCTTCGGCGACGCAGGCCGATCCGCCGGTGCTGCTCCTGGATGCGCCGTAAGCGGAGCGCCGTCAGTCGACTTCTCCCCGGCGCTTAGTGGAGATGCGTTGATTCACCTGTCGGCGAGCGCTTGGTGTACCGAGGCCACCACGACCGCGCCGTCACCCACGGCTGAGGCGACCCGTTTGAGGGATCCGCATCGCACATCGCCGACGGCGAAGATGCCTGGGCAGCTGGTGACCAGCGGATGGGCCAAGGTGTGTGCCCAACCAGGTTCATCGGGACCGACCGAATCACCCGTAAGCACGAACCCCTTATCGTCCAGAGCGACAGCGCCGTTGAGCCACTCGGTGTTCGGCGCGGCGCCGAGCATGAGAAAGACGTTGGGAATGATGCGCGTTTGCGACTGACCGCTGAGCCGGTTACGCCACGTCACAGCATCGACATGGCGGTCGCCGATCAGCGCCGTGATCTCGGTATGCGGGTGCACGGTGATGCGTTCGGGCGCGGCCTTGATGCGGCTCACGAGGTATTCGGACATGGTGGACGCCAAGCCGGCACCACGCACCACGATGTGCACATGGGCGGCGTGACGTGACAGGAAGACCGCCGCCTGTCCGGCGGAATTACCACCGCCGACCACGATCGCTTCCTCGCCGTCGCAGAGCGCCGCTTCGACGGCGGTGGCCGCGTGGTGCACACCGGCGCCTTCGAATCGAGCAATGTCGGCCAGCGGAAGGCTGCGGTAGCGCGCACCGGTGGCCAGCACGACCGTGTGCCCGCGAACGACGGTGCCGTCGTCGAGTTCGAGTGCGTACGGCCGCGAATCGGTACGCAGTCGCACTACCTCACGAGGCACGACGATGTGTGCACCGAACTTCTGGGCCTGCACTTGGGCATAATGCGCTAAGTCTGCGCCAGATATTCCTAAGGGAAACCCGAGGTAGTTCTCGATGCGCGAACTTGTCGAGGCCTGACCTCCTGGGGCATAGGCTTCCACAACGACCGTGTCGAGGCCTTCCGACGCCGAATACACCGCCGCGGCAAGGCCCGCCGGCCCAGCTCCGACCACGACCACGTCGGCCACGTGCCCGGGGTGAAGAGACTCGGCAATACCGAGAGTGTCGCCGAGTTCACGCGCTGTTGGGGACGCCACCGCCCGGCCGCCACCAATGAGCACCACGGGCGTGTCATCGATCGTCAAGCCCAGCTCCGCCAGCTGTGATGCCGCCTCGGGGTCGACTTCGGGATGAGCGAGAAGGTGCGGGTGGCGATTGCGAGTCAAAAACTGCTGCAGTTGTAGTGACTCCGCCTGCCGTCGAGGGGCGATGATCTGCACCGCCGTATGACCGTGAAGTATCAAGCCGTCGCGGCGCAAAATGAACGCCCGCATCACCACATTGGCGATGTCGGGTTCAGCGGCCAGCAGCCGACGGAACTGGGGTGGGCTAAGACGTGCGACGCTGCCGTCGGCGCCCATGCGGGCGCTGACGATTACCGCTCGGTCGTTGAAAATCGTCAATTCCCCGGTGAATTGGTGCTTTTGGTGTGTGTACAGAACGCGCTCGGCGGTGCCGCGCGATTCATAGACTTCGACGAACCCGTCGAGAACAAGAAAGAAGTCGACCCGCCGATCGCCACACTCGAAAAGCGCAGTGCCGCGCGCAAGCGGCTGCACCACACCGAAGGCAACGACTCGCTCAGCCTGATCGGGTGTCAGCCGCGGGAAAGTCTCTGTGCGCCGAGCATAGGGGTCGGACGGATCCAGCGTCTCGCTCGCGCCGAAAGATCGCGACGACCACTTTTTCTCTATCGTCATTGTTGACGCCGTCTTCGATGAATGCTCGTGACCGTCGCGCTAGAAACGGGTTCTGGCCGTGTAGGGTCGATCGTCGTGTTCACAGTGCGCGGACTCCCATTAGCGGTTGATATTGGCTTCCTTCCCTGAGATCGCGCAGTTTGCAGGTGATTACGGCGCGGCGCTCGGGTCAAATCGCGTCTGTCCCGAGGATACCTCAACCAATAGCTCAAGTCGCTGGCGCCAGCACCAATTGCGATACGTGGTTAGCAGGTAGTCGGAGGGAGTCGATATCGTGACGGATCGTCACAAGTGCATTGCAGTACAGCCGTTCCACTGCATTTTCCGCAGTATCCGCCACTAACTCAGGAACGTCTCCGTCTCCGCAAGTAATTGCCTGCTGGCTGGTATCTCAACGGGTGCTACCCGCAACGCAATACGGCTGCCGACGAAGCACGGCGAGGCTAAGACGCGGGACGCTGCCCATTTCAAGGGCGGTGATGTACAGGCACATGATAATTGCTGCGGCCAGTGCTGGGGCATAAGCCTGTTTCGGCATGGGTGTCGCGGCGGGCGTTGATGGCGGGGCGGCCGAGGCGACATCGTCATCCAGCATTGAGAGTGCCAGCGCGACCGCAGTGCAAGAAAGCGGCGTGGGTAGCCAGCCGGCGACGAGCGTGGTCTATCTGCTTCGCCGGTGGTCAAAGCACCGCCCGAGGGCGGCGGAGTTGTCGAGCCCGGTATGGCGATGTCGCCTTGATCCCGCCTCACCGTGACCGCTCACGCGTTAAGTGGGCTTAAGCCATTGGTAGCAGTCCCGCACGGCGTGGGAGCCGCAGGCCAAACCGAACACGCACGACGCCACACCAAGCCGTTGAACCCGCATGCCTCGACCTCGCGGTGGCGCTGTGCGGCTCCCGACAGGAGGGCACGAACGAAAGCCGCGGCGCTGAAGAATCTCGACCGTGCTCTTATGTCGTGCAAGCACTACAACAGCGCGCGACTGCCACTGCACGGCATCGCTGGCGTCGACGGGATGCCGGCTCGACGATGGCAAGGTACTCAATCAACTCGACTGGTTGGGCTACCGCACGAGCCGACACGCAGATTACGTTGCGGACACCACATTATGGGTCGAGCAGGCCACGATCATC
This sequence comes from uncultured Actinomycetota bacterium, assembly GCA_963721495.1. GTDB lineage: Bacteria > Actinomycetota > Actinomycetes > Mycobacteriales > Mycobacteriaceae > Mycobacterium. The sequence continues at coordinate 114,217 of CAVRMG010000018.1, read as the reverse complement.
GCGCTAATCAACTACCGCGCCAAGAGTGTGGCGAGTGAACATCCTGAGCTTGCAGAGCAATTCGAATGTCGACGCCAGGTAATCCTCGACCCACCGCCCGGCCTCAGCGCGAATGCATTGGACTGCCGTGCTTCAGTGGGGTGACACTAACACGAGGCCACCTTGCCCTTGGGGACCAGCTGCAACGGCAGGGTCTCGAATCGGCGAATAACGTTGTTCAAAGCCAACTCTGGCGCGCCATCGAGCTCGATGCCGTCAACATGTCGAAGCAATGAGCGCAGCATCGCTTCTATCTCCATCCGCGCCAGACCCTGGCCTGCGCACGCGTGAACTCCATGCCCGAAGCCGAGCTGACGGGAAGCGTCGCGCGTGATGTCGAAACGGTCAGGATCGCTCCAGACACGTTCATCGCGATTCGCCGATGCGAACATGACCAGCACCCGTGAGCCTGCGGGAATTCGAATCCCCGCGATCTCGGTATCACGCTCGGCGCGGCGCCCGAAGGCGCGGACCGACGATTCCATGCGGACGATTTCGTTCACGGCATTCGCAATCCGGGCGGGGTCGCGCTGCAGCATCTGCCATTGATCCGGGTTTCGCGCGAACAGCCAAAGTGCGGCGGCGATCGCACTTGCCGTGGTGTCGATTGAGGGCGCCAGATAATCGATGAAGACCGAGGGAAGTTGCGACTGCTTCATCGCGCCCTCCTCGATGGCCTGCACCACCTCGTGCGCCATGCTGCCGGGAATCACGTTGCGGCGACGGGCAAGCCGATGCACAAACGTCAGCATCGACAAGACGTTGCCAGACGACCGGACGGCCACACTGTTGAAGGGCCCAAGCAAATCGAAGGTGGCGCCGGCCCACTTCACCAGGTGCTCGCGATCCCCTTCGGGCCATCCGACAAGGTCGGGGACCACCTGGAGTGGAAGCCTCAACGCGATGTCCCGAACGCCGTCCACCCCGCCATTCGCCACGGCCGCACGCACAGTCTGATCGGCCAGCTCGTCAATCTGCGTTTGCAACGGACGCAGTGCTCGCGGTATCAGCCGATGGGCCGTCAGCTTTCGGACGCGATCGTGCTCGGGGCCGTCCAGCATCAGAAAGCTCCGCCTGCCGACAGTCCGGGAGATGGTGTTCAGCGCCACGCCGCCGCCGGATCGGAACGTGTCGTCATCGCGGAGTACCGCCTTCACCTCGGCGTATCGCGGAAGCGCGTACAACTTTTGTTTCGGTAGCCACACGACGGGTCCTAGGGCCCGCATGGCGGCGTAGTGCGGGTAGGGATCGCGAATAGCGTTCTCGGAGTACAGATCCGCCCGGTACACCGGCACGTCGGTCGGCGTCTTCACGCCGCCCATCGCCCGCCGCCATATGTGAGCGTCAGCGAGACGGCCGACGAGACGGCGCCCGAAGGCGGGTGGGGACGAGGTCGTCATATGTCCCTCGTCACCTGGCGCCGTTCCAGGCGCGAGGGTTTGAATGCACCACATTCACCGCGCAGTGGTGCACGGTGCACACCGCCAGCTAAGCTGTCGCGGTGACCTCGCCGCACCCGAGCGACAGACGCGGCACCTACTGCGCACGATGGCCGAGGCACTCGTCCAGAATCAAGACGCGTGGTTGGACGATCTAGGGTGACGCGGGTGACCGTGCTCTCGACAAAGTCGGTGATCGACCAGGTAACCGGGTCGAGGATCGCCCGCGCCGAATACAGTCTGGTTCGTAGGCCGGGACGATCGGCGGGCCTAAGCATCAGCGACGGCATCTGCGGGCGGCGCGAAAACCGGTACCGCGCGGCAGACTTCGGCCAGACTGGGGCCGGCGCACAGCACCGTCCGATCCGGGCGCACTACCGCGGCCCTGGCCCGACCGCCCTGCAGCCAGAGGGCCAGTTCCGTGCCGGGATGAGCCGCCACGATGACGGCGCCCCGGCGAGTCATCTCGTCATGCTGGGACGGGTTAAGCGGAGCGGTCGTGATGAGGGCGAACCTGGCGCCGACCACCGCGTCCAGTCGTTCGCCATCGACGAGTACCGGATTGGGGCACAACCGGCCCGCCAATTGCCGTCGTCCGCGTGATTTCATTACCAACGCACTGCTGCGCAACGCGGGCGTCGTGCTGTCGACGATCTCTCTCCCTCACTCCCGGGATCAGATGCAGGCGCGGGACCACCACACGCCTGAGCAGATTGCCGGCCTCTCCGCCTGCCGTCATCGCCGTGCCCATCGCGAGCGCGAACCGGATCAAATACCGCACGTGCGGCTTGCGCTCCTGCTCGTAGGTGTCAAGGACACTCTCAGGCAACCATGCGTTGATCACGCCGGCAAGCTTCCACGCGAGGTTCGTCGCGTCGCGCAGGCCCGCGCCCATGCCCTGGCCGATGAACGGTGGTGTCAGGTGGGCCGCGTCGCCAAGGATGAACATGTTGCCACGGTGCCAGCGGTTTGCCAGCTGTGCGCGGAACGTGTACTCGGCGACGCGCACGAGCTCCAGCTGTTCTGGCGCAACGCCTTCCACCCATGGCCGGATCAGCGGGTACAGCGCCGCCATCGTGTTGTAGTCGTCGGCCGTCTCGTCCGGTAAGAGCCGGAACTCCCACCGGTATCGGCTATCGCCGATCCGCATGTAGGTACCCGCTCGATGCGGATCGCAGACCTGGTGGACGTCATCCCCCTGGTTCAGCTCCGCGGTCGTCGCCACATCGACGACGAGCCAACGCTGCTGGAATTTCAAGTCCTCCATGCAGGCGCCGATCGCGGTGCGGATCAGGCTGTTGGCGCCGTCGCAGCCGAGCAGATATTTCGTCTCCACCCGGTGCTCGTCGCCGCTGACCCGATCGGTGAACGTGACCTGCACTCTGTCGCCGATCTGAACGGCTTCGGTCACCTCGGAATTAGCCCGGAGAACGGCGTGTGGGTAATGCTTCAGGTTCGCCCGCAGCAGCGCTTCGAGCTCCGGCTGGTCAAACATGTTCGCCTGTGGGTAGCCGTTGGCGCTTTCGGTGCACTTTCGGTGAAACTCCGCGAATACCCGCATGTTCCGGTCCCGCAGCTGCAACCCGAGAGCGGGCCGCGAGATCGCCGCGAACTCGTCAGCGATGCCCAGTCCGGCCAGCAATCGGTAGATTTCGTCGTCAAGATGAACGGCACGCGGTTGCGGGTAGACGTCCTCCCAGCGGTCGAGGACCAGGCAGTCGACACCGTGTTGCGCAAGCTTCGTCGCCGCCGTGATTCCGGTCGGCCCTGCGCCGACGATCACCACCGGGACAAAGCCGGGATTGTCGTTCATGCGTACCTGACTCGGTTGCGCTGCGTGCCGAGGTCGATCTTTCCGTCCTCGGTTCCGATGATCGCCTCGACGACATCGCCGTCATGTAAGTACTTGGTGTTCTTGGCCTGTCCGGCGAAGAACATCTTCCACTTGACGTCGTCCGGCAGCAGACCCACGAGCTTCTGCACCGGCTTCGGAGGCGCAGACAGGGCCGTCCCGACAGGTGTGCCGGTCATCACCAGGTCGCCCGCGGACAACTGCTGGAAGCGGGCCAGCGCAGCAAGCGCCTGGACCGGCCGATAGATCATGTCGCTCTCGACCGTGCTGTCTTGGCGCAGTTCGCCGTTGACCCGCAGTTGCAGGCGCAGCTCGCCGAAGCGACCCAGCTCGTCGGCGTCCAGCAGCACCAGCGCCGGCCCGACCGGGGTGAACGTCGGGTACGACTTGGATTCGTAGAACTGGGTTTTCGTCAGCTGCACATCGCGCGCCGACACGTCGTTGGTCACCACGAGACCGCAGATGTAGTCGGCCACGTTGTCGGCGGTGATCGCCGTGCCGACGGGCATGTCGCGACCGATCACCAAACCGATCTCCACCTCGTAGTCGAGCAGGCGGACATGCTCCGGCTTGACGATGTCGTCGACGGGGCCAGTGATCGACCCCGACGCCTTGCGGAAGAACGTGAGCGGCACCTTTTTCGGGTCCCCTCCGGTGTCCTCGACGTGCGACGCGAAGTTGGTCATCTGGGCGACGACGCGGCACGGCTCGGTCACCGGCGCCAGCAGCTCGAGGCTGCTCACCGGCACCGTCTCGGTGCTCGCCGCGGCCCGATCGAGCGCCGGGCGATCGGCCAGCAGCTGCGCCGTCGTCGTCGCTTCCGTGTCGACCTTCGCCACGGCGTCAGAGCTGCCCGCCCACCAGGCATCGGAGGTGCGATAGATGGAAATAGTCATGAGCGTGCCACTTTCATAAGTCCGCGCAGGCGGGTGATGTCGAATTCGTTGTCGTCACGGATCGCCGTCACCATCGACCGCAGTTCGTGAACTGCTTCCCGGCTGGGTGTGATGCCGAGAAAGTCTTTGGTGGCCGGTGGTCCCCACTGGGCCAGACCGGACGCGGTGAACGGCGCCCATCCCGGTTCGAGGGTGTTGTCGAACATGTCGCCATCGCTGAAGTGCTCGACCAGGAATCCGTCGGGATCGCGCCAGTAGTCGAAGATCTGGCTGCCCTGGATGTGCCTGCCGATGCCCCACGATCGGTGATACCCCAACTCGCGTAGGTATTCACCGCCCGCCGCGATCGCGTCCAGATCGCATGCCTGATACGCGGAATGCACATAGCGATTCGACGGACCCAACGCCAGTGCCAGTGTGTGGTGGTCGGCGGGGGTAGACCCGCGGTCGCAGCGGATGAAGCTCATCACCGGGCCGCGATCGCGTTGCCCCGGGTAGTACATGAAGTCGCTGACAATCAGGCCAAAGTGGTCGAGGTACCAGTTCAGAGTCTCGATGTACTTCGTGCTCTGCAGCACGACATGTCCCAACCGCTGCACGCGGGCCGGCTCGCGAGGCGGGCGCTGGGTGGCATTGGTGCGGCGCAGCTCGTGCCCGAAATTGAAGGTGCTCGGCTGTTGTGCGGGCAACTCGGCCCCCTCGTGCATACCGGCGACGACGCGGACCGGAATCCCGCTGGGATCGGTCAGATCTACCGCGACGCCGCCAATGGCTTCTGGCAGCGTGCGGGTCGTCCTCCCAGTCGCGCTGGCTAGCCGCTCGACGTCGGCCGTTTCCTGTGCGGCGAACGCGGGGCCGACGAACCGCGACTGCGTTCCGCGGCGGACGATCACGCACGTCGAGCCGGCGTCCGTTCCGCGAAGGTGAAGCTCGTCGGCGGTGTGCAGCACGGTGGTGAAGCCGAACGCCCGCGCGAAGGCTTCTGCACGGACCAGGTCTGGTTTCTCGAATTCCAGCCACGCCAGATCGCGGACTTTGATCAGGGGGTTGCGCGAGCGCCCGGGGTGCTCTCCGCGCTGGGCGCCCTGCTCGCTGTGCAGGTCTTTGTGTGCGTCGACGTGCGGCGTCACGGTGTCTCCTTGATTGACTGACGATATCGTCACTTACTCGACACCCAACCGTCAAGTCTTTCTGACGAAATTCTCAACACTGATGTTCTCTGCTAATATCGGCGCATGACCGAGGCGCAACCAGTCGCCGAAAACCGCCTGGAACGGCGCAAGAAGCGCACCCGTGCGGCACTCATCCGCGCGGCGCAGGCCTCTATTGCGGCTGGAAAACTCAACGTGCCGGTGCTCGAGATCACCCAAGCCGCGGACGTGGGCATGGGTTCGTTCTACAACCACTTCGACAGCAAGGAAGAGCTGTTCCAGGCGGCGGTCAACGAGGTGCTCGACGAACTCGGCGCGATTCTGGACAAGCTCACCGGAGAAGGCGAGGATCCCGCGGAGACCTTCGCCCGAAGTTTCAGGCTGGTTGGGCGACTGTTCAGGCGCCGCCCAGAGATGTCCCGGGTGCTTCTCAACACAGGGTTGACGATGATCTCCGCGGACCGCGGCCTGACCCCGCGGGCTCTGCGTGACATCAGTGCCGCTGCGGACGCCGGGCGGTTCACCGTGGACGATCCGCTGCTCGCGTTGTCGGTGGCAGGCGGCGCGCTGATGGGACTCGGTCAGCTGCTGCACGACCAGCCCGAACGCGACGATGCCGAGGCCGCCGACCGGGTGACCCGCGACGTGCTGATCATGTTCGGCTTGCCTGCCGACGAGGCCGCGGAGATCTGCCGTCGGCCACTGCCTGACCTCGATGAGCTGACCAAGCCTGAGTCCGCGGCGTGATCCGTATCGACACGTCTGGTTGGTCGGATGACCACTGTGTGGGCGTGCTGTTTCCGGAGCGGACACCGGTTGCCGCCCGGTTGGCTCGCTATGTCCACGAGTTCACCACGGTCGAGCTGAACGCGAGCTCTATCGCTGGCCGAACGATTCAAGGTCACAGGCTGGCGGCAGCGGCTGGAGCAGGGGCTGTGAAGGCGTCGCGGCCTCACCCACTTTCGCCGCCTGAAGTTGCGCGAGCCGTTCAAGATCCACAAACACCGCGCGTAGCTCGTTGTCTCGTTGGAAAGTTCGAAAGATCCAACGACGGAATTGCAACCCGACCCACGAATCCCACTGGTGTGAGTGATTTACACGGATGCCCGGCCGCGGCTCAGGTCGAGTGCAATGTCGACCAGCATGTCTTCTTGACCGCCGATCAGACCCCGGCGTCCGGCCTCTTCCAAAAGAGTTCGGGCGTCGACGCCGAAGCGGTCGGCCGTCGTCTCGGCGTGGCGCAGGAAGCTTGAGTACACGCTGGCGTAGCCCAGGGTGAGCGTCTCGCGGTCGACGCGGACCGGACGTTGTTGCATTCCCGGTCAGCGATGCGTCGACGCGGTGGGCGCCGTGCTCCACGGCGGCGATGGAATTGGCTACGCCCAACGACAGGTTATGGTGCGCGCGAATGCCGATTTCGGTTGCGCTGTACAAGGTTTGATGCACCGCGTCGACCCGGTCGGCGACGTCGCGCATGGTCATCGCGCCTCCGGAGTCCACGACATACACGCACCCGGCGCCATATCCCTCCATCAGCTTGGCCTGTTCGGCCAGCCGCTGCGGGGTCGTCATGTGGCTCATCATCAGGAATCCGACGGTGTCCATGCCCATCTCACGGGCGGCGGCGATGTGGTGTGCCGAGATGTCGGCTTCGGTGCGGTGCGTCGCGACGCGCACCACGCTGGCACCCGCCCGGTGCGCGGCGGCGAGATCATGGATGGTTCCGATGCCCGGCAGCACCAGCGTTGCGATCTTCGCACGTTGGACGACACCGGCTACTGCCTCAATCCATTCCAGGTCGGTGTGCGCGCCGAATCCGTAGACGCAGCTCGACCCCCCGAGCCCGTCCCCGTGGGCGACCTCGATCGAGTCCACCCCTGCAGCGTCCAGCGCGGTGGCGATTTCGGTGGCCTGCGCCACGCTGTATTGGTGGCGTATCGCGTGCATCCCGTCACGCAGCGTGACGTCACTGATGTAAAGCGGCTCAGTCATTGCGGTGCTCCAACACTTCTCATCGAATGGGCGGCGATTTGTTCGGCGGTGGCCAGCGCGGCCGAGGTCATGATGTCGAGGTTTCCGGCGTAGGCCGGCAGGTAATGCGCGGCGCCGGTCACCTGCAGCATCGCGGTGACCCTGGTGCCGATAAATTTCCTTGTTTCGGGTATGTGCAGCGGGTTGTCGGTGTCGAAGGTTTCGAACTGGACGGGCTGCCTGAGCCGGTAGCCGGGCACATAGTGCTGCACCCGCTGGACCATCTCGGTGATCGACGCCTCGATGGCGGCGTGGTCGCAGTCGCCCTCGACGAGGCAATACACCGTGTTGCGCATCAGAATCGGCGGATCGGCCGGGTTGAGGATGGGCACCACCTTGCTTCGTTGCGCGCCGCCAACGTCTTTGAGTGCGGTGGCGGTCGTTTCGATGAACTCTCGATATTGGCCGGGTGCCCGGTCCGGCGGATTTGGATGAGATCGACGACACGATCTCGGCATAGGACACCAACGCCGACTGGTTGACCGCGGCGACGATCGGCACCGTGGCCTGGCCGCCGCAGGTGACCATGTTGAGGTTCGGCGCGTCGATGTGGTCCTCGAGGTTGACGACCGGGACGCAGAACGGCCCGACAGCCGCCGGCGTGAGGTCGAGCATGCGTACGCCGTTGTCGCGCAGCTTCCCAATGCTCGAGGTGCGCGCCCGCGGAGGTGGCGTCGAAGACGAGCCGGATGTCGTCGAAGTCCGGCATAGCCAGCAGTCCGTCGATGCCGTCCGACGGTGGTCGCGATACCCAGTCCTTTCGCCGCGGGCCAGGCCGTCGGACGCCGGGTCGATGCCGATCATCGCCGCCAGCCGAACGGCCCGTCACTGCGCTTGATCTTGATCATCAAGTCGGTCCCGATGTTGCCCGACCCGATGATCGCCACCGGAAATTCTTGCGAGCTCACTACCTTCCTCCTCGTGGACTACTGAAAACTCACGCGGACAGTGCCGAGACCGCTGATCGCGGCCGACGCTGCGTCGCCGGCCACCACGAACGCGGCAGTGGTGTACGAACCGCACATGACGAATTGGCCGGCCTCGATGCCGGTGTCGAATTGGGCCAGTGCGTTGGCCGGCCACGCGACTGCCGCGGCTGGATCGCCCATTACGGCGGTCCCCTGGCCGGTGCCGGCCGTTGTGTCGTTCACAACCAGGGTGGCGGTGGTGTCGGGCAGTGACGGCGCCTGCGAGATCGGCACCCACTCCCCCTGCACCACCGCTTCGGAGCTGGCATTGTCGGCGATCGTGTCGGCCGGCGTGATGCGCCAGTTGGCGATTCGGCTGTCCACGATCTCCAGTGCCGGAGCCATCGCCTCGGTGGCCGCCATGACATCCTCGGCGGTCACGTCCGGCCCCCGCAGCGGTGCCCGCATCAGGAAGGCCACCTCGGGTTCGACGCGGGGAGCGCAGAATGCGGTCACCGGTACCGCCGCACCGTTGGGCAGCACCATGCTGTCGAGGATGTAGCCGAAGTCGGGTTCGTTGACGCCGAGGAGTTCCTGCATCGGGGCGGAGGTCAGCCCGATCTTGTGACCACGCAGCACCGCACCGCCGTCAATGTACCGAGCCAGGTTCAGCCGCTGCACCGAATACGCCTGAGCCACATCGAGATTCGGGTACGTCTGGGTCAGGGGTGAAGTCGGGTATGCCACTTCTCTGAGCGTCATGCAGCAGTTGGGCGGCGTCGGCCAGCTGAGTCGATTGAGTGCTCACGCCTCTTCTCCCGACTGCAGCAGTCTTACCGCCGATTCGAAGACCACACGAGTGTGCAGGTCGAACAGCTTGATCAAATCCACTGAATCGCCGCCGACTTCCTTGGCGATGAACAAGCCGTCGGCGCCGGCGATGGCATAGGTGGTGAGCAGACGCACGCTCTCCTCATCGAGTCCGGGAGCGACGTCGCGCACAATCTGCGCGAAACGGTGGAACGCGTTGTCGCGGACCTGAAGAAACATCTGCCGTGCCCGCGGTTCGACCGGGCGGTGCTCGAGGGTCAGCATCAGCCCGAGGCGCAGGAAGTCGGGCGCGTCCAGCAGCGCCTTGGCCAACTGCGTCCCCAACTCGATCGCCAGCGCCCGGGCGGCCTGCCCGCCGGGCAGCTCGAGTGCGGCCAGCCACCGCTGGTAGCTGCGCTCGATCACCGCGGCGATCAGGTCGTCCTTGTCGGTGAAATGCCAGTAGATCGACGTCGGCGGCAGGCCGCTCTTCTTGCTGACCAGCGAGATGGTGGTGCCGTCGTAGCCGCGCTCGGTGGCCACCTCGGTGGCCGCGTCCAGGATCCGCTGGCGCGACTGCTCGCCGTTGGCACGGGTGCGCCGCCGTGCGCGGGCCGTGGACTTCGAATCCCCAGCCGGGGTGGGCGTTGTCACGCTGCCTCCTTTCGGGTGTTGACGATCACGCTATCGATAGCTTAATGTATGGAGCACTACATTAACAAGCTTCTGACGAAGGAGTCGATCGTGACCGATCAGATGACTTACGACGTGGCGATCGTCGGCTACGGACCGGTCGGCGTCACCGCGGCCAACCTGCTGGGCCAGATGGGCCTGACGGTCGTCGTGGTGGAACGCGATCCCGACATCTATGCGCGGGCCCGGGCGATCTCCACCGACGAGGAGGTGGTGCGCATCTGGCAGCAGGTCGGGCTGGCCGACCGGCTCACCGCCGACATGCAGCCCGGCTGTCGGGGCGAACTTCGTCGACGCCAACGGGGTGCCGTTCGTGAAGCTGCTGCCGGTCATCGCGGGGTAACGGGCACCCGCCCCAGCAGTTCATCTACCAGCCCGCGCTGGAGAAGGTGCTGCGCGCCGGGGTGGACCGCTTTCCCAACGTGTCGGTCCTGCTCGAACACGAATGCCTGCGGGTCGTCCAGCGCGCCGACTCACGTCGAGTTGATGCTCGCCGACCTGACCGTCGACGAATTCCGGCGGATCCGGGCCTCCTACGTGATCGCCGCCGACGGCGGATCGAGCGCCATCCGCGGTCAGCTGGGCATCGGATTCGGTGGCCGCACCTACGGCGAGCGCTGGATCGTCATCGACACCAAGGTCCTCAAGGAATGGCCGGGCCATGACCGGCTCCGGTTCCACTGCAACCCCGACCGGCCCACCGTCGACTGCCCCACTCCGCTGGGTCACCACCGCTGGGAGTTCCCGGTGCGCGACGACGAGGACGAGCGCGACCTGCTCACCGAGGACGCCATCTGGACGGTGCTGCGCGGGCAGGGAATCACCGAGGAGAACGTCAAGATCCTCGGCTTCGCCTGCTACAGCCACCACGTCCGGTTCGCCGACCGGTGGCGGGTGGGCCGGGTCTTCCTGGCCGGCGACGCCGCCCATGCGATGCCGCCGTGGATCGGCCAGGGCATGTGCGCCGGCGTGCGCGACGTGGCCAACCTGTGCTGGAAGCTCGGCGCGGTGCTGTCCGGATCGCTGCCCGAATCCGTGCTCGACACCTACCAGGCCGAGCGGCTACCGCACGTGAAAGAGGTGACCAACCGCGCGGTCAAGACCGGCAAGCTGATCATCCAGCACAACCCGCTGGCGCGCGGCGGCACGCAACCACATCTTCCGCACCGCCAGCAAGGTGCCCTACTTCCTCACCTGGCTGCGGCGACCACCGCTGGATCCCCGATGCCCGCTACCGCGACGGTCTCGTCGCCAAAAACGGCAACGGCGCCGTCGGCTGGCTGATCCCACAGCCCCGGGTGATCGACGAGAAGGGCGACTCGGTGCGCCTCGATGACGTCGTCGGCGGCCGCTGGACGGTGCTGCACACCGGCCCGGCGACGGACTTCTGGGCCTGGCGAACCGCTGGCGTCCCCACCCTGAAAGTCACGCCGCCGCATAGTGTTCCGAGCGCCGACTGCATCGTCGACAGCGACGGATCGCTGACCCGTTGGCTGGAGAAGAAGGGCGCCTCGGTGGTGGTCGTGCGGCCCGACGGGTTCGTCTACGCCGGCGCCAACCAGGACCAGCCGCTGCCGGCACCCCCGGCCGGATTCAAGTCGTAAAAGGAAAAGCAAATGACCGCCGACACCATGACCGAACGCGTCGTCCGCGTCAACGGAAAAGACATCTTCGTCGCCGACACCGGCACCGGTCCGCCGGTGGTGCTGCTGCACGGCGGCGGGCCCGGCGCATCGGGCGTGTCGAATTACGCGCGCAACATCGAACCCTTGGCCCAGCACTTCCGGGTCATCGTGCCCGATATGCCGGGCTACGGCCGCTCGGCCAAGGGCGTCGACGGCAGCGATCCGTTCGGCTACCTCGCCGATCACATCCGGGGAATGCTCGACGTGCTCGGCATCGACCGGGCGCACCTGGTCGGCAACTCCTACGGCGGATCCTGCGCGCTGCGGCTCGCCCTGGACACCCCGCACCGGGTCGACAAGCTCGTGCTGATGGGCCCCGGCGGCGTCGGAACAACCCGCGGACTGCCCACGGCCGGCCTCAAAAGCCTGCTCGGCTATTACGGCGGTGACGGGCCGAGCCTGGACAAGCTGCGCACGTTCATCCGCACGTATCTCGTCTACGACGGCGATACCGTGCCGGAGTCACTCATCCAAACCCGGTACGAGTCCTCGATCGACCCCGAGGTCGTCGCCAACCCACCCCTGCAACGCCCGTCGGGTCTGCGCACGCTGTGGCGGATGGACTTCACCCGCGACCCACGGCTTGCCACGCTGGCGACGCCGACGCTGGTGATTTGGGGGCGAGACGACAAGGTCAACAAGCCAAGCGGCGCAGCGATGCTGGGGCGGCGGATGCCCAACGCCGACGTCCTGCTGACTGCCAATACCGGCCACTGGGTCCAGTGGGAACGGGCGGACTTCTTCAACGCGGTCACCACCGCATTCCTGAAAGGCTGATAGCGAATGTCCACCACCATCACCCCCTCGGTGTTCGGCAACGTCCACCTGGGCTATGTCGTCATCGAAACCGACAAGTTCGCCGACTGGAAACGCTTCGGCCGCGAGGCAATCGGGATGCACCTCGACGACATGGCACCCGACACGGCCCGATTCCGCCTCGACGCCAACGAATGCCGCGTGCTGCTGCGGCGCGGGCCGGCCGAAGACGTCGTCACGCTGGGTTGGCACCTCGACGACCATGCCACCTTCGACGAGATCAGTCGCCGCGTCGTCGACCACGGGGTGCCCACCGTCGAGGGCACGGACGAGGACGCCAAGCTGCGCGGCGTCGAGCGCTTCCTGCGGTTCCCCGGGCCCAACGGACTGACCCAGGAGATCTACACCACCGCCCGCACCGCACCCCTGCCGCTGGACATCCCCGGCAGCGGATTCGTCACCGGCGCAGGCGGACTCGGCCACGTCGCGCTCACCACGAAGAAGCCCCACGAGCTGCGCGGCTACTACAACCACGTCTACGACGCGCGGCTGTCCGACTACATCGACGAGACCATCAACGGCATGAAGCTCAAGATCCGCTTCCTGCGGGTCAACGAACGTCACCACTCCGTGGCCATCGCGTCGGTGAACGCCTTGCCGATCAACCCGATTCGCACCCGAGTCCAGCACGTCAACGTCCAGGTCGCCACCCTCGACGACATGGTCGCCTCCTACCAGCGGGTCAAGCGGACTCGGCTTCCACATGGCGCTGTCGGTCGGCCAACACACCAACGACAAAGAACTGTCCTACTACGCGACTGACCCCCTCGGGATTCGAATGGGAGGTCGGCTGGAACCCGATCGTCGTCGACGAAGCCACCTGGACACCCACCACCCACCAAGGGATCAGCATCTGGGGTCACACCCCAGAAGGCCAAACCGTCATCGACAAACTCCAGTCAATTCGAGGTGGCCGCACGATCCTTGCTTCATCGCGAAGACACCGTGGCGGCGCTCAGCGCCCCGGCGATCGCCGATTACACTTGCGCCGACAGCAGCCAGCGCGGGATTCGTTTGGTGCCGTGAGACGTTGGGCCCGCCCCCAACTCGTTCGTGCCAGATCGACTGAGACTGGACACTCGATACGCGTGGTGAGTCTGCGGTTCCCCGTCGAAAACCGGCTCTGAGCAGCTGTTTTGGAAGGTTGCAATGGACTGGACATGTTCTGACCGGTTATTACCGACATCGCACGCGCCAGCAAACACGACGGCGACTCGCTACCCATGGCGTCGACGCTAAACGCCGGGCCTGGACCAAGACGACCAACACCCGCCGCTCGCCGATTCTGCGGCCGTGACACCCCCACTAGGCGCGATCGAATACCACGCGATGGAATACGGCGGGTTACCGGTGGAACCCCGTCGTTTTCATCCGATCTTCAACCATGCGGGAGTCTTCACTCGCACGCCCCACTCCCCCGCGTCCCCTGCGGTGACCACACCTTGACTGCGCTAACGGTGGATGACTACTGTTAGTAAGCGTTAGTCGTCGACTATGTGTGGTAAGTGGGTGAGAGTCCGATGACTGTCGACGAGCTCGACCAGTTGCTCTCTGAGCGGTTCAATCTGCAGCGCGCGGATCTGCTGGCGGCGTTGAAGACGCTACCGGCGATCAAGCCGGGGGCGGCGTCGTTGACCGAGGATGAGGCACGGCTGCTCGACGCGGCGGGCTTCGTCGAGGATCCGGTTGCGTTCGCCCAGGCCGCGGCGGACATCGTTGCTCATACGGCGCTGCTGATCAACACCGCCTACACCGGCCCGGAGGTCGCCGCACTACTGGGCATCAATGAATCCCGGGTGCGGCAGCGCCGCCTGGCCCGCACGCTGTGGGCGATCGAGAGCGACGGCAGCTGGGTGTATCCAGCGATTCAGTTTGAGGTCAATCTCAAGACAGGCAAGCCGGACAAGCAGATCCGCGGGCTGGAGCAGGTCTTTGCGGCCCTGCCGGCGGGGCTGCATCCGACAGCTGTCGCGGGGCTGCTGCGCACCCCCCAGACCGAGCTGCAGGTCGATGGCCGACCCCGGTCGATCGTGGAATGGCTGCGCAGCGGCGGGCCGGTCGACCCCGTTCTGGAGGTGATCGAGATTGCCGACTGGGCCAGTACGTGAGCGAGGGTTCGACGCTTCCCGATCCCCCATCGGCCGCCGAGCTGCACGACATCGGTATTCGCGATGACGAACTCCGGCGGATCGACACGGGCGAGACATGGTGGCGCCTACATCGCACCGAGGGTCCACATGTGCTGGCGTGGAACGCGTTTCGACATTTCGGCCCGGTGCTGAGGTTTGACCCACACCCGCCGCCGCGATCAGAGCACCCCGACAGGGCCGTATGGTACGGGGCCTCGACCCCGGGGGCTGCGCTCGCCGAAGCGTTTCAAGTGGATCGGACGATCGATCGGCGCCGCGGTCGGCCCTATCTGACGGGTCTGTCGTTCACGCGGGTGCTGTCCGTCTTGGATCTTGCCGTCGACAGCCCGGGTGCGTGGGTGACCCGCGCTGGGGGCACGTTCGCGATATCGACAGCGCCGCATGCGGTTACGCAGCGGTGGGCGCGCGCGGTGGTGGAGGCGTTTCCTGAGCTCGATGGCGTGCGCTACAACAGCCGTTTCGCGGGGGAGGCTTGTGTGGCGCTGTTCGCGCCGGCGCGCTCGGCGATGCCGATGCAGCCGGTTGTTTCGCTGCCGTTGACCCACCCCGATCTGGGTAGCCGACTCGCCGCCGCGGCGCGGCGTATCGGCTACCGAGTCATCTGACCAGCGCGAGTCATCGCGCGGGATAGCTTCTGGGACTCTGAGGAGGGGCGCGAGTACCGGGGTGTGTGGCGCCGGCTGACGACGGCCCGTGGCGGCGTGGAAGCCAGGCCCAGAGCGAAGGGCGCCCGAGGGGGCGCAGCGCGAGCGGGACCTGATCATGGCGGCGGCACGTGCCCGGCACGCGGCGAAACATGGAGGTGGCCGCGGCCCAGAGCAGAAGTGGCGCTGGATGTGTGGGCAGTGACCGACAGCAATGCGCCGCAGCCGCATAACTTCGCCAAGCGACTCCTTGACCAACTCGGTCGCCACGGCGAGCCGATCATCTACGACGACGATCGCCAAGGGTCCATGCTGTTCGTCCGGCTGGATGAACACAACAGCACCACGACCGCGCCGACCATCTTCTTCGCCGCGCAGTGATCATCCCTTGTGCGCGAGGCGGTCCGGTTCGGCCGCGACCGCCTCGCTGAGCTTCAGGACGACTTGGGATCGGGAGATGGACTGACAGCAACGCCTCGACGCTGCCGATGACGCCACATCGCCGCCGAAACCGATGCGCTCACCCTCTCGCAACTGGTGCGGTTCCACTCCGCGGCCGAAGGTGCGGCATCGTTGGCGCTACGGGCAGGCGACCCCGCCGGCATCGGCTACTACATCGACCACCACCGAGTACACGTCGGCGCCGACGAAACCGCCGCCGACATGGCCTACACCGCCTGGCGCGCCGATCTTGAGGCCGGCCGCACCAGTGTCAGGTGCCGTTCGCGATCGCGACCAGCGGCACCGCGGGCTCCGCGCTGGCGCTGCTGAGCCTGCCCGACGACGTGCGCGTCGTGACCCGCGACTTCGTGGAGCGGACCAAGCCCGACCCGCACCTGTTCCTGGCTGCGGCCCGTCGGCTCGGGGTCGACCCGGCGCACTGCTTCGTGGTGGGCGACAGCGTCTGGGACCTGCTCGCCGCACAGCGGGCCGGTGCCCTGGGCATCGGACTGCTCTCGGGTGGCTACGGCCGCGAGCAGCTCGAGCGCTCAGGCGCATACCGCGTCTACGCCGACCCGGCCGAGATGCTCACCCGGCTGGAGGAGGTCGGCGTTCGGCCCAGCCGCTGACCGTCGGCAGCGACCGCGGTGGTTGCGTCGCAGGTGCAGCACGTGTCGATCACGATTGTGTGCGGGCGCGTGTCGTCGGGAAACCGAAGCGCTCCACTTGCCGCAGCCTGGCGCCATGGCCGATGCCTCCAACGTGCGCCACGACACCATCGTGGTGCCCGAGACGATGAGCCCGGCCCAAGTACGGGCGCTGGCGAAGCGGAAGGCTCAAGCTCGAGTCGGCGACGATGACACGGTCGCGTTTTTGCATCTCCACGGATCACCGCCGGTCGGCGGTGAGTATGGCACCGAGCTCGAGTGGCGGTACAGCTACCAGGTGATACCGCCGGGCGGCGCAGCTACCGATACGGCCGGTTGACCGCAGCGCCGGTGCGACGCGGCGGGTGGTGGTGTCGTCCGTGCCGCTATCGCGCCTCACTGCCCAATACGGCGAGATCGAATATGGCCAGTTACCGGTAGCGTACTAACCTCTCCCGCAACGCATTTCGACATAGAGCTGCGGCGACGGGGAAGCGTCGGGATTCGATAAGGGCATCGCCGCCCAAGGTCGACGAACGCGGGCGGAAGGTGCCTGACCGCAACGGCTCTCGGGCAAGTGACGCTGCGCTCCTGGCTGCATTAAAGATCAGCTTGAATCTCCGCGACGGCGCAACGGATTCTGCGCCACAGCTCCATCACGGTGACCACCGGCACTTATGTCGAGGTGATCGAGGCCGTCCAACGCGACGCGCTCGATTCGATGGGCAGCTTGTTCCGTGCCGAATTCGACGCGAACGCATCTACGTAGGAACTGTCGTCAAACTGTCGTCAGATGCCAAGAACATGGGTGAAAAACATCTCTTGGTGGAGCTAAGGGGACTCGAAATCCCTCGCGCCGACCCTCGGAAATAGCCTCTGAGCAGCCGAAAGTCGTTCTTACGTGGTGCCTGAACCTACGCGAGATGACGTGGCACGACCTGCCGATACGTCGAGAGGTGTTGACGGCGTCAACAGGTGCGGGTTCAGTTCATGCCTCCTGGGCGTCACTACCCGATGCCATGAGGGAGGGTCTCGATCAGGCGCTGAATGCCGGCCATCTCCGCTCGGCCCTTTCACGTCATGTCGGCCGATCTCCCCGTAGCTGATCGCGCTCATCGATAGTCCCAGCTGTGCTCGCCGAACTCCTCCACCTGTGGGAGGTGGTCAAAATCTGGACGGCGCCATGCATCACCGAGAAAGGTGTCGCGATCATGGCGACGAGTCCGAGCAGCAGTGCTGTCTCCGCCCGGAGCGGACGTGTGGACCTCAAGGTTCCGGAGAGCCCTCGAATAGTCGCAGGTTTCCGACGTCTGAGATCAGTGGAAGTCTGAGTGATAGTCGGCGTTCTCCGAAAACGGAGATCCCTCGCCTTGTCAGTACCTCGGCCTACGGGCCGCAGTGAAACGAACCCACATCTACGAGACCGGCGGAGGCTGTCCCTCGCCGCTGGCTGCCAGCGCGGCGTCCCGGTCGCAGACCGTGCAGCCATGGCGGTAGGCGGATCGGGCGAAGGCGAGCGCGGTGGCATGAGGATCGTCGGCAACGCGGGCATCGTGCCAATCGAGCAGGTACTCGCCGAGCGAGCTGTCCCAGCGTGCGGCGGCCGGCTCGAGCGTCGCTGCCGCGAATCCGTCGGGGGCGGGATAGGCGTAGGCGTAGAACGCGGCGTGGGGGTAGCGGGTATCACCCGGCCACCAGCCCACCGCCACCTCCTGTGCGTCCATCGAGTTGCGCATGATGAAGTCGTTCGACGGCGGCTTCGCGGACCGGCCGGAGAACAGGCTCACGGCGAGGTCGAACGAGCCCCACCAAGCGTTGACCGGAGTCAAGCGACCGCGGTACGGGGCCCGGTACTCAGTCAGGACCTGGGCGGCGCGGGTCGCGGCGATGAAGTAGTCGGTGACCGCGGCGGCGTCATAGGTGGTGTGCTCGCGGTCCTCATCGAGCGGTACGGTCCAGGAGACCTCCTGCGGCGTCACATCGATTTTCGGATCGCCGGCCGCGTCAAGAACGTCGCGGGTGACGTCGGCGACCGCGCGGTCGGGGGTGAGCGGGATGCGCTGCGCGCGCCCGTCGCTGTGCTCCACGACGGCGGCGTGCTGGCGCAGATCGAGGGCGACGACGAGCGTGCCCGAACCGTCGGGCGCGGGCAGCGGGGCGGTCTCCCAGCCGCGCGCGGTCAGCCGCAGCGCGGCGTGCTGAAGCTGCGGCTCCGGCGGCGCCAGGACCACGGCGAGCTTGCCGAGGATCTGCGTGTGGGCGTGCAGGGTGTCACAGGTGGCGCTCCATGCGGACAGGTCAAGCGCCGGCCAGGGCGAGGACACGGCCGGAAGGTACCACCCGCGAATGACGTCCGGAACCGGTGTGCCGGGTAGTCGCGACCAGTACCGTGTCGAGTGGACAAGTGGGGGAAGGAGATCCGATGTCGGGCATGCAGTTCGGGATCTTCACCGTAGGAGACGTCACACCGGACCCGACAACCGGCATTGCACCCACGGAAGCTGATCGGATCCGTGCGACCGTGACCATCGCGAAGAAAGTCGAAGAGGTCGGCCTGGATGTCTTCGCCACCGGCGAGCATCACAACCCGCCCTTCGTGCCGTCGTCGCCGACCACGTTGCTGGGATACATCGCCGCGCAAACCGAGCGCATCATTCTGTCGACGGCGACGACATTGATCACCACCAACGATCCGGTCAAGATCGCCGAGGACTTCAGCGTGCTCCAGCACCTGTCCGGTGGCCGCAC
Organism: uncultured Actinomycetota bacterium; assembly: GCA_963721495.1. Taxonomy (GTDB): domain Bacteria; phylum Actinomycetota; class Actinomycetes; order Mycobacteriales; family Mycobacteriaceae; genus Mycobacterium. The sequence goes on along the minus strand of CAVRMG010000018.1, from coordinate 95,267 downwards.
CGACGTAATGCTGGGTCGCGGCAATACCGGGCCCGTCTACCCGTGGTTCGGGCAGGACATCGGTGCCGCCATTCCGTTGACGGTCGAACACTACGATCTGTTGCGGCGATTGTGGCGCGACGAGATCGTGGACTGGACAGGTGAATTCCGGACATCCCTGCAAGGCTTCACCCTGGTGCCGCGACCGCTGGACGGAGTGCCGCCGTTCGTGTGGCACGCGTCGATTCGCACCATGGAGGTCGCTGAACTTGCGGCGTATTACGGCGACGGCTTCTTCGCGAACCACATCTTCTGGCCGTCCTCGCATACCAAGCGGATGGTTCAGTACTACCGGCAGCGGTTCGAGCACTACGGGCATGGCAGTGCGCATCAGGCCATCGTTGGACTCGGCGGGCAGGTGTTCATGCGGGCCAACAGCCAGGATGCGGTGAACGAGTTCCGGCCGTACTTCGACAACGCCCCGGTGTACGGACACGGGCCATCGTTGGAGGAGTTCACCGCTCAGACGCCGCTGACCGTCGGCTCTCCTCAGCAGGTGATCGACCGCACGCTCGGGTTTCGCGAGTACGTCGGCGACTATCAGCGCCAGCTGTTCCTGGTCGACCACGCCGGCTTGCCGCTGAAGACGGTGCTCGAGCAGCTGGACCTCTTAGGCGGGGAGGTTGTGCCGGTGCTGCGCAAGGAGTTTCAGCGGGGTCGCCCTGCAGATGTGCCTGCCGGCCCAACGCACGAATCACTGGTGAAGGCCGCGGCAGAGGAGGACCGGCAGAAATGACAACGCTGGCAGTCATCAGCGGTGGGTTGCGCGAACCGTCCTCGACACGCCTTCTGGCCGGCCGGATCGACACCGCGGTGCACAAGGCTCTGGCCGCGATCGACATGTCGGCCACCTCGACGATGATCGAGCTGCGGCCGCTGGGTCGAGCGATCATGGACGCCATGCTGACCGGTGTTGTCGCACCGGAGTTGGAGGAGGCGTTCGACGCGGTTGCCGGTGCCGACGGCTTGATCGCCGTGACGCCGGCGTTCAACGCCTCGTTCAGCGGGCTGTTCAAATCGTTCTTCGACGTGCTACCCGAACAGACGCTATGGGACATGCCGGTCTTGATCGCGGCGACCGGCGGCACCGAACGCCATTCGCTGGTGCTGGATCATGCGCTGCGACCGATGTTTTCGTATTTGCACGCGATCGTCGCGCCGACCGGCGTGTACGCCGCCACCGACGACTTCGGCGCCCAAAGAGGGTCCGGAGCGCTCAGCGAGCGAATCGACACCGCAGCCCGCGACTTCGCCCGCCTGCTGAGCTCGTGCGGCGCTCGTACCCGCCGCGACGCCTTCGCGGACGAGCTGACCGAAATGCAACGCCTACTCGGCGCCGCCTCCCAGCGCAAAGACACCACAACCATTGAGGACTGACTCGTTGAGTCGCTGCCCAGGCGGCAGCATCCCGAGGCAAGCCAGCGGCCAAAAGGGTTGAGGAAATACCAGGCCGGATGCACCGCCGTCGCCCTGGGGTCGACGCCGCACCATCAGTTGCGCCTTGGGTCAGGCCAGACCGTCTCCTCCCAACGAGAAGCGACGGCGAAGAGGCGCCACTCGCCGGGCACGCCCTTGAGCTCGTGAGCGCCGTGGTCCTCGAACTCGAGCCCTGACCCGATCACGAGGTCGCGCAGCGTGCCGGACACGAGAACCTCGTTCGCCCCGGCCAGTGCGCTCACCCGCGCGCCAATGTGCACGGCGATCCCGCCGATGTCATCGCCGCGGACCTCGCACTCGCCGGTGTGCAACCCGGCACGCACCTCGATGCCGAGCGACTGCACCGCGTCGCGGATCGACATCGCGCAGCGGATCGCCCGCTGCGGGCCGTCGAACATCGCGAGGAAACCGTCACCCGCCGTGCTCACCTCGCGGCCGCGAAAGCGAGACAGCTGCGCCCGGACGATCGCGTCGTGCGCATCGAGCAACGCATGCCAGTCACGATCGCCCATCTCCGAGGCCCGGCGCGTCGAGTCCACGATGTCGGTGAAAAGCACCGTGGCGAGAACCCGATCATCGGCCACCTCGGCCCGGTGGCCGGTGAGGAACTCGGCGATCTCCTGGAAGGACTCGCGCCACGGTTCAACGAAGTGGAACAGGTTGCGCCCCGGCAGCTCAACGTACTTCGCGCCCGATATGTGATCAGCGACGTACTTGCCCCACTCGGGCAGGATCAACGGGTCGTCGGCGTGCTGGACCACAAGGGTCGGCACGCGGACTGTGGGAAGCCGCGGCTGCCGAGGACGCCGGCGCTGAGCTCGCACCCGCCGACCACCCTGACATGGCGCTCGATCAGCTGAATGCCGCATTCGACACCTACCTGCACCTCGAAGCGCTCGCCGATGCGCGCCGGGTCGGTCGCGCGCTGCGCGGACTGAGCGTGGAACGGCGAATTGTCACCCACCCGCGGGCAAATACGGGCGGGGAGAGTCTAACCGACTCCGAGCTCAAGGTCGTGCATCTGATCGCGCAGGGTGTGACCAACCGCTCCGTGGCGACCCAGCTGCACCTTATCCCTTGTGGCGCTGCCCGAACGTGGGGTGCCGCTGCTGGCACGCAACGCCGCCGCCCTCTAGTGGCTCGTGAACACAATGAACACAATGTTGACTCGGCCAGTCCGGTGCCCGAGCATGTCAGCAACGAGCCGTTCTTCGACAGCCGCGACGAAGCCACTGCCGAGCGCCTCGACATCCTCAACGATCGTTCAACTGCACGGAGTCCTGCCCGCGGGAATCCAGGTTACCAATTGCGTCCAAGAGTCAAACGCGCGCTGATGTTGGCGCGGTGATTCTCGCCGCGATGGCGTCGAAAAGCTTTGTTGGACAACGTTGATTACTCAAAATTCGAGCAAAACAAGAAAAAGTGACAACCATGAAAAGCTTCCCGATGACCGCACACTCGCCTAGCTCGGTCGCCGAATCAGCAAACAGCACTATCGATCCCGACGTGCAGGCAAGCCGCGCCAACGATGGCGAACTGAGCGCAGGGTTTCAATCTGACCTGACGATTGATGAGGATGCGGTGGACGCACTCGTAACCGCCGAGGAACTTGCTGCCGCTGCTGAATTCGACGAAAACCTGGACGGTGGCACGTTGTACGCCGAGTATCGTCGGCTCGTCGCCGAACAGGCCGCCTTGCGCCGGCTCGCCACGCTGGTGGCGCGCGGCGTTGAACCGTTGGAGGTATTTGGCGCGGTGGCCGACGAGATGCGCCGATGCGTGCCTGCGGACACCGCCGGATTGTGGCGCTTCGAGACGGATGGCGAGATTTCGATCGTGGCCGCCGCTGCCGATCCGGCGGCGCTGGCACGATGGCCGGTGGGCACCCGAACTCCGGTAAAAGGCAACACCCTCGCAACGCTGGTGCAACGCAGCGGCCGGCCCGCACGGATCGACAGCTACGACAACGTCGCCGGGCCGATCGCTGCGGTGGGGTGCCGATCATTGTTGACGGACGCGTGTGGGGCCTGGCGGCCGTCGGTTCCCACCAACCCGGCCCGATGCCAGCCGACACCGAGGTCCACATCAGCCGCTTCGCCGAACTGATCGCCACCGCACTCGTGGCCGGCTATCGCGACGAGCAGAACAGGCAGCTCCTCGCTGAGGCGTCACAACGTTCGAATCTGATTGACGCGCTGCTTGAGGGGCGAGCTTTCGACGAATGGGGCCTGTGGCAGGTCGCCGGTGATCTTCGGCTGCCGATCAATGGTCCATTTGTGGTCGTCGCCGCCCACATTCCCACCATGGGTGATGAGCCGCTACCCGAGATCGAATCGAAGCTGCGCAGCCTCGACATCTATTCGGCGTGGCGGCCGCTGCCGGATTTGCAGGTCGGAATCGTCCACGTCGAGTCCGACCGACAACTCGACATGGTTGTTGCCCTAGTGTCGCGGATGACCACGGTGCGGGTGGGGGTCAGCGCGGCCTTTAAGGATCTGCGCGATACGCCGAGGGCCCTGCATGTGGCAAGGGTGATGTTGCGGGGCCCGACCGACTCCACATCCTCCGTCGCTGTGTTCGACGGCTCCATCCTGGCCACCGCTGCCGTGAGCGCGCCGGAGGCGATGATCAAAACGGTCAGCGCTGCATTGGCTGGTTTTACCGACCTTCCCGACTACGACCGGGAGCTGCTGTTCGAAACGTTTCGGGTCTGGCAGCTCAGGACAACGATGCATCGGTGGGCGGTACGGCTGAGGTCCTTCATTGCCACCCGAACACCGTGCGTCACCGCTTGCGCCGAATCGAAAAACACACCGGCCGATCCCTCTCGCGGCCAAGAGATATCGCCGAACTGTGTTTGACGTTCGAGGTACATCGCCGACTGATGTAGCCGAAACCCATTGAGGCAGTGGAAGTGAAATCCCAGGCGTGATCGCGTGGCCAACCGCTTGCCAGGTCCGTACGAGGCGGCGCGAGTTTTGAAAGAAAGTTTTAGACGCAACGCCTTTCGCCATATCGACGAGCATCGCGTAGACCTCTCGCTCCGCCGTCGGACACCAAGACCGAGCACCACATCCACGATCGAAGCGCGCTGCCGCTCGCGAAGCTCTACTCAGCGCGGCGCCTCCGATCAGCGTCGAACGCGCGCAATAACATTGTTCCAGCCGGCAACGTTCTGCATGTTGACGCGTTTGCAGCCGTCCCGTTGAACCTCGTACCTTGGCATGAACTTCAGTAGTCTTTCCAAGGAGATTTTGCTTTCGAGGCGAGCTCGGGCTGCTACGAGACAGCTGTGTGCACGCATAGCAGCTGCGGGCGGCGCACTCGCACATGCGGCAATCATCCAAAGTTTTGAATTTGCAATCACATTGCTCACCTGCGAAACGTCTTCCGGCCGTCAACCTGCCCTACAGGATGGGGCCAGTTGCGAACCAGAAGCCTAGAATCATCGCCGCCACACCGAAGGGCCAAGCTTCGAAAGCGACGCGCACACGCTATGGGTGCGTCGCGCAACTCCATGAAGTCCAGCATCACGTACCTCACCTTCACCGCCGCGATGACAAAGATCCCCACGACCGCGACAGCGGGACTGAACAGATCCTTGGACAGGCCCCACGTCGTCACGCAGGTCAACACCATCAGGCCCAGCCACACTCTTGTGACGCGCTCACGTAACACCGACATCAGATCGCCTTCTGTAGGTAGAGCAAGGGGAAGATCACAACCCACAACAGGTCGACCAGGTGCCAGTAGGACGCAACACATTCGGGCACAACTCGATTCGAGCTGCTGTACGCTCCCCGCCGGGAGTTGATCCACAGATATGTCAGCAGGCTGGTGCCAAAGACAACGTGCAGAAGGTGGATTCCGGTCAGCGTGAAGTACCACATGTAGAAGTCGTTGGTGGCTGGCCGTGATGCCGGCGGCGAACTTCTCGAAGTACTCGATCGACTTCGAGACCATGAACATCAGGCCGGTGAGGACTCCGCCGAGCAGGTAGCGGGGCACTCTGTCGACGAGGCCCCGCTTGAGGGCCTGGATCGCAAGGGCGACAGACCAGGAGCTGGTCAGCAGGATGAGCGTGTCGATGCCGCCCAGGTTCATGTTGAGCGTGTGTCGGGAGGCCTCGAACACGGTCGGATCCTGCTGTCGCGCCTGCATGAAGCTGCCGAACAGGATCGCGAAGATGACTGAGTCCGCGCCGATCGCGACCCAGACGCCGTCCACACCGGGAAGGCGCCTGGGCTTCACGCGGTCGACGGTCGCGACCCGCATGCGACTAAGCGTTGACACGCCCCGCAGCTTCGTCCTCAGCCTGGAGCCGGGGGATGGCCTTGATGATGAAGAAAGACAGACTCGGAATCCAGATGAACCAGGTGAAGAACGCGATCCAGAAGCTGATCACGCCGTTGAAGGCCAGCGGCCCGGTCGTGACGAACGGGATGGCACTCACCGCGAAGAACGACGCGAAGGTGACCCAGCCCCACCAGCTGACGGCGTCCGGCACCAGCTTCTTCTCCCGCTTGTCCCGCATGCACACGATGCTGATGGCGGCGATCTGGAATGACGTGACGAAGTACGCCAAATCGAATAGGAGCCAGCCAAACCAGTAGAGCATGTGCATGATTTCGGGACTGAGGTTGTTGACCTCGTGTGCAGCGGTCAGCCAAATCGCCATGGTCGTCATGACGGGCGCACAGGTGATCGTGCCACCCATCATCTCGAGCTTGGACAACACGCCGCCGGGACCCTCGATACGTTCCATAACCCGGGCGACCGCCACGCTAAACGACATGTAGAAGGCGGTCATGGTGAGGCAGATGCTCAAGGCAATCAGCAGCGGAAGCCGCAGCTCCTGAAAGTGCGCCTTGACCTCCTCCGGCGTCGCACTGGGCGGGAACGGCGGCATGTTGCGGGCGACGATCCCCCAGAGGCAGAAGACCGCGAACAGGAACACCGGGCCGGTCCACGCCAGAATCTTCCACGACCTGTAATCGGTCGGGTACGGCGACAAATCACGCGCCGGGGCCGAGGTGCCGGGTTCGGCATGTACTGCCATCGGACCTGCTCCTTTTCCATGGTGTACGAGGGGAATCGACGATCGAATCCCCTCGCGACTTCTAAGCCAGAAACCATCGTCACCCGACCGGACGCCGGCTGGCTTCCCCCGAAAGAGCACTTTTTGCTCTCCCTTTTGGGGGCACCCACAAGAATGCGGCCGCCTGCCGACCGAACTCGAACGCTAGAAACCGGCCCCGTGGACCTCGTGGCCGGGCTTTTCGGCCGCCAACCCGCGGTACGCGTCTTCGGGGGTTGCGCCGTGATTGATGACGCCGTCGACTTCGCGAGCGATCGGCATGGAAAGCCCGTACTTCTCGGCGAATTCCATGATGACGCTGGCGGCCTTGACACCCTCGGCGACCTGATTCATCGACGCGATGATCTCGTCGATCGGCTTGCCAGCGCCCAGCTGCTCGCCGACATGGCGGTTGCGGCTGCGCTGGCTCGTGCACGTGACGATCAAATCGCCGATGCCGGCCAGGCCCGCGAAGGTGTCACGGTGCCCGCCCGCTGCCTCGCCCATCTTGGACATTTCACGGATTGCGCGGGCCATCACCATCGCGCGGGTGTTTTCGCCGATACCGAGTGAGTAGCCCATCCCGACAGCGATGGCGTAGACGTTCTTCAGCGCCCCGGCCATCTCCACACCGACAACGTCGTCGGTGGTGTACGTCCGAAATCGCCTGGTGCGGAACAACTCTGCGAGGCGGGCCGCCAGATGCTGGTCCGGCATCGCCAGCACCGCCGCGGCCGCGTATCCGTCGGCCACCTCCCGGGCGATATTCGGCCCGGCAAGGATGCCAGCCGGATGTCCGGGCAACACCTCGTCGACGATCTGTGTCATCCGGGAATTGGTGCCCTGCTCGAGCCCCTTCACCAGCGACACCACCGGCACCCACGGCCGCAGCTCCTTGGCGAGTTCGCACAGGACGCCGCGGAAGCCGTGCGACGGTACCCCCATGACGATGACGTCGGCACAGTTAGCGGCCTCAGAGAAGTCGGTGGTGGCTTTCAGGGTGTCTGCCAACTCGACCTCATTGCCGAGATACTTCGAGTTGCGATGGTTTTCGTTGATGTCTTTCGCCGTCTCGTTCGAGCGCACCCACTGCAAGGTGGGGCCTCGGCGCGCGCAGATGGACGCGACGGTAGTGCCCCAGGAGCCTCCACCGAGGACGACGACGTGGGGTTGGCGCTGAGCAGGTCTTTCCAAATTCGTCTTTGTTTCCACTACGCCGCCTGCCCTTCGTAAGCACGAGTGCTGCCTCGTGACTTCTCAGACGTCGCCATCGTCGCCGACGCGACCGGTGCAGGCTTCCCCCGAAAGGGGCAACTTTGCTTGCCTCCTTGGGGCTTATCCCTATGAGGCGCCGCGTGCGAACCCCAACGGGTCAAACCGGGACCGCGGAATGCAGGTCATCAGCCTGACCTGTCACTGAGAGAACGGTCTGCCACAGGTAGCCGTTGGTGTCGACAGTCTTCCGGGATGAGACTGCCGTCGGAATCGGTACATGAGTCAACCGGCGTCGCCAGGAACCGATGACAGTGTCGGTCTTGCCGGCCATGCCGGCGTGAACAGCTGCATGACCCAATCGAAGGCAGAAGTTGGCGTCGCGAGCATTGGCGGGCAAGCTGCGGATCATGTAGCTGGGGTCGATGAATCTAAGGCTCACCGAAATACCTTGAGCCCGAAAGGCTTCCGGGAGCTTGTCTCGTAAGAACGCGCCGATATCACCGTGGCGACGGTTCCCTGACGCATCCCACTCCGCTGCATCGGCCAACAGGGTTTGGCCCGCTCCCTCTGCTACGACGATCACCACGTATCCATCTCGTTCGATGCGCTGATTGGCCGCTCGGACCACTCCATCGATGCTGAACGCGACTTCTGGGATCAGGCATAGGCCAACCTGCGTATCCGCAAGTGTGGCGAAGCTGGCGATGAACCCGGAGTCGCGACCCATCAGCTTCACCAGACCGATACCGGACCGATGGCACGACGCCTCAACATATGCCGCGCGCGTCGCCTGGCGTGCCGCCTCGACCGCGGTGTCGAATCCGAACGACATATCAATGAAGGAGATGTCGTTGTCGATCGTCTTCGGTACACCCACCACGGCGATCTTCAGCTCCCGTCGCCGTATCTCCTCGACGATCGAATGCGCACCGCGTAGCGTTCCATCGCCCCCGATGGTGAACAACAGTCTGGATTCCCAGCCGCTCAAGCGTGTCAACCATTTCATCAGCCGGTTGCGGACCTCGGGACGAGCCCAGCACTGTACCGCCGACTTCGTGGATTTGACTTACTCGGCGGGTGGTCAATTCGATCGGCGTCAGTGCGCTTCGCTCGACTAGACCCTCGTAACCGAACCGGAAGCCGTAAATTGTTGCAACACCGTACTTTTCGTGTAGGCAGAAGACGATAGAGCGAATGACATCATTCAAACCAGGACAAAGCCCGCCACACGTGACGATCCCGCACCTCAGGGCGCCAGGATCAAAGTAGATGCTCTTCCGCGGTCCCGCCAACTCGAAGGCAGGCGGATCGACGCCGGCTCGAAATTGAGCGCGCAGCTGTTCGATATCCGCGCGGAACAAAAGCCGTTTCGATGTATCCATGAACCGGGTCGCGCGCAAGGAGAGACGATCTTGCATTCGCCGAGATCATCGGTTCCGAAATCTGGCGGCGCTGACGTCACGCGTGTCCCTCCTGAAAACCCTCAGCAGCGCGGCGTCGACCGATCCCCAGTACGGATCACGCGTGGCACCTCGTGACTTCTTGAGATGTCGCCATCATCGCCGAGACAGCCGTCGCACGACTTCCCCCGAAAGAGCGCTATTCGGCTCCCCTTTTCGGGGCACCGAGCGCCGCGGTTATTCGCCTACAGCGGGGTCACCGACCACGATCGCGTCGCGCTCGTCGGATTCGGCCAGTGCGTCGGCGTAGCTGTGCACGTGCCTACGCATACGCCGACCCGCGGCGGCGGTGTCGCGATCCCGGATCGCCGCTGGTGATCGATCCGGTGGGCCTTCGCGGTGATCGCGCGAACCTCGGCGTCGACGAACGCCGCGTTCTCGGTACCGGCATAGATCGCCTCCGATAGCGCGATCATGAACCCGGTCAGCAGCTCGTTGTGACTGGCCACCGCGACACCCACATGCCAGTCCAGGTTGGCTTGCAGGAACTGCGCCGAGGTCGGCCTCGGGGTCGACGATCGCTTCGTTGGCCCGATCGAGCTCGGCGAGTTCCTCGTCGGTGCGATTGCGGGCGGCAAGCTCGGCGCAGAACGGCTCCAGTGCCTCCCTCGTCTCCATCAGGTCGACCAGTTTGATGCGCCTACCGCGGATGAGCATGCTCACGGAGTTGGCCATCGACTTTGTGGTGGGCCGCTGAACGAAGGCGCCGCCGGCACGGCCCGCTTTGACCCGAACGAGGTTCTGCACCTCGAGGATTCGCAGCGCTTCGCGCACGGTGGCGCGACTCATCTGCGTTTGCTTGACTAACTCGCGCTCCGCCGGCAGTGGGGCACCCTCGGCGAGTTCGCCATTGAGGATCCGCTCCCGCAACTCGCCGGCAAGCACATCGGACGCCTTGGGGACGTCGACAGGGCTCAGCCTGATATCGGATCGCGAGGGTCTGGTCGCCGCACTCCGCTGCTTCCATCGGCTTCCCCTCATGGTTTATGGTCTGACCTAAGATACCATTGATTTCGTTCGGCCGTTCGACCGAATCTAGCTGGCCTCGCCGTATGTGGCAGGAGAAACGCCGATGCACTGGGAGCTTTCCGAAGAGCAGGATCTGTTCATCACCTCGCTGCGTGAGTGGCTGCAGGAGCGCGCCGGTCCGCGGCGGTCCGCGGTTGGCTGGACGCCGGCGATCCCGCAGGCTTCGAGCAGCTCTTCGTCGGCGAGGGCTGGGCCGGGGTCGGCTTCGACGAGGACCTCGGCGGCCAGGGCGGTGGCATGCTCGAACTGGCGCTGACCGCGCGCGAACTGGGCGCGCGGCGGTGCCGTCGGCGGGCTGGCTGCAGTCGGCGATCGTCGTGCCGGCGCTGCCGACGAGGCAGACTCGTTGGTGCGTGCCGCGGTGGAGTCCGGTGAGGTGACCGCGTTGGCGGTTCGGGCAGACCGGATCCCGGCCGCCACATCGGTGCAGATCTCCGGCGACCGTCTGACGCGGACGGATACCGTGCGTGCTCGGCGCGACGAGGGCCGCGGCGATTGCTGGTGCCCGTCCCCCACGGCGACGCGACGTCGCTGTGGCTGGTGGACAGCGCGGCCGGGGGTGTGGGGGTTCACCCCCGGCCGCTGCTGGACCGTTCGCGGGATGTCGCCGATCTCACCCTCGACGATGTCGCAGCGCGCCGACTCGATATCGATGCCACCGCGATCCTCGGCGAAATCGCTACCAGGGCAGCCATTCTGGTCGCCGCCGACGCGCTGGGCGCCTGCGAACGGATGCTGCAACTGACCGTCGACTACAGCAAGCAGCGCCAACAGTTCGGCCGGCCGATCGGCTGCCTTCCAAGCGGTCAAGCACGCCGCCGCGCAGATGCTGGTCACCGTCGAGTCCTCGATGTCCATCGCGTTCTACGCGGCGCAATCGGCTGAAGAAGGCCTGCCCGAACGTGCGACGCACGCGGCCGTGGCGAAGGCGCAGGTCACCGGCCGCGCGGCCGAACTCGCCGACAGCGCGCTCACCCTGCACGGCGCCATCGGCTACACGTGGGAGCACGATCTGCACCTGTTCTACAAGCGGGCCAAGCTCGACCGCGTGCTGTTCGGCGCACCGGCAGCGTGGAACGAGCGCATTGCAGACGCCCTGCCGCTGCTGCCGCCGATGCCGGTCACCGCCTGACCGGCATCGAGCACCCGATGGCCGAACGTGGGCTTTCATTTTGGTCTGTCCATTAGTATAATTTGAACATAGGTCGAGTCTATCCACTGGTAGTTCGTCGAGCGGAGAGCATTGTGGACTTCGAGTTGAGCGAGGATCAGCAGACGATCCGCGCGGCGGTTGCCGAACTGGCAGGCAAGTTCGACGACCACTACTGGATGACCAAGGATCAGCGTCACGAATTTCCGACGGAGTTCTACGACGCGTTCGCCGAGGGCGGCTGGCTCGGCATCACCACACCCGAGGAATACGGCGGTCACGGCTTCGGCATCACCGAGGCCTCGATCCTGCTGGAGGAAGTCGCCGCCAGCGGCGCCGGGATGAACGGCGCCAGCTCGATGCACATGTCGATCTTCGGCATGCATCCGGTGATCGTGCACGGGTCCGAGGAGCTCAAGGCCCGCACGCTGCCGCGCATCGTGACCGGTGAGCTCCATGTGTGTTTCGGTGTCACCGAGCCGGGCGCGGGACTGGACACCACCAAGATCACCACCTTCGCGCGGCGCGAGGGCGATCGCTACATCGTCAACGGCCGCAAGGTGTGGATCTCCAAGGCGGTGGAATCGGAGAAGATCCTGCTGCTGACCCGCACCACGAAGTTCGAGGATGTCGACGCGCAAGACCGACGGCCTGACCCTGTTCCTGACCGACCTCGATCGCAGCAAGGTCGACATCAAGCCGATCGCCAAGATGGGCCGAAACGCGGTCACCTCCAACGAGCTGTTCATCGACGGCCTCGAGGTCCCGGTCGAGGACCGCGTCGGCGAGGAAGGCCAGGGTTTCAAGTACATCCTCGACGGTCTGAACCCCGAGCGCTGCCTGATCGCCGCCGAGGCGCTGGGCATCGGGCGCGCCGCGCTGCGTGCGGCGGTGCGCTACGGCAACGAACGTGAGGTGTTCGGCCGGCCGATCGGAATGAACCAGGGGATCCAGTTTCCGCTGGCCGACTCGTTGGCCCGCCTGGACGCCGCAGAGCTCGTGCTGCGCAAGGCCACCTGGCTCTACGACAACGGCAAACCCTGTGCGCGCGAAGCCAATACGGCCAAGTACCTGTGTGCCGACGCCGGCGTTCGACGCGGCCGACCGCGCACTGCAAACCCACGGCGGCATGGGGTACTCGGAGGAGTACCACGTCGCCCGGTACTTCCGCGAGGCCAGGCTGACCCGAATCGCCCCGATCAGCCAGGAGATGATCCTCAACTACCTGGGCTCGCACGTCCTCGGCCTGCCGAGGAGCTACTGATGACCCAGCAGCGTGACGTCTTCCGGCTCGACGGCCGCTCGGCGCTGGTGACCGGTGCGGGCAGCGGCGTCGGCGAGGCGATCGCCCGCGCCTTCTCCGCGGCCGGGGCCGCGGTGCTGGTGACCGACATCGACAAGGACGCCGCGGTGGCCACCGCGGAATCCATCACCGCCGCAGGCGGTACCGCGCAGCCGTTCGTCCTCGACGTGCGCGACTCGGCGGCGGCGACCGAAGCCGCCGCGGCGGCCGCCGAACTCGGCGGCGGCGCACTGCACATCCTGGTCAACAACGCCGGCGCCATCGCGCCCGCCATGTTCGCGGACCTGTCGGAGGAGAACTTCCGCCGCATCGTCGACATCCACCTCGTGGGCAGCTTCGTCTGCAGCCAGGCGGCGCTGCCACACCTGCCGGTCGACGGCACCGGGCGCATCATCAACGTCACCTCCGCCGCGGGCCTCACCGGGACCATCGGCCAGGCCAACTACGGGGCCGCCAAGGCCGGCATCGTCGGCCTGACGAAGTCGCTCGCCCGCGAGCTGGCACGCAAATCCATCACCGTCAACGCGGTCGCGCCGCTGGCCGCCACCGCGATGACCGCGAACATTCGCAGCAACGAAAAGCTGGCCGCCAAGACCTTGGCCCGAATCCCCTTGGGACGCTGGGCGTTCCCCGACGAGATCGCACCGACGTTTGTCTTCCTGGCCTCCGACGCCGCGTCCTACATCACCGGACAGGTGCTGCCGGTCGACGGCGGGACGGTGATCTGATGGGCCACACCGTGACCGGGCCGTTCGCCTCGACGGGCCGCGAGGTCTACATCGCCGAGGCCGTGCGCACCCCGACCGGCAAGTCACATCCCGAGCGGGGCTGGTACCGCGACATCCACCCCAACGCGATGCTGGCCGCCTGCTACACCGAGCTGATCGCGCGCAGCGGGATCGAGCCCGCACTGGTCGAGGATCTGGTGATCGGCTGCACCGCCCCGTTCGGCGAACAGTCGCGCAACATCGCCCGCAACGCCTGGCTACAGGCGGGCTACCCGCCCGAGGTGCCGGCCACCACGCTGGACCGGCGCTGCGGCTCCGCACAGACCGCGGTGGAAATGGGTGCGGCACTGGTGGCCTCGGGCACTCACGACGTCGTGATCGCCGGCGGCGTGGAGCACATGGGCCACGTCCCCATCGACTCCCCCGGCAAGATCTCCGAACTGTACGGCGATCCCTGGCCGGCCGAGCTGCGCGACCGCTACGGCTTCGTGCACCAGGGCGAAAGCGCCGAGCTGATCGCCGACCGCTGGCAGCTGGGCCGCGAGGAGATGGACGCCTTCGCCGCGCAGTCGCACCAGAACGCCGCCAAGGCCATCGCCGACGGCAGGTTCGTCGCCGAGATGGTCCCGATGACACTCGACGGCCAGCTCCGCCACGCCGACCAGTGCGTGCGCCCGGAGACCACCGTGGAGACGCTGGCCAACCTCAAGCCGGTGTTCCGCAAGGAGGACGGCCGAATCACCGCCGGGTCGTCGTCGCCGATCAGCGACGGCGCCGCCGCGGTGCTGCTGTGCTCCGGGGACGCCGCGCGTCGGCTCGGACTACGGGTGCGCGCACGTGTCGTCGACCAGACCACCGTCGGTGTGGATCCGATCATCATGCTGACCGGGCCCGATCCCGGCGACGTGGAAGTTGTTGCAGCGCAACAACCTCGGCATCGACGACATCGACCTGTTCGAGGTCAACGAGGCGTTCTCCTCAGTGGTGCTGGCGTGGCAGCGCGAACTGCGTCCCGACGTCGACCGCGTGAACGTCAACGGCGGGGCGATCGCGCTCGGCCACGCCGTCGGCGCGACCGGCGCCAGGCTGATCGCCACCCTGGTCGCCGAACTCGAACGCCGCGAGGGCGACCTCGGCCTGGTGACGATGTGCTGCGGCGGCGGACTGGGGACGGGGACGCTGATCCAGCGGGTACCGACGTGATCGACTTCGGCACGTTTTTGGCGCGCGGGCGACGGCGTCTGGTGGGGCCAGGCGGCCGCCGAACCACGTCCACTGGTCGACGCGCTGATCGCGCAGAGCGCCGCGGATCGGCCCGATCCGGACGTTCACCGGGCTGAGCTGGAACGACCAGCTCGCCGTCACCATGCCCGCTCGGATGTCGATGGTGTCCTACGGCGGGCTCGGCGAACTGCGCGAGCTGAGCCGGTCCGGACGCCTCGAAGTCGTTCCGTGCCACTACTCGGCGCTGCCGCGGATGTTCGCCGAACGCCGGCTGCCGTGCGACGTCGGCCTGGTGCAGGTGTCGCCGCCCGACGAGAACGGGCGGTGCTCGCTGGGCATCGGTGTCGACTACGTCGCCGATGCGCTACGGCACACGCCGGTGCTCATCGCCGAGATCAACCAGAGAATGCCGGTCACGGTGGGCAGCCCGCGGATTCCGCTCGACCGATTCGCGGCGACCATCACCACCGACCGGCCACTACCCGAAGATCCCACCCGCGCACCGGGTTCCACCGAGCAGCGCATCGCCGCCCACATCGCCGAGCTCGTCGACGACGGCGACACGGTGCAGTTGGGGGTCGGCTCGCTGGGCGCGGCGGTGCTCGACGCGCTGGCCGAGCACCAGGATTTGGGATTTCACACCGGCATGGTCACCGACGGGCTGCTCCGGCTGGTCGACAAGGGCGTCGCGACCGGCAGCCGCAAGGAGATCGACCCCGGGCTGATCGTCGCCGGCACCGCGCTGGGTTCGGCCGAGCTGTACAACCGGGTCGCCGAGCTGCCTGCCAGATTCCTGCCGACCAGCTACACCCATAGCCCGCAGGTACTTTCGCAGCTGCGCTCGCTGGTGTCGGTGAACTTCGCCGTCGAGGTCGACCTGAGCGGGCAGGTGGGCGCCGAGGTCAGCCGCGGCGTGTATGTCGGCGCCGTCGGCGGGCAGGTCGACTTCGCCCGGGCCGCCGCACTCACCGGCAAGCGATCGATCATCGCCCTGCGCGCCACATCGGGCGGTCAGTCCACGATCAAAGCCGCACTCGACGGCGGGGTGGTCACCACCGCGCGATCCGACGTCGACGCCGTCGTCACCGAGTACGGCGTCGCGCACCTGCGCGGCTGCAGCATCGGCGAACGGGCCAGACGCATGGTCGCGATCGCCGCCCCGGAGTTTCGAGACCAGCTCGAGCAGGAAAGGACCCGCCTGTGACCTTGCCAACACACGTCGAGATCCGCGAAGTCGGGCCGCGCGACGGATTTCAGAACGAACCGGAAACCATCGCCACCGCCGACAAGATCCGACTGATCAACCAACTCGCCCGCACCGGCCTGAAGCGCATCGAGGTGGCAAGTTTCGTGCGGCCCGACGTCATCCCGCAGCTGTCCGACGGCGTCGAGGTGCTGCGCGGCATCGACGTGCCCGACGACGTCTCGCTGATGGTGCTGGTGCCCAACAGCAAGGGACTCGACAACGCACTGCGGGTGCGCGAGACCTTCTCCGAGGTGGCGATCTTCGTCAGCGCGTCGGAGACGCACAACAAGAAGAACGTGAATCGGACCATCGCGGAGTCCATGGCCGACAACGAGATCATCGCCAAGCGCATCGTCGCCGAAGACCTGCGCTGCGCCGCGGTCATCGCCACCTCGTACGGTTGCCCGTTCGAGGGCAAGGTGCCGATGAAGCGGGTGCTCGACATCGCCGAGCAGTTCGCCGCGGCGGGCGCCACCGAGGTCGGGTTCGGCGACACCACCGGCATGGCCAACCCCGCCTATGTCGAGGAGTTCTTCACCGCCGCCATCGAGCGGCTGCCCGGGGTCGAGGTCACCGCGCACTTCCACAACACCCGCGGCCAGGGACTGGCCAACGCATACGCCGCACTTCGGGCCGGCTGCACCAGCTTCGAGTCCAGCTTCGGCGAACTCGGCGGCTGCCCGGTGCCCGCCGGCTCCACCGGAAACATCGCCTCGGAGGATCTGATCAGCATGTTCGAGGAGATGGGCGTGTCCACCGGGGTGTCGCTGCCGGCGATCATCGACGCCGCCCGCGCGGCCCAGAGCGTCCTCGGCCGCAAACTGACCAGCCACTCCATCATCGCGGGCCCGATCGACTGGAAACCGAACCCGGACGCGCCGTCCTGCCGCTAGACCATCCATCACTCATCTCAAAGGAGAGAACATCATGAGCAACCGCGTCGCATTCGTCACCGGCGGAGCCCAGGGCATCGGCCAGGGCATCTCGGAGACCCTGGGCGCCAACGGGTTCCGGGTCGCCGTCGCCGACCTCAACCTGGAGGCGGCGGAAGCCACCGCGAAGCGCATCGCCGACGCCGGCGGCGAAGCCATCGCCGTCCACGTCGACGTCACCGACACCGAGTCGGTGCGCGGCGCCGTCAAGACCGTCGCCGCCGAGCTCGGGCGAGATCGAGATCGTGGTCAACAACGCCGGCTGGGACGACTTCATGCCGTTCCTGAAAACCTCAGAAGACTTCTGGGACAAGATCCTCGACATCAACTTCAAGGGCGCGCTGCGCGTCATCCACGCCGTCGTGCCCGGCATGGTGGAGCGCGGATTCGGACGGGTGATCAACATCGGCTCGGACGCCGGCCGCGTCGGCTCGTCGCTGGAGGCGGTCTACTCCGGCGCCAAGGGCGGCATCATCGCGTTCACCAAGACCCTGGCCCGCGAGGTGGCGACCAAGGGTGTCACCGCCAACACCGTCTGCCCCGGCCCGACCGACACCCCGGCGCTGCGCAAGTTCGCCGACAGCTCCGGCGAGGACGCCGACAAGGTGATCGGCGGGATGACCCGCTCCGTGCCGATGAAGCGGCTTGGCCCAGCCGTCGGACATCGCCGCCGCCGTCGCCTTCTTCGCGTCCGACGCCGCCGAGTACATCACCGGCCAGACGCTGTCCGTCAGCGGCGGACTCACGATGGCCTGAGTCCAATCCCCCAATCACCAAAGGAGAGTCCCGTGGCACAACCACAACGCCGTGCAGCTGTGACCTGGAATCGCGACGGGGCCATCGTCGAGATCGTGCTCGACAGGCCACCGGCCAACGCGCTCGGGCTCGAGATCATCGAGGGCCTGCACGCGGCGATGGACTACGCCGAGATCGGCCGAGCGCCAAGGTGATTTTGGTGACCTCCGCGATGACGGCTTTTTCGCCGCCGGCGCCGACATCAAACACATGTCGGCGGTCGACGCGGCGTCGTTCCGGGAGTACGGCGACGCGCTGCGCGGCGTGCTGGAACGCCTCGCCGCCCTGCCCTTGGTCTCCGTCGCCGCCATCGAAGGGCTCGCCCTGGGCGGCGGTCTCGAGTTGGCGATGGCGTGCACGCTGCGTGTCGCCGCTGCAGGAGCTCGGCTCGGGCTTCCCGAAGTCAAGCTCGGCCTGATCCCCGGCGGGGGAGGTACCCAACGACTGCCCCGTCTGGTTGGCCGCGGCCGCGCACTGGACATCATGCTCACCGGGCGCCAGGTCGAAGCCGACGAGGCATTCTGGATCGGGCTGGTCGACCGCTTCGCCGAACCCGGCGAAACCGCCCGGGCGGCGGCATGGCAACTGGCCCATGAGTTGGCCGCGGCCTCGACGCCCGCTCAACTGGCCGTGGTACGCACCGTCGATGCCGCCTACGACCGACCCATCGGTCGAAGGACTGCGATACGAGGTCGAACAGATCCAAGAGCTGTTCGAGCGCGGCGAGGCGGTCGAGGGTCTCCGGGCGTTCATCGACAAGCGCGCTCCCGAATTCGTCTGATCAGCCGTACGACTAGACAACGGAGTTCGTCATGATTGATCTCGAACGGCGTTACGAGACATTGCTTCTCGAGTCCCCGGCCGACGGTGTGGTCCAGGTGACATTGAACCGGCCCGACCGGCTCAACGCGATGACGGTGACCATGTTCGACGAGCTGGAATCGGTTGCGCGCGCGATCGGCGACGACCGCGACGTCCGGGTGGTGATCCTGACCGGTGCGGGCAAGGCGTTCTGCGCGGGCTACGACCTCGATGAAGCCGATCGAGCTGCCGACGCTGGGGCGCTGGGCATGCTGGACCTCCAGGAGCGCGCCGCCCGTGCGCTCGGCGCCGTGCGCGCGGTCCCGGTACCGGTGATCGCCGCGGTCAACGGGCCCGCCGCCGGCGGCGGCATGTCGCTCTCGCTGATGGCCGACATCCGGCTGGGATCGCCTGCGGCGAAGTTCAACGCCGCGTTCGTCCGGATCGGGCTTTCCGCAGGCGACCTGGGCGCGTCCTGGTTGCTGCCGCGCCTGATCGGCCCGTCGGCGGCCGCCGAGATCGGATTCACCGGGCGCATGGTCGATGCCGAGGAGGCAGAACAGCTTGGTCTGCTCAACCGGTTGACCGGTCCGGAAGACCTGCTCGACCAAACGCTGGCGATGGCAACCCAGATCTGCGCCAACTCCCCCGGCGGCATCCGGATGTCCAAACGGGCGCTTGCAGGCCAACATGGAAGTCGCCTCCTTCGCGGCGGCCCTCGAACTGGAGAACCGCGGGCAGGCACTGCTGACGCGCTGTGACGACATGACCGAGGCGCTGGACGCCTTCAAGGCCAAGCGCGTACCGAACTTTTCCGGGAGGTGAGGATGAGCACGGTTACCACGCACTGGAATCGGGTGTCGCGGCGCCCGCTGGCCGACGTCCTCGACGAGCTGCGCACGGCACGCACTCTGGCCTTCGACGAACATCGCTCATGGCATCGTGGTGATGTCGGTGAACCGCCCCGATCGCGGGAACTCGCAAACCGTCGAGATGTTCGGCGAACTTGCTTGGGCCACAGCTACATTACGCAACGCGCCGCTGCGTGCATTGATCATCACCGGGGCGGGCGGCAAGACCTTCTGCACCGGCTTCGACCTGGCTGAGGTCGATGTGCTGACCCGAATGTCGGTGTCGGAGTTCACCGATCTCGTCGAGACCGCCGCGGCCGGTGTCCACCGGGATGCGTGCGCTGCCCTATCCGGTGATCGCGGCGGTCAGCGGTCCCGCGGCCGGTGGAGGCCTGTCGCTGGCGCTGGCTGCAGACATCCGGATCGCCGACCAGACCGCCAGTTTCAGCGCCGGCTTCGTGCGAATTGGGCTGTCAATCGGCGAACTCGGCACGTCGTGGAACCTGGTCCGGCTGATCGGCCCCGGCCGAGCGGCGGAGCTGGCGTTCACCGGACGCACCGTGCGGGCGGCCGAAGCGCGACGCATCGGGCTGGCCGACCGGCTCATCGAAACCGGCACCGCGCTTGACGCGGCCATCGAGATGGCCGAAACCATCGCGGCCAATTCCGAAGACAGCGTCCGGTCCACTAAGAACGCGGTGGTCCGTAACCTGGAGATCAACTCCTTCCGTTCCGCGCTGGAGTTGGAGAACCGCGGCCAGGCGCTGGCCGTCCAGGTGCCGGCCACCCGTCAGGCCCTAACCGAACTGCAGGCCAGGCCCCAGTGACCGCCGCCACGGAGCACGACAGCGGGCTGCGCCCCACCGATGACCTCCGGCACCGACCCGTCGCCGGGGAGCGAACACGCGACAGCCTGTTCTGGCAGCTGACCATGCCGGAGCACGAACTCGGCATGCAGGTCTACCTCTACCTCACCGGCACCGGGCAAGGCTGGATACAACGTCTGCGTGTGGGGGCCCGATGCGCAACCGCTGGCGCTGCACCAGCACAGCGGGCAAGTGCCCGATCACGCCGACCTGGACGAACTTTCGATTCGACGGACTGACCCTCAGCCAGCCGGAGCTGCGTAAGTCCTGCGTGATGACCTACGACCGCGACGACGTGCGAATCGAGTTCGCCTTCGACGGCATTCACGACGCGTTCAGCTACCACTGCAATCCCGACGGCCTGCCGTCGTGGTTCGCGGTGAACCGGATCGAGCAGACCGGCCGGGTGCGCGGCGGGATCGAAGTCGCCGGCCGGCGCATCGAGTGGGACCGCATGGGTCATCGCGACCATTCCTGGGGAGTGCGCGACTGGGGTGTGCCGCAGCATTGGAAATGGTTCGTCGCCTACACCGAATCGGGCCGGGCCGTCAACGGATGGATCTGGATCGCCAAGGGCGAGTGGGGTTTCGCGGGATACGTCGTCCGCGACGGCGTGACCTATCCGATTCGCCACATCGACCAGCACGCCGAATACGGTGAACAGATGCGCCAACGTCGGCTGCGGGCGACCCTGACCGACGTCACCGGCGCCCAAACCGAGCTGGAGCTCGACGTGTTCGGGGTCATCGAACTGCCGACGCATGACAGATTGCAAACGGTGATCCGCGAGGGCGCCTGCCGGGCCGTCATCGACGGCGAGCAGGGCGCGGGGCAGTTCGAAACACATTGGCAGGGAAGCTATCTGGACTATCTGTCGGGCCAGGGCAGATGATGTGGTTCTGGTCTGGTGACCAGCTCGAACGGCTGGGCGGCTTCCTGGCCGAGCGTGGCCTGTGCGGCCCGACGGTGACAGCCGGCGCCATCGGTGACGGCCATTCCAACCTGACGTTCCTGGTGTCGGACGGCCACTCGCGAGTTGTGGTGCGCCGACCACCGCCGCCGCCGCTGCCTCCCGGTGCCCATGACGTGCTGCGGGAGGCGAGGCTGTTGGCCGCACTTGCCGAGACGGACGTCCCCACTCCCCGGGTGTTGGCCACTGCGACCGCCGGCGAGCTGCTCGACGTTCCGGTGTTCGTGATGGACTTCGTCGATGGGACCGTCATCACCGAATCGACGCCGGCTCCCGGTGATGACGTGAGGCTGCGCCGGCGCATCGGCGAATCACTGGTCGACACACTCGCCGCGTTGCACACCGTGCCGTGGCGTGAGGTGGGGCTCGGCGACTTCGGCAAGCCCGAGGGTTTCAACGCGCGCCAGTTGCGGCGGATGCGATCGCTGATCGCGGTTGACGGATCCGTGCCCAAGTCATTCGCGCCGCTGGACGACTGGCTGCACGCACACGTGCCGCCCGAATCGGCAACATCGATCGTTCACAACGACTTTCGCATCGGCAACATGATCGTCGACCTCGGAGCCGGTTGCGTCGCCGCGGTGCTGGACTGGGAGCTCGCCACCATCGGCGACCCGCTTGCCGACCTCGGATACCTTCTCACGTCGTACCCGGTGCCGGGTGAACCGCTTGTCCCGACCGCGGCGATGGGCACCGCGGTGCTGGAGCCGGGTTATCCGAGCCGCGCGGAGCTGCTCGACCGCTATGCCGACCGCACCGGGGCCGACCTGTCCGGAGTTGAATTGGTATGCCGCGCTGGCGATGTACAAGCTCGCCGCACTCTACGAGTACAGCCGCAGGCGGTTCGAGGACGGTGTGGGCGACCCCTACTACGCCGATCCGGAGTTGGTCACGTCGTTCCTGGACGCCGGCGAACGGCTGGCCGGCGCCTGATTGCGCCGAGATCGACGTGCGGCTTCTTCTCGAACTTTCTCGCTAAGTGCGGTTTGGGCGGTTACACCGATCGGGCTGCCTTGGCGGCGGCGGAGGCGGCCTTGCTGCGCTCGCGGGCATCGGCCCAGTCTTCATCGGTCATCGCGGTGAGGCCGGCGAAGGTGTTCGGCCCGGCCAGCCGCTGGCCGCCATCCATCGCGATGGTCTCACCGGTCAAGTAGTCGCAGGCATCCGAGAACGCGAAGATGGTCAGGTTGGCCAGCTCATCGATGGTTCCGGAGCGACCGAGCGGAATCTGGTCCACCTGGGTGGCGCCGACGGAACTCTTGTCGGTCGGATTGAGCATTTCCCATGCGTACTCGGTCGGAATGGGTCCGGGCGCAAGCGCATTCACCCTGATGCCGTATCGCCCCCACTCCACCGCCAGCGACATCGTCATCGCGTGTACCGCAGCCTTGGCCATGGCCGACGGGACCACGAATGCCGACCCACTCCACACCCATGTGGTGAGGTTCGACAGCACCGCAGCCGGGCAGGCCGGCGGCGATCCACCGCTTGCCGACGGCAACCGTGGTGTTGAACGACCCGGTCATCACGGTCGACGTCACCGCTTCGAAGGCCCGCTGGCTGAGGCTGGCGGTCGGTGCGATGAAGTTCGCGGCGGCGTTGTTGAGCAGACCGGTGAGCGGCCCGTGCCGCTGCCCAGATCTCTGCCACGGCACCGTCGACAGTGGACGAATCCCGTACGTCGACGGCCTGATACGTGCACCGCACCGACCCGGCCGCCGGAAGCCTCTTCGGCGGCCTCGGCCAGCACCGCTTCGCGCCGTCCCCACAGGTGCACTTCGGCCCCATACTTGACCAGCCGGGCCGCCACGCCACGGCCGAGACCGGTTCCGCCGCCGGTGATCAGGATGCGCTTATCCGACAACAGATCGGGTGCGAAGATGTCGCGCTTCGTTGCGCTCATGGCTCTAATTCCTTCTCGTCGACCTACAGACCGAGACTCTTTCCGATGATCTCGCGCTGAATCCCGTTGGCGCCGCCGTAGATCGGGGGCGCCAACGCCTTGCGCACCTGCATCTCCATGCCGAACTCGACGGTGTAGCCGGCGCCGCCCATCAGTTGCAGGCCCTCCAGGGCCACCATTTTGGCCACCTCGGTGCACTTCAGCTTGGCCATCGAGCCTTCGCGGGCCAACTGGTCCTCCAGCCCGGCGTCGATCTGCTCGGCGACGTGGTAGACGAAAGCGCGGCAATACTCGATCTCGGTCGCGAGATCGGCGATGCTGTGCCGTACCGCCTGGAAGGTGCCGATCGGCTTGCCGAACTGTTCGCGGGTGCGCACATAAGCGATGGTGTCTTCCAGCGAGCGGCGTGCGGCACCGAGCGACATCGCCGCGATGATGAGCCGTTCGACGTTGAGTCCACGCATCAGCCGGTGCCAGGCGTCGCCGATTCCGCCGACGACATTCGCCACCGGGACCGACACGTCGGTGAAGAACACGTCGTTGACGGTATGGCCGTCCATCGTCTGGATGGGCCGGATGTCGAGTCCCGGCGAGTCGGTCGGCAGATACAGCAGCGTCAGCCCGTGGTGCTTGCCGGCGTCGGAGTCGGTGCGGGTGAGCACCAGGAGGTGGTCGGCGAGGTGCGCCGCGGTGATCCAGGTCTTCTGACCGTTGACGACGAACCGATCGCCGTCGCGCACCGCCTTGGTGGACACGCCGCTCAAGTCGGATCCCGCACCTGGCTCGGACAGGGCGATCGCCTCGAAGTGGCCGCTGCACAGGTTGCCGAGTACTTCCTTCTTCTGCTGCTCGTCGCCATGGCGCAGATAGGTCTGCGCGGCGGTCAGCCCGGTGCCGTAGGCATGGATCGGCGCCAGCCCGCGCGCGGTCTCCTCGAGGAAGATGCACTCCTCGACCATCCCCGCGCCGCCACCGCCGTATTCGACAGGTAGCGACACGCCGAGCCAGCCGAGCTCTGCGAACTTCTCCAGAATCTCCGGGCTGTTCGACAGCCGTCCGCCGTCGGTGAGCGCCTTGCGCTGTTCTGCCGTTGCGCAGTGCTTCTCACAGAACTGCGCGATCGCGGTGGCGAACTCCTACTGATCGGTGGTGAACACAGCAACGCCATCCTCAGTGCTAGTTCGCGATACTGGCGAAGTCAGGGGCGCGCTTCTCGTTGAAGGCGGTGATGCCCTCGCGCGCCTCGTCGTCTCGCCGAACAGCTTGAGGGTCGAGTAGGCCATCTGGCCGACGGCGGCGAACTGCTCGGTGTCGGCGTTGAACGACTGCTTGAGCACCTTCAGCGCCGTCGGGCGACAGCCGCAGCATCTCGTCGGCCCAGCTCGCGCACCTCGTCGCGCAGCTCGGTCGGTCGGGCACCACCTTGTTGACCAGCCCCCACTCGAGCGCCTGCTCGAGCGCCGTACTGCCGGCACAGGAACCAGATCTCGCGGCGCGCTTCTCGCCGATCACGCGCGCGAGGTAGCCGGTGCCGAAGCCGGCGTCGAACGAGCCGACCTTCGGGCCGACCTGGCCGAAGACGCGCGGTGTCGGCGGCGATCGTCAGGTCGCACAGCACGTGCAGCACGTGGCCGCCGCCGATCGCGAAGCCGTTGACCGCCGCGATCACCGGCTTGGGCACGTCGCGGATCGTCCGGTGCAGCGTGTCGATCTCGAACAGGCCGGTCTCCGACGGGCCGTAGTCGCCGGTCTCCATCCGCTGCTTCTGGTCGCCGCCGGTGCAGAACGCCTTCTCGCCGCGCCGGTCAGGCAGATCGACGCCGACGTCGCGGGCTGCTCCACGCGTGCTTGAAGCAGTCGATCAGCTCGTCGAGCGTGCGCGCGCGAAACGCGTTGTACCGCTCGGGGCGGTTGATCGTGATCCACGCCAGGCCGTCGTCGACCTCGTAGGAAACATCAGTGAACTCGGACATCGCAGCGCCTCTCGTCGTTGAAAGGCTACAGTTCGGTCTGACCATATCAAACGGTTGATGTTTATACATCGATGATAGCCATTCTTAGTGGCGTGAGTCACACTGCCGTGGCGGGTTTGGACATGACCGATCCGGCCTCCGCTGTAGCTGTCGATCGATCGGCCCGCGAGCTGGTCGATTGACCCGACAGGTTCTCGACGGACGCGGATTTTCTTCGCCACACTAAACGCAGGCCACTGGCGCCGCGTTGTCGGCCGGTCGGCGTCCGAGGTGCCAGGAAGCCCTCGCGATTACGCGCGTCGCATCCGTCGCATCACTCACCAGCACACACCCATTGCGGCATACCAATGATTCAGCCGATTCTGTTTTCCAGCATCTGATATGGCATCTGGTGCCCGCGTTCCGCATGCGCTGCGAGGACGAAGAGTTCGCCCAGACCATGTTCGAGATGCGCCATCCGAGCGCCTGATGGAGCGTTGTTGAAAGCGAGATTGTGCGCGGGAATTCCAATCTTGGTGTCAGTCCCAGTCAACCGCGCGTTCACTCGAATTTCGCCGTTACCAAAACCATGTCATACGTTGCGCACCGTGCTCCCTGGAACGCGATAGCTTCTGCACGCCGACCGCAGCCCGAACGACCGGCGTATCGAATTCGACCGTGATGCCTTGAATGTTCGCCGAGGACTCGGTATCGCGTTCGAGCGGAATCTGATGATGACCGGCTCCAGGCAATGCGGCAAGCGCCAACGAACACATGCGCGCGGCGAACGCGCTGGCTGACACTTCACCCTCGAAGTCATGAACTCGCAGCCGCCAGCCCGTGGAGAGCTACTCAACAGTGCAAGCCTCGCAACCAACTGTCACACCGGAAGCTGGCGACCTGACGCTCGAAGCCGACGTGCTGCGAGCCATGCCGCGCAAGACTAACGCACAGATCGCGCTCAGCCTGTTTGTGTCGGAGGACTGTCAAATCACACGTCAAGCACATCTTGCGAAAACTGATGCCGCTAACCGCACGGACGCGGTCGCCAGATACCATGCGCGGCTGACCGGCACCGAGGTGCTAGAAGGGACGTGCATCTCAGTTCTCTGCTCGTCTAGTACTACAGCCGTAGATCGCGTTCATTGTTGTTGATGTTGTTTGTGGTGGTGGCAGGCACGGGCTCTGGCTTGGTGTCTTCGCCGCCAGCGTGACCAGGCCAGGATGTCGGCGACCGTGTGCAGCGGGCGCAGCAGCAGGCCAACGAAGAGTCGCCGGAATTCGTTGACTGTCAACGTGATCAGCGTGTGCGCGGCGTTGTTGTCGACTTGTTCGGGGCGTCGCTGGGCGGCGGTGGCGATGACGAGGAAGGCGTGCGCGAGCATGGCCAGGCTGACCCAGCGGTGCCAGGAGGTCCAGGTGCGGACCTGGTGCTCGTCGAGCCCGGCCAATCCCTTGCCGGTCTGGAACGATTCCTCGACTTTCCAGCGCCGCCCGGCGACACGCACGTAGTCGACCAGGGTGACCGAATCCGGGCTGTAGCAGCGGTAATAGGCCAATTCACCAGTCTTGTCGTTGCGGCGCGCCAGCAGGTGATGCTGGCCGGGCGCGATGTCGGTGATCTCGACCAGCGCCCACGAGTACCAGCGTTGTCCCTTGGTGCCGGTGCCGGCGCTGACGCGCCGCCAGGCCCGCCGTGGCAGCGACCGGGTGAGCTGGTCCACCCGCACGGTGCCGGCGCTGGTGGTGACGGTGCGGTTGGAGCCGACGGCAAGCACGTAGCCCAGCCCCAGTGTGGCGATCCCCGCGCGCAGGTCGGGGTCGGCGCCGTAGACCTCGTCGCCGGTGGCCCACCGCGCCGGGGTTCCCGCGGCCACCGCGCGGGTGATCATCCGGGTGGCCAATTCGGGTTTGGTGGCGAACTCGACATCGGCGGGTACCCCGCCGCGTTCGCGGCGCTCCGCGTCGTCGATCCAGGCCTGCGGCAGGTACAGCTCCCGGTCCACCAGTGCGTGACTGGTGGATCCCGCGTAGGCCAAATACACGGCGACTTGGGCGTTTTCGATCCTGCCCGCGGTGCCGGTGTACTGGCGCTGCGTCCCGACGGTGTGGGTGCCCTTCTTCAGATCACCAGTCTCATCGACGATCAGGATCGCGTCGTCATCGCCGAGATGGTCGACCACATAGGCGCGCAGATCATCGCGCACCCCGTCGGCGTCCCACTTCGCCCGCGACAGCAGGTGCTGCATCCGATCCGGGCTGGCGTGACCACAGCGCTCGGCCAGCGTCCAACAGTTCTTGCGGCCGATATCCGACACCAGCCCCAACATCAGCGCGCCCGCATTCCGCAGCGGCTCGCACCGGCCGAATCGCGGCGCGATCCGATCCAGCACCTCATCAAAGCCGCTGCGCCACAGATCAACGTCTACCCTGTAAGCCGCGGCGACCGCGGCGTCCTCGTCAGTCCACACAACCTGACCATGCCGCGGTCACCGCCCCCACCAGCGCAAACACGCCGACCAACACCCATCTACGGCTGTAGTACTGCCTCCACTCTCGTCAGAGGGATCGAAAAACCCCTTGCCGGGGGACGCATTTTTCGGTGATCCGCCCATACCGTGACGGCGTGCCACCGGTCGATCACGAACTGAACCTCACCATGCAGGCGATCCTGACGTACGTCAGCTGGGGGCTGACCGCGGTGCTCCTCGTGATCGCGATCTGGATGGGGATGCGCGAGCGGACGCCGTTCTACGCCCTCTTGGTGTTGGCGGCCGCGGTCGGCGCATTCGCCGAGCCGCTCTACGACGTGGCGATGATGCTCTACTTCTACTCCACAGAAGGCATGTGGACGCATTTCACCGCGTTCGACATCCCGCAACCGATCTGGACGCACAGCGGGTATGTGGTGCTCTACGCCGCCCCGGCGATCTATATCGCTCACCAGATCGCCCGCGGAACGATGACCCGCAGCAAGCTGTTCGTCTGGGCCGGCATCACGCTGCTTGAATCGGCCGCGTTCGAGATCATCGGCATCAACGGCGGCCTCTACAGTTACTGGGGGCCACATGTGTTCCGGATCTTCCAGTACCCGTTGGTGATTGGTGTGCTCGAAGCCGCTCAGGTGATCTGCTTCGCGGTGGCGGCATCGCAGCTGCGTGCCCGCTGCACCGGTCAGTGGCAACTGCTGGGTCTGTTCGTCCTGTTTCCGTTCACATTCTTCGGCGCCAACTTCGGCGCAGGCTGGCCCACAATCATCGCTATTCACCTCGAACACACCTCGACGGCATTGGTCGCGGCGGCAACGGTGGTGAGCATCGGCTTCGCGATCGTGCTTGTGCGGGCGGCCGCCTCGTTCCTGCCGCAGCGATCAGCCGGCGGTGCCGAGGATCGTCCGGAAGCATCCCCGGTACCAAGCGCCCGCAGCCGGTTTCCGGCGTCGGCCGATGTTGCGGAAGGGTTCTAAGGAGCCAATCGATGTCCCTATCCACGACCACCAATATTCGCCACGCCTTCTACATCCTTGCCGGCGCCGTGGCGCTGGTGTTGACCTGGCCACACGCATTTCAGTGGATTGCCGCCGGTGGGAACATCCTCAACCCGGTCGAGTTCTTCGGCGACGCGATAGCGGCTGGCGGCACCGCCGCGTTCCTCAGCATCGACATGGCTATCGCCTGGCTCGTGTTCATGGTGTGGGTCGTGTTCGACAGCAAGCGGATTGGACTGGGGTACAAATGGGGGTGGATCTTCGTGGCATTGTCGTACATCGGCGTATCGATGGCGTTCCCCGTGTATCTGGTCACCCGTGAGCGGTACCTCGACAAGCGCGCTCGGACCGACGAATTGAGCCACCCACTAGACCTGACGTGTGACGTGTCAGACGCCTGATATCTCAACCAGATTCGATACGAAATCCCGAACATTCACCGGCGTCGTCGGATCCGAGGAAGTGAATTCCTTCGCGTCGACGGCGTCCCTCGCGAGGCGAAGCATCCGTGGTCCCTCGTCGATGAGCAATTGGCTGAGTCCAAGAGCGGCACAGGTTCTCAGCGCGGGACTCAGGACGCGATGCGCTTCGTCGGTGTCGCCTGCCACGCCGAGACACAGAGCCGACTGCAGCGTGGCATAGAGGTGTGCACGCGGGCGCTTGCCTCTGATCGACACGTTCGAGACGTCCCTGAGCCCGCTGACAAGCCGTCGCGAACGCTGACGGCGTGCCGTCGATCAGGAGCAATCGGATTTGTGCATCCTCCATGAGTTCGGCTGCCACATCGCCGATTCCGTCGAGCTGCTGAGAACTCCAGCTTGTGATTCGCCGTGCCACCGACTCGTCGATCGGCTCGCCCGACAGCGCGGCAATCCGGACACTTTCATTGAGCAGGCGAGCCTCGAGTCGCGGAAGTTGCAGTTGCCTCGCGATCTCCAGGCCTTCGTCGAGTCGTCGATGGGCGGCCGCTTGTCACCGCGAGCGAATTTCAGGCGCGCCCCGGTCCCGAATGCCGCGAGCATGAAGTCGACGATTCCGCCCTCGGCGCCGAGTTCGTAGGCGTCGTCGAGCAATGCCTCCGCTTCGTCGAGTTGGCCGCGTTCGTAGAGAAGCTCTCCCAACAATGATCCGGCGAGCTTTGCGACGTAGGTTGGGCGTCCGGACGGCAGCAGCGCGATTCGTATCGCATGTCGCAGGTGCGCTTCGGCGCCGGCGACGTCGAGCTGCTCGTTCGCGGCGATTGCCGCGAAACAGTATCCGTAGCTCGCGCTCAGCGTCCCGGAGATCCGCTGATGGTATTGGCGTCCCCACCTCTGCCAGCGAAGCGCGTCATCGAAGTCCAACACCCGAAGTGCACGAAATGAGGCGAGGTCGGCTGCGCGGCAGAGAATGAACGGGCGCAGCGTGTCTGCCCTGTCGACACAAGCCGCAACGGCGGCATCGGTGGAGGTGTCGATGCGGTCCTGGAAAGCGGCGATTACTGCGCGAATCAGGTCCATTTCGGCGCGGAGGTCGCCAGCTTCGTCAGTCGGAACCGAGTCGATGCCGACCTCGGCCAACCTGAGCGCGTCCTCGGCCGCCGCCAGGCGGTGAAGTACGACGTTCGCCCAAGCAAGGTCGACCTGCAGCCTCGGGCGCCCATCGGCGTGTTGCGCCGGCAGCTTGGCCGCAAGCCCGATCAACGTGCTCATCTGGGACTGTTCCATCAGATCCGTGGCCGCCTGCTCGACGGCATCGACCGCCTGCCGAGCGTCGCCGGCGAGGATCAAGTGATCGACGGCCTGGCTGAGCATCTGGTGTTCGGTGAACCACTGCGCGGCTCTGCGGTGTAGTTCTGGTATCCGATCTTCGTCGTCGCGCTCGAGGCGGTGCAGCAGGTACTCGGCGAAAAGGTGGTGGTACTGGAACCACGACCCCTCCGCGATCGGTCCTCCGTAGAAAGAGATCACGTTTCTCGATCTCTTCGAGGACGCTTCGACTACGCCGGTTATCGGTGAGCGCGGTGGCCAATCCGCTGCAGATCTGTTTGGTGATGCAGGTCGACAGCAGGAAATCGAGTAGGTCCGGTTCGAGGCTGTCGAGGACGTTCGACGCCAAGTACTCGCCTAGTGCTTCGTCCCGCCCGGACAGATGCTCGATGAGCGCGGCCGGATCGGCGTGGTCACGAAGCGACAAGGATGCCAGCTGCAAGGCGGCGGCCCATCCGTCTGTGGATTCCTCGAGTTCGGCCACGTCGGCGGTCGTGAGGTCGAGCCCGCACTGATCGACCAGCAGCGCCTGGGATTCGGCCGTATCGAACTTGAGCAGCGACGCGTCGATTTCTACGAGCTCACCCTGAACTCGTAGCGTGCTGAGCGGGAGTCCGGTGTGGGTCCGGCTTGCGACAATCAAATGTAAATGATGGCAACAATTCTCGAGCAGATAGGCGAGAGCGTTCGTGGTTTCAGTATTGTCCACGCGATGCCAGTCGTCGAGCACCAGCGCGAGGGTTTGTTTGTCGGAATGCAGGCAGATTGATCAAGGCGTTAAGAACATATTGGTGACGTATTTTCCAAATGCCCTTCGAACTCTTGCTGCAGTGTGTCCGCGAGATCTGGCATGGTGCGCCGAATCGCCTCGATCAGGTGGGCGAGAAACCAGACCGCGTTGTTGTCGTCGCTATCGATAGCCAGCCATGCGCCCTTCAGACCCTGTCGGGTGAGGATTTCGCCCCACTGCGCGGCCAGGGTGCTCTTGCCATAGCCGGCGGGCGCGTGAATGAGGACCAGCTTTGGTCGTCGTCCCCGAGCCGAGGCGGTCGAGGATTCGTTGCCTCGGCACCGTCGGGCGATTGAATGTCGGCGGTCGAAATCGTGTCGGGGCGCTCGGCGGGGTACTGCGTTCGCGGATCGAGCCGACCCGTCCGACCGTAATCCGAGTGCCGCCGAATACCCAATCGACACAGGGGTGCCGGCGTCGGGGGACGCTTCATCGGCGTCGGTCGCGGTGCCGGTAACTCGAGCGGAACCTCGGCGATGTTGAGCCCGACTATGGGCGCCAGCGGCTCGCAGAGTCTCACCAAATGCTGCGGCAGAGCTTGGGCGGCGTGCCGGATCGATATTCAACCCGAGCTCTACTGCCGAGCAGATCGGGTCCGGGACGCCTTTGGCGCGGAGATCGGGGATCGGACCCGCCATCACGCGACGGACAAACGCAATCGGGTTCTCGCCCTGTCGAAACGGGAACGGCGGTTCGCCGCTGAGCAGTGTGAAGACCGTGGCCGCCAGGCTGTAAACGTCCGCGGCTATCGACGCGGCGCGACCCTCGAACAGCTCCGGCGCGGTGTAGGACGGGGATCCGACCATGATGTTCGCGGCCGTCTCGCGGCTACCCGCGATGCGCGCAATGCCGAAGTCGCCGAGTTGCGGTTCCCCATAGGTAGTGAGCAGGACGTTGGGGGGCTTGACATCACGATGAAGAACACCCGCACGGTGAGCGGTTTCCAGAGCGCCCGCCAGTCGCACCCCTACCGTCAACGCCTCGTCGACTGCGAGCGGTCCATGACCCTTGATCCAGGAGCCCAGCGTGTCCCGACTGTGGTAGGGCATCACGATGTATGGACGTCCGGTGAAGGTTAGGCCGCTGTGCAGCACGGGCACGATGTTCGGGTGGCCCGAGACCCGTCCCATCGCCCGCTGCTCGCGCTCGAAGTGTTCGAGGTCGACGTCGTCCTGATCGGAACTGAGCACCTTGATCGCGACGACTCGGTCGAGTGACGGTTGCCTACAGCGATAGACGACGCCGAACCCGCCGCGCCCAACGGGCTCAGCATCGTGGTAGCCCTCCGCCTCGAGCTCGGCGACGATGCCTGTAGCGAGACTGCGTTGAGTGTCTGTCGGGATTGCCCACCACTAGTCCACCCGCACCCGAGCTGCACCGGCGGGATGGATCTGATCCGACCGATAGAGCAAATGATCCGTTTGACCCGGTGTCAGCGTTCCCATCGCAGATGCCTTTGCTGCAGCTGTTTACCCTACTCCCGCCGGCCGGTAGCTGATCGGAAGTTTGTGGCTACGCCGCTGCAGCTAGTTCGGCGGATAGGCCGGCGGCGGGTAAACGCCGCGCAGGATCCACGGGAACCAGTCGATGCCGTACTCGATCTCGTCGCTGGCGTCGTAGTCCGGGTTGGGATCGAGCGCAGCATTCTCCGCGAGGACCACCCCAGGTGGAAGCCCTACTTCCGGTCCAAGCGGTGCTGTTCTCGACGGGTACCGTCAGGCTGCCCGTACACGGCCACCACGACGGTGCGATCCAGACTGTTTTCCGACCACACCCCCATCTGGGTGTTGGCGCAGTTGGACATGATGGCGAAATAGGCGGGGTTGTAATACCACTGGTTGATCAGCTCAACGCCGCTGATCGCCAACGCCGGATTGATCGCCACCGTTTCCGCCACTGTGCCCCGATAGCCGGCCGCCTCAGCCCGGCTCTTGCGCGGTGGACCCGTCAGACCCGATGTCGCCGTCGAGGTTTCGGTTGTTCAGCACATCTCGGTATGCCACTCGGCGGCGAGTTGCAGTTGCGGATTGATCTTGACGTCGTTGGTGCAGCCTGCCTGATGCTGAACGGTGTAGACGTTGGCGACCACGCCGTCGTTGAGCCGCTTGTTGTCGGTCGGCGTGTTGTTGTCGCCGTCGGCATGTGCGGCGGGCGTGCCCAGCACGAGGCCGGCGGCAATCACCACAGCAGGCAGAGTCAGCGGCCGATACTGCATGTCCGTCTCCTTCTGTGTCAGGGGGTGACGCCGGGCGGCGACTGGTAGTGCGCCGCTGAGTTCCGCAACTGCCAGATCTGCGCGGGGCAAAGTTCGTTGACAGCCTGCGAGATCAGATACGAGGCCTGGTAGTCATCGGAGGTGTTGAAGTCGGCCCTCACGTCGGCCATGACCTGGGGGAAGCCGCGGCCGGCAGCCACCTTGTCGCAGATGCCGTACCCGTAGCTCAGGGCCGCGTCAGCGTTGGGGAAGTTGTAGCCGGGTCGTACGTGCACGTTGACGAGGTAGGCCACCACGTCGGCGCGAGCGTCAGGGAGCCAGCCGCCAGCGTCGCGGCACCAAGAAGGCCGCACAGGCGAAGAACGCTCCCAGCGACGTGCGCCGGGTGCGACGGATTACGGATCGCCGTTGCACCATCGGGCTCACACCGGGTCGAATTGCGAGATCAGCCACCGGCCGTCGACCTTGTCGAGGGTGACCCGAACGCTGGATGCGGTGTTGGTCGGCGCGCTCCTTGCCGACGGTCACGGTCTGGTCGACAAACAGCAGGACCACGGCGTGCGTCGGCGGTCGCCGATGTCGACGCCGCCGCCGGGACGGTGGCCGACGCAGATATCTGCTTCTGCTTTGCCCCCGGGATCACCACGTCATGGGTCAGCGACGTGTAGGCGTCCAGGAACGTTCCGGTCAGTCTGCCCTTCGCGGCCTCGAGGTCCTTCTGCACGGTGTCGGGCCGGTACGACAGCAGCGCGACTGTGCCGTCGATGGCGGCCTGCACGGATTCCGCGCCGGCGACCTCGGCCTCGCGGGCGGTGCCGTCCTGCCACTTCAGATAGCCCGCGGCCGATGCCAGCAGCAACGCCAGCCCGGGCATCAGCCCGTAGGCGATCGCCTTCGACCAGCGAATGCGACGCCCGCCTTTCGGCTGGTCGTCGTGGTCTGATTCGTCGGCGTCCGTGGCCGTTCGGTGACCTCGGTTTCCGTCCGTCGCCGATTGCACCGGCTCGCAGGCTGTTTCGTCCACCGATCGGTATCCGTCGGTCCTCGGCTCGGCGGGACGTCGGCCACCTCATGACACGAACTCCACGTTGGAAACCTTGGCCTGGTCGCCGACTTTCTGCACCGAGATGCGCATCCGCCAGGCGTGCGGATCCGGTTGCGGCGCACCGGCATTCGACGTCGTCACGGTCACGGCCACCAGCACCTGGGCGCTGTCGGCCGTCTGCGATTCCAGCCCGGCCTCGGTGATCGTGCCGACCGTTGTCGACTTGGCTTTCTTGACCACGTCGACGAACGGCTGCGACCGCTTGGCGAAGTCGTCGTAGAACTGTCCCGTGGCACCGTCCAGAATTCGCTGCACATCGCTTTCGGCCTTCTGCCAGTCGATGGTGGTCAGGTTCAGCGCGCCCTGCCTGGCCACCTGCGAGAAATTGACTTCGCTGGGCCTGCTACTTGCTCCGACTGGTAGGCACGAAATCCCAACCATCCCACCAGAACAGCCAATGCAACGGCGATCGCCAGAGCCGAGCAGCATCGCGCGCCGCACGGCCGACATCGGTTCTTTGGCACGGCGGGTCCGGCGCGCCGTCTGCGTCGTCTGCAGAGCACTCCGCGCCGTAGTCCTCGATGTCGACGACGTCGTCATCCAGGAGCAGTGTCAGCTCCCCGGCGGGATCAGCATTGTCTGCCATGTCTTCTCCTCCGGCGCAGTGTGGGCGAGATCGGATTGCGTGTAGACCTTTCCGTCCGGCCCGACGTATGTACCGGTTGCCGGGTCGTACGGGGCGACGGCTATCGGCGGCGGGGCCGGAGCGGGCGGCGCCGCTGCCGGCGGTGACCCGGGCGGCAGCTGCGGGATGTCTTGGCCGGTCCACGTGGCGTTGGGGTCGCCTTTCCAGTTGTAGCCGTCGTTGAGCGGCACGTATTGCTCGTCGCTTTCGCACATCTTCACGGTGGGTGCGCGCTTGCCGGGCCCCGTTACGCACGGGGTGTTCTTGGCGCCGCGCACGTTGAACGCCGAGTCCTGCGGGATTCTGCAATACAGGTCGCCGGGCGGGCGCTCCGGATAGTCCTCGAAGGCTGGGCACCCGCCGCTGCTGGGCCGGCAGGAACCCGGTGGTGCACGGCGGCGGCAGATTGAGGTTGAGGTTGAAGCTGAGGTATTCGCCCCTGTAGTCCTGCTTGGTGTTCTGTTCGCCACGAAGGTGCCACCGGCCTCGGCGGTGACTTGGGGAAGCAGCACCAGGAGCTGTTCGATGTTGGCTTGGTAGGTGAGCGCGACCTGGCCGACGCTGACCAGATTGGCCAGCACGATCGGCAGGGTGGGTTGCAGCCGCTCGATCAGCTGCCGTGCCTCCCCGAACGCTGGGCCGCCCTTGTCCAGGAGACCGGCGACGTCCTGGTCGTGGGTCTTCAATTCACTGGTCACGGTGGCCAGGTTCGACGCCCACGCCTGAATCGCATCGGACGTGTTGGTCTGCGAATCGAGCACCGGCTTCGATTGCTCGATCAGCGCGATCAGCGGGTCGAGATTCTTGCGCGCCTCGATCGACAGGTCGATTGAGCCGTTGACGATGCGGGTCAGTTCCGGACCCAGCCCGCCCACGGCCGTGTACGACTCGTCGATGACGGTCTTGAGGTTGTCCTTAGGCACTGCCTTCAGACCGGTGACCACCTGGGCCAGGATGGTGTTGATGTTGGGCGGCACGCGGGTGTCGGCGAGCGGAATCACGTCCCCGTTCTTCAGCGGCGGCGAGGTGGCGTTGCGGGGCAGCAACAGGACGTACTGTTCGCCGATCGCCGATTGGCTGTGCACCTCGGCTTCCAGATCCGACGGGATGTCGATGCCGGATTTCAGCGACAGCACCGCCTCGACGCCGGTGTCGGTCAGGTGTACCGATTCCACCCGGCCCACTTCGACGCCGCGGTACGTGACGTTGCTGCTGCCATAGAGCCCAGCCGGCTTCCGGTAGTTCCACCGTCACCGTGTAGCGGCCGACACCGAACATCTTGGCCGGCAGCTTCATGAACTGCAGGGACATGAATGACAGCGCGACAAGCGCGATCACGGCGAAGATGGCCAGCTGGATCTTGGCGCGTCTGTGCAGATGCATTACGGCCCCTGGTCCCAGCGGTACGGAATGGTCAGCGGGTTGCCCGGGTTGAACGGGCCGCCCGCGGTGCACGGGCTGGGGAACTGGCCGATGGTGCGGCCCCACTGCAACTCCAGCTCGGTCAGATCGCACTCCCACCGGGTCCCGGTGAAGATGGCTGCGTCGATGCGGCTGAGCGTGAGGTCGACGATCGCCGTCAGGTTGGCGTAATCACCCCGTTGCCATTTTTCGATGGTTTCGTTCGGAAATGGGAAGGTGGCAATCCCGCTGAGCGCCCGCGTCAGGCTCGGGCCGGCGTTGGCGAGAGACTCCAAGACCGGTCCGGTTTCCCTCAATATCTTGACCACGTTCTCTTTGGATTGGTTGACGGTGTCGGTGACCAGGGCGCCGAATTTGCCGAGCTGATCGGCCGCGTCGACAAGGTTTTCCCGCTGCTCGTTGAGCACCGCCAGCGCATCGGGGATGGTCTCGAGCGCCCGATCCACGACGGGTTGCTGCTCGGCTAACTGTCCGACCAGGCGGTTCAGGCTCTCGGCGGCCGCGATGATGTCTCCGGTCTGGTCGTTGAGGTACGCGGTGAATCTGTCCAGTTGCTCTATCAGGCTTCGCAGATCCTTCTCGCGGCCCCGGAACGCGGTACTGAACGCCTCTGTGATGTCCTGTAATTGGCCCATTCCGCCGCCGTTGAGCACCATCGACAGCGCCGCCAGCGTCTGCTCGGTGGTCGGGTAGAGATCGCTGTGCGCCAACGGAATTAGCGAACCGTCGTGCAGCTTGCCTTGCGGCGGGGCGTCTGTCGGCGGCGCCAGCTCGATGTGCTGCGAACCCAGCAAGCTGGTCTGGCCGAGCTTGGCGATCGCGTTGGCGGGCAGGTCGACGTCGCCATTCAGGCTCATGGTCACCAACGCATGCCAGTCCTGGCGCTGGATTTTCGTCACATTGCCGACCGTCACGTCGGCGACCCGCACCCGCGAGTTCTGTTGCAGATTGTTGACATCGGGCATCTGCGCCTGGATCACGAAGGAGCCCGGACCGCTGCCCTGAGTGCCCGGCAGCGGCAGCGAATTCAGCCCGCGCCAGTCGGCGCAGCCAGATATCCCGACCATGGCCACGATCAACATCAGCGCTCGCCGCCGTGCGGCGTCGGCCGCTGAGTATCATCAGCCACCTCCAGGGGGCACCATCATGCCGGGCAGGCCGGCGGCGGGATCGGTCGAGACCGTCGCGGGTGGCGGCGCGTCCGGAGGCGGTGCTTCAGCGGCCAGTGGCGCGAGCGGGGCCGGCGCTTCGGCGGCCAGGGGTGGGCCCTGGCGCAGGCGAAGCCGGCGCGCTCGGCCCGGCGGAACGAAGTCCGGCCGCATCCAGTCCTCGCTGTACGTGACCTCATTGGGCCGGGCCTGTGCTCCGACGAAAAGGTCGAACCCCAAAGGCGGCCAGTTGTACTGGCGGTTCTTCACGATCGGCGCCAGGTACTGCGCGCACAGTTTCGAGGCTTGCTCGGCCCCCAAGCGGGAGGCGGCCTGGATCGCCCCGCAGATGAAGGCAATCGGGTTGGCGAAGTTGTTGACCGCCAGCGCGCCGGTGAACGAACCGTTGGCCGGCTCGTAGATGTTGCTGAAGTTCTGAAGCGTCGTCGGTGCGAGGTGCAGCGCCTGCTTGATGTCGTCGAGGCTTTCGACCAGCGCCGTGGTGATCGACGCCAGTTTGTCCGACGTGGTGCCGAGCGCCTCGCGGTTGTCCGCAGAGAAGCTCTGCAGGTCGCCGACGACCGCGTTGAGGTCCCCGACCGTCTGACCGACCTTGTTCGGGTCGTCGGCCAACAGCGACGTCACCGACGCCAGGTTGCGGTTCAGCTGCTCGAGCAGATCGGTGCTGTCGTGCAGCGCCGACACCAGCGTCGACAGATTCTTGAAGGTGCCGAAGATGTCTTTGCTGTGGTCGCCGAGCGCGGACAACGTCTGCGACAGCTTGATGACGGTGTCGCGGATGGTGGCGCCCTGCCCGCGCAGGTTATCGGCGGCAGTGTTGATGAACTCGCCCAACGTGCTCACGCCGCCCGGCTTGGTGGGCTGCAGCAGTTCGTTCAGCCGCTGAAGTTGGTCGCGGATGTCATCCCACTCGACCGGCACCGCAGTGCGGTTCTGCGGGATCTCCGCGCCGTCCTGCAGCGTAGGACCGGAGGTATAGGCCGGCGTCAGCTGGATGGCCCGACCCGTCACCAGCTGTGGCGACAGGATCACGGCGTTGACGTCGGCGGGGACTTTGTACTTGCGATCGACCCAGAACCAAATCTTGACCCGCTCGGGTTGCGGTTCAATCTTTTCCACCTTGCCCACCGGCACGCCCAGGATGCGCACGTCGTCGCCGGGGAACACCGCGGTGCTGTTGGCGAAGTAGCCGACCACCATCGTTCGGGCACCCTGACCGGTGGCACGCACCGCGACGATCACCCCGGCAACCATCACCACGACGAGCGCAGCCGCCAGGACAGTGCGGGACATCAGCCTCGCGATCACGGTTGACCTCCCGGCGGAATGGGCGGCGCCTCACCCGGTGCGGGCACGTACACCGGCGCGGGCGTCGGCTCCGGTGTGGACTGCAGCTCGGGCGGCGACGGGGCGGGCGGCCCGGGCGGCGGGCCGCCGGGCGGTGGGGCCGGCAGCGGTTCGCGGTACGGGTAGCAGCCAGTAGGGCCGGGCAGCGGCAGACCGGGCGGACCGCACCCCTGATCGCCGAGGTTGCCGGTGATCGCGTCGGGCAGTGTGAGATGCGGCTCGCCGCCCTGGCCGGTGCGCGGGTAGGGCACCGGCAACGGCGGGGTCCCGGGCTGGCCGGTCGGCGGCTCGGTCAGCTCGGACGGCGGCAATGTGGCCGGGTCCAGTCCCAGATCTGAAAATGCGGCGTCGACGAACGGTTGGACGAATTGTCCGGGCAGCAGATTCACCACGTATGCCTTGAAGAAGGGGCCCGAGGAGACCGATTCACCAAGCGACATGGCATAGGTGTTGAGCCCTTTGACGGCCAGTTGCAGGCGCTCCTTGCGATTGTCGATGATCGTCAGCACGCCGTTGAGCTTGTCCAGAGCCGGCCGCAGTTGTTGTCGGTTTTCTTCGATGAATCCCTTGAGTTGCTGCGCCGCCGCGGAGACGTTGTGCCAGATCTGATCCAACGCGGCGCTTTGCGTCCGCAGCTCCGCCAGCAGCGCATTGGTGTCCTTCACCAGGCTGACCACCTGGTCGGTGCGCTTGGCCAGCACTCCCGTCGCCTTGGCTGCGTTGTCGAGCAGCTTGCGGAGGTTGGCATCGCGTTCGTTGAGCGTTTGCGCGAACCTGGCCACACCTTGCACCGCGGTCCTCACCTCTTCCGGGGTGTCGGAGAAGGTTTGCGCCAGGGTGGCGAGCGAATCCGATAGCTGGGTGGTGTTCAGCCCGCTGATCGTGGTGGCCAAGTCGCCAAGGGCGTCGGGCAGCTGGTAGGGCGACGTCGTCCGGTCGATCGGGATGGTGCCGACGAGCGTGTCGTCACCGCGCGGGAGCACCTCGAGCACCTTGGTGCCCAGAAGGCTCTTGGCTCTGATCCGGGCCTCGGACCGGTCCCCCACGTGAATGTTCTTGTCGACCCAGAACTTGACGAGCACGCGAGACCCGTCGAGTTCGATGCTGGACACCTTTCCCGCGGGATACCCGGAGACTTCGACGGCGGCGCCGGTGAACAGACCCCCGGCGTCGGCGAAGTAAGCCGAGTAGTTCTTGCCCTGGCTGAAAAACGGCAGCTTCTGGTAGTTCAGCGCGCCCAGCGCGATCACGACCACTGCCGTAATGCCGATGAGGCCGATGGTCACGGGGTTGCGCTCAGAGAACGTCTTCATTTCGGCGCGCACCGCCCCGTGCTCTGACCAGCAACTTTCACGTACACCGGCTGGCCACCCTTCCCGTTGAGCTTGAGGACCAAATCGCACAGGTAGAAGCTGAAGAAGTCGCCGTACATCGCCTGACGGTTCAGCGCCCGGTACTTGTCGGGCAGCTGGTCGAGGAACCGGTCGAGGTATTCGTGGTCGGCCACCCGATGCCCGCGGCGCGGTCGAGTTCGTGAACCACCTTTTGGAACGGTTCACGAGCCTCCGAAAACAGGTCGGCGAACGACCCCGCGCCGGCGTTGATGTAGGCCACCGCGTTGGAGAGATCGGTCCTGCGTTCCGCCAACCCGTGGACCAGCTCCGACAGCGACGTCACCGCTTTGTCGAACCTCTCGCTCTGGCCGCCCAGCGACCCCAACACCACGTTGAGGTTGTCGATGACCTGCCCGATCAGAAGATCGCGGTCGGCCAGGGTGTTGGTCACCGCCGCGGCCTGGTTCAGGAACGACCCGATCGTGGGGCCCTGTCCCTGAAACGCCTGTATCAGCTGTCCGGTCAGCTCGTTGACCTGATTCGGGTTCAGCGCTCGAAACAGCGGCCGAAAGCCGCCGATCAATGCGTCCAGGTCCAATGCGGGCTCGGTGCGGTCAACCGGAATCGTGTCACCGGGCCTGAGTGTCTTCGTCCCCCCGGCGCCCTCCATCAAGGCCAGGAAGCGGTTACCGATCAGATCGTCGTACCGGATCACCGCCCGGGATCCCTCGGTGAGGACGACCGAATCGTCGGCGGAGAACTCGACCCGCACCGTCGCGTCCCGGTTGACGGAGATCTTCTGAACCTTGCCGACCTCCACTCCGGCAATCCGGACGATGTCGCCATCCTTCAGGCCGGAGACGTTGGTGAACGCGGCGAAATAGTTCTTGCCTGTCTGGAACCGAAACTGGCCGAAGACGGTCACCAGCACGAAGGCACCGAGCAGGCAAACCGCCAGGAAGATGCCAAGGCGCCAGGCGGCGCCTCTCAGGTTTCCCACGGCTAAATCTCCTGCTTCGGTAGTTCGTCGGCGGTCACGGTGGCGTCTGGCCGTTCTCTTCGGGTTGCGCCGGCCCCGGGTTGGGCTGCGCCGGCGGCACCCCCGGCCACAGCGGCACCCCGCCCGGCCCGTACAGCGGCGCGCCGTACGGCGGCGCACCCGGATACGGAACCGGCCCGATTGCCGGCCCGGGAATGCACTGGCGGATGGTGGGCGCCTCCGGCACGGCGCGGGTCACCGGGAACCAGTCGGCATAGCACGGATGCCCGATGCCAGGGTTGGGCCGAATATCCACGCCGGTTCCCCATCCGGTGTTCGTGACGAGCTGGCGCACCGGGAAGTTCTTCGAAACGTCCGGCAGCGACCCGCAGCCCGGCTTCCCGCCCGGTCCGCCCTTGGCCCCGACAATCGGCAGATTGTCGGGATACACGTAGGGGTCGTTGCCGAGCAACAGGGCGACGTCAAACTGAAGCGTGCGGCCGTCGGCGCCGCCATACACCGAATAGGCCCCGTTCTTCAGGTTGTTCGTCTGGCCCTGCAGCAAGCAGGTGTAGGTGGGGCTGTACTTGAGCAGCAGGTTCGTGGTGGGCTCGAGGACGTTGGCCGATGCGACGAGACTGTCCTTGCTGGTGACGAGCAGGTTGGTCCCGGCGTTGGAGAAGCCGATGACGTTGAGCAGCAAGTTGTCCAGGGACGTCTGATGATTGACGACTGTGGCGCTGGTGGTGCT
Source organism: uncultured Actinomycetota bacterium (assembly GCA_963721495.1). Taxonomy (GTDB): domain Bacteria; phylum Actinomycetota; class Actinomycetes; order Mycobacteriales; family Mycobacteriaceae; genus Mycobacterium. Next base: position 53,317 of record CAVRMG010000018.1, on the reverse strand, counting down.
GGCGGCGTCCAGGACCGTCAGGATGTCGTGGGCGGCCGCGGCGTAGGTGTCGTTGAAGTTCTTGAATGAGCGCCAGTCCTGGCGGATGGTCTCGCTGCGGTCGTTGAGCGCCGTCAACACCTGGTTGAGGTCGGTGGTGGCCTGACCGATCCGTTCACCTTGCCCACGCACCGCGTCGGCCACCGCGGTCAGCACCGCGTTCAGCTTCGCCGGATCGATCATCTTGACCAGGTCGACGACGTTTTCGAAGACCGTGTTGACCTCTGTGCTGACATTCTTCGAATGCAGCACCGCGCCGGCAGCCAGCCGTTCCTTACTCGGGTTCGTCCGGAGAGACCAGTTCGACGAACTTGGCGCCGAATGCGGTGGTGACGTCGATCTCTGCCTCGACGTTTGCCGGGATGTACTGGATCTGATCGGGATCGATCTCCAGCTTCAGGCTGGCGCCGTTCTTGGCTGTGGCAACCTGGCTGACCCGGCCGACCTGGACGCCACGCATCTTGACCTTGGCGTTGGTCTCCATGATGATCCCTGATCGATCCGATGTCAGCGTCACCGGCACGTAGGACTTGAACGTGCCAGCGAAGAACGCCGACGTCACGACCAGGAACAGGGCGGTAAACCCGAACAGCATCAGCGCCCACCACCCGGGGTGGATGCGCCGTTCACCTGGCCGAGGTTCCATGCCGCTACCCAGCCAGGTTGAAGTTGCCGGACTGGCCGTAGACGGCCAGCGAGATGAACGCGATCTCGACCGCCGCGATCACCATCGAGGTACGCACTGCCCGGCCCACGGCCTCGCCGACCCCGGCCGGCCCGCCGGACGCGTTGTACCCGTAGTAGGTGTGCACCAGCATGATCACCACCGCGATCGCGACCACCTGGAAGAACGACCAGATCAGATCGGTGGGATTGAGGAAGGTGTCGAAGTAGTGGTCGTACACACCGGACCCCTGGCCGTAGATGGCGGTGGTGCCGGTGCGCGCGGCCAGAAAGGCCATCATGACGGCCACGCAGTACAGCGGGATCACGACGACCACCCCGGCGAGGACTCGGGTGGATGCGAGGTAGGTGATGCTGCGAATACCGATCACCTCGAGCGCGTCGATCTCCTCGTTGATCCGCATCGCGCCGATCTGAGCGGTGGCGCCGGCACCGATGGTCGCCGACAAGGCGACGGACGTCGTTCCCGGCACGATCAGCCGGACGTTGAAAAACGCCGACGCGAACCCGGTCAGTGCTTCGAAACCGACGGACGCCAACTGGTTGTACCCCTGCACCGCCACCAGGGCGCCGGTGGTGATCGTGAGGAAGCCGACGATCGCAACGGTTCCACCGACGACCGCGAGCGCCCCAGCACCCAATCCCATCTGCGCGATCAGCCGCCACAGCTCCGTCCGATAGTTGACGACGGCATCGGGAATCGACATCAGTGTCTTGCCATAGAACTGCGCCTGCGACCCGATCCGGTTCCACTCGCCGACCACGCTGTTCGCCGTGCGGCGCAGCCGCGGATGTAGCCTGCTCGGAACGGCTTGCTGTCATGGCGTCATCTCATTGCACCGTGAACTGGATACCGACGGCGGTCACGATGATGTTGATCGCGAACAGCACCATGAAGGTGAACACCACAGTTTCGTTGACCGCGTTGCCGACGCCGGCCGGACCACCGCCGACCGAGATGCCCTTGTAGCAGGCGATCAGGCCCGCCGCCATCCCGAATAGCGTCGCCTTGACCAGCGAGACGATGACGTCGGCCATGCCGGTGAGCAGCGTCAGACCCGCCACGAACGCACCCGGCGAGACGTGCTGGACATACACGCAGAAAAAGAACGCGCCGGACAGGCCCACCAAGATCACCGTCGCGGACAGCGCCAAGGCCACGGTGGTAGCCGCCAGCACGCGGGGAACCACCAACGCCTGGATCGGGTTGATGCCCATCACCCGCAGCGCGTCGAGTTCGTCACGAATGGTCCGCGCCCCTAGATCGGCGCACATGGCGGTGGCACCGGCGCCGGAGACCACCAGCACCGTGACGATCGGGCCGATCTGGTTCACGGTGCCGATCGCGGCACCGGTGCCGGAGAAATCCGAGGCACCGAATTCGGTGAGCAGAACGTTGAAGGTGAACACCAGCAACACCGAATACGGCATCGTCAGCATCAGCGCCGGCAAGACCGATACCCGTGCCACGAACCAGCTTTGAAGTATGTATTCCTTCCAGGCGAACGGGGGCTTGAACATCTGCACGAAGGTGTCCAGCGACATCGCGAAGAAGCCGCCCATCGCGCGGACCGGCTTGATGGCCAGCATACGTCGACACCATCAGTGGTGCCCCCGCCGCGCGGTCTTCAGGCGGCTGGACCGCAGGTGCGTTCCGCCGCCGGATCGGCCCGGGCACTCTGCAGCGGCGAGGACGCCCCGGGTCACCCGCAGCTGCACATAATCACGATCAGCCGGCGGCATGGCCGGAACGCTACGAGGCAAACACCATGGTGACTGCTCCACCAAGAGGGATAATGCGTCCCTCGTCAGAGTCACTTTGCTCGTATCCGACTTGCCCCGGCGCGGGCGATTTGCCGTGAAGGCGCCGAACTAGCGCCGACGCTCACCGCGGTTGACGGTATCGCGGGTGGCGGTGGCGCTAAAGCTTTTTGACGGCGGCGTCACGTCATCCTATGCGTGAACGTACCTGACCCACGGCGATATCGATGGCGGCCACCTTGTCGGCACCAGTCGGGTCGGCGAGTTTGCGAAATCAAATCGCTTATTTCACAGCGGTTTTGGGGCGCTCAGGCCGACGCCGCGGAACCCGTCGGAGGTCGTGGTGGGAACGCGCGCGAATTCGATCCGCACGGTGCCCACGTGGGGCGCACCTTTGCGGTGGGTCCGGCCTCAGCCGCATCGGTTTCGTCTGGGAAACTTCCTGTGCGGCGCTACTGCAGCGCCGAGGATCCGAAGGAGGCCTTGCGTGCAACGTCGCGAGCCCGCGCTGCGGTCGTCTCGCGCTGAGCGCGTCGCCGCCGATCTGGAGCACGAGATCCTCAGCGCCCGCCTGCCGGTCGGGGCTCACCTGGGTCGCCGTTCGGAGATCATGGACCGGTTCGGCATCAGCCCGACGGTGATGAACGAGACGCTGCGGATCCTGCGCGACCGTGACCTGGTGACAGTCCGGCCAGGACCGGGAGGCGGGATCACGGTGGCCAGCGCACCGCCACAGGTCCGAGTCGGCGCGCTGGATCTCTGGTTTCAGCCGTCCACTCCGCATCCCCTTGACCTCTTCGAAGCTCGTTTGTATCTCGAGTTCGGACTCACGAAGGCGGCGTTCGAGCGAGCTGACAGCGACGATATCGCCGCGATGCGATCGGCGATGGTCGTCATGCGGGCCAGCACCGATGCCGCGGACTTCTTCGACGCGGTGCTGGCATTCCACGGTGTCGTCGCGGCGGCGGCCCACATCCCGGTTCTGGAAGGGATGCACCAGCTCGTCGTCACCAGCATCAAGGCGGTGCTGTCCCGAGTGGTGTACATCCGCGATCACGAACCGCTGCTGACCAGAAGCCTTGACGTACACGACGACATCGTTGCGGCCATCGCTCTGCACAATCAGGCGTCGTTCGTCGAGGCCATCAACCGCCACGACCAGGACCTCATCCGCGGCGACGACCCGGACCGCACGCCGAACACGCCGCAGCGCCCCTGAGTACCTTCCTACGCATTTCCCGCGCCACTCTCTCGTCTAGAAAATTATGCATACACATCTTGAATTGTGCATACACAATAGCTATCTTCGGACAGAACCCACCCGTCCGACTTAGTGCGGAGCATGACCATCGACGCTCACCCGTCCGCCCTGTCAGGGCTCGTCGACGTCCACACCCATGCCATCGACGTCGATCTGCCGGATCTGCAGCGGACCTTTCCGGACGACCACTGGCCCACGATCGAGCGGACCAGCGAGACAGACGCCTCGTTGATGTTCGGCCGGGATACCTACCGCCGGATCGACCACCGTTGTTGGTCACCGGACGCGCGACTCGCCGACATGGATCGCGAAGATGTTGCGGTGCAGGTGCTTTCGCCGATTCCCGTCACGTTCTGCTATCGGGCGTCTGCGGCTGGCGCGGCCGAACTGGCGTCGGCTCAAAACGAGTTCTTCGCTCGGATCGTGCGTCGGCATCCGAGTCGTTTCGCGGCGCTGGGCGCCGTCGCCCTGCAGGATCCCGATCGGGCAGTGGACGAGATGCGCCGGTGCATGCGGCCAACCGGGATTCCTCGGTGTCGAGATCGGCACACAGGTCGCCGGCACCGAGCTGGCCGATCCCAGCCTGGACAGGTTCTTCGCCGTCGCGCATGAGCTCGACGCCCTTGTTCTAGTTCATCCGAGCGACCAGGATCTCTCGCCCCGGGTGGCCAGACTCGGATTGGGTTTCGGAGCTGGCATGCCCATCGAGACCGCACTGGCCGCCTCGGCTCTGATCATCGGCGGCGCGCTGAGCCGCCGACCCACAGTGCGAATCTGCCTGGCTCACGGCGGAGGTGCGCTGCCTGCAATGATCGGCCGGCTTGACAAGGGGGCGATCATCGCCGGCTCCCCCGACCTGCCGAGTCGGCTGGTCCACCAATTATGGTGCGACTCATTGACATACCACCGACAGGCATTGGACGCGGCGGTTGAGGTATTCGGCCGCGACCACGTCGTCTTCGGATCCGACTACCCCTTTCCGGCTATGCCTGAGCCCATCGACGACATCGTGGCGGACCTGCCCACAGACCTGCGGCATCGAATCTGCCGCACCAATCTGGAGGAACACTATGGCGCACTACTTGGGTCTGGGCCTGACCCACTACCCGCTGCTGGCCGGCACCGACGAACACATGGCGGACCTGTTGCGCTGGACGCTGGCTGATCCCGACATTCCCGCCGAGGCGAAAGACCCCGCCAACTGGCCGGCGCCGATGCGCGAGGAATGGGGCAACGACAGCGGCGTGGCGGCTGCGGCCCATCACCGAAAGCTATTGGTCGAGAACCTGTCTCGCTGCCGTGATGCCCTCGACGAGTTCGTGCCCGACGTCGTGGTGGTGTGGGGCGACGACCAGTACGAGAACTTCCGCGAAGAGGTCGTCCCGCCGTTCTGTGTGCTCGCCTACGACGACGTCGACGTCAACCCCTTCGAACTGATGACCCGCCGCGGCAGCCCAAACGCATGGGGCCTGCCCGACGACACCACCATCACCCTGCACGGCGATGCCGATGGCGCCCGCCGACTTGCCAACGACCTCATCGGCCAAGGATTCGACATCGCGTACTCCTACCAAAAGCGCAGCGGCGCGCCGTTTCCGCACGCGATCCTCAACACCCAGCTGTTCCTCGACTACCCCAACGCCGGGTCGCGTTTCGAGTACCGGATCATCCCCATCACGGTCAACTGCTACGGGCAGCATGCGATCGCGCGCCGGGGCGGGCTGGCGCGGTTCGCCGCGATCGCCGACGAACGGCTCGACCCGTCCGGACCCACGCCCGCTCGCTGCTTCGCACTGGGCCGCGCGGTGGCCCAGGCGTTCGACGACACCGACTTGCGCGTGGCGCTGGTCGCGTCGTCCAGTTGGTCGCACGCATTCCTCACCGACAAGACGTGGCACATCACCCCCGACATCTCCGCCGACCGCCGGCTGTACCAGCTGTTCGTCGACCGCGATTACGCGACCTGGCAGGCCACACCCAGCCGCGACATCGTCGACTCCGGTCAGCACGAAATGCTCAATTGGTTCTGTCTGACGGGCGCGATGGACGAACTCGGCCTGGACCTCGACTGGTCAGAGCTCGTCACCACCGATGTCTTTAACTCCAACAAGTGTTTTGCCGTGTTCAGGGAAGGAAGTCAACGATGACGACATCTACGGTCTCGGTGCCGCACACCATTGCTGCCGGAGGCATCAAGACCAGCTACCTCGAGGCCGGCTCCGGAGAACCGGTCATCATGCTGCACGGATCGGGTCCCGGTGTCTCGGCGACTGGCCAACTGGCAACACAACATCCACGCGTTGGCACAGCGGTTCCACGTACTCGCCCCCGATATCGTCGGCTTCGGTGCCACCGAGCGCCCCGACGACATCATCTACTCGCTGAGGACCTGGACCGACCACGTCTGGGCGTTCCTCGACGCACACGACATTGGTAAGACGGCGATCGTCGGCAACTCGCTTGGTGGCCGCATCGCGCTTCAGATGGCCACCGACCGACCGGACCGGATCACCAAGATGGTGCTGATGGGCGCACCGGGTGTCGGCATGACGCTCACCGACGGCCTTATCGCGCTGCGCGGCTACGAACCGTCTCGTGAGGCGATGCGAGACCTGCTGCGCGCCTACTTCGCGGTCAATCCGGCAATGATCACCGACGACCTGGTCGAAACCCGTTATGCGGCCAGCATCGCCGACGGCGCCTACGAGGCATACCGCACCATGTTCTACGACCCGCGCCACGCCGGATCCGAGCTCGGCATCACCGAAGACGAGGTGCGAGCCATTGCCGACACCGACGCTGCTCGTGCACGGCCGGGAGGACAAGGTGGTGCCCGTGCAGGTCTCGATGACGATGCTGGGCCTGTTGCCCAAGGCCGATCTGCACGTGTTCAGCGCATGTGGGCACTGGACCCAGATCGAGCGCGCCGACGAGTTCTCCGTGCTGATCGCCGACTATCTGGGCCGGCCATGAGTGCGAGCGCGCCGGTCGTCGTCGACGACCCTGTCGCCCAACGATTTCGGGTGCACCGCTCGGCGATGACCTCACCGGACATCCACCGGGCCGAGATCGACCGGATCTTCGCCAAGTCGTGGCTGTATGTCGGCCACGAATCCGAGATCCCCGAGCCCGGCGACTTCGTCCGACGACCGGTCGCGGGACGGCCGGTCTTCATGGTCCGCGGGGTGAAGACCGGCAACGTCAACGTTTTCCACAACACCTGCACACACCGCGGCGCGGTGGTATGCCGGCAGGATTCCGGCAATTCCAAAGTGTTCCAGTGCTTCTACCACGCGTGGACCTTCGACTCCGAAGGGCAGCTCAAGGGCGTCCCGGACCGCGACGCCTACGCCGGCGGAGTGAACTTCGACGAGCTCGGGCTGCGGCGGGTGGAACGCGTTGAGTCCTACCGGGGCTTCGTGTTCGCCAGCTTCGACCCCGACATCGTCGACCTGCGCACCTACCTCGGCGACGCCAAGGAGTACATGGATCTTGTCATCGACGGCTGCGGAGGATCGGTCGAGATAGTCCGCGGCACCAACCAGTACAGCTTCGCCGCCAACTGGAAGCTCTTGGTGGAGAACAGCGTCGACGGCTACCACGCCGAGTCCACCCACGACACCTACTTCAAGTACCTGGTGTCCATCGGCACCGATCTGCGCGGCGGTGTGAGCGGACTGGCCATCGACCTCGGCAACGGTCACGCCGTGATCGAGTACAGCTCACCGTGGGGGCGTCCGGTCGCCAAGTGGGAGCCACTGTTCGGTGAAGACTCCCGCACCGAAATCGACCGGCTGCGGGCGGATCTGGTCGCCCGCCACGGCGAGCAGCGAGCTCGCACCATGGCCGAGGTGAACCGCAACATGCTCATCTATCCGAACCTGATCATCAACGACATCATGGCCGTCACGGTGCGCACCTTCTATCCGCCCGCACCCGACGCCGTCGACGTCACCGCTTGGGAACTCGCGCCCGTCAACGAGCTGAAGGCCCTGCGCCAGCGGCGACTCGACAGCTTCCTGACGTTCCTGGGTCCTGGCGGATTCGCCACCCCCGACGACGTGGAAGCGTTGGAGTCCTGCCAGCAAGGCTTCGCAAGCGGCGGAGTCGCATGGAACGACATCTCCCGCGGCATGGGTCGCCCTGCCATGGCCAACGATGAGGAACAGATGCGCGCATTCTGGCGGCGCTGGCAACACCAGATGGGCGCCGCCGCGGACCTAGCGGCTGCCCAGTGACCACCGCCGTCATCTCCAGGCAGCAAGTCGAGGACTTCCTCTACACCGAGGCCGCCTTGCTCGACGCGTGGCGACTTGACGACTGGCTGCTGCTGTTCGACGACGACGCCAAGTACGAGGTGCCGTGCAACGACGCGGTTGACGGCGACCCCTCCCAGGATCTGATGCTCATCGACGACAACTACGCGCGGCTGGCCGCCAGGGTCGCACGGCTCAACAGCCGACGCGCCCACCGCGAGTACCCGCATTCGCGCACCAACCACCAGGTGTTCAACGTGCGGGTAGACGCCTGGAGCGACGAGCTGTCGGTGAGCGCGTCGTTCACGGTCTGGCGGTTCCGCGCGGGACGGTCCAGCTGCTATGTCGGCCGGTACCGCTACCGGCTGCGGCCAACCAACGGCGAATTCCGGATCGCCTTCAAGAGGGCGGAATTGGACATGACGGACCTGCGTGACGTCGCCGACGTGGCGATCATCCTGTGAGCGGCGCATTGAGCGGGCGGACCGTGGTCGTCACGGGGGCGGCGTCCGGAATCGGGCTGGGGATCACGACGCGGCTGATCGCCGACGGTGCAGTGGTTTTCGCGGCGACGCGCAGCAAGGAAGACCTGGACCGCGTGTACGAGACATGCCGCGATCGCCGGCGGGTTCGTCGGCGAACTCCACGAGCCGGGCGTGGCCGACGATCTGATGGCCGCGGCACTCGAGACGCTCGGCCGCCTCGACGTTCTGGTCAACAACGCCGGCGGCGGCGTGATCCGGCCAACGCTCGAGCACACCGAGGAGTCGCTGCGGGCCACCGTCGACAACAACCTGTGGACGACCATCTACTGCGTGCGAGCGGCGCTGCCGCACATGGTGTCTCGCGGCCACGGCCGCATCATCAACATCGGCGCCGACTCGGTTCGCACCGGACTGGTGGATCACGCGATGTACAACGCCGCAAAAGGTGGTGTGCATGCGATGGTCACCGGCCTGGCACGCGAGTTCGCCGACGGTCGGTATCACAGCGAACACCGTGGCACCGTGCTACGTGCGCACACCGGAGCTGGCGCGGTTGTTCGATTCCGGCCAAGCGCCGGCACGTCTGGCGCACGTCATCGAGAAGGCGACGGCCATCGTGCCGATCGGACGCCCGGGCGATCCGGCGGAGGTCGCGACGGCCGTCGCCTTCCTTGCCGGCGAAGACAGCCGATTCATCACCGGGCAGACGATCTACGTCAACGGCGGCAGCAGCATGGGCTGACGCCAGCGCGCCTTGACGTGGCGTCCGCATACAATTATGGTCTGACCTATTGAATCATTCGATGTTTAGGATGTGGTTGCACAGTGGCGTCTGGCATCTGTGGCATCCCCGACATGGTGCGGGTCTGGTCGCGTAAGACTCCGGACAAGGCCGCGTTGATCGACAGCCGATCGCGTTGTCACCTACGCCCAACTCGACGACCGATCGAACCGCATCGCCAATACGCTGACCGCAGCGGGCGTACGGCCCGGCTCCCACGTCGGCTATCTGGGCAAGAATTCCGCGGCGTTCTTCGAGATCTGGATCGGCGTCAACAAGGCGGGATGTTCGTTCACGCCCCTGAATTGGCGCTGCGCGCCCGCAGAACTCACCGAAGTCGTGCACGACGCGGACATGTCGCTGATCTTCGCCGGATCAGACTTCACCGAACTTGCCGATCGGGTACGCCAGGCCACGGACATTGCCGTGCAGGTCATCCCCGAAGACGAGTTAGACCAATGGTCTTCGCGCGCCGGCTCCGCAGACCCCGGCATTGCGCTGACCGACAGCGCCACCGCCCTGCTGGCCTATACATCGGGCACCACCGCCGCCCCCAAGGGCGTGCCGATTTCGCATGGCGCCTTGGGGAGGTGGTTCCGTGCCGCGGCGACCGAGCCGTCGGTGGACTGGAACTCCGACGACATCGGCCTGATGGTCATGCCGAACTTCCATCTGGCCGGCACCTGGGTGTCGCTATCGGCGCTTGTATAACGGTGCGTCCCTGGCGATTCTGCCCGCGTTCGAACCCGCCGCCTTCGTCGCCGCTGTCGCGGCACACCGTCCCACCGTGACCTGCCTGGTTCCCACAGCGATACAACTGCTGCTGGACCATGCATCGGCACAGCCGGCTGACTTCTCATCGTTGCGCCGACTGCTGTACGCCGGTTCGCCGATCGGGCAGCACACCTTGCAACAGGCGCTGGACGTGTTCGGTTGCGATTTCGTGCAGTTCTACGGAACCACCGAGACCTTCATCATCACACTGCTTCGGCCCGAACAGCACCGCGTCGACGATCCAGACCTTCTGAAATCCTGCGGGCAACCGATGCCCGGAGTGGAGTTGCGGATCGTCGACCCCAACGGACGTGACGTACCCTCCGGCGTGCCGGGTGAAGTCCTGGTGCGCTCACCGTGGATGTTCAGCGGCTACTGGAACAGACCCGACGCGACCGCCACCGCGATCATCGACGGCTGGTATCACACCGGCGATGCCGGCATCCGCGACAAGGACGGCAACCTTTTCCTCGTCGACCGACTGAAGGACATGATCGTCAGCGGCGGTGAGAACATCTACTCAGCCGAGGTCGAACGCGCCCTGACGGCGCACCCGTCGGTGGTATCGGTCGCCGTGGTGGGCGCCCCCGACGAAAAGTGGGGAGAGCGCGTCGTGGCCTTCGTTGTCCCCCACCCTGGTAGACCGGTTGACGTCTCCGAGCTCGTGTCGCACTGCCGCGGTCTCATCGCCGGATACAAGGTTCCGAAGGAGATCCATCTCACCGACGCGCTGCCGCTTACCGCGACCGGAAAGGTGCAGAAAGCAGCTCTGCGCCAACAGCTTCGGGAAGATCGCGGCAGCGATCCCAAATCCTAGAGGAGAGCATCGTGGGCTACCAATCAATCTTCACCAAAGACCTGTTCGCCGATCGGACGGTCGTGATCACCGGCGGGGCTAGTGGGATCGGGCGATGCACCGCCCACGAACTGGCCGCACTGGGCGCTGACGTGGCGATCGTCGGCCGCAACGTCGACAAACTTGACGCCGTGCAAGCCGAGATCCACTCCGACGGCGGCCGGGTTTCGATCCATACCGCGGACATCCGCGATGAAGCCACCGTGAGCGACGTCATCGACGCGATCCTGGCCGAACACGGACGCATCGACGGGTTGTTCAACAACGCCGGCGGTCAATACCGCGCAGCCCTGGAAACCATCAGCACCAAGGGTTTCGAGGCCGTGGTGCGCAACAACCTGACCGGTGGCTTCATCGTCATGCGCGAGGTCTACACCAAGTGGATGAAGGCGCACGGCGGCGCCATCGTGAACATGATCGCCGACATCTGGCACGGCTGGCCGCACTTCGCTCACTCGGCGTCTGCACGCGGCGGCATGCTGTCGCTCAGTGAATCGGCCGCGACGGAATGGGCCGCCGCAGGAGTGCGAGTGAACACCATCGCCCCTGGGTCCATCGCATCGAGCGGGCTCGACACCTACGACAGCAAGGACACCGACTTCATTCGCAACAAGGTCGCCAGCGAAATCCCCTTGCAGCGCTTCGGCACCGAGGCGGAAGTCTCCGCAGCGGTGGTGTTCCTGCTGTCTCCGGCCGCCAGTTTCATCACCGGCACCTGCATCCGTGTCGACGGCGGAGCACCCAACGCCAAGCCGGGGTGGTGGGACCTGCAACCCGTCGAACACAACGTCCCGTTCGACGGGTTCCACCGCTCCGCACTGCCCGCCATCCTCGACGCCAATCAGGCGAACTAGTCAGAAGGGGCCTGTCATGACAGCAAAGGTGCTCTACGAGAAGCGCGGCGAAGTCGCCTACATCACCCTCAACCGCCCGGAAGTGAAGAACGCCATCGACATCGAAGCCCACGAGCTGATGTGCGACATGTGGCGTGACTTCCGCGACGACCCAGCGCTTCGCGTCGCGGTCATCACCGGAACCGGCGACGCATTCACCGCCGGTGCCGACCTGAAAACTCATGCGCCCGAGTGGCAGACCGTCGGCCCGATGGTCGGCCGCGAACGTCTCGAGGACGGTCTGTGCGGGATCACCCGAGGGCCGCTGTCGCGCATCACCAAGCCCATCGTCGCCGCGATCAACGGCTGGTGCGTCGGGCACGGCGTCGAGCTGGCGATGGCGTGCGACATCCGGATCGCCTCTGAGCGTGCGCAATTCGGCACCTTCGAGGTACGTCGCGGAATGCATCCGGCCGACGGCGGCATCCCGCGTCTGGTCAACACCTGCGGCGTCGGCGTGGCGTTGGAGATGCTGCTGACCGGCGAGCCGATCTCTGCCGAGCGAGCGCTGACCGCGAACATGGTGGCCCGGGTAGTGCCTCACGACAAGCTGATGGAGGAGACCGACGCCGTGGTCCAGCGGATCCTGCGCTGCGATCAGGCCGCGATCGAGTCGGCCAAGGAGACGGTGCTCGAGATCATCGGCCGCCCGCTGTACGACCAGCTACGCGTCGAAGCGATGTGGGGCTACGCGCTGTGCGGCGGCAACACCACCGTGATGGAGCGATCGCAACAGTTCTTCGACAAAGCCGATCGCGGCCGAAACGGCGCCACTGCGACTCCCCTCTAAGGCGGCGATGATGACTCCCGACACGTTCTCCTACCGTTCCGCGGACGGCAGGCAGCTCGCCGGCTATCGCTGGGCCCCTAACGACGGCCAGCCGGTCGCAGGCGTCGTCGTGCTCGTCCACGGCATGGGTGAGCACCTGCGCCGATACGACCACGTTGCCGAGGCGCTGGCCTCGGCGGGTTTCGCGGTGTACGGCCACGACCACCGCGGACACGGCGCCTCCATGGCCGCCACCGACGAACCCGGCCACCTCGGGCCCAACGGGTGGTCGGCACTGGTCGATGACCTCAATCTGGCTATCGCTCGAGCAAAGTCAGACCACCCTGACGTCCCCGTCGTGATCGTCGCGCACAGCATGGGTTCCTTTGCGGCGCAACAGTTTCTGCTCGATCACGGCACCGACGTCGACGGGGTCGCCCTCACCGGAACCGCGGCCCTCGACCTTCTGGAACCGGCCCTGGACCTGTCCAGTGATCTCGACCTCTCCGCCTTCAACGCCCCGTTCCAGCCGGCGCGCACGGACTTCGACTGGCTTTCCCGCGACGAGGCGATCGTCGACGCGTATCTCGCTGATCCGTTGTGCGGCTTCGGCATCGACGCCGAGTCGGCGAAGGACATGTTCGCCGGCGCGCGCCGGCTCGCCGATCCCGCCCAGGTGGCGCGCATGCCCCATTACCTGCCTCTGTACGTGGCGGTCGGATCGAAAGACCCCGTCAACGGCGGGCTCACTCTGCTGTGGCCCCTTGTCGACCGTTACCGCGACGCCGGTCTTTCCGACGTCACCGTCCGCGTCTACGACGACGGCCGGCACGAAGATCCTCAACGAGATCAACCGGGACGAGGTGATGGACGACCTTCTGCAGTGGCTACAGAGGGTATCGGCACTGCCCGCGGTACACGACGAGTAGTAAGGATGAAACTGACTGACACCGACCGATGCCCGCACCCAAGGACCTCAACGACCTCCTCCGCGCTGATCGTGGGCGGTACTGCCGGCATCGGGCTTGCCTCAGCGCGGGCACTCGCCACAGGCCGGCGTCCCGCGGATAGTGATCGTCGGCCGAAACGCCGAACGTGGCCAGCTGGCGGCGAAGTCGATCGCCGAACTAGGTGCAGCCGTGCACTTTATCGCCGGCGACGCCGTAGATCCCGACGCCGCCGCCACCGTCGCCGCCGAGGCCGATCAGGTCCTGTCCGGTATCGACATATTGATGTGCAGCACGGCCGCCGACGTCCGGCCTGAGTTGTTCGTCAATATCCCGACACCTGACATCGGTCGCGGGCTCACCCAACTTGCGCTGCCGTCGATGCATATGGCCGGCGCGGTCCTGCCGGGCATGCGCAGCCGCCGAGGCGGCGTCATCATCAACGTGGCATCCGACGCGGCCAAGACCGCCACGCCCGGCGAAGCGGTCATCGGCGCCGCCAAGGCCGCGATCGTGATGTTCACCCGAACGATCGCCATCGAGGAGAAGCGCTACGGCATCCGCGCCAACGCGCTCACGCCGTCGCTGGTCTACGGGACCGCCTCGACCGAACGCATCACTGCCGACGGGTTCAGCGGCAAGCTCTTCGCGCGTGCAGCCCAGCAGGCTGACGCTCGGCGTGCCGACGGCCGACGACATCGCCGCGCTGACGGTGTTTCTGTGCAGTCCGGCGGCGGGCCGGCTGACCGGCCAGGCGATCAGCGTCAACGGCGGCATCTCGGCGGCCTGAAGGGGTTGTCGCTCAACGTCACCGACGGTGTCGCCGCGACGCGGACCTGGTCTCGTCCATGTAGAGGGAGATCGCCTCTGCCCGGTTGATGGCGCCGATCTTGCGGAGTATTCGCTTCACGTGTGTCTTGACCGTTTCGATGGTGATGACAAGCTCGTCGGCGATCTCGGCGTTTGAGGCTCCGAGGACCAACCTCTCGAACACTTCGCGTTCACGTTCCGAAAGCGTCGCTGCCAACTGCGAATCCGTCCGCGATGGTCGGGGGCTCGACATCATCGCGACCTTCGACATCAAGGCTTATCGCAGCTGCCGCGATGCGGTCTGCCTCCTCCGTCAGCCGCGCAGCCGCACGGGCGATCGAGGTCCGTTGATGGTGCACCCGTTCGGTATTCAGCATCCTCTCATGAAGCAATGAATAAGCCGAGGCGAATGTATCCAGCACGTCACTGTCGCGATCAGAGACGCCGTCTTCGCCTCGACGGCTGACGTGAATTAGCGCGACGACGCGCGATTCGGCGATGACGGGAGCGACGAGATAGCGCACCGAACCGAGTAACTCCCGGTAGCCGGCCGTGGCGGGCATGTCGGTCTCATCCGTCCGGATGGTGTCGCGGAAGCGAATACAGTTCCGTTCGGGCGCGCATTGACGGCGTGGGATCACGGTGGGTCCGCCAAGGCCGTGGTCGGATTCCTCGACGACAAATCCGTCGTCTTCGACGAACGACAGCAGAGCGTTGTCGAAACCGAGCGCTGCGCAAAGTTCGGTGCATGCTTGCCGGCCGAGCCCCTGCAACGATCCGGCCTTCTTCATGCGACGGATGCCAGCAGTCAATGTTCGCACCACATCGACGGGTTCACCGGCTCTCATCTGACGCGCTTCGACCTGCGCCTGCAGGAATGTCGTCAGCGGGACCCCGTCGGTCGGTGAGGCGATGTCATCGCGGACGGTGTGTTCGCGGGCCAACAGTTGGGTAGTGGCGGCCGACATCGCGATGGCCTCGTCTAGCGTCGTCGCGTCTCTTGTTCGGGGGATGCCGAACGCGGTGCACAGCTGTTGGTCAAGTTCGTTGAGCCTGGCCACCATCGCGTGGGTGTTCATCGCGACGCCCCAGCACCTGCGGTGCCGACGCCGGCATAGACCGCCACGGCCGCCGCCCTGCTGGATGTATTGAGCTTCTTGGCAATGTGTTTCAGGTGGGACTTCACCGTCCCTTCCGAAATGACCAGGCACCGGGCAATCTGGCCGTTGGTGGCCCCGGTGGCCACATGCGACATGATCTCGTGTTCGCGGGCGGTCAACGAAACAGCAGCGGGTAGCTCGCGACGGTGGTGAGCATCGGGTCGCTGTCCCTGCGTGGCAGCTGACAACGACCACAACGCCGATCGGCCTGACCGGCTGAGCAATTCGTCGACGTTGGCGCATAGATTGTCGACTTCGACCCGTTGTTGCGTGGCCTTCTCGTCGAGCACCGCGCTCTCGAATGCCACGGACAGACACTCGGCGAAGGCCTCCAACTGGTCGAGATGGTCCATCGTCACCACTCCGTGGGGTTCGGGGCGGTCGGCGTGGAGAATGCCAATTGCCCTGCCCTGAACAGTGATTGGGGCGGCGATATAGCCAAAGCAGCCGGAGACCTCGATGATCTCCTTGAACGTGCGTTTGTCGTGCATCGGCGCCTCCACCAAGGCGCCGCACCGCTTGCGGACGAGTTCTGTCTCCAACGGCGCGTCCGCCAGCTGGATATGGCGGCCCGCTACGTACTCGCGTAACCGTCTCGATCGTGGGTCGAGTTGTTCATCTTCGGTATGCAGGTGCTGGGGCAGCCACAGCGAACCCCGAACGGTGGAGATCATGGTGCGCGTGAATGCCAGCTCCCGGCTGAGCACCGCTGGGGCGGCGTGGATCATTTCGCGGGGCGCCAATCCCCGCAGCTGCGCGAGGGCGGTACGGATCTCAGACAGGCATCTCACCCGTCGAGAAAGATCGTCATCGAGCAGTTCGCACCGCACCTTCAGAATCGAGATCAGGTGTTCGACGGTTGCGACCGATTCGTCCGTCGGTTCGTAGAGCGCGATTCGCTCTTCGAGGCGTTGGCTCAAATCTTCCAGCTGAAGTCCTAACGCATGCCGCGTCGGGTCGGGAAGCGGCAGAGCGAGATGGTCGGCGGCGGCCGCTACGGCTTCCTCGGCCCGCGCGACCACCGTCGCATCCTCCGTGCGGGAGGGCGTGAGCACTGTCGAAACCATCCACCACTCCTCTAGGCCCTCGGGTCTTCGCCGAACAATACACTTCGGTCTGACCATTGATTCCGTTGAACCAAAAGTATAGCGTAGTTGTCACCCAGGTCACAATGAATTGGCGAAATCCGCCTACATCACGCCAGCGCCGATATCTGCGGGTTCGACAATTTTGGACCTCACCAGCCACACCGACCACACCTCGGCAGGCTTGTGCCGAGAACATGCGAAATGTTGTAATGGTCAGGCCGAAAAGGAGGTTAGGCGTGCACGCAGTGATCATGCGCGAGTTCGGCACCGCCGCAGTATTGCGCCCAGGCGAGTTTCCCGATCCAGCCGAACGGCCGGGCTGGGTGACCGTGGCACTCCGCGCCAGCGCGCTGAACTGGCATGACGTCCTGGTACGACAGGGCCGCTACGGTTCGCCGCTGCCACACATCATCGGTGCCGACGGTGCCGGTGTGCGCACCGACACGGGCGAGCACGTGGTGGTGCTGCCGTCGCTGAACTGGGGCGATCGCGACGAAGCGCCGGGCACTCGCTGGGAGATCCTGGGCGATCACACACCAGGGACCTATGCCGAGTTGGTCAGTGTCCCGGTCGACTGCCTGGCCGCCAAACCGGTCGGCATGAACTGGGCCGAGGCTGCCGCGCTGCCACTCGTGGGAGTGACGACCTACCGCGCTCTGTTCAGCCGCGGGCGGCTTCGTCCGGGTGAGTCGATGCTGGTGATCGGCGCCGGAGGGGGGATCGCCACCATGGCGATCGCCCTGGCCGTCGCGGCCGGAGCGGCGATCACGGTGACTTCCTCCTCGACCGAAATCATCGAGCACGCAGTGTCCGCCGGCGCCCGCGGCGGTGTGCTGCACACCGAACCGGGATGGCCCGACGACGCGCGCGCCATGTCGCCCAACGACGCCGGCTTCGATCTAATCCTCGACCCCGTCGGACGCTGGAATGAGTCCGTGCGCGCGCTGCGGCCGGGCGGCCGGCTCGTGGTGCTCGGCGCAAACGCCGCAGAGACCGCCCGAATGGATGTCCGCAGCTTCTATTTCGGTCAATTCGATCTGCTCGGAACCACCATGGGCAGCAGCCTAGACTTCGCCGGCCTGCTCAACATGATCGACCGGTGTGGGGTACGCGCGCCGGTGATCGACCGCCAGTTCCCGTTAGACCGGGCCGCAGAAGCACACGAATACCTGGAAAACGGACGGACTTTCGGCAAATGCGTACTGATGCACACCTAGGAGATATGCCGTGACCGAGTCGACTGGCCTTGTCACCTACCGGGTGGAGCCGGCCCAACCCGGTGCTGACGGGTTGGTCGCGTATCTGACGCTGAACGACCCAGAACGGCGCAACGCGCTGTCTGACGCGCTGTTAGATCAACTGGGCGAGCTCTTGCGGCGCGCGGCGTTCGACACCGAGGTCAGGGTCATCGTGCTGATGTCGTCACACCCGCGGGTCTTCTCTTCGGGAGGCAATCTCGACGCGTTCGCCGACGATCGCGCGACGATCGCGAAGTACGCAGGGCTGGCGCGTTTTCCCACCCTGTATCGCACCCTCACCGGGATCGGCAAACCGGTCGTCTGCGCGGCCAACGGCGACGTGCTGGCCGGTGCGCTGGGCATCGCAATGGCGTGTGACCTCGTCATCGCCAAGGAGTCGATCCGGCTGGGCTGTCCGGAGATCAACGTCGGCGCCTTTCCGTTCATGATCTCGGCGCTGATCTTCCGTGCCACGGGACGGCTGGTCGCCAACGAACTGATGATGACCGGTCGCTTATTCAGCGCGACCGAGGCCGCCGCCGCTGGGTCTGGTCAACAAGGTGGTCCCCGACGCCGAGTTCGATGACGCTGTGCGCCAGTGGGTCGCCGACATCGCCGGCAAGTCACCGTTGTTGATGGGTATGGGCAAGCGGGCGTTGGCAGCCACCCGAGATCTGCCGCTTGACTCCGCACTGGACTACCTGCAAGCGCAACTCGCGTTGGCCTTCACCACCGACGATCTGACCGAAGGGGTGCGGGCGTTCAAGGAGAAGCGTTCCCCGCAGTGGCGCAACTCTTGAGGGCCGGATTTTCCCTCTTTCGAGTGACGACCCTTTCGGTCTGACCATTCTACGATCCGAGGAAGTGGTGCCCTCCGGTGCGAGTGCCGGACGGCGGATCCCGAGAACCGAGGAAGCGCGATGAAGCCCAGCCCGTACACCGACCACTACAGCCAGCGGGAGATCGACGACAACTACGAGGCCGGACTGTGGTCGACCGACACATTCCACGACCTGCTGGCCCGGCGCGTCAAAGACAACCCCGACAAGGTGTTCGCGACGGACGGGACCCGCTCTCTGACCTTCCGGCAGCTCTTCGATGGTGCCCAGCGGCTGGCCGTCGGTCTACACCGGCAAGGATGGCGGCCCGGTGACACCGCCGCCGTGCAGCTGCCGAGTTGGGTGGAGTTCGTGCAGGTGCTCGCCGCGTTGTCGCGTCTTGGGGTCATCGTCGTGCCGATCATGCCGATCTACCGGCGCGAAGAAGTCGACTACGTGGCGTCCAACGCCGAAATACGAGGGGTCTTCACGCCGGCGACGTTCAAGAAGTTCAACTATCTCGACATGTATCTCGGTCTGCGCCAGGAACATCCGGACCTCACGATCGTCGTGACCCGGCCCGACAGCGCCGCCGAGACCGTCATCGACGCCGACAACGGTGTGTTCAGCCTGCAGGGGCTGGAGGCCGACACCGACGACGACGGCGCCCGCGAGGAACTGCCCGACCCGCCAGGCCCAGACGAGCCGTTCGTCATCGTCTACACCTCCGGAACCACGTCACGGTCGAAAGGGTGCGTGCACACCTTCAACACCTACTGTGCAGGCGCCCGTGCGCTGATCGCGCCGTTCGGCTACACCGAGGCCGATGTGCAGTTCGGTCCCTCCCCCGTCGCCCACACCACCGGGCTGGTCACCAGCGTGCTGGTGCCCATGCTGGCCGGGGCGTCGACACACATGATGGCCGAGTGGGATCCCGCCCGCGGCATCGACGAGATTGCAGCGCTTCGGCTGCACGGCAGCGGTGACAGCCCCGACATTCCTACACGGGCTGTTGTCCGAATACGACGCCGACCGCCACGATCTCTCGTCGTTGCGGTTGTGGACATGCGCGGGCGCTCCGATTCCGGCCGCGGTCGTCGAGCGGGCCAGCGCAACGCTTCCCAACATGAGGGTGCTTAGCCTCTACGGCCGCAGCGAAAACCTAGTCACCACAACGTGTTCCGTCGACGACGACGTGTCGCGCGCCCTGACCTCCGACGGTGCAGCCGTGCCCGGTGCGGAGGTCAAGATCGTCGATCTCGAAGGGAACGAAGTTCCCCGCGGCACCGAGGGCGACATCGCCTACCGCGGTCCCGCGCACATGATCGAATACCTCGCCAACCCCGAGGAAACCGCTGCCCTGTTCACCGCCGAGGGCTTCTCGCGATCGGGCGATCTGGGCGTGATGACCGACGACGGCTATGTGCGGGTGACCGGCAGAACCAAAGACATTGTCATTCGCGGTGGAATGAACATCAGCGTTCGCGAAATCGAGGACAACCTCGCCGATCATCCGGCGCTGCAGGCGTCGTCGTGTGTGGGCATGCCCGACGAGCGGCTCGGCGAGAGGGTGTGCTGTTATGTGGTCGCCAAGCCGGGACATACCCCTCCGACCGTCGAGGACCTGCGCGAGTTCCTGCTGGGGCGGGGCATGCCGGTTCAGAAGACACCCGAGCGCGTCGTCGCCGTCGAGTCCCTTCCGATGACCGCGACCGGCAAGGTCCTCAAACACGAGTTGCGCAAAGACATCGAACGGCGCATCCAGGACGAAGCCGGCGCAAATCCAGGAAGTTTCGGGTGCCCGCTGATGGACTTGAAAGACAGTCCTGCCGAGGCGGAATTCCGCGCCAAGGCACGCGGTTGGCTCGAAAACACGCTGCCCAGCCTCGGGGGTCCCGAGCCGCCGGTGTTGGAGGACAAGCTCGATTATTGGCGGGCGTGGCAGCGGCTGCTGTACGGCGCCGGTTACGCCGGCCTGTCCTGGCCGAAGGAATACGGCGGTGGCGGCGCGGACGCGAAGCTGCGTGCGGTGTTCAACGAGGAGCTCGATCGGGCCGGCGCGCCGGAGCGGCTGAACATCGTCGGAGAGGATTTCGCCGGCCCGACGATCATCCAGTTCGGCACGCCGGCCCAGCAAGAGCGTTACCTCGAATCGATCCTGAAGGGCGATGACATCTGGTGTCAGTTGTTCTCCGAGCCGGAGGCGGGCTCGGACCTGGCCTCGTTGCGCACGTCGGCCACCAAGGTGGCCGGCGGATGGCGCATCCAGGGGCAGAAGATCTGGACGAGCCGGGCTCAGCTGGCGGCCCACGCGATCTTGCTCGCCCGCACCGGCGGCGGTCCCCGGCACAGGGGAATCACGTATTTCCTGCTGCCGATGGACAGCCCCGGCGTCGACGTCCGGCCGCTTGCCCACATGCTGGGCGAGGCCGAGTTCAACGAGGTCTTCCTCGACGACGTGTTCATCCCCGACGACGGCGTCCTCGGTGACGTCGACGGCGGCTGGCAAGTCGCAATGGCCACCTTGGCTTTCGAGCGGGTGGCCATCGCCACAGGACGGGTGAACACCACCGGCGCGGTCAACGATCTGATCCGCGAGATCGCCTGCCGTACAACAGACGAAGGCACCCCGTTGGGCGCCGACCCGCTTGTGCGGCAACGGATCGCCGACCTGTACGGGCGTGCCCTCGTGCACTACCTGATCGGACAGCGGGTCATCACCGGTGCTGCCGGAAGCGGACCGCCTGGACCGGTCACCTCCATCGGGAAGCTGTACTTCTGCCCGCTGGTCGAGGACATCGCCGATTTCGGGTTGGAACTCGACGAGCTGGCAGGGCAGTTCGCACTGGCCGAAAAGGACTCCGCTTCACCGGCCGATCGTGAACGGTGGCTGCGGCTGGCGTATCAGGCGCGCGGCACTGCCATCGCCGGCGGCTCGACATTCATCCAGCGCAATATCGTCGCCGAGCGCATCCTCGGCATGCCCAAGAGCTGAGATCGCGGAGTCAATGTGACGAGCTACCAATGGAATCCGACAACCGACTACATCGAGGGTGCCAATGTGACCCGGCTGGCCCGCGCGCATGGCCTCGCCGGCATAGACGAGTTACGGGCGCGCTCTGTTCAGGACACCGCGTGGTACTGGGATGCCGCCGCCACCGACCTTGGCTTGCGATTCCGCACGCCCTACAGCCGAGTGTTGGATCTGCGCAACGGAATTGAGCATCCCGACTGGTTCGTCGACGGCACGCTGAACATCGTCGACTCCTGCCTGCTGCGCTGGCGAGATGAAGCCCCCGACCGCGTTGCCGTGGTCCACGAGGACGAAGCGGGTCAGATCCGCGAGCTGACGTTTGACCAGCTGGCCACCGAAGTTGCTCGCGCTGCCCGCGGACTGCGTGACTTGGGGATCGGTGCGGGCGACGCCGTCGCGATCTACTTGCCCATGGTCCCCGAGGCGGTCATCGCGTGCTATGCGGTGGCCTCGCTCGGAGCGGTGCTGGTGCCGCTGTTCTCCGGTTTCGCCTCGACAGCCATCGCCTCGCGGCTCGATGACGCCAAGGCCAAGGCGGTCATCGTGGCCGACACGACTACGCGGCGCGGACGCGCGTTACCGCTGCTGCCGCAGGTCAATGCGGCCCTGGCCCACTGCCCCTGCGTGCGGCACGTGATCGTGGTGCCCAACGGCGCCGACCATCCTCCTGAATACGTTGGCGCGCAAATGGTTTTGTGGCCGCAGTTGGTCTCACTCGACGCCCCGCTTGCGCCGCGCGAGGTTGACGCGATGCATCCGCTGCTGCTGGCATACACCTCGGGTACCACTGGCAGACCCAAGGGGGCGGTGCACACCCACGCCGGATTTCTGGTGAAGACGGCCAGCGAGGTCGCGTACTCGTTCGATGTCAAGCCCGGCGGTGTGTTCAGCTGGGTCACGGACATGGGCTGGATCATGGGCCCGCTGTCGGTGTTCGGCACCCACGCCAACGGCGCGACGCTGCTCCTGTACGAAGGCTCACCCGACAGGCCCGACACCAACCGGCTGTGGCGGCTTGTCGAGCGCCACGGGGTCACCATGCTCGGCGTGTCGCCCACCCTGGTGCGGGCACTGCGCTCTGCTGATCGCGATCCGGCGCCGAACTTGTCATCGGTGCACGTGCTGGGTTCGACTGGTGAACCCTGGGACCCCGAGTCCTACGAGTGGCTGGCCCGCGACGTGTTCGGCGGACGCGTTCCGGTGATCAACTTCTCCGGGGGCACCGAGGTCGGCGGATCGTTCCTCGCGCCTTATCCGGTCGAACCCATCCGCAGCTGCTCGCTGGGTGGCCCGTCACTCGGGATGGATGTCGATGTCGTCGACGACACCGGTCGATCCGTGCGCGGTCAGGTCGGCGAACTGGTGTGCCGCCAGCCGTGGCCGTCGATGACGCGCGGAATCTGGAAGGACGACGAGCGCTACCTGCAGGCCTACTGGTCGCGCTTCCCGGGGATCTGGACGCATGGCGACTTCGCGATGGTCGACAATGACGGCCAGTGGTTCATTCTCGGACGCTCCGACGACGTCATGAACGTGGCCGGCAAGCGACTGGCCCCCGCGGAGGTGGAATCGGTGATGATCACCCACCCCCGGGTCGCCGAGGCGGCCGCTGTCGGTGTTCCGGACCCAGTCAAAGGCGAGACGGTCTGGGCATTTTGGGTGACACGGTCCGAGGACGGCACCGAGATCGACGACCAAACCGCGGATCAGGTGGGCGCTGACATTGCAGCCTTGGTGGGACGTGAACTAGGCAAGCCGTTCACCCCATCGCGGGTGTGGCGGGTGGCCGCGCTACCTAAGACTCGATCCGCCAAGATCATGCGGCGCGCAATCCGCGCGGCCGCCCTCGGAGTCGACCCAGGAGACCTGTCAGGTGCCGAAAACCCCGATGCGGTCAGCGAAATCCGCCGAGTCGTCGCGGACCACAGTTCACCCATCGACGCTTAGCGGACTCGGTAGCCAGGAAAGCGCTTAGTTCTCTCGCGTTAGGTCGCGTTCGACGTCGTGCTCGCCGAACAGCTCGTCACCTGCCGTGTGGTCTGGTTCCTCAGCGTCGACCGGACGCCTGCGCTCCAGACGCGCATCGATAAACAGCAAGACCAGACCTATCGCGCACAGGGCGACGCACGCCCAAGCGATGACGCTGCCGTCCAATCCGTCAATACCGAAGGTGCCGTGTTTGGGGTAAGCAGGTGAGGGACTACCGATGATCACCGCGGCGACCAACCGCGGCGATGCTCAGGATGAGCAGAAATACAACAACGATGACCATCGTTCGCCCCCTCCTCGTTGTGGGCGGCTATGGAGCCATCAGAAGCCGAGTTTACGCGCACGACTCGCTGCGATTCGGCTTGTTAGAAGACCATCCGTGCAATGACCTCCGCAACCGCGGCCGGCCTTTCCGACCCGTCGAGCTCAACCGTCTGCCGCACAGTCAGGTCGACCGTGGAGTCGTTGACCTTCTTGGCGTCCACGAGGTCCGATCGCAACCGAACGAGGCTCCCAGCCGGCACCGGCGCGAGGAAGCGCACCTTGTTGAGCCCGTAGTTGATCCCCATCTTCGCATTGTCGACGCGGTAGTTGTCCTTGCTCAATACGGGAATGAGAGACAGTGTCAGGAAACCGTGGGCAATGGTTGTGCCATAAGGACTTTCGGACCTGGCCCGCTCGACATCGACATGGATCCACTGGTGGTCACCGGTCGTCTCGGCGAAAGCATTGATGCGGTCCTGATCGACAGCAATCCATTGGGAGACGCCGAGTTCTTGGCCGACGGTCGCAACGGCGTCCTCGATGGATGAGATGACTCGCACAACGCACCTTCCTGTCGACTCAGCGCCTTGCCATGACATTGACGAGGACCGAGGCAGACCCGACGAGGATCACGCCCGCGACGACCATGACCGTGTTGTCGAGCACGAAACCTGCTACGGCCACGGACAACCCAACATAGGTATTGATCAGCGAAAGGACGACGGGCACCCATGGCACATTGGGTTCGTCGGTCGTCAACCCGCCTTGTTCACCGTTGAACATCGCTGCGAAATACCGTGAGTATCATGGCCTGTCTCACACCGGCACGGCGTCCCGGCGCATCCGCGCCAACTCCCCGATCGACTTCTGTAGCTCCTCTAGCTCAGCGACGAGCGCCGCCCGGCGCTCCGCGATGTCGTCGCCGTCGCCCTCGGTATCGATCAGACCGCGGTGCCGCGCCATCTTCAAGGCTGTGCTGAACATCTCTCCCGACACCGACTCCTCGGTGATGCGGTGCTGCAGCGACCATTGCCGGCCCAGACGTAGGCACCGCTTGAGGAGACCCTGGTCGTCTACGCCGGCACCTGGACCGAGATTCACCAACTCCTCGGCCACCACGCGGTACGCGTCGATGAACGGTCTCAGCACGAGATGGGCTACCAGCAGGTCACTTTCATTCAGGCTCCGCGCCGCGTCGTCGGTGTCCAGCGGTGCACTCGGGTCATGACTGCGTCCGGTCATGATCGCGAACTCACGCCACAGTTCGTCGGCGAACTCGTCGCGGCCTGCGAAGAAGAAATCGAACTTGAGGAGTTCACGCACCGCCAACGCCTTCTCCCACCCTGTACGTTTGGTGGCTCCCGGGGTCTGCACGATCGCCAGCAAGGCGAGTTCGGCGATCGCTCTCATCACCAAGACGTGGATCGCACTATTGCGATAGACCGCAACGATCAGGTGCTGGTCATCGCCGATCCCCCACACCGTCGTCGGCCCCTCCGAGTAGCACGTCAACACACCGGAACCGACCAAGTCGTGCAGCGTTTGCGACACCGTGGCACGGTCGGTGAGGTCGGCGCCCCCGGCGACGGGCCAGCCGCGGGTGCGCAAGTAACGGGCCAGCGGCGCGACGGTGGCGCCCACTTCGTCGAGGGTAAGGGCACGGTCTTCGCCGAGCATCGCGATGCACACTGCGGCCGTCGCAGTCACTGGCGTGGCCTGGTTGAGCCGGTGGCAGATATCCAGCGCGACGCGTTCGACCACCTGCCGGTCGGTCAAGCCGTCGGCGCGCAACGCGACTATCCGCTCATACAGGGGGACCGGCGAGCCGAAGTTGATGTAGATGCGTCCCAGGCGATGCCGCAGGCCGCGTGCGTAACTGAAGAGCCAGCGCGCGTTCTCCGGCCTCTTGGGAAGGCCACGCGACTCCTCGACCATCAGTTTGACTTCGTGCAGCGGCAGCTGGTCGAAGAGGATCGAGACCGGGACGGCAACGGTCTTCTCCGCGCGGACGGATTCGACCGCGTCGGTCACATACCGAAGCAGCCCGTATCGCGGTGGCCGTAGTTTGCCGGTGC
Source organism: uncultured Actinomycetota bacterium (assembly GCA_963721495.1). Taxonomy (GTDB): domain Bacteria; phylum Actinomycetota; class Actinomycetes; order Mycobacteriales; family Mycobacteriaceae; genus Mycobacterium. The sequence continues at coordinate 27,335 of CAVRMG010000018.1, read as the reverse complement.
GTGTCCGGCCACCCTCGATCGACCACACCAGGTTGCTGCCGCCGGCCACCATCCGGCCCACGACCGCGCGCAGCGCGACCCGGTACGCGGGTATGTCCCCCGTCGCGCGCCGCACCGGAATGAACCCATTACGTCGGGCAAATGTGCCGAGGGGAAAGAAATTCAGGTTGGCGCCGGCCAGCCCGAATGTTGGTGTGATGCCTCCCTGGACAAGGCGGGGTGGAAACGAAAATTGATCTAGGTAGGAGCGATGCGAGATCAAGAAGATCAGCGCGTGGTCACGGTCGAGTGCCCGCAGCTTGGTCAGGTCGTCGTCGTCGATGACGACCTGAAATCCGCGGACCATCCACGCCGACAGCGCGTGCCAGGCGCGCACGACCGGTGGAACGTGAGAGACCGCCATCTCCCGCACGTAGAGGGCCGCCTCGGCCCGCACATCGTTCACATCGCGGCCCAGTTGTGACGCCAATTTCGCTGTGGCGCTGAGAAATTCCTCGGAGACCAGGAGGGCAGCGATCTCCGGGCCGTCGCTTGGCCGCGACAATGTCGCGCCGGATCCGTTCGGATGCAGCAGCCGCGCAAGTCGATCCGACAGCACAGTCATTTCCGCACCGCCGATGCCTCTGCAATTGCGGCCGACCACTTTTCCCCTGCAACGGTTCCCGGCCAGTCGTCGAGGGTGTCGATGTAGAGCTGGCGCAGACGCGGCACCCACTCATCGAGGTCACCCTTGGTCCAGTTGGCGGTCGGAACCGGTTCGTGGACAACGACTTCGATAGTGCCTTCCTGGGCCACCTTCGCGTTGCGCCACATGATTTCGCCGGCATTGCGGATGACGATCGGAACGATCGGAACCCCCGCGTCGCGGGCCATGTGGAAGCCGCCTTTCTTGAACGCTCCGATCCGTGGGCTGAACGAGCGGGTGCCTTCAGGCGACATTGCGATCGAAACGCCCCTGCGCAGCCTGTCCACCGCGGGCTGCAGCGCCGAGATGGCCTTCGACGTGTTGGTGCGATCCACGAAGGCGACGTCCGCCAGGGTGAACAACTGTCCGAGCACGGGCATCTGCTTCACCTCGGCCTTGGCCACCACGGTGAAGCCGCGCTGCACGACTCGTGAGGTCACGAGCGCGTCGATCAGTGTGCTCTGGTGGTTGATGAAAAACACAGCCGGACGGTGCGTCGTGTGCTGCTCGCCGATTACGTCGAACTTGATATTGCCGAATTGGCCTGCAAGGCGGCCGAACAGGGACGTAGCGAGGTCGACCCCGCCCCGGCTGTCGTTCGTCAACACACCGACCACGGTGCCCACCCCCACCGCTGCGGCGAAGCCGCCGAACAAGCCAGTAGTCCGGGCCAGCGACACCGGATGGTATTGGCTTCGCTTGGTCTTGAACCGCACGACCGGCCATCTGCACTCACGGGCGTGGCGGGCCAGGTTCGACCCCGGGTTGACCGGGTGCGGGAAACCAACCGCTTCCAGGAACGGAACATCCTCGTCGCCATTGGCGTACGCGTGGCAATTCTTCAAAGGGATACGTTCGCGTTTGGCGAATTCACGGACCGCCGCTGCCTTGCCTTCCCCCCACGGCGGGCGCCCGGCTATCCCGCCGGTGATTACTCCCTGCTCGGTCTCGAGCTCGGTGCACAAGATATGTTCGATGCCCAACTCGCGGGCCATGGGCTGCACCTGCATCCGCGTCGCAGATGTCGCGATGACAACGGTGTGGCCTTTGTTTTGGTGGGCACGCACCAGCCGCCAAGTCCCATGGAAGAGCGCACCGGCGATCTCTTTGGCGAACAATTCTTCGCCGAGCTCCATCAGCTCATCGTCAGTGCGGCCAACCCAACCCCGGATTCCCTGCAGCATCAGGTCTTTGAACGCGGCTTCATCGAGGGGACCGCCGAGCGCAGCAAGCATTGTGCGGACAAACTCATCGGGTCCCAACTCGAAGTTGCGCGCGCGGTGCGCGATGAGCGCGCTGGCCGAATATCCCTGGATCAGGGTTCCGTCAAAGTCGAAGAACGCCGCGACCTTGGGCGCCGCCGGGTCCGGCCTTGATGTCGGCGATGACCTCTTCCACCGCGATCATCGACGGTGTCGTACCGGTCATCTCATAACCCGCCTAAATATGCACCGCGCAAGGCGCTAGTCGACGATCCGGAGGGACTCGGCGGGGCACATCTGGACCGCAGTCGTCATTTCGTCCCCTTTGTCCTCGGCGTGCCCCGACCCGACACCGCGCGTCACACGCCTGGGTTGGGGCGGAGGCACACGCGGTGTCGGGCGGGTGGCTCGCGGCGGTGACCTTGAGTTCTGGCCATCCCACTATGAAGTCCCGAACCGGCGCAGCCAAGAGTGTTCGGGGCGAAATACCTCTGCTGCGGGGTGGAGAACCGCCCGATGTGGTGACGCGGTGGCGCGGCGGGTCGACCAAACTCGCAGCACAGGGGTCAGCACAGCAGGCCCCGGGCTCCGGGTCGGCCCGGAAAGCACGCCCAGAATAGAAAAGGGGCAGCAGATGCAAATCTCGGCGGCGGTGGTAACAGGAAGTGGGCGCGCCGTTCACCCTCACAGACATCGACCTTCAAGAGCCCGCACCCGACGAAGTGGTGGTGCAGATCGCCGGAGCCGGCATCTGCCACACCGATATCGCGGTCCAGCACGGGCACATGCCGTTCCCGCTGCCGGGCGTCTTGGGCCACGAGGGCAGCGGCACCGTGGTAGAAGTCGGCGCCGACGTGACGACGCTTGCCGTCGGCGATCAGGTCGCGATCAGCTTCAACAGCTGCGCGGCATGCCCGCAGTGCGCGAAGGGCCAACCGGCGTACTGCCACGGCTTCCTGGAATATAACTTCAGCGGGGGACGCTCCGACGGATCATCCGGGTTGGCTTCCGCCGGAACCAAATTGGGGGCCAACTTCTTCGGCCAGTCGTCGTTGGCGACGCACGCACTGGCTCACGAACGCAACGTGGTCAAGTTACCGCCGGGCGCCCCGGTCGAGCTCGTGGGGCCGCTTGGCTGCGGCATCCAGACCGGAGCAGGCGCGGTGATGAACTCATTCGACGTCCCGCCCGGATCGACCGTGGTGGTCGCCGGCGCGGGAGCGGTGGGGCTGTCCGCCGTAATGGCCGCCGTCGTGCGCGACGCCGCATCGATCATCGCGGTCGACCTACACGAGAGCAGGCGGGCGCTGGCCACCGAGCTCGGCGCCACCCACGCCATCGACCCGAAGGCAGGCCCGCTATCCGAACAGATCCGCGAGATCGCTCCGGCGGGCGCCGATTACGCCGTCGACACCACAGCGGTAACTCCCGTCCTCGAAGAGCTGCTTGCCTCCCTTGGCGGACGGGGCATGCTGGGGTTGATCGGCGTGCCTGCCGATCCGCACGCCGCATTTTCGGTCGGGGTGTTCCAGATGCCCCTTCTGGGGCTGACCATCCGGGGCATCGTCGAAGGCGACGCCGACCCGCAGTCCTTCATCCCTTACCTGCTCGATCTGCACAGTCAGGGCAAGTTCCCGTTCGACAAGCTGATTACCACGATGCCGCTGGCCCAAATCAATGAGGCGGTGGAGGCACAGCACCGCGGCGAGGTGCTCAAGGCCGTGCTGACACCCTGATCCGAATTCGGACAACATGCGATGGCGAATAATCCGCGCCGACGGACGACCACCGTGGCCACGGCGCTCCTGGCCGGCAGCGCCGTGGCCGCGGCGGCTATGCTCGCGCGGCGCCGCGCCGATCAGCCGCGTGCGGTAATCCCGCCGCTGGAGCTGACCCCTAGCCACCGCGGCGGAACCGGAACGCCCCTGCTGCTGCTACACGGCGTCGGCGCCATCTGGCGAGCCTGGTCGCCGGTCCTGCCGTACCTCGAGTCGCACCACGACGTCATCGTGCCGACCCTGGCGGGCCACGGCGGTGGGCCGCCGCTGGATCCACAGGTTGCGCCCTCAGTTCAGGCCCTTGCCGACGCTCTCGAGGACGAGCTCGACAAGCTGGGCCTGCAGAAACTGCACATCGCCGGTAACTCCCTGGGCGGATGGCTCGGAATGGAGCTTGCGCGCCGCGGCAGGGCGCGTTCCCTGGTGTTGTTCAGCCCGGCAGGGGCCTGGCATTCGCAGCGCAGGTATCGAGTTACGGGCAAGTGCGATACGGCTTTCCGTCGGCGCGCTCGGGCGCTGTGCGCCCCGTGCCGACGCCATCGCCGCCAACGCGCTTCTGCGCTGGCCTCTGTTGGCCGGGCAGGTCGCTTACCCCAGTCGCGTCCCACCTGATGATTTGGCGGCCTTTATCCGGGCTGGCGGTGCGGCGCCCGTCGTCGTTCCGCTGCTGCGGGCAGATCCCGCTTCGCCAGGTTCAACCCCTGCCTGCCGATCGGGACTATCCCGTCCGATTGGTGTGGGCCGACCGTGACCGGGTGCTGCCGTTCGACGGTTTCGGTTCGGCGATGCTCGAACGGATACCCGGTGCGGAGTTGATCCGCCTTAGGGACGTCGGGCACGTGCCGATGTCCGACGACCCCGCCCGGGTGGCGGAACTGATCCTGGAGGTAACCGCCGCCGTGGACCGCGCGGCGGTGTCGACCGAGAGGGTTGATCGCGATGCCTAGCACCGACGACGACGCGCTTGCCTCATGGGGCGGAGGCCAAGACCTCAGCGCGTGGGAAGCACTGATGTGGCGCACCGGTGGCGACCACCGCACCCGGTCGACCGGCGTGATCGTCGAGTTGCTCGACCAAGAGCCGGATTGGGAGCGCCTGGTGGCCGCTCACGATCGGTTTACCCAGCAGGTCCCGCGGCTGCGGGAACGCGTCGTCGAGCCGGCGCTGCCCGTCGTTCCCCCGGCATGGTCTCCGGACCCGCATTTCGACTTGGATTACCACCTGCAACGGGTTCGGCTGCCGGGCGACGGGTCGATGGCTGAGCTGCACGCCCTGGCGGCCCAGTTCGCCGCCCGCCCACTGGATCCCGAGCGTCCCCCGTGGGAGGCCCTGCTCGTGCTCGGCGTCACCGGCGGTCAGGCCGCCTACCTGTTCAAACCGCATCACAGCCTGAGTGACGGGATCGGTCTGCTCCAATTGCTCGACTTGGCCCACGGGCACGGCCGGGAGCCCGGACCGGCCGACGATAGGCCGATGCCCAAGCCTCGACGGAAGGAGACACCGGAGGGGCTGCTGGTAAACCGGTTGGCCGCCAAGGTCGTCAGCGCGCCCGCGGGTGCGGTGCGTGAAGCGCTCTCCGTCGCCGGCCGCTTCGCCGGCGACCCCGTCGGAACGACAACCGACGCCGTCAAATTCGCGATGTCGCTGCGGCGCGTGCTGACGCCGCCGGATGCACCCCACTCCCCCGCGCTGACCGGCAGCGGATCCGGGTATCGGCTGGACACCTTCGACGTGGCGTTCGACGAGCTGAAGGCAGCGGGAAAGGCTGCCGGGGGTTCGGTCAACGATGCATTCATCGCCGCTCTACTCGGCGGGGTCCGGCGCTATCACGAAAAGCTCTCTCTCACAGTCGATTCCATACCCGTCGCCATACCGGTCAGCCTTCGCACCGACAGCGACCCGATGGGCGCCAACAAGTTCGCCGGTGCGCGGTTCGTGGCACCGGTCGGTGAACCGGATCCCAAGACACGGATCGCCGCCATCCACGACTTCGTCGCAGAAGCGCGCATGGAGCCCGCGCTCGGATTCCTCGACCTCATCGCGCCGGTGCTGAGCCGCCTGCCGGAGATAGTGCTCACCCGGATCGCCGGTCGAGATGACCGGCCTCTCCGACCTGCAGGCGTCCAACCTCGGGGCGATCGGCCGTCCGCTGTATCTGGCGGGTGCGCGGGTGACGCGCGTCTACCCGATGGGTCCCCGACCCGGCATCCCGGCCATGGTGGCGATGCTGACCTACGACGGAACCTGTTGCATCGCCGTCAACTTCGACCCGGACGCGATTGCCGACGCCGCAGACGTTCTCGACCTGCCTCCGCGAGGGTTTCGACGAAGTGACGGCCCTCGCCGGCACCGGCTGAGATCGGCACGGGCAAGGTCGTCGCCGTGGGCGGCCCTAGCTGAAGGATCGTGATGTCTGCTTCGTTGAATTTCTCCATCAGTGCTGATCAAGAAGCTCTGGTCAAGGCAGCGCGCCGATTCGGTGAACAACATCTCGCCCCGTTCTACAAACAGCGCGAAAGCGAGGGCGCGTTTGACCGCCAAACCCTGTGCCACATGGGCGAACTCGGACTGTTCTGTATTGAACTGCCCGAGCACTACGGCGGTCTCGGCCTCGACTGCGTGACGGCGGGCCTCGTCCTGGAAGCACTATGCCGGTCCGACTACAACATCGGGCAGCTGATGGTCACGATGTCGCTGGCCGGCGCGATCCTGTCGCGGCATGGACAACCAGAGATCGTTGAGCCGCTACCTCAAAGGCGTTGTCGGGGGACGGATTATCCCCGCGATCGCCCTGACAGAACCCGGCGGCGGGTCCGACGCGGCAAATCTGCGGCTGCGTGCCCGCCGCGACGGTGACACCTACGTTCTGGACGGCGAGAAGACCTCGACGAGTTTCGCCACACAAGCCGGTTTCGCCGTCGTGTGGGCGCGGACCGGCCCTTCGGGCAGCGGCGCGCGAGGGATCAGCGCATTCCTGGTCCCGCTCGACGCGGCCGGCATCACCACCAGCGAGTTCGATGACGTCGGTGGCCGTTGCGCGGGGCGGGGTTCGGTGCATTTCGAACACGTCGTCCTACCCGCGACACACCTGATCGGCGAGGAGGGCAAAGGCTTCGTCCAGGTGATGCAGGGTTTCGACTACAGTCGCGCGCTCATCGGGCTGCAATGCCTCGCGGTGGCACGGCAATCGTTGGATGAGACGTGGCAGTCGATCTCGCAGCGCGAGAGTTTCGGCCGGCCGCTCAGCGTCAACCAGGGCGTGACGTTTCCACTCGCCGAAGCCGAGACACAGCTCGAAGCCTGCCGGCTGCTGTGCCTGAAGACGCTGTGGCTCAAGGACCAGGCGCAGCCGCACACGGCTGAAGCCGCGATGTGCAAGTGGTGGGGACCCAAGCTTGCTTTCGACATCATCCAGACCTGCCTGCTGTTACACGGCCACAGCGCCTACACCGCCGAGCTGCCCTACGAACAGCGGCTGCGCGACGTCCTCGGCCTGCAAATCGGCGACGGAACCGCCCAGATCATGAAGATCATCATTGCCAGGCACAAAGTCGGCCCGCAGTCAGCAACCACCTAGATTCGGAGGAAAAGTGTCCAAGGTGCTCTACGAAGTGCGCGATGACATCGCGTATATCACGCTGAACCGCCCAGAAGTGCACAACGCAATCGACGGTGAGACAGATGAATTGCTGTTTCAGGCGTGGTCGACCTTCGCGACCAATCCCGCGGCGCGACTGGCGATCCTCACCGGTGCCGGCGATACCACGTTCTGCGCGGGTGCCGATCTCAAATCCCATGTCGAACCCTGGCTATCGGCCGGGCCCGAACTGGGACGCAGCCTGCTCGACAAGGGATTCGCGGGGCGTATCACCCGCGGATTGCACAGGACCCCCAAACCGATCATCGCGGCGCTCAACGGCTGGGTGATCGGAGGCGGCATCGAACTCGCCCTGGCCTGCGACATCCGCATCGCCTCGGAGCGGGCAAATTTCGGCTTCTTTCACATGAGGCGCGGTATGCACTTCGCCGACGGCGGCATTGTCCGACTGGTGAATACCTGCGGTGTCGGGATCGCGATGGAGCTGGAATTGATGGGCGAACCTATCGATGCGCACCGCGCGAAGGAAGTTCATCTGGTCAACCGCGTTGTACCACACGATCAGGTGATGTCCACTGCTGAGGACATCGCAGCGAAGATACTGCGCAACCCCCAAACCGCCGTCGAATCCGCGAAATCGACGATCCTGGAAGTCATCGGGCACCCGCTCGACGACCAATTGCGACTGGAATGCCTGTACGGCTACTCGACGATGGGCAACCCCGAAATCGGGGAGCGCAAGCAGGAATTCTTCGACAAGCGCGACGAGGACCGGGTCACCACGCGCCCGACCGAGTGCTAACCACCCGCCTCAACGACGAAAACCTGCGGCGCGAGGCCCGAGTCTTCGATCGATGAACCGCCGGGAGGGACGCCGCCCCACCTCGCCGCACTGGGCTTTTACCCCCAACGCGGGAGCGATCACCCCCCGTCATGGTGACGCGCCACAAAGCGCTGCCCACTGAGACTTGAGTCACCAAACGCGCTCGCCCACGAGATCTCGTCGGCGAGGGATATAGGGGCAGCATTCAATACAGCAGAAAGAGGACGTCCATGACGACCGCCGAGCACACCGAAGCAGCCATCATTCCCGACGAGGTCGCACGGCAGATCGTGCTCCCCGAGGGCCACGGCGACCTCGCCGCGCTGCATGAGGCCTACAAGTGGGTGCGCAACAACGCGCCGCTGGCGAAGGCCGTCGTGGAGGGCTACGACCCCCTCTGGCTGGTCAGCAAGCACGCCGACCTGCAGGAGGTCGAGAGCCAGCCGGAGATCTTTTCCGCAGGCGGCGGCCCGGACCACCCCGGCGCGAACAACCCGATCCTGCAGAACCAGGCCGGCGACGAGTTCATGAAGAGCCTGATCGGCGGCCACCTGCGCATTATGGACGCCCTGCCCTACATGGACCCGCCCGAGCACACCGAAATCAAGTTCATCACCAACGACTGGTTCCGGCCCACCCAGCTCCAGAAATGGACAGATCAGATCCGCGACCTCGCCACGGCGTCCATCGAGAAGCTCGAGAAGCTCTCCGCAAGCGGCGAGATCGACCTCCTCGACGACTGGGCCCTGGGCTTCCCGCTGCACGTGATGATGACGCTGTTCGGGGTGCCGCCGGAGGACGAGCCGAAGATGATGAAGCTCACCCAGGAGTTCTTCGGCACCGCCGATCCGGAACATCAGCGCGAAGACGTCGAGGCGGTGACGCCCGAGGCGATGGCCCAACAGTTCGCGGCCACCTTCCAGGACTTCTGCGCCTACTTCGACATGCTGGCCGAAGACCGCCGCGCCAATCCCCGCGACGACCTCGCCACCATCGTCGCCACCGCCAAGGGATCCGACGGTGAGTACCTACCGAAGTCCTACTCCTACGGCTATTACATGGCCATCGCCACCGCCGGGCACGACACCACCTCGGCAACCCTGGCCGGCACGCTTCAGCTGCTGTCCCAACACCCCGACGTGTTCGCCCGGGTCAAAGCGGATCCGAAGTTGATCCCCAACCTCATCCTGGAGGCATTGCGGATCGTCGCACCGGTCAAACACTTCACGCGCCGCGCGGAGCAGGACTACACGATGCGGGGCCAGACCATCAAGAAGGGTGACCGGCTGATGCTGCTGTTCCAATCGGGCAACCGCGACGAGGACGTCTTCGACCGCCCCTTTGAGTTCGACATCGACCGCAAGCCCAACAAGCAGATCGCATTCGGCCACGGCCCGCACATGTGCATCGGCCAGCACCTGTCCAAGCTCGAACTGAAGGTGATGCTCGAGGAGCTGCTGCCCCGCCTGGAGTCGATCGAGCTGCTCGGACCCGGGCAGTACACGCAGACGAATTTCGTCGGCGGCCTGAAGCACTTGCCCGCAAAGCTCACCTTCTCCTGATCGGCGGATCTCAAATGACCACGATCGATTACCCCCAGCTCTACATCGGCGGCACGTGGACCGCCCCCGCCGGCCACGACACCATCGAGGTCCATTCCCCGGCCACCGAGGAGCGGATCGGTTCAGTGCCCAGGGGCACCGAGGCCGATATCGACGCCGCCGTCGCAGCAGCCAGGACAGCGTTCGACCCCGCCGACGGATGGGCGACCTGGGAACCGAAGGACCGCGCTGACGCCCTCGAACGGTTCGCGGTGGAACTGGAAGCCCGCGGCGCCGAAACGGCGCGACGGGTGTCGATGCAGAACGGGATGCCGATCTGGCTCGCCCAGCAATTCGAGGCCGTTTTTCCGCCGCTGCTGGTGCGCTACTACAGCGACCTGATGACCAGTGCACCAGTGGAGGAATCGCGTGCCGGCATGTTCGGCGGCACATCGCTGGTGTCGAAGCATCCCGTCGGTGTCGTCGGCGCGATCGTGCCCTGGAATGTCCCGCAAGGGATTTCGTTCCTGAAAGTCGCACCCGCGTTGGCCGCCGGCTGCTCCGTCGTCCTCAAACCGGCCGAGGAGACCGTGCTCGACGCGTTCCTGATGGCCGAGGCCGCCGCCGCAGCCGGCCTACCCGACGGTGTCGTCAACGTTGTTCCCGGCGGCCGTGAAGTGGGTGCCTACCTGGTCGAACATCCGGGCGTCGACAAGGTCTCGTTCACCGGCTCCACCGCCGCGGGCCGCTGGATCGCCGAAGCGTGCGGGCGGCTGCTGCGGCCGGTCACCCTCGAACTCGGCGGCAAGTCCGCGGCGATCGTCCTCGACGACGCCGACCTGGCCGCCTCGATCGAGCCCTTCTTCGGGTGCACCCTGCTCAACAACGGTCAAATCTGCTGGCTCAACACCCGGGTGCTGGCCCCCCGCAGCCGATACACCGAAATCGTCGACACCATTACCGATTTGGCGCGCTCGCTGACGGTGGGCGATCCTCTCGATCCGCAGACCAAGGTCGGCCCGCTGGTGTCGAAGCGCCAGCGCGAGCGCGTCGAAGGCTACATCGCCAAAGGCAAGAGTGAAGGCGCCCGAATGACCACCGGCGGTTCGCGGCCATTTGACCGAGGCTGGTTCCTCGAACCCACCATCTTCGCCGACTTGGACAACAACGCGACGGTGTCACGCGAAGAGATCTTCGGCCCAGTGCTCTCGGTGATCCCCTACTCCAACGTGCAGGAAGCGATCGCGCTCGCCAACGACAGTGTCTACGGGCTGGGCGGGAGCGTGTGGTCATCGGATCCCGAACGAGCGGCCAACGTCGCCCGCCGCGTTCGCTCCGGGACCGTCGGCGTCAATCACTACGTCAATGATCCCGTCGCCCCGTTCGGCGGCATCAAGCAAAGCGGCATGGGACGCGAACTCGGTCCGGAGGGACTGCACGCGTTCCAGGTCTACAAGACGATCTACATGCCGCCCGCGGCGTGATAACCAATGTCTGCGCCCGCGATCACCATGCCCAGCGCCAACGTCCATGAATTCACGGCCGATCTGGTCGTGCGGCGGCGCAGCACACCCGCGGAGGGTGTGGCGGTGCTTGACCTTGCCCATCCGGAGAACGAAGACCTGCCACGCTGGGAACCAGGAGCACATATCGACCTAATCCTTGATGATGGCCTTACGCGCCAGTACTCGCTGTGCGGTGATCCTGGTGAGTCGGGTGTGTGGCGCGTCGGGGTCTTGCTCGATCCCAACAGTCGCGGTGGTTCGCGATACGTCCACGAAAACCTCCAAGAGGGCGCCACGGTGCGAGTTCGCGGGCCCCGCAACCACTTTCCGCTCGTCGATGCGCCGACGTACCGCTTCATAGCCGGGGGCATCGGCATTACCCCGATCATGGCGATGCTGGAAGCCGTGCAGCGGGCAGGCAACAACTGGACGCTGCTCTACGGCGGACGAACCAAAGCGTCGATGGCCTTCGCCGATCAGCTTGCAGAACGGTACCCCGAGCGCGTCACGGTGTGGCCGCAGGACGAACGGGGTCTTCTCGACCTCGAATCGCTTCTCAAGGATCCCGAGGACAACACCTTGGTGTACTGCTGCGGGCCGGAGCCATTGCTCGCGGCGGTCGAGCAGCAATGCGCCCAATGGCCTGCAGGAACCCTTCACATCGAACGGTTCGCCGCCAAGGCACCGACTGCAGAGCAGGCCGCTGAAGCACTCGACCAGTTTGAGGTGGTGTGCCAACGTTCGGGGGTCACGTTGGAGATCACATCCGACAAGTCGATTCTGGAAACCCTTGAGGAAGCCGATATTCCGATCATGGCCAGCTGCTATGAAGGCGTCTGCGGTACCTGCGAGGCGAGGGTGCTGGAGGGCACCCCGGACCACCGTGACTCGATGCTCACCGAGCCTGAAAAGGCGGCCGGCGAAGTGATGCTGGTCTGCGTATCGCGCTCGCGCACCGAAAGGTTGGTGCTGGACCTGTGAATACCAACTACCCGAAGAAGTGCTGGTACGTGGCGGCCACCTGCGACGAGATAACCGACTCGCCGCTGGGGCGCCGCTTGCTCGGTAAGGATGTCGTGCTGTGGCGCGGTGCGAGCGGCGGCGTCAATGCCTTCGAAAACCGTTGTGCGCACAGGGCATTCCCGCTGTCACATAGCCGCGTCGACGGGGACCGCTTGGTCTGTGGTTATCACGGATGCACCTACGACACCGAGGGCAAGTGCGTCTACACGCCGACCCAACCCCAGGTTCCGACCGGGATGAGGGTGCGCGTGTTTCCCGTCCTCGAGGAGCCGCCGTTCGTCTGGATCTGGCTGGGACAGCCGGCCGCCGCCGCCGGCAGTCAGCCGCCACGCATGCCATGGATCAACGACCCGGCATGGACGACATTCGCGGATGCCTGGCACGTGAACGCCAATTACATGATGGTGCACGAGCATTATCTCGATTTCAGCTACGCCCCCGTCGTGCACGCGAGAGATCTGCCGCCGGGACTCGAGAGTATGGGGGCATTCAACGACGTCGAGGTGACCGAGACGACCGTGTCCTACACGCGAGTCTTGCCGGAACTTCCCCTCGCCGGCTGGCAGGCCGACGCCACCGGACTCGACAGTGCCCTGTCGTACAAACACCGTGAGGGCGGAACGTTCGTCTCGCCGGCGATGCACCGTCAGTACTGGAAGATTGAAACCTCAGATGGCAAGGTGTACACCACGACTCGGACGCACGGCATCACACCCGAGTCTGAAAACTCCACCCACGTGTTCATGCAGTCGTCGCGCAACTACGCAACGGACAGCGGTGAGGTGACCGACGGTCTGAGGTCGTTCCTGGCCGAAGTCGCGCGACGCGACACATCCATTCTGGAGATGGCGTCCGAACCACGCGGGCTACGACGGATGGCGCGGCGGAGTCGAGTTTCAGGCGGACGCTGCCGCCCTGCGCGCTCGACGCATTGTCGGGGTGATGCTGGCCAAGGAAGCGGGCCGGTCGGCGATACGTCCCGGTCTCGCGCCAAACAGCAGGAGTGACTCGCTCAGCCCGCTTCAACCGCTCGTACTCGGAGGTTAACGTTGCAAGACGTTTAGAGAGGCCTGCCTCACTGAAGGTCGGGCTTTGGTGCAACTGGATCTTCGTCGCGCTCACGGCCGCCGGCTGGCTGGGTATCGCTCACTTCTGGTTGCCAGCGCGGGCGGACCTCGGTCTCGATGCCACCAAGGTGTGGTTCAGCGAGACGCATCACTGGGGGACGATCATCGGTTGCACGATCTTCTAACATCGCCGCCGGAGTGCTCACACCCGGCTCCATTGCGTTCGGCATCATGCTGGCGAAAATCGAGTCCCCTCCGAGAATTGTTGGCCGCCAACGGACTACCCGACATCCCACAAAATGGGCGATAAGTCGCCAATCCCTCAGCAACGACGACTTCTACACCTCGATGCTGCTTCGCCGTGTCCATAGAGTCCTTCGACTCGCTGAATGGCGGCTAGATCTACGGGCCGGTGTGAGGTGGTGCACCTGGGCGGTGGCTCTGCCGATGGGGTCAGGTGGCGCGCTTCCACGCTTTCCAGGCCCGTAGGACTCGCGCGCCCTGCTCGGTGAGGGTCATGGGTCGTCCGCGTTGGGCGCGTTCGATTAAAGCTCCGCCGAGGTCCTCCTCCAGCCGGGCGATCTGGAGGGTGAGCACGGCCTGGCGCAATCCCAGGTCGGCGGCCGCCGCGGTCAGGGTCGGATATCGGAGCACCGTTTCGAACCGGTTCAATCGTGCGGCGCCGCCGATCTGGCGCAGGGCTGGCCGCAGTAGTGCCGGGGCCTGTTCGGCGTCTTCGGTGGTCTTGAGGTTGGCGGCGGTGCTGGCCAGGCCTGGGGGTCGACGCGGGATGCCGTGCCGTTGCGCCCAGCGCGACATGTTCGGGGCGGTCATGCCCTTTTCGGCGGCCAGATCGGGCAGGGTGCGGCGGTGGACGACGTACTCGGTGTAGAGCCAGTCGCGGTCGATCTCCTCGTGCAGTCGTGGCTTGTGGCGGGTGTCGATTCCGTACTGATGCGCGAGGGCGGCGACTGTCTTGCGGTCAGCGTGGTAGCGGGCGGCGATGTCGCGCAGCGTCGTTCGTTTCTGGCGGTAGAGGGCGGTGAACTTTTCCGGCGGCAAGGTGGCGGCCAGGGCCGAGAGGGCGGGTGTGGTCGAGGGTGGGCCGACGTTGGCCGGGTGCAGTGTCAGCACGTGACGAACGGCCTCGGGCGTGCTGTTGAGTTGCCGGGCCACCGTGCTGAGCGGCTCTCGGTGTTCGATGAGGTGGTGCAGCGCCGCGATGTTGATGGTGTCGGGATCGGCGCCGGGCAGCACCAGCCCGTCGAGGAGTCGCAGCGGTGGTTGCCAGGTCAGTGGTTCGGCGATACCAGCGCGGTGCAGGAACTCCTGCGCGGCAGTCTGCAGCGCCGCTGCGGCCACGGGTGTGAGGCGGGCCGGGTAGGCGGGTACCGCAGCGGCGAAGATCGGGTTGTCGAGGTACCCCGGTGCGTCTCGAATGGGGTTGCCGGTCAGCACCGCGTACAGGTGACTCTGAGTGAGGTGCAGTGAGGTGTCGGTGCATACGATCCGGGCGGCTGCGCAGATGTCTCGCCAGGCGGCCTCCGGTAGGAGGGCGGTGTAATCGAGGGTGCGGCGGCGCTGATAGTCGATGGGGCAGGGGTGGTTGTGTAGGTAGTCGGCGACCGCGATGATGGCGCGTCGGATGTCGTTCCAGCACGGGTCGGATTGCAGTCGCTTCAAGACATGCGATAGCGCCTGGGTGGTCAGAGGTCGCCCCAGTAGGCCGATTGCCTCATCGAAACTGAGCCGGGAGTTCACCAGGAGCATCGCGGCGGCGAGGCCGGCCGACATGTGTCGAAAACTCCAGTGCGGCGGGGTCAATCGCAGCGCGAATGCCGGCCACATCAGCGCCGGCATCTTCGCGGCGAGCTGGGTGGCGCTGTTGGTGTCGTGGGCCGGTCGTGTCGGCATCGGCGTGCCCGCGCGGTAGCGCAGCTCGGTGTTCCGAAACTCATACGGGCCGCAGGCAACGAGTTGTGCTGCGGTGAGCACCGCGGTGGCGCCCTTGCCCCACGACGCTACCGTGCCGCGGTCGACTTTCCGGCCGTGTTCACGGTTGCTCGCGATGAGCCACTGCATGGCACGGGCGGCCGCCTGAACATCGGCGACATTGAGGATGGCCAGTGCGGCGGTGACTCCTGCCGCGGCGGTCACTGCGTGTGCCGGAGCCGCTCGCCCGGGCTTGGGTTCGTGACTGACGGCGGATGCGCGGCTGCGCTGCTGCGCCGCAGCGTAGGCGGCGTCGAGGTCGGCGGGCAGGACTCGACGCCAATCGTCAGCAGTGGCCGAAGCCAGGATCCGGCCGGCCACCGCGCGAATATCGGCCAAAGCCCCGACAGCTGCCGTGGTGTGGTCGTGATAGATGCCGAATGTGGCAGCGCCGGAATCGATGACCTTCCGGATGAGGTGCTGCGCGGCGATGGTGGGGTGGCCCTGTCCCAACCGCACAGTGGGGGTAGCGGCCAGGTCGGCGCCGCAGCGTTCGGGCGCTCGACCTGTCGCGTGTGCCGCGGCATTGGAGCACCGCTGCCCGTCAGGCACCAGTTCGGCGTGCCCGACATGCCCGCGGAGCCGGTGCCCGCACGTTAGGCACTCATCGACGAGCAGGCAGCAGTGCTCGACACAGGCGAACGCCCACCCCGACCGCCAGAACAGTTGCCAGCGTCCCCCGTTGTCCTGCAGGCACTCTGGGCAGTAGCGGGAGAACCTGAACCGTGACCACGGAAAAGACCGATCGAGTGCGCGGGTAGCGGGGAGCAATCCCAGTGCGGTGCCGTCGAGGCTGGCCAGCGTCATCGAGTGCAGAGTCGGGATCGGGGTGCCGGTCGCCGCGTGGAGCGCTCTGGCCTCGGTCGGGGTGAGGCGGATCAGCCAGGGGGGTGTGCGGATGCCGCGAGACGGGGGCGGCAGACCGACGGCCTCGATGAAATCACCCCACGTGCAGCCCATCTGCCGACAGATCGCCTCCAGCCACGAATCCAGGGCTTCACCGTCCACCGGGTCCAGATGGATGGGCAGCGTGCGCACGGCAAGCGCCATGGTGCTACCGGTCCGTTCGCCGGGGCCGGCTGTGACTGGCCTACGGCTCGTCGCGCGGCATCGTCATCCGCTGGCGCCGCGCTGTTCCTGCAGCAGTGCCGCCACTGACACGTCCAGCGCCTCAGCGAGATCGAAGAGTCGTTCATAGAGCAGTCCCCGCCGTCCGTGCTCCACGTCGATGAGAACGTTGCGTGAGATCCCCGAGCGCAGTGCCAGCGCCTCCTGGGTGAGCCCGCGTTCTGTGCGTAACGCGACGATGTTGGCGCCGACCCTCCGCCGCGCGCGCTCCCAGGACGCGACGCGGTCCGGGTTGTTCTGGCTGGGACGCGTCGGCACACCTCAGCAAATGTGCACCACAACCAGAATGTCTGCCCTACTAGTAGTGCATTCTGGAGGTATGTCGATCGTCACTGCCTGATGGTTCGATCCCTCCCGATCCGGGTGTCACCCCACCCGGGCGAAGGTCTCGACTCCTACCTCGAGGCGGTGGCGGCGCGTCATCACGCCGCCTGGGGCGATGTTCTGGACGCGGTCGGTCTCGACGCGCGCTCGTCCGGTGGGCGCGAGGTGTACTCGTGGCTGATGGCGTTGCCGGTGGACCGGGCTCGAGACCTGCAGACCAGTTGCGGGGTCGACTCCGCCACAGTGCAGTCGATGACGGTGGCGGACCTGATCGGCTCCGTCGGCGAATCACACTGCACCGCAGCGCCGATGGTGCCGGTGTGTCTGTCGCCGCCGCGGTCGCGGTTCTGCCCGGCATGCCTGGCCGAGACCGGGGGACGCTGGCAACTCTGGTGGCGACTGCGGTGGGCCTTCGCCTGCCCAATCCATCAGTGCCTGCTGGCCGACACCTGCCCGTGCTGCGATCGTTGGCAGCGGATCGGTCCCCACCCTCACGGCCTCGTGCCGACACCGAGTCGGTGTTCCCGCAAAGCCGACAACGCCTTCGGGCGCGATCTGCGACGGTGCGGCGCCGACCTGTCGGCCGCGCCGGCGCGACGCTACCTCCGCGACAGCGCAGTACTCGAAGTGCAATCGACCATCCTGGGCGCCTACCGCAGACGGGTGTGCCGCCTTCGGCATCTACGCGCCCGACCCGGTCTCGGCTGCTCAACTCACCGCCGACCTGTCGGGCCTGGCCGCCCGGATACTGCGCTACGCCCACACCGAGGATCTCGTCGGCCTCCTACCTACCGACCTCCTGGACACCTATCGGCATGGCGTGGCGAACCGTCCGGCGCACCAACCGCACGCGGCCACACCCGTCTCAGGGGCCGCCGAGACGGCCGTCGCCGCCGTCGTTGCGATGCGCGTCACTCACCTGTTCTGATCCCCACGCCGCAGGAGCGCAACTGCACTGGTTGGTGTCGGTGTCGCGGCGGCGAGGTCTGGCGGTCACCGCATCCAACATCGGGTGGAGCCGCCACATCAGCGACGCTTTGCACAGTGCCCAATTATGTTCGCTGTCACCGTTTTTAACGCCCAGCGACCAACTGCGGTACCGCAGCGCCGCGGCCCGCCCCACTGCCCCTGACGCATCCACCGACCGAACCCGGCATGTGCCGGCGATGCTGTGGCCGAACGCTGCCTTCTTCTTCGCGGCTCCCGCAGTCGGAATCGAGCAACTCCGCACCGCACTCTCGGCCGCCGTCTGCCTGGTCAGTGCGCGCAGAACCCTGCCGCAGGTCATCGCATCGCTGGGATCGGCCACCACTGCGCCGGCGGTGTCCCGGGTCCTGCAAGCACTGCGCGCCGATCACCGCTGGCCGGCCATGTTGGCTGCGCTGACGGGTCTCGGCTGAGACCCTCGATCGCGGTGCCTGCCCGATCGACTACGCGCGGCGACGCGCGCTGCCCTTCGAGGAGTTCCTGTCCGATCTGCAGTGGCGCGAGATCTGCTGGGACACCGCGACACCGACGGGACGCGCACTGCGCGTGCGCCTCGTGCGGTGTTGGATGTTTGAGCGAGTGATCGGCTCCCCGGTACGCGACTGCTGCCACGCCCTCGACACCGCCGAGTTCCGCAGCAAGGTCAAGACGCTGCCGCTGACGCTGACCCCGGCGACGGTGGCCCGCCTCGATCACGCGGCCACCGAGTTTCTTCACCACCACAACGTGTACGACGAGCCGCTGCGGTGGCAGCCGAACCCTGACCTGTTCTCCGCGCTGCGGGCTGCGCTCCCCCACCGGTGACCTCACGACGATCCGCCGGCTCCTCGACGACGGGCGCACCGCCATGACCGATATCGCCGCCCAGACCGGCATACCCGCTGGAGTACCTCCATTACCTGATCGGCGAATTCGATCCGTCGCTGCCGCGACAGCGATCAACACTCGATTCCGCGGTGCGCCCCTCCGGGATGGCCGCTGATCTCGCAGGGCCGAGTTGATCGAGCTGTACGAGGGGCAGCAGTTGGGGCTGGCGCGCATCGGCCAGATCTACGGCGTCTCACGCCACACCGTGACGCACCTGGCCCGCCGCTACGGTGTGGCGCTGCGCCAACCTGGCCGTCCCTACCGATTGTGACACCGGGTCGCGCGCGTTGCGGCACAGCGCGTCACTGGGGCGCTGAACTCTCTCCGGAGCGCTCTATTCCGGCACGACAGTCAGACGGCGGGTTTTGCGGGTCGGGCGTCGTGCGGTGCGCAGTTCTGCTGCGGTGAGGTCTCGCGCTGATTCTGCTGCGGCGTCGATGGGTGTGGCGTCGAGGAGTTGTTCGGTTAAGGCTTCGGTGCCGGTTCGTATGGCGCGCGAGCTGGCCCGGTTGATCAACGTCATCAGCGAGCCGATGTGGCCTGAGGTGCGTGCGTAGAGGTAGTCGGCGAGTTGATCGGACAGCGTGCCCTCGCGGTGCTTGACGAGGACGACGCGCTGTTCGATTGCGTGCAGTACTGATCGCCATTGCTTCTGCCCGGCGGTGGTGTTGGCGAAGGGCTCCATGGTCAATCGCGTTGTGCGTCTGGCGGTTTGAGCGAGTGTGGATTCACGCTGTGTGCGTCCCTCGGTGAATAGTCCGGCTTCGGTGAGTCCGACACCCACCAGGACAAGGGTGACGGGGAACTCGTTGGCGATGAATTTGAGGTGGTTGCTGACCTTCACCCCGTCGGCGGCCCGCCACCGCAGGAAGTGCAGGTCGTCGATGATGAGCAGGCGCACCTCGCAGGCCAGGAACGTGTCCAGGGCGCGGCGCGCGAAATCAGCAGCGTTACCCCGAGACGTGCCGGGGTGAGCGAAGAAGTGCAGCAGTGAGACGTTGAGGTCACGCAGGGTGGGGTGCCCGCTGAGCGTGACACGACAGACCGGCCAGCGCTCGTTGCCCTCACCGGTTCTGGGGCCGTTCTCGGCGACCTCGCGCAGATGGAACTCCTTGGCGAACTGCTCGACGGCGGTGCTCTTGCCGAGACCGGCCGCGCCCTCGATGGCGACAGCACCTTTGGCGCGGTCGTTGTCGTGCAGATTGCTGTCCACGATGTCCCACAGCGTGTCGTGCAGTCCACGCAGTTGCGGCGTCCGCAGTACGCCCATGTTGGCGTGCCAGTCACGTCGTTGCTTGTCGTACTTTGCCTTTCGTGAAGGGCTCAGCGCCGAATGCTTGCGGGCGGTGAGGCGTTCGGGTTGCACGCGAGGTGTGGCATTGACGATCCTCGCCCACCCCTCCTTGTGACCCATGTGCACATCCTGGAGGTCGGTCATGCCCAGTCCATGCTGTCGTCGTCGTAGTCCTCGGCCAGTTCGTCGTCGGTATCGTCGTCGCTGACAGCCGTCTCATCTCGGCGAGGTGGAGGTCGATCCGCCGGCTCGGTGACAGCCTGCACGGCCGGCAGGCCGGCGACCACAGCAGCGTCGGTGGTCTCGATCTGATTGCTCAGCGCCTCGTCCTGACGCGACATCCGAAGCGCCATACGCCGCTCCGCGGCGCTGACTCCCATATGCAGGTTCCAGCGCGTCAGCAGCTCATCGAGCGCCAACCGATCATCAACAAACCCATGCTCCTGCAGAACAATACGGCGGGCGTACTGCAGGGCTTCCTCGCTGAATGGCGCATCGACGTGCGCGGCGTGCTCCCACTCCAAGGTATGCCACTCCCCCGAATCGGGGTGCCTGATGAAGACATGGGCGATGTTGTCGGGGTCGACGTGAATTGGCCAGCGGTTACGGAACTTCCCCGTGTAGGGGCTTGTTCTGTTTCCCAGCTCCGACAGGATCTCGCCGGTGTAGCGAAGTGTGCCGCATTGCACGCCGTAGTGCTGGATTGTCCGGGCCTCCACTTGCAGGAACTCATAGGCCAGGAAGGGGTCTCGTGGCGCCTCGATATAGCCGGCCCGAGCCATACCGTGGGCGAACATCTGCGCCGGAGTCATCGTCGCCCTGGGAAGATGCATGTCGAACAGGCTGCTGTGACGGGTGTGGTGATACACCGCGGCGATCCACTCGCGGACGATGGCTTCCAGTTGGTCGATGTAGAAGAATGCGTGTCCCTCCACGTCAAGACCACGTGAATTGATGTCGGGGCCTTTGTAGCCGGGCAAGTACTGCAGCAGCCCTTCACGCACGGTGCGGAAGAAGCGTTCCAGCGGGCCCTTGTCGCGTCCCTCGCGGATGCGGGCAGGCTGAATGGAGATACCCAAACGCTGGCACACGCTGTTGAGGTGTTCGGAGACATAGATCTTTCCGTGATCCACAACGATCGTTTCTGGCGTCAGCGAAGGCCCGGATGCCGCCTTGCCCGGGGTGGTGACGAGTTGATCGGGGTCGATGAGGACTGCTCGGGGGATGCCGTGATGTGGCCACACTGCGTAGTCGGGCCAACTCGCCGGTGCTGGCGGCGGCCGGTACACCTGAAACATCATCGCGGCAGCGTCGACCGCCTTGGTCGAGACCGGGGTGAGTCGCAGCCCGACGATGCAGCGGGTGTACCAATCCATGGCCGCGGTCAGTTCGATTCGAGTCCACCGCAGCGTGATTGGGTCTATGCCGAACACATCCAGCCGGGTGGTATCGAGGATCACGTACTCGCCCGGTCGGGTCGGCTGCAGTTTTCCGTAGGGCCGTTTCGGTCGCGTGGCGATGTCCCGGTTGCGCGCGGTGGTGCCCGTGAACGTGCGGTGCTGGGCCTCAAGCCGTTTGAGCTCCCGATAGGCCGTTGCCCGCGACGGTTCTGGGACAACGCCGTGCCCGAAACAGATCTCGAGGCGCTTGGAGGTTTGGTAGATGACCGCCTTCTCCGAGGGTTTCGACTCGTCGGTGTGTTCACGCATGATGCACAGCGCCGCTTCGCTCCAGCGTGGGTCGATTCTGGTCTGCAAGGCAAATCGTGCAGGGACTAAACCTGCCTCCCCGTTCTCCCGGTACGCCTTGATCCACCGGCGGACGGTACGTGCGTCGACGCCCACTTCGTCCGCCTTGGCCGCACAGCGATCGCGCAGCGGGCGGCTGGGATTGAATGGGGGGCGCGGTTCACCTTCCTGGGCGATGTCGGGGCTTCCTGACCGAAATCCGGTGAGAACTTCGCGGACGTGCGCGGCCTTCCCCCGTACTTCCGCGAGCTCCTCTTTCGACAGACTCGACAACAGCACCGCCGCTGGAACAATGTCGTCTGTGGATTCCGGTCCAGCCGTCTCGAGCAGCAACCGCACGCGGGCGCTACTGACCAATTCCACCACCGACATCCGGCAGACCGAACTGGGACCGCGGAGAACGACATCGGTTCCACTGACAGTCGGTAACCACTCAGTGACTTCGTGCAGTGCACCGTCGTACATCACCCGCGTGCCGACACCGATACGTACACCCGCGCCACTCATGACGAACTCGTCTCCAGCAGAATCGATCTCGACGACAAGACTGTCGACAGATCGGTGCGCAGTTCCTGGGCCCACAGCAGATGCAGCAGCGCCGCCCGGGCCAACGGTCCTGCGCTCTGTGTAGCGTGCAACACCTCGCCCACCGACGCTCCGTCCAGCTTCTGCATTCGCAGGTCGCGCAGAGCGGATTCGTTGACCCACGCACGCCGCCGA
Organism: uncultured Actinomycetota bacterium; assembly: GCA_963721495.1. Taxonomy (GTDB): domain Bacteria; phylum Actinomycetota; class Actinomycetes; order Mycobacteriales; family Mycobacteriaceae; genus Mycobacterium. Next base: position 5,053 of record CAVRMG010000018.1, on the reverse strand, counting down.
AAACCGGCAAGGAAGCGAACATTCTCCATCATCACTCGTGGCTGCTCACTGGCGACTTCAAAGGACCAGCCCAGAGATTCCACAACGTTGCGCACCCATCCGAACGTCTCAGCGACGACAGGATCATCGAGCAAGTCGGCCGGTTTGACATCGACCACCACGGGGCCATCTTCGGTGAGCAACAGATAGTCGGGAATGTGCCGACAGATCCTCCCACCCAGTGGCGTGCGCATCATGAACGGTTGCGCAACAATATGATTCACAGTGCGATCGAAGTCCGCCACCAACAACCGCGCCAGCTCCAGGCGTGACTCGTAAATGACATGCGCGGAGGTTGTTGATGCCCAGTAGCTGCCCGAGTAGTGACGCTGACCGTAGTGCCACCGAAACGTTCGCCACGGCAGAACATCTTGAAACAGCGCTGGTGTCACGTCATGCGTCGAGACGTCCAGGACAACGCCGTCGCTCCCGCGGATACTCAATGAAACAGAAGCGCCGGACTCGACGTCAGCGTGAGGTTCTGAACTTGTCGCCACGACGCGGTCACCCCCATCACGCAGAGCTACCCCACAGCGTGACCCTAGGAGAACGCGCTGAGCCACAATCCAGTCACATCGCAACACAACTGAGACCACGGATTCAAAACGATGTGAAGCGTCACGCGCAACAACGCGTTGACCAGGCCGCTCACCGATGAGGAACTGCTCGACATCCATCTCGACCCGACGAAGTCGGCCATCGAATCACCCACTACAGCCGGCCCGCTACGCGTCGGTCCGCCATTTGCGCCTGACAGCCTGCTCGAACCCTGAGCTGCGCAACTCGAAAGACAACATGGCCGCAACGCCCATGACCAAGGGGCAACTGCTGGCAATGTTGCGTAGCGTGCACCGGGATAGACGACCTCAACAAGGCTGCGCCTCAAATAGCCGTTATCTGTGCGCATCGGTTTGACAACTCAAACGAGGACATCACACGCGACCTGAGAACCTTCGCTCACGACCCCCGACCCAGTCTCATATGCGTGTCCCAATGGACATGAGTGGGACATTGAATTTGAGAATGGGACATCGAATTTGAGAACCTACACGTCGGGTCAGTAACCGCGTGCAAGGTCGCGGAAGGACGCCATGCGCAGAGTTGATGCGACGGTGCAGGTTTTGATCGGGCCGTTGCGGTGCTTGGCCAGAATCAGGTCTGCCTCTCCGGCTCGGGGGCTGTCGCGGTCGTAACCATCGGGGCGGTTGATGAGGATCACCAGATCCGCATCCTGCTCCAGTTGACCGGTTTCGCGCAGGTCAGAGAGCTGTGGGAGCTTGTCGGTGCGTTGTTCGGTCTCCTCGGCCATCAACTTTGTGGAACCGCGGATATTCGCTATACGGCACCCCGCCGCCCTTCTAGAAGCAGCCGGTCACCTTCTGCTCGACTTCGCCGAGCAGAAGTATGTAGTGGGCAAACAGTGCCACCGCCTGGACACCGCACTGCCGCTGGCCCGCGATACCGGGATGTGCTTCTACGACGCCGAACTGCCGGCTGCGCGCCCACACCCCACACAGACCCCGCCGCCCGCGCCGCCGACATCGCCGCCGCCTTCGAACTTGCCCGCCGCCAGGGCGCCACCCTGTTCGAATTGCCTGCTGCGTTGGACCATTTCGAACTACGCGGTGAGCCAAACAGACATGGTGCGCCACCGGCGAGCTGGTCGACCGGCATACGGCGGCGCCGATCCTTGGGTGGCTGCGGCGTCGACGTTTGGCCCGTTTTGAACTGCTAGTGGACGAGCCAGGCCCGCGACGCCAGGCGACCCGAACGAATTGTTGGTGCTCGGTGAGGATGACGTGCTCAGGCTTGAATAGCCTGCTGCTTGGGGGCCGCGCCCGACCACGCAGAAATGCGGGCCGTGGCCGAACGAGACGTGGTCCAGTCCGGTGCGGCCGATCAGAACGAGCCCCAGGGAATTCCACCACCTGTGGGATGACCCGGGTTCAGCGCTGATTCAGCCGCGCCGGGTTATGGTGCACACGAGTGCCGTGTCTGCCGCTTGGGAGGAAACCTGATGGTCCAAACCGACTGCGCACCAATCCGTCTCGTGGCAGCCGCTGCAGCGGCGCTGTCGTTCACCCTCGTTACGTCGGCCTGTGCCCGGTCCTCCGAACCGGCTCCCAGTACATCCGCAGCCACAACGCCGAGCACTGGGCCAAAGAAGATCACCGAGCCCTACTCGCCGACGATCGATCCATCGGCCTTCTCGACCATGATCAACAACCCATACTTCCCGCTCACGCCGGGCACCCGCACGATCTACGAGGCGGCCACGCCTGACGGTCTTCAGCGGACGACCACCGAGGTCACCCGAGACACCAAGAAGGTCATGGGTGTGGACACCGTCGTGGTCCACGACACCGTCACCCTCGACGGCAAGCCCCTTGAAGACACCTTCGACTGGTACGCCCAAGATCGCGGCGGCAACGTGTGGTACTTCGGCGAAGCCACCAAAGAGTTCGACGAGGGCACAGTGAGCACGAAGGGATCCTTCGAGGGTGGCGTCGACGGCGCCCTTCCCGGCATCATCATGCAGGGCCATCCTCAGATCGGCGACCAGTACCGGCAGGAGTACGCCAAGGGAATCGCCGAGGATACCGGCGAGGTGCTCAGCCTCACCGGCAGCGAGACCACACGGCTTACAGGACCGATCAACGACCTGCTCGTCACCAAGGATGTCGACCTTCTCGATCCCACAGGCCCGATCGAAAACAAGTACTACGCCCGCGGTGTCGGGCCCATCCTTGCCGTGCAAGTGACCGGCCCGCCGCAGCGCGAAGAGGCCATCGCGAGCGAGAAGCTCTGACCGATCCGGCACCGGAGAGCATTTCGGACACTGGACAGATGAATCAACGGTCCCCTCGCAGCGGATCGCGACGCGTGGCGCCATCACCCAGCGCTGGGTCCGGTGTTCGTCACGGGTTTGTCCCGGGATGCGACGTTGGGTGGAGCTGATCGGCGGCGCAGAAGATACTCTCTGAGCTGCGTAAACACTGGTCTGCGATACTGGGATTGAACAATCGCTTGCACTACCGGCATGGGTGCACAACCTAAACGGTCATTCCGAAGACCGTGCCCACACCGCCGGAGAAGGCCGTGGATGTTGGTGAACGGGATCCTGAGGATCTTTAGGATGCGTTGTACGTCATAAGCGGCCAGATGCCGCCGAGGTCCTTGGGGACCATCCGCTGGCTTGGCGAGCTGGCCGCGTTTCGTTCCTTGAGTGGGCGCGGGTTGCGCTTCTAATCTGAACTGAGTGGACCGTCGTTCGAGCCGACCTCCGATCATCGACCGGCCGTGGCGCAGACCCGGCGCCGGCTCATACGCCTTGAGGCGACTGGCCGGCATGCTGCGGCCGCCGATCAAGGTCTATCAGCCGAGTGAGGCCATCGCAGTGGAGCGCGACGTGCCCATCGCGACAGGTGACGGCACGGTGTTGCGGGCGAACGTGTTTCGACCTCCGTATGACGCGCGCTGGCCGGTGATCCTCTCGATCCATCCGTACGGAAAGGACAAGCTCCCAGAGCGCAGGTGGGGCCACTGGTCATTCTCATTTCAATACCGCATTCTGCGCCAACCAGCCCCCATCCGTTTCTCGTCACTGACGGGTTGGGAGGCCCCCGACCCCGCGTGGTGGGTGGCTAAGGGGTTCGCCGTGGGTCAACGCGGACCTGCGGGGCTGCGGGCACTCCGAGGGCACCGCCCAACTGCTGTCACCGCAAGAGGGCCGTGACGTCCACGACGTCGTCCCGTGGGCAGGAGAGCAGCCCTGGAGCGACGGACGGATCGTCATGGTGGGCGTGTCCTACCTGGCGATCAGCCAGTACGGGGCGGCAGCACTGCGACCGCCGGCCCTGCGGGTCATCGTTCCGTGGGAGGGCTTCTCCGATCCATATCGCGACTTCGCGCTGCCGGGTGGAGTCCGCGAACTGGGATTCATGCGTGTCTGGGGCACGCTGCTTCGCCGGACCGTACGCCAGGCCTACGACCTGGAGGTGATGCAGCGGCGACACCCGTTGCGCGACGCGTTCTGGGAGTCGTTAAGTCCTGACCTGTCGAAGATCGACGTGCCGATGCTGGTGTGTGGCAGCTTCTCCGATCAATCGCTGCACACTAGGGGCTCGATCCGAGCGTTCACCAACGCGAAGTCGAATCACGCCAGGCTCTACACCCACCGCGGCGACAAATGGTCGACGTTCTACTCCGAGACCGCGCTGGCCGAACAACTCGCGTTTATCAAAGGAGTGCTCGACGGCAGCGCGCCGGCACGGCGCTCGGTGCGCCTCGAAGTCCGGGAGGACGCGACGACAGTACACGCCGTCCGCGAGGAATCGCGGTGGCCGCCGGCACGAACTGCGTGGCGACCCCTGTACCTGTCCGGGCCGGGCGTCCTGGCGGCTGAGCCGTCGGTGGGTGATGAGCGGGTGAGCTTCGCGACGCGTTCGCAGGCAGCGGCCTTCACCTGGACGTTCACCGAACAGACCGAGTGCACCGGCCCGATGAGCGCGCGGCTCTGGCTCGAGTTGAATGGCTGCGCCGACGCGAATCTGTACGTCGGAGTGGAGAAGTGGCGCGACGGCCGATTCGTGCCGTTCGAAGGCTCGTTCGGCTACGGTCGCGACCGCGTGGCCACCGGCTGGCAGCGCGTAGCCTTGCGGCGCACCGACCCGCGTCTTTCCGCGGCAGGCGAACCCGTTCCGACGTGCACCGACTTAGCTTAGAACCAGTGCGCCAGGGTGAGGTGGTGGAGGTCGACATTGCTCTGGGCCCGTCGGCCACGCTATTCCGCGCCGGCGAACAACTGCGCCTCGTCATCGCCAGCCGCTGGTTGGCACCTGCCAACCCACTGTTCGGTTCGTTTCCGGCTCGCTACGCACGCTCTGCACGCGGCCGCGTCACCTTGCACTGGGGCACCGAACGGCCCGCTCATCTGCTCATCCCAGTGATCCACTCTGAGGACACCTGACGCACGTCCACCGACGTGGAAGGAGAACGCAACACGCTCGAGCGT